>JBBEBU010000018.1:0-2404 GCA_040882145.1 Idiomarina sp.
GTAAGCGCCCATTAATCGGCGTAATTTCAGCCTGAATAGTACGTTGTCATAATGCACTCAACTTACACAGGAGTCCATTATGAGTATCGAATCAAAAGGCAAATCATCTCCCATCGACTGGAAGCAAGAGGTGCAAGCCTGGCGCACCTCAGGATTGCCTATGAACCGGTTCTGTCAACAGCGGGGATTGGTCACGCATCAGCTGGGTTATTACAAGCGCAAATACGAAGCTGCGAGCGCACCGATCGAAACGGGACGCTCGCCTTTTGCACAGGTTTCGATCGCGGCTTCCGAGCCGGGGAGCGGTTTGGTTATCCGCTTAGCAAATGGCCTCGTGATAGAGGGCATTTCAGCACAAAACATCGGGGTTGCGGATGCATTAGTTCGGGCGCTGTCATGAACGAAGTGATGCGCCCCTCCCGGGCCTTGACTCAGGTCTTTGTGTACCGCCAACCGATTGATTTCCGCAAATCCTTCAACGGGCTGAGCGCCATCGTGGAGCGGGAACTGGGCCACAATGTCTTCGCTGGCAGTTTATATGCCTTTACCAATAAGCGCCGCAATAAAATTAAATGCTTATTCTGGGAGCGCAATGGCTTTGTGCTCTATTACAAAAGCCTGGCCGAGGAAAAATTCAAATGGCCCACACCGGATGACGAGCTGTTGACGCTAACCGGCGAACAACTCAATTGGTTGTTGGATGGCTACGATATAAAAGCCATGATTCCCCATAGAAAACTCGATTATGACAGCGTTTTTTAGTCCATTTAGCGGCGTTATTTGGTACAATACGCAGCATGATTTCGCGACCCAATTCAGCCGCACTACCGAATGACGACCACGCAGAAGATGAAACGGTGTGGCGTAACCTAGTGCTTGAAAAAGACGTTATCATTGGTGAAAAGTCCAAGGTCATTCAATCTCAAAAAGCCCGTATAGCCGCACTGGAAGAACTCCTACAACTACATAAACAAAAACGGTTTGGCCGCAGCAGCGAACAACAGCCCGACCAACTCGGCATGTTCGATGAAGCCGAAACCACCGAAGCGGAAAGCGATGCGCAGCTCGTGGGCGTGGCCGAGAAGAAAAAACCCAGCGGTCGCAAAGGCCTGAACCCTGACATTGCGCGTGTTCAGCAGCGGATCGAATTATCCGACGATGAAAAGGCCGGCGCGGTCGACACCTACTTTGTTAAAATCAAGGAAGAGCTGGATATCGTGCCTGCTCGAGTTCAGGTCATCGAACTGCTGCAGGAAAAAGCGGTATTTCAGCGGAGCGAGGGCGAACGCACCATCGTTGCGGCGCAGCCCCCAAAACATCCACTTCCGAAAGCCGTGGCTAGCACCAATACCCTGGCCTACGTCATTATCGCCAAGTACATGGACGCTTTACCCTTGTACCGGCAGGAAAAAATACTGGCGCGTTACGGCGGCAGCGTTACCCGGACCACGCTGGCGAATTGGTTGATCCGGCTATCGGTCCAGCTGACACCGCTAATCAATCTTATCAGAGAGCATCAGTGGGAAGGCAACCTGATCCAGGCCGATGAAACACGCACTCAAGTGCTAAAGGAGCCTGGCCGAAGCGTGACCAGTGACAAGTGGATGTGGTTAACCCGGGGAGGGCCCCCGGATCAACCTAGCGTCTTGTTTGAATACGATCCATCCCGCAGTCAGGAGGTACCCTTACGCCTGTTGGACGGGTTCCATGGTTGCTTGCAAACCGATGGTTATGCTGGGTATAACGCTGTGGTCAAGCAACAAGGCCTCACCCATATCGGCTGCTGGGATCATGCGCGTCGCAAGTTCGAAGAAGCCGAAAAGGCGGCCAGCGGCACTAACAAAAAGCACAGGAGCAAAGCCAGCACGGCGGCGCCCAGCAAAGCCCGCGTGGGACTATCACTGATCAATAAGCTTTATGTGATTGAGCGCGCTATAAAAGATAAAACGCCTGAAGAAAAATACGAGGCCAGACAGCAGGAGAGCTTACCGGTTCTAAACAAGCTGAGGGCCTGGCTGGATAAAAATGAGCGCAAGGTAATGAAAGACAGCCTCACCTGGGTAGCCATCAACTACACCCTCAATCAATGGGACAAGCTGGTTCGTTACTGTGATCATGGTGAGATACCCATCAGCAACATTCTTGCGGAAAACGCCATTCGGCCATTTTGCGTGGGGCGTCGCAACTGGCTGTTTAGCGATACCCCAAAAGGCGCGAACGCCAGCGCGCTGTACTACAGCCTCATTGAAACGGCAAAAGCCAATGGCCTGGAGCCTTACGACTACTTTAGGCGGATGCTGAAAGATCTGCCGTATGCCGATACTGTGGAAAAGCTAGAGGCGCTGCTGCCTTGGAACTATAAAAAGCAGCTTTGATCAAGTTACCCGAATTAATGGGCGCTTAC
>JBBEBU010000019.1:0-73708 GCA_040882145.1 Idiomarina sp.
GAGCGTGAGTATTTTAAGCAGGTAGAAGGTGTCTAGAAAAATCAGGCCTTACCACCCAGTGTGTTCAATACGCCGGTAAATGAAGGCGTAATTGTTCCTGTGGAACGGGTTAAAGAGGACATTAAAAAGGAATTGGAGCAGTATCTCTAATGAAGTTTCTGACCTGCTCGCAGTTTTTTTCCGGTGAATATAAGCCGAAAGCGGCACCCTCATAATATCTGTTTAGAACACCATAAACCCGACACTCTTTACGTATGTTCCATTGAAAAATCCGTTTCTGCCCTCATAACTGCTGTCATACCCCATGTATGACAGCGCACTTTTGTCGTGCGCGTTAGTAAGTAAAAGGACAGATTTCATGACCACAATAGTATCAGTGCGCCGCGGCGACAAAGTTGTGATTGGCGGCGACGGGCAAGTGTCGCTTGGCAATACCGTAATGAAAGGCAATGCCAAAAAAGTACGCCGCTTATACAACGGCCAGGTGCTGGCAGGTTTTGCTGGTGGTACCGCCGATGCCTTCACGTTGTTCGAGCGCTTTGAAAGCAAACTGGAACAGTATCAGGGTAATTTAATGCGGGCGGCGGTTGAGTTGGCCAAAGACTGGCGCACCGACCGCGCGTTACGACGTCTGGAAGCCCTGCTGGCCGTAGCCGATAAAGAAACCTCATTAATTATTACCGGCAACGGCGACGTGGTGCAGCCCGAGCGCGACCTGATTGCTATTGGCTCAGGTGGCCCTTATGCCCAAGCCGCCGCTACTGCACTGCTGGATAGTACCGAGTTAAGTGCCCGCGAAATCGTGGAAAAAGCACTCACCATTGCCGGTGATATTTGTGTGTACACCAATGGCAATCAAACAATTGAAGAACAAGATTCGGAGTCAAAAAATGTCTGACATGACCCCCCGCGAAATTGTAGATGAATTAAACCGCCATATTATTGGCCAGGACAAAGCCAAGCGAGCGGTTGCTGTAGCATTGCGCAATCGCTGGCGGCGTATGCAGTTAGGTGATGAACTGCGCCAGGAAGTTACCCCGAAAAACATACTCATGATCGGCCCAACCGGTGTTGGCAAAACCGAAATTGCCCGGCGCCTGGCAAAGCTGGCGAATGCGCCTTTCATTAAAGTAGAGGCTACGAAGTTCACCGAAGTTGGCTATGTTGGTAAAGAAATTGAGTCGATCATCCGCGATTTAACCGATGCGGCAATGAAGCAAACGCGTGAAAGCATGATGCAAAAAGTGCGTCATCGTGCCGAAGACGCGGCCGAAGAACGCATTCTGGATGCCCTGTTACCGCCGGCCAAAACCGGTTGGGGCGCAGAAGACGGCGAAGCTAAAAGCAACGACGAAAGCCACAGTCGCCAGATGTTTCGCAAAAAATTACGCGAAGGCCAACTGGACGACAAAGAAATTGAAATTGATTTAGCCATGCAGCAAATGGGTGTGGAGATCATGGCCCCACCGGGCATGGAAGAAATGACCTCACAGCTGCAGTCGATGTTCCAGAATATGGGCAATGGTAAAAGCAAGCCGCGCAAGCTTAAAATTAAAGACGCCTACAAGCAGTTAGTGGAAGAAGAGGCCAGCAAACTGTTGAACCCGGACGACGTAAAAGAAGCGGCGCTGCATGCGGTGGAACAAAACGGCATCGTGTTCTTAGACGAAGTAGACAAAATTTGTAAGCGCGGTGATGTGAGCGGGCCGGACGTGTCGCGCGAAGGCGTGCAACGTGATTTATTGCCGTTAGTGGAAGGTACCACGGTATCAACCAAACACGGCATGGTAAAAACCGACCACATTCTGTTTATTGCCTCAGGTGCGTTCCAAATGGCTAAGCCATCGGATTTAATTCCTGAGTTGCAGGGCCGCTTACCTATTCGGGTGGAACTGGATGCCTTAACCAGTAATGACTTCGTGCGCATTTTGACCGAGCCAAATGCCTCGCTAACCACTCAGTATAAAGCGCTCATGGCCACTGAAGGTGTGACCGTTGAGTTTACGGAAGACGGCATTGAACGGATTGCCGAAACCGCGTTTCATGTGAATGAAACCACCGAGAATATTGGCGCGCGTCGCCTGCACACGGTGCTGGAACGGTTAATGGATGAAGTCAGCTTTACCGCCAGTGACTTGCAAGGTAACACCATTAAAGTAGATGCTGCTTATGTGGATAAATACTTAGGTGAACTGGCGCAAAACGAAGACTTAAGCCGTTTTATTCTGTAGCACAACTAACTGCCCGGTTGACCACTGCTTGCGTTTGAATGCGCGCAAGCATGTCAGCCGCATGGGCTTCCGCTACCGGCGGTGAGTAGAAGTAGCCTTGAATCACATCACAGCCAAGTTCTTTTAGCAGCTGATGCTGGTGAGCTTTTTCAACACCTTCGGCAACCACCCGCTTGCCTAAGCCGTGCGACAGTCGAATTAGGGCTTTCACAATAGTGGCATCGGTATCGTTTTCCTGCAGCTCAGCAATAAAGCTACGGTCTATTTTTATACGGTCAATTGGCAGTCGGCGTAAATACGCCAGCGACGAGTAGCCGGTACCAAAGTCATCAATGGCTATTTTCAAACCCATAGCCTGCAACTGACTAATCACGTTCATGCCAGTTTTAATGTCCGACATCGCCACGTTTTCAGTAATTTCCAGCTCCAGCAAGTCGGCGCTTAAGTTGTGCTTTTTCAGTAAGTCTTTCAGCTTTTGCGTTAGCTGTGGCTGCTGGAAATGCTTGGCGGAAATATTCACCGCTACCGGCACCAGCGTATCGAACTGCCCCTGCCAACGCGTAATTAACTGCGCGGCGTGTTCCAGAACCCAGTCGTCCAGCTCACTGGCCATGCCCAGTTGCTCAATAAAAGGCAGAAATTCGCCCGGTCCAATTAACCCACGGGTAGGATGTTGCCAGCGGATCAAGGCTTCAAAACCACAAAGGGCACCGGTTTTGGCATCCTCAAACGGCTGCAAATAGAGTAAAAATTCGTCCTCTTTTAACGCCCGTTTTAAATCTGGCTCTAAATCCACCAGGCGGGTGTAAGGTTCATCCATGCCGCGCTCGTAGAAAATAACCGAGTCGTTGTCGATTAGCTTGGCATTGGCCAGCGCTATGGTGGCTTTATTAATTAGCAGTTCAGCGCGGGTGCCGTGTTGCGGGAAGCGGGAAATACCTAAAGCACAACTGATATTGATGCTGCGCCCGTCAATTTGCATGGTCTTTTGTAGCCGCACGAGCAATTCTTCGGCTAAATCCAGAATGAAGCTGCGACGCTTTAAATGGTCAAACATAATGGCGAACACGTCACCGCTTATACGCGCAACCGCAAGTGATTGCGGTTGAAACTGCGTCAGTCGCTCGGCCAGTTCAACCAGCACCCGGTCGCCGCCGCGAATACCCAACATGTCGTTAATGGCTTTAAAGCGGTTAATACCCACTAGCATAACGGTCAGGTGGCGGCCATTGCCGCGGCAATAATCAATAAATACCGGAATCTTAGTGACCAGTTGCTCACGGTTTTCCACGCCGGTTAGCGCATCGTGTGTATTCAGGTATTCCGCCCGCTGAATGGCCATCACGGTATTGTTGCGTTCGGATTCCAGCAGCCAAATGATAACGCCCAGCGCCGCCAGCATTAAAAAGGTCAAGTTTAACAATGCTTTGATGGCTAACGCTAAGGGGATATCGACACCAGCCGTGGGGGTGAGAATCAGCAAGGTAACAATTAAGTTTTTGACACCAATTAAAAATAGCGCGGTGGCAATAAGACGCGGGCCTACTGCCGCTGGTGCTGATGTAATAATTAAGACGCTTAAAATAATTATGGCTAAACCAGTTACTGAGAACTTGGATGCCAGCCCTACCGTTGATTCAAGGTGAGCAAGTTCCGGTGTTTGGGAAAAGGCCGCAATTGAGATTAAACCCGCCAGCACAGCACCCGCGTATACCAGGCGTCTGACAGCCTGAATCGGCAACTCTCCGCGGGTAATGTGAAACACCCCAATGGCCAGAAACACGATAGCTAAATACTGTGCCGCTAACGAAACTGCCAGCAAGGCGTCGACAACTAACGAATAGTCGGGAAGTAATGAGGGGCTTGCTTGCATGGCGATAAAGCGCAGTACTTCGCTTAAGCCGAATACCGCCGAGGCAAATGACCAGTAGCGCAGATAATGGCGCTGATAGGCAGAAAAATAGTGCCGTAGTAACAGGGCGAAAGCGAACAGCAACATACCCTGAGTAAGGTGGGTGTAGCCTTCTATGGTCTGGCTAATCAGAAACATCGCGACAACTCTTATTATTGTGGTTGTTTTTAGGAGCTACGGACAAGTTTTCAGAACTTTGTTTAATACGCTTGCACGATTAAACGTGTTTTCAGAAAAATGTGCAAGTGATAGCTCTGGCTTATACTTTTGTGTGCTGGAATAACCAGCTATACTGAAGCATCTTAACAGCGCAGCAAACTTAACCAACAGTTAAGCAAAAATCGAGGCAGGAACCCAACATGGAATACAATACATCCGAACTTTGTGATTTATATCCAGACATGATCGATGTGGTAGAACCCATGTTCATTCATTACGGCGGTCGTGATTCCTTTGGTGGCCAACTGGTGGTTATTAAATGTTTTGAAGACAAAGGCCTGATTGAAGAAGTGGTGCAACAGCCGGGTGCTGGTAAAGTGCTGCTGATTGACGGTGGTGGTTCGCTGCGTCGCGCGTTGATTGACATTAACATTGCCGAAACGGCGTTGGATAACGACTGGGAAGGTATTGTGTGTTTTGGTGCGGTGCGTGACGTTGATGCGCTGGATGAACTGGAAATGGGCATATTGGCGGTTGGTGCTATGCCAGTGGGTGCACCCAGCGAAGGCGTTGGCGAAAGTGATATTGCAGTAAATTTCGGTGGGGTTACTTTCCTGCCGGAAGACCATATTTATACCGACAGTACCGGCATTATTATTGCTGCTGAGCCGCTGGATATTGAATAAAGCCTATGGCATTTGAACATTTGCAGTTGGTTGATCCCAGCCATTACGTAAAACCACGCCAGCATGAAACGCGCGTGGGCCAGGCGGTGGCATTGTTGGCGGAAGTGGCGAATGAGTCCACTGACGGTTATGCCGAAGCTTTGGCCAAAGCTTATCAACAGGGCCAACGCGTGGCCGTAGTAGGCGTTCCCGAAAGCATCGGGCCACGCGCCAATCTTGGGCGTAGTGGTGCTGAAGGTGCCTGGGAAGCATTTTTGGGCAGTTTTTTAAACTTGCAAGCCACCCCACATTTACCGGTACATGAATTACTGCTGGTGGGTGCGGTGAGCTGTGGTCCGTTGCAGCAGCAAGCCGCCCAGCTGGATCCGCAAAATGCCGGTGAGCTGGCGCGCTTACGTGAACTGTGTGGTGAGTTAGACCAACAAGTCATGCGCGTATTACGACCTTTGTTTCAGGCCGGTTTTGAAGTGATTCTGGTCGGCGGCGGGCACAACAATGCGTATCCGCTGTTACGCAGCCTGGCTGACATAACGGAAGTGGGTTGTGGGGCGGTGAATCTGGACCCGCATGCCGACTTTCGCCTGCGCGAAGGGCGACACAGTGGCAACGGCTTCAGTTATGCTTACGTAGATGGCGCGCTGGAGTATTATCACGTGGTTGGCTTGCATGAAGGCAAAAATAACGCCACCAGCTTAAAACAAATGCGCGATGCCGGCTTTCGCTATCACAGCATTCATCGCTTGTACGATATGTTGTTTACCGATGCCATGCAGGATGTAACCGCCAAGGCGGCATCTTGGTTGTGTCCGCTGGGTATTGAAGTAGACGTAGACGCACTTTCGCAGGTACCAGCCAGTGCCTTTAACTACACTGGCTTAACCGTGGCGCAAGGCTATCGCTTTGTGTCGCAATTGGCGGAAGTTGAAACCGCGCGCTACGTGCATTTGGCCGAAGCGGCACCAGCACTACACCCAAGCGGTACTGCGGCGGGTGAATTGCAGGTAGGCCAGTTACTCAGTGAGTTAGCACTTGCTTACCTGCATGGGCGTCAGCGGCGTAACCCTTGAAACCACACTTGCTGTAGCGGGTTCACGCCAAACTGGTAGCTGAGCTCGGCGGCATCTTGCACATCCCATAGCGCTAAGTCAGCGCGTTTACCCTCGGCAATAATACCCCGGTCAGGCAAGCCAAGCGCCTGCGCGGCATTACAGGTAACTCCACGCAAACACTCTTCCGGCGTCATGCGGAAAAAGGTAGCGGCCATTTGCAGCATCAACTGCAAATTGTGAATGGGTGCTGAACCCGGGTTGGCGTCGGTGGCAATGGCAATAGGTACACCATAGTCGCGCAGTAAGCTAATAGGTGGCAGCTTAGTTTCGCGCAAAAAGTAAAAGGCTCCGGGCAGTAACACCGCCACAGTGCCAGTCTCGCGCATCGCCTGCACGCCCGCTTCGTCTAAATGCTCCAAGTGATCAGCAGAAAGCGCCTGATATTTGGCAGCCATTGCACTGCCGTTTTGATTGCTCAGTTGCTCAGCGTGCAACTTAATCGGTAGCTGATGTTGCTGGGCCGCCTGAAACACACGTTCGGTTTGCGCCGGACTAAAGCCAATGTTTTCACAAAAGGCATCTACTGCATCCACCAATCCGGCGGCAGCTAGCTTGGGCAGGATCTCTTGCACTACAAGATCGATATAGGCATCGGGCTGGCCTTTGAACTCAGGGGGTACCGCATGGGCAGCTAGCAAGGTGGTTTGTACCGCCAGCGGTAGTACTTCCTGCAGTTGTCGCGCCACGGTTAATTGCTTGTGTTCATTGGCTAAATCCAAACCATAACCGGATTTGATTTCAACCGTGGTAACACCGCTAGCCATTAAGGCTTCGGCGCGGCCTTTGGCCAGTCGCAGCAGTTCACTTTCAGAGGCTTCGCGGGTGGCTTTTACGGTAGCGGCAATACCACCGCCTTGCTCAGCAATTTCCTGATAGCTGGCGCCATGCAAACGCGCGGCAAACTCATTCGCGCGCGAACCAGCCCACACTAAATGGGTATGGCAATCAATAAGGCCCGGCGTTAGTAAGCCGCCTTTTCCATCAATCACCAGCGCATCAGCGGGTAGCGCTGGCGCTTCGGTGCGACAGCCGGCATAAGCAATAGTGTCGCCGTGAATATCCACTACCACATTTTCAATCAGGCCGTAGCCGTTGCCCTGCATGGTTGCCACAGTAATGTTCTCGATACGCTGAGTGCTGGATGCTGCTTGCAAAGTAACCTCTCCCTGACTAGTTAATTTACATGTATTGTATATACAAGTAAGGTGGCGTAAACTTTAGCATAGCTGGTGGCTAAAATCACAGTTTCGGAGTGTTCAGCATGGCAAAATTTTCCTCAATTAAACAGCATCTGTATCGCAAAATTGCGTCTGGCGAATGGCCGGAAAATCATCCGGTGAGTTCGGAAAACGCGCTGGCCCAGCAATTTCAGGTGAGCCGCATGACCGCGCGTCGCGCGCTGCAAGACCTCGCCGATGAGGGCCTGGTGGTGCGTACTCAGGGTTCCGGCACTTACGTGGCGCAAATAAAGTCGCAAACCAGCTTTATGGCGATTCGTAATATTGCTGATGAAATTCGCTCTCGTGGCCATAACTACCACGCCAAAGTACAAGTACTGCGGCAAGAAAAGGTGGTCGACCAAATTGCTGAATTGCTGAACCTGACGGTGGGTGAAAAAGTCTTACATTCCGTTATCACCCATTACGAAAATGACTTAGCGGTGCAGGTTGAAGAACGCTTTGTAAACCCGCAACTGGTGCCGGACTATTTGCGCCAGGACTACACCCAAATGACACCACACGAATACTTGTGTGAAGTAACGCCTCTGACCGAAGCCAGCCATGAAATAGAGGCTATTTCACCACGCCCACAGGTGTGCCAGTGGCTGGATCTGGACCGACCGGAACCTTGCCTGCGCATTATTCGCCGCACCTGGTGTGCCGATGGCGTGGTTACCTACGCGGTGTTAACCCACCCAGGTTCACGCTTTCGTTTAGGTGGTCACCTGAGTTTCCAGTCAGCGCACGCATAAGCCGCTGCACGTTGTAAGATTTAAAAGTAAGGAAGTCGTATGTCTAACAAAGTAACGGGGTCACGCCTGGACACCTCCCGCTCCATTAAAGCGGATCATGGTAGTGAACTGACTACCTGTAACTGGCAGGTAGAAGCTGCCAAACGTATGCTGATGAACAACCTGGACGCCGAAGTTGCCGAGCACCCGCATGCCTTGGTGGTTTATGGTGGCATTGGCCGTGCTGCCCGTAACTGGGAATGTTACGACAAAATTATTGAAGTGCTGGATCGCTTAAAGCCAACCGAGTCACTGCTGATTCAATCCGGCAAACCTGTGGGCGTTTTCCCTACCCACGAAGACGCGCCGCGCGTGCTCATTGCCAACTCCAATCTGGTTCCTAAGTGGGCCAACTGGGAACATTTCAACGAGCTGGATAAAGCCGGTTTAATGATGTACGGCCAAATGACGGCCGGCTCCTGGATTTACATTGGTTCGCAGGGCATTGTGCAGGGTACCTACGAAACCTTCGGTGCCGTGGCACGCAAGCATTTTAACGGCGACAGCAAAGGTAAGTGGGTACTAACTGGTGGTTTAGGCGGTATGGGTGGTGCTCAACCACTAGCGGCAACTATGGCTGGCTTTTGTATGTTGGCGGTAGAAGTTGACGAATCCCGCATAGATTTCCGCTTACGTACTGGCTACGTCGATCACAAAGCGACCAACTTAGACGACGCCTTAAAACTCATTCACGACGCCTGCGCCAACGGCGAGGCAATTTCAGTTGGTTTGTTGGGTAACGCTGCCGACGTATACGCCGAACTTGAGCGCCGGAACATTATAGCCGACGTGGTAACTGACCAAACGTCTGCGCACGATCCGCTGCACGGTTATGTGCCACAGGGCTGGACGCTGGAAGATTATAAAACAGGTCAGGAAAGTGACCCGAAAGGCACCGTTATTGCCGCCAAAGAAGCCATGGCTGTGCAGGTTCGCGCCATGCTTGCCATGCAAAAGGCTGGTGCGGCAGTGCTGGATTACGGCAACAACATTCGCCAGATGGCGCAGGACATGGGCGTTGAAAATGCCTTTGATTTCCCCGGCTTTGTACCTGCCTACGTGCGTCCGCTGTTCTGTGAAGGCATAGGGCCGTTCCGTTGGGTGGCGCTGTCTGGCGACCCGGAAGATATTTACAAAACTGATGCCAAAGTAAAAGAGCTGATCCCCGACAACGAGCATCTACATAACTGGTTAGATATGGCGCGTGAGCGCATTTCATTCCAGGGGCTGCCAGCACGAATTTGCTGGATTGGCCTGAAAGACCGTCAACGCATTGCACTGGCGTTCAATGACATGGTGAAGAACGGTGAGTTAAAAGCCCCTGTTGTGATTGGTCGTGATCACCTCGATTCCGGCTCAGTAGCAAGCCCGAATCGGGAAACCGAGGGCATGCTGGATGGCTCGGACGCGGTATCCGACTGGCCCTTACTGAATGCCTTGTTAAATACCGCCGGTGGCGCTACCTGGGTGAGCTTGCACCACGGTGGCGGGGTTGGCATGGGGTATTCGCAGCACGCCGGCGTAGTGATTGTTGCCGATGGTACTGACGCTGCCGCGAAACGTTTAGCGCGGGTACTGTGGAACGATCCTGGCACTGGCGTGATGCGCCATGCCGACGCCGGTTATGAACTGGCGCAAGACTGCGCGCGCCAACAACAACTTGATTTACCAATGCTGGAGGGCAAGTCATGAGCGATGTGTTTATGTTACAGCCGGGCGAATTGAGCCTGGCCGATTTGCGCCATTTACACCACCAGCAACCGCAATTAGAGCTGAACCCGCAAGCTTACGACGCCATTGGTCAAAGTGCGCAAACGGTGGCCGACGTATTGTCTGCAGGCCGGGTTGTGTACGGTATTAACACCGGCTTCGGCTTACTGGCGAATACCCGTATTCCAAAAGACAAATTACAAGACTTACAGCGCCGCATTGTGCTGTCGCATGCCGCTGGCACCGGTGAGCTTATGTCTGACAACGTTGTGCGCTTAATGCTGACGTTAAAGATTAACTCACTGGCCCGTGGCTACTCTGGTGTTCGCGCCGAGGTTATAAACGCGCTGTTGGCGCTGCTAAACAGCGGTGTTTACCCTTGTGTGCCAAGCAAAGGATCCGTTGGCGCCTCGGGCGATTTAGCGCCATTGGCCCATTTAGTGGTGCCACTGTTAGGGGAAGGCGAAGTTCGGTATCAGGGCCAGCTGATAAGCGCCATAGAGGGCTTAAAGCACGCCGGATTGGAACCGCTAGTATTAGCGCCAAAAGAAGGCCTGGCCTTATTGAATGGCACCCAGGCATCAACCGCGCTGGCACTACACGGATTATTTGCCATTGAGCGCGTATACGATGCGGCCTTGCTAACTGGTGCTATGTCGGTAGAAGCTGCTATGGGTTCGCGCTCACCATTTGATGAACGCATTCATGCGGTACGGGGTCAGCCGGGGCAAATCGATTTTGCTGCTGCTATGCGCAGCGTGCTTACGCACACGTCGGCTATTGCCGAAGCGCATGCTGAATGCGAAAAAGTACAAGACCCTTATTCATTGCGCTGCCAACCACAGGTGATGGGCGCGGTGCTGGACCAAATCCGTCACGCGGCGGGCATTTTGCAGCGCGAAGCGAATGGCGTGACCGATAATCCGCTGGTATTTGCCGAGTCGGGTGATATTTTATCCGGTGGTAACTTCCACGCCGAGCCGGTGGCTATGGCTGCCGATATTCTGGCCATTGCGGCCAGTGAAATTGGCGCTATTTCGGAGCGTCGTTCGGCCTTGCTGATTGATCATCACTTAAGTAATTTACCGCCATTCTTAGTCGACGACGGTGGCGTGAATTCAGGCTTTATGCTGGCGCAGGTAACCGCAGCGGCACTGGCGTCTGAGAACAAATCACTGGCGCATCCGGCCTCGGTAGACAGCATTCCAACCTCGGCGAATCAGGAAGACCATGTTTCTATGGCTACTTTTGCGGCGCGGCGGTTAACGGATATTGCCCAGAACATTCGGGACATTGTTGCGATTGAACTGTTGGAAGCGGCGCAGGGGTTAGATTATCGACGCCCCTTGAAAGCAGCGGCGGTGGTTGAGCAAGTGCATGCGTTGGTACGCGAGCAGGTAAGTTATTACGATCAGGATCGCTTTTTCGCGCCGGACATTACTGCGGTGGGAACATTGATTGAACAAGGGCAAGTAGCGGCATTATTACCGCAGTCATTGTTTGATTAAACCTGACTTAGCGCGATAGCAGCACCGACCTTAGGCGTTGCTATCGTCTTCTTCGTCTTTTAGCGCCTGGCAATCGCTGCACAAGGCTACTTCTGGCTTCATGGATAGTCGTGCGGCAGAAATTTCATCGCCACATTCCACACAATACCCATATTCGCCGTTGGCAATGCGTTCTAACGCAGCCTCTAAGGCCGCCGCTTTTGCCGCTGGTGGATTTTCAGAGCGCCGGGTTTCCAGCTTGGTACGAATACGCGCCAGTTGTTGCGCGGATAACGAAAGACTCATACTGCACAGTCCCTTACTTGTCGGAAGTTGGTGCTAAAACCACAAATTGCCCGCTAAACTCTGCTACCGGACTATCGTTGTCAAAAACTTGCGCCTTCAACGTTAGGCGCGCATTGCGACTCTTTTTCAATGGTGAAAAATCACCGGTCATGTTTCTTAGTTGCGCAGTGGCGCGTGGCTCATGGGTTACCGGCTTATGGTAATGAATAGTGCCATCACCCAACACCACACTGCCCGGCAACTGTCGCTCCTGCAATTGTAGATGCAATAGCCCCCAGCAGGTCAAGGTGGCTAACGAATAAATACTGCCGGCAAACATGGTGCCATGCACATTGGTGTTGCGTGACAAGGTTGCCCGGGTTTCAAATTCCCGGCCCGTATACTGATGAATACGAATGCCCATGGCTTCTGAAATGGGAATGTCCTGTTGCCAAATTTGCTGTAAATCGGCGCACCACTCGGGCCGATAAATAATCCGGTTCGACTCGCTGAATTCTTTCCGCAACTGATGCTCGGCAGTTACATTCTTTAAGGTGTCTGCCTCTTCAACTAAGGTATAGCCACATTTTTGGTAAAATCCCAGGGTGTTATCGCGGGAATTAATTACCACATGTTTGGCACCTTCAGCGCGGGCCACCTGCTCTAACGCGTATACGATACTCACGCCATGGCCTTCGCCACGATACTCGGGCGCTGACGCCATAAACCGAATTTGCGCTTCATCGGGGCTATTAAAATGCACCCGGCCAATAGCCACCGGCTCGCCGGCTGCATTCACCACCATCCGATGATGGCTCACCTGATCATATTCATCCTGCTCAGAACCCGGTGGACGTTGAAAAGGCTCACGCAGAACGCGCCAGCGCAAATTAAAATAGCGCTTCAGTTCTTCCTCTGAGCTTGGGGTTATCACAGTGAACATAATATGGGGTAGGCTCCGGGGCACAGGTTTAGGTGCACTACTGTAATGGTGTTTGGGAACCGGCGCAACGTGCCGGCGGGTGATTCTAGCTTTGCAGAGTAAAGGTTACCGGGCCGTCATTCACCAGACTAACGGCCATATCGGCCGCAAATTGGCCAGTTTGTACGGCCACACCTTGTTGCTGCAAGGCTTCAACAAAAGCCAAATACAGTGGTTCGGCCTGGGCCGGTGGTGCCGCACTAGAAAAGCTTGGGCGACGCCCTTTGGCGGTGTCTGCGGCCAGGGTAAATTGCGAAACCACCAAAGCGGCACCGCCGATGTCCTGCAGGCTTAGATTCATTTTATCGTCGCTGTCGGCAAAAATTCGGTAACTGGCTACCCGCTTTGCTAATCGTTCTACATCGTCCTGAGTATCAGCTTTAGTAACACCCAGCAAAATCAGCAAACCTTGCTCAATGCTGCTAATTTGTTTGCCAGCCACACTAACGCTGGCTTGTGACACTCGTTGAATAAGCGCAATCATAATTACTGCTATTACCGGTGTTGTTGGAAAACGTGACCGGCGGCAACCAGGCCGCGGGCAATCCCGCTTTCGGTAGTGGAATGGCCGGCGTCCTGAACAATCTTCAGTTGGGCGCAGGGCCAGCGAGTGGCCAAATCATAGGCATTATTTAGGCTGCACACCACATCATAACGGCCATGCACAATAATGGCCGGAATGTGAGAAATAGCGCTTAAATGCGCCAGAATAAAACCTTCGGGTAAAAAGAACCCGTGGTGGAAAAAATGAGTCCCAATGCGAGCAGCGTTCATGCCGTTGGGGTCGCGTTGAACGTGATCCAGCAAGCCGGATTTCGCCGTTAACGTGGAAATTCTGGCTTCCCATAACGCCCAGGCTGCCGCTGCTTTGAGGCCTTGCGGTGAAGCCGGTTGTTGCAGCGCCTGCCAGGCACTGGCGATAACCTCTTTACTGCTGTGAAGGCTATCATCAGCCCCTAAACTGGCGGTGAATTCACGGTAAAATTCCGGAAACAAGCGTGCCACCCCGGCATTGCCATAAAGCCAGTCGCTGTCTTGCTGGCGGGCTAAAAATACCCCGCGTAAAATCATTCCCAACACTCGCTGCGGATGATTAATGGCATATACCAACGCCAAGGTGCTACCCCAGGAACCGCCGGAAACATGCCAGTGCTCAATCCCCAATTTTACCCGAATGGCTTCAATGTCAGCCACTAGCGTATGGGTGTTATTTTCTGCCAGTATGTTGGCTGCTGTGGACTGGCCGCACCCGCGTTGATCGAAACAGATAATGCGCCAGGCGCGCGGGTCGAACATGGCCGCTTGTACGGCATTAGCACCACCACCTGGCCCACCGTGCAACACCACCACCGGCGGTGCATCGGCGCGGCCATACTCGTAAATTTGCAGTATATGCCCCGCACCGACCTCCAGTTGCCAACGCTGGCGTGGTTCAGTCAGTGGATAAATGATTGGTGCCGGGCTTTTTGCGCTCATTAAATTCCTCAATACTGGCGGTAAGTTCGGCGCCAAGTAGCACGATATTCCAGGACAAGTACATCCACACCAGCAGTATCGGAATAGTGGCCAGTGCACCGTAAATCGCTTCGTAGGACGGGAAGCGGGTAATGTATTCGGTGAAGCCGTATTTACCTAACTCGAATAAGACAGTGGCTAACAACGCGCCCCAAATGGCGTGTTTAATACGTACCACGCGGTTTGGCATGAGTACGTACAACAGCAAAAACGCCAGTATCGAAGTAATGTAGGGCACGATAGTCAGAATAGCCGACTGCAGGCCGGAAACATAAGTGTCGGCAACGGATGCTAGCGACACCACGTAGGAACTAATAGCTAAACCAGACCCCATGAGTACTGGCCCCAGAGTTAACAGCATCCAGTAAATGGCAATGGCAATCGGCAATCGGCGGCGCTGATAGTTACGCCAAATTCGATTGATGGCGGTGTCTATGGTCATCAGCAGCATAATGGCAACCACCACCAAAAAAACCACACCAATGGTGGTCATTTGCGACGCGTTTCCGGCGAACTCGTTAATGTAGCCGTTAATGGCCTCACTGGAGGTAGGAATTAAATTGGTCACAATCATGCTTTGAATTTCTTCGCGCATGTCAGCGAACATGGGAAATGCGGCAAAGCCGGAAAACATGACCGCAATTAATGGCACCAGCGCCAGGCTGCTCACATAGGTCAGATGACCGGCAGTGACCGAAATTTTATCCTGCGCACAACGGCGCACAAAATAACGCAAAAAGCGCCATGAATTGGTTGCGTAAAGCTGAAGTCTGGTTACATCCATTTGCTAATTCCCACTACCGGGCCGGCACACCGACCTCGTCCTTTGCTAATTCTGCTCACAGTATAGTAGTCATTGTAAGTGCTTTGGGCTACCAAGCAAGCGCCACCGTGTTGACCTGATCCGGATTAATTTCCGTAACACATATTTTATGGTAGTTGTTCAACGACAAAACTTACGGGTGAGATCAATATGGCTGTTTTAGTATTCGGCGCCGGTGGCGGTTTAGGTCAGGCGTTAGTGCAGGAGTTGTTAACCGCTGGGGTAACCGACCAGGTGATTGCCATTACCAGGCAACCTAAATCGGCTGCAACCTCGGGCGCGGGAATCGAGCACCATCAGGTGGCCGATTACAGTGAAGCGTCATTGCAGGTGGTTCTAAAAGACATTGATAAGCCTGTTACTGGCGTACTTAGCACCGTTGGGGTGCTACATACCAACGACTATATGCCGGAAAAACGACTCGCCGAGGTTACTGCCAATCAGCTGGCTGAGAACTTTGCGGTAAACGCCACCTTGCCCTTATTACTAATGCAGCAGAGTTTGCCGCTAATGGATCGCAAAGCACCGGGCTTCTGGGTGCAGCTAAGCGCTATGGTGGGCAGTGCAACCAATAACTACCTTGGCGGTTGGTACAGCTATCGAGCCAGTAAAGCCGCGCTGAATATGCTACTTAAAACTGCTTCCATAGAATTACGCCGCACGCATAAAAAACTCACAGTGGCGGCTATTCATCCGGGCACCACAGACACACAACTGTCGGCGCCGTTTCAGGAACGCATCAGCGACGGCAAGCTTTACACGCCAGCGGAGTCGGCTGAGCGCATCGTGCAGGTAATACAAAACTTAAACCCTGATAACAGTGGTAAGCTATGGCACTGGAACGGTGAAGAATTACGATATTAGCCGAAGGCTGCTAAGCTAAGTGGCTATGACTATTAGTTTGCGATCAACAGCTTAAGGAACAAAGCTATGCGTTATTTGCTGGCCATTTTTTTACCGCCGTTAGCTATTCTGACTACCGGCAAGATCTTTCAGGCCATACTGAATTTCATTCTGTGTATTGCCGTGATTCTATTGAGTGTGTTTTCGCTGGGTGGACTATTTTGGTTATGGCTGGTTTGCATCATGCACGCGGCCTTTGCTATCGACAGCTACAACCGCGGAAAAAAGACACCCCTGAGTTAGCTGCCAATGTTTGCTTTTCACCAAATTTAAGGAGCAGAAAACCTTATGAAAGTACTTATTTTAGCTGGTAGTAGCCGCAAAGATTCACTAAACCAAAAATTACAAAAACGCCTAGCGGACGTTGCGGAAGGCTTAAATATGACTGTAAATTTGTATCCGGCAGAGGCTTTGGATGCACCCATTTATAACGGTGACGATGAAGATGCCAAGGGTTATCCCGAGTCTATCAAAAACTTAAACAATGCGATTAGCAATGCCGACAAAGTGGTGATTGTAAGCCCGGAATACAACAGCTCAGTGCCACCGCTATTAAAGAATGCCATTGACTGGAGCAGCCGCGAAAACATCGCTGTGTGGAAGAGTAAAGTGGTGTTACTGGCAGCGGCTTCACCCGGCGCTTTAGGTGGTTTACGTTCGCTCGGGCATTTGCGCGACATATTAAGTAATTTAAAAGCGTGGATTGCACCTGAATTTGCCAGTATAAAGAATGCATCTGCAGAAGAAATTGCAGGCACAGATCACGAATTCCTTCGGCACTTTTTGCAGCAAGGTGACTAATTTATGCAATGGACGGCGTTGTTTCTTATTGAGCCTTACTCCTGGTCGGCTATAGGCACAGCTATTTTATGTGGCGCTATTGTTGGTATTGAGCGTCAGTTTCGGGGGAAGCCGGTAGGTATTCGTACGTCCTCGCTGATAACCTTAGGCACTTATTTGTTTCTGGTAAGTGCCAGTTCGGTGATGACTGAGCACGGTGACCCGTCCCGAGTGATTGGTCAGGTGATTACCGGCATCGGCTTTTTAGGCGCTGGCGTTATGCTGGCGCGCGACGGTATTGTGGTTGGGGTTACGTCAGCGGCAACCATCTGGTCGCTGGCTGCACTTGGTGTTGCTATTGGGCTTGGTCACCTGGGGGTAGCCATTAAACTAGCACTGGTGGTGGTAGCTGTACTGGTACTGGTGGATATGCTGGAGAATTACTTCCAGTCGTTAACCCGGGGCGTGCATCGTAAATACAGTGGCTGGCGCAATCGGGGCAAGAGCGAACATCCGCCTTTGAGTTAACCCGTCGTTACGCCTTGCGGGCCAGTCCGCTCAGGTACGCCTGAATAGACTGCTCTGCAACCGCTAGCAAATCAAAGTAGTCTTTGTCTAATAACCAGTTATACATGAGGCCATCAATTAGGCTGAATAAACCCACGGTGGCGGCATGTGGTTGCACCGATTGGGGTAACTGTTGCTTCTCAATAGCTAGCTGAAATAGTTGCTGCACATCAATAATGCATTCGTTACGACCGGCCAAATGGCGGGTTTTAATCGGCAACACGTCGTCTACGTATTCACATTTATGCAGCAGTATTTCTACCAGGGCGCGTGTATGCGGATCGTCGTGGGCATGGCGAATAAATTTCTGTGAGCGCAGGGTAATTTGTTCCAGCGGATTATTGGGGCTATTGGCTTTTACCTGGCAGCGCATTTCATCCACAGGTAAACGCACCCGCTCCATTAGCGAGTCAATTAAATCCAGCTTGTTTTTGAAGTGATGATAAATAGCACCACGGGTCATGTTGGCCGCTTCTGCTACTTGCATCATTGAGGTATTGGTAACACCTTGCTCACTAAACAACTGCTCCGCAGCATCTAATAACGCGGACCGCGTTTCCAGTGCATCGGCCTTGGTTCTTCTTACCACACTAGCTCCAGTTCAATTTGCGCACTAAGCGCGTTATCCTGCTTCATTTGTATACAAGTATACGCAATTTTTTACAAACATGCATGAATGTATGTATAAAAACTGGTCGTGACGACGGCTGTCTGAGCAGAGATCGGCGGTAGTGATTGAAAACTAAGACATTGGCACCCATAACTACTACCTAAGCATCCGTTGCTGGCAAAACGGGGTAAAACTATACTATGCGGAATGAGCGTATATACTTAAAAAGAAAGCCGATATCTTAATCAAGGAGTGCATATGCAAAACCAGATAGATCATCGCTTAATACTCGATGCATACGAGAAGATTCATTTGCACGGTAAAGCCGAGCAAGGTAAACACACGCTAGATGGCATTACCGCCTACACCGACCATGACGGTTACACGGTGTTTTTAGAAGGTCACAGCACTAAGCTTCGGCTGGAATTTCATAACAAGTACCATTTAGATTATGAAACCTCGCGGGACTACGAATTATTTATGAAAAAAATCGAGCAAATCAGCAAGGGCTACAACGCGCCAGGGCGTGATAAATAACTTTAAAATCAACAGGGAATACCATGACAAAAGATGCTGGCTATAGCGTAGCAGAAGAAGTAGCCCATGCGGTTACACACGGGTTAGGAGCAGTACTTAGTGTGGTCGCCTTAATTGTGATGGTGTTCTGGGCCATGGCTTACGGCGAAACCGTGCATGTGATTGCTGCCAGTATTTACGGCGCTAGCCTGATTTTACTCTACACGGCTTCCACGTTGTACCACGCCATTCCTGTACCTAAACTGAAGTATATTTTTCAACAGCTTGATCATGCAGCTATTTTTATTCTAATAGCGGGAACTTACACCCCGTTTGCGTTAATTAATTTGCAGGGCGTATGGGGCTGGTCGCTGCTGGGCGTAGCCTGGGGCATAGCCATTATCGGGGTGGTGCTGGAACTGGGCATTAAAGAGCGCATTAAGTGGTTGTCGCTAACCTTATACCTGGGCATGGGCTGGATGGCCTTAGTTGTTATTAAACCCATGCTGGATACGGTTGAACCTGTCGGCCTACTATTACTATTGGCAGGTGGCCTGGCGTATAGCTTTGGGGTTATCTTCTATGTGTGGAAATCGCTGAAATATCATCATGCTATTTGGCATTTGTTTGTGTTGCTGGGCAGCGTGTTCCACTTCTTATCGATTTTTTATTACGTACTGCCGCACCCGGAGGTGTTGTCGTAATTGCCGATGTTTTAGGTCGTGTATTAAGTAAAAGGTGATCTGTTGAATTTAAAACTGCGTTGGTTTGTAACATTTGCTGCCTGGGCAGTCGTGCTAACGACTGTCATTAGCGTGTTACTGACGCAGGTGGCCAGCAATCAGATTCGCGAACAAGCAGGCAGTAATTTAGCCGATGTTGCGTATCAAATGTCCGACAAGCTTGAACGCGGCATGTTTGAACGTTATCGGGATATTCAGGTGGCGGCCAGTTTGGTTGCTAAACTGCAGCAGGACGGCGACACCGAAGCGATGCGGCGTTTACTGAACCGCCTGCAAACCACCTATAGCGATTATGCCTGGATAGGGCTTACCGATGCCGAAGGCAAGGTGTTGGTGTCTACGCAGGGTATGCTTGAGGGGAATAACGTAGCGGAGCGGCCCTGGTTTCGTAATGCTCTTAACGAAGATTCCTATGTTGGCGATGTGCACCCCGCCTTATTACTTGAAGAAGTTCTGGCTAGCGAACAAGACGGCGAACCGATGCGCTTTGTTGATATTGCGGTACCGATCCGCAATGAAAAGGGCGACATCACCGGCGTTTTGGGATCCCATTTGAACTGGCGCTGGGGGCGAGAGCTTGAGCGTTCGGTTATTAACACCATGAAACTCGGCGGTTCGGCTGAACTTATTTTAGTTGGCGCCAACAATCAGGTGGTGTTGGGCCCGAACGAGTTAGTAGATAAGCAAATAGACTCACAAGCGCTAGATAAACTGAGTTTGAATAACTCCGGTTACCTGGTTGAAACCTGGGACAACGGCATAACTTACGTGGTGGGTTATGCGCAGAACCGTGGCTATCGTGATTATCAGGGGCTGGACTGGAAAGTGATTGTGCGGCAACCACTGCGCGATACCTTCGCACCGGTTACCGCGCTTCGCGAAAACGCTATTTGGGTAAGCTTGGCTGTGGTGGTTTTATTTGCCTTAATTGGTTGGTTTAGTGCCGAACGTATCAGCCGGCCATTGCTGGAAATTACCGCCGCTGCAAAAGCGTTGGGTAATGATCCACGAGTAAATAAAATTCCCATGCTGCGCGATTATCCCGAAGTAAACGACTTATCGGCAGCGCTGAATATTCTTATTCAGCGCGTAGACGATAAGCAACGCCAGCTCACCCAACTGAACGAAGATCTGGATCACAAGGTGCGCAAGCGTACCAAGGAAGTTCTGAAAGCCAACGAAGATTTGAAATACGAAATTGCCGAGCGGCGTAAAGCGCAGCAGGAACGTGAAAAGCTCATTCAGGAACTGGAGCGGCAGGCCTCCACCGATGCCTTAACTAATTTGGCTAACCGGCGTTACTTGTTTGAGCATGGCGACCGCTTGCTCAAACGTGCAAAACGGCAAGATCAGCCCATTAGCATGCTTATGTTCGATTTGGATTACTTCAAAAACTTTAATGATGAGTTCGGTCATGCTGCGGGTGACGACGTATTGGTAGCCGTAGGCAATCTCATTTTAGGCACGGTGCGGGAAACCGACATTGGTGCTCGTACCGGCGGTGAGGAGTTTGCCGTGGTGCTGGATGCCACCGATCTTGAGGGGGCCGAAATGTTGGCTAACCGACTACATCGCGGATTAAATTCACTTAAATTCGATAGTATTCCCGATGACCGCACAGTCACTATGAGTTTAGGTATTGCGTTGTGGGACCGCGAAGAAAGTCTGGAGCAATTGCTAAATCGTGCTGATAAAGTGATGTATCAGGCCAAAGAAAAAGGCCGTAACCAAACGGTTACGGCCTCTGCTTAAAGCGTATTAAGCTAGCTTATTTAGTACGGCTGGCGCGCTTACGATCGTTTTCAGTTAGCTGACGCTTACGAATACGAATCGACTTCGGCGTAATTTCTACCAGTTCGTCATCATCAATAAACTCTAACGCTTGCTCAAGCGCTAGGCGCATTGGCGGTGACAAGGTTAAGGCATCATCAGTACCAGAAGCACGAACGTTGGTTAACTGCTTACCTTTCAAACAGTTTACCGTTAAGTCGTTGGTACGGTTGTGAATACCAATAACCTGACCTTCGTATACTTCATCACCGTGTGAAGCCATTAATTTGCCACGTTCCTGCAAGTTAAACAGGGCGTAGGTAAGTGCCTTACCGGTTGCGTTTGAAATCAATACGCCGTTGGTACGCTGACCAATTTTACCGCCTTTGTGCGGGCCGTAATGGTCAAAGGTTTTATACATTAAGCCAGAACCTGAAGTAAGCGTCATGAACTCCGTTTGGAAACCAATCAAGCCGCGGCTAGGTACGGTAAAGTCGATACGTACGCGACCTTTGCCGTCTGGTGTCATGTTGGTCATTTCAGCTTTACGTGTACCAAGCTTTTCCATCACAGAACCCTGGTGCTGTTCTTCAATATCAACAGTCAGGTTTTCAAACGGCTCTAAAGTTTGGCCGTCTTCTTCACGCAGAATTACTTCCGGACGTGATACTGCCAGCTCGAAGCCTTCGCGACGCATGTTTTCAATCAATACGCCCAAGTGCAATTCACCGCGGCCTGACACACGGAAACGATCCGGGTTGTCAGTTTCTTCAACGCGAAGTGCTACGTTGTGCTTCAGTTCTTGCTGTAAACGCTCCAGAATCTGACGTGAGGTAACAAACTTACCCTCTTTACCAGAGAACGGTGAGGTGTTTACCTGGAAGGTCATGGTTACTGTGGGTTCATCAACCGTCAGCGCAGGCAATGCTTCAACAGCACCAGCGGCACATACGGTGTCAGAAATTTTCAGTTCACCTAAACCGGTTACGGCAACAATGTCACCAGCACTGGCTTTGTCAGTTTCAATGCGGTCCAAACCTAAGTAGCCGAATAACTGGCCCACTTTACCGTTACGTTTGCTGCCATCAGCGCCAACAATAGTAACCTGTTGGTTCAGCTTGATAGAGCCACGCTTAATACGGCCAATACCGATAATGCCTACGTAGCTAGAGTAATCCAGCTGCGAGATTTGCATTTGCAGTGTGCCTTCGCGGTCGGCGTCAGGTGCAGCAACTTTGCTTAGAATAGTTTCGAACAATGGGGTCATGTCGCCCGCTTCGTCTAATTGCTCGTGATCCAAAGTGGCGTAGCCGTTAATGGCTGAAGCAAACACAATTGGAAAATCCAGCTGTTCGTCAGACGCACCTAAGTTATCGAACAAATCGAAAACCTGGTCGACAACCCAGTCAGGACGTGCGCCCGGACGGTCAATTTTGTTAATAACAACAATTGGCTTCAAACCGTGCGCAAAGGCTTTTTGCGTCACGAAGCGGGTTTGAGGCATGGGGCCGTCAACGGCGTCAACCAACAGTAAAACTGAGTCAGCCATTGACAGTACACGCTCAACCTCACCACCGAAATCGGCGTGGCCTGGGGTGTCCAGAATGTTGATGCGGTAGTCTTTGTAATTCAGGGCGGTGTTTTTCGCCAAAATGGTAATGCCGCGCTCTTTCTCAAGATCGTTTGAATCCATGATGCGCTCTTGCGCATCACCGCGACTTTCCAGCGTGCCGGATTGCTGCAGCAGTTTATCAACCAAAGTAGTTTTACCATGGTCAACGTGAGCGATAATCGCAATATTGCGAAGTTTAGATAATTCGGTTGCTTGGATAGTCATTCAAAAAGCCTGTATTCATTCCCAGTCTTGCGAGAATTTGCGAGAGAAGAGAGTTGGAGATTGGTTAAAATAGCGGCGTATTCTACTATTTACTGCAGCGATTAGAAAGAGCTAGCGCTAAATAAATAATGACGAGTGAGTTACTGAGCAGATGAGCCGGCCTTGTTTCGCGGGTATAATGTTAAAAATATAACAAATAAAGAGAATCTTATGTCGCTTCCTATGCCTTGTTCTACGCGCCTTAGCTTTCGTTTAATGACCGAACACGACGGCGATTTGATGTATGAACTGGATCAAAACCCGGCCGTAATGCGCTACATATCGCCAGGCAGGGTAACCACTCGAGATGACATTACCGCGGTATTTATTCCGCGCATGCTAAGTTATCGTAATGCTGACAAAGGTTGGGGTTTATGGCAGGTGAATACACGTTCAGATGACGCTTTTATTGGCTTTATTCTGGTACGGCCCATGTATTTTTTCTCAGACGAGCGTGACGACAGCACCATAGAACTGGGCTGGCGCTTTAAGGAAAATACCTGGGGGCAGGGCTATGCTAGTGAAGCTGCGCGCCATGTTGCGAGCGTTTTGGCGGCGCAGGACAAGTCCATTAAGCGCTTTTCTGCGATAGCGCACCCCGATAATGCGGGCTCCATCAACATTATGAAAAAGCTGGGCATGACCTTTGTGCGAACATTTCTGCATAAAGATCCACTGGGTGACACGGAAGTTGTTCACTATGAACAGCAGCTATGATCTTTAGTTAGAACCCTTAGTTAAAAAAAACAGCGGGTGACCAATGAAATTTGATTACTTCTACCAGCGGGCGCTCGAGCGCAGCGGCGGCGAACAGGCGCTGCTTAAGCGCTTACCCACGGTGGCCAGTAAAGCTGAACTGGAAGCGCACGACGACAGCTTTTATCTGGCGGAGATAACCCGCTGCGTGTTTCGAGCGGGTTTTGTGTGGCGCATTATCGATCATAAATGGCCGGGCTTTCAGGCCGCCTTTAGTGATTTTGTGCCGGCGTACTGGCAGCAAGTACCGCCCGAGCGGTTGGATGATTTAACTGCGGATGCGCGCATCGTGCGCAACATGCAAAAAATAGATACGGTGCCGGTAAACGCTCGCATGATTGTGGAAATGAGTGAAGAACATGGCAGTTTTGGACGTTTTTTAAGCCAGTGGCCGGCCAATGATCAGGCTGGCTTGCTGCTGTGGTTAAAAGCGAATGGCGCACGCCTTGGTGGTGTTACCGCGCAGTATTTTCTGCGCCGCATTGGTTATGACGGTTTTATCCTGTCGGCCGACGTCGTTACTGCGCTGGAGAACCATCAGCTTATGGACGCCTCACCCACCAGCAAAAAAGGCCTGCTACAGGCACAAAAAGCCTTTAACCAATGGCATGAAGAAACCGGGCGGCCATACAGCCATCTGTCGCGAATTCTGTCTTGTACTCTTGATGCGGCGGGTTAACCCGAATGCAGTGACTGAAGAATTTCAAATACCAGCTATACTTACACCTTAATGGCGTCAGGGCTGCCGGGAATAAACGCACTATTTTGGTGCGTTTTTGTCGTTAAGGGGTGGCACGCAATGAATATAAGCGTCATTTTTGTGTAAAATGCACCATAACAGTGCGTTTTTAGCGTTATTACTGCTATCTTAGTAGTTACGGTTCGCAATCCGGTTAGTAACTGTCTGAATATATGAGTAAAAATTGTTTTGGCACAGCCATTGCTTACTCAAGCGGACTCAAGCTAATAAGCGAGCAAAGTTTAAGGGGTTGTTGTTGCACTGCTAACGCACACAACAGCAACCTGTAGCAACGCAGACCGATCGTGGAGGATCACATGTCAGCAAGCAATGTATTGAAAGCCATCGAAGAAAATGAAGTAAAATTTGTCGACTTACGCTTTACCGATACCAAAGGTAAAGAGCAGCACGTAACCATTCCAGTGTCACAAATTGACGAAGAATTCCTGGAAGGCGGCAAAATGTTCGATGGTTCCTCCATCGGCGGCTGGAAAGGTATTAACGAGTCAGACATGGTGTTGATGCCTGACTGCGACAGCATGGTATTAGACCCGTTCACGGAAGAAATGACGTTGAACATTCGCTGCGACATTTTAGAGCCGGACACTATGCAAGGTTACGATCGTGACCCACGCTCTATTGCCCGTCGCGCTGAAGAATATCTGCAAAGTTCAGGTGTAGCGGACAGCGCTGCCTTTGGTCCTGAGCCAGAATTCTTCCTGTTCAACGACGTGCGTTTCCACACCGACATGAGCGGCTCGTTCTATAAAATTGAAGCCGAAGAAGCTAAGTGGAACTCTGGTAAAGAGTACGCTGACGGTAACTTAGCTCACCGTCCAGGCGTAAAAGGCGGTTACTTTCCGGTACCTCCAGTAGATTCTGCGCACGACATTCGCAGCACTATGTGTACCGTTATGGAAGACATGGGCCTAGTGGTTGAAGCGCATCACCACGAAGTAGCAACAGCTGGCCAGAACGAAGTGGCAACCCGCTTCAACACGCTGATGAAAAAAGCCGACGAAATTCAGATCTACAAATACGTTGTGCACAACGTCGCTGATTCATACGGCATGACCGCTACCTTTATGCCCAAGCCATTAGTTGGCGATAACGGCTCAGGTATGCACGTACACATGTCGTTAAGCAAAGGCGGTGAAAACCTGTTTGCCGGCGACCAGTACGGTGGCTTAAGCGAAATGGCGTTGTTCTACATTGGCGGTATTATTAAGCACGCCCGCGCCATTAACGCCTTTGCAAACCCGGCTACCAACTCGTACAAGCGTTTGGTACCAGGTTTCGAAGCACCAGTTATGCTGGCTTACTCAGCGCGTAACCGTTCAGCTTCAATCCGTATTCCAGTGGTTTCTAACCCGAAAGGACGCCGCATTGAAGTGCGCTTCCCGGACCCGGCTGCCAACCCTTACCTGTGCTTCACCGCCCTGTTAATGGCCGGCTTAGACGGTATTCGTAACAAGATCCACCCTGGCGACGCCATGGACAAAGACTTGTACGACTTGCCAGCCGAAGAAGCAAAAGAAATTCCAACTGTGTGTCACTCACTTGAAATGGCGCTGGAAGCGCTGGACAAAGACCGCGACTTCCTGAAACAAGGTGGCGTAATGAGCGACGACATGATTGATGCGTACATCAAGCTGAAGCACGAAGAAGTGATGAAGCTGAAAATGACTACGCACCCAATTGAGTTTGACCTGTACTACTCAGTGTAAGCTGAGTCTGGTCAGCCATTGACCCATGCCAGCGTGTAAATCGCCAGCAACCAACCCAACCAGCCGGTGGTGTTTCACCACCTTGCTGGGCGGCACTGTGCTGGCGGTGAGCACGCTGTTTTTTTATCCGGTTTTTATAGCGCAGGCGGCCGATCAGGAGCAGGCGCAAGCCGACCCGCAAGCTAGCACTGACGCTCAACCCCAAATTTATAAATCCATTGATGCCCAGGGGCGTGTTCGCTATAGCGACCAGTCAAGCCCGACTGCGGTGCCAGTGGAGGTTACCCCAACCAATACGCGGTTTACGCCGGTAACTGTGCCGACGCAACAGGCAGCAAACGGCGAGCAAGCCGATCAGTTACTAAATCAGGTAAGCCTGCGCGTTATTGAACCTACGGCCGAACAGGCCATTCGCGCTAACAACGGTGATGTGAGCTTTCGCTGGAGCGTTGAAGCCCAGCGGCTTAGCAGCAGCTTGGTCTTTCAGTTAATTCTGGACGGCGATGTGGTGTATCAGGGCGCTTTACCCCAAACCATGTTGCAGAATTTAAACCGTGGTGAACATAACTTCCAGATAAGAGCACTGCTAACCGAGCGCATGACCGGCGGCAGTAATGTTGAAGATGCGGTAGTGGCCACTACCGAGCCGCAGACATTTTATTTGCAACGGCACTCGCGCTTATTCCCAAATGGCATTTGATTGGTTAGAGTACCTATGCACCATTATGGTGCATTTGCTGGCAAGTCGGGTAAAAGGACGCGCGTTATGATGCCATTGCGGCAGTTATGTGATCATTTATTAACGGCCATTGTGGTGCTGGATCGCC
The DNA here is from genome assembly GCA_040882145.1 of Idiomarina sp. Lineage (GTDB taxonomy): Bacteria > Pseudomonadota > Gammaproteobacteria > Enterobacterales > Alteromonadaceae > Pseudidiomarina. The sequence goes on from JBBEBU010000019.1 coordinate 26,725, forward strand.
AACTGGTTATTCAATATATGAATTCGGCAGCAGAAACCTTGCTCGACGGCAGCGCCAAGCGGTTGGCCGGCACGCCCTTTTACAGCCATTTCAGCTACTTAAGCCTGGACGAGTCCATGCTTATTCATGCGTTGCGGCAACAGCAAAGCGTTTCCGACAGCGAAGTCGTGATGGTATTTCACGATCATCAACGCATGTTGGTGGAGTTTTCTACTCAGCCCATACAGTCGAACGACAACGAAGAATTATTGCTGTTGGAGCTGCGCCGGGTAGACCAGCTGCGCAAAATAAATCAGGAAAACAGCCAGCACCAGCAGTTGTTGGCCGCACAATCCTTAGTACGCGGGCTGGCGCACGAAATTAAGAATCCGCTGGGTGGCTTGCGCGGTGCCGCACAGCTGCTGGCCAGCGAGTTACCCGATGCCCAGTTGCGGGAATACACGGATTTAATTATTAGTCAGGCCGACCGGCTGCGTACTTTGGTCGACCGCCTGTTAGGGCCGCATCGCTTTCCTGAGCGTAAACCGTGCAACCTGCACCAACTGCTGGAGCAGGTGATTAAAGTGGTGCAGCTGGACGCGCAGGGCAACCTTAGCGTGAAGCGTGACTATGACCCCAGCTTACCGGAAATGACGATTGCTGGTGACGCCATTGAGCAGGCCCTACTAAACATGCTGGCGAATGCCAGTGAAGTGTTAGGTGGTCACGGTGAAATTACTGTTCGCACCAGAGTGGTGCATCAACAAACTATTTACGGGAAGCGCTATCGCCAGTGTGCGGTAGTGAGTGTGATTGACCATGGGCCGGGCATTCCGGCAGAGCTGTCGGAAACGTTGTTCTACCCTATGGTAAGCGGCCGTGCAGGCGGTACTGGGCTGGGGCTTTCGATTGCGCAAACAGCGGTGCATCAGCATGCCGGTAAAATTGAAGTGGAAAGCCGGCCGGGCTTTACCGAATTCAGGGTATTTCTGCCCTACGAAACTAGCCGTGTTGCCGACGAGGTGAAGGATGACTAAAGCCGAGAATCAGCATGTGATTTGGGTGCTCGACGACGATGAATCCATTCGTTGGGTGCTGGAGCGGGCGCTGCATAAAGCCGGTTTTCAGGTCACCAGTTTTGCAACCGGCAGCAGTTTGCGCGAAGCGCTGGCCACGCAGCAACCCAGTGTGGTGCTAACCGACGTGCGTATGCCCGGCGAAGACGGCTTGCAGGTGTTGGCCAAACTGCAACAACAGCATGCTCAAATTCCGGTTATCGTGATGACGGCGCACTCCGATCTGGACAGTGCCGTCAGTGCCTTTCAGGGTGGCGCCTTCGAGTATCTGCCGAAGCCTTTTGATTTAGACGATGCCATTAAAACCGTATGGCGCGCCATTGAGCAGCGGGAAAAGCACAGTGCACCCGCGCCTCAGGTACCGGAAATTGGTTCCGAACTCATCGGCGAAGCCCCGGCTATGCAGGATGTGTTTCGTGCCATTGGGCGGTTGTCGCACTCCAGCGTGAGCGTATTAATTACCGGCGCTTCAGGTACGGGTAAAGAGCTGGTAGCTCGCGCTTTGCATCAGCACAGCCCGCGTCAAAAGCAACCTTTTATTGCGCTGAACATGGCGGCTATACCCGCCGAATTAATTGAATCCGAATTGTTCGGGCACGAAAAAGGGGCCTTTACTGGCGCTGCGCAAAAACGTCAAGGCCGCTTTGAACAGGCCCACGGTGGCACGTTGTTTCTGGACGAAATTGGCGACATGCCGTTGGCGGTGCAAACGCGCCTGTTACGGGTATTAGCCGAAGGTCAGTTTTACCCGGTGGGCGGGCATCAGGCAATTACTGTGGATGTGCGTATTATTGCTGCCACTCACCAGCAGTTAGAGCAACGGGTGCAGGAAGGTGCGTTTCGGGAAGATTTGTTCCATCGCCTGAACGTGATTCGGTTGCAGTTACCAAGTCTGCATGAGCGCCGCAGCGATATTCCTAAACTGGCGCAGCACTTCTTACAGCGCGCCGCCAAAGAACTTGGTGGCAAGCCCAAGCACTTGAGCCGGCAAGCGCTGCTAATATTGCAGCAGGCACCCTGGCCGGGGAACGTGCGGCAACTCGAGAACACCTGCCGCTGGCTTACGGTTATGGCGCCGGGGCAACAAATAGCGGTGAGTGATTTGCCGGTAGAGCTACAAAACTTGAGTGATAACCCTGGCAGCTTAAACCAGAACATAACTACTGGGGCAGTTAACAGCAACTGGTTGCAGGCCTTTGAACACTGGTTTGCGCAGCAGCTGGCCAGCGGACAGCAGGGGTTGCTGGACCACGCCGTGCAGCAACTGGAACAGCAAGCATTGCAACAGGCGTTGGACTATTGCAACGGGCATAAACAGAACGCCGCGAAGAAACTCGGTTGGGGGCGCAACACCTTAACCCGCAAGTTAGCCGAAGCGGAAACGAACACCAAGAAGATCACTTAAAAGAGTGTTATCAGTGTAAAGTTCGGGTAAATCTTTACATATAGACGCAACTTATCTTTACGTTAGAGTCAAAGCTCCTATAACTCTATATGGTAACCAGTAAAGCTTTGAATAAAAGCTGAGGGCAAAGACTCGATATGACCAAAATTCTTTTAGTTGATGATGACGCTGAACTTAGTAGCATGCTGGATCAGGTGCTCACCAAGGACGGCTACAAAATGACGTGTGCCCTGGACGGCGAAAGTGGCTTACAGCTGGCGCTCAACGGTGGTTTTGATTTGATTTTGCTGGACATTATGTTGCCCGGCATCGACGGTTTGCAGTTACTGCAGCGGTTACGTCAGCAGCACCGTAACACTGCGGTACTGATGCTTACCGCACGTGGTGACGACGAGGACCGGGTTACCGGACTGGATTTAGGCGCCGACGATTACTTACCCAAACCCTTTTACCCGAAAGAACTGCAGGCACGTATAAAAGCGCTGCTGCGTCGCTCATCCAATACCACGGTAAAATCTGAACCCATGGATTATGCGGGTTGTGTGTTAAATCCTACGCTGAACGAAGTGACTTGTGACGAGGTGGAGCTTACACTAACGCCTACTGAATTCGATATTTTGCGTTGTCTGATGCAACACGCCGGCGAGCTGGTTAGTAAAGACGAGCTATCGGTGGCGGCGTTAGGTCGTGCCATGGCTCCTTTTGACCGTAGCCTGGACGTACACATCAGTAACATACGCAAGAAGCTACCGGCTTCTCCTGAGCGCATTCAAACTGTCCGGGGGAGGGGTTACCGTTTAATTGAGGTCCGATGAAAATTCGACATACCCGCTGGTATAACTCCCTAACGCTGCGGCTGCTGGTGCTGTTTTGGATACTTTTATTCTTGACTGCCAGCAGCGGTTTCGTCATAGCACTATGGCAAACCAAAGCTGAAACCCCCATTCCGTTAGCGCAAGAAATTCGCCGAACTTTAGAACCTCTACTGAGTGACCCTGCTACCTTCGGCTCGTTAGAGCCTGGTCGGCTGGTGGCAGGCGACTATCGCGTGGTAGTGCGACTGGCACCTGAAGGTCAGCAACAGTTTTTAGTAGATGCCGGGTTGGCAAGTCGGCACCAGGCAACGCTTCTAAAACAAATTGATGCGGGTGTGCCGCAGCAACGCACGCTGGAAAACCTGTTACTGGTTGGCCCCTTTGAATTAAACGGCACCCGGTTATTGCTTACGCGCCCGTTATCGGCCGACGAACTGCAGCAGCGGCAGGTATCGGAGCGGGAAACCCGCGAAGCACGAACCATAGTGCTGGCCGTGGGCAGCGGTTTTATTGCCCTGCTATTAGGTTACTGGCTGGTACAGCCTATTCATCGGTTAACTCGCGCCACCCGCGAAATTGCCGCCGGCAGTGCTTCTCCCAAACTACGAAACTTACCTCGCCGTAGCGACGAACTGGGTGAACTGGCCCGCGCGCTGAAAAAAACCGCACATGATTTAGCGGTGTCGCGTGACGCTCAGCGGCGCTTGTTAAGCGATGTATCGCACGAACTGCGATCGCCGCTGGCACGTATGCAGGTGGCTCTAAGCCTGACTGAAAAAGAAGCCGCAGATAATCCGCACTGGAACCAAATGGAGCGCGACTTAGAACGGCTGGGCAGTATTATTGAACGCATATTGTCGCTGTCACGACTGGAAAATGGTCTGATTAAGCTAAACCGTGAGCGCATCATTACCAAGGAATTAGCGAACCGGCTGATTGCCGATTTAATTTATTCCGATGCCAGCCTTGAGAAACGACTGGTGCTGGTAGACGATTCAGTTTGGCCCGACTTACACGCCGATATGGAGTTGTTGCGGTTGGTGCTGGAAAACGTGGTGCGTAACGCCTTGCAGTACAGCAGTGGTAAGGTAGAAATTAGCTGTTCTAAGGCGCCTACAGGCTGGTGTGTTATGATTGTGCGAGACCACGGGAAAGGTGTTACCGACGCCCAAATGGAAAAACTATTTGAGCCGTTTTACCGTGGTGATCCGTCGCGGTTGCCGCAGGCCGGCGTTGGTTTAGGTATGGCGTTAAGCCGTCGTGCCGCAGGTGTACTTGGCGGTAAGCTGAGTGCGCGGAATCATCCCGATGGTGGTTTGGAAGTTAGCATTCACTTACCCTGTGAAGCTGACAAGGACAAAAATAGCAGCGAAGGATAACCTGCAGACCATGCGCGATGCCCCAGTACTGGATGCCGAACTTATACCCGACCCCCAGCGGCCAGCTGATACTAGCCCGGAATGGCCCGCGTTTTTCCGCGATCACGTGCAAACCTTCTGGCACCAACACTGCGAAGAAGTTAGTTTTGTCGGTGAAGACAAGCTGCAGCTCAATGCCGTATTTTGCGTGCCGGCTGCAAGTACTCAAGTGGTGGTGGTTTCCCCCGGCCGCATTGAAGCGGCAATGAAATATCAGGAATTTGTGTGGGAAATGGCGCAGCTAGGCGTTGCGGTGGCTATATTAGACCACCGGGGCCAGGGCAAATCCGGCCGTATGACCACCAACCCCAACAAAGGCCACGTGCATAGCTTCGGGCATTATGTAAATGATTTTGGCCGGTTTTGTCATCTGGTAAACGAACGACTTCCCTCCCATCGGCAGGTGCTGCTGGCGCACTCTATGGGCGGCGCTATAGCGGCACTGTACATGGCTGAGCATGAGCACAAACTGCAAGCGGCGGTATTCAGCGCACCCATGTTGTCCATTAGCAGCGGCTGGGTTCCTACCTGGCTGGCTCGTGCGGCGGTTACTATTGGCAGTTGGCTGAATCAACGCCTGGCGCCGCTGAATCCCTGGTATTTCTTTGGCATGGGTGACTACCAGTCACTGACCTTTGAAGACAATGTGCTTACTAGCAGTCGCGCCCGCTACCGGGCTTTTCGCGAAGTGTATGAAACCGACCATGAACTAAAGCTAGGTGGGCCTACCTTTAGCTGGCTGCGTGAAGCTTTGCTTGCCAGTGAGAATGCTATTGGCTGTGCCGATAAAATCACAATTCCGGTACGCGTGCTGCAAGCAGGTGGCGACCGGGTGATAAAACCCGACGGGCAAATACGGTTTGCCAGCCGGCTGACTCACCCCAACAGTGGCTTAAAAGTGATTGCTCACAGCCAGCATGAAATAGTAATGGAGACCGATCGCTATCGTGATCAGTTGCTACGTGAACTGAAACGGCAGCTTGAAATGACAAAATAAACCAAGGTTGCGCCAAAACCTAGCTGTCTGATGCAAAGAATCTTAATCAAATAGTGCGTTAGCCATTGGCGTCAATAGAGTTCATAAACCCCTGTTGACGCCAGGCCTCGTAACTAACCAGTGCCACTGTGTTAGACAGATTCAACGAGCGGTTATTTGGCATCATGGGAACCCGCAGGCGGCGCTCTGGTGGAATTTGCGCCATAACTTCTGGTGCCAGACCGCTGGTTTCAGAGCCGAACAATAACACATCGTTCGCTTCGAACTTTATGTCGGTATAGCTACGCGTACCTTTGGTGGTAATGGCATAAATTTGGCGTTCGCCCATGGCTTGCTTAAAGCTGTCGTAATCGGGGTAACGCTCCACGCGGCTTAAATCGTGATAATCCAGCCCAGCCCGGCGTAATTTCTTCTCTTCAAAGTCAAAGCCCAGCGGCTCAATCATGTGCAACATACAGCCATTATTAGCGCATAGCCGAATAATATTGCCTGCATTTGCGGCCATAACTGGATTATAAAGCGCAATATGAAACATGAGCGGTCGGTACCTTAAAGCTTGGGTATTAAGTTGGCTTTGCGTAGTTGTTCAGCGTCGTAAATATCGGTAATTTCGCCGCTTTGCACCAGTTCACGCATGGTTTTTTCATAGTGGCTACGCAGTTGGCGACCCAGTGGTGTGTTCTGAAATACCAACTGCAGTGGTAGGCCATCGTGCAGCCGCATTTCGGCATGCGAACTTTCCAGCCACTCGGGAATATTGCGGCGGTAGTCAATAACCGCGGCAACCCGACCTAAATCCAGTAACGCAAAACAATCCAGGCTGCCCGAAGCGGCATAGTACAGCATGCCTTTAGGTAAAAACTCTTCGTAGCTATAGCCCTGGGTGTGACAAACGGGCAGCTTTAACTCACCGGCTTGAATGTCTTTTATCGTATCTTTGCTATTGGCAATTACGTACACCGGCTGGTCGTAATCAAAGTGGGTTTCACTAATAATAGTGCCTTCAGGCTGCAGTTGGTCGTAAGCGGCCAACATCACATCGTAGCGGCGTTCGGCAAGACTCAAGTTAGCGCGGCGAAACGAGCTGGCATTCAGCTCCAGTTCTTCGGCTACCGGGCTAAAAATACGACGCATTAACTGCCAGTACATACCACTGCCGTCACTGTTCGTCAGGCTGTCCCAGTTGTCGGCAATTAATCGCAACAGCGGTTGTTGCTGGAGCGGTGGTGTGCCGTTGGGCAGGCTTACATTGTGTTGCTCAAGCAATTGCTCAATGCGACCCGAGTCATGCATGCTGAGTAGTTTTCGCTCTAACCTGGGAATCAGGTTGGCGTGTTTCTTATTCACGTAGTGATACGCCAGCGCGCGCTCTAGCGGTACCCGAATATAATGGCGCTGCTTCGCCAAGTCGGTTTGCTGAAACTCAAAGTCGGTCATTAAAATGGCTTCAACGCGATTGTTTTCCAGCAGTGAGGTCAGTTGCTTAATGCTTTCCATGGTGGCAACCGGACGCTGGCGCGGCTGACGTATCAGAAAATCTTCAATAATCTGGACGCCATTTACGTGCGCCACATTCTCAATTTGTTCAAAGGCACAAATACCGCAGCGGCGGCGGTCGGCAACCAGCACCACATTAAACGCGTACAACGGAAAATCCACCCGGCGTAAATTCGGGTAGTCATCGTTAATTTCGGGAATGCGCGCCAGTTCACCGGCAATATTGCCCTTGTTGGCTTCTACCAAACTGCGCTGGCGCGGCATGGGCAGGTAATTCAGCGTAATGCCAAGCTCGGCATAGGCTTCTTCTAGTGCCGCTTTTACATAATTGGGTAAATTACCCTGCACCGGGTCGCGGAACTCAAGCTGATTGGGGTTGCCTTTGTAGTACGCGGCGGCAGGGCGCGGCAGCATAGCCCAGCACCAGAGCAGTAGAACGAGCAGTGTGTTTAATTGTAAAATGCGCGATAAACCCACGGTTGTAACCTGCCAAAACTATAACAATTCGCAATAGTAGCACCACCTGAACAACAGATCAGTCAACTTTTCCAGAACTTGACAGTCGATTTTATTGTCTACCTGTCAATTCCCGTGTGACCCAGTCATAATAAGGGCAACCCTGAGTGTTAAAACGACAGAGGATTCAGCATGCTTTTGAACGTGCGAAAATTAAGTAGTTCTGCCGGTAAGCAAGGTAAGTTCATCGTAAAAGCCTTGGTTGCAGGCTTATGTTTAAGCGGCAGCTTTTTTTCCGCGTCCGCACTAGCGCAGCCTGAGCAACAACCAAGTCAGCAAGGCCCCGAGTATCAGTTAATGCTGATTGGTGGCGGCCTGAAAATCTGCTCCAGTATGGACTCCATGAACTGCAACTTGGCCGACTGGTTTGATCGCGACCAAATGCGCATGGACAGATACATCAATCTGGGTGGTCGCTACCGTGCGGCAGCGCTGGACGACAGCGTGTGGCCGGCATTACGCCGACCTATGCGTGATCGTGTGTCCGACGCACTGGACACGGTTTACGACCGGGTAAAAGAGAAAGTTATTCCTGAACGCGTGTTTGTAGAGGAATTTACCCGGCGCGCCAATCGACACCTTTACAGTGAACTTTCCGATGCCGAATGGAACCGTATTATTGACCATTTGGAAATGCCGGTACCCGAGGGCATGAGCGAGCAGGCCAATATATCCGATAATTTAAACAAAGCGTCGCGCGAAATCGTAAAGCGCTTTGTGGCCTTGGCGGCAGAGGTGCGCAGCAACAAAGGCGACGACGAAAAACCAGAAATACTGGTGATAACGGCAGGTTCGCGAGACCCATTGCATGCAGCCGATTTGTATTTGTCAGTGTTTGAAAATGCTGGCGCTACCACCACCTGGCTGCCCATGGACGCCGCTGTAGCGGAAGCACAACGTGACAATGGCTGCGACAAACTAGACAGCTACCGACCCAAAGCCCTTGGTAGCTGGGACAGAGCTCGGGTTCATAGCCAGCGCCATGAAACCCAGGTTAGCTTTTGCAAAAACGAGAACGCCTGGAGCGAACTGCTGGGTAATGCCGACGCGGTATTCTTTGCTGGCGATAACCAGAATTTAGTTCGCAAAGCCTTTTTGAATCAGGAAAACCGCCCGACCGAATTACTGCGCGCTATTTACAGCGCGGTGCAAAGTAAAACCCTGGTGGTAGGTGCCAATGCTGGTGGTACTGCGGCAATAACCGCGCGCCCCATGATCACCAACGGCACCAGCCGCGCGGCTATGATTGATGGCGCTATATCCTCTGAGCCACCACCTTTTAACTGCCACCGCGACAACAGCTGTCCGCAGAACCTGGATCAGAACAGCCTGACTTATCATCCGTTAGGTGGCCTGGGCTTGTTTCCTTATGCCACCTTAGACACTGAGTTCTCAGAGCTGGGCCGCCATGCGCGCATGCTGCGAGTGGCTGCCACTACCAGCACGCCAATGGCGGTGGGTATTGATGCCAACACCGCGTTAATGGTGAACTTAATGGACAGTAAGTTTCGGGTATTTGGTGAGCGTGGTGTGTTCTTTAGCATGACCGCACAGCAAACCGATGCAGCGGTAGCTTCCGCTTTTCATTATTTACTGGATGGCAGCCACGGCACGATAAGCGACAGCGATATTAGTGACGTGCAACTAAGCGACAACGTAGGCCTGATTACCGCCGAACCAAGCACGAAGTTTATGGCCGCACGTGGCTCTATTGATGCGCTGCGGCTGCTGTGCAGCGAGCGTAACCAAATGCGTTTGGTAGAAGACGCCTTTACCATGATTCTGCAGGTGGACGACGCCAGCACCACCAAGAAAACCGGTGGCGAGTGTCAAATACTGAATGGTCGTATTGGTGTAATGTATGACGCCCCTAAACAGTTCTAGGGGCGTTTACTTGAGTATGGTTTAAGCGACGCCGTAATGACTGCGGTAGTCGCTAACCTTACTAACAAACTGGGCAAACTCGTCGTTATTTTCCAGGTAAGCAATCACGTCGTTTAAGCCCACAATGCTGATAACTTTGGCGTTGTAGTCACGTTCTACTTCCTGAATAGCCGACAACTCGCCGGTGCCTTTTTCCTGACGGTCCAGCGCAATTAATACGCCCGCCAGTTCAGCACCATTGGCCTGCACAATTTCCATCGACTCGCGAATAGCTGTGCCGGCAGTTATTACATCGTCTACCAGCATCACCTTGCCTTTCAGCTCAGAACCAACCAAATTGCCACCTTCGCCGTGGTCTTTTTTCTCTTTACGGTTAAAGCAGTAAGGCACGTCTTTTTGATGATGATCGAACAAGGCAACCACGGTTGCCGTGGCAATAGGAATGCCCTTGTAAGCTGGGCCGAATACTAAGTCATAGCCCACACCGCTGTCTTCTAATGCGGCGGCATAAAACCGACCTAAACGCGCTAAATCCGAGCCTTTATTAAATAAGCCGGCGTTAAAAAAGTAGGGGCTAACCCGACCCGACTTCAGCGTAAACTCACCGAATTTGAGTACGCCACGACTAATCGCGAATTCAATAAATTCCTTTTGATACGGCTTCATGTTGGTCCTCTATTCTTAATTCAATGCAGCTTTTTGCGCATCCACCAGCTCGCGAATAGCATTGCGCGCCAGCCCTAACATTTCGTTCATTTCTTCAAAACTAAAGGCTTCACCTTCGGCGGTGCCCTGCACTTCAATCAGCTTGCCATCTTCGGTCATCACTACGTTCATGTCGGTTTCGGCTTTGGAGTCTTCCGGGTAGTCTAAATCCGCAACCGCGTTGCCTTGGTACATGCCCACAGAAATGGCCGCCACCATGCCTTTTAACGGATTGGTTTTTACCATGCCGTTGCTGCGCATATAGTTAAGCGCGTCAACCAAAGCCACACAGGCGCCGGTAATAGAAGCCGTACGCGTGCCGCCGTCGGCCTGAATCACGTCACAGTCAATAGTAATGCTGTATTCGCCCAGAGCGTTTAAATCAACGCATGAGCGCAGTGAGCGGCCAATTAAACGCTGAATTTCCATCGTACGGCCGCCTTGCTTACCACGCGCCGCTTCACGATCGGAGCGGGTGTGTGTAGCGCGCGGTAACATACCGTACTCAGCCGTTATCCAGCCCTGGCCTTTACCCTTTAAGAAACGTGGAACACCTTTTACAACGCTGGCGTTACACAACACTTTGGTGTCGCCAAACTCAATGAGTACTGAGCCTTCGGCGTGCAAGGTGTAATTACGGGTAATAGTAACCGGGCGAATTTGCTGAGCTGTACGTCCGCTTGGGCGCATGGGCATAACCTCTTAATTGGGTGCGCGTTGTTCTTGCTCGCACATGAATTCAATAAAATGAACGCAGAATTATAGCAGCTTGCGGTGCCGCTGTCGTAGCCTTAAACTAAGCGCTGACATTCTGTAAACAGGTTTTCACATGATTCAAAGCATGACCGGGTACGCACGCCACGAGCACAAAGCCGACTGGGGCAGCGCCGTTTGGGAAATACGCTCTGTAAACCAGCGTTATTTAGAAACTTACTTTCGCTTGCCTGAGCAGTTCCGTAGCCTGGAAAACATGTTGCGCGAACGCTTTCGTAAGCAACTGCAGCGCGGCAAAGTGGAATGCAAACTGACCTTGCATGTAGCACAAGCCACCCAAACCAGCCTGAGCCTGAACGAAGACTTGGCCAAAAGCGTCATTACCAGCGCTAACTGGGTTGCCAATCAGTCTATGAGCGCGCAGCTGAACCCGATGGACGTGCTGCGTTGGCCGGGCGTAGTGGAAGCCCAGGAAGACGACAACGACGCCATGCAGGCCGACGTGCTGGCCAGTCTGGAAGTAGCCATTGGCGAGTTTATTAGTAACCGCGAAAGCGAAGGCGCTGCCTTACAAAAAATGCTGGAAGAACGCTTAGAAGGCATTACCGAACAAGCCGATTTTGTAAAAGGCCGCATGCCCGAAGTGGTGCAGTGGCAGCGCGAACGCCTGCAAGCCCGCTTTGAAGAAGCCAAAGTAGAACTTGACCCCCAGCGCGTTGAGCAAGAAATGATTATGCTGGCGCAAAAAGTAGACGTAGCTGAAGAACTAGACCGCCTGAACGCCCACGTAGTAGAAACCCGCAAAATACTGCGCAAAGGCGGCGCTTGCGGCCGCCGGCTGGACTTTATGATGCAAGAGTTCAACCGCGAAGCCAATACCCTGGCTTCGAAGTCTATAAATGCAGACATCACCGCCGCTGCAGTAGATTTGAAAGTTCTGATTGAGCAGATGCGGGAGCAGATCCAGAATATTGAGTGATGTTCGCAGTCATCCGTAATTGACCTCAAAGCCCTTTATTTAAAGGGGTTTTTTATTTTCAGTGTCCGTTGAAATCCGTAGAAAGTGGTGGGTATCCAGTAAAGAGTGGTGGGTAAAGTGGTGGGTATGCTATAGTTCTGTGAAGTGCAAGTGGTGGGTAAATCATAATTTCCACCTTTACTCATGGGAATCAATAGCTTGGCTAACCTTACCGCAACTAAAGTCGCTTCCTTAGCAAAGAAAACGCCTGGCAGATTCGCCGATGGTGGTGGGTTATATTTTGTCGTACCCACCACGACTGATAAAAAGCCTGGGCAAGCTTATTGGATGCTCCGCTATAGCTTTAATAAAAAGCGTCGCGAATTGACTCTGGGTAAATACATCGATATGTCATTGAGCGAAGCTCGTGCGCAAGCCGCTTTGAAAATGGCTCAGGTTCGCGAAGGTCAGAATCTGGTGGCATTGAAGAAACAAGTTCAGATGCAAGAGCTCAAGACCGTGAATGATCTGTTCGAAGATTGGCAACAGGTGAACCGCAAGCGCCTGAAACATCCACAAATTCCAGAGCGGGTCTATCGCAATGACATTGCTCCCCACATTGGCGAATACAACGTTGACCAAGTTACCGCTCGGGACATCCGGCGTGTGATCACTGCTATTAACGATTCTGGCCGCCCTACTATTTCCAACGATGCACTGATGTACTGCAAGCAGTTGTTTAATCACGGCATCAAGCTTGATGTGATTGGCGCTAACCCGGCAAGTGCATTTCAGGTGGACGATGCTGGTGGTATTGAGAAGAGCCGCGACCGCGCCCTTACCATCGATGAGCTTAAGCATGCATTTAAAGTGTTCAGAGCGAATCCGCAGTCATTTACCCGAGATAATTACATCGCCTGCACCTTGCTGGTACTGCTGGGGTGCCGAAAATCGGAATTATGTGAAGCGAAATGGAAAGAATTTGACCTCGATAAGGCCGTTTGGGAGCTTCCTAAGGAACGAAGTAAGTCAGGGGTAGGGCTGACCATTACATTACCTGATTTAGCCGTAGAGCTGTTCCAGGAGCTTCAAATCCGTGCGGCAGGATCAGACTACGTATTTCCGAGTCGCCGCCGAGCCATTCGTCCACACATGGGACCTGATACCCTAAACCGAGCGATTGGTAAGATGTTCGGCATTGAAACTGGCAAACGCACCACGCCACCTAACTTGATGGGTGAGTTAGAATACTTTCGTGTACATGACTTACGTCGCACCTGTCGCACGCTGCTAGCTAGCTTGGGCGTACCTGGCCACGTTGCCGAGCGATGCCTCAACCATAAATTGAAAGGGGTTGAAGGCATTTACGACCGGCATGATTACTTTGAGGAACGCAAGGAAGCGTTGGCGAAGCTGGCGCTTAAGCTATCCCCGATACTTTGACGAAAAGAGTCCTTCAGGGCGTCTCGCTAATTTTTTTTGCTTCTCTATAAATCAGTTCCTGTACGAGCTGACTTTGCTTCCTGGGCCCACCAGCTATTTGTTCCAGAATTTCCTTCGCTTCTTTATCTATGGTTAGGTTTATTCTAGCTTTACGGCCATTTGATTTTGCGGTAACTGAGTTGGCAAACGCTTTCTGAGCAGATTTGTGAATTTTAATAAGGACTTCATCGGACTTGTCTAGCATTCGAAATTCAGCATATAACCTTTCCCAGCGGAAATCCGTCAGCGAATCACTAACTAAGCCTGGAAGCTTGGCTGTAGTTCGCATGTAATTCCAAAGCCAGTCAAGCCTCACCTCGGTCTCGTTTTTAGCAAAATTAAACCACAGCTCGGGTGGTGATTGGTCCAAGAAAGCCTTTAATTTCAGCAGATAATCCCTTTTGGTGTCAGAATCCACACTCCATCCAATTAAGAAGTCCACTATATAGCCATGAAGCTCTTTGATTGTCCTAGGTTTAGTGCTCAAGCCTAACGCCAAGTACGCGTTATTTGACACACCTTGTGGGCAGAAACTCTCTTCCATTTCACGGTCATAATAGAGATATATATCAGAAGTGATCATGCTTGCCTCGTTGGGATGCACCGGTACGGCGCTTCTCAGTAACGTTAACCACAACAGATACGCCTCATGGCTACGTAAATTTGTAATCCACGCAATGTCTGAATCTTTGAGGGCTGACGCATGATAGTTCCGCAATTGCGTAGCATACCAATGCTGCTCGTTAACTGCACTTTCACCGCCTGCTTCGTATTTTTTATCAAGCCAATAAGTTATTGCGTCTTTCCGTTCAGCACGTGTTGGAGGCGAGGTCGGCTTGGGAATTTTCTTAGCATCAATCAGTTGCTGATAGATCCAATAAATTTGAGAAATATTGGAAGGTGTATTTTTTTTAGAATACTCAGAAACGAAGCGTTTTATACCCATAAATTATCCCTTTCAAAGTCACACCCACAAAATGATTTAAAACCCCTAGATGGTTGTACTAGACCGGCTTTAAAAAACACACAATAACGCCAATAAAACAGACTATTAAACACAAATTAAAAACATGTTTAACGCAACTGTAACGTCTAATATAAAACATTTAAAACGCATACAGATTATGTTGGCTTAGACATCTGAAAAGCCTTTTGTTAAAGGCTATCATAACAGAAATTTCTGATTTTAAATTGAAATTTATTTCATTGAAAAAATTTATTTTTTATCAGATGTGTTGTGAGACGGATAATTGCCATGTTTTTTTGTTGTTCCTCGACGTGAGCAGAAGTGTTAATAACCTGCCGATGTCTGTATTAATTAGCATTAATACAAATGGTAGATGGCAGCGTCAAAACTGGTCAGGTTTATAGTCTTGTATCAACATTTACAGGCGCGTAGATTCTTAATCGAGAGCTTAAAATCATCACTTCGAAAGAGGAATTAATAGTTGAATATTTGGGCGCTATTTTTGAGGCTATGGAAGAAGCGTAAATATGGCCATTGTCATCTGTTTGACCTGCGCTATGTTCGAGTTAGAGAGCAGCACTCTCGGTAGCGGCGATTTTTTCATCCTAACGGGAATCTTCATTTGCAGGTAATTAGCGCTCAACATCAATCTTAAAATTGATCAAGCTGCGAAATCTATGTTCACCTAACTACAGAACAACTTCACCACCCATTTTCATCAAACCATTCGGCGCACACGCACTCAATCCTGCTGATGCGACCATTTGGGGTGTCGGTTGTAATAATACCTTTATATATAAGTAATATAAGTCAATAAGAGCAGCCTCAAAGCTGCTCGCTTAGATACAGCTGATATACGTTAATAATTACATGATGAGTCTATTCCTATGAAACCATCAACCATAGGAAAAAAGTCATGACAAGTAACACCCGCACTAACCCTAACCTTAAGCTATCAACTGAGAGTCACTACCACGGTTTACCTGTACTCACTCATCGTGGTCCACTGGTGACTAATTATCTGGATTCAATAAAGGCGGTTTACGATACCGCGCTAAGTGATTATAGCAGGTTGTTTATTGTGCGGTTCGACTTGCACTTTCCGCTAGATTACACCGGCGACTTCAATACCAATGTCATCTCACGGTTCTTCGACTCTCTGCGTGACAAAATTGCGTATGAGGAAAGAAGTAAAGCCGCCAAAGGCGTCCGGTGCCACGCGACGAAAGTTCGCTACATCTGGGTGAGAGAGCAGTCCAACAATCAACGCCCGCATTACCACGTGGTGTTGCTGTTAAATGGGGACCGATTCAATGGGCTCGGCAGAACCGACAGCTCTAACACGAACTTGGCCAATCGAATCACAAGGTCATGGGCATATGCATTAAAGGTGCCTGAGGAATTAGGCGTCAAAGGTGTACGCTTCTTGCCGGACTGTTGCTACCGAGTCGACTCTTGCTTTGGTTACCACCATGAAATCTTGCTCAGTCTGTTCCGGCGCACCAGTTACTTTGCCAAATTGACAACAAAGGTCTACGGAACCCCTGAGCGTAGCTTTGGTTGTAGCAACGGTTAACCGCTGTTAAACACCATATCGATAAATAAATACTGGCCTGAATCATCTTGTGACAAAACGCTCACAGGAGAACTTCACATGTCAGATTCAATTCACTACAGCGATACATTCAAAGGCTTGCCCGTTGTTCAGCACGAGGGTCCGTTTCATACCCCTGTGCTTGAGCAATTGCTCGATAGCTTGGTTAACCGACCTGGTCATAGTGGCCGAACGTACACGATACGGTTAAACCTCAGTCAGCCGGAGCGAGTCTTTGGGTATCCACATGGCCTCATGAAAGCATTTAAGACGCGTTTTATGAGTGAGCTGCGTTGGGCTGGGCTGCCTCAGCACAAAGACGATACCGGCTATTACAGCGACCGAGTGCATCTGATTTATCACGAAGCACAGGACATCAGCTCGGATGCCCCTATCTACCAGCTGGTTATCATCATGGATGCAGAGATATACGAGGGCCTAATTGAAACCTCATCTGCATTGCTTGAGCGAGTCCAAATGGCATGGTGCTATGCATTGAAAATGGACATGTTCTTTCCGGGGGAGTTTGTAAAGCTTAGCCGCAATCACACCAGTGTTTTGGATAAATCACAGATGTCGTACTGGAATGACTTGGCGCACATATTTGAGCGCTTAAGTTTCCTAGCTCGGCTAAGCCCTTTTGAGGCCATGCACTTGCGCCACTTAGGATTCAGCACCGGATTGGCTAGCGGAGCTTGTCGACCAGTTCCTGATAATAGCGCTCAAGGAACACGCCGGATGAACCCTTAAGTTTGGTAGCAATGCTGTGGTTGCGATTTGCGAACCGGCGACCACAGCTCAGGCATTCATACTTATCTTTGGTTCCATAAACTGGAACCGCGAATTTACCGCAGTCGTTACAACTTAGCGATTCGCGTTTAATGATCCCCAGATAACGTTTTTCTTCATGGCTATGGTAACCATCCCATGCCTTACCCAATAGACTAAATAATCCCATTACGTCCTCCTTGCATTCTCAATGGCATCTATGCGCCAGCACGACAAATGTTGGCTGGTTTATCGGTGAGCGGTAGAAAATGCCACCAACCAATCGATGTATAGGTTCAGTGGGTAGCCAGGTGTGACGAATGGTCAGGAGATAAATTTATGAGTTATCGAATTCGACCACTTACAGCAACGCAAATAAAGGCAACTGCAAAGCAGACCAAATACAAGGAGAAGATACCCAAGGAATTGGTCGATGCCATCACGACCATGTCGAGCTTAGTTACCAAAGAGGGCATGCAGGTGCAGGAACAAGCTATATACTTAAGTACCACCCTTGCCAACCGATTGCCGAAGTCGCTTGAGTCGGTGGACTTTTGTTCAGCATTAGCGCAGGAGTTTTTAAGCCAGAACTTAGAGGCGCTTTATTTGGCTGGACGTGTTGCGCAGAAATAGTTGACTCTACGTACGACAGTTTGCTGGCGCAACACTGCTTAATCAGACCAGTGAAGTAATGAAAAAAACAATGGCGAAAGCATGGTAAAATTCTAGCAACAATAGCTCTCGATTCTTTGTATATCTAGTTATACAACACAGCTTGTATTCCTCCACCTAATTCTGGCAACATGAAAGATTTAGTATGACTAAAAGAAAATAGGATTCGCTGAGATTTTCTTTCAGGATGGCTGCTGCCGCTTTGCCACTTCAGCGTCGTCCGAGTCGAGTTTCATTCATTAGTCTGCATTTTGTTTTGTAAAGATAAAAAAATCTGCAGGAACTTGAATGCCACGTTAACTTAACCGGGAATTTAATATGACGTTGGATATTAATGGCGGACTCAAGAATACGGATATCAGCTCAAATAAGTATGTGGTGATTGATGAGCTTCTTTCTAATGCAATCGACTCATATTTAATTCGCCGTGAATCTGAGAAATTTGATGATGCTTTAACTGTCGAAATAAAAATAGACTTCGAAAAGCATCAACTATTTGAGGAGTTTGGTGAGAAAAATATCACTATTTCTTGCACTGATAATGGCGCGGGATTCGGGCCGCAACAGCTAAAAGCCTTTGTAACTAGAGATTCGACTTTTAAAGATCACTTAAAAATATCCGGGTTAGGAAAATGCAAGGGTACGGGACGCATTCAGTTTTTTCATTTTTTTACGAAATTGGCTATATCTAGTGTGGTGTCTGAAGCTGACCAATTAAGTTTGGTTGAATTGAATGTGAATGAAAATACTCGTGAAATTCAAATTAGCGATTTTAAGCATTCAGTAATTGGAGATGTCGAAAAAAAGACGACATTGGAGTTAAGTTGGCTTAAAGAAGATGCCGCACGGAAGCACTTTGACTCTAATGGCGTAAAAAGCGATCTCGCAGCTGAGACAATCAAGCAGCACTTGTTTATGACTTTTTTGAACAGGCTGATTTTTTTGAAAGGTGTCATAGGTGACTTCGACATAAAGATAAGCGATAACCTAGCTGGTCATTCAAATTCAGTTCATATTAGATCGGCTGAATTACCATCACCAACCGAAACTAGTGTGCTGCCATTAACTTGCATCCATGGTAATTCACAGGATCAAAAAGCGGCTATAAAAATCTCACGGTACTCACTGGAAGCAAGTAAATTTAAAGATTCAAAACATGAAGTGGCTCTTTGTGCTAATTCATCAGTGGTGCTATCGCTGAGCAAACATTATTTTAAAAACCAACGAGACAGAGAAAAGCCGATTAACGAAATGTTCGAGCTTATATTTGTTGAAAGTGAAATTCTTGAAAATACTGTGAATGATCAACGCGACAACTTTAATTTAAAAAAGGATTGCGTTGGCTCGGATATACTCAGTGGCTTTTCATTGCAGGATATTATTGATTCTATAGAGGATTACGTATATCAAATTTTAACACCACAAGAATTTGATAGAGAAAATTTAGTTAAGCTAACCAATGAACGTTTTGGTATAACTCAATCTATGATTAGCGAAGCCAATATAAAAATTCGATACTCAGATGATGAGGAAAGCATAGCAAAAAGAGTACTTCGGAAGTATCAAGATGATATTGTGAAGGATACATCTGAAATTTTTGATTTGAAGAAAGAGTTAGTTCAATTAGACCCCAGAAGCGAAAACTTTAGAGAAAAAATAGGTGAGTTGTCTTGGAAGTACACTTCAACGATAAAAAAAGTTGATATGGCGAACCTTTCTCAGCTAGTAGTCCGGAGGTCCTCAATTTTAGACGTTTTAAAAATGTCGATTGATTCAATGTTAGCCTGCCAGCAAGATGAATCCGCTCGTCGGCAGAATGAAAAAATAATTCACAACATATTTTTTCCAACAGGAAAGGATAGCACTGACAATGTTGACCATGACATATGGTTGTTGAATGAGGAGCATCACTATTTTGACCATATTGCGTCCGATAAGCCATTGGCTTCATTTCCTTGGGACGACACTACAAAAGTATTTGAAAGTGATGTTGATGAGAGACTTGAGGCGCTGTTTAAAGAGAACAATGAAAAGCACAGATTAAAGAGGCCAGATATTGCCATATTTAATGAAGAAGGAGCGGCTGTAATTGTCGAGTTCAAAGCGCCAGGTGTTGAGCTTCAAGACCACATAAGTGATTTAATCCAATATGCGAGACTTCTCGCTGCCAAATCGAACGGTAGAATACGCAAAATATACGGCTACTTAATTGGTGACACTATTGACGATAGCCGAATGCCAGGGTCCTACACGCAGTTCCCCAGCGGCATGGGTTATTTTAGCTCAGAAGCAATTATCGACCATAAAACGCGTATTCCATATGGCGAGTTGTATTCAGAAGTTCTGCAATACAGCCAATTTGTCGATCGGGCAACTAAGCGCTTGGCAAAGTATCGTGAGAAGTTAAATCTAAAGTAGGGAGCTAGAGCGATCATATCTCCAGCTCAACAAAATCCCGGTCGACATCCTCCTGAGTTATTCCGATGTAACGCAAGGTCACCGATTCTGACCCATGGCGTAGCATTTTCGTGACTCGGGCCAGGTCGTTGGTGTTTTTGTACAGGTGGTAACCTCGGGTTTTGCGCATTGAGTGCGTGCCTAGTGATAAACCCACCTCCTCGCCTATCATGGATATGGCCCGACTGACATAACGGCGACTGAGTGGCTTAGGGCTTTTGTTCAGTGACCAGCGATTGCGATGGGATTGGAACAGGTATACATGGTCCGGGTTATCACGGCGTAAACGTTCGATAATACTCAGTGCCTTATCGTTGAGTTTGATGGTGGCGGTTTTCCCGGTTTTACTCTCGACAATCATTAAGCGGTCGTCGCGAATGTCCTCGAACCGAATATTGAGCAAGTCGGATATCCGCAGTGCCAGGTTTAATCCTAAATCCCAGATGTCGGCCATTTGTTTGCCAAAGGTACGCTCCAGCAAATGACTGACTAGCTTCACGGTGTCGAGGTTTTTAACAGCATAGACTTCTGCCATGGCTAAGTTCCTTTTTTGTCGTATAACGTGAAAACGGGAACTTCAGAGCCTAATTTGCTCATCGGCCCCCGCTTTCATTGGCTTGCAGTGTTCCCTTAATACCTATTTGGGAACTTAAATGGTTAGGGTTGGCTGTCTTTAGGCATAAACGCCCGCTGAAACACGCGCACACCGGCGTCTGATAGCGCATCAGCAATCAGCGGCACAATCTTACGAGCAACAAATTCAGTTTCTAAACGGAAAATGGCTCGGTCGAATGTGATAACAGCGGCATAAGCTTCAGCTTCTTTTGCAACCCGTATGATTTCTTCGCGGTCAACCTTGTAGCGATTCACCACGTCATGCTCGAACCGATACGAAGAAACCACCTCACCATGGCTATCCAGAAACAAGAGTCCGTAGATGCCAGGCGCTGATGTTGTTTCACGCGTTGACATGTCACCAGTCGGAGGATGCTCAGGTTTGAGTATGGCCGGTATCTCTCGCTCTCGTTGCTGCTGGCGAATTTGCGGAAGCACGGCCAACGCAGTGATTGCCGCTTTAATGCCAAGTACCGCCCACTTGCGAGCTTCAGGACTTTTAAAAATTAAACTCATGATGCTCTCCTTAAAGTAAGCCGCGCTCGGCAAAAGACACGGTGGTCTCGCCGACGACGATGTGGTCAAGGATGGTAATGTCGATAAGCTGCAATGCTTGCTTCAGTCGCTCGGTTACGCGTTTGTCGGCTTCCGATGGCTCCGGTACGCCTGATGGATGGTTATGCGAAAAGATGACCGCAGCAGCGTTAGTTTCCAGCGCCGCCTTCACAACTTCACGGGCATACACAGGTGCTGCGTTGATGGTGCCCTGAAAGAGCTCGCGGAATTCAATCAGGCGATGCTGTGAATCAAGCAGCATGACGCTGAACACTTCGCGCTCCTGATGAGCAAGTTTGTATTGCAGGAAGTCTTTTACGTTTTGGGGATTGCAATAAGCATCACCGCGCTGAAAGCGCTCTTCAATTAACTGGCTGGCGCGATTGAACAGCTCAATCTCGGTCAGTCGACGTGTGGTGACATAGTTTTTCTTAGGCTTCGGACAAGGGTTGTCTGTGTGCATGGTTGAATCCTTTGGTTATGGAAATGCACACAGGTGATATATGTTCGAGATTTCGTTGAATCGAGCTGCTTAGTCAGATTTACTTTTTGTACGTTACCGTTAAAGTACCGGTTATCCGGTTTTTGCCAATTTCATAATCAGGATCGTAGGTGACTAGATTATGCGCCCCCATAAAGGCTGCCGATGCAACGCCAAACAATGCGGTAGGCCCGAAGAATGACCCAGCCATAAGCGTTTTTCTGGCTTTGGAGTACACGCGTGACTTCATGCCCAGATTATCGATGTGCTTTTCAAGGGTTTCTATGGTTTCAGAAAAGAACAGCTGCGGGACATCATCGATAATGAAGCTGTCGTGCTCGTTTAGAAGCTTCAGTAACTGGTCATCTTTCAGCCCATTAAATTTATAAACGCGAATATCCATGTGTGTTGTTCTCCGTATAGTGGAAGATTCAAGTCTGAGCTTTCCACAAGCGGTCGCACAAAAGTCGGGTTAGTGATGAACCTGCAAGAAAATAGGGTTAAAGCGGATAAATTTGGGATGGGACCATTGTATTGAAGAAACGGCTCGCCCCGTGCTTGGAGCGAGCTTAACTAGCGAGGTTTATTTAAGATCGGCAGTTTGCATGAAGATCCTATCTACCAATTCAAACGTGATTGGATCATAATCAGCAAGCTCATCAGCACCGTTTACTCCAACGTGATTAAACGCGTCGATAGCGACGTTAGCGTTAAAGTAACTTTGCGTAACTTCTGCGAATAACTCATCTTCATTTTGAAGGGCAAACGCACGTTCTCCGTTGTCACGTATCCAAAGGTCACCGCCTTCATTTAAAATGTCGTGATAACGATCGACAATATCGTTACGTGTTTGCTCATCAATAGCTACGTTCATGATGGTGTGAGCCAGTTCATGTACACAGGTGTTCTCACCATCTTCTTCGCCACGACCAAACGCATCGTTTGTTGCAGAGAGTGTCTTTGCGCTGCAGGCAGTAACCGGATGTTCAGACGTACCACCTAAACCACCCTCGGCTGTATCACACTGAGGTTGACCTTCAATGAAGTCGAAGTAAGGTAAATCACACACACCTTCATCAGGGCCGAACACTGCTGTAATAGCACCTTGTGTTTGCAGCTCATCAACAACAACACTGTTGTATTCCAGCATGGTTGCTAATGTTTCAGCCGCTTGACATAGGTTGTGCCACGGTACGTTGTCACTACCGGTTGCAACCAGGCCACCACGAACACAGTTACGTTCCATAACTGGACGATAGGTGTCGTAGTCAAGAACCAAGTCATCGGCGGTATAGCAATCCGTGCAATCGTCAAAGCTCACATTCACTGTGCAACTTTCAGTGACGTTATTGACATAGATATCGTCACCAACGACTTCAAGCTCACACGAATCGGATGAGACAGACTTCGTCAGCATCAGCGCATCAGGTGTCACTGTGAATTTGAACGAGTCGCCTGAGCTCAGTGTTTGCTCAGACCGCGACACGTCGCCTGCACCGGTAACCGCCACTGTTACAGTAAAGTCGTTGTTTGAGCCGCCAGTATTACCGCCGGTGTTGCCCCCTGCGCTTGGGCTGGAATTGCTACCTCCTCCACATGCAGTAAGTGCGAGAGAAGCTAAAAGCAGAGCGTTGAGTTTCATGTTCATAATTAAACGTCCTTGGTTTAGATATCCTGAAAAAACGACATGGCTGAGCATTGCATTGACTATGCAAGCGCTGTGTCATTTGTGTTCAAGATACGGATGATTGGGATAAAACAGAAGTGGCAGGTGATCAGTCAGAGGTTTCATCAGGAGTAAGATTAAGCCCCTTCATTAACTCGGTTTTAAACTGAGCACCAATCGGAAGTTGTTGTCCGTCGGCCATGACACACTCTGTGTACCGACCCAGCTCGCTTTGTACCAATTTTAGGTGGTGCAGGTTAATGACGTGGCTACGGTGGATCTGCACAAATTGCTCCGGCATGCGGCGCAATAGTGATTGAAGGGTTGCTCGGTGTAGTAATCGACCTTCTTTGAAAAAGATTTCAACGTAGTTACCGGCCGCGCTAAGAGAAATAATCTCCGCAACCCGAATAACAGCTATCGTTCCAGGCTCGGTTTTAACGGCAATAAGGTCGTAATGATTAATCATCAGCAGCACCTCGACCTGAGGATGTCGCTTGATAGTTAGATGAACTGTGCACTGGCGGTCTCCTTTAATAGTGGCAATGCACAGAGGTGATATAGGTTTGAAATCCTGCCAAACCGGCAAGCGCTGCTAGTAAAAATACACCGCGCTTCGCTATCTGATGTCCTTATCACGTCAGCTATCCAATTACGTTACTTACTAAACATTGTGTCAAATGACGCCAATGCTGGCGCTAAATGCCGTGAGCGAATCAATTTTCATGACCAGCTTTGTTTCTGGCGTGACCAAACTCAGGAGAACTTAACTATGGCCATTCAACGATTCGAAACCCGCCATATCGATATTATTCATCGCGCCTTTCATGGAGACAGTGCCGCACCATACTGCATGGAGCTAATGGACCAATTTCATAACGGCGTTGCGTTGTGGATGCCAGCGGACGAGCACGGCTGCATAGAGCTGGCTGCGGTGTATGCCACTCAGCTGTATCTTGCTAAACCTTATGGACAACAAACCGCCGATACCGCCATGGTAACTGCGTTGGTTTTACTACGTTTATGCGGGATAACGATTGAAGCAGGTGACAATCATGATTTGTATGACCATTTGCGCACCGAGCCGACCCCGGGCGCTTACATGATCACACTCATGGATTGCGTGGAAGATATTAACTGGCCGTATCCTGAGAACGTGACAAGCCGACTGGATATTTTCGGAGTGGAGCGTGAACTTGGCAATCTCGATAGCCCAGAGATGCAATATATGCTGGCTGACGAAGCCCGCGCTATCGCACAGAATTATCTGATTAATCCACTATACGGGGCTGAGCCACCAAAGGCTTGGGAGCCCAGCGCTGACGAACGTTATGAGCAAGAGGAGTATGAGATACAGCGCTATGGCCGCGTGGTAAGCCAAAGAGAGAGCAATTGGTGGTGAATATATAAAAACATACAGGCACGGCCAATCGCATGACGAACTAAGACAGGAGACACGTCATGCGATTAATCAGACTACCTCAAGTAAAAGATATGACCGGACTAGGCCGCTCATCAGTGTATAAATTAATGGCTGAGAACAGCTTCCCGAAACCAGTTACGCTTATTGGCCGGGCAAGTGCTTGGGTTGAGAGTGAGGTGATTGAGTGGATAGAGGAGCGGGTTGCTGAGCGGGGTAGCCCCTCTTAATGTTACCAACAATGCAAAACTGATCTACAGAGGGTTAGGTATATGCCGGTGACACTTTTTTCTAAGCGAGGCTGAGTCATATTCTTTTTGGGCTATTAGAAATCGGGGTATATACGTCGGTTTTATTGTGTTTGTCCTGCCAGTTATCTGACCGAATCTGGCTTGGTTATACAAAAAACTCTAACTTTTGGAGATCTGCTACCTTCTTTTTTTTAAACAAAACATTCAAGCTAATCTATAGTTTTCTCAAGTTATTGGGTTATGCTTGAGCCTTAATTGTATACATCGCAAAGTCTAGCGATGATACGCTGCCATTTCGCTCGCCTGTGAAGGGAGCGTAAAATGATGAGCTCAGACGTTTTGCGCGAAACTGGCCTCAGCCGGAACACCGTGATGAGGATATACAAGGATACGGCGTAACAAAATCGATATAGAAGCCCTGGGTAAACTTTATTGCGCTGTTCTAGTGCGAAGTAGAAAATCTTCTGGGGTTTTATAATCACCTGGAATTGTAAGAGAAGGGATGCAATTGGGATGAAAATGGCGACCAGGACTGATTACAGGATCAACGCGACAAAACTTGAGGCTGCGCTTAAACGGTGGGATACGTCCTGGGCCCCCGAATGTGATACTCCCGAATTCTATCTTCGTACCTCCAGTGCCATACGACTACTCACTCAATATGCCATTTCAGAGCCTTATTTGCTCCGAGACTGGGTCTGGATAAATGCACAGTTTCGCATAGCCCACCCGTCTAATGAAGAGGTTGCTCGACCATCCTGGTCTGCGATCAGTTTGTTTGTAACCTTGGTTCAGCAGTTGGAAAGTGGATACAAGGATGTGCTCGTAGATATATGCTGGCTAACAGATCGAACTGTAGAGATACTTCTTGGATTGCTGGGCGCGAGAGCGATTAATAAATTTATATCACCTGAAGAACAGAAACGAATTGATGACCTGATTATTGAGCTTGCAGAAGCAGAAAACGAGGATCTGGATCACTTAAAGTCTTTTGCGGAAGGGGTTGCAACAGAGTTCGCTGAAATCCATCACGCTGCTTATTTTCCCTCAATTGCCAATAAGCTTTTGGGATTGTGTCAGGTCGCTCATGAGTCCTCGGAAGCGGGGTATTGGGCAAAAGCGGCGCTACGATACGTGTGTCTTGAAGACGACATAATAGGTGATAGCCAGGGTTATGTTGGCTTTTTGGACGATATACATGTAATCGAAAACATGTATGGCTTCGTGTTTGATGAGCTTCCCTGGAAGCGGCTAGTAGATCATGCTGCTGAAAAATGGCCTTTTATAACTCGTGTTTACTGGCTAGATGAAGACTCGAAAAATCACCTTACATTATTGTTAAAAGCTGTTATTTCCTGCTGCCTAGACTCTTCATTAGAAGAAAATCAAACACGTAATATAGTAATGCCGGATGTTGGGCCATGCGGATTCTTGTCAGCCGCTGCCTGTGTTCTGAAAGAAGTGGGTTCAGAGAAAAAAAGCACGATACCAACTCCAGGGACACTGGCTGCATTCAGAAATGGACATACCCTTCGATATGTGATGATGGAGTCTCCACATAGATTCCCTAATGGTTCCGAGTTACCGATGATAAAGCTTAAGGGGGCTGTAGTATCTATTCGACCTGACAAGGCCATATTGCTTGAATCAGTAATTAATAGGAAAGAAGTTACTCTTGCAACCGCAAAGCAGCTAAAACAGTGGTTATCAACAGTAGAAGAAGACAGTCAAACAGCAGTTCACGGATTTCATACTACAGATGCGCAAGCGTCCGTCCTTTATGTAACCACACGATCAGATTTTTTCGGTTATCTTGGGACCATCTGCCCCTACGGTCGCAGACTGGATGAACTCATAACGATTGAATACCAGAGTCGTGTTAAAAGATCTGCTTTGGGGTCGGAGCCAACGGTTGTAAATCCGGCCATGATCGTGTGCAGTAGCCTAGATGTAGCTGAAAGTATACTTCGTGACAGGATTGAGGGTTCTGCCAAACCTAAATACATGATTGTAGACCGACCTGTGGATCAGGTTGCAATGGCGGCTCTGAAAGAGAGATGCCGACAATATAATCCTGACATGAAAATAATCGTAATTTCTCAGGTTGATACGCGAGTAGGATCTTACCCGGACAGTAATGAGGAATCGGTTTGGTTTATTCAGCCTGAAGCTATTGATCCTGTTTCAACAGCGATAAGTCCAATGCCTGTCGCTGATATGGGAAGAGGGCCTCTTGCCAAGTATGTGAAAAGGCAAAACAGGGCATCGGATGTCAGGTTAATAACTCATTTCGTTGAGTTTGCAGAACTGGATGAATTTTATCAAATTGCGCAAAAAATCAAGCAGCGCGCATTCGATGAGGATGCGTCCCTTTTGCCATTCGCTATGAATGCGGAAACAGCACTAAAGCACATATCAACTTACCCTCCTATGGGAAATAGTATCTCTGACGAGCACTTGACCCTTGTTCTTGAAAGTTTGGCACAACACGCAGCGGCAATGGGAATATACGATCAGGATGTCAACAATCTGGCATCTGCCAGTGAAAAGCTTCTCAAAGCAGTGAAAGAGAAAAATCCAAAAGCGGAGTTCCTGTATAGAATTATAAAGGACTATAAAACATGCCATATTGCTGTTGCTTCCCGCTCTATAGCGGAGTCACTGTCAAATACAGCAATTAATTTCATGCATATCAATATTGAGTTTATTCCGGTGCATGATTTGGAGTCGTTGGAAAATATTGATTTGCTTTTGGTCCCCGGATGGCTGGGACGCAAGCAAATGCTTCGCTTAAGGCTTGGTGGTTGGTCCTGTGTTCAAGTACACATGCTATATGAATTTGAATGCCAACGTTTGTCAAAACAAGCCCGAAAACTCGAAAAAACATTTAATCATCTTGATAGAAAAACAAGGGAAAGCTGGAAAACATTTTTTAAAAATAATCCAGAAACAGGAATCCCTCCTGCGATGTCAAGAGACGTTAAAGTCGCTGAATCCGATTGGGGGGTAGATGAACAACATAATGACTCTCTGGAAAGTGATGATTGGCTAGAGTCTGCTGTCCGTGAACATATGAGTTCGTCATCCGTTGGTCAGAGTATGGAAATGCAGGTTCTTGGGCGTCTAATGTTTTTTGATGATGGGCAACACTATGGCGTGTTCGCGGATAACGCAAAGCTTGTGTGTTTAAACGAAATATTAGGTGGAGTACTAAATGCAACCGAGCTCAGTGAGTATGAAGCTGAAAAACTGCTGTGGAAGAGCACAAAACATCTGGAACCAGGAGATGTTTTGGCGTTTCCTGATGATCCGGGGCTGGGAGATGTAATTGACGAATTGGCCGATGCTATCCTTGGAGATGATGGAGCTACGAGAAAGCAGTCCAGCCTTTGGCGTAATGCCTTACGGACGATTTATGAGGCAAATAACCACGATCTCGACAAAATGCAAAATGAACTGTTGCGCCATGGCATAGACAGAACTCGTGTTACTTTGATGTCATGGCTTTTTTCTACAAAAACTGTGGCTCCCCAAAATTCACCTCAAACCATTCCTAGCATCCTGTTATGCGCTGGCATCGATGATCCCCAAAAAGTGGCAAATAACATTCTTAAACACGTAAAGACAGTCTACAGGGCCAGGAGAAAAGCCGGACATTTCTTGGTGGCTCAGCTTTCTACGGTGTCTCTAAGTGGCCTGGGTGATAGTGCATTTATCGAAATTAATGGAAGGAAAATACGTTATAAAGTTCTTTCTATATCTGCAATTGATGAACTCGCTAGGTTTGATGCATCTTTTCTGGGGGTTCACTCTATTCATGACGGATTTCTGGAGAAAGGAAGATGAACCGAATGCTTCCCTTCAGGCCTCATTCTGATACCACAAAGTCTGAGCAGTGGGTCTTCAACCAGTTAGCAGGAGACCCGGCATTGGATGAGTATGTGATACTTCATTCGCTTGGTTTAGCGCGCCATAAAAGAAAGACCTATGCGGAATGCGACTTTGTGATAATTGGCCCGCTTGGAGTGTATTGCCTGGAAGTCAAAGGCGGCTATGTTAGCAGACAGAATGGAGTGTGGACGATAGGCTGGCCCGGTAAGTCTTATACATCAATGGAAGGGCCGTTCAAGCAGGCTCAATCTGCAAGAGGCACGTTGTTGCATGAGGTTCGTACCAGACTTGGAAAAGACTTTATAAGGCGTGTGCCGTTTGGTTGGGGGGTTATGTTTCCTGATGTGCAGTTCGTTGAACAGGACCCCGAATGGGATCAAGAGTGTATTTTTGACGAGAGAGATAAAGCGCTCCCGATCTCTAACTATTTGATAAAAATTGCGAAATATACTCTGGCACATGAAGCAAGCCGAGGTAGAAAATTTCAAACGCCGCTATCGCGGCAAGACATTGAAACCATTGTCCATAGTTTTCGTGCTGATTTTGACTTGGTGCCCGGAATTACAAGCCTGATAAGAGATAGTCATAATGAACTGTTGTCCCTCTCCGAGGAGCAGTACTCATCCCTGGAAACTCTCCTGCATCCGGGTAATCCCAGAGTAATTTGTGAAGGGGCCGCAGGTACGGGTAAAACTGTTCTTGCTGCAGAGGCTGCCAGACGGTTGGCTCAAAGTGGACTTCGAGTATTGTTTCTCTGCTTCAACCGTAACCTAGCCTTGCAATTACAACGACAGGAGTTTGCAAAACATAAGAATATTACTTTGCACACAATCTGGGGAATATTGTACCAGTTAGTAGGTAAAACCTTTCCCGGTCAGATTCCAGAGGGAAAGCAGTTTAAAGCGGTTCTGGCTATGGCAGAAGAGGCGGCCATAGCGGCCACTGAGACTGGTGAGTTGGATCCCTATGATGTTTTGGTTATCGATGAAGCTCAGGATGTATTAGCACCTGATGTTATGAATGCGCTGGATTGGTTCTTGAATGAGGGAATGTCAGGGGGGAGATGGGTGATGTTCCTCGATACCGCTTTGCAAGCCAGCGTGTATAACAAGCTTGAAGACAGCTTGTATTCTCACCTGTCATCCCGAGCGATGAATCTGAAACTAACTATTAACATGAGAAATCCGATAACAATTGCCAGAGAGGCAGCGATAGTTACAGGAACCACACCTCCGAAGTGCAGACGCCAATTTATCGTGCCAGTAGATTACAGAACCACTTATCGAACGAAAACTGTTCACAAAATATCGATATCATTGATAACCCAATTAATATCAGAGGGTGCCAGCCCGAATCATATTACTTTGTTATCTTTTCGTTCACCGGCAGAAGCATTTTATGAAGGTGGTTACTTATCTATCGGGAAAAAAGTTCATGTGCTGGATGGCGGAAATGATGATATTTCTGAGAATGCGATTCCTGCCGCTTCTATTCCAGCCTTTAAAGGGCTTGAGTCAGAAATAGTCATTATTGGTGACCTGCCGGAAGGAGAAATGAATGAATGGCAAGTTGCAAATTTTTACGTTGCTCTTACTAGGGCCCGAACGGCTGCTTACGTTATTTGTAGTCAGAAGTATGTGGATCGCCGTTTGAGCATAATAGAGGGATAAAAATGAATAGCGATCTGGAGTATTCAAACTATCGCAATAGATTATTGAAGTTCATGATCGATGAATTGTTCGGTCCTGAGTCCACGGATGATCAGCTCCGACAATCTGAACTACTTGAAGTGTCGCCATTACAGCTTTATTCAACAGGAGTGTTGTTCCCCCAAAAATCGGTAATCAACCAATTGGAAGACGATTCCGCGGAGGATGAAAAAAACGTGCCGAATGCTGACTCATCCTTGGATGATCGTCCTTTGGTGGAAGTTAAACAGGGAGGTAAGCAGACGAGTGATGCGACTTCGCTTGAAGAGCAACCTCTAAACCTAGCAAATGAATTCAGCCCCTCGGCAGTAGGAATTACTGTCAAAGCTTCTTTGGGATTTAAAATCCTAGTTGATATCAGTGCTGGAAAATATAAGACAGAGAAGGTTGAAAAACGTCATCCAAAGGCTGGCCAGGAAAAGGCGGATGGGTCGTTATTCCCGGATACCCGCGAAGAGTCAAATTACAGGCGGATACCTATTCAGGATAAGGTCGAAATTGATCTTACCGGATCTTTGGAAAATAGAACTTTCAATCACGATGTCAAAAATACAGATGGCATGTTGAAGCTTAATGTTCGCATTAGACCTGAGAAGGGGAATATAGCTTCGATCTCTTTAGCCCTGATCAATCAGCACAAGGGTGGAGCAAACTCCCCTCCTGCATTTAACGCAGCTTTCTTTCAGGTTGAATTGTCAGTAACCGAGGCGAATGGCACATCTGTCTTCCATCCTATAGATCGTGCTGGTGGTATTTCAGAGGATGAAGAACTTGCGATATTGGACATGCTTTATCGGGAAAAGCGTTCTTTTGCGTTGGGACATGGATGCGGCACAGGTTGGATAACAGACCCTAGCGATAAGACCGTCGCAAAACAGGTTTGGTCTGATTTTCTTCCTTCGTGCGATATTAAGCCGGTAAAGCCAAGAGAAAAGGCATTTTTTGCGAATCAGTTTGATCTGTCAATGCGTAGCCTTTCAGAAGTTGGTTCGTCTGATAACGATATTATTGGAAATCTTAGCCTCCTGGCAAAGGATTATGAAAACTGGATTATTGCCAAGCGAGATCTACAGAAGAACAGCCTGTCGGATGAATATCAAATAACTGCGACAGGAAATTTGGAAAAGTGTTGGGAATGCTTAAATCGTATCGAAGAAGGTATTGAGTACCTCTCATCAAATAGTGATGCGATGTTGGCATTTAAATTGGCGAATAGGGCAATGTTAATTCAACAGGCGAGAACGAGATTCCAAAAGGATATCGATCCCGACGAGACTTATATAGAACTCTCTGAGGACTATCGCGTAACGGGTCAAAGTGACCCTATATGGAGACCGTTCCAGTTGGCTTTCGTGCTCATGAATATAGCCTGTTGTTCTGAGAGTGATCATCCTGACAGGGAGATAGTCGATTTAATATGGTTTCCCACTGGCGGCGGTAAAACAGAGGCATACCTTGGTTTGGCTGCGTTTTGTATCTGTCTACGCAGGCTTTCGGATTCCGAGGACAAGGGGGTCGCCGTATTAATGCGGTATACCCTCCGATTACTGACGGCGCAACAGTTTCAGCGGGCAGCTGCGTTGATTACAGCACTGGAATCACTGCGGCTCGATAAATATCTTGGGGCTTATCTTGGTGACACACCAATTACCATTGGATTATGGGTAGGTATGGGGCTATCGCCAAACCGACGCAAGGACGCTGTTAAGAGGCTGAACGAATTAACGGCAACACCTAGTTCTCAGAATCCATTCCAGCTATTGAGATGTCCCTGGTGCCGATCCTCGCTTGATAAGAGTGGATGGCTTGGGTATAAAAAAGAACCACGGTTGGCGAATGGTGAAGATACAGTTATTTTTCGTTGTAGTAACCGCGGATGTCGGTGGCATTCCCTCTCAAGTCAGTTGCCGGTTGTAGTCATTGACGATGATATCTATGACAACCCTCCGACACTGCTGCTAGGCACAGTGGATAAGTTTGCCCAGTTAGCCTGGGTTCCTGAAACCGGCCGAATTTTTGGAACCAATGGCTTTAGTGATCCTCCCAGTCTAATTATTCAGGATGAACTCCACCTGATATCAGGTCCATTGGGCACAATCGTTGGTCTCTACGAAACCGTAATAGACAGGCTATGCTCCAGGGATGGGAAGACACCGAAGATTGTTGCCTCAACAGCAACCATCCGGCAATCCGCGAAGCAATGTAATGGTCTGTATGCTAGAGATCGCTTTGAATTTCCTCCACAAGGTCTGGATGCAGGGGATTCCTATTTTGCATACGAAGACCAGGAAGCGGCCGGCAGGCTTTATGTGGGTGTGTTCGGAACTGCGGTAAAATCTCACGCCACTGCGCAGGTTCGCGTTATTTCGCCCTTGCTCCAGGCAGTGATGCCGGAACCTCCCGAGGTTCAGCCGCCGGAGATAGCTGACAAGTACGCAACCTTGCTTTGGTATTTTAATAGTCTGCGAGAGCTCGGACACGCCGTTACCATGTCTACCGGGGACATACCTGAGCACCATTTCAATCTTTGCGCTAGGAAGAACATTGAACAGAAGTACCGACGAAGGTTCCCTAATGTTGAAGAGCTGACAAGCAGGAAAACCGCAGAAGAAATACCTTTAATACTTGATTGCTTGAATCGAAAATGGCCCATGACTGAAAAAAGTCGATGGCCAGTTGATATGTTGCTTGCAACGAATATGATTTCTGTTGGTGTTGATGTTCCACGACTCGGATTGATGGTGGTTGCCGGTCAACCCAAATCAACCGCTGAATATATTCAGGCTACCAGCCGGGTTGGCCGTGGGTTTCCAGGATTGGTGGTCACGGTGTATAACCCTGCCCGCAGCAGGGATCGATCCCACTATGAACAGTTTGTTGGTTATCATCAGGCAATTTATCGTTATGTGGAGCCAACAAGTGTTACACCATTCTCCGCTCCGGCCAGATCCCGTGGATTTGCTGGAATGACGATTGCGTTAGCAAGACTTATAACTGGAATGAGGGTGCCTGAAGATATCTCCAAATATCCAGGTGTACAAGATGAATTGATGAAAGTCATTCTGGATAGAATTCAGAAGGTTGACACGGATGAGTACGATGATGCGCTAAGGGAGCTAACAAAAATATTCAAGGAGTGGAAAGAGTATCTGCCGCAGGAGTTTGGCCAAATGGCTGGGACACCAACCACTCAAACTTTGATGTACCCTCTTGGTCGGAATGTAAACGAAGATTTTGAAGGGAAGGCATTTCCAGTTCTTACCAGTATGCGGAGTGTCGATGTGACCTGTTCCGCCAGAGTCCTTCAAACTTATCCCGATTTAGGAGAATAAATAGTGGCAAGAGCAGAGTTCAGAAGGAGTCAGGGTGTTGTTCCATTTGGCGTTGGTGCCATTATCGATTTCCCGGATGAATCGTTGATGGCTGCCGGACTTGATGCTTGGACAATTGAAATGCAGCCTGAAGCAGCTGCGTATTTGAAAGAAGCAACGTGTTTATCAGAACCGAGACTCCAGGCTAGACTCTCTTATGAGCTGGAAAAGGATATAAGCGGACTGTATATGCCACCGGAGGCCCCGGAATATTCCGTAAGGAGCTTCTCGGGTTTTAATGGGCCGGTTACCACCGCAGATACTCCATTTGTGAGATTCCCAAATTGGCATTTCTGTCCTCGATGCCGGTCGATGCAGTATGTCCCTTGGAACAGCCCTAGCAATGGAAAAAACGAAAACTTGAGATGTAAAAACTCCAAATTTCGTCGTCAGGCTAAATCAAACACTCAGCCTTGTAGCGCGCTTCCTCTAAATCGTCGTCCTCGGTTGGTTCCTGTACGATTCATTGTTGCATGTGCTCATGGACATATTTCTGATTTTCCGTGGAGCAAATGGGCCCACGGTGACAAAAAAGAATGTGGGAATGAACCTGGAACACTTTTCCTTGTATCAACCGGGGGGGCCGGGCTGGAAGGTATCAAAGTAGAGTGCTCGAAATGTGGATCTTACAGAACGATGAAAGGAGCTTTTAATCCCTCCACATTTTCTGAGGCAACGGGCCTATCGTGTAGCGGTGATCGGCCTTGGTTAGGGCCGCAAGCTCAGGAGCCGAGCTGTCAGGAGTCGGTTCAGGTTGTGCAACGAGGAGCATCAAATGTTTATTTCCCCTATGTAGTTAGCTCAATATTAATTCCTCCATATTCTGAAACCATGCACAGAATTCTGGATAATCAGAGCATATGGAGTGAGATTTGTGATGTTCTCGATAATATACGTGTTAATGGAGAGGCTGTTATCTCAGCAAGCATGTTTGCTTCCAAAGCAAAAAAATACGGGATTGAGCCCGAATCTTTTGCGGCAGCGATAACAGAGAAGTATCTCCACCCTGATGTGTGGTCTGGAACAGTAGAGCAAACCGAATCGGCTTATCGATTTACCGAACGTCAGGCTTTCCTTGGTCCTCGGCCAGCTCCAACCGAACGTGATGAGTTTGACATAAAAAAAACCAAAATTTCGGACTACTCATATGCAGTTAGAGACTACTTCAGCGAGGTGGTGCTGATTCCAAGGCTTAGAGAAACTCGAGCATTAGTTGGGTTCTCAAGGGTTACTCCATATGATGGTGATCCAAACCGGTTGGCTGCGCTATCCAAAAAAGAACTTTCCTGGTTGCCAGCTGTGTCCTCCAACGGTGAGGGGATTTATTTGGAGTTGAGTGAAGATAAGCTAAATACCTGGGAGCGAAATAATTCTGACATCGCGGAGAGAATTGGTCTGATTAATGATAAATGGGCTAGGGTCTGTTCTGAAAGAGGGACTATTTTCAAGCCATATAGCTCCAGGTTGCTTCTGGCCCATACCCTCTCACATCTGGTTATCCGACAACTAAGCTTTGACTGTGGTTATGATAGTTCCACACTTAAAGAAAGGCTTTATGTATCATGTGATACCGATCAGAAAATGTGTGGGATTCTCATATATACGGCTGGCGGTGATTCGGAAGGTAGTCTTGGCGGGTTGGTCAGGCAGGGAGAGAGTGGGAACCTGGAGGCAACAATTCTTGCTGCGGTCAAAAACGCAGAGTTTTGTGCTTCGGACCCTCTGTGTCTTCAGAGTGAGGGGCAGGGTTATTACGGATTAAATCTCGCAGCTTGTCATGCCTGTAGTCTTTTACCGGAAACTGCCTGTGAGCTTGGGAACAGAGTATTGGATCGGGCTTTGATAGTAGGGTCGGAAGCTAGTCCACAAGGTGGTTATTTCTCGGATCTTATTCATGCATAAAGATATATATGATGGAACTAAAAGCATATGCTGACATTTGTTGATTTGTTCTGCGGAGGCGGATTTGGTGCCAGAGGGGCGGTTATGGCAGGTGCTAGTCCACTCCTTGCGGTTGATGCCTGGAAGTTGGCGGCAGATACATATAAGAGTAATTTTCCTGATGCGGAAGTTATTTGTGCTCCAATCGAAAAGCTAAAGCCCAAAGATTTGGCAAAGCGTCACTCCCCCGATGTGTTATTAACTTCGCCGGAATGTACGTCGCATTCAATCGCTCGTGGTGCGAAACCAAAGTGTGAGAGGAGTCGGGAAACGGCGATAGGAATCATTCCTTGGATAGAAGCCATGAACCCACGTTGGCTAATCGTTGAAAACGTAAACCGAATGAAACAATGGGAGCGCCATAAAGAGTTGATTTCAACAATTAAGTCATATAACTATCAAGTGAATGATCTCTCGCTAAATGCAGCTAACTTTGGCACGCCCCAATCAAGAAAGAGGATGTTTTTGGTTTGCGACAGGGGGGGCTCGGTAATAACTGCGGATGATTTGTATAAGCTGCATCAGCGGAGTGAAAAGACCGCCAGATCAATAATTGACTGGTCTGGAAACTATAAAAGTACCCCACTGTACAAAGCTGGCAGAGCTAAGGCGACTATTGAGAGGGCTGAGCGGGCTATGAAGAAACTTGGACGGAAAAAGGATTTTATTATTGTGTATTACGGTTCCGATTATGCGGGAGGTTGGCAGTCGTTGGATGCACCGCTACGCACAATTACCACACTGGACAGGTTCGGGCTTGTAACTTGGCAGGGAAATACTTCATTTTTGAGAATGCTTCAACCGCCGGAGTTAATGAAGGCGATGGG
The DNA here is from genome assembly GCA_040882145.1 of Idiomarina sp. Taxonomy (GTDB): domain Bacteria; phylum Pseudomonadota; class Gammaproteobacteria; order Enterobacterales; family Alteromonadaceae; genus Pseudidiomarina. The sequence continues at coordinate 63,356 of JBBEBU010000019.1, forward strand.
GGCTGGCTCCAAGCATTTACTTCCACATGGAAACAGGCGGGATAAAGTTAAGCTTTGCGGTAATGGTGTTTGCTCGCCAGTCATGGAGATGATTTTTAAGAAAATTTACCAAATTCAATTGAGTGAAATGGAGTTGGCTTCATAAATGGACTTGTCCCGTGAAGACTTGGTGGTTGATCGTGTTTACAGTGGCTCCAGAAATGGTAATGCATCTGATGATCCGTTGCCCGGTCTTTTGGGTGTAGACAATGGAGCAGGCTTTCGGCATCTGGGAAAGCGGCCTGGTCTTGATACTTTGAAACTTCTGGTTTTAAAAACGAACCTTAATGATCCTGATTGGCCGGATCATTTAAATACTGAATCGGGGTTATTTATTTATTATGGTGACAATAAGTCAGTTCGGGAAATTCATGATACCCCAAGACAAGGCAATTTAATATTACGCAACTTGTTCGACGCTCGACACAGAACCGATTGTTTCGATCATTTCCCGCCGATATTGCTGTTTGGTGGAACAGGAGAATATAGGGATGTTAGATTCCTTGGCTTGGCTGTACCGGGTGCTCAAAACCTCGGGCCAGATGATGACTTGGTTGCAATCTGGAGGTCCAAGGGGGCGGACAATCTTCGATTTCAAAATTACCGTGCAACTTTTACGGTGTTGGATGTGCCAGTAGTAAAGCGGAAATGGATTGATGATATACAGAAAGGATATACATCTACGTCCAAATATGCTCCGGAAGTTTGGTTAGACTGGGTGAAGAATCGGAAATTTACACCGTTATATTCTCCTCATACAATTGAAATAAGAAGCAAGGAGCAGCAATTACCCCTTGATAAAAGCGGCTTGAAATTACTGTCCCTGGTGTACGAAAAGTACAAAGATAGTCCGGTAGACTTCGAGAATTGCGCTGTTGAAATAGCTCGCCTGTCGATGCCGGATATCGGTGACTGTGAGATAACCCGACCCTGGCGAGATGGAGGCAGAGACGCTATTGGACGTTATCGCATTGGTTTTGGTCCAGGCTCAATTGATGTTGAGTTTGCCCTAGAGGCTAAGTGTTACAAACCTGATTCAGGTGTTGGGGTAAAAGAACTTTCCAGGTTATTATCCCGCTTGCGTCACCGACAATTCGGTATCCTTGTCACTACGTCGTATCTAAGCGCCCAAGCATATTGCGAATTGAAAGAAGATTGTCATCCCGTGGTTCTTGTTACTGCTATCGATATCGTGAATATACTGAAAAGCCGGTTTGGTTCTGTGGATTCAATTAAGCGTTGGCTGGAAACTGTCTGACCTGCGAGATTACAAGGTTTCCCAAATGATTTTTACGGTATTGGGTAACGACTCTATGCCCCCCAAACAACCATCAGGTTGGAGTAATTTATTATTTCCTTGGTGCCGAGCTACATGACATCAATGAGACTTCTATGAAAATTGATTAAGTAGAACTCTCGGTATAAAAAACGTTACAGTGAAGAGCAAATAATTAAAGCAATCAAAAAATATGACCCTATAGCAAAGTCGGTGAGATTTGGTAACGTTTGAAATTTGCCAAAAATTTTATGGCAAAAAGTGTAAGTATATTCGTGAAATCGATAAGTACAGCACTCGTAATTCTCATGAATTGGCTTCGTTAGAGGGGGCAGGGATAAAGGGTTCGGAGCGCCTGAATAGGCTCGAGTATGATGTGAGCAGCTTCATCGAATCCCTATTGACGAAATGACATCAAATGCGTTTGCAGGAATAAGGTTTCATTCACGTTGAGATAACCGGCAGAACAATTGATAGCGGCATCTATGCCGAACAATTGACTGATAAGATGAAAGGATTTGAGCTTGGAGTTAAAGCCGAGCTGGTTGAGAAGGTTACGCTCAAGCTCGATTTTTTTTTGTCACTATAACGGAGGAAAGGAAGCATGCTTGCATTTAAAAGAAACCAGAGTAGAATGCTTAACCCCGAAAACATGACACCATATGCGGTGTCATAATGTCTGGAGATTTATTTAAAGATACACTAAGCTTATTTGAAAGTGGTAAAGCGCTGCGATGCAAGGATGTCATCTCAGCGCTTGAAGCACTTGGTTTCGAAGTCCGAGATGGTAAGCGTGGTGGGCATAAAATCTATGTTCACGACGGGTTGGATAATTTTTTTTCGGGTTCATTTAATTGCGATCACGGCAAAAACCCTCAAATAAAGCCAAGCTATATAAACAAAATAGCCAAAGTATTAAAGCAGTATGAAGAAGGGCTCGAACAGCTACTTAAAAAGAAATAGTGGGAGACTGGTATGGATGCGACAAAGTACAACATAACAGTACGCAAAGGCATATTTTCAGGTGAAGAATGCTACGAAGCGCGCGTGCTTGAGCTACCTGACGTTGCCGAATATGCCGATTCATTTGAAGACGCTTATGCGCTAGCGATTGATACGCTCGAGACTACGGCTAAAGTTTTTGCCGAAAAAGCTAAAACGATGCCGATTCCGTTCGAGCCTGCCGACGAATTCAGTGGTCGTGTGACGCTCAGAATGCCGAAAACAATGCACAGAGCATACTCGCGTATGGCTGAGATTGAAGATGTAAGCCTTAATCAATTGCTGGTGAACTGCCTCTCCTATGCCCTTGGTGCGTTTAACTTAAAGTATCAGGAGTACACTGATACACAGGAAAAAATTATTCCGCTCCGCAAGCAATCACCGGTGGTGAAGAAAGTCAAACCCATCCAGATGGGTGTTCCACAACCAATAGATGAGCTTCAAGCTTATGGATAAAGCATTAAAGCGTGCAATCGGTGCGCTGCAGATAACGGATGTTTATTTAAAAAGCTCCTCTGTTTATACCATGGAACAATGGGATCCGAAACGAACTGACTTGAGCTGCCTCAAATATCAATTTCTGCACGTGATTGATAAATCGGAAATTATCGATGTTGAGGAAAGTGAAGGTTCAGACAGCGATATGGTGACAGCGAAAAGTTTTTTCTTGGTGTACATTACACTCGGTAGTCGAGTTGTCGATGAAAATGCGCCAGAGGGTGACAGCGATAAAAAGCAATCACAGGAGCCTTTCGCGCAAATCGAGGGTTCGTTCGTCGCAGAGTATTTAATTAGTGATGACTTCAACAAAGCCGATGAGGAGGCGTTAAAAGCGTTTGCGCTGTCGAACGCAAGTTTCCATGTTTGGCCCTATTGGCGTGAATATCTCATGTCCACCTGCACTAGGTTGAACCTTCCGAAGATACCTTTGCCCGTAAAGCAGTTCACGAAAAGTTAATGATTGAATCAATCAATGTGCGCGCTTACCCCAAATTAATTGGTGGGTGAAGCGGTGGGTGAATTAGTGAATAATATATTTAATAAATTTAAGTCGTTGATTTTTTTGGTTACTTTAAGTTGCTCTATAATAAGATCCAGAACATCGAATAATGTGCTGTAGCCTGCGGTTCTACCGCAGGTGCGATCCTGCTGATAACCGTCAAAAATTGCACAATGAGCTGATTCGGGCTATCATTCAGCTCATATATTGAGCCGAATGATTTCGTTTAACAGCTCATTCATGAAGCAATCTGCATGGTGCTCAAATGGCAACGACAAAGAATCAATCTCGAGAATGGCTCTGGCAACACCCTCAATGGCCAGATTTTCAATGGCAAACTGAGCAGTTACAGCCGTTACTCCGACGCGCCTACGATCATCTTGGCCAGCTCAAAGGGCGTATGGCGTCAGTTGATGGGCATGAGGAGTTCACCCTCGATGCATTGCTAGCCAATATTGTAGCTTCATCTGCGATTGAGAGCGAGAAAGTGGATGTCTACGCTGTGCGGTCGTCGCTTGCCCGGCAACTTGGCATCAACGATCAGAATCCGATTAAACCTTCAGAACAGAGTGAGCATTTGGCCAGTTTAATGCGCGATGCCGTGACATCCTGGCAGGACCCGCTTACTGTCGATACTTTGTTACAGTGGCACCGTTGGCTATTTCAAAGCCAAACGTCGCTGCTACAAAAAGTCGTGCCGGGTGAACTGCGTGGCGAGTCACCGATGCAGATTGTTTCTGGGCCTATGCTAAAGCCGAAGGTACACTTTGAAGCACCCCCGCGCTCGATTGTCGAAAGCGAGCTGAATCGGTTTGTGCGCTGGTTCAACGAAACAGCAGATAGCGGTCTTGACCCGCTAGTTCGAGCTGGAATCACTCATCTTTGGTTTGTGACTATTCATCCATTTGAAGATGGTAATGGTCGCATTACCAGGGCGCTAACTGATCGAGCATTGGCCCAGAGTGACCAGAACAGTATCCGTTTATTTGCCATGTCTGAGGCAATTCTGCAGCATCGCAATGCGTACTACGATATTCTCGAGCGCACGCAAAAACATGGTATCGACATTACCCATTGGCTAGCATGGTTTATTGAAACTCTCACGCAGTCTGTCGAAGCAGCGTTGGCGAGAATTGAGCGAACCCTGTTCAAAACCAAGTTCTGGACTCGGCATGCTGATAAAGCATTGTCAGAACCCCAACGAAAAGTGCTCAACCGTCTACTTGATGGCGATTTCGAGCAAGGTATCAATGCCACCCAATACCAACGCGTTGCCAAGGTTAGTAAGGCCACAGCCACCCGCCATTTGACTCATTTGGTTGAGCGGAGTGTGTTGGAGAAGCTACCGGGCGGCGGGAGAAGCACGAGGTATCGAGTAACCCCATAGAATCCTGTTTTACCGCAGGTGTGGCATCATTTTGAGTTTAAACGACTAGCACAAAAGTTCATTAGCATTGTGTAAGACTTATAAAAGGCTTCTTCCTCATTATTATGCCAGTTCCTGTAATGTGCCTTCCATGTAACTTTGCAGACGAATGATGTGGGCGACGACATTATTAGGCGAACGACGTCTATCATAAAGTTAATTACCGCGTAGCTTCTTTTAACGCGTGACCACTTAAGCTCTCTATCAGTGGGTAAATTATGTTTTTCAATTAGTTTGCGAATTTCGGCTTTCGTCAGCAAAGAGAGAGTATTCCACTTGGTCTTACCACCCTAATGCGGTTGTAAAAAATGGGAGCATCAGCTCCCATTGGCCAAAGTTTGATGTACTTTGTCTAAGGCGTATATTCTGTTTCGTGGCAGCCTGGGCATGGCGGCAGCGTATCACTTTCATCGTCAAGCGCTACTTTCCTGCCACAGTTGTCGCATGTATAAGTGCCTTTTCCGGGTTTTTCGCCAGTCGTAGACATAATTGCTATCCTTTTCGATAATCCCTGATGGAAGCTACGTCTTTCACTAACTAGGGAAGTCAATGATAAGCTGAACAAACATAAAGTTATCTAAAACAGCTGGCGTGGTCAAATTTTGTACTGATTTTTGCTTTTCTTACTTAACCATTCCCCCGCTGGCGCCGGCACCGCTCGGAGCAATAAACCACTTCTTCCCAGCAATTTTTCCACTTTTTGCGCCAGGCGAACGGGCGCTGGCACACCGGACATATTTTGCTCGGCAGGTGGGGTTTTTGGTGCGCCATAAGGTATCCTTATCCCAACAGCGTATTGTTGGTTGAGTTTGATTAGGGGTTTCGAAACTATATATGCACAAAGACCACAAAAAGATTGACCGGGAAATTATCCGGGCGCTAACTGGTGTATGCGAGCATGCCAAAATCGAGGTTGATGGTTTTAAGTGGCTAACGCACGAGGTTAATTACCAGCGTTTTCCGCAAAGCCTGCGGGTGCTCTTGGTGTTCTCAGACAAAGTGCATGAAGATCAAGTGCTAGCCGGGTTACAAGCCCTTGTTCCTGCGGTACAGCAAGCACTGCAACCAATTACCAATACCAAGTTACCTGCGGAACACATTGAAGCGCGGCAGGAGCGCAGATTGCATTAAAGGTAAGTGTAAGCGAGTTACCATTTACGCCATAAAAGTTGCTCAGCCCCTAAAACAAGTTCAATAGTGCAGTAAGAGCGATCAGAAACGCTCCGAATTTGCTATGCTGGTGCAACATAAGTTATAAAAATAAGAAACAACAGGAGAAAACGAATGTTTGATTATAAACGCATTGCGCTGGCGGTATCGCTGGCGTTGGCAGCAAGTGCCTGCTCTGAGGCACCAAAAACCAATTCAATGAACGAAACCGCCTCAGCGGAAACCGCGCAGCAACAAAACCAGCAAACAGAAGCGGAAAAAGCCAATAAGCTGTTTGAAGACATTTTCATGGAAAGTGTGATGCGCAGCCCGATGTATCAAACCTACCTGGGCATTAAAGACGACCAGGACAAATGGGACGATATTTCTGAAGAACAGGCGCAAGCCGATCTTGAGTTTCAAAAGTCGCAGTTAGAGCGTGTAGAGGCACTTGATGAGTCGAAGCTTGAGGGGCAAACCTTACTGAGCTGGCAGCTGATGAAGCAGCAGTTAGAAAACGACATTGCTGATTTCAAATGGCGTCACCATAACTATCCGGTTAACCAAATGTTCGGCATGCACTCAGGTGTGGCGTCGTTATTAATTAACCAACATGGTATTTCTAACGTAGACGATGCTGAAGACTATATTGCTCGGTTAAATGGTCTGCCAGAGTTGTTTGAACAATTAGGCGAGAATTTAAAACTGCGTGCTGAAAAAGGCATTATCGCGCCTAAGTTTGTGTATCCATACATTATTAGCGACAGCCAGAACATTATTACCGGCGCTCCGTTTGATGACGGCGAACCAACGACTTTGTGGACAGATTTCAAGAAAAAAGTAGACGCCTTAGAGCTTGAAGCAAGCGAAGCGGAAGCTTTAATGAGCTCTGCTGAAAAAGCCTTGCTTGAGTCTGTGAAGCCAGCGTACGAAAACTTAATTGCGGTAGTAAAAGAAATTGAAGCGCAAGCTGATACGAAAGACGGTGCGTGGAAATTCCCTGACGGCGAGGCCTTCTATAACGATGCGCTTGAAAGTACCACCACTACAGACTTAACCGCTGATGAAATTCATAACATCGGTTTGAGCGAAGTAGAACGCCTTCATAATGAAATGCGCGAAATTATGGAAAAAGTCGAATTCGACGGCACCTTGCAAGAGTTCTTCGTGTACATGCGTAACAGCGAAGACTTTGTGTATCCGCAAACTGAAGAAGGTCGTCAGCGTTATATCGATGAGGCAACTGCCTACATTGACACCATGAACGACCAATTAGACGAGCTGTTCCTGACCAAGCCGAAAGCTGAATTGATTGTGAAAGCAGTTGAGCCTTTCCGTGAAAAATCAGCTGGTAAGGCGTTCTACTCACAGCCTTCTATGGACGGTTCACGCCCAGGCACCTACTACGCGAACCTGTACGACATGGCTTCAATGCCTACCTATCAAATGGAAGCATTGGCTTACCACGAGGGTATTCCGGGTCACCACATGCAAATCGCCTTGGCGCAGGAACTGGAAGGCATTCCAACCTTTAGAAAATTCGGTCGCTATACTGCGTACTCTGAAGGCTGGGGCTTGTACAGCGAGTTGCTGCCAAAAGAATATGGCTATTATGAAGACCCATACTCTGACTTTGGTCGCTTAGCTATGGAACTGTGGCGCGCTTGCCGCTTAGTAGTAGACACTGGTATTCACGACAAGAAATGGACGCGTGAAGAAGGTATTGAGTACTACGTAACCAACACGCCAAACGCGAGAGCCGATGCGGTGAAAATGGTTGAACGCCACATTGTTATGCCTAGCCAGGCAACGGCTTACAAAATCGGCATGAACAAAATTGTCGAGTTGCGTGAAAAAGCCAAAGAAGAACTTGGCGACGCCTTTGATATTCGCGAATTCCACGACGCAGTATTAAGCCGTGGCGCAGTACCGCTGAATATTCTTGAGCAGTTCGTTAACGACTACATTGCTGAGAAAAAAGCCTAACCACTCGTAGCCTGCGGTTCTACCGCAGGTGAGGTGTTCGTTAAGATAAAAGGCCCGCATACTTTGGTATGCGGGCCTTTCTTTTTCCTGAGTTTAACTGGAATGCGTCCGCCTTATCCAAATGTGCTCTTTCGTCATCGTTTATTTCAAATAGCACTCCCAGAACATAATCTTCATGCTTTCTCGTCAGTAAGGCATCGCATTTCCCCGAGCCGTCGTTACTCATTTTATGAAAGCGGAGGGAATGTTCTAAAAGCTTGAAAATACCTACTCGTTTTGCGCTTGCGACTCTCTCTTTTAGCCGCAAGAGAGACATGTTTGATCCGTAGGCAAAGTACTTCATAGTAAATCCAATATTTAATGAATAAAAATATCTAGCTTCACTTGATTGATTCTGAATTAATCAAATTTTTTACCATCTGATCATATTTTAATTCTCGAACTTGTAATGCGAGCATAAATGACGAAGGTAAAAGAAATACAAAGCCGACACCTGCCATTACACCCTGACTAAGCCCAAGTAACATTAATGAGGCTAAGCCTGAGAGACTGAAAAACACAATGCTTAATCGAAGAAACCATCTGTCAAAGAATCTAAATATGGAGTTTCTAGCGATGTTGGAGTATTGAATTTCGCCATCTTGGTATGAAACCATCCCAGGAGTTCTTTTTAAGATATAGATTATTTTCGAGCATTGATTATGTTTTACCAGTTCAACAATATCTGTGTAACTCATTCTAAGTCCGTGAATCAGTCTAAATAACTCAGTTACTGAATGAAGGCTTTCACGCACGAGAGCTTCTTCAAATTTTTCTACGAGGTCAGCTTGTAGTCGACGGGTGCGACCAATACTGAGAAATGCCAAAGCAATAGTTCCAATAGCCGAGACAACACCTAAAGTTAATTTCGACAATATATCGATGTCCATTTCATTCCTTAAAATAGTGAGGCAAGCTTGAAATCTAGATAAATATACACATTTAAACTATCAAATTTTATAATCTTTAACGTGTTGATATAGTTGGATTTAATTCGGCTTGGCTGGTAGTGATGTTGAACTATTTTGCCGACTTAAACCAGCGCCACCCCTTCACCACCAACGGCCCCACAAGAAAATTCGAAAAGGCGGAAATTAGCGCGATAATAGAAATCACAATAAGCGGAATAATAGGGCCAAAGGTAAAGGTTGAGCCCAGCACATGGGCGAGTATGCATTCGGCTCGGTAAACGGGTAAGAACAAGCTGATTAGTAGCAGGCTTAAAATTGCATACATGCTGATGTTTTCGTAGCCGAACTCAAATCCCAATGATTGCAGAATAGCTAAGCCAAGAACGCCGAAAAAGCCAATTAAAACGCTCTTTGGAATTGCTCCAGTAGTTGCAGCATCAGACTGAAATGCGATTCGTTTTTTCACGCGGGAACTGGCAAACCAGGCCAAAGCAGGCAGAATTACAATGGCCCACCAGTTAGAAAATCCCGGGTAGTCTGCACTTGCCATAAAGTGGTGGGTTACTACACCACCATGTAAGTGTTCCCACAGTAGCTGTGCCAGAACCAGCAGCACTACTAGACACATAAAATAGATTCTTAGTTTATTGAAGTGCTGTTCGCTCATGTTGTTCCCTGTAGGCCTCAATGGCCTTATTATTTAAATGCATTCCGTTTAAATATTCTGAATAAACATTAGTCAGTTACCATACAAAGCGCAATAGAAAGTAAATCTCCAAAAACCACCACAGGAGCAATACGTGTTCGAGTTATTCAGTACCTTTTTTATGGGCGCCATTATTTCGGGCGGTTTAATTATTGCCATAGGCAGCCAGAACGCGTTTTTGTTAAAAGCCGGGCTTACTAATAATCATCCGGTTGCGGCGGCAAGTGTGTGCTTTTTTGGTGACATTCTACTTATTGGTGCTGGTGTTTTTGGTGTGGGTGCGTTGTTTTCGGTAGACAGCCTTTGGGGAATGGGACTGAGTATTGGTGGTGCGGCTTTTTTAACCTGGTATGGCAGCAGAGCGCTGAAAGACGCCATTAAGGGCGAAGGTAAACTTACCCTAAAGGAAGAAAAGGCTCCCAAAGCTACGTTAAAAGCCACCTTGTTAATGGCCTTCGCGATGACTTTTTTGAACCCGCATGTGTATATTGACACTGTAGTTCTGGTTGGCGGCGTTACGGCTGGACTGGCCGATCATCTGCGGCCCTGGTTTGTGGCTGGCGCTTTGTTGGCTTCGGCGATTTGGTTTTATAGTCTAGTGTTGGTGGCCAAAAAGCTGGCGAAAACCTTGAACAATCCAAAAGCCTGGCGGGTTATTAACGGCCTTATTGCTGCGCTGATGTTTTTAATTGCAGCTAAGCTGATCACCGATGTGTCGATGCAACTAGCTACTTAAGTTTTTACACCAGTGCAGTAACCCTAAAACTGGTAAGGCCTGAGATTTCCCGACACCTTTTATGGTAAAAATGTAACTATGAC
>JBBEBU010000020.1:0-151875 GCA_040882145.1 Idiomarina sp.
GGTTGCGGGGGCAGGATTTGAACCTACGACCTTCGGGTTATGAGCCCGACGAGCTACCAGACTGCTCCACCCCGCGTCCGAAACGTGCTGCATATTATAAGGAAATTGCGCTTTAACGCAACCGCTAACTAGCGGTTTCCCATATAAAAAAGCCTATGCAGACTTTAATTTGGTGTCGAAGGCGGGACTTGAACCCGCACGCCCGTTAGAGCACTACCCCCTCAAGGTAGCGTGTCTACCAATTCCACCACTTCGACTAAATTTGTAGTAACTGAATTAGTTAGATTCAGGAACGTCGCTATTGTTCGTCTCTTCAGCTGGCACAGTTTCGATTGGCGTTTCTAAATCACTGAAAGGCTGTGCTTCACTACCAGCATCAGAACTCAAGTTACCAAGCGTTAAACTCAGACCGAAGAAAACGATAGCCAAAGTGGCGGTGGTACGCGTCAGGAAGTTACCAGAACCGCCTGAGCCGAACACGGTGTTTGATGCGCCGGCACCAAAAGATGCGCCCATATCTGCGCCTTTACCATGTTGAATTAGCACTAAACCAACTAACGCCAGGGCCACAACAAGGTAACTGATCAATAAAAATTCATACATAATTTACTATCCCCAACACGTGGTTTCTAGGCGGGTTTGGCGGCGCTGCAAATGGCAATAAAATCGTCTGCCACTAAGCTTGCTCCACCAATTAAGCCGCCATCAATATCTTGCTCGGCAAATAACGAAGCCGCATTATCCGGTTTTACACTGCCGCCGTAAAGCAATGGAATCAAATCAGCGTCAGTTTTTATTAATTTCTTTAAGTTTGCGCGTATAAAAGCGTGCACATCCTGCGCTTGTTCAGGTGTTGCTGTTAGGCCAGTACCTATTGCCCATACCGGTTCATAGGCAACCACCAACTGATTTGCTGCATTCTCAGGCAGATCAGCTAAGGCCGCAGCTAACTGCTCAGCAATCACCGCTTTGGTTTGCTCCTGCTCGCGCTGCTCGGCAGTTTCGCCAACACAAACCACCGCAATGCATCCTGCCGCAATAATGGCCTTGGTTTTGGCGGCTACATCAGCATCGGTTTCGCCATAATGCTGACGACGCTCAGAATGCCCTACCAGCACATAGCGAACACCAAACTCCTGTAACAATGCCAACGATAACTCGCCAGTGTGAGCGCCGCCAGCATGAGCGCTAGCAGTTTGTGCGCCGCAGGTGATGCCTGCAATACTGGCTTGCTCGGCCATAGCCGGCAACAAGGTAGCCGGCGGACAAATAACCACTTGCACCTGCTCGGTCACCGCCGACTGGTTACCTAGCGCGGAGCTAACAGCACTTACCAGCTCACGACTGCCGTTCATTTTCCAGTTTGCAATAACCAATGGTTGCACGTGCATAAATACCCTTTCTTTAAAGCGGCGGGAATAGTACATAACCCGCCTGGAAGTTACAAGATAGCGCGTGAATTTTTGCGCTGTTGGCTAACACCTATTTCCGCGTTAAGCCGAAGCGGCTTCCACTTCACTAGCAATTTGTTGTGCATAGGCTTTCACAATACCAGCTTCCTTGCCTTCAACCATCACTCGTAGCAAAGGCTCGGTACCAGACTTACGCAACAACACCCGCCCGTTTTCGCCAAGTGCACGTTCGACTTCCTCAACCACAGCCTTCACATTGTCGGCCTGCAGCGGATCGGTGTCGCCGGAAAAACGCACGTTAATCAACGACTGCGGAAACTTCACAAAGCCCGCAAGCATTTCGTCCAGGGATTTTTGCTCACGCTGCATGCCGGCTAATACCTGCAGGCCCGCAATAATACCGTCACCGGTACTGTGATACTGGCGATTAATAATATGGCCAGAGTTTTCGCCGCCTAAACGCCAGTCGCGTTTAACCAGCTCTTCCATCACGTAGCGGTCGCCTACTTTGGCGCGCACAAAAGGAATGCTGCTATCGCTGAAAAATTTCTCCAGGGCAAAATTACTCATTAAGGTGCCTACTACACCACCTTGCAACTGCCCGTCTTGTTGTGCCTTACGCGCCAGCAAATAAATAATATCGTCGCCATCAACAATGCGTCCGGAGCTGGTTACCAGCATGATTCGGTCGCCATCACCGTCGAGCGCAAAGCCAAGATCCGCTTTGGTTTCGCGCACTTTCTTTTGCAATGCATCAAGGTGCGTGGCGCCGCAATCTTTATTGATATTCACCCCGTTCGGCTCGGTACCGATTTCCCAAATGTTGGCACCTAGTTCGGTCAGCACGTTCGGCGCAATGTGGTAGGTAGCCCCATGCGCGCAATCCACCACTATGTTCATGCCTTTCAAGGTTAAGTCGCCCGGGAATACACTTTTGCAGAACTCTACATAGCGGCCTGGCGCATCGTGAATGCGGCTGGCTCGGCCTAGCAGTTCAGACTCTACGCACTGAATAGGCTCATCCAGCAAACGTTCAATTTCGAGTTCTACTGAATCGGGTAATTTATTTCCCTGATCAGAAAAGAACTTAATACCGTTATCAGGATAAGGATTGTGCGAAGCACTGATAACAATACCCGCCGCCGCATGGAAATTACGGGTCAAATAAGCAATAGCCGGCGTTGGCATGGGGCCTAAAAACTCCACACTGACGCCAGCAGCAAGTAAACCAGCTTCTAACGCCGACTCCAACATATAACCAGAAACCCGGGTATCTTTACCCATCAGCACGCGGCGGTTGCCTGAAGCGGCAAATACGGTGCCGGCAGCCCAGCCCAGTTTAACCGCAAAATCGGGCGTTATTGGAAAATCACCAACCCGGCCACGAACGCCGTCCGTGCCAAAATATTTCCGTTCGCTCAAAGGTTCTCTCCTGTTTGTGTCGCCATTACCACGGCCATGGCATCGACTGTTTCCCTGACATCGTGAACGCGAATTATACGGGCTCCTTTAAGGGCTGCAATGGTTGCGGCTGCAATACTTGCCGGCAATCGTTCAGCCACATCACGACCCGTTACGGCGCCCAGCATCGACTTTCGCGAAATGCCTATCAGCAACGGCAAATCCAGCTCATGGAACGCTTGCAGTCGCTGCAACATCTGGTAATTATGCCGTACACTCTTGCCAAAGCCAAAACCCGGATCAAGATACAGCCGTGAGCTGTCAATGCCCGCATCATTGCACGCCTGCACGCGTTTCTTTAAAAACGCTTTTACATCGCAAACCACGTCATCATAACGAGGTTCATGTTGCATGGTACGAGGTTCGCCCTGCATGTGCATTAAACACACGTCTGCCGAACCTGCGGCAGCGGCCGCTAAAGCACCTTCGGCCCGTAAGCCATTGACATCGTTAATCAGTTGCGCACCGGCATTTACCGCTTCACGCATTACCGCCGCTTTACTGGTATCTACCGATATTTTTACCGACAATTCGGCAGCCACGCGTTCAATCACCGGAATCACCCGATCCAGTTCTTCCTGCTCACTTACCGCCGCGGCACCGGGCCGGGTTGATTCACCGCCAATATCAATGTAACTGGCACCTGCAGCCACCATTTGTGCTGCCTGCTGCATTGCCTTATCCAACTGCATAAAACGGCCACCATCGGAAAATGAATCCGGGGTTACGTTCATAATTCCCATCACTTCAATCGTATGTGTTGGATAAGACATGTTTAATCTCGCTATTCAATCGTCAGAAGGTGCGCGATCAAAGGGTTTCATGCCCTTCACCGGCAACTGCGTATAGCTGTCAAAAAAAAGCCCCGCAAGCGGGGCTGGTTTATTAATTTGCCGGAGCATCGCCGGGCTTGTCGGCTTTAACCGGGCCTGATGAAGTGGTTTTACCCGATCCTCCGTCATCCGATTTACCGTCTTTATCTTTGCGCCAATCGCGCGGCTCACGCACGTCACGACGATTCATCAAATCGTCAATTTGATCCGCATCAATGGTTTCATATTTCATCAGACAATCTTTCATGGAATGCAGAATATCAACGTTCTCTTCCAAAATCGTCTTCGCCCGATCGTAGTTACGGTCGATGAAAGATCGAATTTCCTGGTCAATAGCACGCACAGTTTCATCAGCCATACTCTTATGCTGACCGACTGAACGACCTAAGAATACTTCGTTGTCATCTTCCGCATAAAGCAGCGGACCCATTTTCTCAGAAAGGCCCCATTGGGTAACCATTTTACGGGCAATTTCTGTGGCACGTTCAATATCGTTCGAAGCGCCGGTAGTCACTTTTTCGTCACCGTAAATGATTTGTTCGGCTAAACGGCCACCGAACAAGCTGGAAATCATGCTTTCCAAATGCTGCTTGCTGTGACTAACACGGTCCTGTTCAGGCAAGTACATAGTTACACCCAGCGCTCGTCCGCGAGGAATAATAGATACTTTATAAACCGGGTCATGCTCAGGCACTAAGCGACCAACAATAGCGTGACCGGCTTCGTGATAAGCCGTCATGGCTTTCTCATCGTCTGTCATCACCATGGAGCGACGTTCCGCGCCCATCATGATTTTGTCTTTCGCTTTGTCGAACTCTTCCATCGCCACCACACGTTTATTGCCACGTGCAGCGAACAACGCCGCTTCGTTCACCAGGTTGGCCAAATCGGCACCTGAGAAGCCTGGGGTACCACGTGCAATTACCGAGGCATCAACGTCGTCACCCAGGGGTACTTTGCGCATGTGTACTTTCAGAATTTGTTCACGGCCACGCACGTCTGGCAAGCCAACCATAACTTGACGGTCAAAGCGACCCGGACGAAGTAAGGCTGGATCCAGTACGTCAGGACGGTTGGTTGCGGCAATCACGATAATGCCTTCGTTGCCTTCGAAACCATCCATTTCAACCAACATCTGGTTCAAGGTTTGCTCGCGCTCATCGTGACCGCCACCTAAACCGGCGCCACGCTGACGGCCTACCGCATCAATTTCATCGATGAAGATAATGCAAGGTGCTGACTTTTTCGCTTGTTCGAACATGTCACGTACCCGTGAGGCACCCACACCAACGAACATTTCTACGAAGTCTGAACCTGAAATCGAGAAGAACGGCACCCGTGCTTCACCGGCAATAGCTTTGGCCAACAAGGTTTTACCAGTACCCGGAGGACCAACCATAAGCACGCCTTTCGGAATTTTACCGCCCAGGCGTTGAAAGCGTGATGGGTCTTTTAAGTAATCAACCAGTTCGCTTACTTCTTCTTTGGCTTCGTCACAACCGGCGACATCAGCAAAGGTGGTTTTCACCTGATCTTCACCCATTAAGCGGGCTTTGCTTTTGCCGAATGACATAGCACCACGACCACCGCCGCCCTGCATTTGACGCATGAAGAATATCCACACCCCGATCAGCAACAGCATTGGGAACCACGAAATGAAAATTGACGCCAGAATACTTTGCTCTTCTGGTGCTTCACCCGTGAACTCAACGTCGTTCTTAATTAAGTCGTCGGTAAGCTTAGGATCGTACTGTAGCGGAATAACAGTTTTGAAATTCTCGCCGGTACGCGTAACACCATTAATGCTGCGTAGGTCTTCACTAATATGAACCTTACGAACATTACCGTTGTTAACCTGCGTAATGAATTCATTGTAGGCCATTTTCGGGCCGCTACTGGTGCCAGGGCTAAAGCTCTGGAACACGCTCATCAACACGACGGCGATGACCAGCCACAGTATGAGATTTTTTGCCATATCGCTCAAAGCTGACTACCTCTTTTTAAAACGCTCTTTGCATGATTTACATGACTGTACAGAGTACTACAGTTTGTAACCGGTCGCTACCAGATAGACTTCCCGCGAGCGTGCCCGGGAAGAATCTGGTTTGCGTGTCCTTACGCTGGTGAATGCCGCACGGCACTCCCGCAAGAATTCTTCAAAACCTTGCCCATGAAATACTTTGACGACAAAAGTGCCGCCGGGTTTCAATACTTGTCGACACATATCTAGTGCCAGTTCTACCAAATACATGGAACGCGGCAAATCAACATTACCGTTACCACTCATATTCGGTGCCATATCTGACAATACTACATCTACGGTAGCGCCGCCGATTCGGCTCAACAGTGCCTTCAAAACATCTTCATCACGGAAGTCTCCTTCCAGAAAATCAACGCCTGCAATAGGATCCATTGGCAAAATGTCGCAGGCAATAACTCGGCCATTGCCTTGCAGTTGCTCTACTACATACTGTGACCAACCACCCGGGGCTGCGCCTAAATCTACCACGGTCATACCGGGTTTTATTAGTTTATCGCGTTGCTGCAGTTCTTCTAATTTAAACACTGCACGTGAACGTAGACCTTTTTTTTGCGCTTTTTGCACATAATGGTCAGAAAAATGTTCTTGTAACCAACGCGTGCTGCTGGCTGATCGTTTTTTACCCATGTTTGCTATGCTCTGCTGGCTTCTGCTACCTAGATGGCGGTAGAATATATGGAATTCAAGTCATTGCAGGATATTATTACATGGCAACAGCCAACAACTTAAGCAATAAACAAAAACAGTTCCTAAAAAGTCAGGCACATTCACTCAAGCCAGTGGTGTTGTTAGGCAATAACGGTCTTACTGAAGGTGTCTTAGCCGAAATCGAAACGGCGTTGGCGCATCACGAGCTGATTAAAGTAAAAGTACCCGAAGAAGACCGTGCAGTGCGCGCGCAAATATATGCCACTATCGTTGCCGAAACGGGTGCTCAGCAAGTGCAGGTTATTGGCAAAGTACAGATTCTGTATCGCCCTAGCGAGCTGAAAAAAATCACCCTGCCACGCGGCTAATCGCGGTCCGGCTCTTGTTTCAGTGCCTTTGTCACTTGCGTTAACGCAGTTGGTAAAGGCACGAAGCCTCGCCGAGCCGTAAAATAAGTTTCTACCAAAATAGCTCTATTTGATTCCGTTGCTGGTAACTGATGTTCCTGCAACACGGGATCAATGCGTTCGATCGCGCGAATTACGCGCTGGGTTCGTTGCGTAGACGTATAAGATTCTGCTACTTCCTGAATACGCGGCAATTCGTCCGGGCCGGGATAGCGTAAATCTACATTCGGTGCAAAAAACCAATCCAGTGAAATACCACGCGCCAGCAACCCTTTCGCTAAGGCGCCGTAATTAACCTGACGGCGTTTCCAGTTCGCGTAGGTGGTGTTGGATAAGCCCAGCCAACGCAATGCCGACACGTTGTGAGTCTGCCCGGAAACTGCTTTCAACCGCTCCATACACGCATCAAGATCGGGCAAGCTAAGCTTGCTTTTGTCATTTGACTGTGTTTTATTGTGATTATTGTCGTTTGACATATACCCATCGTCTTTTGAATTAAGAGTGAGTTCCATTGTGAACTCATCAGACACTATACATAATGGACACAGATCAAATCAAAAAGGAATTGTCAGCGCAGGGTTTCGACTTCAGTATGCTGGCTCAGGCACTTGGTAAAAGCCCGTCACTTATTTCTAAAGTGGCGGCTCGAAAAGCACGCTCACGGGTGGTCGCTGAGGCCCTCGCCAAAGCCTTGAATAAACCCATAGAGCAGGTGTTTCCGGACATCGTTGAATACCAGGGAGCGCCACTTACTAAGGCTGAAAAACAAAAAAAGCAGCGCGAACTTGCCGCACTGCTTTCGAAATAGTCCGTTCACAAACTGAACAGCTTATTTATACTCTACGTTCACCACTTCGTATTCAACTTCACCGTTTGGTGTTGCAACCACGGCCACATCGTCAACCACTTTGCCAATTAAAGCGCGTGAAATTGGCGAGTTCACCGAAATTAAGTTGGACTTAATATTGGCCTCGTCATCACCTACGATGCGGTACGTCACTTCATTGTCATTGCTGGTGTTAAACAGCGTAACCGTAGAACCAAAAATGATTTTGCCATTATTAGGTATTTTAGTTACATCAATGATTTGCGCGTTGCTCAGCTTGGCTTCAATTTCCTGAATTCGCCCCTCACAGAAGCCTTGCTGTTCACGCGCCGCGTGATATTCCGCATTTTCTTTTAAATCGCCATGCTCACGAGCATCAGCAATAGCCTGAATAATGCGTGGACGATCTTCGGTTTTCAGACGCTTTAACTCGATGCGTAACATTTCCGCACCATGTGCCGTCATAGGTATTTGGTTCATGCTTCTCTAACCCTTTTGTGCAGCTCTTGCAGGGAATTAACCCGCGAACGATCATCAGCTGTATAGGCTTTCACTGTCGCAAAAGCTGCGTTTAATGTGGTGGTGTAAATCACTTTATTCAACAGCGCTTCACGACGAATATAAACCGAATCTTCAATCGCCTGACGCCCTTCTACGGTATTGATAATGTAGCTGTATTCACCATTCTTAATAGCATCCACTATATTTGGACGGCCTTCTTGCAGCTTATTAACTACCGAACATTTAATGCCTTCTTCAGCTAGTAGCTCAGCGGTACCCCGAGTAGCCTCTAGCGTAAAGCCGAGTGCAATAAGACCACGGGCTAAATCAAAGATTCGGCGTTTATCGGCATCTCGCACCGAAATCAAGGCTTTACCAGCTTTGGCTAAGGCTTCACCAGCGGCCAAATTGGCTTTCGCGTAAGCTTCTTCAAAGTTCTCACCTACGCCCATTACCTCGCCGGTGGAGCGCATTTCCGGTCCACGAATCGGGTCAACGCCCTGGAATTTGGCAAACGGAATCACCACTTCTTTCACTGAGTAATAAGGAGGAATTACCTCTTTCGTATAGCCTTGCTGCTTAAGAGACTGTCCAACCATAACCCGCGCCGCAATTTTAGCCAGCGGTACACCTGTAGCTTTGGACACAAATGGCACTGTGCGAGCAGCGCGCGGGTTTACTTCAATCAGGTAAACCTCATCGTCTTTCACCGCAAACTGAGCGTTCATCAGGCCGTTCACGTTCAACTCGAAAGCCAGCTTGCGCATTTGGTCACGCAATTCGTCCTGAATTTTTTCACTCAGTGAATACGGTGGTAATGAACAAGCGGAATCACCAGAGTGAACTCCGGCTTGCTCAATGTGCTGCATAATGCCGCCAATAAGTACGTCTTCGCCATCACAAATAGCGTCAACATCAACCTCAATAGCGTTATCTAAGAAGCGGTCTAGCAACACCGGTGCATCGTTGGAAACCTTTACTGCCTCAGTAAGGTAGCGGCGCAAATCAGCTTCGTCATACACGATTTCCATGGCCCGGCCACCCAATACATAAGATGGGCGAACAACCAACGGATAGCCAATACGGGCACCTTCAACAAGCGCTTCTTCAACTTGAGTTACGGTGCTATTTTCCGGTTGTTTCAAACCAAGGCGACGCACTGCGCTTTGGAAGCGTTCGCGATCTTCAGCACGGTCAATCGCATCCGGCGAGGTACCAATCACGGGCACACCATTTGCTTCCAGCTCTCGCGCCAGTTTCAATGGCGTTTGGCCACCATACTGAACAATTACGCCCTTAGGTTTCTCAATGCGCACAATTTCCAGCACATCTTCCAGCGTAATAGGTTCGAAGTACAAGCGATCGGAGGTGTCGTAATCGGTGGATACTGTCTCCGGGTTACAGTTCACCATAATGGTTTCGTAACCATCTTCACGCAGCGCCAGCGCCGCATGTACACAGCAATAATCAAACTCAATACCTTGACCAATGCGGTTTGGTCCGCCACCAATCACCATGATTTTGTCACGGTCGGTAGGCGCTGCTTCACACTCGTCGTCGTAGGTTGAGTACATATAAGCTGTACCTGAGGCAAATTCCGCCGCACAGGTATCTACCCGCTTATAAACTGGGTGAATTTTCTGCTTATAACGCTTCTTCCGAATTTCCTGTTCGCTCACATCCAATACATCAGCAATGCGCTTATCAGAAAAACCTTTGCGCTTGAGCGTGGTCATCACGTGTGGCGTTAAGCCGGCCATGCCAAGATTCTGAATTTCAGCTTCCAGCAGCACCAGCTCTTCAATCTGAATCAAGTACCATTCGTCAATGTGCGTCAGTTCAAATACTTCACGAACTGTCATGCCTAAGCGGAAGGCATCGGCAATGTACCAGATACGCTCACAGCCCGGCTCTTTGAGTTCACGAATAACTTTGCCGCGTGCTTCCGGGTCGGTCGGATCCACCATAGGATCTAACCCGGTCGCGCCAAGCTCAAGTCCGCGCAGTGCTTTTTGCAGCGATTCCTGCTGATTGCGGCCTATGGCCATCACTTCACCCACAGATTTCATCTGTGTGGTCAGGCGGTCATTACAACCGGCAAATTTTTCGAAGTTAAAGCGCGGTATTTTGGTAACCACGTAATCCAGCGTAGGTTCAAAAGACGCTGGTGTTACGCCACCGGTAATTTCGTTTTCAAGTTCATCCAGGGTATAGCCAACGGCCAGTTTTGCCGCTACTTTCGCAATCGGGAAACCAGTGGCTTTTGAGGCTAGCGCTGACGAGCGTGACACCCGTGGGTTCATTTCAATAATGACCAAACGACCGGTGTCAGGACACACCCCAAACTGCACGTTTGAGCCGCCTGTTTCCACCCCTATTTCACGTAATACCGCCATCGCGGCATTGCGCATCAGCTGGAATTCACGATCTGTTAAGGTTTGTGCCGGCGCCACCGTTATAGAGTCACCAGTGTGAATACCCATAGCATCCACGTTTTCAATGGTACACACGATAATGCAGTTATCGTTTTTGTCGCGTACCACTTCCATTTCGTATTCTTTCCAGCCGATCAAAGATTCATCAATCAACAACTCTTTGGTTGGCGATAAATCTAAGCCGCGGCGGCAAATTTCTTCAAATTCTTCGCGGTTGTAGGCAATACCACCACCGCTACCGCCCATGGTAAAGCTTGGGCGAATAATACAGGGGAAGCCTAACCGGGTTTGAATATCAAAAGCTTCGTCTAAGCTATGCGCCATTTCTGCATTTGGTGTTTCCAAACCTATCGCTTTCATGGCCTTATCAAAGCGATCACGGTCTTCCGCTTTGTCGATGGCATCAGCATTGGCGCCAATCATTTCAACTTTATGTTTTTCCAGCACGCCATGGCGGTCGAGGTCCAGTGCACAGTTCAGTGCCGTCTGGCCACCCATGGTCGGTAGCACCGCATCCGGTTTTTCAATTTCGATTATTTTCGCCACCACTTCCCAGTGAATCGGCTCAATGTAAGTAACATCGGCCATTTCCGGATCGGTCATGATGGTAGCTGGGTTTGAGTTCACCAGAATTACCCGGTAGCCCTCTTCACGCAAGGCTTTACAAGCCTGAGCGCCCGAATAATCGAACTCACATGCCTGCCCGATGACAATAGGGCCGGCACCAAGAATCAAAACACTTTTTATGTCTGTACGTTTCGGCATAAACTTAATTTGTCCTGTCGTTCAAATGCTTCAGGCTTTAACGTGGTCCGTCATCAGCTCAATAAAATGGTCAAATAAGGCTTCCGCGTCATTCGGTCCCGGGCTAGCTTCAGGGTGTCCCTGGAAGCTGTACGCTGGCGCATCAGTGCGATGAATACCTTGCAAGGTGCCATCAAATAACGATTTATGCGTTACTTTCAGGTTATCCGGCAGCGTGCCTTCATCAACCGCAAAGCCATGGTTCTGGCTGGTAATCATTACTGTACCGCGTTCGATATCAAGTACCGGATGGTTAGCACCGTGGTGACCAAACTTCATTTTAACTGTGCGTGCACCGCTGGCCAGCGCCAGTAATTGATGCCCCAGACAAATTCCAAATACTGGTACCTGCGCTGCAATAATTTCCTGAATGGCTTTAATGGCGTAATCACATGGCTCAGGGTCACCCGGGCCGTTCGACAAGAACACCCCATCAGGGTCCATAGCTAATACGTCTGCTGCCGGGGTTTGCGCCGGCACCAAGGTTACTTTACAACCACGCGCTACCAGGTTGCGCAGAATATTGCGCTTGCAGCCATAATCGTAGGCAACCACATGAAATTTTTCTTCGTTGTCTTTACAGAAGCCCTGCCCTAATCGCCAGGCACCGCCTTCCCATTGATGTGGTGTTTTAATGCTCACTTCTTTGGCTAAATCCATGCCCTGCAGGCCCGGATAGTCTTGCGCCAATTTCAGTGCTTTCTCAACATTGAGTTCGCCGTCAATGTTGCCGGCCATAATGCAGCCGCTCTGCGCGCCTTTCTCACGCAGAATACGCGTCAGTTTGCGCGTATCTATATCGGCAATACCCACAACATTGCGCTGACGTAAGTAGTCACTTAATGACTGGTCTTTACGAAAGTTACTGGCTTTTAGCGATAAATCACGAATTATCAGGCCTTTGGCCCACACGCGATTTGACTCTTCATCTTCGCTGTTAGTGCCGTAATTGCCAATGTGGGGATAAGTGAGGGTAACCATTTGTTCTGCGTAGGAGGGGTCGGTAAGAATTTCCTGATAACCGGTCATTGCGGTATTAAAAACAACTTCACCAACCGCGGCTCCACCAGCACCAATTGCGGTGCCGTGAAAGACAGTGCCATCGGCAAGTACCAAAATGGCACGACTTGCTGCATGGCTAGCTAATATACTCAAGGGTAACCTCCGTACATAAAAAAACGGGTGAATCAAGTAAGTTGACTTCCCCGTTTAATATTCTGCATTAGTGCCCAAGGCCACTTTAATGCCCGTTTTCAGCCTGCCTTCCCTGCATTGGCAACCACCAGCATAATTATTTTTTATGCTTTTCAGTTACCAAAAAAGCGACCTCGAGGGCGCTTTGTCTGCAGCTAGCAAATTGTTCCTATAATACAAAAACGCCCCTCATTCGTCCAGTTCAATTTCGTCATTGAACTGTCACCTACGCTAATTTCGACAGTAGCTGCTGAAGGTTCAGCATATCCCGCATCTGGTAATAGCCAGGTTCCTGCTGAACTAGCCACTGTGCGGCCTGCAATGCGCCCTTGGCAAAAATAGTTCGGTTACTTACCCGGTGCGTTAATTCCAACCGTTCACCGGTTTGCGCCAGCATCACTGTATGCTCACCAATAATATCTGCGGCACGGATACTGGCAAAACCGATTTCGCCGTCGCCACGCAGTCCGTCGCCGCGAATACCGGCAGAAACATCGGCCAGTACTTGCTGGCGCCCCTGCGCTGCCGCTTCACCTAGTAACAATGCGGTGCCCGACGGCGCGTCACGCTTGTGCCGGTGATGGGCTTCGGTGATTTCAATGTCCGCTTGTGCCAGCACACCACTGGCCAGTTGAACCAGTTCAGCCAACAGGTTTACACCAACACTGGTATTTGCCGCATATAACACCCGTTGCTGTTCACCAGCTTGCTGCAACTGTTGCTGCTGCACAGCGGTTAACCCTGTGGTGCAAACCACAATGGCAGCACCTGCCTCGCGCGCAGCTGTTAAATTATCCAGCAAAGCAACCGGTAAGCTGAAGTCAATGAACACCTGTGACCGTGCGGCTATTGCATCAGCTAAGGTGCAGTAAACTAATTCCGCATGACCTTCAACACGCTTACCAAGCGCACTAGAGTCATCACGAACCACAGCCGCAGTACATTCAACTTGCGAATTGGCGGCCAAGGCAGCTAATACTTGCTGCCCCATGCGCCCACTGGCTCCAAGCACTGCAACTGTTACCGTCATTTTATCTATTCCCTTGTTCCCGTCAGGTTAAGACTTCACCCGCTAGTTGTTGATTAGGCTGGTTGAGGGTTACTCAATTTAGCCAGCACCTCTTCGTCCACCTGCTGTTCGGAACGACCAACCACGAGTGCCACCATCATGTCACCGGTCACATTGGTGGCGGTGCGCATCATATCTATAATCCTATCTATTGCGGCAATAAAGGCAATGCCTTCCAGCGGCAAACCCACCGCATTTAAAGTGACGGTTAACATAACCATAGCGGTGCCTGGCACGCCAGCAGTACCGACCGAGGCCAAGGTGGCGGTTGCGGTAATGATCATGTAATCCAGCACACTCAAGTCAATGCCGTACAATTGGGCAATGAAAATCGCAGCGATAGCCGGGTAAATACCACCACAGCCGTCCATATTAATAGTGGCGCCTAGCGGCAAGACAAAACTGGCGTAGTCTTTAGAAACACCCAATTTTTCGGTAACCACTTTATGCGCCGCTGGTAACGACCCAAAACTGCTACAGGTGGTGTAGGCAATAAGTTGAGCTTCGAATACGGTTTTGAAGAATAACCAGGGTGAAATACCACCAGCAAACTTCACAAAACTACCGTACACAAAAATAATGTGTAGCAAACATGCTAAATAAATAGCACCAACAAAAGACGCTAAGGGCAGTAAACTCTCTAGTCCGTAGAAACCGACAACCCAGGCCATTAAACCGAACACGCCAAGTGGTGTTAGTTCCAGCACCATTTTGGTGATTTTATACATCACTTCAGCGCCAGACTTTAAGGTTTTCTGCAACGGCGCCGCACTACTGCCAACTTTATTTATGGCAACACCAACCAGGGCTGCAAAAACAACGATTTGCAGAATGTTCCCTTCGCTAAGGGCGCGAAATGGGTTGGTTGGTACCATGTTTAGCAAAACCTGAGCCACACCAGGTACATCTTTTTGTTGGTAGTCGCCCTGACTGATGGTTGCAGTTGGGCTAATATCGAGCAAGCTACCTACCGACAAACCAATCACACTGGCTATAACGGCGGTAAGCAAGAACAAGCCTATGGTTTTCACACCTAGCCGCCCCATCCGCTGCGTGTCCTGCATATCCGTAATAGCAGTCACTATGGCGCAGAAAATAAGCGGTGCCACCAGCATCATAATGGCGTTAATAAACAGCGTGCCGAGCGGTTTTAACTGCACCGCAAAATCACTGGCGAATACACCAATTAAGGCGCCAGCAATGAAAGCTCCGAGCACACGCTGCCAAAATGGAATGGCAAACCAGCGAGAAAACATAACTTGCTCCAAAATAAACGAAAGGCCTTCACTTTACGCTAAGTTCAGGCCTTTCGTTTAGTCAATTTAGCAATAGCTTATAGCGAATTCACTCTGCTACCACTTAATCGGTTGCAGGACGCTTGCAACTACCACCCTTACCGGCGGCTACCTGGCGTTCATAAATAGGCATAACCTGCGGTAAATAATCATTTATATCGTCAATACGGCTATCCGGTGATGGATGCGTCGACAGCAATTCTGGTGGCGATCTGCCTGATGCCGCTTTCATATTGCGCCACAAGTCAGCGGCGGCGGCCGGGTTGTAACCAGCCTGTGCCATGTAATCCATGCCCAATTGGTCGGATTCAGACTCGTGCGAACGCGAGAATGGCAGCATGACACCAACCTGAGCACCCACACCTAAACCAGCCATAATCATGGCGGCTGTGTTGTTATCGGTTTTCTGTGAGGCAACAATACTACCCACTTGCAAACCTAAACCAATGAGCATGTTGTTCGACATCCGCGCATTCCCATGTTCAGCTATAACATGGCCAATTTCGTGCCCCATAACGGCCGCTAACTGATCCGGAGTTTCTGCTATTTCATGCAAACCGCGATACACACCAATGTTGCCACCAGGTAAGGCAAACGCATTAATTTGATCGCTGTCGAACACATTCACTTCCCAGCTTTTTTCGCGGTATTCAGTAGGTAACCCAGCAATCAGTTCATCAGCAAGGCATTGCACATAATCAATCAATTCCTGATCGGTGCTCAGTTTTTCCTGCTGCTTCAATTGCGTGTAACTTTCGTTGCCCATCTGTTCCAACTGACTATTGGAAAACAACTGCAGTTGATTGCGACCGGTCGGTGATTTGGTGCAGGCAACTAAGGTCGCTGCTGCCAGCATAAGACATCCATAATGGCGCCAATTTTTCATCAGAAACTCCCATAAAAAAACGGGCACAGGCGATATTGCCGTTGCCCGTTCGTACTCACAAGCATAGTTTATTCAACTAGTTGCGCAAGTCATCAAAAAACTGTTTTACACCATCAAAGAAACCTTTTTCTTTCGGACGGTATTTCGCAGCCTCATCACCTTTACCCATAGATTTATCCAAATCACGCAGTAAATCGCGCTGTGACTCAGATAAATTAACCGGTGTTTCCAGCACAACCTTACAAATTAAATCGCCGGTTGCACCCGTGCGCACTGACTTCACGCCTTTGCCACGTAAGCGGAACAATTTGCCGGTTTGGGTTTCGGTTGGCACTTTAAGCTTCACTTTACCTTCCAGCGTTGGCACTTCAATTTCACCGCCAAGTGCTGCGTGAGTAAAGCTTAGCGGCACTTCACAATATAGATTGTTACCGTCGCGTTTGAAAATTGGATGCTCGCGAACATGCACCTGAACGTACAAATCACCCGTTGGAGCCCCATGTTCGCCAGCCTCACCCTCATTCGATAAGCGAATGCGGTCGCCGGTATCAACACCCGCCGGAATTTTCACTGACAGGGTTTTGGTTTTCTCTACCCGACCTTCGCCATGACAACTACGGCAAGGGTCTTTGATAATTTTGCCACGACCGCGACAATGTGGGCAGGTTTGCTGTACCGCAAAGAAACCCTGCCGCATTTGAATTTGTCCAGCACCGTGACAATGACCACAGGTTTCAGCCTTGGTTCCCGCGCGGGCACCACTGCCATCGCAGTCATCACAGGTACTTAGCTTAGGAATTCGCAGCTCAACTTCTTTGCCACGTACGGCGTCTTCCAGCGACATTTCCAGGTTATAGCGCAAGTCAGCACCACGCTGCGCGCGGCTTTGTTGGCGACGACCACCGCCACCACCAAAAATATCACCGAACACATCACCAAAAATGTCACCAAAATCAGCGCCGCCAGCGCCAGCACCACCGCCGAAACCGCCGCGGGACTGGTCAAAGGCATCATGACCGTATTGGTCATACGCCTGGCGTTTCTGAGGGTCCATTAACACCTCATACGCCTGTTTGACCTCTTTGAATTTAAGCTCAAGCTCTTTATCACCCTTAGTGCGGTCCGGGTGATATTTCATGGCCAACCGTTTATAGGCTTTTTTGATGTCGCGTTCGCCGGCGTCTCTGGCAACGCCGAGCACTTCATAAAAATCGCGTTTTGACATAGTTTCCAATGTTCCGGTTGCTCTAACAAAAGCGCACGAGGGTCACCTTAGTCACGCTCGTGCACTTCGACTTAGCTTATCCGCCAGGATTCGCTGTTACTTCTTGTCTTCGTCTTTTACTTCTTCAAATTCAGCGTCGACAACGTCGTCTGCAGCGTCACTCGCGGACTTGTCCGGGCCAGCTTCACCACCTGCAGCGCCACCTTCAGCCTGTGCTTTCTGCTGCGCTACTTCCATTAGTTTGGCGGATGCTTCCATCAGTGCCTGAGACTTGCTTTCAATGGCTTCTTTGTCACCGTCTTTAATCGCGGTTTCAAGTTCACCAATGGCGCTTTCAATGGCATCTTTGTCAGCTTGTTCAAGCTCGTCACCTACTTCTTCCAACTGCTTACGAGTGGCGTGAACCAAACCGTCAGCCTGGTTGCGAACCTGCACCATTTCTTCAAACTTCTTATCTTCTTCGGCATGCGCTTCGGCATCACGAACCATTTTTTCTACTTCATCGTCATTCAAACCTGAAGAAGCTTTAATGGTGATTTTCTGCTCTTTGCCAGTGTCTTTGTCTTTCGCAGACACGTGCAAAATACCGTCCGCATCAATATCAAAGGTAACTTCAATTTGTGGAACACCACGAGCACCGGGGCGAATACCTTCCAGATTAAACTGACCCAGTGACTTGTTATCAGCTACCCGCTTACGCTCACCTTGCACCACGTGAATGGTAACCGCGGACTGGTTGTCTTCGGCAGTTGAGAAGGTTTGCGACTGCTTGGTTGGAATCGTCGTGTTCTTTTCAATCAGTTTGGTCATCACGCCGCCCATGGTTTCAATACCAAGAGACAACGGACATACGTCCAGCAGCAACACGTCTTTCACATCGCCCTGTAACACACCTGCTTGCACAGCAGCACCTACCGCAACAGCTTCGTCCGGGTTCACGTCACGACGTGGCTCTTTACCAAAGAAGTCCGTTACCGCGGCCTGTACTTTCGGCATCCGGGTTTGACCACCAACCATAATGATATCGTTGATTTCACCAACCGATAAGTCAGCGTCCTGCAATGCCAGCTTCAACGGCTCTAAGGTTTTCTGAATTAAGTCTTCAACCAGTGACTCCAGTTTCGCCCGGGTTACTTTGATAGCTAAGTGCTTAGGACCACTGCTGTCGGCAGTCACATACGGCAAGTTCACTTCCGTTTGTTGTGCTGAAGAAAGCTCAATTTTAGCTTTTTCTGCAGCTTCTTTCAGACGCTGCATAGCCAGCGGGTCTTTACGTAAATCAATACCCTGGTCTTTCTTAAACTGCTCAACCAAGTAGTTAATCAAGCGGTTATCAAAGTCTTCACCACCTAAGTGGGTGTCGCCGTTGGTGGCCAACACTTCAAAAGTGTGCTCGCCTTCAACTTCGTCGATTTCGATAATAGAGATATCGAAAGTACCACCACCTAAGTCATACACAGCGATAATGTTATCGCCCTGTTTTTTATCCATACCATAAGCCAGCGCCGCCGCTGTTGGCTCGTTAATAATACGTTTCACTTCTAACCCAGCAATGCGGCCTGCGTCTTTGGTTGCCTGACGCTGAGCATCGTTAAAGTAAGCTGGCACGGTAATAACCGCTTCAGTTACTTTCTCACCCAAAAAG
Organism: Idiomarina sp.; assembly: GCA_040882145.1. Lineage (GTDB taxonomy): Bacteria > Pseudomonadota > Gammaproteobacteria > Enterobacterales > Alteromonadaceae > Pseudidiomarina. Next base: position 18,683 of record JBBEBU010000020.1, read on the forward strand.
TCTTCTGCGGTTTTTTTCATTTTTTTCAGAATTTCAGCAGAAATTTGTGGTGGTGCTTTTTTGTCGTCATCAATCTGAACCCAGGCATCGCCATTGTCAGCTTCAATGATTTTGTAAGGCATAATGCCAATATCACGCTGTACTTCTTCGTCTTTAAAGCGACGACCAATCAAACGCTTGATGGCAAACAAGGTTTTGTTTGCGTTGGTAACTGCCTGGCGTTTTGCCGGCTGCCCTACTAAGGTTTCACCGTCGTCGGTGAAAGCTACGACTGATGGCGTAGTACGGTCGCCTTCAGCGTTTTCAATAACCCGCGCTTTGCCGCCATCTAGCACTGCTACGCAGGAGTTGGTTGTACCTAAGTCAATACCAATAATCTTACTCATAATTTTGTCTCCAACTACCTTGAGAAATCATTTTTCGTTGTTCTTAATTTGGGGGCGAAGCTGCTTATTTCAACACCCAAACTAAGGTTATTTTTTCTGCTGACGCTGTTATGGGGTCTGCAGAGGCAAATACAAGTGTTGCTGAGCGTTGATTTACGCTTTGGTATCTACACCGCTGTCTGAATTGCGGGCTACCATCACCATCGCAGGTCGTAGCAAACGGCCACTTAAGGTGTAACCTTTTTGCATAACCGCCATCACCGTATTGTTGGCGTGCTCAGTGGATTCCTGCATGGCCATTGCCTGGTGCAAATCAGGATTGAAGTTGTCGCCTTCGGCACCAACCGCTTCCACACCGAATTTGTCCAGCGTGCTTACCAAGCTCTTGTAGGTAAGCTCGATACCTTCAATAAAGTTCTTCGCCGACTCATCGGTCTGATCCGCTAGTTGCAGTGCACGCTCTAAGTTATCAACCGTGGTTAACAACTCATTGGCGAACTTTTCCAGGGCAAATTTATGCGCTTTATCTACTTCCTGCGCCGAACGGCGACGAATATTTTCCATTTCCGCAACGGCACGCAGTGCTTTCTCGCGATTTTCGTGGGCTTGCTGCTCAGCATTGTTGAGCGCCAGCTCCAGTTCAGCGACACGCTCAGCACTTGCGTCACCCTCAGACGCTTTTGCTTGCCCTGCATCAGCCGAGGTGGTCTCGGTTGCAGAATCTGCATGCTCGTTCACGTTCGCAGTTGTCGACGCCTGAGTTTCGTTGTCCTCAGCCGCATTCGTTTCAGCATTTTTCTTTGGTTGATCGGAACTCATAATACTCCCACTCTCGTTCGCTTTCCGCTGCACCAGATGGGCACAACGGCTGTTAACTAAACTCTGCGAACTAGTATGGGGGTGGATTTTTCCGATTCAAGGCACCGCAATGCTTAAAACCACTAATTGTGTGACTGGATCAGCCATAGCTGAGGCTGCTATGCTGCATTTATTCGGTTTTGCCTTACACTCAGATCCTAAACTGAAGCCTATTAGCCCAGCCCTATCACCGGAAGCGGAAACAGATGACCACAACACTCTTTAAAACCATCGCGTTAATCGGCAAGGCCAATCATGACGGCACCCGAGACACCCTGGCGACACTGCAACATCATCTTAATCAGCAGGGCTTTCAGGTGATTATTGAACAACGCACCGCGCGCCAGTTCACGCTTGCCGATAAAACTAAAACCTGTGCCCTGGAGGAAATTGGCCAGCATGCCGATTTAGCCGTAGTAGTGGGTGGTGACGGCAATATGTTGGGTGCCGCGCGCGTACTCTGTGAATCCAACATCGGGGTTATCGGGGTGAACCGGGGCAATCTGGGTTTTCTCACTGAACTGGATCCTAAACATGCGCTGGCCCAACTCGATGCGGTATTGGCGGGTAATTACCTCACCGAAAATCGTTTTTTACTGAACGCCGAAGTCTACAGCAAAGGTGAGTTAACAGGCTCAGGCCGGGCCATTAATGAAGTGGTGTTGCACTCAGATAAAGTTGCACACATGATAGAGTTCGAAGTGTTTGTGGATGACCATTTTGTTTACAGCCAGCGTTCGGACGGACTTATTGTAGCAACCCCGACCGGGTCAACCGCATACTCATTGTCAGGTGGCGGCCCCATTCTAACGCCAGAACTGGATGCCATTAGTATGGTGCCCATGTTCCCCCATACCTTAAGTAGCCGACCTATAGTGGTATCAGGCGAAAGCCGCATTCGCCTGCGTGCCGCGATTGAAAATGACCAGTTACAAATCAGTTGCGATGGTCATGCGCGCATGACCGTAAACCCCGGTGACGAAGTTGTTATCAAAAAACATGAACACAAGCTGCGCTTAATCCAACCTACCAACTACAGCTATTTCAACGTGTTACGAAATAAATTGAATTGGGGTAGCCGACTTTTCTAAAGTATTTTTCAGCGGCACTTGAAATACTGTATAAACACTGTATACACTACTGTATACATGAACAGTACTAAGAGGCTTCCTATGCTGACGCAACTTCACATTCGTAACTTCGCCGTGGTTAAAACGCTGGATATCGAATTCGAGCAAGGCATGACGGCTATTACCGGTGAAACCGGTGCCGGTAAATCTATCGCCCTGGATGCACTGGGCCTGTGTTTAGGTGATCGGGCCGATGCCGACAGCGTTCGTGCTGGTGCTGAAAAATCAGAAGTAAGTGCCTGCTTTCATGTGCAAGCTGACAGCCCTGCGCAACAATGGTTAGTTGAGCAAGAAGTTGCGGCAGAAGACGAATGTGTCCTGCGACGGGTGGTAACCCGCGAAGGTCGCTCGAAAGCCTGGATTAATGGTCACCCGGTTACCGCTGCGCAGTTAAAAAGCATCGGCCCCTGGCTGGTAAATATCCATGGGCAACATGAACATCAACTGTTAACCCGCGAAGAACATCAGCTCAAGCTACTCGATAGTTATGCTCGTCATAACCAACTCACACAAGCAGTGACGGCTAGCTATGAACACTGGTATCAACAGCGCAAAGCGTTGCGCCAGGCAGAGCAACAACAGGAAGAATTAGCCGCCCGCCGTGAACTGCTGCAGTATCAGGTGCAGGAGCTGGACGAATTTGCCCTGGCTGAAGATGAATTCGACACGCTGGAAGAACAACATAAACGCCTGGCCAATAGCCAAAGCTTGCGGGAAGAATCAAGTTTCGCTCTGAATGCTTTGTTTGAAGGCGAGCATAATAACGCTTTTAGCTTAATTCAAAATGCGCTGGAGCGTCTGCGTGAACAAGTTGAACTGGATCCTCAGTTACAGTCCACCGTTGATTTACTTACCGAATCCAGCGTGCAGGTAGAAGAAGTGGCGCGCGAACTACGCAATTATCAGGACAACATTGATAACGACCCGGACCGTTTAGTCATAGTTGAACAGCGCATGACTCAGGCCTTGCAGTTGGCGCGTAAACATCAGGTAGAGCCGGCCAAATTAACCCAGAAACACCAAACCCTGAATGCCGAACTTAGCGCCCTTGCCGATGCTCAGGAACAAAGTGACGTGCTCGCTGAGCAGGTTCAGCAGGCTGCTGCAGCCTATCGTGAGCAGGCTCGTCAGTTATCCGCAAGCCGCACCAAAGCCGCGCAAGAACTCAGTGATAAAATCGCCGCGTCCATGCAGCAATTGAATATGCCTCATGGCCGTTTTGTGATTAGCGTTGAACATCGTGCTGATGCACCGGCTACCCGTCATGGCACTGATGCTATTCAGTTTTTAGTTACGGCAAACCCAGGCCAGCCGTTGCAGCCCCTGGCCAAAATCGCATCCGGTGGTGAACTCTCGCGGATTAGCCTGGCGGTACAGGTTATTACCGCCGCCCAGCAAACTACTCCAACCTTAATGTTTGATGAAGTAGACGTAGGGGTAAGCGGCCCCACCGCCGCTACGGTCGGCAAATTATTGCGCCAACTCGGCAGCACCGCACAGGTTATTTGTGTTACTCACTTGCCGCAAGTGGCCGCCAAAGCACATCAACAAATGATGGTTGCTAAACAAACCGATGGCAGTGAAACCACCACGACCATGACGCCACTAACCAACTCCGATCGCGTGATTGAGTTAGCCCGGTTATTGGGTGGCGATAAGGTTACTGACACCACCAAAGCCAACGCGGAAGAGTTGTTGGCGGGCTAAACATAGGAACTTCCGCCAACGAATCCTGTCCACACCTTCGCGTTTGGATGTTTTACGGTAGCCTTTCCGGAGTGCTTTGTTTATCATTCAGCAACCATATATCGCTGCCTGTTGCGCAATCATGAAAAAAATCATGATTGGCAGAGTCCAGTTTGTTGGATTACGGCACTAAATTTTTTCTAATTACCAACCACAGCGGGAATTTATGAAAGCAGTCATCTTGGGCGCCGCATTACTTGTGTTAAGTGGATGCTCGGTTTTTGATAATCTGGTTTATCGTATCAATGTGCCGCAGGGCAATTACCTGGAACAACGTGATGTCGATAAATTACGTATTGGAATGAGCAAAGAACAAGTTCAATTCGTATTAGGTACACCAGTTGCCAAAAATGTCTTTGTTGAAGATACTTGGCATTACCTTTATCACATGAATCCAGGTAAAGGCGACATCGTAAGACGTGAGTTGATTATTGAGTTTGCTGACGAGCAGTTAGCAAGCTTAAGCGGTGATTATGATACACCTGAGAACTTCGATGTGCCTTTAGATCAATAAGGTTTTGATACTAGTGTGCCGGGCTTGTATAAGCGCACCTTAGCTGGTCATTCATGATTAATTGAGGAAGTTTATGCAACTACCGGCACTTATAAAAAGTCCGACCGATGAGCGTGACTACCGCTTAATCCAGCTTAACAACGGACTGGAGGTGCTGTGTATTCATGAGGCTGATGCCGATCAGGCAGCGGCTGCAATGTCTATTCATGCCGGCCATTTTGACGACCCGCAAGAAAGCCAGGGGCTAGCCCATTTTCTGGAGCACATGCTCTTTTTGGGTACCAAAGGGTACCCGGATCCGGAAGCCTATCAAAACTTTATCAGCACCTACGGTGGCCATCACAACGCCTGGACAGGTACCGAATACACGAGTTTCTACTTCTCTATTCAACACGACCAACTCGATGCGGCATTAGACCGTTTTGCGCGATTTTTCTACCAGCCGTTGCTAGCCCAGGAGTGGGTAGAAAAAGAACGTCAGGCGGTTGAATCCGAATATCGGTTAAAGCTTAACGATGAGCTAAGACGCTTGTATCAAGTGCACAAAGCGACCTCGAATCCGGCTCATCCATTTAGCAAGTTCTCGGTTGGCAATTTAACCACCTTACGAGATCAAAAAGATTTGCCGCTGGTGCAACAACTGCGGGAATTCTTTGCGGAGCACTATCGTGCCCAGCGGATGCGCCTGGTGTTAGCTGGACCCCAAAGTCTGGATCAGCTGGAACAAATGGCTACCGACCATTTTGAGCCGGTTCTGCCTGAGCAGTCACCCAAGCAGAAGTTCTCGGAGCCGCTGTATTTACCTGAGCAATTAGGTGTTGAAATGCACGTGCAGCCGGTAAAAGATGCGCGTCGCTTAATACTGTCGTTCCCACTACCCGCCATTGACCACGATTACCCCTATAAAACCACCAGTTTTATCGCGCACATTATTGGCTATGAAGGGCCAGCAAGTTTGTATTCAGCGCTTCGGCAACGCGACTGGGTAAACAGCTTATCGGCCGGTGGTGGTATAAGCGGCTCGAACTTTAAAGATTTCAATATCAATTTGCAGCTCACTGAAGACGGTTTGCAACACATTGATGACATTGTGCGATGGGTATTTGCCTACATTCGACTTATTGCGGCAACCGGTATTGACGACTGGCGCTATCAGGAACGGAAACAGTTAGTGGAACTTAATTTTCGCTATCACGAACCGGTTCGCACGGTTGAATTAGCCAGTCAACTTGCGGTAAATGCTCAGCATTATAAAGCCGAAGATGTGATTTACGGCGACTACCGCATGGACGGTTTAAACAAGCAAAAAGCCCGGGAATTCTTGGATTTACTACAGCCCGAGCGCATGCGCATGACTATTATTCATCGGGCCTTACCTACTGACAAGGTTACTGAGCTTTACCACACGCCCTACAGTATTGAAGCCTTTAGTCGATCGCGACTGCAGTTATTCAAGCAAGAGCCGGCCGATTTTAGCGCCAGCTTGCCAAATAAAAACCAGTTTATTAGTGGTCAGTTAGACGCTCACCCGCTGTCGGATACCGCATCAAAGACCACCAACCCGCAGTTATTTACGATAAATAAAGCGCTGCGTATTTGGCACTTACAAGACCCTGATTTTCGTCAGCCCAAAGGGCACATCTATGCCGGGTTTTTATTGCCGGAAGTTGCTCAAAGTGCAAAGAACTTTGCCAATGCCAGGCTGTGGTGCGAGTTGATTCTGGATGAACTTAACGAGCGCTGCTACGACGCCGAAATTGCTGGTTTGCATTTTAATTTGTACCCGCAGCAACGTGGCGTCACCTTACATATTGCCGGGTTTTCGCCAGCTCAGGTTAAGTTGTTGGAACAGGTTGTGGAATGCATGCACAAGCTGCTGCCCGATCCGAAACGCTGGCAGGCGCTACGCCAGAAGTTAATTAGTAATTGGCAGAGTGCCCATACGCATAAACCAATGAATAAGCTATTTGCAGAGCTAAACTTTTATCTGCAACCTGGCAGTTTTCGAATGGACGAGTTAGCGCTTGAACTGCAGCAAACGGATTTTAATACCTTTGAAGATATTACTGGTCAATTTTTCAAACAGTTAAATATTGATCTGCTATGCCATGGCGATGTTCCGCAAACGGCAGTAAATAGTATTGCGCGCGTGCTTAACCACACCTTTCAGCTTAACGAACAAACACCATTAAACGCCGCCATACCGCCACGTATGCTGACCCGCGGTGTTTGTGAGCAACGCGCAGCAACCAGTTCCCATAGTGACAGTGCCTTGCTTTGGTTTGTTCAGGGCGGCACCGCCGATATATACGAGCAGGCTGGTTTTATGTTGTTAAACCAGTTTATTAGCCCGGAAATATTTAACCAATTGCGCACCGAACAGCAACTGGGGTACCTGGTAGGTAGTAACTACTTACCCATGCAACAAGTGCCGGGAATATTAATGTACGTGCAGTCTCCTACGGCTTCAGTAACTAAGCTACGCAGTTGTCTGGCAAGTTTTGCCGAGTCTTTTTTAGCAGAATTACCCGACTTTTTGGCTCAGGACTGGGCCGCTGCACAGCAAAGCTTGGTTCGTCAATTACACGATCAGGATCCAAACCTGCGGATCCGCAGTCAGCGATTGTGGAGCTCAATTACGCAGTTTGATCATGATTTTTCCCGGCTCGAGCAACTGGCACAGGCTGTTATTGATTGGCAGCCGGAGGCAATGCTGGATTTTGCGCGCCAAAATTTACGCGATAATAGTGCCGAAATATGGTTACATACAGAAGCAACCTCAAACTAGAGCAATTTAACTGCAGCCAAGGCCACACGGCCTTTGACAGCCTGCCCTTAATCGGCTAGTTTACTACTTCTTAACAAACTATAAGAGCTGTAGAAACAGCCTGTCGAGGATGTTGCGTGCAGGAACCCCCAAATCAAGCAGGGCATGCATGGTTGTTAACATGGCAAACGGCTACGCGTTTGCTGATGTTTTGTTGTGCCTTACTCGTTCCCCATCAAGTAGCCACCGCGCTGCCATTGGTTCTGCAAACATCGGCGACTGACACTGCTGCCGTAGCCTTAGTCGCCGTGCGTGAGGGTAACGAACCTGTTGCCGTTGAACGTTTAGATGCCCGTAACAAAATCCCGCTTTACGACGCGCAGCAATTATTTGTGCCGGCGACTACTAATCCGCTTAGCTTTGAATTTACCACTCTCAATACGGCGGCGAGCCATGCCCTGCTTAGTTACCGATACCGGTTACTCGGTTTCAACGATAACTGGGTTTATACTGATGCCGATAGTCCCAGAGCCACTTATACCAACCTCAGTTACGGCCAGTATAAGTTGCAACTGCAAGCCGCCAGCGACGGCATAAACTGGGGCGCCTTACGTGAACTCAAACTGATAGTAGAAACACCTTGGTGGTTAAGTCCATGGGCTATCAGTGCTTATGTGGTCGTGGCATTAGCCTTGCTATTTTTATTAGTCAATAACTTACGTGGTCGCCGTCAGGCCGCTACCCAACTCAGAGCCAGTGAGGAGCGCCTGAAGCTCAGCTTGTGGGGTAGCGGTGATCAGTTATGGGATTGGGATATCCTGACCGGTGAGGTATATCGGCATAACATCTGGACGCATTTTGCCGACTTCCCGTTAGATGGGAAGCGCGCGGGCCATAAAGATGCCATCAGTAACATTCATCCGCACGATTTAAATAAAGTGCGCAGCGCCCTGCAATCGCATCTGGACGCTCAAACTCCGCACTTTGAGATTACCTACAGGGTAAGGGTGAAGGATGACTGGCTGTGGTTATTAGACCGAGGCAAAGTGGTTGAGCGAAATGAGCAAGGGCAGCCGCTACGCATGACCGGCACCATGAAAGATGTGAGTAGTATTGTGGCGGCGGAAGAACGCCTAAAAATGCTTGCAACCTCGATCACCAACATATCCGATGGTGTCTGCATTTACGATAATCGTTTTCGAGTGATTGAAACCAACCGCTCGTTCCAGCGGATTACCGGCTATAGCCGCGAGTCGATGCTGGGTAAGCCCTTACGCTTCCGCTTGTACAATCAGGAATACATTGAGCAAATAAAACGTCAGTTAGCCCAACACGGCAGTTGGCATGGTGAAATCGAAGACTTGCGCAAAGACGAACAAACCTATCAAATGGAACTGACCATAGATGCGGTGCGCGATGACACCGGTCACACCTCGCACTACGTTGCCAGTTTTTCAGATATCACCGAGCGCAAGCAATCTGAGCGTGAGTTACGCCGCTTAGCCAATACCGATACGCTAACTGGACTGCCCAACCGTTCTTACTTTCAGGTAAGCCATTCAAATCTGGTGCGCAAGCGCATACAGCATGCGCTACTGATTTTTGATTTAGATAACTTTAAAAAGATTAACGATTCACTGGGCCATGAAGTTGGCGACCAATTGTTGTGTCAGGTTGCTGAACGACTCGCTGAAGTGGGTCGCCCACAAGATACTCTTTACCGCCTCGGTGGTGACGAATTCAGCTTAATTCTGGAAGACACCTCCGACTTAAATATCATTACCTCTATTGCTAAGCGGGTGAATGACAGTCTGTCACAACCCTTTGCATTAAGTGACGGCGAATTAGTAGTCAGTAGCTCGGTAGGTATTGTCGCCTATCCGAATGATGGTGCCTCATCGCAGGAACTACTGCAGAACGCAGATACCGCCATGTACCACGCTAAGCGTCGTGGTGGTAATGGCTACCAATTCTTCAACGAATCCATGAACCAAAGTGCGGTACGACGTTTGAAGCTGGAAAACCAGCTACGTCAGGCACTTCGCGATGGTCATGTTGAGGTACATTATCAGCCGAAACTGGCGTTAAAAGACCGTCAGTTTGTCGGCTTAGAGGCATTAGCACGACTAAATATTCCAGGCGTGGGTATGATTAATCCCGTCGACTTTATTCCGCTGGCTGAAGAAACGGGTCTTATTATTGAACTCGGCGAACGCGTATTACAACAGGCCTGTCGCGATATGAAACAGTGGGTTGAACAGGGGTTAGTTAGTGGCCGGGTCGCTGTGAATTTGTCGGCCCGACAGTTTATGCAACCCGATTTATCCGCACGTATTACCCGAATCCTGGCCACTGAAGGGATGTCGCCGGAGCACCTAGAGCTAGAGATTACCGAGGGCGTGTTAATGGAAGATCCGGAACGCGCTATTGAAATTATGACCGACTTGCAAACCAAAGGCATTGATTTGGCGCTTGACGATTTTGGTACCGGCTATTCATCACTGGCCTATCTGAAGCGCTTCCCGATTCAAACCCTAAAAATTGATAAAGCTTTTATCAACGATATTAGTCAGGCCGAGCGTGACCGTAAGATGGTTGCCTCTATTATTGCCATGGCGCATAACCTGGGCTTACATGTGGTTGCTGAAGGTGTTGAAAATAAAGACCAACTCACCATTCTTAGCACCTTGAACTGCGAGTATGCGCAAGGCTTCTTATTCGCCAAACCCCTACCCGCCAACGAGTTACTACAACGCCTGGCCATTCGGGTTGTACCGGAAAGTACGTCCGAGAGCGCTTAATCTAAAGCTACTTGCAGCCATAAAAAAAAGCACACCCGAAGGTGTGCTTGCTTAATTCCCCTGCCAAACATCGGGCAAGCATGCGGTGGTCGCTAGTTAAGACTGTTGTGGCTTGTCTTCGTAGTAGCTCTCACCTGCTTCGGCCATTTTCACTAAGGCTGGTGCTGGCTGGTAACGCTCGCCTTGTTGCTGTTCTAACTTCTGCAGCTCTTGAACAATAGTGGCAATACCCTGGGCATCCATATAACGGAAAGGTCCGCCTCTAAATGGTGGGAAACCGATACCGAAAATAGCACCAATATCACCATCACGAGCGCTGGCAATAACACCTTCGTCCAGACAGTACGCGGCTTCATTTAACATCATCAGCACGCAGCGCTGAGCAATTTCGCTATCACTTATGCCGTCTTTCGGTGATACATCCAGCACTTTGTATACTGAGGTATCAACCGACTTGCCTTTCGACTTGCCTGAATAGTCATAAAAGCCTTTGCCATTTTTCTTACCTTTACGGTCGTCATCCAGCAACTTCTGGAAAGCCGCTGGTGGCGCAAAGCGGTCACCCAAATCGTCGGCTAAAATTGGCGCCACTTTGGCCGCAATATCAATTCCGACTTCGTCCATAAGTTTAATTGGCCCTACCGGGAAGCCAAACTTCACTAACGCTCGGTCAATGGCTTCAATAGAAGCACCATCAAGTAACAAACGCGCCGCTTCGTTCATGTAAGGTGCCAGAATACGGTTTACGTAAAAACCGGCGCCATCTTTTACGACTATGGGTGTTTTGCCCTGTTTCTTGGCAAACGCCACCGTAGTAGCAATAGTTTTAGCGGAGGTTTTCTCGTGCGTAATAATTTCCGCCAGCGGCATTTTGTCTACCGGTGAGAAATAGTGTAAACCGATAACCTGTTCCGGACGCTGCGCTTTGGCCGCAATTTTTGTAATTGGCAAGCTCGAGGTATTAGTCGCGAAAATGGTTTGTTTTTTCGCGTGCGTTTCAATGTCAGCGACCATTTTCTGTTTCAAATCTAAGTCTTCAAAAACCGCCTCCATAACAATATCGACGCGATCAAACCCGGTGTAATCAAGGCTGCCGCTTAAACGCAACATATCGCGTTCCATCTCACTGCGGCGCATATGACCACGCTTCACTTTCTTGCTCAGCAAGTCATAGCTGTACTTCAGTGCGTGGCGAATGCCGTCTTCGGCGATGTCTTTAATACGGGCTGGAACCCCTGCTTTCACAGCTGTAACGTAAGAAATACCGCCACCCATTAAGCCACCACCCAGCACACCCGCGCGGGTTATTTTGGCCGGCTTTTCACCACCGAATGAGGTTTCTTTCTTCATCGCTGTGGTAGCGAAGAAAATACCACGTAGCTGGAATGACTCAGGGGTCATAGCCAGTTCACCGAATGAGCGTGCTTCACGCTCTAAACCGGCTTCAAAACCTTCACTCTGGCCGTGCTGAACCGCATCAATAATTTTATCAATGGCCGGGTAGTTACCTTTGGCTTTGCTTTGCGCTTGTTCACCGGCTTTCTTGAAAATGAAGTTACGACCGAAGCTATTTCCTTCCAGCAACTTGTTAATAGTGGACAATTTCGCTTTTTGAATCTTCGCCTTGCTCGACAAAGCCAGCTTGACTGCGGCTTCCAGCAAAATGCTCTCAGGCACAACTTCATCAACCAGGCCTTTTTTACGGGCTTGTTTCGGCCGTAATGTTTTACCCGTAAGGATTAAGCCTAGGGCTTCTTGCACGCCAACCAAACGAGGTAAACGTTGCGTACCACCGGAACCCGGCAATAAGCCTAGTTTCACTTCCGGCACGCCAAGTTCGGTTTTATCCGACTCGGTGCAAACCCGATAATGACACGCTAGTGCCAATTCGAGTCCGCCGCCTAAGCATGAGCCATGAATAGCAGCCACCACAGGCACAGATAACTGCTCAATGCGATCAAACATAGCCTGCCCTTGCCGGGCCAGACTTTCGGCATCGCCCGCAGTTTTACAGTCGTTGATCATGCTGATATCAGCACCGGCAACAAATGACGTTGGCTTGCCGCTAATAACAACAACACCTTTTAAGTCGCTGTTGTCTTCCAACTCATTCAGAACCGTAGCTACTTCGTCAGCAAAACTTGATTTCAAGGTATTTACTGACTCACCCGGCACATCAATGGTCAGTACGGCAATGCCGTCGTCTCTGTGGCTTAGGGTAAATGCGGATTGGTTACTCATTAGTTTGCCTCCAAAATCATTGCTGAGCCAAGTCCGCCAGCGGCGCAGGCGGTGGTTAGCGCAGTACCGCCACCACGACGTTTCAGCTCGCGTAACGTTTGGGTAATCATGCGCGCACCCGTTGCCGCAAATGGATGACCATAAGCAATAGAGCCGCCCAACACGTTAAATTTGTCCATATCGACTTCGCCAATGGCTTCACTGCGACCCAGTTTTTCTGCGGCAAACTTTTTACTCGCAAACATTTTTAAGTTGGCCAGGGTTTGAGCAGCAAAGGCTTCATGCATATCAATCAAATCAAGATCGGCTAATTTCATACCCGCCCGATCCAGTGCTATTGGCGTGGCGTGCGAAGGACCCATCAGCATGTCATGCCATACGTCGATAGCCGTGAATGCGTAGCTGCGAATAAAGCCTAAGGGTTCATAACCCAGCGCTTTGGCTTTGCTTTCGGTCATTAACAATACCGCGGCAGCGCCATCGGTTAATGGCGTACTGTTAGCGGCGGTCACCGTACCGTGTTTACGGTCAAAGGCCGGGCGCAGCTTTTCGTAGCCCTTCAGGTCACTGTTGTCACGAATGTTGTTGTCGCGTTTCAAAAAATCTTTGTAAGGTTCGGCGTAAGCGGTCATTACCTCGTCGTCTAACCAGTTTTGTTCCCAAGCTTCATGCGCTTTTTGATGCGAACGATGGGCTAGTGCATCCTGATCAGCGCGACTAATACCGTGCGTTTTCGCCATCTGTTCAGCCGTGTCACCCATGCTTAAGCCGGTGCTGTACTCGGCAATAGCTGGTGGAACCGGAGCCAAGTCACTTAGCTTCAAACTTTTAATGATATTGAATTTTTGGCCAAATGAGCGCGCTTTATTCAAATCAACTAAGGCGCGGGCTAAGCGTTTAGATACGCCAATCGGCAGCACTGATGATGAGTCTGCGCCACCGGCGATGCCCACCTCAATATTGCCGGCAACCATAGCTTCGATCACGTTCGCCGTGGCCTGGAAACTAGTAGCACAGGCACGCGACACGCTGTACGCGTCAGTAGTTACCGGTAAACTGGTACCCAGCACAATTTCCCGCGCAATGTTTGGCGCCGACGGCATTTGAACCACTTGTCCAAACACTAATTGCTGCACCTCATTGACATCCAAGCTGGTGCGATTAATCAGTTCCTGCACCACCATCTGGCCAAGGTTGAGCGCCGGCACCCCATGAAAATAGGTGGCTTGTTTTGCAAATGGCGTACGTAAGCCTGCCACAACTGCTATCCGTTCGCCTTGCGAAGTTAGCAAACGCTGACTTGCCGACATAATGAATTCCTCTTGTTAACTATTGAATGGTCGACCTATTTTTAAGTATACAGCTGGTCTGACCTCATAACTGGTTACAAATTTTAGCCTGTAAGTGCACAGAATTAAACCGTTGATTTCGATAAAGTCACCCATATACCTTAGAATACAGTCAGGTAATAGCAAACCCACTGGTCAAAGCTGGGGTGACTATGTCATCTTATGACTGTTACCGATATCAGCTGCGCCACCGCAGTTAAGCAACCTCATCAACAGGTGGCGTCAACACAAGAGAGAAGATAATGGCAGTAAAGCAATTCCAAGCCTTGCGTGAGTACTTAAACAGCCAGGTACTGGGGCAACCCGAATTTACCGAAAACCTCTTAATTGCCGTGTTGGCGGATGGTCATTTGCTGGTTGAAGGCCCACCAGGGCTGGCCAAAACCAGAGCGGTTAACGCCCTGGCAAAAGGCATTGAAGCAACTTTCCATCGTATTCAGTTTACCCCTGATTTGTTACCAGCAGATCTAACCGGGACTGATATTTACCGACCGGAAACCGGTACCTTTGTATTTCAGCAAGGTCCGCTTTTTCATAATGTGATTCTAGCCGATGAGATAAACCGGGCGCCGGCCAAAGTACAATCTGCACTACTTGAAGCTATGGCCGAGCGGCAAATCACTGTGGGTCAGCGTACCTATCCGCTGGCTGATTTATTTATGGTATTAGCTACCCAGAACCCGCTTGAACAAGAAGGCACCTACCCGCTGCCCGAAGCACAGTTAGACCGTTTCTTGATGCACGTTACGCTGTCCTACCCGGACGCGGAAACCGAGCGCCAAATTCTGCAGTTAACCCGCGGTGAAACTATGACCGGGCAACAACCTATGCTGAACCCGCTGCCACAACCGCAGCTGTTCCAGGCACGTAAAGAAGTGCTGGACGTTTACATGGACGACGCCATTGAGAATTACTTGGTGCAGTTGGTTATAGCGACTCGTGAACCCCAGCGTTACGACGAGCAGCTAGCCCGCTGGCTTGGCTATGGTGCTAGCCCCAGGGCTTCTATCGCTTTAGATCGTTGCGCCCGTGCCAGAGCCTGGTTAGCCGGTCGTGACTTTGTTACTCCCGATGATATTGCTGCCGTGTATTTCAACGTGCTGCGCCACCGCATCATTCTTAGCTATCAGGCCGAAGCTGACGGCATAAGCCATGATCACATTCTGCAGCAACTATTAGCGCTGGTACCAGCGCCTTAACTGAGGTTCGTATGGCGTTGTCAGATACCTCAGCATCCGTAACAGCAGCCAGTCATTGGCTGAAAACAATGCATGCCAGTGGTACCCAGCTCGGTCTGGCTGAGCTTATGTATTATCACAGCAAGCTACCGGCATTCAGACAACACGCCCGGCGCAAACCGCCGCGTGGCACCAGTGGTGGTATTTTAAGTAAGCAAAAAGGCCGCGGCATGGAGTTTGATGAAGTGCGCCACTATCAACCCGGCGACGATATTCGTGCCATCGACTGGCGAGTAACCGCTCGCACCGGCAGCACCCATACCAAGCTGTATCGTGAAGAACAGGAACGCCCGGTATTTATTGTTACCGACTTGTCCGCCAGTATGCTGTTTGGTACTGAACTGCTGTTTAAGTCGGTTCAGGCGGCGCATTTGGCCGCCGCACTGGCCTGGCGGGCGCAGCAGCGCGGTGACCGTATTGGCGGTATTGTGGGTAATGGCTTCAACCATAGCGAGCTTAAGCCCCAAGGGCGCCATCAGGGTGTTATGCGCTATATTCATGCGCTACTGGATAGCCACCAGCAAAGTTACCAGCATTGGCAGCAGCGCCAGCAAGCGCCGAAATCTATGCTCACTGATAGCTTGCAACGACTGAGTCAATTGGCGCGCCCCGGCAGCGAAATTTACTTACTAAGCGATTTCGCCAATGTCAGCGCCGCCGAATTAAAATTCGCCCGCGCTTTGCAGCAACACTGTCAGGTCCGTGCCTTCATTATCAGTGACCCCTTTGAACACCAACTGCCAGCGCAAGCCGCGCGTGGCCAATTGGAATTGTCTGATTTGCAGCACCAGCAAACGCTGAATTTAAACCACGCCCACCAACGCCAGCAGTATCAAGCGGCGGCAGCCGAACACCAGCAACAGATAACCAGCGAATTACAACGTTTCTCCATTGGCTATCAGCAGGTGAGCGCAGCGATTGCGTTGGAGCAGCAATGGCAGGAGATCATGTAATGCAGGAATTACAAGATATCATTGCTGCCCCGCCAGCGAGTTGGTGGCCGCCAGCACCGGGTTGGTGGCTGCTTGCCCTGGTGGTAGTGGTTGCCACCGCGACCATTAGCTTTTACAGCTGGCGGCACTGGCAGCGCACTCGCGTGAAGCGGCTAGCATTAGCTCAGCTTAAGCACATGCGGCAGCCCCACTTTGACGCTATTACCTTACTACTGAAACAGGCTGCACTGGGCTATTTCCCGCGTGAGCGTATTGCTGCACTGAGCGGCAACCAATGGCAACAATTTTTGCTTGAGACCATGCCCGCCAAACAGCGATCACGTTGGCAAAGTGAGCTTGAACTCATTATGACAAGTATGTATCACGCTACGAAAAACCCGCAACTGGCACACAGCTACCAGCACTTTGCGCAGACCTGGTTAGTGACGGCCTTACCGCCGCAACACACTCCGCCCAAGCCGGAGGCTGTATGATTGAATTCGTCTGGCCCTGGCTGTTTTTACTACTACCACTACCCTTGCTACTGCGTTGGTGGTTGCCTAAACATGACCAACAACTCGCCAGCCTAAGAGTACCCAAAGCGCCACAGCTTGACGCAAAAACGGGCAAAGGCCGCTTTCTTAACCCGCTGGTGTTTATCAGTCTGATTATCTGGGCCGCTCTGGTAACCGCGCTCGCCCGGCCGGAATGGCTAGGTGAACCACTGCCTATTCGCAGTGATGCCCGGGAAATGATGTTAGCCGTGGATTTGTCCGGCAGTATGGAAATTGCGGATATGGACATTGCGGGGCAACGCGTTAATCGATTACAAATGGTAAAAGAAGTGCTGGCGGATTTCATTGAGCGCCGCGAAGGCGATCGACTCGGTTTAATTTTATTTGCCGACACAGCCTATTTGCAAACGCCCATGACTTACGATCGCAATACCGTGCGACAAATGTTGGAAGAAAGCCAACTCAATTTAATTGGTGAACGTACGGCCATTGGTGATGCCGTTGCGCTGGCGGTAAAACGTTTTCAGCTGCGCGAAGAAACCAACCGGGTATTGGTGTTACTTACCGACGGTCAAAATACGGCTGGCTACATTTCACCCGATCAGGCACTGGAATTAGCGAAAGCCTATCAGGTCAAAATTTACACCATAGGCGTCGGTGCGGAAGAAGTCGTCGTTGAGAGTTTCTTTGGCAGCCGCCGGGTGAATCCTAGCCGTGATTTGGACGAATCTATGCTGGCCAATATGGCAGAGCAAACCGGGGGCATTTACTTTCGTGCCCGCGACACCGAGGAGTTAGCCACGATTTATCAGGAACTAGACAGTTACGAACCTGTGGCCGGTGACGAACAGCAGTTGCGTCCACGCGAAGCCTTATTTTATTGGCCCCTGGCTGTGGCGGTTAGTTTAACCTTGTTAACTCTGCTCAGTAAGCAACAACCCTGGAGGCGCACATGAGTGAATTTCACTTACTACGTCCGCATTGGTTGTGGCTGCTATTACTTTTGTTACCCGTGCTATGGACCTGGTGGCGCCAACGCCAACAGCGTTACAGCCATTACAGCTGGCTTGCTGCGCATCTGGCCAAACCGCTACTGAAACTGCCTAAGCAGCAACAGCGTGGCACCGGTTGGCTGCAGCTGGCACTGGCTGTGCTGATCAGCGCAATCGCGCTGGCTGGACCGAGCTGGGAGCGTCTGCCCCAGCCCGTTTATCAATTAAATGCAGGGCAAGTAATAATACTGGATATGTCCTTATCGACCCGGGCTACCGATGTGAGCCCGGACCGGCTAACGCAATTGCGCTACAAAGCGCGGGATTTGCTCAGTAGCCGGCTGGATGGAGAAACCGGATTAGTTGCCTACGCAGGCGATGCTTTCGTTATTAGTCCGCTCACCAGCGACAAAAACAACTTACTCAATCTGATTCCTGCGCTGTCCCCTGAAATAATGCCGGAGCAAGGCAATTATCCACAAGTGGCCTTCGCCCGCGCCGATGAAATGCTGCGCAATGCCGGTTACCCCACCGGTGATATTTTTTGGCTAACCGATGGCGTTGAAAGTCGTGACTTTAGCGAACTAACCAACCAGCTGCGGCAACTGGGTCACCGGGTTTCAACGCTCGCGGTGGGTACCCGTGAAGGCGCCCCGATCCGGCAAACCGACGGTACCTTATTACGGGATGCCAGCGGTCAGGTTGTAGTGCCACGGCTATACCCGGATCGATTACGCCAACTAACGGAACTAACCGGCGGGGTGTTTACCCGGCTAACGGTAGATAGTCAGGATATTGAACAGCTACTCTTATTACCACCGCTGTCAAGAGCGGAACAGGATGCTGACGGTGAGCCTTTACAACAAGGCGATCAGTGGCTGGATCGCGGCCCCTGGTTAGCTTTGTTGCTGTTACCACTAGCCTTATTGCACTGGCGCCGGAATGGCATGCTAGGGGCGGCGTTGTTGCCGCTAGGCGGACTTAGCTTACTCTTATCAGCCACTATGTTCAGCGGTCAGGCTCAGGCTCAGGAGCCGTCTTCTTCCTGGTGGCTAACTGCTGAACAGCAGGCGCAACAGGCATTGGAACAAAAACAGTATGAGCGGGCTGCCGAGCTGTCGAACGATCCCTTGCGCCGTGGTACAGCAAATTACCGGGCGGGTAACTATGAAGACGCGTTAACTGATTTTGCGCAGGTTTCAGACGCTACTGGTTACTACAATCAGGGTAATTCATTAATGCAACTCGAGGACTATCAGGGCGCCGTTAATGCCTATCAGGAGGCCCTGCGTCAGCAACCGGATATGCCACAAGCTCAGGCTAATCTGCAGCTAGCCAAGCAGCAGTTGGAGCAACAACAGCAGGACCAAGAGCAACAGCAATCCCAGAATGGTGAGCAAAACCAAAGTTCCGAAAACAGTCAGGGCCAACAAGGCGAGCAAGGCTCTGACGACGAACAACAGTCAGAGCAACAATCGGAACAACAGCAACAAGACAGCGGCAATGAGTCAAATCAAGAGCAACAACCTCAAGACTCGCAGGAACAGCAGCAAGATGACAGTGGGCAAACCGAACAACAGCAAGCAGCAGAAGCGGAACCCGGCGAAAGTGAAGACCAAGCTCAGCAACAAGCCATAGAACAAAGTATGGATGGCGATCTTGATGCCGAACAACAACGTGAATTTGAGCAAATGCTGAAGCGATTACCGGATGATCCGGCATTACTATTACGTCAAAAAATGCGGCTGGAATATCAGAAGCGCCAGCAGCAGCAACGTCGACCTGAAGGAGTTCAACAACAATGGTAAGCGGTTTACAAAGCTTGCGCTGTCGCGGCCTGTTATTACTGAGCATGCTATTCGTAAGCGGCGCAACCTATGCTCAGGTAACTCAGGTGCAGGTATCCGTAGATAAAAACCCGGTGTTAGTAGATGAACCCTTAGTGGTCACCATTGAAGTGGACGACAACGTTGACCGTAGCGCGGTCAATACCGACGTTTTCCTCGATAATTTTATGGTTGGTCGCACTTCCGTTAGTCATCAACGCTCTATTATTAACGGCCGCGCTAGTGCCACCACAACCTTCCGGGTGGTGATCACTGCCCAGACTGAAGGTGAATTCCGTATTCCACCCATTGAAATTGATGGTGTGCGGTCACAACCCATTACCTTGCAGGTAGTTGCTGAGCGCGAAGATACGGAGGGGTCACGGGGAACCGCATTTTTAACCGCCGCTATTGATAATGAAAGCCTGTATGTACAACAACAGTTTACCTATGTTGCCAAGCTCTACTTAGCAGCAGACTTGAGCGGCGGCAATATAATCCCACCGGAACTTGAAGGTGGCGACGTTACTCAGGTAGGTAAAGACAGCGAAAGTCTGGAAATGGTCGACGGCCAACGCTACAAGGTCTACCAACGCGAGTATGCTATTTCGCCGAATCGCTCCGGTAACTTCGCCATCAAAGGGGCCACTTTTGAAGGTGAAATCTATCGTCAACGCAGCGATTCGTTATTTTCAACCTTTGCCAACACCGTTCCGGTAACGGCCAAAGCGCCGCCGATTGAAATTCAAGTAAAGCCAGTTCCATCCGACTGGCAAGGCGACTGGCTGCCAAGCGAACTGGTGTCACTCACCCGCGAGCTGAACCCCGCCCAGGGCCCTATCGATGTCGGCGAACCTGTTACCTTAACCTACATGCTCACCGCGGTTGGGGTGAAACCAGAGCAATTGCCGGAATTGGACATACCAGAAATTAATGGTGCAAGAAGTTATCCCGAACAGCCGGAAGTGAATAGCTTTGTGCGTAATGGCACCAGCATTTCTCAGGTAACCCAACAAGTAGCTATTATTCCAAATCAGGCTGGTGAGCTGGTCATTCCGGCGCAAAGCTTAACCTGGTTTAATACGCGTACAGATAAATCGGCCGTTATCGAGATTGACGAGCAACGCCTTCAGGTGGCAGGTATTAGCATTTCTGAGTCTGCCCCCCGCACTAGGTCAACAAACACCACAGCGACTACCACCGAGGTCGCTACCCCCAACCAAAACACCTCAGAGCCACTACCGGCAACAGAAAACCTAACCTGGTGGCAGTGGTTAGCTGGCATCAGTATCGCATTGTGGTTGCTCACCGTGGCGGTGTTTGGGTACGCCTGGCAACGTGGCTGGCTTGCGCAAGGGAAAACGCCTGCCAACCTTAACGCCGCTAATGGGCACCAGAGTAAGGCACAGAATACCAGCCAAAGTACGTCCAAACAGTGGCGAGCGCTGCAACGTGCCTGTAAAGCCAATCAGCCACGCGAAGTGTCACAATACCTGCTGGCCTGGGGGCAAAGCCGTTTCACGCCAGCACCTGCTACCTTGACGCAACTAGCCGAACACTTAGCAAGTCCTCAACTGAACAAAGAAATTGAGCGCTTACAACGTCAGTTGTATGCCTCATCAGCACAAGCTGATTGGCAGCAAGGGAAGGCGCTATATCAAGCCTTGCATAATGCCTTAGCCAATGATGTCGCAACCCCAAATGACAGCGCAAAGCTGCCGCCGTTATATGGCCGTTAACGATAACCATTAGCCCCGGTAATTCTGCGCTCAATAGCCATAAAAAAAGCCGGCGTCGCAACAGTGCGACGCCGGCTTTTTAGTGGGAATAACCAAAGCTTTCAGCTGCTCAAGCTATCCCTCTTCAGCTTAGTAAGCTTACTGAGTGGTCTCAGTAGGATTGTTCTCACGCTCAATATCTGCCTGCGCGCGCAAGCTCTCAATAAAGGCTTGATACAACACCTGCGCATGACGCTGTTCCATTTGTTGCTGCAACTCGGCAACTTGATCAGCATTCTCTTCGCCCGGCGTTACTTCGGTAAGCTGCACCACAGCAACATCACCAGAGCGCAAGGTAACGGTTTTCATGCTAGCTTCGTCACCAGTCACTGGTGGCAACTCAAACAGCGCTTCGCGCACCGCTACAGGAACGTCCTGAGACTGGCGGGTAATACTGTCTATCGTCGTCATCATGCTGGTATCAGCAATCTCACCAGCGCGTAATTGCGCAGCAAACTCATCGGCAGCTAACACCGCTTGGCGTTGTGCTTTTTCTTCCTGCAGCAACTGCGTAACCGTATCGCGAACTTCTGCTAACGGCTGGGTACTGGCTGGCTCATGGTCAACTACTCGCACAACTACCGCGCTTTGGTCATCCAGTTCAATAATATCGCTAGCTAGCTTTTCATCCACCAGGTCGCTGGAAAACACTTGCGCCACAACTTGCGGAACATTTAAATCAGCTGGCACTGTTGACTCAGTGAACCAATCCGTTTGCACCAACTCCTGAGAAGTTTCTTCAGCCGCTGGAGCTAAACTATCGGGAATCTCAAAGGAGGTTTCCGCCAGTTGCTGCTGCGCCATGAAGTAAGCTTCTTCGGCCTGCTGACGTTGCATTTGATCGCGGATTTCGGCTTCAACTTCGGCAAATTCCTGAACTTCACCAGCGCGAACGTCAGTTAATTTGATTAAGTGGTAACCAAATGAGGTTTCGACAATACCGCTAATATCACCGGTTTCTTCCAAGCCAAACACCGCTTCTTCAAATTCAGGATCCATTTGACCAGAGCTAATCCACTCTAAGTCACCGCCCTGCTCACCAGAGAATACATCATCAGAGAACTCAGCAGCCAGTTCGGCAAACTCAGTACCTTGCTCCAGTTGCTGCTGAACTTGTTCAATTTCTTGCCGCGCGGCTTCGGCATCATCACCGGTTTCAATCAAGATATGTGAAACCCGACGTTGTTCTTCAGTGGTGTAACGACTCAGGTTGTTGTCGTAATAGTCACGAACAGTTTCGTCAGCAATACTGATATCACCTGCTATCGCATCATAATCTAAACGCACGTACTCAACTTTAACGCGTTCTTCGGTCGCAAACTGCGCGCGGTTATTGTCGTAGTAAGCCTGAATCTCTTCATCTTCGACAGCCACATCGCCCATGTAATCCTGCAGCGTTACTTGCAAATAACGGCCACTACGAGTTTGCGCCAAAATGCTTTGTAACCGAGTCGCTTCACCCGGCAAACTGAAATCGGACTCTATTAGCGTGCGCACCAGTTGCGTGCGGGCCATGTCGCCGCGCATTGCCTGAGCAAAGGATTCAGGGTTATAGCCCGAATTACGCAAAGCCATCAGATACACGTCGTTGCTAAACTGACCGGCCGAGCGGAACGCCGAAATATTACGAATCGCTTCTTTCACCTGCTCATCTGACACTCGCAAACCCTGCTCGCGCGCATATTGTGCAACCAGTTCTTGCTCAATCAGTTGCTCAACAACATTCGCGCGCATTTGACGCATATAGCGTGGATCACTGGTAAGTTGTGCGAACATATCACCGAGTTGCTCTTCCATGCGTGCGCGTTCATTCTGATAGGCACGGTCATATTCGGTCTGCGTAATAGTTTCACCATTCACAACCGCCACACCTGGTTCAGATGTACTACCTAAATAGCCGCTGACGCCCGTGAACGCAAAGGTGACAATAATAAAGACCAAGATGACCTTCACGACCATGCTTTGCGAGCCTTCGCGTATCCGTTCCAACATAATTCGTTCACCCTAAATACGATTAAAAATTCGGAGTCTATTATACCCGTTGCGGCGCGAATAGCACCTGCCATTCACACAAAAAAATAACCCGAAGCTTAACGGCTTCGGGTTATCACTTAAAGTCTGATGTGGCGGAGTGGACGGGACTCGAACCCGCGACCCCCGGCGTGACAGGCCGGTATTCTAACCAGCTGAACTACCACTCCGTCCCGCAGTTAATGCAGAAAAGGCGCTAATTAAGCGCCTTTCATTAATTAACTGCGTCTTTCAGTGCTTTGCCAGCCTTAAATGAAGGTACTTTGGCAGCAGCGATCTGAATAGTTTGACCTGTTTGCGGGTTACGACCAGTGCGAGCTGAACGCTCACGTACTTGGTACGTACCAAAACCCACTAAAGCTACTTGCTCACCTTTTTTTAAAGCTTCAGTTACTGCTTCAATGAATGAGTCCAAAGCGCGACCAGCGGCAGCTTTAGAAATTTCAGCCCCCTCGGCAATTTTATCAACTAGCTGAGACTTGTTCACAGTATCATCCCCTTAGATTGTTATTATCAAGTTTCCGTGGTTCCATTCGGAATTAAATGGGCCAGCGAAGTTTATAACAAGCTTAAACTTAGAGTTCAAGCACCGCCTTCAATTCTAATACCTAGAACCTCGGCTAAAGTTTTCAGCCTTTGGTTAGCATAGTCTAAAGCAGTGCTAGTAAGGCTTACTCAACTTAACTCTAGGCTACCACAAGATTTCGGATTGAGAACCCTTTTTACAAGTTTTTTTAACGAAAGAATGCGGCCTCTAGCTAAATGTTATGCTTGCAGGCCGCATTTTGCCGTTAACCTTCTACTTTGGTACTAGATGCGGAAGGCTCTTTCTCTAAAGCAACCTTCAATACCTCATCTATCCACTTCACAGGTTGAATTTTTAAGTCCGCTTTTACATTATCGCTGATTTCTTTCAAATCACGCTCGTTTTCTTTGGGTATCAACACATGTTTGATACCACCACGGTGGGCCGCTAGCAACTTCTCTTTCAAGCCCCCAATGGCGAGCACTTCTCCACGTAAGGTTATTTCACCTGTCATAGCAACTTCCGCCCGAACCGGTATTTTGGTAAGCGACGACACTAAGGCAACCACCATGGCGACACCTGCGCTTGGACCATCTTTTGGTGTGGCACCTTCAGGTACGTGAACGTGAAGGTCACGCTTTTCGTGGAAGTCAGCGCTAATGCCGAGTTTATCAGCGCGACTACGAACCACGGTTAACGCGGTTTGAATAGATTCTTGCATCACATCACCCAGTGAACCGGTTGAGGTGATTTTGCCTTTACCGGCCACATTCGTGGCTTCAATGGTTAGCAAATCACCACCCACTTCGGTCCAGGCTAAGCCAGTCACCTGACCAATTTGGTTACTGTCTTCCGCTTTACCGTAATCAAAGCGCTGCACGCCAAGGAAGTCACCCAGGTTCTTCGCGGTAACTTCAACGTTCTTCACGCGTTTGTCTAATACAATTTTCTTCACCGCTTTACGGCACAAGCGCGACAGTTCACGCTCAAGGTTACGCACCCCTGCTTCGCGGGTGTAGTAACGGATAATGGCCGTAATTGCGTCATCCCGAATGGAGATTTCTTTGTCTTTTAAGCCGTTCCGATCAATTTGCTTCGGTAACAAATGACGCTTCGCAATATTGAGTTTTTCGTCTTCGGTGTAACCGGCCAACCGAATCACTTCCATCCGGTCTAATAGCGGCCCCGGAATATTCATGCTGTTCGAGGTTGCCACAAACATCACGTCCGACAGGTCGTAGTCCACTTCCAGATAGTGATCGTTAAAATTAACGTTTTGCTCAGGATCTAATACTTCTAATAACGCTGAAGCCGGATCGCCGCGCATGTCAGACGCCATTTTGTCAATTTCATCCAGCAGGAATAACGGGTTACGTACGCCCACTTTGGCCATTTTCTGAATCAGCTTGCCCGGCATAGAACCAATGTAGGTACGCCGATGACCACGAATTTCCGCTTCATCACGCACGCCGCCCAGCGCCATACGAATGTACTTACGGCCAGTAGCGCGGGCAATAGACTGTCCCAGCGAGGTTTTACCCACACCCGGCGGCCCCACCAGACATAAAATCGCGCCACGTACTTTGGTGGTGCGCTGTTGCACCGCTAAATACTCAATAATCCGCTCTTTCACTTTTTCCAGACCATAGTGGTCGGCATCCAGAATGCGCTCAGCGTTGGCTAAGTCTTTCTTAATGCGTGAACGCTTTTTCCAGGGTACTGACACCATCCATTCAATGTAACCGCGCACCACAGTGGCTTCGGCTGACATTGACGACATCATTTTCAATTTCTGCAGCTCCGCCTGAGTTTTCTCTTTCGCTTCAGCCGGCATTTGCGCATCATCAATTTTTTTCTGCAGTGCTTCGAACTCGTCCGGGCCATCGTCCATGTCACCCAATTCTTTCTGAATAGCTTTCATTTGCTCATTGAGATAATACTCGCGCTGGCTCTTCTCCATCTGCTTTTTCACGCGGCTACGAATACGCTTCTCAACTTGCAGAATATCGATTTCGCCTTCCATCAGCGCCATCAGATACTCTAAGCGCTCGCGTACATCGGTAATTTCCAGCACGTGCTGCTTATCAACCAGTTTCAGCGGCATATGCGCGGCCATGGTATCTGCCAAACGATCCGCTTCTTCAATACCAGATAACGACGTCAGAACTTCCGGTGGAATTTTTTTGTTTAGCTTTACGTAGCCTTCAAACTGATTGATGGCCGAGCGCACCATCACTTCCTCTTCATTGTCAGGAATGCTCTCGGAAGCTAAATAGTGAACCGTTGCTTTAAAGAACTCATCGTGGTCTTCAAACTCATCAATTTGCGCGCGCTGCACGCCTTCCACTAATACTTTGACGGTACCGTCAGGTAGTTTCAATAACTGTAAAATTGTTGCTACCGCACCAATGCGGTAAATATCATCAGCCACCGGCTCATCCACCGACGCATCTTTCTGGGCTGACAAAAATATTTGTTTATCGTTGTCCATGGCTGCCTCTAAGCAGCGGATTGATTTTTCACGGCCAACAAACAGCGGAATCACCATATGTGGGTATACCACCACATCACGCAACGGCAGTACCGGAATACTTAAGCGTTCTACTCGCGCTTCACTCATATTTCTCTCCACACTCGGGGTTTCTGTCGTTAAAGTTATCTTACTCTTTAATATGAGGGTGACCACGTAAAGTTCAATGAAAAACACAAAAAAAGGGCCAACTAGGCCCTTTTTACACTTTTTTTAGCTGAAACAGGTCAATTATTCACCTGATGCGTGCTTATCCTGCTGGTGATTTTCATAAATCAAAATCGGATCGGACTCGCCTTTGATCACTGATTCGTCAATCACCACTTTACTCACCCCATCAATAGATGGCAGCTCGTACATGGTGCCTAACAACACAGCTTCAACAATAGAGCGCAGTCCGCGCGCACCGGTTTTGCGAATCATGGCTTTGCGCGCTATTTCACGCAAAGCATCTTCGCGGAACTCCAGCTCAGCACCTTCCATTTCGAATAAGGCTGAATATTGTTTGGTTAATGCATTTTTAGGCTCGCGAAGAATTTGCACTAAGGCTTCTTCATCCAACTCGCCTAAGGTAGCCAGCACCGGTAAACGCCCAATAAACTCAGGAATCAAACCGTATTTCACTAAATCTTCCGGTTCTACCTGGGCCAGGGTTTTGCCTTCCTGGTGCGTTTCTTTGCTCTTCACTTCGGCACCAAAGCCAATGCCAGTACCTGTTGCCAGACGCTGTTCAATAACCTTGTTCAAACCAGCGAAAGCACCACCACAAATAAACAAAATTTTAGAGGTATCTACCTGCAAAAATTCTTGCTGCGGATGCTTACGGCCACCCTGCGGCGGCACGGCAGCAATAGTACCTTCAATAAGTTTCAATAACGCCTGCTGCACACCTTCACCCGACACGTCGCGAGTAATAGAAGGGTTATCTGACTTACGCGAAATCTTATCAATTTCATCAATATAAACAATACCACGTTGTGCTTTCTCAACATCGTAGTCGCACTTTTGCAGCAACTTCTGAATAATGTTTTCAACGTCTTCACCCACGTAACCGGCTTCGGTTAAGGTGGTGGCATCGGCCATAGTAAAAGGCACATCCAGGAACCGGGCCAGCGTTTCCGCCAGATAGGTTTTACCTGAACCGGTAGGACCAATCAGCAAGATATTACTTTTACCCAGCTCGATATTTTCGTGGTTTTTACCGCTATTATTACGCAAGCGCTTATAGTGATTATAAACCGCTACAGCCAGTACTTTTTTGGCTTGATCCTGACCAATCACATATTCATCCAGGTGCGCACGAATCTCTTTTGGCACTGGCAAGCTAGCATTGCCGTCCTGCGCTGCTACTTCCTGAATTTCTTCGTGCAAAATATCGTTGCAGAGATCAACACATTCATCACAGATGAATACAGAAGGGCCAGCAATAAGCTTCTTCACTTCATGCTGGCTTTTACCACAAAAAGTACAAAACAGAGACTTATCGTCGCCGTCTTGAGTTTTATCTGTCATTCTGCTCACCCCGCTGGCTCAGAATGTCATCAACCACACCATATTCAACCGCTTGATCGGCTGACATAAAACGGTCGCGATCTGTGTCTTGGGAAACTTGCTCGAAACTATTTCCGGTATTCTCGGCTAACATGCGGTTCATGCGTTCTTTAATATCCAAAATCTGGCGTGCATGAATTTCAAAATCCGACGCTTGCCCCTGGAAACCACCTAACGGCTGGTGAATCATGACGCGTGAATTTGGTAAACAAAACCGCTTACCTTTAGCACCACCGGCTAATAGAAACGCACCCATACTGGCGGCTTGTCCCATACACACGGTACTTACGTCCGGCTTGATGAAACGCATGGTGTCATAAATAGCCATACCGGCAGTAACAGCACCACCAGGTGAGTTGATATATAAATAGATATCTTTATCAGGGTTATCTGATTCAAGAAACAGTAACTGGGCGACAATCAGGTTCGCCATGTGATCTTCAACCTGACCACAACAAAAGATAACGCGCTCTTTCAGCAACCGGGAATAAATGTCGAACGAACGCTCGCCTTTGGAGGTTTGTTCAACAACCATTGGAACCAGCTGCGCTAACGGCTCTTGCGCGTGACTTGTCATAGATAAGTACTCCTGAAACAAAAAATGGCTCGTATGCCTACATACGAGCCATTAAACCAAGTTGTTTACTGATGCGTCAACTTATTGCTGTTTTGGATTCATCAAATCATCAAAACTTGCTTTCTTCTTGGTCACTTTCGCTTGCTCAAGAATAAAGTCAATGGCTTGTTCTTCTAAAGCCACATTACGCACTTGTTGCATCAGTTCTTTATTGCCTTTGTAATAGGCAACAACTTCTTCTGGATCTTCGTAAGCAGACGCGTTGTTGGCGATAATTTCGTCAACTTTTTTCTCGTCAACTTTCAGCTCGTTGCCACGAATCACTTCGCCTAACAACAAACCTACTTTAACCCGCTCTTTCGCCTGTTCTTCAAACAGATCGGCTGGCAATTCCGGCATATTCGGCTGATTTTCACCGAAACG
This sequence comes from Idiomarina sp., assembly GCA_040882145.1. GTDB lineage: Bacteria > Pseudomonadota > Gammaproteobacteria > Enterobacterales > Alteromonadaceae > Pseudidiomarina. Next base: position 47,394 of record JBBEBU010000020.1, read on the forward strand.
CTGCATCGCCTGGCTACGTAAGGCATCAACTTCCTGGTCAATCATTGACTTCGGTAAATCAACCTCGTTGTTTTCGACCAAGCCTTTTAGGACCTGCTCTTTCACTTTACCTTTCAGAGTGTTGCTCAGCTCACGTTCCATATTCTTGCGAACTTCAGCTTTCAGCGCTTCAACGCCGCCTTCATTCACACCGAATAAAGCAACGAATTCGTCGTTCACTTCCGGTAACTCACGCTCTTCTACTTTCTTAGCAACAATCGCAAATTCTGCTTTCTTGCCTTTCAAGTTTTCTGCGTGGTAATCGTCTGGGAAGTTCACTTCAATGGTTTTTTCTTCGCCGGCTTTCATACCGATAACGCCGTCTTCAAAACCTGGAATCATACGACCTTCGCCAAGTTCTAGAGCGAAATCAGTGGCTTTACCACCTTCAAATTCTTCGCCATCAATAGAACCGGTGAAATCGATAGTGATACGCTCACCTTTTTTCGACTTACGCTTCACTTCTTTCCAGCCAGCGTGTTGTTTACGTAATGTTTCCATCATCGTATCAACGTCTTTATCGGTTACTTCAACATCCGGCTTTTCAATTTTAACTTTGTCTAACGCATTAACCTTCACTTCCGGATACACTTCGAAAGTAGCAACAAACTCAAGGTCTTTACCTGGTTCATTTACTTTAGGCTCAATAGCTGGAGCGCCTGCAGGGTTAATTTTTTCCTGCATCATGGCTTCAAAGTATTTGCTTTGCATCAGGTTTGATGCAGCCCGCGCACGCGCTTCTTTGCCGTATAGTTTTTGTAATACGTTTGGCGGCACTTTGCCCTTACGGAAGCCGTTTATGCGACGGTTACGATACTCGTCTTTTAACAGACGCTTCACTTCGTTGTCGATTGTCTCCGCCGGTACCGTAATGGTTGCGCGGCGTTCTAATCCCTGCGTTGTCTCTACAGAAACCTGCATTGCTTCTTTACCTCGGCTTCACTGTTCGTGGTGCCGCAGAGCGATTTACTTCACCCTACGCGCTGGTGTTGGCCCACTGAACGGGCCCCAAAAATGACGCAACATTATAGCGAGCCATAGTACAGTAGTCGAGCGTTGAAGTGGTTTTTTTCGCAAAGCTAAGCATTCTTCCTGTTCATTTGCTTTCGCAATGTGCGTCAGAATCTGGTATTTTTAGACAATTACTGACGCTATCTGATGGTTAGATCTCAGGTGTCAACATGCAATCTAAGCAGTCATGCTTGTTACCGAGGAGACGTATCGTGGGTGCACCCCAACCTTTCAATGAAGCCGAACGCCTATTATCTTTGCAGGATTTCAATATTCTGGATACGCTGCCAGAGCAAAGTTACGACGATCTGACGCAGTTAGCGGCCACTATTTGTCAGACACCTATTGCGTTAATTTCCTTTATTGATAGCTACCGGCAGTGGTTTAAATCAGCGGCTGGGGTAGATATTGGTGTTGATGAAACACCACGTGACCATTCGTTTTGTGCCTACGCGATTATGAATCCAGGGCAAATAATGGTGATTGAAGATGCTACTAAAGATGTGCGCTTTGCGAATAACCCCTTGGTAACCGGTCACCCTTATATTCGTTTTTACGCCGGCGCGCCCCTGCTGAGCGATGCTGGGCATGCGCTGGGTTCCTTGTGCGTTATCGACACTAAACCTAATCGCATTACGCCAACCCAACAGAACGCCTTACAGACATTATCCCGGCAGGTTATGGAACAGCTGCAGCTGCGCCATAAAATACGCAAGTTAAGCGATAAAATAACCTCGCAAACAGGTTAGAGGCGATCCATAACAACCGCGTGACTGCGGTTTCGACCTTGCGCTTTGGCTTGGTAGGTGGCTTTATCAACAATTTCTATTAACGTCTCAGGTGTTGTCATAGTATCTGGGCGAATCGTAGCCACACCTATACTTACCGTAAGCTTACGATTAACACCGGGTATTTCTATCCGACTAATTTTTTCGTTTAGCTGTTGCGCGCGTTGCAACACTGCAACTGACGATAACTCAGCACACAACACCATAAACTCATCGCCGCCGTAGCGCGCCACGAATTCGTCATGACGCATAAAGTTACTACGAATTTCATAAGCAACCCGTTGCAAAACGGCATCGCCTAACACGTGGCCCATCTCGTCATTAAATGGCTTGAAATGGTCAACGTCGATCAACATTAGACTGAGCAAACGCCCGTGGCGCAAGCAACGGGCCAGTTCCTGCTCTATTCGTTCATCCAGCGCACGGCGGTTACCAACGCCGGTTAAACCATCTTCCATGGCCTGCCGCTGCAACCGCTGATTCGCTTCGCGCAGTTCCGCTTCTACCGTGCGCAGTTTCGCTTCGCTAGCTTGGCGAGCAATGGTATTGGCCAGCATATCGGAAATAATTTGCAGTTCGCGCACATCGCTGGCTAACCAGTCTTTCTTCCGATTCACTAAATCACAACCGACAAAGCCAATCAGGCGCCCACTTAATCGCATAGGGACACACAGCACCGACTGAATATTTTCGCGCTCAAACTCTTGTTTTTCAGCCATCGCCGCAGCCGGTAGCTCACCCACATCAGAAATCGACACGTAGTCTTGTTCTTTAATCGTCTGAAAGAACCATGGCAACATGGTTTCCGTTATATTCTGCAGGTCGTCTTTGTGCGGAGATATACCAGTGCTTACCCATTCGTACACATTATCCATGCTGGTAATGTTGTCGTTAAATAAGAATACATAGCAGCGATCTTTATCGCCAAACTGACCCAGCGCTTGCAGCGCCGAATTAATATGTGCCGAGAAGTCGTTCTGATGGCAATTAATCAGCTGAGTCGAAATTTCCAGAATAAGCTGGTCAAACCCCTTGTCAGTCATAGTTGATCAGAATCCCGCAGTTTAGGCAAAGTGTAAAGATGACCTAAGACTACACAAAGCACTTACGAAAGTACAACACCAGAAAAGCATGATTTAGATAATGAAGCGAAGCGAGAAATAAAGCGTGAAACGGGGTAGATAAAGAAGTGGTCGGTGATGCAGGATTTGAACCTGCGACCCCTTGGACCCAAACCAAGTGCGCTACCAAGCTGCGCTAATCACCGACAATTGACTTTTATTCAGACTCACTTGCGTGAGTTAAAGAAATGGGGTGGCTGATGGGATTTGAACCCACGACAACCGGAATCACAATCCGGGGCTCTACCAACTGAGCTACAGCCACCACTGACTGACTTACACGAACTTTAAGCCTAAGGTGCTAACTGGCGCACCCGGCAGGATTCGAACCTGCGACCCACGGCTTAGAAGGCCGTTGCTCTATCCAACTGAGCTACGGGCGCACAATAGCGAAACCCTAATCTATTCTGCAAAACTAAGCATTGAACAAAGTGGTCGGTGATGCAGGATTTGAACCTGCGACCCCTTGGACCCAAACCAAGTGCGCTACCAAGCTGCGCTAATCACCGACATTTTTGCTTGAAACTTTGTTTACAAAGGCTGCCCGGGAACATCTGTAAAAGGTTATTACAGCGCTGCCTGACAACGGGGGCGAATATTACCGTTTGCACCCATGACCGTCAAACACTTTTTTGCTGGAAACCTTTAACTGCTTACTTTTGCAACAACTTACCCAGGTTTTCGTGATTTGCGCTACACCCGCATCCAATTATCTGCGAAAATAGCGTTTCTGATTATTCATGCAACAACCTTTAGAAGCGTCTTATATGTCTGCACAACTGATTGATGGAAAGCGTATTGCCCAAAACGTGCGTACTCAGGTTAAAACCCGCGTGGCTGAACGGGCCGCGGCAGGTCGCCGGGCGCCCGGGCTAGCCGTAGTGCTGGTTGGCACCGATCCTGCCTCAGAAGTATACGTGGCCAGCAAACGCCGCGCCTGCGAGGAGGTTGGTTTTACCTCCAAAGCCTATGACCTGCCAGCCACCACAACTCAGGCAGAGCTCGAGCAGATTGTTGATGAGCTAAATAATGACGCCAGCATCGATGGCATTCTGGTGCAACTGCCACTGCCGGCAGGACTTGATTCACAAGCGATTCTGGAGCGGATCCGCCCCGACAAAGATGTCGATGGCTTCCATCCCTTTAATATTGGCCGGCTGGCGCAGCGCAACCCGGCCCTTCGCCCGTGCACCCCGAAAGGCGTCATTACCATGCTCGATAGCCTGAGTATTGACTTACACGGCCTGCATGCCGTTGTGGTTGGCGCCTCCAATATTGTCGGCCGCCCCATGAGCCTGGAATTATTACTTGGCGGTGCGACTACCACAGTTTGTCACCGTTTTACCAAAGACTTGCAACAGCACATTGAGCGAGCCGACTTACTGGTGGTTGCGGTAGGTAAAGCTGAATTCATTCCGGGCGAGTGGATTAAACCCGGTGCCATAGTTATTGATGTTGGCATGAACCGTAAACCCGATGGTCAGTTATGTGGTGACGTTGCCTTCACTGCCGCCGCTGAGCGGGCCGCCTTCATTACCCCAGTGCCAGGTGGCGTAGGCCCCATGACAGTTGCAACCTTGATTGAGAACACCCTGCAAGCCTGCGAAGACTATCACGATCCCAAAGTATAAAACCCCGACAACATAGGCCCACTAAGCCGATGGCTTAGGGGCCAGAGCGGGTCGCTACTTAGCATCTGCCGAGCGCGACAAAAGTGATTGGCCGCAGGTTTTCTCCACCAGTTATTCGCTGCCGCCAACAAAGTTGCAGCCACCGGTAGGCGCAGTGGCATGCATATCACGACTTCAATTTCGAGTTGCCGGGCGGCAAGCCAAGCGGGCTTATCTGTTGCTGCAGTATAACGAGCGCGGGCATGATCAACACTGATTTCACGCCATTCCTGTAAGCCCTTAGCTGGCCGAAACCTGGATTGAAACCGCCCCCCATGCCGATTCAAATAACCCACTCGGCGCTTTGCAAAAGCCTTTTGGGTAGCTTTACTTGGGCGTATAATTCGAAGCTCACCCAAACGCTGAAAATTTATCCACTCGGTAGCGTAAGCCTGCATAGCCAGGGCCAAATCCGGTTGCTCGTCCGCAGCTAATTCTGGCATTTGCGTGCTGCTTAATAAACTAACCAGGGTTTTGCTCATAGCACTGTGGCTGCCGTTGGCAATGGCTCCGCTGCGCACAGCATAACTGGTGGCGACCTGTAACGTATGCTGCTGCCAAAAAATCCACAGCAACTGCAGCGCCAGCAAGCTAAGAGTCAGCATAAGTGATAACAGCACAGCAGTTTCCACCGTTGCCTGCCCCGCTTGCCGGGTTGAGCTCATTACTGACAGCCGCCCACAGCAACACATTCTTCCCACAACGCCTGATAGGTGTTGATTAAGTCAAAGTTTTCGCGAATTGAATGCGCTCCCGCAATAACATCGGTTGCATAAACATAGCCCGCTTGCAGTTGATTTATAGTAGCTTCGTCAGCGCTTAAGATTGCTGCGGTGAGCCTGTTGGTTGCCAATAAATCAACCTGCAACTCATGACTCTGAAACTGCGCCAGAGTCAGGTTATCAGCCACTTCAAGGGTATTCACCTGTAACCGCTCGGTAGTCACCGAATCAGCAACAATCTGGTCGCTACTAACACCCTGCGTAGTCAGTTGATGTGCCGTAAGTTGATTTACCCCAGTTAAATTATTCCCCTGCAAATCCAGTAATCCATGAATAGTAACGGGCCCCTGGAGCTCGACTGACCCAGCCGTTACCGTTAAACGACTTCCGGCTGCCGTCAAACGGGTATTCTTCAGGGTCAAACCGCTTTCCACCCGCAGCTCGTTAGCCGTCACCCGTGTAATGTCGGCTGACTGCGCCGTCACCTCAGCCGCGTTGAGCGTTCCAACGTTGCGAATATCATGGCCCTGCATGGATATATTTGTGGCCAATTGATTCAGTTGTGGCTTATCCGCTACCGCCACTCGATGCAACAACACACTGGTATCCACAGCATTGCTGATAGCCGCTTGCACCAGCCTAATTTCTAACGCGGCATGGTCGGATCTGGCATCAGGTAGCTGTGCCGCTATCCAGCGAGCCTGACCGGCCGAAGGCAACTGGCCGCGAATATCTAAAAATGGTGCGGTGAAGTTCCATTGCCACTGTGCATTTTGTAAAGTTGGTAACGCATTATCCCAATAGCCACTGGCCTGAAGGTCGGTTAGGTGCTCAGGATAATCACCGAATTCTTGCTGATAATTTTGCAATATCACCATTAGTTGGCGGGCATAATTTAGCTGTTGTTCATAGGCTTCAACTTGCTGCTGACGCTGTTGCCAGCCCACCACAATGGCCAGTAAACCGCTACTTAATACAATAGCCAGCACCACTTCCGCCAGAATAATTCCCCGTTGTTTACCCATGACAAGACGCCATTGGTTCAGCTGCGGAGGAAAGTGCCGCATAATACTGTTGCTGTGCCGCCAGTAGCTCGCCTCGGGCCGGATCATTCAGCCAGTGATGCCGACACCGTTCAAACAGGATTGGTTCCGGCGGCTGCGCCCGACCGTTGCTAGTAGACAACCATGGCAACAAGCTAAGGCTTGCCGACGCCATTAAGCCCAGCGCGAGAACCCAGCCTACTAAGATGTTTCCATTCACCTTATTCACCCGCAGTTAACCTTGAAAAGTCACGCTGAAAGTGTCGTCACTGAAACTGGCAACTACCGCTAATTCAGCAAAATCATGCGCTAATCGAGCGCCCTCTTCGGGATACATAATACCGCTGTAGCGAACGGTATAACGGGAATTATCCGCGCCATCAACAGTCACGCTAATGTCACCACCCCAGGGGTTCATGCGTTCACCGGTTGCCCAGTTGGTCGGCAGCGCGGCAATGTCGGTTAATGCGGTAACCGAAATACCGGTATAAAGACCCGACCTGGGCCGCCACAAGCGCACCCCGGATTGAATAGTCGCCAGTTGTGCTTTGGCTTCGGCCACCCGTGAATTGCCCACCGCCCAATCGCGCATCATCATTAAACCAACGGTGGCTACCGCAATAATACTAAGCACCGCGAGCACCTCAATAAAGGTAAACCCCTGACGATTACTGCGGTAAAATTTACTTACTGAAATCCTTTTCATAAATTATTTCCTTCGTGTTGTAGTAACTCTTGGTACCCTATTGGTACCGTAACAAATGGTTAAAAACTGGCCACCGACATTAACAACGCACCAGTACCGCCAAGCACCAGTAACATCAATACACTAATAAGCGCGTAAAGCAGGCTTAACAGTAATAAGCGCGTCCAACTTAAGGTCAACACAGCATCAGCAATAGCCCGCCGTGCCGCCTGGTGCAAACTATCCGCATCACGATCCCGATGGTTCGCACTACTGCTGTTACTGAGCCGAAATAGCATGCGTGGTGACAATAAGCCGGTATCCAGCACTTGAGCGAGATTCCGTTCCCCCTTAGCTAGCCGTTGGCGAATTAATTGCAAATGAGGATGTAACCAACTTCTGCTTTGCGCCTGTAGTAGTTGCGCCGCCCGATCCAGGTTATAACCATGGCGCAGCAGCAGCTCCAGGCTTTGCAGTAAAATGACCGCGCCGAATCCGCGGCCAATCCGAAAAGCCCCGCGTGCGGCCAACCACAACCCCGGGCGGCTATATTGCCCCGGTAACCAGCGTGGCCCCCATAACACCAGCAGGCTGGTACTGAGTACCCCTACCAAAGTAAAGGTTAACCAAGGTTCTCCAACCTGACTCAGCGCCCGGCTTAGCAGCGGCCAGTCACTTTGCGGTAGCTGCTGCGCCAGTGCGGGTAAAATTCGTTGACTGACAAAGTAACAAGCACCTAGGGCAAATAGGCTAACGGCCGCCGGATACAACAGCGGTTTCAAAAAAGCCAACTGAGCTTGCCGGCGCTCGCTGTCAGCGGCCTGAAAATCAACTAGCAACTGTTGCAAACAACCGGCTTGTTCACCAACTGCGAACATCATGCAAAGGTCACGGTCCAGGTGACGCTGTAGGGCATCCACCAGCGGCTTGCCCTGACTTAGCGTTTGCAAAATGCTACTTAGCAGCTGTTGTTCGGCCGCCAAACGCTGCGCCTGCGCATGCTGCAACAACATCTGGCAGGTCCGCAAGGGGCTGTAGCCATCGTCCAGCCACTGCGCAAAGTCTTCCACAAAGGCCAATTGCCGATTACGTTTCATGCCAGTTCCGCCTGCTGCTTCAGCGGGGCATTTAATTGCTGGCGTAGCCCCTGCCAACCTTGTTGCTCAAGCTGCTCACGCGCGCCAATCATGTTGCCGGTTAGCATGCCGGTTCGTAGTTTGTCCGACATGGGTAAATACTCAACCAGTAAACGTCGCCCCTGCCTGGTCTGGCCCTGACAATCCTCACAGTCATTGGCCGCACGCCCCTGGCAAGTGGCGCACCGGTGTTGCAATAAACGCTGCGCCACAATGCCACGAAGCACATCTGGCTGCGCCAGCGCCGCCAGTGATACCCCTAAATCCTGCAGCCGTTGCAACGCGCCAAAGGCGTCGTAAGCATGCATAGTTGCAAACACCAAATGCCCGGTCAGGGCGGCTGTATAAGCTGCTTGCGCAGTAGCTTCATCCCGAATCTCGCTAATGGAAATAACATCCGGGTCTTCCCGCAAAGCCACTTTGATCATGTTGCCAAAATTAAACTCCGGGTGGTCAGCAGTGACTGGTTTTTGCTCAATATGTGGTTGAATAATTTCAATGGGATCTTCCAGTGAAATTACCTTCAAATCCGGTGGCACCGATAAATGCAACGCGGCCAAGGTCGATGTTTTGCCGTGCCCGGTAGGACCCACCACTAACACTAATCCGGTAGGTCGCTCGATGGTCAGCCGCAGTGCAGCCACAATATCGGGTGGAAATTTTAGCGTTTCGAACTTAGGCACTTGTTGATCGCGTTGAATACGCATGGTGACTGCAAAACCATCCCGGGTCGGGGATTTTTGCGTGCGCAGGCGTACCTGCTGCACACCATGCTGCGATCTTACGCTTAGTGAGATACTGGCGCTGGACAGCCGCCGCTCATCAAATACCTGATGAAAATCGTCGGAATGGGTATTCAATGCGGCGGCAATAGCGGCGGTTAAAATTTCACGGCTACGGCGTAAATTTCGCAGTAAACGTCCATCAACGCGATAGCTCAAGGTTGCATGGGACGGTAAAAACAACAAATGGATGTCGGACGCATTCAATTGAATACCTTCCTGCACAATGTCTTCCAGCGCCTGCTGAGCCTGAGTTCGATCGAAATTCAAATGGTCGTCTCTGGTGTCTTGCAAACGGCGCGCATCGGCATCATGCAACAAGGTTCTGATGGTGGTGGCCGCCGCCACGCCTTCCGCAAAAAGCTCAATACCCTGCTTTGCCAACAAACAACGTAAATTGGTTAGTTCCAACTGATGTTGCTGCCAGGCTTGCTCAGACGCAATAAGATTACCGCTATCGGTGGCAATAATAGCGGCATCACTGGCATGCCAGCGCTCAACAAATTGCAAACAGTAATCCAGAATTGGCTCGCTTAGTTGCGCACCATTGAGTTCGTCGATGTCGTAAAAATGCATAGCGCCTCCTGCGCATTGGCCTATTTTTATCCCTAAAAAATGCTAAGCAGTCGCTGCTGATCGCCATAACTTAATAGTAATCCTGCCGCGGTGCGCTCAATCTCAATAACCCCCAATAAACGCTGCCCAGCGCTTACTGCAATCAGATTATTTAAATACTCAAATTCGGCCAGCCACTGATCGCTAGTTGCGACCACCGCCCGCAAGCTAAACTGATCTAACTCGATGCTAGGTGTGGCCGCACCGGCCTCCACCAAAGGCTGCTGTCCTAATTTGCGCAGTTCAGCCAGCGTTTTTGCTGCCTGCAACTGGTGTGTCAGCTGCACCACTTGAGCTGCGGCTTGCTCGGTCATCAGCTCCTGATTCCGCAATGACCGCACCAGTTGCTGATGCGTTTGAGTTTCCTGCGGATCACGCGCCGCAGCAACTAACTGAGCGTCTAATTGCTGCGGCGATGGCAGCTGTTGGGCAGTGACCGCCTCAGACAGCACAGCCGGCACCAATAAAGCCACCAGCCGGGTCTGCAACTTAGTCATGAGCGTTCTCCTTGGCGTACATAATCAAATTCATCTCACCACTTACCTGAAAGCGCTGCGAGGTAAGTTCCAGATTTAATAGCCGCACCGGTAGCAACTGTAAAATATTAAGTAGCGTTTCCAAGTCTTCCGAGTACAGCTGCTGTAACTTTAACTGGAACTGGCGGCTGCTGAGCCCATAACGCTCGGTTTGCCGGGCGCCAAGTTGTAACTGAATGCCCGGCAAGTAGCGCGCTAACGCATCAAGTAGCCATTGCACCTGAATGGCAAAGGTACCGAACTCAGGCATAGCAGCCACAGCTGCAGAATCCGCGCTAAGTGGCCATTGCAAAACCACGCCATGCTGAGAAAACTCCCACTGCAGCGATAACCCCGTTAATTGCTTGCGCAGCGAGGTAACATCACCATAGCTGGTGCGCATCTGTAGAAAAGCAACGTCTGGCTTAGTTTCAGCGACCACCAGTTGCTGCAAATTCCAACCGGATAAACGCTGCAAGTGCTGCAACACCGGCACTAACGACAAGGTATTGGCTACCGCAACGCCTCTGCTCGTAGCCTGTTGCAGTCGCAGTTGGTGCGGATCTGCCGGTGCCACAGGTGTAACCGGCGCTGGTTGTTGCAGCCACATCAAACCAACGCTGATAGCAACTACCAGTACTAAGGTGATAGCCCAGATAACATACCGATAGGGTTGTAACACCCGCCGCAAGCGCGCCAGCGGCACTAAGCAATACTTATCGCCTGAGGCAGCTAAGGGTTGGTCGTGCTGACTGAGTTGGGTAGCTTTGAAATATGCAGCTAGTTGCGCACGGGCGGCGTCACTTTGAGGCAGCGCCAAGGCTACTTCAAGGGTGTCATCGGTGGCAGCAAAAGTACTGGTTAAATACTGCTGCAACGACGCCAATACCATGGTTTGCGCACAACAAAGTTTGTCGCCATGCCAGTGTACGCACACGTAATCGCGCTGATAGCGAGACACATATAAAAGGTTATGACCAGTGAATTTGCTGCGCACCAACGCCGCGCCGTCAACCCCCGGGGTGTCGGCAAAGCACAACCAGTTGGTGGTGGCGGTTTTAAAAATACCAACGTAGCTACACTGCAGCTGTTGTGCTCGTTGGCGCAACCACGACAGCTTGAGTTCGCGCTTACCGGCGCATTCGCGGAAGGCGTTGAAATGGTAGTGAAGCGACTCCATTACAGTGCCCGCTCAATAATATGCGGTGTGATCAGCAACAAGGTTTCGCTCCCTATGTGCTGATCTCGCTGCCCACCACCAAATAACCAACTACCAAACGACTGCTGCTCGCGCTGTTCTTTCCGACTATTTTTTAACCCCGACAGTAGCAGCGTTTCGCCATTAGCTACCATTGCCTTCATAAAGAAATTTTTGCGATTGGTGTGCGGCGTTTGAATCAGCATATCGCCGGAACGCACTTCATCAATACTTTGCAAATCAGACAAACTGGTTGAGAGTTGCAAAATCACCTGCCCTTGGGTGGCTTTGGGTAGTACATACAATTCAAAGCCCGTGGTAATAACCCCCGGAATTAACACATCGCTGGACCCCACATTGGCGGTGCTAGTGGTGCCGGCAGACGCCAGATAAGTTGCATTGTCTTCCAGTACGATTTTGGCAATCTGGTTATTCAAACTTAACAATCGTGGATGGTTACTTACTTGTACCACGCCCTGCTCCTGCAGTGCCTGAAGCAAGGCGCCGGAACCTGCATAACTGCCACTATTACGCTGCAAACTCAGCTGTCCCTGACCGCTGCTTACGGCACTACCGAGAAGTTGTCCAGCCACATTAAGCACACTTTCAATACCATTGGCCTGCCGCACCAGTTGCCAGTCTATCGCCGTTTGCTCACGCTCATTGAAGATAACTTCAAGCACTTTAATATCCATCGCGATTTGGCGGGTCAGCCGCTGGTTTTGTTGGTTTAAATAGTGTTCTATCTGGTCCACATACTGCGGGTAGTCACGAACCAGAACCGAGGTCGAACTTTGATTAATAGTGAGCTCACCACTACTGGATAACAGCATCGTCAAGGCCTGTTCCAAATCGTCCCAAACCGATAAGTCCTGACTACTAAAATTTAAAAACTGACGATTATTGGCGTTGATGCCGGTAGTTGCAGGCGGCGCACCAGCACGTGATTGCTGCGCGCTGTTGGCTTCGGCACTATCACCCAAAAAGAAATTGGTGTTGCCAGCCAGAAAAGCCACATCGAACTCGGCCACCCGAAACTTACTCCAGGTTACCAACTGATCTTCCACTACAAAGCTAAAACCGGTATCGCGCCCAATTTGCTCAAGTGCACCGCCAACAGTGCCCTGATGACGCACACTAACTAATTGTTCGGAGTCGATATCATCCAGAAAGCGCACCGCCAGATGATGCGGCGTTAATAGCCGCTGTAACGCCCGTTGCAGCGGAAACTCGCGCAATTCAATAGTTACGTCAGCGGAATACCAGCCGGGCTTGAGTCTGTCTCCTGGTTGTATTGGTGGTGCGTAGAAACCTTCAGAGAAGCTCACAGTAGGTTGTTGAGCTAAATGATGAGCAGAATAACGGTCAGCACCATCGAGCTCAGCTAGCGAGCTGTCACGTGCCTCTTGTAAGCTTTGTGAGTTGTGTTGGCAGCCACTTAGCATCATTTGCACCAGTACCACCAGAATCCATCGGCACCTCATGACTGTTGCTTCGCATCAGTAGGGAACCGATAACGCACTACCGCGCTGCGATTAGCATGAATAATTAGTTGCATGCCATAAGGTTCTAAGACGCGGCTTAATAATTCTGCCCAGGACCAGGCGTCAACCCGATACTCACTGGGCCAGCGATGGTGCGGTGAGGCTTGCCAGTCGACCAGATGAATGTTGAAGTGTTTTTCAAGAATGGCGGTAAGTTGCGGCTTTAATAGCCCTTCACGTAGCAGCATAGCCACTTTTTTGGCTTGCTCAGGCACTGTGGTGGGAGCCACATCAAGGCTGGTATTCAGCGGTTGACAGGGTGGCAGCTGTGCCCATGCCGAATGGCTGCCTAATAACAGTAGCGGAATAACTCCAACAACACGTTTAACGAGGTGCATAACAGCGTCCTTGACAGTTTTCCCTTGCTCATCCTGAGCAAGGGTGAGAGCAACTGAGCTCCCAACGGGAAGTACCCGTAAAACTAGCTCAGCCTGCGTCAGCTCTCAAGCCGACGAAGACTGCAACTACTGTAAGTTATGAACCGCGTTTTTTACCTTCGGTGATTTCCCACTTCCCCTTGTGGTAGTGCGCCTGCCAGCCGGTCTGCTTTTTATTCACTTCGGTTACCACATACTGCTCTTTCTGCTTACGGCTAAAGCGGACTATGGCTTCATTGCCATCATCATCTTTTAGCGGTGCTTCGGCCAAATAGTGGAACTTCGATGGAATACGATCTTTGAAGCGTTTTAATTCCGCCACTTTCACCGCCCGTGTTTCACGTGAACGTGGGAAGGTATTGGCTGACAAGAAAATACCCGAGGCACCATCGCGCAAAACAAAGTACGCGTCGCTGTCTTCACAGGGCAATTCAGGTAACGGCACCGGATCTTCTTTTGGTGGCGCTGGCTCGCCGCTTTTCAGCAACTTGCGGGTATTCTTACATTCGTCGTTGGTACAACCGAAGTACTTGCCAAAGCGACCGGTTTTTAACTGCATTTCAGAACCACAACGGTCACATTCAATGGTTGGCCCGTCGTAGCCTTTAATGCGGAACTTGCCCTGCTCTAACAACTGACCGTCACACACCGGATTGTTGCCACACACGTGCAGCTTGCGCTGTTCGTCAATCAGGTAGCTGTCCATGGCGGTGCCGCATTTCGGGCAGCGTTTTTTCGCCCGCAATGCTTCGGTTTCTAATTCTTCGTCGTCATCAACCTTCACGGCCTCTTCGCCCGAAACCAGGTTCATGGTTTTTGTGCAGCGCTCTGCAGCTGGTAAATCATAGCCTGAGCAACCCAGGAATACCCCAGTAGATGCAGTACGAATACCCATTTTGCGGCCACAGGTTGGGCAATCAATATCGGTCAGCACCATTTGATTGGTGCGCATGCCGCCCTCTTGTGGATCTTTCTCAGCCTGTTCCAGCTTGGAACTGAATTCCTCGTAGAACTCCGACAAGGTTTGCTTCCACTGGCGGTTACCGGTGGCGATATCGTCCAGTGCCTGTTCCATTTCGGCAGTGAAATTGTAATTCATCAGATCCTGGAAGTTTTCCACCAGCCGATCATTCACAATTTCGCCCATTTTTTCGGCATAGAAACGTTTGTTATCGACACGTACATAACCGCGATCCTGAATGGTCGAAATAATCGAGGCGTAGGTTGAAGGTCGACCAATACCACGCTTTTCCAGTTCTTTTACCAATGAGGCTTCACTGTAGCGCGCCGGAGGCTTGGTAAAGTGCTGTTGTGGATCCAGCTTCTCAAGCGTTAACGAGGTCCCCTCTTTCACGTCTGGCAAGGTGGTATCTTCGTCTTTTTTGCTGCCGCCTGGCTGTTGTACTTTGGTCCAACCGGCAAAGCGCAACACGCGGCCACGTGCTTTTAGCTCAAACTCACCCGCAGTTGCGGTAAGCGTGGTTGAATCGTAGCGCGCTGGCGTCATCTGACAAGCCACAAACTGGCGCCATATCAGCTCATACAAACGTTGCGCATCGCGTTCCATATCTTTCAGTTGTTCAGATTTCACCGTGACACTGGATGGGCGAATAGCTTCGTGCGCTTCCTGCGCATTTGATTTCGAGCCATAGCGCGTTGGTTGCTTCGGCAGATAGGCGTCGCCAAATTGCTGTTCGATGTAATCACGACAAGCCGCTACCGCATCATTGCTGAGGTTCGTCGAGTCGGTACGCATGTAGGTAATGTGACCCGCTTCATAAAGACGCTGCGCCATCATCATGGTTTTTTTCACGCCAAAACCAAGCCGGGTACTGGCGGCCTGCTGCAGCGTTGACGTAATGAAAGGCGCCGAAGGTTTGCTGCTGGTTGGCTTGTCTTCGCGCTTGGTAATTTGATAGTCCGCTTGCTGCAGTGCCTTTACGGCCTGCTCGGTATCAGCCTGGTTATTTGGGCGGAAATTTTCGCCCTGATAACGATTCACCTGCATCCGCAAGGCAGCTGATTCCGGCGTATTTAAATCCGCGTGAATGTCCCAGAATTCTTCCGGCACAAAGGCTTTGATATCGCGCTCGCGCTCTACCACTAAACGCACGGCAACAGACTGCACTCGCCCGGCGGAAAGACCTCGCGCGACTTTTTTCCAAAGTAGTGGCGACACCATAAACCCAACCACGCGGTCTAAGAAACGTCGCGTTTGCTGCGCGTTTACCCGATGCAGGTTCAGTTCTGATGGTTGCGAAAACGCTTCTTGAATAGCGTTTTTGGTTATTTCGTTAAATACCACTCGCTGAAAGCGGCTGTCATCCCCACCAATAAGTTCGCGCAGGTGCCAGGCAATGGCTTCCCCTTCGCGATCCAAATCGGTTGCGAGAAATACGTGGTCAGCTTTGGCTGCCAGTTTTTTTAGTTCATTAACGACTTTTTCTTTGCCGGGCAACACCTCGTAGTGAGCTTCCCAGTCGTTATTGGGGTCAACCCCCATGCGCGCAACCAGCTTTTTCTGTTCACGGTCGCGGCGATAGGCTTCTTTCTTCGCAGGCGACATTTTCCGAACTTCAGCCGGCGACTTGGTTTTTACTTTCTCGGTGCTGCGCGTTGGTAAATCACGGACGTGACCAACGCTTGATTTCACAATGAAATCACTACCCAGATATTTATTGATGGTTTTCGCTTTTGCCGGGGACTCGACAATAACCAACGATTTTGCCATGAGTTACTCTATGTCTCGAATTTGGTGCGTGTCATGCTGACAAATGCCGTTCAACTATGTCAGTCACAGAGGAAGATGCGCCTTATATAAGTGTTCCAGCGTCCAGATGCAAGTTTTGTTCTGCCTGTGTCATCCTTTTTAAGATATATCGACAATTAGGGTGCGACACAACCTGTAGTCTAAAATTTAATATTAATTCGGTGCACTCTGATAACCATTCAATTCCGGTTAGCAAGGCTCAACGCCTTGAAAATAAAGGCTTACAAGCCAACACTCAACGCGTATAATAAGTTTTAATCTGATTACTAAACTGCATCCAAGGAGTCCCCAGTGACAGTGAAGCATTTCGAAGTTAATTTTGACGGGCTGGTTGGCCCTACGCACAATTATGCCGGTTTATCGTTCGGCAATGTTGCTTCTCAAAGTAACGCGAAAGCAGCGTCAAGTCCGCGGGATGCAGCTAAGCAAGGTCTTCAGAAAATGAAGGCATTAAGTGATATGGGCTTACAGCAAGGTGTATTCGCACCGCATGAACGTCCAGATACTTATGCACTTCGGCGCTTAGGTTTTAAAGGTAATGATCATGAAGTGATTCATGCCGCCGCTACCCAAGCTCCTGAATTATTTCAGGCGGTAAGTTCAGCATCGAGCATGTGGACCGCGAATGCGGCTACTGTATCGCCAAGTGCAGATACCAGTAACGGCAAAGTGCATTTCACCCCAGCCAATCTAACCAATAAATTTCATCGTTCGCTGGAACCCGTTACGAGCGGTCGCATTCTGCAGTCTATGTTCAACAACTCACGTCACTTTGAACACCACCTGCATTTACCCGATAACGATCATTTTGGTGACGAAGGTGCAGCCAATCACACCCGGCTATGCTCGGACTACGGCAATGCCGGGGTGGAACTATTCACTTATGGCCGTTATGCCTTTGACAGTAGCAAACCGGCGCCACAAAAGTACCCGGCTCGGCAAACTTATGAAGCTTGTCAGGCACTGGCGCGCCTACACGGTTTGAGTGATGAAAACACCGTGTTTATGCAGCAAAATCCGGCGGTGATTGATCAGGGCGTGTTTCACAATGATGTGATTGCTGTGGGTAACCAGAATGTACTCTTTTATCACCAGCAAGCATTCTTAGATACTGAGTCGAAATTACGTGAGATACAGAATAAGTTCGGCGAAAAAGAGCTTTTCTTTATTGAAGTAAAAGACCATGAAGTATCCGTTCAGGATGCCGTGCAAACCTATTTATTTAATACTCAGCTGGTCGCAACCGGCGCTGGAACTATGGCTATTATTGCGCCTACGGAGTGCCAGGAAAATGATCGGGTAGCTAGTTATTTAGCTGACTTAGTCAGTCGTGATACGCCGATTCGGCAGGTGCACTACTTTGATGTAAAACAGAGCATGCGCAATGGCGGTGGCCCGGCTTGTTTGCGCTTACGCGTTGCGTTGAACGACCAGGAGTTGGCAGCAGTAAATCCAGCGGTAATGATGAACGACAGCTTGTTTGAGCGCCTGAATAACTGGGTCGACAACCACTATCGTGATCGTTTAGCCGTAGACGACTTGCGCGACCCAGCGTTGCTGGATGAGTCGCGCACCGCGCTGGACGAATTGACCCAAATTCTTAAACTTGGGTCGGTTTACCCATTCCAGCAGGATTAATCGTCTTCGTTGTGAAGTTCCAGATTACTGTCAGCGTCGCTGCTGCGTGAAGTTTTGGCATCATCATTTCGCGCAGCATCCAGATGTTCTAAATAATCCTGATTAATGTCACCAGTAATATACTGGCCACTGAATACCGAGGTTTCAAAGCGTTTAATCGACGGGTTTTCTTCCTGAACCGCAGCCACTAAGTCGCTTAAATCCTGATAAATCAACCCATCGGCTTTAATTAGCGCGTTAATTTCGTCGGCCTCACGACCATGTCCAATCAACTCGTTCGCACTTGGCATGTCGATGCCATAAACGTTCGGGAAGCGAATTTCCGGCGCCGCTGAGGCAAAGTAAACTTTCTTCGCACCCGCTTCACGAGCCATTTCGATAATTTGCTCAGACGTCGTACCGCGCACAATAGAATCATCGACCAGTAGTACGTTCTTACCACGGAACTCGGCGCTAATAGCGTTCAGCTTGCGGCGCACAGATTTACGGCGTTGCGTTTGCCCCGGCATAATAAAGGTACGGCCGATGTAACGGTTTTTCACAAAGCCCTGGCGATAAGGCAAGCCCATCAAATTAGCCATTTCAAGCGCGATATCACACGACGTTTCCGGAATCGGAATAACCACATCTATATCCAGGTGAGCATAATCACGCTTGATTTTTTCACCCAGCTTACGCCCCATGTTAACCCGCGAAGCATAAACTGAAATGTTATCGATAAAGGAGTCTGGGCGAGCAAAGTAAACATATTCAAAAATACACGGACAATGCGCTGGATTGTCAGCACATTGACGGGAATGTAATTCACCTGATTCGGTAATATAAATCGCTTCACCAGGCTCAACATCACGCATAAATTTAAAGCCGGTTCCGTCAATCGCAACGCTCTCGGAAGCAACAATGTACTCGTTGCCTTCCGAGGTTTCACGCTTGCCTAATGCTAACGGACGAATGCCCCAAGGGTCACGAAAAGCCACAATACCCTGGCCAATAATCATGGCAACAACGGCGTAGGCACCACGAATTTGGCGGTGCACTTCAGTCACTGTTTTGAATACGTTCTCAACCGTCACCGCATCGTTGTCCGTTTGGTACAACTGATGGGCAAATATATTTAGCAATATTTCTGAATCTGAGGTGGTATTAATATGCCGACGCGCTTGCTGAAACAGGGTTTCCTGCAGCTCTGCAGCGTTGGTTAAATTGCCATTGTGAGCCATGGCAATACCGTAAGGTGAATTCACATAGAAAGGTTGTGCCTCAGCCGAACTGGAGCTGCCTGCGGTAGGATAGCGTACATGGCCAATGCCAATGTTACCCTGCAAACGATGCATGTGACGCGTTTGGAAAACATCACGTACCAGGCCGTTAGCCTTGCGTAGTCGCAGCGTATTGCTATCCACAGTCATGATGCCAGCGGCATCCTGACCACGATGCTGCAACATGGTTAAACTATCATATAACGCTTGATTTACCGGTTGCTTTCCAACTATTCCAACAATACCACACATGCCACTTGACCTCGTTAGACGCTTTGCTTCGGTAAGAAGCTCGACGAATTTTCTAAGTGTTCAAAAAACCATTGAATAAAAATACCGAAATGTGGAATCAAGGTGGATTCTTGCCACCAATCGGCGCCCGACATTGTGGTAAAGGAATCCACAAAGAACAGTAACGCACCCACAATAAGGACACCGCGCAGGGCGCCAAAAACCAACCCTAGAACACGATCTGTACCTGACAGCCCGGTTTTCTCAACCAGTTGACCAATAATAAAGTTTAGAATGGCACCAACAATTAGGGTGGCAACAAATAACGCTGCAATGGCAATCCCGTTGCGAATCAGGGGATCGTCAAAATTGGTGAAGTAAGTAGCAAGGTCGGGGTAAAAGGTGCTGGCAATAAAAAATGCGGCAACCCAAACCACCAGAGAGATTGCTTCACGTACGAAGCCGCGGGCAACACTAATCAGTGCTGAAAACGCGATAATGCCAATGATAGCGTAATCTATCCAAATCATTTTTTTGTTCGCTTTATCAATGGCCTTGCACTGCTGCTGGAACCTTAACACCGAACCTGTCAGCATACGTCGTAAGGCGACAAAATATGCGCGGATTCTACCAGAATCAATCCGCGAATGCGCAAGTTTTTACGCTACGTTTAAGGTTGGTATTTTAACACTTTACCTTTGAGTTCGGTTAGCGCCTGCAACTGCTGAAGTTGTCCCTCGAGCCTGTCTTTCGAAGCATCCGGGCCAACCATTAACTTGGTTAATTGACCGCTACTGGTAGTTACCGGCGATGCATAAGCGCGAAACCCTTCGCTTTGCAATTGGGTAACCAATTCACGCACCGAATCGGCGTTACGGAACACACCCAACTGGATAACGAAAGCTTCTTCACCAAGGGTAGCTTGTTTCGGCTCAGCCAGAGCTTCAGCAAAACCTTCATTATCGTTTGCGCTCTTGTCACTCACTGCTGGCGCGTTGTCGGCAGTCACCGCAAGCGCTGCATCATCATTGTTAGTGGATTGCTTGCGCTCCACCTCAGGTAGTTGCACCGGCTCACTAGGTACTTCACCTTCAGGTTGCAAAGGAATGGTTTCGTAAGCTTGCTGTTGTTGCCGCTTCTGACCGTCGAGCAGGTCCGGCAGAATAATAACGGCCAAAGCGACTAAGATAACAGTGCCAACTAATCTGTTCTGTAACTGGGTAGCCACTTACTTACTCCTTCGCTTGAATCTTGCCCACAGTGTAAAACGACCCACACACCAATACCAGCGTAGATCGCGATGCAGCTTTCGCACGCTCACGCGCATACTCGAAGGCGGCGACCACAGAGTCATGTTGACTTACCTGCACGCTGGTCGGTGGCAACGCTTGCTGTAGTTCCTTTGCGCTGGCTCCGCGAGGCTCTGACAAGCTGGCCAAACACCATTCGCTCACCACAGGTGCAAGCGCCTGTAAGCTGCCTTTAATATCTTTGTCAGCTAACATACCAATCACCGCAATAACGTCATAGTCTTTAAAACGCGCCTGCAGCGTATCGCATAAAAACCTTGCCGCGTGGGGATTATGGGCCACATCCAGTAACACTGGCGGATTGGTCTGCAGCAGTTGTAACCGACCTGCCAACCTCGCCTCACTAATCCCCTGTTTGATGGCCGCCTCGGTAACAGGCAATGCTAACCCTTCTAATGCCGCTATGGCGGTGGCTGCGTTTGCTAATGGTAATTGTGGCAGTGGCAACTGAGTTAAGTTCAGCGTTTCACTACGATAGTGCCAGGTATCACCATGACGTTGGTAACTAAACTGCTCGCCTACTTGATACAAAGCTGCGCCAATAGCTTGCGCATGTTCACCAATAGTCACCGGCATCTCAGGATCGCCGCAAACAGCGTGTTTACCCGCCCGGAAAATACCAGCCTTTTCAAAGCCTATAAGTTCGCGCGTATCCCCTAGCCAGTCGCAATGATCCAAACCTATGCTAGTGACCACAGCTACGTCAGGTGCCACGCAATTCACCGCGTCCAACCGCCCGCCTAAGCCAACTTCCAGAATAATCACATCAGGCTGATGCTGTTGAAACAACCATAAAGCCGCCAGGGTGCCGAATTCAAAATAGCTTAGTGAGGTGTCGCCGCGAGCCGCATCTACTGCCGCGAAGGCTTGCGTATGCTCGGCGTTGGCCAGGTGGTGCTGGTTCAAACGAACCCGCTCAGCGTAATGATAAAGATGAGGAGAAACATACACGCCGGTACTGTAACCGGCATGCTGAAGAATAACTTCCAGATAACGTACGGTTGAACCTTTGCCATTGGTGCCGGCCACCGTTATGACTGGCACTTTCGGTTGGCGCACACCCAATTTATCAGCTACTTCGCTAACGCGATCAAGCCCCAATTCAATGGTTTTGGTATGCAGGTTTTCCAGATAGTGAAGCCAATCATCCAGACTGGCGCTGGCTGCGGGAGCCAGCGTCCGGGGCTTAGGCATAATTACAACTCGTCAACCAACTCAGGTAAATGTTGGAATTTCGATAACAAGCCAGCAATGCGGTTGCGCATATGGCGACGGTCAACAATCATATCGATGGCGCCATGATCACGCAGGAATTCAGCGCGCTGGAAGCCTTCCGGCAAGGTTTCACGAACCGTTTGCTCGATAACCCGCGGGCCGGCAAAACCAATCAGTGCTTTCGGCTCAGCAATATTAATGTCACCCAGCATAGCCAAACTTGCCGATACACCACCCATAGTTGGGTCGGTAAGCACGGAAATAAATGGTAAGCCTTCTTCGCTCATTCGTGCCAGTGCCGCTGAGGTTTTGGCCATCTGCATTAGCGACATAAGCGCTTCTTGCATACGCGCACCACCAGAGGCTGAAAAGCACACCAGCGGAATGCGTTTTTCTAAACATACTTCAGCCGCTTTCACAAAACGGGCACCAACAACCGAGGCCATAGAGCCACCCATGAAATTAAACTCAAAGGCCACCACTACTAACGGAATACCTTTTAGCTTGCCTTCCTGAGCAATCAGCGCGTCTTTTTCGCCGGTTGCTTTTTGCGCCGCAGCAATACGGTCTTTGTACTTTTTCGAGTCACGGAACTTGAGTATGTCTTTCGGCTCGAGCTCAGCACCAATTTCGCTAGTACTGCCGGTATCTAAAAAGGTTTCCAGACGGCGACGCGCGGTTTGGCGCATGTGGTGATCACATTTTGGGCATACGTCCAGGCTGCGCTCTAAATCAGCACCATAAATAATGGCATCGCAACTGCTGCACTTATTCCACACACCTTCGGGAATATTTCGACGTTTATTGCTCTTGGGTTTAGCAAGAATTCGTTCAATCCAGCTCATAACATTCCATTACGAAATTAGCATAAGGGTTTGACTAGTCATCGGCGTACAGAGTTCCGGTATAGCGCTCCGGTAAATATCTCCAGAAGATCCCGATAAACAGTCCCGACAATTTGCCTGATAATGCCTATATTAAAGCACATTCAACGGCGTGAGTGCAGTAAAAAGTGGTCTTAGCTGTGTGCTTTACGTGGGAATTAAGCTAACCAGAGGGGGCCAGGTGGGGTCTTTGGAATGCGAAATTCGGCCGGATAATCCACCGCAACTAAATATAAACCATTTGGCTTGGCGGTTGCCGACGCCAGGGTTCGGTCTTTGCCAGCCAACAGCTCCGCCAGCCACTCGGGCGGTTGTTCGCCGGCACCTATGGTCATTAAGCTACCCACAATATTGCGTACCATATGATGTAAAAAGGCGTTGGCGGCAATATCAACCACTATGTAAGGGCCCTGTTGGGACAAGGTTAAGTGCGTGACACAGCGGAAGGGTGTATGAGACTGGCAGTGTGCGGCGCGAAACGCGCTAAAATCATGCTCACCAAGCACCGCTGGTGCCGCTTGCTGCATTAACTCAAGCTGTAACGGCTGGTGGTAGTGGCTAACGCCACCGCGCATGATACCGGGGCGCAAGCGCGTGTTCAGTATGATATAACGATAACGCCGACCGGTGGCACTGAAACGAGCATTAAAGTCGTTACTCACCGGCTGTGCCCAGCGCACCGCTATGTCATCCGGTAAGTTGGAATTAACGCCCATGGTCCAAGCGCCCTCAGGTCGCAGAGCCTGGGTATCAAAGTGCACCACCTGAGCCGTTGCATGCACACCAGCATCAGTGCGACCGGCACAGGTGAGCGCAATAGGCTCGTTGGCAACAACACTAAAGGCTCGTTCAAGTTCACTTTGTATTGACTTCACGTCACGCTGGCGCTGCCAGCCAAAGTAACTTTGGCCGTTATATTCAACGCCTACTGCAATGCGCATTGGGTATATCCTGTCTTGCTGCTCAAACGCGCTTAACTAGTACTCTCAATGATTACCTAGCTGTCTAAGCGCGCTTGTAACTGTTTGGCTTCTTTTACAATATCTTCGTCTGCACCTTCGGCTGCAATAATTTTTTCTAACAGCACCTGAGCTTCGTCAAAGTCATCCATTTCGATGTAAGCACGCGCTAAGTCCAGTTGCGCGGAAGGACTATCGTCGTCATCCAGCGGAACTTCCTCACCATCGTCGTCGGTGTCACCAAGCACTTCACCAACAGCGTCGCTGTCATAAGGATCAGTGTCGCTTTCTTCGTCCTGAGCTTCATCAATTAAGGTGTCGATGTCAACGAATTCATCATCGTCTTCATTGGTATCAGCGTCGGCGTCAGCTTCATCCTCGGTACTTTCTCCAGCACCTTGATCAGCACTATCTTCAACACTGTCTTCAACGTCATCTTCGGTATGAGTCGCATCACTCTCATCACCGCTAACATCGTTACTATCGTCAGCATCTGTTGCCGTGGTGGTCGCCGACTCATCGGATTTAGTCTGTTCCGGCTCCGCATCGGTGTCATCATCGGTATCACCAATAACAGGGTCACTGTCATCTGCATCAACGTCGTTTAGCGCATCCGTATCCACACTTGGATCATTGTCCATTTGTGCTTTGGTCAGTTCATCCGACTCCGATAACAATTGCTCCAAATCAACATCGTCATCATCACCATCGAGCTGTTCATCAATGCCTAATTCATCAAATACGTCGTCAATACTAAAGTCGTCGTCGTTGTCGTTGCTGTCGTTAGCATCCGGATCCGGCAGCAAGTCTTCATCCTCGGCTGTCTCATCATCGTCTGCCGATGCAGGCGTGTCCTCAGCTGGTGCTTGCTCTGCCGCTAGAATGGAATCAATATCAACATCGTCATCGTCGTCTTGCGACGCTGCGGCGGTATCGGTTTCGGTTTCGGGCTCAGGCTGCGGGTCTTGTTCGTCGTTAGCCGGCTCGTCGTCGCTGCTATCGTCTGCTAGTTCGTCGTCATCAAGGTCGAGATCAATAGCAACATTGTCGTCGTCGTCCCCATCCGCCAGCAACCTGTCTAGTTCGTCCTGACTAATGTCTTCGTCATCATCCGTGCTAGCCTCGTCCTTCGAACTGTCATTCTGATCGTCGTTATCATCAGGGTCGTCATCAAGACGCACCAACTGGTCACCCTCGTCAGCTTCATCGTCATCCTGATCTGGCACCAGCAACTCGTCTTCCAGTGAACTTAAATCGTCACCTTCATCATCCAGGTTGTCCAAATCAGCCAGTTCATCATCAATATCTAACAGGTCATTACTATCGTCCGGCAACGGATCGGCTAATAATTCAGCTTCCAATTGCGCCGCCGCTTCAGCGTCGGAAAGTTCTTTTTTCCCTTGCTTGGGTTGCACCTCGTCAGACTCGTCTTTACTGGAGCGCCGGCGTACGAATATAGCGTATAGCGCAACCAGAATAGCCAGTGCAGGTAATAGTGATAACAGCGCTAAATTCAGCGGTTGTGACAACCACCCCACCCAATCAGTTTCATCTTGTTGCTGCTCACGCTTACGTTGGTCACTCAGAATCTGTTCGTTCTGATTCAAAATTTGCTGTAACTGCACTTGCAACTCGCCGTCTTCGGCTAGATGCGCCTGAAGTGCTTCAACCCGCTCGTTGAGCTGTTCAAGGCGGTCTTGTAACTGGGTATTTTCGTTGTAAACGTTCTCTACGGCAGCCATTGATTCTGCTACTTGCTCGCGCAGTACAGTAAAGTCGTCTTGTTGTGCTGAGCGCACTTCAGCAATAGTTTGTTCGGCTTTGGATTTTGCCTCAGTCAGCAACTGTTCCTGAGTTTTACGAGCTTCTTCGATGCGTTGCTGCTCGCGCTGCAAGTCTTCACTCTTACTTAACAGGGCATCATCTAACTGCTGCTGCCGAGCTGCGGCGGTTGGATTCACCATTTGCATTTCTTGCAAGCTCGGAATACGCAAATAAAACCCGTCCAACATACGATTCATGTTGCCGTTCACGAACGCCTGTGGATTTGCTTCCACAATAGCAGCCATCATTTGATTTACGGTTACGCTGGAATGCGGCCGATTCTCACTGGCAATGCTCCAGAGCGTGTCTTCCGAGGTAATAGGCCCATAACGCTTGGTCCCAACACGAACATCGGTTGCTTCCGAGCCTTTAGGACCCTTAATGACAACTCCATCTTCCTGAGCGTATGCGCCAGGCACACTCACAGCGATGGCTGCTAACAACAGCAGTGAAGGTTTGTTCATAATGCGCCCGCTAAATTGAGTCATTCCCTGTTCTACCAGTTCGTTTAATCGTTATGATTTCCGCTAATCGTTATAACGGCTGCTGAGGTAAAACCTTTACAAGTAATCGCGAATCAAATGCTCCGCAATTTGAATACTGTTGGTAGCCGCACCTTTGCGAATGTTGTCTGCTACTACCCATAAATTCAGCCCCTGCGGATGCGAGATATCATTGCGCACCCGGCCGACAAACACACTGTCTTTACCTGCTGCAGAGCTAACTTGGGTTGGGAACTCTTCGCGTTGCTCCAACAAAGTTACGCCCGGCGCTGCACGCAGTAACTCACAGGCATGCTCGGCGGTAATCGGCTGTTCGGTTTCAATGTGTAAAGCTTCGGCATGACCAAAAAATACCGGTACTCGCACCGCAGTCGCGTTGACCCGAATATTGCTGTCACCCATAATTTTCTGCGTTTCCCACACCATTTTCATTTCTTCCTTGGTGTAGTCATTGTCCATAAACACATCAATTTGTGGAATACAGTTAAATGCGATTTGGCGTGAGAACGCTTCCGTTTCCACTACGCGGCCATTTAATAACGCCGCCGTTTGTTTCGCTAACTCTTCCATCGCTTCTTTCCCAGCACCTGACACTGACTGGTAAGTAGCAACATTGATACGCTCAATACCTACCGCATCATGTATAGGTTTCAGCGCCACCATCATTTGGATAGTGGAACAATTTGGATTGGCAATAATGTTGCGATTGCGGAAATCCGCTAGTGCATGGGCGTTCACTTCCGGCACTACCAGCGGAATATCTGGTTCATAGCGAAATTCAGAGGTGTTATCAATAACCACACAACCTGCTTCAGCGGCTCGCGGGGCGTAAATTTTCGAAATAGCGCCGCCAGCGGAGAAAAACGCCAGTTCCACTTGCGACCAGTCAAAGCTTTCGGCGTCTTCAACTGTCAAATCTTCGCCGTTAAAGCTAACCGTAGCTCCGGCCGATCGACTGCTTGCCAGCGGAAACAAACGGGCTACCGGGAAGTCTCGTTCAGCCAGAATATCCATCATCTGCTGACCAACCAAACCAGTTGCACCCAATACCGCTACATTAAACGCACGCGCCATGCTATCTCCTATATTTTATAAAGCAGAACCAAGTAATTGCTTACTTAGATTGCGTTGTTTGTACGTGAAAACCCATGAGCTCAAAGCGTTGACGCCATTGTCTGGCAGTCTTGGAGTCACCTTCCAGCAACTCGCCCGTAACGCTTTGCACGCTAAGTTCACGCCTTACCTGATAGTTCTTGCGCAGATTATCGAATGCTGCTGCAGTTAAATCACTATCACGTAAAAGTTTATCATCATTGCGAATATCATAAATGGCTCTTAACCAGGTTGCCAGTGTTTGCAAGTCCGGTGGTACTGGTATTTCGATAACTGGCAGCTTGGTCTTCGGCAGTAACGCTTGCAAACTAAGCGCTACAGGGCGCTTTTGCATTTTGCAAAAAGCACAATATAAACTGTAAGCACCACCTACTTTGCCCTCTAAACTGTGCCCGGCAATATGCGGCGTAGCCAGCGCTACCTGCGCCACTAACTCACTGGTTAGCTGCGGCTCATGTTCCCACACATCCAGAGTCACCGTAGGGCCATGGTGCGCCAAGGTTTGCCGTAAATCCTGTTCGGCTACCACAGGTCCGCGTGAAGCGTTAATAAATAAGCAATCCGATTTCAACTGTTGCAGCGAGTCGGCCCGCCACAGATGTCGGGTTGGATACTGCCCTTCATTATGCAAAGGCACATGGCAGCTAATAAGGTCAGCTTCTAGTACCCGTTGCCAGTCGGCATGAAGATCGCAACCTGCCGGCCTGGCGGCATTATTATCGGCTAACAGCGGAGGGTCGTAATAACTGACCTGATACCCCAGCCCAGTTAACCTCGTGCCCGCCGCTGTACCGGTATGCCCGGCACCAATAATGACCGCGTTGCCGGTAGGTAACTCGCGCTTACCCTGCGCCAACAACATTTCCACCGTAGCGCTTAATACATAGTTACCAACGGCGGCCGCATTTGCACCAGGCGCACTGGCAAACTGAATGTTGCGTTGCTGCAGCGCCACTTGATCAATATGCTCCACCCCAATCGTAGCGGTACCAACAAAAGTCAGCTCTGGTGCCCGTTGCAATAAGGCTTGGTTGACCTGAGTCACCGAACGCACCAGCAACACCTGAGCCTGAGCCAGTTGCTCGGGCGCTGGTTGCCGTGACGAAAACAGGCTCACCTTGCCAAAGCTTTCAAATAGTTTTTCAACTTGAGGAATGTTCGCATCCGCAAGAATGTTCATAGGCGCCAAAGTTTTCTTCTTTCCATAAAAAGAAAGCGTAACAGAAATTAGGCTTCCTGTTACGCTTCTTTACGAGATCTTGGAGTGCCATTCTGGCAGCAACGAATTAGTCGGTATAGCGACGCATAACCAAAGTGGCATTGGTGCCACCGAAACCGAAGCTGTTCGACATCACGGTGTTCAGCTTGGCTGATTTAGACTCGCGCACAATGTTCATGCCCTGTGCCGCTTCATCAAGATTCTCGATATTGATGGAAGGTGCCACAAAATCATTTTTCAGCATTAACAGTGAAAATATTGCTTCATGAACGCCGGCTGCACCTAAGGCATGACCCGTCATAGCTTTGGTTGCACTCATGTACGGCGTGTTATCACCGAACACGGCACGTACCGCTTCCAACTCTTTCACATCACCAACCGGAGTACTAGTTCCGTGCGTGTTCAAATAATCAATTGGTGTATCAACAGTAGCCATGGCCATTTCCATGCAACGCACTGCGCCTTCACCCGATGGAGCCACCATATCATAGCCATCTGACGTAGCACCGTAACCAACGATTTCGCCGTAAATAGTAGCGCCACGAGCCAGAGCTGTTTCCAGTTCTTCGATCACCAGAATACCGCCACCGCCAGCCGGGACGAAGCCGTCGCGATCGGCATCATAAGTACGTGATGCTTTGTCCGGCGTTTCATTGTACTTAGTACTTAGCGCACCCATGGCATCAAATTCCATACCCAGGGTCCAGTGCAGCTCTTCACCACCACCGGCAAATACGCGATCTTGTTTACCAAACTGAATCAGTTCAAGCGCATGGCCAATACAATGCGCTGAGGTTGCACAAGCTGAACTAATGGAATAGTTCACCCCTTTAATTTTAAATGGAGTAGCCAAACAAGCAGAAGTAGTAGAAGCCATGCAACGCGGCACCATGTAAGGTCCAACCCGCTTAACACCGCGCTCACGCAAGGTGTCTGCCGCTGCTACCTGATGTTCACCAGAAGCGCCACCAGAACCTACTACCAGGCCGGTACGTGGGTTCGATACTTGTTCTTCAGTTAAGCCCGCATCAGCAATAGCTTGCTCCATAGCCATGTAGGCATAAGCAGCAGCATCGCCCATAAAGCGATAGGCTTTACGGTCAATGTGATCCTGAGGATTGGCTTTAACATTACCCCACACTTGGCAACGCAAGCCTTTCTCTGCAAACTCTTCAGAGAAAGTGATTCCTGAGCGGCCTTGCTGTAGAGATTCGAGTACTTCCTGTTGGTTTAAACCGATACTTGAGACAATGCCCATACCGGTAATCACTGCTCTTTTCATTCGTCCGTCCTGTGTTCCTATGGCGCTCGTACATGGTAGCGGAAATGTATAAAAAAGTGGTCTGCTTTGCTACACTTCGCGCTGGTTGAGCGATTCTAATTGTTCATTCCAAGGGCTTCATTTTAAAGGTTTCCCCTTAAAGGTAAAATTACGTGACCGCGACTACCCCTGCTGACGTTTATTATAGTGAGACCGGTGTGCCAGTTTCACAACACTTTGATGACATTTATTTTAACCCAGAAGCAGGGTTAGCCGAAAGCCGTTACGTTTTTTTAACCCAAAATGGATTACCCGAGCGCTGGCAAAGTCATGCTCAGGACGATTTTCGCGTTGCTGAAACAGGCTTTGGCACTGGCCTAAATTTTTTAAGTACCTGGCAAAGCATGGTAGAAAATGCC
Source organism: Idiomarina sp. (assembly GCA_040882145.1). Classification (GTDB taxonomy): domain Bacteria; phylum Pseudomonadota; class Gammaproteobacteria; order Enterobacterales; family Alteromonadaceae; genus Pseudidiomarina. Next base: position 77,245 of record JBBEBU010000020.1, read on the forward strand.
GATCATGCCATGCATTTACATTTTATTTCTTTTGAAAAACACCCGCTTAGCTTAACAGATTTACGCCGTTCACTCACAAACTTTCCGGAATTGGCGGTCTATGCCGAGCAATTATTGTCGCTGTATCCACCAGCCGAAAGCGGTTGTCATCGGTTGTTGCTAGAGAGTGTTACAGCAAATCAACGTCATCGCATAACGTTAGATTTATGGTTTGGCGACTTAATAGATACGCTGCCTGACTGGTTGCCGGGAGCCGAAAATACCATTGACGCCTGGTTTTTAGATGGTTTTGCCCCCGCTAAGAACCCGCGCATGTGGCAACCGGAACTGTTCCAAGCCATGGCTAAGAGTGCTCGCAGTGGTTGCACCTTTGCTACTTTTACAGCGGCCGGAGCCGTTAAGCGTGGCCTGCAGGCAGCAAATTGTAAGGTGCACACGCACAAAGGCTTTGGCGCTAAGCGCGAAATGCTTTACGGCCAGGTGCCACCGGTTGAGTCCCCCGCTGCCCGCAAAGCTTTGACTGCATCACCAGTTATCATTGGCGGCGGTATTGCCGCAGCCTTGACCGCGAGGGCCCTGGCACAGCGGGGAGTTACTTCTACCATCGTCAGCGCAGGCATTGCGGATGCCGCGTCAGGTAATCATCAGGCCGCGTGCTACCCACTATTACAGGCCGAACGCAGCCCTACCAGTAAGTTTTACGTTAGCGCTTTTACCTTTGCCCAGCGACTGTACCGAAGTCAATTTAGCGCCATCACGCATTGGCACGGCGTGAGTCAGGTTGCGGTGAACCCGGAGCGCGCCAAGCGCTATCGCAAAGTGGCGGATGATTTATATAGCCCGGATTTAGTCCAGCCGCTTGCGCACCAAAGCCAAGCCGATGCCGTGAGCGCCACCACACTTGCTGCTGGCGGATTGTATTACCCAACCGGCGGCTGGCTACAACCGCAATCATTGGTGCAACAGTGCCTGCATGATGCCCAGGCGCAGGTGGTACAACAACGCATTGTCGACCTAGTTAAAACCGCTGAAGGCTGGCAACTTAACTGTGCCGATGGCACCCAGATTCAGGCCGCAACGGTAATTTTAGCCGCCGGTGCCGGCAACAAAGCACTGTTAGAGCAGTTTGATCTGTCGTTACAGAACGTTCGTGGCCAGATAACTCTGGTGAAAGCCAGTGCTGAGCGTCAAAAACAACAGCAGGTGATTTGCTACAAGGGCTATGTAACGCCGCCACATGAGGGTTTGCAGTGTGTTGGGGCTACCTTCCAGCGCGATGACGAAAGCACGACGGTGCGCGCGGCCGATGACGCCGAGAATATTCAAACCTTGCAGCAGCAATTAGCGGGAGATATCTGGCAACAAGCCTTTGAAGTGGCCGGTCAACGCGCCGCTATTCGTTCCACTACCCGCGATCATTTACCCTTGGTTGGTGCTTTGCAGCCCGGTTTGTATGTGCTTGGTGGGCTAGGTTCACGAGGCTTTACCAGCGCGCCGCTGGCAGCTGAGTTGTTAACCTCGCAGCTACTGGCAGAGCCGTTGCCACTGGCGCAATCACTATGCCACCGATTGCGCCCTGAGCGGTTACTGCGTCGCCCGTTGACGTAAGCGATCCAGCATATCTTTCACATGCTGCTGATCGGTTGGCGCCAGTTCGTGCTTGGTAGCGTTCAATGATGCTTCAACGGCGGGTAACAGCGCGTCGGCGTCAGCTTTTTCCGCTAATTCCAGTTTGGCGACCACTAAATCAAAGTGCCCGCGTAAATAGCCGCTGGCAAACAGTTCGTCATCATCACCACTAGTTACTGCTTCATCAAAAACAGGCTCAAGACGGCCTACTAACTCGTCAAAATTCATCGTTCAAAACCAATCCGTTGCAGAAAAAATTGAGTATATCATGCCACCAGCGCAGCTGCTTTTGTTACACTATAAAAATCAGTCGTGCCAGCCCTCTTATGAGCGCCCCGCTATTGCCAATGGAGTTACTTAGTCGATGAAAATCGGATTATTTTATGGGTCAACCACCTGCTACACCGAAATTGCAGCAGAGAAAATTCGCGATCAAATCGGGGCCGAACTGGTAAGCCTGCACAATATTAAAGACGACCCTTTAACTTTGGCCGAAACGTACGACATTCTCATTTTCGGTCTGTCCACCTGGGACTTTGGTGAAATTCAGGAAGACTGGGAAAGCCAGTGGGACGATATTAAGCAGTTAAATCTGAACGGCAAAATTGTCGCCTTGTACGGCATGGGCGACCAGGTTGGTTACACCGACTGGTTTCAGGATGCGCTGGGCATGTTACACGATGAATTGCTGCCGCTGGGTTGCGAACGTATTGGCTTCTGGCCCAATGGCGATGACTATGAATTCGCCGCATCAAAAGCGTTAACCGACAACGACAACTACTTCGTTGGCTTAGCGCTGGACGAAGACTCTCAATATGAGCTGAGCGACCAGCGCATTGAAAAGTGGTGTTTACAAATTCTGGAGGAGCTGGCCGACCGGTTGGCTTGATTCACGCAATTGCTCGCGCCAGTACTGTGCGCGAGCCGCTAGTGCGTTGTTAGAATAAGGCTGCGCCGGGCTGTGTCCCCATACGGGGCCAGGCCAGGCCGCATCGCCGTGGTGTCGCATCACATGATGAATATGCAACTGACTGACCACATTGCCAAGTGCGCCAATATTTAATTTTGTGGCGTCACTGCACGCTAATAGGACCTCGCTCAAACAACGAGATTCACGCCACAACTGCTCCTGTTGCACCTCACTTAACTGCACCCATTCAGTAACTTCAGCTACCCTTGGCACCAGCACCAGCCAGTCATAGCGGCAATCATTAAAAAGTAGCAACCGCGATAACGGCCAGTCGCCAAGCGGGTAAGTATCGGCATTCAAGCGCGAATCTACGACAAAAGGTGCAGTTATTGAGGTGAGCATGGGTTAGGTTCCCTAATCATTCTGTGCTAACGTTTTGAGTTCTTAAATGGGCGACTTAGCTTCGGCTTAAAACACCGAAATGTCATCATTTTCATTACCATACAGTAGAAGCCAGCAGACATGAAACGACTCATTATAACCATTTTATTCTTGAGCTTTAGCCTACCCATGCACGCCATGGCACAAAGTGGCTCGAACCCGGAAGCCGACGTCAATGTGACAACATTTACCGAAGGCATGACCCGTCATCAGGGTTTTTACACGTTTTATCATGATACTGCGACTGGCAATTATTATTTGGCGGTACCTCGAACTGCCGAACCTTTGCTGCTGCAAACCAGTATGCCGCGTGGGCTGGGATCTAACGATATAGGTTTGGATCGTGGCCAGTTGGGTTCTACCCGGGTGGTTGAGTTTGTAGTAAGCAATCACAAAGTGTTACTACAAGAGCAAAATACCAAATACAAAGCCGTTACCGACAATCAGGCCGAACGCCAAAGCGTCACTGAAGCTTTTGCCAGCTCGGTGCTGTGGGGCTTTAATGTGGTGGCACATGATGAGCAGCAGGTGTTGATTGACTACACCCCTTACTTGCTCAGCGACACCCATGGCATTGCTGAACGGTTAAAGCGCACCGATCAAGGCCAGTACAAGGTAAGTACTGACCGCTCCATGGTCTATCCACCGCGCAGCAAAGCCTTCGTTGATAATACCGAACTGGAAGCCACGGTAACCTTCGTTGGTACTCCTGAAGGGCGCTTTGTGCGTCAGGTTGCGCCGGATGCGCAAGCACTCACGGTGCATTTACGCCATTCATTGGTGCGACTGCCCGATAACGGCTTTGAGCCACGTGAGTTTCATCCGAACAGCGGTTACTGGTCAATGGATTACGTAGACTATGCGGCGCCCTTAGGCGAGCCCATGCGCAAGCAGTTTATTCCGCGTCACCGCTTACAAAAAGCGAAACCCAACGCCGAACGCAGCGAAGCGGTAGAACCTATTGTGTACTACCTGGATCCGGGCGCGCCCGAGCCGGTTCGTACTGCTTTGCTTGAAGGTGGTCGTTGGTGGAATCAGGCATTCAATGCGATTGGCTATGAAGATGCATTTCAGATCAAAGTGTTACCTGAAGACGCTGACCCTATGGACGTTCGCTACAATGTGATTCAGTGGGTTCATCGTGCCACTCGTGGCTGGTCTTACGGCTCGTCTGTTACCGACCCGCGTACCGGCGAAATTATTAAAGGTCATGTGACTCTGGGGTCGTTACGTGTACGCCAGGATATGCGCATTGCTCAGGCGCTATTAAAACCATACGCCGAAGCCGCCAGTGCTGCCGAACGTAAAAATATTGAAGCGCAAGTAGAAGCCATGGCGTTAGCCCGTATTCGTCAACTGTCGGCGCATGAAATTGGTCATACCTTAGGTATTTCGCACAACTTTGCAGCCAGTGTGCACGACCGGGCGTCGGTTATGGATTATCCGCATCCGTTATTAAGCCTGAATACTCAAGACAACGGGATTGGCTTAAGCGAGTCTTATACCAATGAAATTGGGCTGTGGGACAAACAAGTGATTGCTTACGGTTACGGCGATAATAAAGACACCCAGTCGCTGGAGACTATTTTGCGAGAAAATCGTGCGCTAGGCCTAACCTTTATTTCGGATCGTGACGCCCGTCCAGCCGGTGGTGCTCATCCGGAAGCGCATTTGTGGGACAACGGCAGCGACGCCGTAACTGAATTAGAGCGGATTCTCGACATTCGCGAACAAGTACTCGCCAACTTTGATTTGGATGTACTAGCTCCCGGTGAGCCGGTTAGTCGTTTGCAGGAGTTGTTTGTGCCGATGTATGCCTTGCATAGGTATCAAATTGAAGCGGCCGTTAAAATGCTGGGCGGGGTTAATTACAGCTATTATGTAAAAGGCGAAGACAAGCTGGATTATCGCCCTGTTAACAGCCGCCAACAGAAATTAGCACTAACCCAAATGATTCGGGCTATTCACCCCGATACCCTAACCGTGCCAGACAAAATTCAACAGTTACTGGTACCCCTGAGTTACGGTGACAACAACAACCGCGAGCGTTTCAGTGGTCGCATGGGGTTAATTCCCGATGTCGTGAGTATGGCAGAAGCAGCAGCCAGCGCGGGACTAACCTTACTGTTGCAGCCTGAGCGCCTGAATAGATTAGCATTGCAACACCAGCACAATGACGGAATACCAGCCCCGACAGCGGTACTGAGCGAACTCGCAACTCAGATTATTGCGCCAGCAACTGCTGATAACGGGACTGTTACGGCACAGCGCATTGCCTATGTCACCTTGTTTCACGTTGCCCAGACTTATCAGGACAAAACTTTAGGTGCCGAAGTGAGAGCGCAGTTGCATGGCTTTCTGACGCAGCAACAGCAGCGCTTAACCGATGCAGAGTCAGGCTATGCACAGTTCCTGGCAGATCGTCTTAAAGTGGTATTGGAAGAAGGTCATTGGCCAGATGATTTCACTCCAGTAAGCTTACCGCCGGGGTCGCCTATTTAGGCAGGCGGTAGCAATTACAACTTAGCCATCGAGCGCGCGCTTGTCCGGGCTTATAAAAGCAATCCGGGCACTGCGGCGCTCTAAATGTTCATCGCTATAATAGTTTTTTATGAGCTGCCGAAAGTCTGCTCGCAGTTCAGGGTAAGCCGCCAGAAAACTCTCGAAATCATCATCGTCATTATTTTTAATCCGCTGCAAAATCAACCGCAACGACGCCACTGTTAGCGTGTGATGATAAGCCTTACCACCACCACTATGCTCAGGCAACGCCTTTAACACTTCGCAGGTATCGGCCAGCGCAATCGGCCACGGCTTGCTGCGCAAGTTTAACCAAGCCAGCCGCAAGTGACAGGTATGATCACACTCAACCTCTACCTCGCCGGCAACAGCCTGAACCAATGTTCGTAAAAACTCCTCATCCGGCATTGCCGGTGTGATTTTTACCTGCGGATTAGTCATTCAAAATCGGACCTTTCTAAAATGTAATAATTAAACGGCACTAATTGCCATGTTCTTATTACTATAATCGTAATAAACAAGATCAACTTGCCCTTAAAATTTAGTCATAAAAAAGCCGGAGCGAGAGCCCCGGCGGTTTCTAGAACTAATAAGGTTAGTTCGCGGTAGCGACACTGTCACCTTGGCCAAATACTTTACCAAAAAATGAATCAGACAACCACTGCGGGCGCTGCTCATCGTTGGCAATACGTTGCCCAATGGCAAAGTTAATGTCGGTAAACAACGCGCCTGATTCATAACGAATAGGCAGGCTTGCTTCATCGCTTGGACGGTGATAATGCTTTGCAAAAAACTCACCCCAAACCTTGCCGCCATCTTCATCTGGATTCTTCGAGGTGAAACCTGTCATTAAGAACACGGCAGGAACCCCCTTCTTCACCAGAGTGTAGTGATCTGAGCGGGTAAAAATAGCTTGCTCAGGCATAGGATCTGGACTCAGCTCAATGTCGTACTCAGCCGCCGCTGCGGCAACAGTGTCACCCAAGGTTGAGTGATTGGCGCCAAAGGCAATGACGTCAGCAAAATCATACAGCAATACCGGCATATCCAGGTTCACGTTGGCAACAATATTGGCCATTGGCACTGTTGGATTATGTGCGAAGTAGTCCGCACCCAATAAGCCACGCTCTTCCGCCGTAACCGCCAGGAACATAACTGAACGCTGTGGTTTTTGCTCCGACTCAACAAACATCCGTGCGGTTTCTAACATCACAGACACACCAGCAGCGTTATCCATAGCGCCGTTATTGATATTGTCATCACCGCTTAAATCTTTGCTCACACCAATATGGTCCGAGTGCGCGGTATACACCAAATAGTCATCGCGCAGTTCAGGATCAGCACCAGGCAAAACCGCAGCAACGTTCGGGCTACTTACCTGCTCATGACGTGATTCGCGCTTTAAGGTCGCACTTACATCCATGGCAAAACCTTGCGGCGATTCGTTGTTTTCCAGCTGGGTAAAAATATCCGCTAAGGTCATTTGGCTGTTCGCAAACAAGACTTCGGCCGCCGCGTCATCAACATAAGCGGTCGCTGCAATAGTGTCATAGCGGCTATGCGGTTCACCGGCTTCATTTAACCAGCGTACCGTCGGTACATTCAGATATAACATGCTGGTTTCATAACTGCGCACTTCTTCACGTTGCGGCGTGTGCACGGTAAGAATACCAACCGCGCCGCGTTCAGCTGCTAACTCACCTTTAATGGAGGATAAGTGAGCTGCTTCCTCACTTGGCAACTCTTCTGGACGCCCGGTAAGCATAACCACAATTTTGCCGTCTACATCTAAGCCAGCGTAGTCATCAATACCAAAGGTGTCAGACACCATACCGTAACCAACAAATACTAGCGGTGCCGTCAGTTCGTCACGTTCAGTAACAGAGCTTGGTCCCATAATAAATTGCTTTGGATAATCTAGTTCAATAGTTTCATCACCGCGATGAATTGATAATCCAGCACTGCGTTCTTTCAGGAAGCTCTTGCGGAATTCAATGCGCTGGTAATAAGTGCCATCGTCACCCGCTGGTTCCAGGCCTAAACGCTTAAATTCAGTCGCAATGTACTGTGAGGCAATCTCGTGACCGCGGCTGCCGGTATCACGGCCGGCCATTTCGTCACTGGCTAAAAACTCCAGGTGTGCCTGAATAGCTGTGGCACTGGCAGACGGCTTTTCCGCTGCGACTTCTTGTGCGCCACAAGCTGATAAAGTCAGCGCCAGAGCAGAGCCGATGGCCAGCTTTTGCCAGCTAAGGTTTCGTAAGTTAGTTCCCAATCCCATGGATGTTCTCGCTATTGTTATAAAATAATTAGGTTTCGCTCTGAGTCTACCCAAGCCAGCAACTGAGCACCAGCGCTGCGGCTTTTTTTTTGCGCCATCGGTTGCATCCTGATTTCGACGCATGTAATGTTATACTATAACAAATTAAACCGGAGTCTGTTGTATGCCGTCGAATAAGCTTTACTTGTCCCGCCTTGCCGTGGCTATTGCAAGTGTTTGTGCCAGTACCGCTGCTGTTGCCCAAACTGAGAACAATAACGAACATGATCATGCTGCTGCCACAGAAGTCATCGTGGTAACCGCCTCGCCGCTTGAGCGTAATCAATTAAACTCGGCGCAACCGGTGAGTGTATTAACCGGTGATGAACTGCGTGAAAAAAATGCGCATACCTTAGGTGAAACTTTAAGTGCAGAACCTGGCATTAATAATACCCACTTTGCCAACGTAGCTGGCTCCCCCATTATTCGCGGCCTTGATGGACCAAGGGTAAAAATCACGCAAAATGGTCTGGACACTGCCGATGTTTCACGTGGTAGCCCCGATCACGCGGTAACCACTGAAACCAGCACTGCCACTCAGGTAGAAATACTGCGCGGTCCGGCCACGCTGCTATACGGTAGTGGTGCCATTGGTGGTGTGGTGAACGTGGTTGATAACCGTATTGCCACGCAGCCTTTAAATGGCGTCACCGGTCGTTATGGTGCAAGTGTTGACAGTGCTGCCGACACTGAGAATGTTTATGGTGGAATAAATGCCGGTAACGGCAGCATGGTCTTACACCTGGACGGTTTTCATCGCACCAGCGACGATTACGAAGTACCTGAATTCACCAATGATGAAGGTGAAACTGGCGATACCGTAGAAAACACCTTTATTGATGCCAAGGGCGGTAACATTGGTTTAAGCCATGTCACTGACAGCTCTTACATTGGCTTTTCCTATGGCCGTTTGGATCAGGAATACGGCATTCCCGGTCACGCCCATCACGAAGAAGAACATGGCGAAGAAGAGCACGAAGGTGAAGAACACGCGCACGAAGAAGAAGCAGGTCCATTTGCTGACTTAACGCAGAACCGTTTTCAAATTCTGGGTGGCTGGAACTTTAACCAAGGCTTTGTCCGTCAGTTAGAATTAAAAATCGGCTATACCGATTACCAACATAGTGAAATTGAGGACGGACTGCCTGCCAGCACCTTCACTAATAAGCAACGTGAGTTACGCCTAAGTGCCCGCCATCAGCCTGTTGCTGGCTGGGATGGTGCCTTCGGCCTGCATAGTTTTGATAGTGATCAGGGCGCATTGGGTGAAGAAGCCTTTACGCCAAGTTCAGAAACCACCCGTCATGGCTTGTTCTGGCTGGGTGAGCAAGACTTTGGTAGTTACAACTGGCAAATCGGTGCCCGTTACGAAGACGTAAAAGTAAGCACCGCTGCCGGCAGTGAAACCTTTAATCCGTTCTCGTTGTCGGCTGGTTTTACTCGCCCGCTCACCGATCACCTGAATGTTGCCCTAAACTTCAGTCATGCAGAGCGCGCGCCATCAGCGAACGAGCTGTTTTCTAACGGTGCTCACTTTGCTACCCGAACCTACGAGCTGGGGCTGGCATACGAGTTACACGAAGAAGGTGAACACGAGTACCATATTGAAGCGGCTGACCAGGCGCCACGAATCGAGAGCTCCAACAATATCGATTTGGGCATGCACTACGAGAACGAGCAATTCCACTTGCAGTTTAATGTGTTCTACAACCGCGTAAATAACTTCGTGTACGGCGCCAACACCGGTGTTGATAACGTTGACTTGCATCATGAAGACGAGCACGCCGACGAGCATGCTGGCGAACATGATGAACCGGGCCACGACGAACATAGTCACGACGATGCCCTGCCGGTGATTGCCTACGCGCAAGCCGATGTCGACCTGTACGGCTATGAACTGGAAGCCGCCTGGGACCTAACTGACGCCTGGAAATTCACTGCCTTCAGTGACTTTACCCGCGCTCATTTGCGTGACGGTGGCAATCTGCCGCGTATTCCGGCACAACGTATTGGTACTGATATTACCTATACAGCGGCAAACTGGGATACCACTTTGGGCATGATCTACTACGGTGCGCAAAATCGCGTTGCCGAGAACGAAACCACCACGGACAGTTTTAATCTGGTAAATGCCAGCTTTAATTACTATCCGGGTTGGTCAACGCGGCACCAATTGAGCCTGTACGTAAAAGCTGAAAATCTGACGGATGAACTTGGCTTTGTACATACCTCGTTCCTAAAAGACGATGCGCCGGTACGTGGGCGTAATCTGACCATAGGTATTCGCGGTGAATTCTAGCGCGTCCTAACCACCTTTTACCGCAGTTCACAGCGGTATCCAGCCGGCTTTGATAAACTCAGTAAATGATTTATCAACGTCGGCTTTCTTTTATGTCGCTACTACGGTGGCTCCTTTTATTCGTGCTGGTAAGTACCAGCATCAGCTTTACTTCGCCTGCCCAAGCGAGTGAACAGCTCGTACTCGAGGATTTGTTTGAAGCGCCTGCGCTCGACAACCGTCCGCCACGCAAAATTCAGTTTGTGCCAAAAGCAGAACAAGTGAGCTACTTGCGCGGTAGTGCTGAGCAACCCGAGTTTCACTCCTTGTGGGTGTACGACATTCCCACCGCAACCCATCAGTTGTTAGTGAGTGCTGACACCAACGCGGAAGCTGTTGCAGCCTATCGTTGGTCTGACGATGGCCGCCGGGTACTGGTGCTTTTTAATGGTCAGTTGCACCTACTCGATACCCAGTCCGAAAAGTCTGAATTGCGCCAGTTAACCGGCTCTGATTACCAGGTTAGTGAAGCCCGATTTTCGCCACGTGGCGATATGATCTCGTTCGTGCATAAGTACAACTTTTACACCGTAAACATAGCTTCCGGCGACGTTACCCAACATACTTTTAGCGAAACCAGTGAACAGCGCTACGCCAGCGCTGATGCCATTGCAACCACCGAACTTGGCCGTGCACGCGGTTACTGGTGGTCGCCTGACCAAAGCTTTGTCGCCTTAACAAAAGCTAGTAGTAGTGGTACCCAAGTTGAGCTTGGCATATTGGAACTGGTCAGCAACACCCTGCGCGGATTACCTTTAGCCGATGGCAATGCCGGCTATTTGATTAGCCTTGACTGGTTACCCGACAGCCAACGTTTAAGCTATCAGTGGCAGGCTCGTAATCAGCAACAACTGGATTTGTGGTTGGCCCCCGTTGCCGCAGCGTTTGGTGATTCAGGCCAAGGTGGTTTTGAACCGCAATCTTTGCTGGTAAAAGAAACCAGCCCGACCTGGATTAACCTGCATCAGGATTTGTACTTCTTAAACGATAATAAGCACTTCGTTTGGAGTTCCGAGCGTAGCGGCTTCAAACATATCTATTTGTATCGGTTAGACGGCAAGTTAATTCGTCAGCTTACTAGTGGTGACTGGAGTATAGACCGCGTTAGTGGTGTGGATGAAGCAACTGGCGTGGTGTATTTCACGGCGAATGAAAAATCAACGTTAGAACGACATTTATACCGGGCTAACCTGAACACGAGTAACACCAGCCAACCCACTCGCTTAACCGCACCTGACGGCTACCACCGAGTTCATTTTGATGAACAAATGCGCAGCTTTATTGATTATTTCTCCAGCCCAACTCAGCCACCTCAGGTGAGCATTCATGGGCCCACCGGGCAGCGTATTGCCTGGTTGCACGAAAATAAAGTGGCTAGCGGACACCCGTTAGCGCGCTTTGCTAATAGCTGGCAAACCCCAGAGTTCGGTTCGCTTGAAGCAGCAGATGGCAGATCGCTGTTCTATCAGTTGCTTAAGCCTCCGGCATTTAATCCAAAGCAGCAGTACCCAGTCATTATGCAAGTAGCGGGCAAGCCCGGGAAACAACAGGTACTCAAACAATGGGGAGACCATTTTCCCCAGTATCTGGCCCAGCAAGGCTATCTGGTATTCACTCTGGACAGCCGCAGCAGTGGGTCGCAGGGAAACGAACTGGAAAGCGGCTTGTACAAAAACTTAGCCGCACAGGAAACCTCCGATCAGAGGGCTGCAGTGCGTTTTTTACAACAACAACCCTACGTTGATAGCGCTCGCATTGGCTTAATGGGAACCAACTATAGTGGCTTTGTCAGCCTGCAATTATGGTTGCAGCAAGATTCGCCATTCGCCGCCGTAGCTGCGGGCAATCCAATCACCGACTGGCGCCGGCACAACCAGCATTTGGCTGAACGTTATCTTGGTGACCCCATCAATAACTCACAGGTTTATGCGCAAAATAGTGTATTGCAGGGTTTTGCCGCCTTAACCGATCAACAAACGGCAGTTCTGCCACCATTATTATTGCATTACCGGCTGGATGACCACGCTATTTCTAGTGACCATAGCACTGAGCTGTTGCAGCTATTACAGCAGCGCGGCATGATGTTCGAGATGATGGCGTATCCACAGTTCAATAGCGCCGCCAAGCTTCATCAATTGCGTTTGCTTGAGCAATTTTTTGCCGGGCACCTAAAACCTACCCGCAACCGCTAGGCCGCCGTCTCGGCAGACATTTTTTCGACACATAGGTTATACTGACGGCATTCTCATTGGACTGGAGTTTTACTATGCGGTTTTTGTCACGTCGGTTAGTTATGCCGAACGATCTGAATTTTGCCGGCTCATTGTTTGGCGGACGAATTCTGGAATGGATTGACGAAGAGGCTTATATTTTCGCTGCCTGCCAGCTTGATTCGAAAAGTTTGGTAACCAAGCATATTGGCGCTATTAGCTTTGAAACATCCGCTTTTCAGGGTGACGTGGTTGAGTTTGGTTTAGGTGTGAAGAAAGTTGGTCGTACCTCGCTAACGGTAACTTGTGTGGTGCGTAATAAACACACCAAACAAAATATCTGTGTAGCTGACGACATTGTATTTGTGCATATTGAACCAGATTCGCGTCAGCCTAGACCGCACCATAAAACCCGTGAGCAGTTAGATAGCTTGAAACTAGAAGCGCCGGAATAATCCGGCGCTGAAAGGTAAATCTAATTCAGTAACTGCTTCGCTCAAGCGTTGCAGTTACATTCCTGCTGTTGCTTCATGGTCACGATAAAGGGTTTCAATCCAGCGCTTTTCAGTAATAAAGTTCCACGACCAGTCCTGCCATTTATCGCTCAAGCCTTGCTCAATAACTTCAGCTTCACTCAAGCCCTTGGCTTTGGCCGCTACCACTTCGGCGCGGGTAGTTTTAATCATGTCCACCAGGCGTTGCCAGTCTGACTTGTCAGACAGCGCACCGTGGCCAGGAATAATCTGAGTATCGTCATCAATCTTACTGATTACCGCACTCACGTTATTGATGTAACCATCAACGGTACCGCCAGCGTTCAAATCAATAAACGGAAACCGATCCACAAAAAACAAATCGCCGGCGTGAATCACGTTTGCGCCAGGGAACCAGGTAATAATATCGCCATCGGTATGACCATCCGGATAATATTCAAGCTGCAGGGCACCTTGCTCAGTTTGAATGGCCAGTTGCTGAGAAAAGGTGATTTGCGGCAATCCGGCACGATCAAAATCTTCATTCGCTTGTAAGCGGTTATACACATTTTGCTGGGCAATGACGCTCACACCATCAGCCGCAAACGCCGCATTACCATCAGTATGATCACGGTGAAAATGCGAGTTAATTAAGGTTTTAATCGGCTGATCTGACAACTTCGCAATAGCTGCCGTAATTTTGTCTTTCAGCGGCGCATACTGAGCGTCAACCATAATGGCACCATCAGCTGCGGTGAATACGCCAATGTTGCCACCAGCACCGGTAAGCATATACACATTGTCGGCCAGCTTGGTGGCTTCAATAGAGACATTATCGTAGTTGTTCTGAGCAACAACAGGCGGTGCCAGTAATAAAGCACTGCAAACTATCATTGCTAACGCCTTAGCCGTTCCTTGTATCATGGATGTTCTCCAGTTGGTTGTAACAAATTAAAAAAAAAGAGATGTGCTAGGTTATAGCTCATCTCTTGGTTTTTGGATGCATAGTGCATCATATTTATTTTTTTGCCAGGCTCTGGCGTAGCCTTAAATTTGGCAACTCAAACAACCAGTTACTTATGACTACTTATGCAAATAGGTAGCCGAGAAGCACAACACCGGCGCCGCAGTCGGTTTGCCATGTTGCCAGTCGCCTCCTTCAACACCACTACCGGCAATATCAACATGCACATAAGGCAAAGGTTTGGCTGAATCCGAGCCGTGACCTTGTAAGCCAGCAGCAATCGTCAGGAATGCCATCGGGAACTGATGACCACGCTTAGTGGTAGCCGACGGACCATTATTACTGGAAAGCACATCATCGGCTGAAGTACGCGAACGAATAATGTCGTAGTCCTCCCGCCGCGACCAGGAAATTTCGCTCATATCACCGAACTGCTCACCCACTTCAAATAGGCGTTCTGCCACCTTGGTTAGCTTCGCCGGACCGTTCGGAACCAACGCCGAATAGGGCCCTTTCGCTAACGCAGCGTGTCCGGTCAGCGTCGCGACGCTGTAGAACACCGGATTCGGGTAGTCATGTTGTTCCTGGCGAGTACGCAAATGCGACAGTAAGTCGGCTAGTACTAAGCGACCTTCAGCATCGGTATTACCAATACGAACACGTTTACCACTGTGACTGACAATAATATCATCCGCCACAAAAGCTTCGGCACCAATGCTGTTGCGCACCGCACCAATTTCAGCCACCACGTTCAGATGCTGGGGCTTCATTTCGGCCACGCTTTTGACGAAACCGGCTACCGCCGCTGCACCGCCTTTATCGCGACTCATACCAGCCATGTGGCCGCCTACCTTCAAGTCCGCACCACCGGTGTCGTAAACAATACCTTTACCGGCCATAAACAGCGTTTGCTCCGCCTGATCGCCATAGTATTCCAGGCGAATCACACAAGGGCGATGACGCTCGACTTGAACCGATGCCCGGCCAACCGCATACAGCAACGGATATTCATGCTCCAGTTGCTGGGTGTCATCAATCACAGTGACTTTTACATTGGTATTGGCAAACACCTGTTTGCAGTATTCGGCAAATTTCTTCGGTGCCATACGCTCAGGTTCAGTGCCGGCTAAATCACGTGCGACGCGACGCCCCGCTTCGGTGGCTTGTAACCATTTGGCACTCACGTCAGTGGCAACCAAGCCAACCGTTTGAATCGGCTCAAGGGCATCTTCACCATGAGCTTCACGGCCCTCTAATGGCTCATGTAACGCCTGACAGAAACCAAAAAAGCAGGCACTGGCGGCTTGCGTGTAACGCACATCATCGGGAATACCGAACGGAATCAGTAGTGGTTTGACCGCTCCGGCATCACGCGCAATGCCGGCCGCAGCATGGGCCGCATCGGTAAAACTGCGCACATCGTCGAAATCGCGCAACAAGGGCCCGGTGGGGGCGAAAATTAAGCGCCCACCAGCTACGTCGGTGGTTAACAACAAGGGTTGCTTACCTACCCGCTTGTCCACCTGACCAGCGCGCTCAATAGCACCGCTAAACGGCTCTGGAATTTCCGCATTTGCATCGCCGATCAAGATAACGGCATCAAAATCGCCTGCTAACGCGGCGTTCATTGACTCTAAAATCGTAACTTGTGGTGTTGCCATAGTTGGAAAATATCCTTCTTTAATAAGTTAAATTCGGCGCCAGCGAGTGCCCTGCGGGCCGTCTTCAAGCTCAATGCCCATGGCAGTGAGCTCGTCCCGGGCAACATCTGCTGCTGCCCAGTCTTTATTTTTACGCGCCTGATTACGACGTTCGATCAGCGCTTCAATAGCGGCAGCATCAACGTCGGACGAATCTTGTTGCCCGCCACTTTGTTGTAAAAACTGTTCAGCGGGTTGTTGTAAGATGCCTAAAATCTCACCCAGTTGCACCAGTAGCCCGGCGAGCTGTTGGGCGACAACTGGCGAGTCTGCTTTACAGCGATTCAGCTCACGCGCGATATCAAACAGTACCGGCAAGGTCTCAGGGACGTTGAAATCATCGTCCATGGCCGCTTTAAACCGCGCGCGGTAAGGTTCGGCTACAGCGTCGTCCGCCTTAGTAGCAACCACATCGCGCAGCGCCGTATACAAACGCTCAAGGCCAGATCTAGCCTGATCCAGGTTAGCTGCCGAGTAATTCAACTGCGACCGATAATGGCTGGACAGTAAGAAGTAGCGTACGGTTTCGGCATCGTACTGCTTGAGCACTTCGCGAATGGTGAAGAAATTACCCAGCGACTTAGACATTTTCACTTCATCTACCTGCACCATACCGCTGTGCATCCACACATTCACATAGTCGGTTTGGTTGGCGCAGCAGCTTTGCGCTACTTCGTTTTCATGGTGTGGGAACATTAAATCTGAACCACCACCATGAATATCAAAGTGCGCCCCCAGGTGGCGTTTATTCATGGCCGAACATTCAATGTGCCAACCTGGCCGACCGGCACCCCAGGGGGATTCCCAGCTCGGTTCGTCCGCTTTCGCTCGCTTCCACAACACAAAATCCAGTGGATCTTCTTTACCGGCAGCAACATCCACCCGCGCGCCGGCCTGCAGTTGTTTCAGGTTTTGCTTGCTCAAACGTCCGTAAGCCTTAAATGCCGACACATCGAACAGCACATCACCGGAAGCAGCTACATAGGCCGCTTTTTGCGCCAGTAAGTCGTCAATCATCTGAATGATGTCGTCCATGTGCGCGGTTACGGTTGGCTCAATGTCGGGCCGGGTTAAATTCAGCGCGTCGAAGTCTTCATGCATAGCTGCAGTGTAACGCTCGGTAACCGCCCCAATAGATTCTTTGTTTTCGGCCGCACGGCGAATAATTTTGTCGTCCACATCGGTAATGTTGCGCACATAAGTTACGTCATAACCACTGGCTCGCAAATAACGAACAACCACGTCAAAGGACACATAAGTACGTGCGTGACCAATGTGGCAGTAGTCGTAAATAGTGACCCCACACACGTACAAACCCACTTTATTAGGGGTAATGGGTTTAAACTCTTCTTTTTGTCGTGTCAGGGTATTATAAATAAGCATTAACGGTGTGGCTCCCACTCATTCAAGCATAACGGGTTCGAAGTCTTTGTTAGCCGCTCATGATACCCAAATTCAATCAAAGCGGCTACGCCCTCGCGCATTATCCACGGCAGTAAAACCATAGAAAGGCTTCTGAGAGCGGCGCGCTAATGGTAAACTGCGCTCAGTAACCGATTTGATTCATGAATTTCAAAAAACAGGATAAAACCATGCAAGTTACTCTTCACACCAATCACGGCGATATCACCATTAAACTATTCGCTGATAAAGCGCCAAAAACCGTTGCCAACTTCGTGCAGTACGCAACCGACGGCTTTTACGACAACACCTTGTTTCATCGCGTCATCAGTAACTTCATGGTGCAAGGCGGTGGCATGACGGCCGGGTTAGAGCCAAAACCAACCCGCGATCCTATCGAAAACGAAGCCGACAACGGTTTAGTGAACAAAATCGGTACTGTCGCTATGGCGCGCACCAACGATCCACACTCGGCCACGGCCCAATTCTTTGTCAACGTTGCTGACAATGACTTTCTGAACTTCCGCGCGGCCAACGCGCAAGGTTATGGTTATTGCGTATTTGGTGAAGTGGTAGAAGGCATGGATGTGGTGGAAAAAATTCGCGATGTAAAAACCACCTCAAACTTCCCACACCAGGACGTTCCAGTGGAAGACGTTGTGATTGAAAGCACCACGGTTAACAAAGACGCTTAATCCAATGTCAGTGCGCTTTATCTCAGATTTGCATTTAAGTCCGGCACGGCCTGATATTACCAGGCTGTTTCTGGACTTTTTGCAATCCGATGGCCGCGCCAGTAGCGCACTTTATATACTCGGTGACCTGTTTGATGCCTGGCTGGGTGATGACGACAATAGCGACTTCGCCACCAGCGTACGCAAAGGTTTAAAAGAACTCACCGATTTGGGTGTGCCGGTTTATTTTATGGCGGGTAATCGCGACTTCTTAATTGACGAAGGCTTCGCCAAAGAAACCGGCGTGGTACTGCTCGAAGAAGGCCATATAGCACGCTTGTATGAACGCCGCGCACTGCTATTGCACGGTGACAGCCTGTGCACTGACGATCATAGTTATCAGCGCTTTCGCCGTATTATTCGCGCGCCTATTACTCGCGCCATTCTGACGCGGCTGCCATTGCGCTGGCGCATGGCTATTGCCAACCAGCTTCGCGCTGGTAGCAGCACCAAAAAACCACTTAACGAACATCGTGCCCGCATTATGGATGTGAATCAACACGCTGTTGAAACCGCCTTAATGGATGCGAATGTCGACATTCTTATTCACGGCCATACGCACCGTCCGGCCATTCACCAGTTGCAGCTCCCAAACGGCGTTGCGGCGCAACGAGTGGTATTGGGTGACTGGTATGAACAAGGCAGTATTTTAGAAGTTCGGCGCGAATCGCTTGAGCTTATTAATCAGCCGTTACCGAGTTTATAATCCCCCTATGATTTCCAGCCGTACCGAAATAGACACCCTGACTCAACCTATTCAGCGTTTTCTGGGCTGCCCTACCCCGCCGCAATGGATTGAAGCGGCATGTCGTAGCGAGAACCTTCCGGTACTATTGGTTGATCATCTGATTTGTGAGTTAAAAGCAGCGCAATCCGCAGTTTATATTTTACGTCGCTACGTAACCGACACCGAGTCCAGCAATAAACTGCTGGAGCTGCTTAAACCATACGAAGACTTTGTTTATCGCAAGTTAGATAACCGCCAGTTTCTGAGCACACAAAGTATTTCGAAAAACGATTTGCTATTGGCACCGGCGAAATCGGCACAACAACAAATGATGATGGATAAAATGGTGGTCCTGATTAAAGAAGAGCTGCATCATTTTCGTCAAGTACTGGAATTAATGACCCACTATCGGGTTCCATACGAAAACATTTCAGCTAGCCGTTATGCCAACGGATTATTAAAGTATGTGCGCACCTCGGAGCCTGCCAAACAAATTGATAAGCTTATTTGCGGTGCCTTTATTGAAGCCCGCAGTTGTGAGCGCTTCGCCGTTTTAGTGCCCCATGTTGATAGTCGTCTGGCCAAATTCTACACCTCGCTACTGCGCTCTGAAGCGCGTCATTTTGAAGATTACCTACTGCTTGCTGAGGCCATAGCTACCAGCGACATATCACCACGTGTGGCGTTGTTTCGTACCACCGAAGCCGAACTCATTCAAAGCGCCGACCACGAATTTCGGTTTCACAGCGGTCCGCTAGCTCAGCCAGAAAAGATTAAGGCCTAATCAATTAGAAGTTGATCCCAATCAAGCTTTCCCGCAGCACCTGAATTACTACCGCAAATTGCTTGACTCCGTCGAAAAAAACACCAATATAGGTGCTATAACAATAATAAAACAACGATGTCGGAAGAGGTGTTGCTATGATTTTAAATCACATTTGGGGACTTTACGCCCATCCGCTGGAAGAATGGAAAACCATTGACCAGCGCCATGAAAGCTTTCGTTTTGCCCTCACTCATATTTTATTAATTGCATTGCTACCTTGCGCTGCAGCCTTTTATGCGTCGGCTGAACTAGGCTGGAGTATAGGTGCAAGAGACCCAATCTATCTAACCGACGAAAGTGCCGTGATGATGGCGGTGGCCATGTATCTGGGAATGATTGTCGCGGTATTTGCACTCGCCTATTTAATTCACTGGATGGCGAAAACTTTTGGCGCAACACCTACCTATACTCAATCGCTTGAGCTTGCGGCTTACACCGCAACACCTGCTATTATGTCGGGCGTTGCAGCGCTTTACCCGGAACTCTGGTTCGTAACCATGGCGTTCTTAGGCGGCGTAGCCTATTCGGTTTACCTACTTTACACCGGCGTGCCTATTTTAATGCACATTCCAGAAGAGCGCGGTTTCATTTATGCCAGCTCCGTAGTTACCGCTGGCTTAATCATGATGGTGGTATTAATGGTGGTATCCGCCATGCTCTGGACTAACGGTATGGGACCAACCTATACCTATCGATAGCAAACTCGATAGTTCTCTCAAAAGGTGGCTCAGGCCACCTTTTTTTATGCCTACAGTAAGCATTCACTGGTGCTTAGCGCTATGGCAACGACAGATTCTCTGGTAGGCTAGGCGAGTTTATTTCTATAACAACAATAGATTCAGGGTTCCTATGAGCACTTCAAAAAAACTTAGCCTGACCAATAGAATCGTCATTGGCATGGTTGCCGGTATTTTACTTGGCACCTTTTTAAAATTAGTCTTTCCTGAAAATGCCATTGTCGATGACTATTTAACCAATGGTTTGTTTTACGCCGTTGGTCAAATATTCATTAAATCATTACAAATGCTGGTAGTACCGCTGGTATTTATTTCATTAGTTGTGGGTACCTGCTCATTGAGTGACCCGAGCAAATTGGGTCGCTTGGGTGGTAAATCTGTCGGTTTGTATATGATTACCACGGCTATCGCCATTACCACAGCCATTTTGCTGGCGATGGTGGTGCAACCCGGTATCGGTATCGAACTTACCGCTGAAACATCCTTTGAAAGTGCCGAAGCCCCCTCCTTCGCCCAGGTCATTGTGGATTTATTCCCAAGCAACCCAGTTGCAGCCATGGCTGAAGGCAACATGCTGCAAATCATTGTGTTCGCACTTTTGTTCGGTATTTCAATGGCACTGGCAGGTAAAGCCGGCGATCGCTTAAAAGGCTTCTTTGACGACCTGAACGACGTGGTTATGCGTCTGGTAATGATTCTGATGAGCCTGGCACCTTATGGGGTGTTTGCGTTAATGGCTAAGCTATTCGCGGAAATCGGCTTTGGCACCATTACCAGCTTATTGAAATATTTCCTGCTGGTGCTTTTCGTGCTACTGCTGCATGCATTGGTTACCTATCCGGTGATTCTGAAAGCACTGACACGACTGAACCCAATCATGTTCATGCGGAAAATGCGTGACGCCCAAATTTTCGGCTTCAGCACCGCCAGCAGTAACGCCACCATTCCGGTAACCCTGGAAGCGGTAACTAACCGTTTGGGTGTGCACAAAAGTGTTGGTTCTTTCACCGTACCCCTTGGCGCCACCATTAACATGGACGGCACCGCCATTATGCAGGGTGTTGCCACGGTGTTTATCGCCCAGGTCTATGGTGTTGATTTAACCATGGGCGACTACTTGATGGTGGTGCTGACAGCAACACTTGCCTCCATAGGTACAGCTGGCGTGCCAGGCGTTGGTCTTATCATGCTGGCCATGGTGTTGAATCAGGTAGGTTTGCCGGTAGAAGGCATTGGTTTAATCATTGGCGTAGACAGGTTACTGGACATGACCCGAACTTCAGTGAATGTAACCGGTGATGCCATGGTCAGTTGTATTGTGGCCAAAAGTGAAGATGAATTTGACGACGAGGTGTTTAACGATCCCGACGCCAAATAGCATATATAAAAAAGCCAGTTGCACCTTGGCAACTGGCTTTTAAATCACCCGCAATTCTAGGCGGCTAAGTGCTCACCACGAGCCTCACTTTCTAATGTCTCGCCCATAATAATTTCAAAGTCTGTAAACAGTGCAATGGGACGAGCGGATCGTCCGTTCTTCTCAATCCGCACAAAACCTTTAGATGATAAACATTTTATTGTATGAGAAAGGTTGCTGAGGCTGCGGCCGCTCAAGTTTGCCAGCTCTGTCAGCGTACTCGGATTTTTCTTATCCATCAAAATCAATAGCTCAATATTCTCTTTACAAAGAAGCTGCGAAACCGCAACTAAAGATGTAAACCAGAACTTCGGAGCCTCATGGTTAGGTTCTGACTTTCCCGTTGCCACATCTAGCATTTGCTTACGAATCAGTTCTTCTGGCATAACTCCGATACGAGCTTTCATAAATCACCTTCTTTCAATAGTCGCTATCGTTTCGTCGATAGCCTTGAAAAAGTCTTCGAGTAATTTTGCACAACTTTCGAATTCATACGGGACACCTTTGTCACTAGCTGATCTATGCTTGTGGTCGTACTCTTTACGTTTACCTGCATACTTAGCTTTCTTAGGCGGTTTTACGCCGTGCGCATTATCAAAACCTAAGATACGAACCCCATGCTCATTGTGTAGCGTAAGATTGTAACGAATACCGTGAGGAATCGCCGCACTCAGCTGTGTATTCCAAGCTTCAACTTTCCACCAATAGCCGTCTTCCCGAACCACGGTCTGACCGTGATAGCCAAGCAGTACTTCGATGTCATTATTATTCATTAGCATCCTTGCTTATGAGTTAATCATAATATAGTTATGATTATATGTATAGCTAATACCAATAGTCAGCTATGTTCAGCCATGCTTAACGGCTACAAACTCCTTCAGGCTTCTTAGCATGGCTGTAGTATGACGCCCAAGCCGCTCACCCAAACCTTTCTTGGTCTGGTACTCAACTTTGTAAATACGATACTCATCTACCCGCTTTAACAACCAGGCATCACTGGTAATGACTTCATCAACCAGCTTCAATTCAATGGCTTCCTGGCCAGTCCAGATTTCACCGGTGGCAACCTTATCTATATCCACCTCAGGGCGATGCTCTTTTACAAAGCTCTTAAACTGTTTGTGAATATTCTCCAAATCGTCTTTAAACTTCTGCCGACCCTGATCGGTATTTTCACCAAATAACGTCAGCGTTCGCTTGTATTCACCTGCTGTTAATTGCTCAAAATCCACATCGTGCTTTTTCAGCCAACGATGAAAATTAGGTAACTGGGCAATCACGCCAATTGAACCGACAATAGCGAAAGGTGCTGCATGAATTTCATGCGCAATACAGGCCATCATATAGCCGCCGCTAGCGGCTACTTTGTCTACGCTCACATGCACACGTAAGCCATGATCGCGCAAGCGTTGAAGCTGCGCAGCACCAAGCCCGTAGCCATGCACCACACCGCCACCACTTTCTAACCTCACGAAAACCGCGTCATCATTGCTGGCAACGGCTAAAATCGCATTGACTTCACGGGTTAAACTGGCTACCTCGTGAGCGTCCATGCTGCCATGAAAATCAATAACAAACAGGCGTTGCTTAGGTTTATCAGACGCATCTTTGGCCTCCGCCTTGCGTTCTTTTTGCAGCTTTTTAAATGACTTCTTACGTTCCTTTTTGTCCAGCAACTGCAAACGGATTTTATCGGTGGTGTCGCGCAAGTCGTTCGACAAATTGCGAATATGCAGCTCACCCTTTTCGTCTTTCTTGCGTTGTGCAGCATTGGCAATAACGCCAATAATAAGAATCAAAGCAGCCACTAAAATAACTGCTTTTACTAAAAAGCCACCAACGTCACTAATAAATTCCATAGGTACTCCTGTATCCAATTAAACCGAGGATATAAAAAAGGCCAGCATTGGCTGGCCTTTCATTCTACGTTAAAAGCTATGTTTATTCTTGAACCACAGTCTCATTCGTTACTGGTAACACAGTTGCATCGGTAGCAAACCAGGTAAATACCTGAGTTTGCATTTCGGTAGTCGCTTCAATTGACGCCGCAGGGCTTACAATAGAACCGTGGTCACCAGCTGTGAAGCGCACCGCACCAGAAACTGGAGAGCCATCTTCGCTAATCACAGTTTCAGTAACACCAGGCAATTCCATTAACCGGATTAGCGGTTCAGTACCTGCTAATGGTTTACCAGCTACCGCATTTGGAATGACTTGGTCAGGCAACACTTCAGCGCCGTCACCAACTACTTCAATCAAATGAACCGGACTTTCTGAGGCGCGTACCACACTGGCGTAGTTAACCGGGTCGCCCGAGTCTACTACCGTTTGGGCTGCAAAGGTAAACTGTTCAAACACACCATTGACCGCAGCTAGTTCAGCCGCACTCAAACCTTCTATGAACTGACCGTAAACTTGTATAAGCAATGCGGTGAATTCATCCGAACCAGGCTCTACACCATTGGCTTCTGCTGCTGCATCTACTGCTGCAGCAAAGTCTGGCTCAGCGGCATACAACAGCTGGCTTTTCACTACCGGCTCAAATGCAGGTGAAGCCATCAGGAAGTTGGCAATACTGCCGCCAGGCATAGCTAAAGTACTAGCATTGGTTGCAAACAAGCCATTCGCTGCTGCTAATGGACCTTCCATTGGCGTGTTCGTTAAGCCAGTGAATGCTGTACCGGCTATAGCACCTAATGAATGACCAACAAACTGCACGTCAGAGCCATCAATTGGAGCATTAGTAAAGTTCAAGCCAACCCGTAAACCTAACAAGTCAGCAATGGACTGGCGTAAGTTATCACGTGTGGTCAGCAAGCTACCTAAGTTCATGTAGGCAGTAACGTTACCATCGGCAGAGTCAGATGCGTTGATAGCACCGAAACCACGATCACCGTGCAACGGATGGTCAATAGCTACAGTAGCGAAACCAGCAACCGATAACGCACCGGCAATACCGAATGCATTGTTCTTATCACCCGTAATACCGTGGTAAAAAATCACCACCGGCCAACCGTCAGCAGGTTCGCTGATAGTAGGCTGACCTTGCGCAGTACGGATAGCATTTACTGTGTTCACGTCAGGAATGGTAATAACCGCCGGTACCGTTTGGTTAGCCGGGTTACCATTTTGCTCAGCATCGGGAACTGGATTGTACTTGGTCAAATGACGTTCGTTATCAATGTTCGGGAAGTCATAACAAGCATTCGGTGGTAACAATAGTGACGGATCTTCAAGTGCCGCAGGGTCGATACCCACTTCGGCCGGATCAATCGCACCCGCATCAATAGCACCTAAAATAGACGCAGGGCTGTCACAAGCTGCACGCCAGCGACCTGTTAACGGCGCTGTAGGATTTTCTGCAGTTGGCATAGGCAAGTAGTAAGGTAAGTCAATTTGACCGCCCCACAAACGTGCTGACGAAGCCGCTAAGTATGCTGGGTTGGTTGGATCTGGCTCTAATGCACCAGCGCCCACTAAGGCGTCAGCCACCGTAATACCTTGGTCAGCCGCCATTAACGTTGGCGGCGCACCGGCACCTGCTGCCTGCGCTAAGCCTGCTTTAATAGCACCGAACACATCAGTTACTGACTGCGTGGTGAAGCTAGACGCATAAGTAACAGTATCGGTGTCGACACCGAATTCAGCTAAGGCTGCTTCGTGGCTATTAATTAATTGCTGTAAACCCACTGCCGACGCATCACCTGAAACAGGGTCCGTGCTGGCTGAGCGTTTCATTAGTGCGTAGGTTTGCGAAGGTTTCACATCGCGACCCATTGAATCCTGAATATTGGTGGTTAATACCGCCAGATAACCCGTTTTCGCTTGCAGTGGGCGTAATGGAATAACGGCCACGCCGTTCGGGCCATTTGCAACCACGGTAAAATCTTCACCATGCACTAGCTCTGCCGCTACCGCACAAGTGGCTGCCGGGCTTGCCGTTGCACAAGCTTCAGGGGTACCTGCAGTACCGCCCATCACCGTTTGGAACAAACGCACCGAACCGGCAGCTTCCAGGCTACTTGGCTCAACTGTGACCAGTTCGCCATTTTCATCTTCCGGCAAGGTAAAGGAGAAAGTTAAGGTGGAATGGGTACCCCAGCCATCTAAACCATTAATAGCTACCTGCGGGTCCGCTGAATCAGCCGGGTCGGCAACCGGAATGTTTAAGGTTCCGTCAACGCTACCACTTAGCAAAATATTGGATGGCACTGGCACTTCGCCATTGCTTGGATCGAATACAACTCGCGTAGCATTCACAAAGTTTTCTTGTTGCAGTTCTGTTTCTGGCGCTTCATCGCCACTACCACAACCGACCAGACCTAGCGTCGCGCCTATTGCAGTTACTAGCAGAAGTTTTTTCATGAGGCTTCCCCAATCCTTGTTCGTGTTTTTATATGCGCGGAAAACCGCTGTAATTTGAACTAACAGTTTTGACCGCTTTTGTTCGCTTGTCCACTACTCTCTCATAACTGGTACGACAAGACGAACGAAATTAACAAAATTTTATACACCTGTCTGTATCAAGTTAAAAGGGTTTTTATCTATTTTCCGCTAAGAATTATTATTCCAAAAGCTGAGAAATGACTATTTTTTCCGTAAACTAGGGGCAATCAATCACATCTACAATCCGAATTTGCTAAATTTGCATTGTGTTCAACCTAACAGCGAGACCTTATGCACATTCCAGAAATAAGCAGTAACGCACTACAGGGCAAAGTTATTCTGGTGACTGGCGCAGGCGACGGCATTGGTCGTGAAGCCGCACTACACTATGCCAGTCACGGCGCCAGCGTCATTTTACTTGGTCGTACGGTGAAAAAGCTTGAAGCTGTGTACGATGAAATTCAGGCCGCTGGTGGCCCGGAACCTGCCATAGTGCCATTGGATATGAAAGGCGCGACCAAAGCTCATTATCAGGGTATGTGCGCCACTATTATGGATCAGTTCGGGCGCTTGGATGGTTTGCTCAATAACGCTGGCATTTTAGGCGTGTTGTCACCCTTTGCGCACATTGACCACGACAGCTGGAACGATGTGATGCAAATTAACGTAACCGCACAATTTATGTTAACTCAGGCACTGCTACCGGCACTACAGGCAGCTCCCAAAGCGTCGGTGGTATTTACCTCATCTGGCGTTGGCCGCAAAGGCCGCGCGTTCTGGGGGCCATACTCAGTAAGTAAGTTTGCCACGGAAGGATTAGCTCAGGTTATGGCTGATGAGTACGAAGGCAGCTCATTGCGGGTAAATGTGATTAATCCGGGTGCTACCCGCACCACCATGCGTTCACGCGCCTATCCAGCTGAAGACGTGAATAAACTGGCTACACCAGCCGATTTAATGCCGCTGTATCTTTATTTAATGAGCGACGACAGTGCTCAGGTACATGGTGAGTCACTGGACGCGCAAGGCTAAGCGCTTATGCCTTGCGGCTTCTGCGGGTGCGCCACATGCGCCCGCTACGCATTTCCCGTAGTAATAAAATGAAGCCCGACAAGGCGAACCAGAATGCCAGTAACGCCGCCGCCGTCATTAATAAATTGTTGAAGTCCCGCGCACCGCTGTAATCCATAAAGTGCAATCGAAACATCCAGTCGCTTACCCACCAATTGCTGTTGCGGTGATCTAACAAATCTCCAGTCGTCGCATCTACATAGGCCCGGGTACTTAATTCATCCGCAAACTGCACCCGATAAACCGCATTCTGCTGACCAACCAGCTCTGGTGCTGTATTCAAATAATCTATCGCAGCAACTGCTGCAGAGCCGGTGTAAGAAGCCTCAGCAATAGCACGGGCTTGCGCTGCAGAGGTTTGCCAGGGCTCGCCGTTCGCCTGCAAATAGATTTCGTTCTCCGGCTGTTGCAATACCCATTGCGATTCTCCACCCACCACCCGGGCCCGAATGCTCAGCAACTGCGGATACTTCTGTAACTGCTGCTGAACCAGCGGTTGCAGCGGCTGCTTGATAGCCTTGGCAGATACCGCTTGAAAGTAGTCATGGGCGGCTAAGCTTTGATGCCCTTGCCAACTAAAGTAAAAACCACTGATGCACCAGATAATAACCTGCAGCACTAATACCAAACTAGTCCATCTATGTAACCAACGTAACAGCCGCATCAGGCACCCCCACGGAAACTGCTGACACGCTTATCAGTCGCTTTGCGAATTTTTTTGAAGGTAGGGATCAGCAACACGAAACCAGTCACTATAAGCACCATATTGCCAACAATGAAAGCCTGTAACCACGGCGTGGTAATATCGCTGCGGGTGTCGTAATCCATAATGTGAAGCATCCACATCACGTCAAACAAACGCCAGTAATCATGCCGTTGGGTAAGCACCGCTCCTGTTGTTGGACTCAAATACAAAGTGGTGCCCAGCGCGTCGGCAAAATCTGCCCGCCACACTGGCGCCTGTAGCATGCTCACTTCATTTGGCACTTGCCCGGTTAACAGCCGCACGTCGTTTAACTTGCCGGTTCCGGTATACGACATATCGGCAAGGTCGCGGATATCCTGCTCGGTTAGCACAAGCTTGTTCAGGGTTTCTAAATCGACCAAATAGCTTTGAGTAGGCTCACCTACCTGAGCAACATAGCGCCAGGCATTGCCAATGTGCCGGTTAACCAGGCTAACTTCCCGGGCCGCACTGTAGCTTTGTTGAACCTGGGTTAAGGCGGACAGCGGCGCGTCATTGCCAAGCGGCTGATCGGTATTTGCAGTTAAAGCTGTGCCATGAATAAATGGTAACTGCACCCACACCATATAACTACCAGTTAAACTCCAAATCAGCAGCTGCAAACCAAACACCAGTGATAACCAGTGGTGCCAGCGCCGAAATTTACTGTAGCGAATCATCATATAACAACTGTATTAGGCTGGATAGAAAATCATCCTAACCGAGGCTCTTTACAAACACAATGTGACAACTCAAAAGAACGCTTGTAAACCAGTTTGCGCACGCCCCAGAATTAATGCGTGAATATCATGGGTGCCTTCGTAGGTATTCACGGTTTCCAGGTTAATGGCGTGCCTGAGCACATGATATTCGCCGGCAATGCCGTTACCACCGTGCATGTCCCGAGCGGTGCGGGCAATGTTCAGCGCTTTGCCACAGTTATTCCGCTTCACCAGCGATATCATACTAGGATCAAAACTGCCGTTATCAATCAAGCGCCCCACCCGCAGGCTCGCCTGTAAGCCAAGAGCTATCTCGGTTTGCATGTCGGCTAACTTCTTTTGCACCAACTGCATTTGCGCCAACGGCTTATTAAATTGTTTGCGATCCAGCGTATACTGGCGCGCCGTGTGCCAGCAGAATTCAGCAGCTCCCATGGCGCCCCAGGAAATCCCGTAGCGGGCCATGTTCAGGCACGCAAAAGGACCAGCCAGTCCGCGTATATCGGCAAAGGCATTCGCCTCGGGTACAAATACTTTATCTAATACGATTTCGCCGGTAATAGAGGCGCGTAAGCTGAGTTTATTCGCAATAGTGGGCGTACTTAGGCCAGCCATGTCACGCTCCACCACAAAGCCGCGTATGCCACCCGAGCTGGTGTCTTTGGCCCAAACCACCAGCACGTCGGCAATAGGTGAGTTGGTAATCCACATTTTACTACCTGTTAATTGATAACCCCCTGCCACGGGTATTGCCACTGTGCGCATGGCCGCCGGGTCCGAACCCGCATCAGGCTCAGTCAAACCGAAGCAACCAACCAATTCGCCCGACGCTAAACGCGGTAGTAAGCGCTCACGTAACTCCTCAGAACCGAACTTAAAGATGGGATACATCACCAACGAGGACTGCACGCTCATAGCCGAACGATAACCACTATCAACCCGTTCAACTTCACGCGCAATAAGACCATAGGCCACATAACTAACGCCGGGGCAGTCGTAGCCGTCAATGGTTGCGCCAAGCAAACCGGTGGCGCCCATATTGCGTAAAATATCACGGTCAAACAGGCCCTTTTCATTGGCCTGTCCAATACCTGGTTGCAGCTCGCGCTGGCAAAACTCACGGGCAGAGCGCTGAATCATGCGCTCTTCATCGGTAAGTTGATCCTGCAAATGTAGAATGTCGTCCCAGTTTGCATAGAGTCCACTTTTGCTCACGTTTATTCCTCGTCGCTGTACCTGTTGCAATCCATGATACACTAACTTTTATGTGATCTGGTGAGGGAAATAATAAGGTGATAGCGACTCAGTTTTTTCGGTGTGTAGCCGTTGTGAAATTTAGCTTTTATCTATTCCTGGTGAGTTCAACCAGCCTTTATAGCAGCCAGATTTTGGCCGCCGAATTGAGTGTTAAACCAACTCAAAACGACGTGAACTGGATTAGTATTAGCGCACCCAGCCGCGACACCATCTGGCTAGCAGGTAGTCAGGGTACTATTGGCCGCAGTACTGATGGCGGTGACAACTGGAGCTTTTCTAAGCCAGGCAACAGCGAACTTGAATTTCGTGACATTGAAGCGCTGGACGATCAACGCGCCTTTGCTTTAAGTGTTGGTGAGGGCGGTAATTCACGCGTTTACTACACCAGTAATGCGGGCCGCAGTTGGCAGTTGCGTTATCGCGCCGATAGCAACTTGTTTATGAATTGTCTGGCGGTGGCACCCTCTGGTGAAGCCCTGGCCTTTGCCGACAGCTACAACGAGCGCTGGCAGCTCATTCGCAGTGCCGACGGCCGCAATTGGTTAAACATTAGTAACGTGGTAGACAGCGGCCCCCTAAGTGGCGAAGGTGGCTTTTCGGCAAGTGGTAACTGCATTCAGTATAAAAACGATGTATGGGCCATAGGAACTGGTAATGCGGTAACAGCCCGCGTGCTGATAAAACCCAAGTTTGGCATCCGTTTCAAAGTTATGAACACGCCAATGCTGGCCGGTCCTATGCGCGGCATTACGGCTATCTGGCCGCGCGCTGAAGATGACTTCTTTATTGCCGGGGGCGACTTAAGCGAGGCCCAGAGTCAGCCTCAAGTGATGCATTTCAACGCGGGTGAGTTTACTAGGTTACCAACCCCGCCGTTGCAGGGGGCTATTTACAGTCTCAGTTTGAACGACGAGCAACTGCTGGTAAGCAATCCCTCCGGTGCGGCCATCGGCTCGCTAAGCGGAGAAAACTGGCAGAAGCTGACCTCAGAAAACATTTGGGTTACCCAATGTACCGAGCAGCAACGCTGTTATTTAGCTGGTAAAAATGGGTATTTCGCCAGCTTTGAGCTGCCCTAGGCCAGCTCTTCCTGTAACAACGCCAGACCACCAGTTAAATGCCTGACCTTGGTAAAACCATGGCGAACCAAAGCTTGTGCCACCGCGGCGCTGCGATGACCTGACCGACACACACAGATAACCGTGCGATCTTTAAACTGTTCTTGTTTATCAACAATAAACTGCGCTGCCCGGGTGAGCGGTACATTTAGCACCTCAGCTGCCACCGGCAAGGGTTGCATCAAATGCTCCTGCTGTTCGCGCACGTCAATTACCAGAGTTTCCGGCTGCTGTAATACGGAACGCTCGTCGTCTAACCCTAAATCAAGATCACCACGCTGGGCGCACTCGCCAATAACCTCGCACCAGCGCAGTGCCAGCGCATAGTGCGCATCTACCGGTGGGCACACCACACTTTGTGACAAGGTTAACTGACTTAATTGCGGCTGGGCGGCTACGGCCGTGTTGGTGTTGCCAAAGGTGAATTCAATATGCTTCGGGTCGTTTTGTGCAGACAGCACGTAAGCCGGGTTATCCTGCCCAATACGGTACAATGTGCGCGCACCAATTTTTACCTGACTTAACCCGGCTGATTCAGGTGCTGACTGTGGCCAACCATAGTGGTCACGAGCTTCATCACAGCCGCTGGCGCACAGCAATTGTGCTAGCATGGGTCCGGTGCCTTCCTGGTCCTGCGGCTGCGACGTTACTATCGCCTGCACCCGGTAACCGCGGCACTGCACCAGGTTTTCGAGGCGTTCAGCTAATGGCGCCAGCGGATCAATAACAATCAGCTGACGGGCGGTTTTATCAATAATTAAATAACAGCAATGGTCGTCATAGCGCCACTGCACAATACCATTTAAGTCGGTGTCACTATCGCTGTTAACATCGGTTGGTAGCAAACAGGACTGCTGCAGTGCCTGTGCCGCCCGGCGAATGCGCGAACAAGCAGCGGCAATATCAGCCGCACTGGTAGCCGGGCCAAAAGATAACCGAATAGCCGACTGACTGCGCCAATAGTCTAACCCCATCGCATCCAGCACATAGCTACCAGTGACTTTCGAGCTACAAGCCGAGCCTGAACTGACACGAATGTTAGCCGCATCAAACACATCCATGATGTCGCGCGACGACACGCCCTTCACTGAAAAGTTAAGGGTGGTGGCAACAGATACAGCGAAATCATTATTAAATACCAGGGTAGGAAATGCTGCTTGCAAAGCTTCCGCCAACTGCTCCCGGTAGCCCGCTAATTGGGTGTGTGAACTAAACCGCGGGCTATCTGCCAGTAACATTTCAAACAAGGCGTGTAGCGCTGCAATACCGGGTAAATTCTCGGTACCCGAACGCAGCCCGGATTCCTGCCCACCACCTATCATGAGCGGCGTGAAAGGGGCGCCTTTGCGCACATACATAAAACCAATGCCTTTTGGCGCATAAAGCTTATGGCCGCTAAACGCGGCGTAATCAATGCTTAGGTTGGCTAATTGCAAATCCAGTTTACCCAGCGCCTGCACACCATCTACCAGCCAGGGAATGGTTGGATTAGCCGAACGGATGGTTTTCTCTAATGCCACTAAATCTTGCTGTACACCGGTTTCATTATTCACCGCCATGGTACAAATCATGGCGGCATCGGCTGCATGCGCAGCAATAAAGTCGAGATCGAGCAAGCCTTTGCTGTCTACCGGAATGGCTTTTAACTCAGCACCAAGGCGTAGTACCTTATTCCAGTGCTCTAATGCCTGTGGTACCGCTTTATGCTCAGTAGCCCCGTACAACAACCAGCGCGGGTGCTCAGGTTGATTCTCAGGCGGGCAACAAATAGCACGATGTAAACTGGAAAGTACCGCGGTTTGAATGCCTTCTGTGGCACCGCTGGTAAATAATACGTCGCCATCTTGCACACCGATAACCTGACGAGCTAAGCGGCGCGTGGTATCTAAAATGTAACGGGCTTTTAAACCGGTGATGTGACTACTGCTAGGGTTGCCAAAAATATCGCCCATGACATGGGCTACGGCCTGAACAATCTCGGGGAGTACTGGCGTGGTGGCGTTGCAATCAAGATAAAGCTCTGCGGCAACCGGGCGAATTTGAACCAATTTGACCATGCAGAGCTCCTTCCCAACTTAATGAATGCGGTTTTCCTGCCAACTTTTTTCTTTGGCCATACGTGCTTTTTTGTCGTCACAGGGTTCGTCACAGTCACAGGCTTTTTCCATGCCCATAGACGCGATACCGCCGCAACTGCCGGAAATGGTTTTGCGTTGTAGCAGGTAACCTACTGACATTGCCAGTACCACCAGCAAGAATACAACAAAGACTAATAAAAATGTTTCCATAAAACCTCCTGCTACTACTTAGGACACGCTGATCAAAGTTTGGTTTCAGTCCACCACAACTTCATCGAACGCAGGAGTAGTATACTCTTTAAATGCATCATCTTCACGCGTCACCAACATAACCGCTAGGTTTTTGCGCGCTGCAAAGACCAAGGCTCCTTGCGTTCCCATAACCAACAATGCGGTGGCATAGGCGTCGGCATCCATACAGGTTTCCGCCAACACCGTTGCCGAAACCAACTGATGTTGAATGGGTTTACCGGTGCGAGGGTCGATAATGTGTGAGTAACGCACGCCCTCTTCCTGATAAAAGTTGCGATAATCACCCGAGGTAGCTACAGACATATTCTTCGGCTCTATAATACGTTGTATAGCACGTTCCGTAGACACCGGCTTTTCAATAGCTACACGCCAGGGCTGGTCACCTGCTTTGTTCCCTTTCACGCGCATTTCGCCACCAATTTCAACCAGGTAGTTATGTATTTCTAACTGCTCCAACACCCGCGCCACTCTGTCTACCGCATACCCTTTGGCTATGGTAGACAAATCAACGTAAAGCTCAGGATGGGATTTAGTCAGTTGGTGGTTACTAACACTCAGGTGTTGATAACCAACCTGGTCCTGCAAGTCTGCAATAGCCTCTGCTGAGGGAACCTGCTCTGGCTTCGCCTGCGGACCAAAGCCCCACAAATTCACCAAAGGCCCTACGGTAACATCCAGCACGCCGTTAGTTTCTGCTGCAATTTCCAGCGCCCGTTTAACCACTTCCTCCAGGCTCCGTGACACCACAAACGGGGTGATTTGACGTGATGAATTAAAGCGCGATAACTCTGAGTTCGGATCGTAGGTAGACATTTGCGAATTGATTTGCGCGAGCAATCCGTCAATGTGCGCCTGTATTTCCTCAGGTACATGTTCAGGGTCACCACTGATAAAACTCACATGGTAAGTCGTACCCATGGTTTTACCGGATAAATTTGTTTGCTCTGGCGCCTGACTACATGAAACGAAAAAGGCCAGCCCAATAAGGGCCAGCCATAGTTTCAGTAGTGCGCTTGATTGCATGAACTTAGGCACTGCCTTCGTTAGCCTCCAAAGTCATCAAGCATAATATTTTCTTCTTCCACACCAAGTTCGTGGAGCATGTTGATAACCGCAGCGTTCATTACCGGCGGTCCACACATGTAGAACTCGCAATCTTCTGGCGCTTCGTGGTCTTTCAGATAACGCTCGTACAACACATTGTGAATAAAGCCTGTGTCGCCTTCCCAGTTATCTTCCGGCTGCGGATCAGAAAGTGCCACGTGCCAGTCAAAGTTGTCATTTTCACGCGCTAGCATGTCGAAATCTTCAACGTAGAACATTTCTTTCTTCGAACGCGCACCGTACCAGAATGAAATTTTACGGTCGGTATTCAACCGACGTAGCTGATCGAAAATGTGTGAACGCATAGGCGCCATACCAGCACCACCACCGATAAAAATCATTTCGGCTTCGGTTTCTTTCGCAAAGAACTCACCGAAAGGACCAGAAATAGTGACTTTATCGCCTTCCTTCAGACTAAACATGTAGGACGACATTTTACCTGCTGGCAGACTTAGGTTGTTCGGCGGCGGCGTCGCTATCCGAACGTTCAGCATAATAATGCCTTTCTCTTCCGGATAATTGGCCATGGAATACGCACGAATCGTTTCTTCGTCTACTTTTGATTCAACATCAAAGAAACCAAAGCGTTCCCAGTCGCCACGGAAGCGTTCCGCAACGTCAAAGTCACGATACTTGACATGATGCGGTGGTGCTTCGATTTGAATGAAACCACCGGCACGGAAAGGCACATCTTCGCCTTCCGGAAGGTTTACTACGAACTCTTTAATGAAAGTTGCCACGTTGTCGTTAGACTTCACGGTGCAATCCCACTTACGAATACCGAATACCTCTTCTGGCAATTCGATTTTCATATTTTGCTTCACGTTTACCTGACAAGATAAGCGTGTGCCTTCGCGCGCTTCTTTGCGGTTAATATGGTCTTTCTCGGTTGGCAGAATGTCACCGCCACCCTCTTTCACCCGGACCGTACACTGGCCACATGAACCACCACCACCACAAGCTGAAGAAACGAATATACCAGCGTTGGCTAGTGCGCCTAGCAGCTTAGTGCCGGGCTGCGTAATAATTTTTTTGTCTTCATCATCGTTAATCAGAATTTCGACATCACCGCTTGGTACCAATTTTGATTTCGCCGCCATAATAATGGCAACCAAAACCAGTACAATTACGGTAAACATGCCCACGCCGAGAGCGATCTGAATGATCTCTTGCTGTTGCATCGACTGTACCTCTAGTTATCCCGTTCGACCAATTCCGTAGCTTAAAGTGATACGCCAGAAAATGACATAAAGCCCAAACCAATAAGACCTACTGCCATAAAAGTTGCGCCTAAACCACGCAAACCGTCGGGCACATCGGCATACTTTAATTTTTCACGTACCGCAGCTAAGGCAACAATAGCAAGCGCCCAGCCCACACCACTACCAAAGCCGTATACAACACTTTCGCCAAAGGTGTAGTTACGTTCAACCATGAAGGCAACACCACCAAAAATGGCACAGTTCACGGTAATTAGCGGTAAGAAAATACCTAGTGCGTTGTATAACGCCGGAACGTATTTATCCAGTGTCATTTCCAGAATTTGCACTAGCGCTGCAATAACACCGATAAAGGTTAAGAATCGCAAAAAGCTTAAGTCGGCATCAGGGAAACCGGCCCACTCTAATGCACCAGGAGCCAAAATACCGTGGTAAATAATATTGTTTACCGGTACTGAAATACCCAAAACCACAATAACGGCAACGCCCAGACCAAAAGCTGTGCTAACTTTTTTCGATACGGCTAAAAACGTACACATACCTAAGAAGAAGGTCAGTGCCAGGTTTTCAACAAATACCGATTTAATAAATAAGCTGATATATGCTTCCATGACGTTCCCCTACTCCTTCGGTTCGACTTGTTCAGGACGGAAGGTACGCAGTACCCAAATAATCCCACCGATAATAAAGAAGGCGCTTGGAGGCAATACCAACAGACCGACTGGCTGATACCAGCCACCTTCGGATACTACTGGTAAAATCTGTGTACCAAACAGGCTGCCTGAGCCGAATAGTTCACGAATAAAGCCAACCACCAACAACACGAACGAATAGCCTAAACCGTTACCAAGGCCGTCTAGGAACGACATGAACGGCGGGCTTTTCATTGCATAAGCTTCAGCACGACCCATAACAATACAGTTGGTAATAATCAGTGCCACGAAAACCGAAATTTCCTTGGCCACACTGTATGCATAAGCTCGTAAAACCTGATCCACCACAATTACCAGACTGGCAATAATGGTCATTTGCACAATAATCCGCACGCTGGATGGAATATGGTTACGAATAATGGAGATAAATAAGTTTGAAAATGCCACCACGAAGGTAAGTGCTATACACATTACCAGGGTGTTTTCCATTTTCGACGTTACCGCCAGTGCAGAACAAATACCAAGTATTTGCAGCGCAATTGGGTTGTTCGCGAAAATCGGTCCAAACAGAACCTCTTTCATCTCTTTTGAGCTAGCCATTGTTCAGCTCTCCTTTGCGAATTTTTTCCAACATGGGGCCATAGGCTTTGTCACTGAACCAATATTGCATCAGGTTTTCAACGCCGTTACTGGTCAAGGTTGCACCTGACAAGGCATCAATATCATGCGCTTCGTCAGAAACATTCTTAGTTACGTCAATTTGCACCTGCTCAAGCTGGTCGTCGTAAAGTTTCTTACCTTCCCAGTTTGCGGCCCAACGTGGGTTTTGAATTTCACCACCTAAGCCCGGAGTTTCGCTGTGCTCGTAGAAGTTAATGCCACGAATGGTATTCAAATCGCTTTCCAACGCTAACAAACCATACATGGTGCCCCACAAGCCATAACCACGAATGTGCACTACCAAGGTTTCAAGGTCACCTTGTTCGCTATTAATGAAATAAACTTGTGCAACGTCTTCACGACGACCGATACCAGCGGTGTCTTCAGCTTTGGTTAAATTTGTGCTCAAGTCTGTATCTTGGGCTGCCATGCGCGGACTGTATTGCATAGCATCTTTACCATCAGCCGTTTCTGGTGTTGCAAAGGTATTCAAGTTAACCAAACGCGTTTGCACGCGTTGCTCGAAAATTTCAACAACATCCATGCCTGGTTCTAAAATCCCGGCGGCATCCAAAACGTTACGCTGCATATCAAGTGCGGCGTTTTTCTGCTGCAGTGGCTTTAAGCCAACCGCTGCACCGGCCACAATGACAGAGCACACTAAACACAGGGCAACAACTACAAATACAGTTTTGCCCAAAGATTCGTTCTTTTTAGACATTGCGCGCCAACCTCCGCTTCACATTCGCCTGAACCACAAAGTAATCAAATAATGGCGCAAACACGTTCGCAAACAGAATCGCCAACATGATCCCTTCCGGATACGCTGGGTTCAGCACCCGAATCAAGACGGTCATTAAACCAATCAGAATACCGTACGCCCATTTACCGCGATTGGTGAATGAGGCCGACACCGGGTCGGTTGCCATAAACATCATACCGAAGGCAAAACCACCTACCACTAAGTGCCAGTACCACGGCATTGCAAACATTGGGTTTGTGTCGCTGCCAACCAGATTCAATAAGCCTGAGAACAACAGCATGCCGATAAAGACACCGGCAACAATACGCCAGGAGGCAATGCGGAAGTAGATCAGAGCCAGGCCGCCAAGCAGAATCATGAGGGTGGAAACTTCACCTACTGACCCCTGAATGTTACCTAAAAACGCATCCCACCAAGCGGCAGTGTTGCTGTAATCAAGTTCGCCAAGCGCTGACTGGCCTAAGTAAGTTGCACCAGAGAAGCCGTCTACAGCGGTCCAAACCGAATCGCCTGAAATAGCTGCCGGGTACGCAAAGTACAGGAATGCCCGACCAGTTAATGCAGGGTTTAAGAAGTTACGGCCAGTACCGCCGAAAATTTCTTTGCCAATAACCACGCCGAAGGTAATACCTAAAGCAGCCTGCCATAAGGGTATGGTTGCCGGTAAAATAAGGGCGAATAGCACTGAGGTAACAAAGAAACCTTCATTCACTTCGTGTTTACGAATGGACGCAAACAAGACTTCCCAGAAACCACCAACGAAGAACACCACGGCATAAATAGGCAGGAAGAAACAAGCGCCGTACCACATTTTGGTAAGCCACCCGGAAGCTTCTGACAATTGCGCCCCGAATATTTCAAATAACCCCACCTGCCACACATCTGACAACTGGTAGCCGTCGGCCAATGCCATGGCAGCCTGATTACCAACGTTGTACATACCCCAGAACATAGCTGGGAAGGTCATTAACCACACGAAAATCATGATGCGTTTCAAGTCAATATTGTCACGCACATGGGTGCCGGTTTTGGTTACATGACCTGGCGTGTATAAAATGGTAGCAACGGCTTCATAAAGCGCGTACCACTTTTCGTACTTGCCGCCTTTCTCGAACTTCGGCTCGAGTTCTTCAATGTAATTTTTTAAACTCATGATTAGCCCTCTTTCTCGATCGTGCTGAGCACGTTACGCAGGACCGGGCCATATTCGTACTTACCAGGACATACATAAGTACACAGAGCTAAATCTTCTTCATCCAGCTCTAAACAGCCTAATTTTTGCGCACCTTCAGTGTCACCAGACAACATATCGCGTAACAACATGGTTGGCAGAATATCCAGTGGCATAATCCGCTCGTAGTTTCCAATTGGAACCATTGCACGGCTTGAACCATTGGTTGAGGTCGTCATATCAAATTCTTTCTTCGGCGTTAAATGACCCGCGTATGCACGCGTCACCGAGTGCTGATTCTTGCCTGGCAGTATCCAGCCAAACAGAATTTTTTCATGGCCTTCACGCAGTACACTCACCTGATTGTGGAAGCGACCTAACCAAGCGTGATCTTCGTCAGCGGTAGTACCGTTCAGAATGGAACCTGAAATAACCCGTAAATCACCGTCGGTTAGTTCACCTTCAGTTAAGTCGGTTAAGCTGGCGCCCATTTGGGTACGTACCAAACGCGGTTTAGTCACGCCAGGACCGGCTAGGGCAACCACGCGATCGCTGAACAGTTCACCGGTGGTAAACAATTTACCGTAAGCAATAACGTCCTGATAACCGATGTGCCATACCGGCTTCTTAATGCTAACTGCCTGTAAGAAGTGAATGTGAGTACCAACCAAACCAGCAGGATGAGGGCCACTAAAGCTTTCCACCTGAACGTCAGCATTGCCGGTATCAACTTCGGCGTCGGCAGCTTTGGTTACAAACACTTTACCGTCAGTTAAGCGTTTCAGTACTTTCAGGCCATCGATGAAGGCTTGTGACTGTTCCTTAATGATTAAGGTAGGGTCGGCGGCTAATGGATTGGTGTCCATGACACTTACGAAAATTGCGGTCGGCTCAGCATCAAGGGCCGGCGAACGACTGAAAGGACGGGTGCGAAGCGCTGGCCATTGGCCTGACTCCACCAGTATCTCTTTCACTTTATCGCGCTCAATGCTGTCTAGCTTGCTGCTGTCAAAAGAGTCGAAGGTCACTTTATCAGTGCCGTCTACTTCAATAACAACAGCCTGCAGAACTCGCTTCGCACCGCGTAAAACGTCTTTCACTTTACCGGCAGCCGGGGCTGTAAATTTAACACCAGGATTTTTCTTATCTTCAAAAATCAGCTGGCCTTTCTTTACTACGTCATCGACTTTAACGTGCATCGTCGGACGCATGCCCACATACTCTTCACCCAAAACAGCGACTGTTTTCGCAGTTTTGCCGTTTTCGATAGTTTGTTGGGGAGCTCCCTTAATGGGGATATCCAGACCTTTCTTTATCGTAATCATACGCGTTTGCACTACTCGTTAAGGAAGATTAATCACTTCCAGTCGCTGGACTGAAAACCTGATAAATCATTAGGTTACCGCGAATATTGTGGAAAAATTCGCGGCAATCAAATGCTGATGTTTCACCTAGGGCCCGAATTTTAGCATTTTTCCCTGTAAAGATGCCACATACTACAGGGAAATTAATCACATTTTCTCTGTGGGATTACCAGTTGACGACAGGATCAACGTCTGCGTCGTAATCCACTCCGTTCAGTCCAAAACCAAACAAACGTAAAAAGTCTTTGTGATACTCTTCGTAATCAGCCAGCTCGTGGAAATTTTCCTGAGTCACCTGATCCCACAAGGCTTCTACCCGAGCCTGGGTTTGTTCATTGGTTTCATGTCCGTCCATGTGCAAGCGACCGCCGTCATCCAGCGTTGGATTGCTGGCATACAAGCCTTCTGTGAACAAGCGGTATGCCTGTTCAATACAGCCCTCGTGCGTGCCCTCTTGCTTCATCACGCCGTAAATTAATGAAATATACAATGGCATCACAGGTATCGCAGAACTGGCCTGAGTGACTAATGCTTTTAACGACGACACATAGGCTTTTAGATTCACGTCCTGATAGTTTTCACGCAGCGCCGTCGCAGCACGATCCAAATCTTCTTTGGCGCGGCCAATGGTGGCGTGACCGTAAATTGGCCAGGTCAACTTTTTACCAATGTAAGTGTAAGCCGTGGTCTGGCAGTTATCCGCTAATACACCGGCTTCATGCAGCGCCTTCAACCATAATTCCCAGTCTTCGCCGCCCATTACTTTTACGGTGTTGGCAATTTCTTCGTCATTCGCTGGCTCAAGCGTAATGTCGTGCACCAGGTCTTTGTCGGTGTCGTAGGTTTTGGTGGTGTAGGCTTTACCAACAGGTTTTAAGGTGGAGCTGTATACCTCACCGGTTTCCGGATCTTTACGTTTTGGTGAAGCCAGGCTGTAAACCACCAAATCGATAGCACCCATATTGGCTTTAATACGCTCTATAACTTCGGCTTTGCATTCGTTTGAGAAAGCATCGCCGTTAATAGTGTCGGCATACAAACCAGCGGCTTTGGCTTCGGTATGAAAGGCTGCCGTGTTATACCAACCGGCAGTGCCGGTTTTACGTTCGCTTGGCTCTTTTTCAAAACACACACCCAAAGTGCTGGCGCCAGCCCCAAAGGCGGCGGTAATGCGTGACGCTAAACCGTAGCCAGTAGATGAACCAATAACCAACACATTTTTCGGGCCCGGACTTACTTTCGACTGTGATTTTACGAATTCAATTTGTTGTTTTACGTTTTCCGCACAGCCAACCGGATGCGAGTTGGTGCAAATAAAGCCTCTGATTTTTGGTTTTATAACCATGTTGTTATCCCTGCTTTTGATTCAGAATTTTATAACGAGTGATGCTAGTGTACCTGAGTGTTTAACAGCAACACATCTGAGTTCCTGATGACGGCTCAACGGCGCGCTCTTTTGCTACCACCCAGACACGGCGGCGACATCGGCGCGCCGTTAAATAAATCTTGCCATTCTGCTTCGGTATAAGTGTGCAGCGCCAGTGCATGAATGTGATTTAGCAGTTCATCGGCCAGCACTTTATTTACTGCCCGGTGACGATTCAACAACCGTTCCCCGGCAAATTTCTGGCTTACCAGCACAACTTTAAAGTGTGACTCGGCGCCTGGCCCACTGCTATGCATGTGGCTTTCATTTATCACTTCCAGATGACTTGGGGTGAACGCCTCCACCAACTTATCTTCTATTTGTAAATAAATAGACATGATCTTTCCTCTGCCGGCAACTTCGTTTCTAAAATACTAGTAGCTAGCTGTCTGACTTGGCATAAAACTCGTGCAGCGACACGCTAAGCTGTTGCCTTTACTGATTATTTACTTTGTTCAAGCGATGCCGTTTATGGCGACGTAACACAGCCGGCTGTCTCTATTCAAACGAGCAATGGCGGAAAACAGACTACGCTGCGGCGCACCTTCTGGTGACACCAACCGATACAGCTGTGAACTCACGCTACCAGACTCCTGCCAGAGCAATACATCATGCTCAGCAAAAACCCGCTGCAGAGCTTCCAGACCTTCCGCCCGATAATCAGGAAACGCGGTAATTTCGCCACTTAAACGCCACAGCCGCAATTCAGCAGTATCAGCTAACAAGGCTTCGTTGGTGCGGTTACGACAAAAACTTAGCTGAATACTCTCACGAGACAGCTGCCACTGTTGGTTCGGCAGTATCTGTAAGTCCAATTCTGCAGCACGATTTTCTGCTTCCACATTAGTGCTGTTGGCGGCGTTCTGCGGCGGCGAACACCCGCCTAATACCAACGCCAACATTGCCGCGCTAACAGCCAACAGCAACCGGGAATGAATGACTGAGCAAGTAAGTTGAGCCACTTTATGTGCCTTTTCAGTTTGCTATTTGTGACATCTCGTGTAGCCACTATGGTAGCGCAGAAAGCGCAAGGAATACATGTATCTGCCGTAATTCCTATCCGCAATACTGCCATTTATTCTGAGTTCTGATATTCTTGCGCAACACTAACTAAGGATTGTTCATAGTGACCCAATTTTCATGAAAACGTTTTTTGTTGTTACCTGTATTTGTTTATCGCTATTAAGTAGCATTCGCGTCGCTCAGGCATCGCCGTGGCTGGAAGCCCACGATCCCTATTTGCGGCAAAGTTTGCTCACGCTAGCGAATGCAGGGCTGGTCAGTGTGCCGGTGAATACCTACCCGCTGCCATGGAAAACCATCATGGCAGATTTAGCTGAAATCAATGCCAATAATCTGCCGGAATCACTGCAGTTTGCGCTGTCCCATGTGCGCCATTCACTGCATCAAGCCCGCCATGGAGCACAAACCTCCATTATGGTGCAGGGTCACAGTGAAGAACTCACCCTGGCTGGCTTCGGCGAGCAACACCACGAGCGCGCCAAAGTAAGCTTGAAACGTCAGTTCATTGGCCGTAACTGGGCCGCACGATTACAGGTCAACCACCGCAACCGCCCGGTTGATAACAGCAACCCCACCTCGCTGGACGGCAGTTATGCCGCACTGCTGCTGGGCGACTGGATTGTCAGCATAGACGCCTTACCACTGTGGTGGGGCCCGGGCCAGGACAGTACCTTAGTTATGTCTACCCACGCCCGGCCCATTGAAAAACTTCAGCTTTCCCGCTACCAAAGTGAACCTGCAGCAAGCCCGGTCCTGTCCTGGTTAGGCCCGGTTAGTTTTACCACCTTCATTGGTCAGCTTGACCCGGGTCGCGGTGACGCTGATAACAGTTTGCTGTGGGGCACGCGCATTACCAGCCGCCCGCTGCCAGCGCTGGAACTAGGACTGAGTCACAGTAGCCAGATGAATGGTTCGCGGGTGGACCGCACCGATGGCGACTTAGTGAGTATTGATGATAACCATTTACTCGGCTTCGATTTCAGATATAGCTTAATGAACGATTATGGCAATGGTGCCATTTACGCTGAGGTTGCCAACGACACCGCCAGTAACTGGTTGTCCGACAGTGCCTGGTTAGCAGGTATGGAATGGCATCAAGGGTCAGCAGACAGCATGTCAACTTGGTATGTGGAAGCCGCCGATACCGAAGCTAAATGCAGCGACAGTGCATCGCGTAGCGGCAACTGTTTTTACGAGCATC
Source organism: Idiomarina sp. (assembly GCA_040882145.1). GTDB lineage: Bacteria > Pseudomonadota > Gammaproteobacteria > Enterobacterales > Alteromonadaceae > Pseudidiomarina. The sequence goes on from JBBEBU010000020.1 coordinate 120,785, forward strand.
AGGACTTTTTTAACGGCTATCGCCACCATGGCCAAGCTATTGGCAGCATGTTTGATACCGACACCCGTGCGGTAACCCTGGGCTACCGCTGGTTCGACAACACCGGTTTAGGCTGGCACTTCAAGCTGCGTAGCATTCAATTCAATATGGATAACAGTCAACCCGATAACGGTGGGCATCCATTCTTCGATGCTGCTACCGACCGGCAACAAATTGATGTTGGGCACCGGCGTGGCTTTATGGGCGGGTTACTGGAAGTTACCTTACAGAGTTGGCGCGATCGCCAACTTGGCGATAGTTGGCAAGACACGGAATTTGGTGGCTATTTGCGCTGGGAATGGCGCTTCTAACCACCTGCTCGGTTACTTACAACTGTTCTTTTTGCTCTTCTAGCACCTGCTGCCAGGCCTCGCTGAGCGCATGCACTAAAGCGGGATATCCGTCGGCTGCCAGTACTTGCTGCTGTGCAAATACCCGCGTTTGCCGCTGCCCGTTAGCATCTAACCACTGCCAGTAACCGGCTACCCGCGCATGATTATCCAGCGTACCAAAAAAGTCCTGCATCACCAGCGCCCCATTATTGGCACACAACCATTCGCGTAACTGCTGATCCTGCAATAAAGTTTGTACCAGCTGCTCACGCAACGGGACCGCCCATTTATGTTCATGCGCCTGATGCCAGTTTACCGGACTGGTTTGTAACACCAGACCGTTACCATTTAGCAAACGTCCCACCCGAACTTCCGGGTACCCTTGTTGACATGGCAGCGCCACTTCGCCATCGGCCAGTCCGGTTAGTTGATAATTGCTGCGTTCCACCGGCGCACTGGCACAACCGCCGATGAATAAGGCTAACCCCACAATAGCTGCGGCTTGTTTCATCTTAGTTCCCCTTCTGCGGTTGTGGATCAGCTACCGGTTCCCGGTCAAAAATCAAGGTATTCGGTTGGCGATTCAGCGTTTCGGCTAGTGGCCTTAAATCGCGCAGCACCTCGTTTAATTGTTGCAGACTATCTTGTAATTGCTGATAAGCCGGCGTGTTTTGATCAAACCCGGCCAAGGTTTTGTTGATGCTCGACAAGGTATCTTTCAGCGCTGCCGGTAACGCCTGGGTATTCTCGTTGGCTAACAGCGAATCTAACCGCGCGTTGGTTTGCTGTAGCTGCTCAAATAAGGCGCTGGAATCGGCCAGCGCGGTATTCAATTTATTACCAATAGACTCCATTGGAATACTGTTAAAGCTATCAAGAAGTCGTGATACTTTCTGCTCCAGTTGTGCCAGGCCACTAGATACACTTGGCATCACAGGTATTCCGTTGAGTTCAGCCACCTCAAATTGTGGCCTGCTCTGATCATAAAAGGCCAAATCAACATACAGCGAATTGGTTAATAAATTATTGGCTTTTAAACTAGCTCGCATGCCTTCATTGAATAGACCCTGCAAGCGATCTTTCCAGCCTTCCAAATCAGTTTTACTTACCAAACCTTCCAGCCGATCCGGCTCGAAGCGAATCTTAATAGGTATCAGTTTCAACGGCAGCGCGGTGTCGTCATCCGGATAGAACTTAAAAGGCGCAGCAGCCACGGTACCGACGCGAACGCCGCGATACTCCACTGCCGCCCCCGGTGCCAAGCCGCGAATGGAGTCATCAAATAACAAAACATACTCGATGGCGCGGGCGTAACCCTGTTGAATGGCATCTTCACGCTCGCTAAACAAGCGAAACTCAGTATCTGCGGCAACCCGATCACCACGCGGTTGTTCGCGCGGCACATCGAAAGTAACACCACCCGACAATAAGGTTTCAAGTGAACCTAAATCGAACTTCACGCCTTCGGCGCCCACTTGCACCGACACCCCGGAGAACATCCAGAAGCGGGTGTTTTCGGTCACTAATACATCGTAAGGCGCTTCAATAAACAATTGATAGCTTGCCAGCCGTTGCTGGGGATCAAATTCGGCTTCTTCCACCTGGCCCACCGGAAACCCCCGGAAAGTCACCAGCTCGCCAACGCCGAGGGACCCGGCCACGTCGCTAATTAAGGTGATGCGTAACCCCTCGGTATCCGCTGACGTCATGGGCGGTTGTTCCAGCGCCACAAAGCTTGTCTCGCGCTGCTCGGCCGTGCCCGGCTCCACTTGAATGTAGGCACCGGACAACAAGGTACCCAGGCCGCTAACACCGTCGCGGGCGATGCGCGGTTTTACCACCCAAAACTGAGTATCTTTACGCAACAAGGGTTCAGCGGCAGAATTCATCTGAATGGTCACAATAGCGGAACTAAAATCGTCAGCAAGGCGCAGCGATTCCACCCGGCCGATTTCCACGTCGCGAGCCTTCACCAAAGTTTTGCCCGCTTCGATTCCCTCGGCAGAGGTAATTTCCAACTGCACTTCAGGGCCTTTCCCAGCTTCGCTTTGATACAGCATCCAAAAGCCCACTACGGCAGCAATAATAGGGATAAGCCACACTGGTGATAACCAGGATTGCTTGGAAACCTTGGCCTTAGTATTCATCCTTACCCAACTCCTTACTCCGCCATAACTGGCGTGTATCAAAACTAAAAGCTGCCAGCATGGTTAATATCACCACGCCAGCAAAAGCAGCGGCCGCAGGCCCCGGGTACACTGACATTAACGCGCCAGCCTGAATCAGCGCCACCAGAATAGCCACCACAAAAACATCAATCATTGACCAGCGCCCAATCACATCAGTCACCCGATACAGCAACATGGGCGAGCTTTTATCATGACTCAACCGGGCGTTGTTGGAACGCTGAACCAACCATAGCAGCGCAATTATTTTTGCGATGGGAATAACAATACTGGCACAAAAAATAATCATCGCAACCGGTTGCGATCCCATTTGCCACAGCTCAATAACACCACCGATTATGGTTGATGGCATGGCGCCGCTTAGGTCTACCGTGGTCATTATAGGCAGTAGCATGGCCGGAACATAGAGAATAATAGCACCGGTTAACAGCGCCAGCGTGCGGGTTTGGGCGAATTTATACCAGATATATAGCGGTGAGCCACAACGCCGACAGCGGCCATTATGATCACTATGGTTAACGGCATCGCACAAGGTACAGCCAATCAGGTTTTGTGGGGCTGCACTGCCGCCTATTTTTACTCGTTGTTTACTTGGTGCCGATTCACCTACCAACGCAAACCACAGCCAGTCACGGTCAATACACCGGCCAGTATGAATTACCAACAGTGCAAAAGCACCATAGGCCCAAAAGCCAATTTCAAAGCCAATTTCAGCCAAAGATGACACTTTCACCAGACTTACCAGCGCGCCAATCAAAAATACATCGGCCATAAGCCAGGGTTGCACCAAACTCACCCATTTCAACATTAATTGCTGCGCAGGCCATTTACCGCCGAATACAACAGTGACATGCAGGTAAATCAAACCAAGTAAATAACAGCCCGGTAATACCACCATGGTTAACGTTAGCACCACTGCCAGCCAGGCTTCGCCGCGGCGTAACATAGCCAACACTGTATCTACCAGTGAAATGGTTTCGCCAATACCCCGTGTACTAAAACTAACGAAGTCGAAATACAGCGCCACCGCTAGCATCATCAATGCGGCCAGAGCCCAGGCTGTTACCTGCTGCACCGGTTGCCGCTGACGCCGTGCCAGAATGTGCTGACAGCGTGGGCAGGACGCCTGAGTTCCAGCTGGCAACGGCGGTAATGCAACCACCAAATCGCATTCGGAACAAATACGCATGCGTCTTATTGAGTGAAACTGCGTCATGAACTTGGTTCAGCCTAATGTGCGAGCGGTTTAGGTTAGCTATGAATAATTCAACTAGTACTCAGTCACTATAGGGAGAATACATTGGAATTGCTACATCACGGCGCGGTCACGGGCGTCACCGGGTCCTGCCACGAACTGCGACTGACGCAAAAACAGGCAATATTAATTGACTGTGGTTTGTTTCAGGGTGAAAACAACGGCAATGAAACAGCACAACCTATAGACTTTTTGCATCCTGGCATTCAGGCACTAATTGTTACCCATGCCCACATTGACCATATTGGTCGTATTCCCTATCTGCTCGAAGCTGGTTTTAATTGCCCAATTTACTGCTCAGCAGCCACCGCCGCGCTGATGCCTATTATGCTTGAAGACGCCATCAAAATCGGGCTAACCCGCGAGGTGCTGGTGATTCGTCGCTTACTTTTGCGCCTGCAACGGTTGTTACGGCCAGTTAGTTATCAACACTGGACGGCCATTACGGCCATACCCGGCCTGGCGTTTCGCTTAATTCCGGCAGGCCACATATTAGGGTCAGCTGGCATTGAAGTTCACTATAGCTCCGCACACGTCGAATCAGGCACAGCTAAACCGACCCGGCGTGTTGTTTTCTCAGGCGACATAGGCTGTCGCGACTCCCCGCTGCTTGGCGACCCACAATCACCCGATTATGCCGACATTCTGGTGCTGGAAAGTACCTATGGCGACCGCTTGCATGAAGGACGTAGCCAGCGCCAACAACAGTTACAGGCCATTGTTGAACGCTGCCTGCGTGATCAGGGCACAATTCTTATTCCAGCCTTCGCTGTAGGCCGCACCCAGGAATTACTTTACGAGCTTGAGGCCATTATTGCTGCGTTTCAGCAACATCAGTTAAGCGGTGCCAGCAGTATGTCCTGGCAAGACATTGCCATTATTCTGGATTCACCGCTGGCATTGCGGGTTACCGAAGCTTACGACGACTGGCAGCACTGGTGGGATACTGAAGCTCGGCAGCGCGTTCGCCAGGGCCGGCACCCACTGGATTTTAGCCAACTACACCTGATCCCCGACCACCACCGCCATCAGGCCACAGTAGCTTATTTAAAACGCACCTCAGCACCCTGCATTGTAATAGCCGGCAGTGGCATGTGTACCGGTGGGCGCATTGTCAATTACTTGCAAGCCTTGTTACCTGATAAACGCACTGACGTGCTGTTTGTCGGGTATCAGGCACATGGCACGCTCGGTCGTGAGTTACAGCAACAACCAGCACAGGTAACTATTGGCAATAAAGCCATAAAAGTGGCCGCCACTATACACACATTGCACGGCTACTCAGCACATGCCGATCAACAAGGCTTGCTGGATTACGTAGCTGGAATGAAGCACTTACCCGGTGAAATACGACTGGTGCACGGCGATGCCGAAGCAAAAAAAATGCTCGCGCAAAAACTGCGCGAGCATTTTTCCGTTCAGGTTACCCTGCCAACAGCTTAGAAGCTGTATTGGTAACCAATTTGGAAGGTGCGTGGTTTACCCACTTGAATGCCACCATTGGTGCGTGTTGCAACATACTCTTCATCCAGTAGGTTATCGATAGTCGCATAAATAGTCTGGTTCGCATCCAAGCTGTATTTAGCACTGAAATCTACCACAGTGCGAGAGTCAATTCGCTCAGTACCAGTGTAAGAACCTTGGCCAGCTTGCGTACGCATAGCACCCGTGTGACGTAATGCTGCGTGTAACTGCCATACCGCAGCTTCAAAGCCCACACCCAGTTGATATTGGGTGTCCGCCTGATACGCCAGTTCATCACCGGCCACCACGTCGCCCCAAATACCCAGGTTCGATGAGAAGCTGTTTTCAAACTCAGTGTCGGTAAAGGTCGCGCTACCGTCTAGCACCAGCTCACCGCTCGCCAGTGGCAGGCGATACTCACCCAGCACTTCAATACCCTGCACTGCTACTTCACCAGCGTTATATTGATTACCTATGGTATCTAAATCACAACCTTGAGCCGCCGTGCAATTACCATGCATGTTGCTGTAGTCACTGTAGAAGCCAATCACTTCGGCGCGACGACCTGCGTCACTGAAACGAATACCAGCTTCGTAGTTCCAGCTTTCTTCATTTTCTTGTGCATCGTTACCAGGGGCTGCCGGCGCAAAACCTTTTTGCACACCAGCCAGTACCACTAGCGCATCGCTCAAACGATAAGTAGCACCAACCGCAGGCAACAGAATATCTGTTGAGTTTTCTACCTGATTTGGTGTGCTGGTGCGACCCGGGTTGGTTTTGCCCCAGTCCAAACGCTTGGTATCAACATGTTCATAGCGCACGCCCGCTTCAACATTCAGGGCATCAAATACCCAGCTGCTATTTACAAATAAAGCCGCGGCTTCAGCAGAATCAATACGGTTTGAATCGGTGCCAGGCACGCCTGCGCTCAGTTGACTCATTTGATAGCTAGCGTTCATGTCATACACATCAACCCACTGGAAGCGATCCATTTCGTCCTGGTGTAAACGACCACCCACAGTAATTAAGTGAGCGCCGTAAGGCAGCGCCACGCTGGCCTGCACACCTTCGCTAATGTACATACGGTTGTTGGCTTTCACATCAACTTCCAGCGAACCTTGCGGGTCGGCGTCAAAGTCAGAAGCTATTTCTTCCGCGCCCTTACCAAGGCCGGTGTCGTTAATTGAGCTTACTTTGTACCAGTTGCGATCGAACTCGTTGCGATAGGCCGTGGCTGACAATACGCCACCATTGTTCAGGCTAAACTGATAGTTGGCCTGCAACTGACGATGCTCGGTCATCATGGTATCTAACTGCGAAGCGGAATAACGCGTGTATGGCGTTGCCGCATAATCAGCGTCGGTAATACCTAAATAAGTTTCATCTGACTCTTCATCGGAATACTTCATTTTTAAAGTTAACTGATGACGGCCTGCGGCATCCAGTAACACCCGTACTTTACCCATGAAGTCATTTTTGTAAAAACCAGTGTCATCACCAGTTGGCAATTCTTTAAAGCCGTCGGCCTGATAGCGGAACACTTCAAATACGCCGCCAACACGCTCACCCATACCGCCAACCCAGCCGTGCGCTTTACCATAGCCGTCACTACCAGCTGAAAGATCCAGGGCACCAGCAATAGGGGCATCAGGCACAGCACGAGAAACCAAGTTTAAAACACCGCCAGTGGTACGTGGTCCGTAGGCTACTGACGAGCTGCCTTTGATAACCTCAAGTGCTTGCATACGACCAAAGGTTGGAAAGTAATAAGCCGCTGGCGACGCATATGGCGCAGGCGCAGCAATCACATTGTCTTCCATTACGGTAATTTTATCGGAGCGCGATACGCCAGTACCACGCATACCAATATTGGGACGCAAACCGTAACCGTCTTCTTCCAGCACGTAAACACCAGGAACCTTGCTCAAAGCGCGATGAATATCGGTATATTCAAACTCAGCCAGTTCGGCCTCACCCATGTAGTAGCCTGAGCCTGGCAGTTCATCTACTGCCTGCTGCGAGCCAAGAATGGTTAAGCGTTCAATATCCACTGGTTTATCGGCTGCCATGGCCTGGCCAGACAACGCTACTAATATAGCAAGTGCTAAGGGATTGCGGACGTTCTTCATACTCACCTCGGGTAGATTTTAATTTGGGCTTGATAAAAATAAACAAGGATTCTATCTGGCCCTGCTTGATAATAATTCTCATTTGCGGCAAATTATACCCATCAACAAATGAGAATCAATATCGTTTCTTGTTTTTTTTGTTATAATCGCAACATCAACGCAAGAGGTAACCCTTATGATGAAGTTTGTAACCCTTTCCATTGCTGCGCTAAGCGCGGCAATGTTCACCCTGAATGGGTTCGCAGCGGAAACAGTAAACTTGTATTCCGCGCGCAAAGAAGCACTGATTAAGCCCATGCTGGACGATTTCACCAAACAAACCGGCATTGAAGTTCGTTTACTGACCGGCGGTGGCGATGCCCTGCTGACCCGTTTACAAGCCGAAGGTGAAAATACCCCTGCTGACTTATTTCTGACCGTAGACGCAGGTAATTTACATCGGGCAGCACAAGCCGGCGTGTTTCAGGAAATGGGCTCGCCGCTGGCACTGCAAGCCGTGCCTAGCCAATATCATGGTGACGGTAACTTATGGTTGGGTTTGAGTTTGCGCGCCCGGCCGATTTTTTATGCGCCAGATCGAGTGAATCCAGAACAACTTAGCGGCTATGGTGATTTAGCCGATGACCGTTGGGACAATAACCTGTGTATCCGTTCGTCAGACAACATTTACAACCAGTCGTTAACCGCCGCGTTAATTCAGCACTGGGGTGAAGAGAAAACTGAGCAGTGGGCACGCGGACTGGTTGGCAACTTAGCCAAACCACCCGTTGGCGGTGACCGCGACCAAATTAAAGCGGTAGCTAACGGCGTGTGTGATATTGCGGTAGCCAATACTTACTACCTGGGTGTTATGGAAGCGTCGGACGATGCTGCGGAACGCGAAGCCGCCAGCAAAGTAAAAATCTTCTGGCCAAATCAAAATGACCAGGGAACCCACGTGAATGTATCGGGCATAGGCCTGACCAAACACGCCAAGAATGCTGACAATGCCCGTCGTTTGGTTGAGTTCCTATTGTCCCCGGAAGCACAGCAGTGGTATGCCGAAGCGAATAACGAGTATCCAATTCGCCGCGGTGTTGACTGGAGTGACCGCCTGATGAACTGGGGCGAATTTAAAATGGATTCACTACCTATGCGCCACTTAGGCGAAAACAATGCCGACGCTGTGCGCTTAATGAATCGCGCTGGCTGGCGCTAGTTTATAATGCGGCAGTGGTGGCGCAAAAGCAGTTTAATGGCAACGGCAGTCCTACTCGGGCTGCCGCTTTTTGTGGTGGCCTATGCGGCGCTGCAACTGTTGCTAAGTGGCGACCACAGCACCCTTAGTCATCTGTGGCAAACGGTGGTGCCGGAATACATTCGCCATTCATTAATCCTGCTGGCCGGTGTTGCCGTTGGCGTGATGACGCTTGGGGTAAGCACCGCCTGGTTAACCACTTGCTGTCGTTTCCCCGGGCAGCGCTATTTCCAATGGGCGTTGCTGTTACCACTGGCTATGCCGGCCTATATCACGGCTTATACCTACACCGGCATGCTGGACTTTTCCGGCCCGCTGCAAAGCGCTATTCGCGATTTTACCGGCTGGGGCTACGGCGACTACTGGTTTCCGCAAATTCGCAGTATTGGTGGCGCCATTATGGTGCTGAGCCTGGTGCTGTTTCCTTATGTGTATTTAATTACCCGCGCTGCATTTTTGCAGCAATCAACTGCCACCATGGAAGCCGGCCGTTCGCTCGGCCTCACCCCATGGCAGAGTTTCTGGCGCTTAGCGCTGCCACTGGCACGTCCGGCCATGGTGACAGGTACTACGCTTGCTTTAATGGAAACCTTAGCCGACTACGGCACCGTGCAATACTTTGGCGTGACCACCTTCACCACGGGTATTTTCCGCACCTGGTACGGGCTTGGTGATTTGCAAGGTGCCTTGCAGCTTGCTGCCATGCTGCTGGTGGCAGTTATTGCGCTTATTATGATAGAACGCTGGTCACGTAAAAATGCCCGTTACGAGCAGCACGCGCAGCGCCAGGCACAGCCATTTGAACTCACTGGCAGCAAAGCCTGGCTGGCAACCGCTGCCTGTGCACTGCCCTTAAGCCTTGGGTTTATTCTACCTGCACTACAACTGGCGGCCTGGTCGCTGGACCGCTGGCAGGTTTGGACCCAGCCCGACTTTTGGGGCTTGGCATTTAACAGCTTAATGCTGGCGTTTGTGGCCGCCATTATTACGGTGCTACTAGCGCTATGGCTAGCTTACGGCAAACGGCAATTTCCTACGCGCCCGATGCGCGCTACCGTAAGCTTTGCCGGCATGGGTTATGCCATTCCAGGCATCGTCATTGCCGTGGGTGTGATGTTGCCACTAGCAGCGCTCGATGCCGGGCTAATTGAATTAGCCAAAAGTTGGTTTAACTGGAATCCGGGATTATTATTCTCCGGCACTCTGGTGGCCTTACTGTTTGCCTACACGGTTCGTTTTTTAAGCGTTAGCCTGCAAACCGTAAGCGCTGGTTTAGCGCAAATTCGTCCAAGTATGGACGAATCGGCGCAAATTTTAGGCTACCGGCCACCCCAGGTGCTGCGTAAAGTGCATTTGCCACTGCTGCGCACCAGTATCTTAACAGCCATTATTCTGGTGGGCGTAGATGTGTTAAAAGAACTACCAGCCACCTTGGTGCTGCGCCCGTTTGATTTTAACACGCTGGCCGTGCGTGCCTACGAAATGGCTGGCGACGAGCGGCTTGCCGATGCCGGACCACCAGCATTAATGATGGTTATGGTCGGGCTTATCCCCGTTATTTTATTGTCGCGAGCCATGCTGGCTTCGCAGCATGTGGTATTAAAGGAGCACGAACTTGGCCCTGTTACACCTTGATCACGTTCACGTACAATTAGGTCAGAATAACGTTGTTAAGGACGTAAACCTGAGTCTGCAAGCGGGCGATATCGGCTGCTTGCTGGGTCCAAGTGGCTGCGGCAAAACCACCTTATTACGCGCTATTGCCGGGTTCCAAACATTAACTCAGGGTAGCATTAGCATTGCCGAGCGTATTGTTTCTAACCCGAAAACCCGGCTGGCACCGGAGCGTCGTGGGGTGGGTATGGTGTTTCAGGATTTTGCGCTATTTCCGCACCTGAATGTGGCCGACAACATTGGCTTTGGCTTGCGTAAACTAGCTTCAGCTGAGCGCGAAGCGCGGGTCAACGAGTTACTTGAGCACATTGGCCTGCCCGGCTATCAACACCGTTTCCCGCACGAATTGTCCGGCGGTCAGCAACAACGCGTGGCCCTGGCTCGAGCCCTGGCTCCTAAGCCTGCCTTGCTGTTGCTGGATGAACCCTTTTCCAGCCTCGACGCCGAGCTACGCGAAAAGCTTGCGTTGGAAGTACGTCAATTACTGAAAAAAGAAAATATTACCGCCTTGCTGGTTACCCATGATCAGCAGGAAGCTTTTGCTATGGCCGACAAGGCTGGCATGATGTATCAGGGTGAGTTATTGCAGTGGGAAACCCCGTATCAGCTGTATCACCAACCCAGTCATCAACTGGTAGCAGACTTTATTGGCCACGGTGTGTTGTTAAGCGGAATCGTGAACGCTCCGGGTTCTTTAGCCAGCCCATTAGGTATGTTGCAGCATCAATCCTTGCAGCATTATCCGGCTGGCACGCCGGTAAGCTTTTTGGTGCGCCCCGATGATGTGGTTATTGACCCAAGCAGCAGATTGCAGGCCACCATTACCTCACGGGGCTTCCGTGGCGCGCATAATCTGTATGGCGTCGGCCTCCCCGACGGCACTGAGATTCTAACCCTGAGCCCTTCGCATGAGCAGCTCAGCGTGGGTAGCAAGATTGGCCTACGGCCAGAGTTTGATCATCTGGTGGTATTTGCGGCTGACCATTGCGAATTACCAGGCAATCAGGCCAGCCCATTACCCTTACCAGAAGCGCAGTCGGCGTAATAATAAGAACTCGCAAAACGCGATACCCGCCAAAGTGGCGCAAAAAATCCAGAACGCTGAATCATCATCAACACCAGGCATGCCACCAATGTTGATACCAAACACCCCGGTTAAAAACGAGATGGGTAAAAACACTCCGGCAATCATGGAAAGCCAATAGGTGTTGCGGTTCATTTTTTCTGCCACGGCTTGCTGTAAATGTTCGCGCAACATCCAAATTTGCTCCAGCATCATATCCAGTGATTCCATTAAACGTTGCGTGGTGTCGCGCTCGTTCAGCAACCATTGGTAAAGCTCGGCATCCATCCATTTACTGGCATCAGCCGCTAGCTTGTCCAGTGCTGCTACCTGCGGTCGAATAAAGCGGCTTAAGCGCAACAAACGTTTGTGCAGTGCAGTAAGCTGCTGCTGACTTTTTGAGGTATCGTGCAGTTCGTCTACCTCTAAAATTTCCAGCCGCTCTTCAGCTACATCCAGTAACTCCTCAATACGCACGTTGAGCTGCTCAATCATCATCACCAGCAAATCGTCCAAGGTTTCCGGCCCTTGTTTATCATGTAGCCGTTCACGAATAGCTTGCAGTGCTTTAAATGGTCGCCGGCGGAAACTGTAGATATTCCCTTTGTAGTACAAAATGCGCAAACTCAGCATGTCTTCCGGCGCGCCACCGGAGATTAAGTTCACCCCTCGTAAAATCAACAAGAAGCCATCTTTAATGCGATCAAACCGCGGCCGGGTGTCTTCGGTTAGCACCGCGTCTACTAGCGGTTCGGGCACGCCGCACTGCATCAGCCAGTCACTCACACCCGTCACATCTCGTTGCACATGAAACCAGGCTTTTTCGCTCTGGTTAAAGTCGGATTTAATTTCCTGCGCCGGATGCTGGGTGAAATCCCAGCAATCAATCATAAATTCTGGTCGCTGTGTGGTGCTCATACTTCTACTCTCTTTTGCGTTGAGTGATTCACAATCCTATAACCTTGCCCTAGAATAGCGACAAACTAACCGTTTACGAAGGGAAATCAATGTTACTTGCTGCTGTTGCCGTTATTGTTGGTCTTGCGCTACTGGTTTGGAGTGCTGATAAATTCGTTGCAGGCGCTGCTGCAACTGCCCGTTACTTCGGCATGGCACCGTTATTAGTAGGCATGGTAATCATTGGTTTTGGTACCTCGGCACCGGAAATGGTGGTGTCGGCATTAGCCTCAATGCAAGGCAATCCGGGCCTGGCACTGGGGAATGCATACGGTTCTAATATTACTAACATTGCCTTGGTATTAGGTATTACCGCTGTACTCGCGCCTATTACTGTGGCCTCCGGCGTGTTACGCAAAGAAATGCCGTTGTTGCTGATGGCCACGCTGCTGGTGGGTTGGCAACTGATGGACCTGCAAATCACCCGTTTAGAAGCCATAGTGCTACTGGTGGTATTCGCTATTTATATCGGCTGGTCTATTTGGCAAGGCATGCGCAGCAAGGACGACGTGCTGGGTGCAGAATACGAGCAGGCGCTAAATGAAGCCGAAACTCAGTCGATTAAATCCTCAGTTATCTGGCTTATTGTTGGCCTGATCTTATTAGTGGTGAGCTCACGCATACTTGTTTGGGGCGCAGTAGAGATAGCCATGACTCTGGGTGTCAGCGATTTGGTTATCGGTCTTACCGTGGTCGCTATAGGTACGTCATTACCTGAACTTGCGTCCTCCATTGCCGCCGTACGAAAAAACGAACACGATTTAGCGCTGGGTAATATTATTGGCTCGAATATGTTCAATACGCTGGCAGTGGTCGGTATTGCCGGTGTTATTCATCCAATTTCGCTAGAGCCTTTAGTGTTAAGCCGCGACTGGATTGCCATGCTCATACTGACCTTATTGCTGGCGGTATTTGCCTTCCGCTGGAAGCGTCAGGGCCGTATCAACCGCTGGCAGGGTGGAATATTCATTCTGTGTTACGTGGTTTACACACTCTATTTGTTAAAAACCGGCTTTGCGCCAGTCGCCACTGTTTAACTGTAAGTCAGATTAACCAGCAAGGGCTGCGCTAGTGCGGCCCTTTTTTATGCCTGCAGTTATGCCCGCAGTTAACCCCACACTATAGTGGCAACACCCAAACCAATAAATAATGCACAAGCGCTGTAATGAATCAATGTCATAGGAATACGTTTTAACAACCAACGACCAGCAAAAACCACCGGCACGTTGGCAATTAACATACCCAAGGTTGAGCCCATCACCACCATACTAAAAGCGTCGTACTTGGCGGCTAGAACAACGGTTGCCACTTGCGTTTTGTCTGCTATTTCCGCAATAAAAAACAGCACCAGCGCCGACACAAAAGCGCCATAGCGAAAGATGCCGGTAGCAACAGGTTCCTCTTTATCAGGCACCAGTAGCCACAGCCCCAGCAGAATAAAAATGCCGCCAATAATATAGGGGTACCAAAGCGCCGGAATAAAGTCGTTTAGCCACTGTCCCAGCCAGGCCGACAGCGCATGATTAACCACAGTGGCAATAAAAATACCAGCAACAATGGCGCCCCGCTGAGAAAACCGCGCGGCCAGTAATAAAGCTAACAACTGTGTTTTGTCACCCATTTCAGCTATGGCGATAGCTAGGGTTGACGAAAGAAAAGCATCCATTTTTTGGCTCGTTGAGGGCAGACCGTGAAACACTAAGGCATAGCCCACCCCTGCCCTACAGCAGATGCGCTAAGCCTTAAGTCTCGTCAGTCCGAATTTCGGATACACACACCATGAACCGTTCTTAGTTAAGTTCAACTATGTTGATGTGTGTCTTAATTGGGTAATTAAGCGACTACTCCCCCAAGACAGCGCTAGTATATAAAAATGCGTAAAGGCTGTCATCCGCTTGTTACATCTGCGCGTAAAATTACTGCTACTATCTAACTTACTTAGTCATAAACAAGCGAGAAATGTATGAGCAATAAGCTCTTCCTTGCATTAGCAATACTAATTCTGGCCATGGTGACTGTTTACCTTGGCGGGTGCAGCAGCAATTATACTGCGTTACGCGCCCACTATCAGAACCAAGAATTACCGGCGCATTACGGCGAAGACGGTTTTCGCAATCCACACACCGATGAAATTGATAAAAATGCACTCGATTTCTTTAAAATGCGTCTATTCGGCGATGACCATTGGGCTGACCAAGAGCAAGAAGTATCCTTAATTCCCCAGCAACCATTACCTGCCGATCATTTCCAAGTTATTCCCTCACAGCCGCGTTTAACCTGGCTGGGGCACGCGTCGTTTATTATTGAACTGAACGGCAAGCGCATTATCACTGATCCTATTTTAACCGACCGCGCTTCGCCGGTTTCCTTTGCCGGGCCAGAGCGTTTATCTAAACCACCGTTAACACCAGCACAATTACCGCAAATTGACGTGGTGATTATTTCTCACAATCATTATGACCACTTAGATGAAACCACTATTAAGGCGTTAGCCCAGCAGCCGCGCCAACCCAAGTTTTTGGTTCCGTTAGGGTTATCCGACTGGTTGCTGGAGCAAGGGGTGACACCGGAAAATATTGAAACTGCAGATTGGTGGCAGCAAATTAACATTGACGGTTTAACCTTTACCGCCACACCCAGCCAGCATTGGTCGGCGCGGTCATTATTCGATCGTATGCAAAGCTTATGGGCCAGTTGGTACATTGAAGACAGCACTAGCCAGAAGCGCGTTTGGTTTGCTGGTGACACGGGTTACAACAGTATTCAGTTTAATCAGATACGTGAGCGCTTAGGTGCCGTCGACTTAGCGTTGGTTCCGGTTGGTGCCTATCAGCCAGAATGGTTTATGCAGCCACAGCACACCAGCCCGGCGGACGCCATGAAATTACATCAGGACTTACAAGCAAAGCAGTCGGTGGTGATGCATTTTGCTACCTACCAACTGGCCGCAGAAGGGCTGCAGGAAACGCTTGACGACATTGAAGCCGCTCGAGCGGAGCAGCAAGTCAGTGCGGATATTTTTCGGGTTATTCCAATAGGAAGCTCAACTAGCTTTTGACCATAAAAAAATCAATTGCATAGCATTGATAACTGTTCTCATTTGTATTAGTATTTAAATCTACTGCAAATGAGGGCAACTATGTACGTTTGTTTATGCAAAGGCGTCACTGACCACACCATTCGTGAAGCTGTTAATCAGGGTGTCACCTCAATGCGCGAACTCCGCCAGGAGTTTGGCGTAGCAAGTCAGTGCGGCTGTTGTAAGCAATGTGCCAAAGACGTACTTGGTGAAGCTTTAACCGAACGTAATAAACGCTTTCTAGATAACACTTTGCTGCCAACGGCGGTGTGCTACACTTAAATCCTGAAGTTCAGATTTATTTGTCAGGAGCACCCGTTTATGAAAGGCGACGCCAAGGTTTTGCAAGAGCTAAACCGTATTCTTACCCGCAAGTTAACCGCTATTAATCAATATTTCCTGCACGCCCGTATGTACAAAAACTGGGGCTTAACGCAGTTGAATGAGCACGCCTACAAAGCCTCCATTGCTGAAATGAAACACGCCGACGTCATTATTGAGCGCATTTTGTTTCTGGAAGGTTTACCGAATTTACAAGATTTGGGCAAACTCTACATTGGCGAAGACCCACGTGAAATGCTGGAGCTGGACTTAAAAGTTCAAAGTGCTGATATTCAGGCTATTCGTGAATCTATTGCGGTGTGCGAAACGGCACAAGACTTTGTTACTCGTGGCCAACTGGCTGATATTTTAGACGACCAGGAAGAATATCAGGACTGGTTAGAAACTCAGCTAACGCTGATTGGTAAGCTGGGCCTCGAAAAATACCTGCAAACCAAGCTGTAAGGAATCATTATGGATGCTAACGCCGTTATTGAGCAGTTAAATCGCCTGCTCGCCTATGAGCTGACTTCAATTGATCAGTACACGTCTCACTCGCGTCAGTACGAAGACATGGGCCTGAGTAAGCTTTACGAGCGTATTAATCACGAAATTGACGACGAACGCGGCCACGCCGACTTATTAATCCGCCGTATTTTATTTTTAGGCGGTCAGCCGGACATGAAAACCCGCGAAACACACAGTATTGCCCACGATGTTCCAACCATGTTGAAAAACGATTTGGCACTGGAGCACGGCAATGCGAAAACCCTGCGCGAAGTGATTAACTTCTGCGAACAGCAGGAAGACTTTGTCAGCCGTAATATGTTGGTGGGTATTTTACAAGACACTGAAGAAGATCATGCCTATTGGTTGCGCCAGCAGCTTGGCCTGATTGAACGCTTAGGTTTGGAGCTTTACTTACAAAGCCAAATGTAGGCTCGGCCACTTAATTCTGCTGCTGGAATAACACAATGCAAGATACCTTGCTAACGGTTTGGCAACACATACAGTCTGTTCTTGGCATACGGCTATTTGGTATCGGTGAAACCGATATAACCATTGGCGGCATTTGCCAGATGGTTATTATTGTTATTGCCGCCTGGCTTATTTCCTACGTTTCGCGGAAATCTATGCAGCGTTACGGCCGTGGTGAGCAGCGCATGGCCGCAGCGTCCTTGTATACCCTGACCCGCATTTCCCACTACTTCATCATGATGATCGGTTTTGTGGTGGCTATTGCGTCACTTGGTGTTGATTTAACCAAGTTTGCATTGTTGGCCAGTGCCGTCGGTATTGGTGTTGGCTTCGGTTTACAGAATTTAATCAGCAACTTTGTTGCCGGTATTATGTTGCTGTTTGAAAAAACCTTGAAGGTTAATGATTTTGTCGAGCTGGAATCGGGCGTTACCGGCGAAGTAAAAGAAATTAATATTCGCAGCACTATTATTACCACCAACGACAATATCGATATAGTCGTTCCTAACTCCGAATTCGTGAATGGCCGAGTAACTAACTGGACTATGCGCGACACCTACCGCCGCGTACACATTCCCTTTGGCGTGGCCTACGGTAGTGATAAGAACCTGGTAAAAGAAGCGGTACTTGAAGCCGCTAGTAATGTACCTCATACACTTACCGGCACCAGTCACCGGCCACCACAGGTATGGCTTACGGAAATGGGCGACAGCGCCTTAAACTTTGAGCTGGTAGTATGGCTAAAACCCGAAGCCGTTAACCGCCCTGGCGCGGTTAAAGCGGCTTTTAACTGGGAAATTCATACGGCACTGTTAGCGGCTGGCCTTGAAATTCCGTTCCCACAACGGGATTTACATATTCGCAGTTGGTCAAAGCCTAGCGAGGTCGATCTTAACGAAGCTGCTGATAAGGTGACAGATGAAAAAACCGATGAACAACCAGATCAGCAAGCCCAGGCAAGCAGCGCCGCTAGCGATAACGACGCTGCCAAAGATATCTAAGCCGGTTTAAGCCAAGTTAAGCAGACAGTGGGCGCTGTTGCAGCACCTGCTTTAATTCTTCCACACAACCCGGATCATCAATGGTTGAAGGAATACTGATATCGCCGCCGCTTTGATCGGCGTCGGCAATCTGGCGTAGCAACTTGCGCAAAATTTTACCGGAACGGGTTTTCGGTAAGCGCGACACCAAATGCACCACCTTCAAACTCGCCACCGCGCCAATTTCACTGCGCACCAGTTGCACCAATTCCTGCTGTAATTGCTGCTCGGCCACCTTGTTATCGTCTCGGGTAATGACCAAAGCTACTGGCACCTGCCCTTTCAACTCATCAGCAATCCCAATTACTGCGCATTCAGCCACCGCTTGATGCTGAGCTATGACCTCTTCCATTTCACCCGTGGACAAACGGTGGCCAGCTACATTAATTACGTCGTCGGTGCGCCCCATAATAAATACATAACCATCGTCGTCTTTGTAGCCGCCATCACCAGAGGTATAGTAACCGGGATGCTGGCTAAAATAGCCCTGCTGGAAACGCTCGTGATCGCCCCATATGGTATACAAACAACCCGGCGGTAACGGCAACTTAATGGCAATATCACCCTGTTCACCCACTTCGGCTTCGCTACCGTCGGCGCGCAGAATACGAATGTCGTAGCCTGCCAACGGCAAGGTTGCAGAGCCGGGTTTCACCGGGTATTCGGTAATACCAACCGGATTAGCACAAACCGCCCAACCAGTTTCGGTTTGCCACCAGTGATCAAATACGGGTTTGCCAGTCACCTGACGAGTCCACTGGTAAGTTGGCGGATCCAGGCGTTCACCGGCCATAAAGATACGTTTCAGGCTGGTCAGGTTATGGCGTTTCACCATAGCGCCTTGCGGATCTTCTTTTTTCAGCGCTCGAAATGCAGTGGGTGCCGCGAATAGCGCCGTTACCTGATGGTCCTCACACACTCGCCAAAATGCGCCGGCGTCTGGGGTTTTCACCGGCTTACCTTCATACAGCACCGATGTTGCCCCGTAAATAAGCGGCCCGTACACAATGTAAGAATGACCCACCACCCAGCCAACATCTGACGCAGTAAACATAACGTCACTCGGCTTTAGACCATACACCACCCGCATGGAGTAATTCAGCGCGACCGCGTAACCGCCACAGTCGCGCACCACACCTTTCGGCTTACCGGTGGTACCCGAAGTGTAGAGTACATACAGCGGGTCGGTGCCCGCCATGGCAACACAGTCAGCCGGCTTGGCACCTTCCATTTCTTCTTGCCAGTTTAGGTCGTAAGCTTTATCAAGCTCCGCTGGTTTAATCTCGCGCTGATACACAATCACTTTGCGCGGTTGGTAATTCGCTTGTTCAATAGCTGCATCCACTAATGGTTTGTAGGGCAGAACTTTACTGACCTCAATACCACAAGATGCCGTAACCACAATGGCCGGCTTGGCATCATCAATGCGTATTGCCAGTTCATGGGCTGCGAACCCACCGAATACCACTGAGTGCACCGCACCTAAACGCGCACAGGCCAGCATGGCAATGGCTGCCTGGGGAATCATAGGCATATAAATAACCACCCGGTCGCCTTTGCGAATGCCCTGCGCACGCAGCACACCGGCAAAGGTGGCCACTTGCTCCAGCAGCTCCCGGTAACTAAATTTCTGCTGCACCCCGGTTACCGGTGAATCATAAATTAGCGCGATTTGTTCACCCCGACCATCTGCCACATGCGCATCCAGCGCCAAATACGACAGGTTCAGCTCACCATCGGCAAACCAACGTTGCTCGCCGCTGCCGTGCTTGCTCAAAGCCTGGGAGGGCGCTTCAAACCATGCCAACTTACTGGCCTCGGCGAGCCAAAAAGCTTCGGGATCTTGCAGCGACGACGCATAGTGGCCGGGATAACTCATGAGTAAGTACCTCTTCAATAAATACACTGCAATTACTCTAGCCTAACCCCGCAATTTGCCAATAAGACCAAAGTCCAATTCATGTTTAGCATTGACTCCCACCCCGCTTTTCCCTACTATAGCGCCCGTTCCGGAGAGGTGTCCGAGTGGCTGAAGGAGCACGCCTGGAAAGTGTGTATACGTTAATAGCGTATCGAGGGTTCGAATCCCTCTCTCTCCGCCAAATACTAAAAAACCGTCCTTGCGACGGTTTTTTGGTATTTGCTGGTTAGCAACCCAATCAGATTTTGTGGTGCATGTGTTTAGATTTGATGGTTTGTGGAACCAGCGAGGCGGCGGCTTGAATGAGCGCCAGCTCGCCGGGCAGGCAGCCTGACTGGCGGGCGCGGGCAAGCGCGTCCTCGGCCATTTTTATGGCTGGTAAGTCAAAGGCGCCGGGTACCATTTGCGCCAGCGCAGCCAGGGTTTTCTGTAATCTTATTTGCACTTCCACTACACCAGCGCCGTCGCGGGCGATGGGTCTGAACGCGTCTTCAAAGGCGTCGTGCGCAGTAATTGGCGGCACCAACACACGCGAGAATTGAATATCCGCATCAATACGTTCGTGCCAATGCGACAAAATACGAGTTAAACGCCCCAGCACATCAATGGCGGTGCCCACATCATTTACCGCGGGCGACAACGCCTTCGACGCTATTTCCGTAAGCACAATAAGACCAAAGCGCGGATCTTCCTCAAAAGTGCGGCATAAACCTATGGTTACTGCTAATTGTATGGCTTCGACCTGATCGTCGGCAACCGACTTAACGTCCATAGATATCAGCACCTCACCGCGATGCACAAAGGTACCCGGCAAACAGCGCAGGTAAATTTCAGTGTCTGCCTTATCGGCGCATTTTTGCAGTTTCTGCATATCAATATGCTGCACATAACCGGTTTCCGTACTGGCTATATGAAAGCATTCGTCCGACACCGCGCCCACTAACGGACGCCCGCCAAGGTAGGGGTTTTCCAGTCGCTCGGTTAAGGCAGTGGTGGCGGCCTGTTCTACCCTGTCCAGGGTATCGCCCATGCGGCCAAAGGTCATTAAATGGCTAATCCAGCGAATCAGTGCCACTACCACCAAAGCAATAACAGCAGTGGTAAACAGGAACATCACCACTTTACCGGCGGCATCGTAAAGCTCAGCGTGCAGCGCAATTAAGCCCACCAAACCAAACAAAAAAGCGCCCAAAAAGGTTGCCAGCACATTTTGGGTGGTACGGTCTTGCTGCAATAAAGTGGTGGCGCGCGGGGTAGCCGACTGCGTGGCCGCCGCAAAAGCGGATACCGCTATACCTAGCGAGAAAGTTGTTACCGCCAGCATAGACGAGGTTAAAATGCTGAGCATATCGCCTACGGTTTGTTCGCCAATTTGCAGTGCAATGGCGTCGGGCAAATACGGCGACAGTAAGCGCGCCAGCACCACCGAAAACAACGCAAACACCGTATACCCGGTAACCCGTACCCATACTTTCTTAAATACTTCGCGAAGTAGCCAAATATAACGCGACGTCATGGCCTGTCCTTGCTTTATGGAATTGGAATTCAGTGAAGAATTTTTATAAGTTATATCAGTATACAGAATAAAAACTGAGTCTTTACGAAATTAAAGATCCAAAACACCTATAGACCAGTTAGTATTTACACAGCACCTTCAACCACCAAAGGGATGTCCGTGGACCTTATACTTCTCGCATTAGTTGCCAGCACTATTACAGGATTAATGACCGCGGTAGGCGCGGTGCCGGTGTTATTTGGACGCGTGCCCTCAGAGCGCTCGCAGGACACCTTGCTGGGCTTTGCCGCGGGCGTGATGCTGGCCGCCTCGTTTTTCTCGCTGATTATTCCGTCCATTGATATTTCCACCGAGCTGTACGGCGAGGGCCCCTGGCCTGCCGCCATTGCCGTAATCGGCATTTTGCTGGGCGCGCTGGCTATTGCCATGTTAGACCGTTGGCTGCCGCACGAGCATTTCGTGATGGGCCGGGAAGGGCCGCACAATGCGCAAATTATGCGGGTGTGGTTATTTGTGTTTGCCATTACCATTCACAATGTACCCGAAGGGCTGGCTGTGGGTGTGGCTTACGGTAGTGGGCAGGAAACCACCGCATTATCCCTGGCCATGGGTATTGGCTTACAAAATATACCTGAAGGTTTAGCCGTAGCTGTTGGCCTGATAAGTGTTGGTTACTCGAAATGGCGATCCTTTATTGTGGCGGCCGGAACTGGCATGGTTGAACCTATTGGGGGCCTGCTTGGCGGTACCTTCGTTAGTATTGCGCAGCCACTGCTACCCTGGGGACTCGTATTCGCAGCAGGTGCTATGTTGTTCGTTATCAGCCATGAAATCATTCCAGAAACCCACCGCCGCGGTCACCATCAGCGCGCTACTGCAGGTTTAATGATTGGTCTGGTGGTTATGTTGTTTCTTGATGTGTGGTTAGGCTAATGGCTAATAGGTTACTGTGTATTGGGTTTGGCGATATTGCCACACGCGTTGCCAAGCAACAGTTAGCGAAAGGCTGGCAGGTTATTGGCATGTGCCGACAACCGGAACACAAACAAGCCCCCCAAGGCGTTACCTTAGTAGCCGGTGATGCAAACAACGAGCAAGACTTAAAACGCCTGTTGCTTGCTAGCGATACTAGCATCACCGCTATTTTAGTAACCTTAACGCCAGCGCGTGGCGCAGAGGATTCCTATCATCAAGGTTATGTGGTGCCTTGCCGTCACTTACAGCAAGTATTGGCGCAATCCACAAATCCGCCCCAGCTGATTTATGTATCCAGCACCGGCGTGTACGGTCAGCGCGACGGCCAGTGGGTGACCGAGCAGAGCCCGACTGAACCCGACACCCACAGTGGTGCTATGTTGTTGCAGGCTGAGCAGGTGATTGCCGCCAGCAACGCCAGGGTCAGCATTTTACGTTGTAGTGGTATTTACGGGCCCGGTCGCACCATGCTGATTGATCGGCTTAAAGAAGCTAAAGTTACGGTAACGCCAGCCTGGACGAATCGAATTCACGCCGACGACGTAGCGGGCTTTATTGCGCATTTGCTGGCCGCCACCAATGTTGCGCCACTGTATCTGGTGAATGACCACGAACCCGCTTTGCAGGCCGATGTATACCAATGGCTAGCAGCAGAACTTGGGGTGGACTATCAGCGCTTAGCCAGCACCGACGAGGTTGGTTCCCGTGGTAGTAAACGCTGTGACAACAAACGCCTTAAGGCCAGCGGTTATGTACTGCAGTACCCTAGCTTCCGCGATGGCTACCGAGTGTTGCTAGCCAACCAGCAGGATTAAACGCCCAGGTAGTCTAAAATTCCGCTTGCAGCATCACGCCCTTCAGCAATAGCTGTTACCACTAAATCGGCGCCCCGCACCATGTCGCCGCCGGCAAACACTTTTGGATTCGAGGTTTGCATGGCAAATTCACTGTCGCCAACCGCCAGCACGGTTCCCCAGTCACTTAGTTGCACGCTTTGCTCCTGCAACCACTGTGGCGGATCAGGCTGATAACCAAAGGCAATAATGACCGCATCGGCCGGCATCACAAACTCAGAATTCGGCACCTGTTGCGGGCGTTGCCGCCCTTGTTCATCTTTGGGGCCCAGCTCGGTTTTCACCAATTTCACGCCAGTTACTTGGCCAGCGTCATTCGTTTCTATAGCGAGCGGTTGCAGGTTAAATTCAAAGTTAACGCCTTCTTCGCGGGCATTTTGCACTTCGCGCCGCGAACCCGGCATATTTTGTTCATCACGGCGATAAGCACAAGTGACTTTGCTGGCACCCTGGCGAATAGCTGTGCGTACGCAATCCATGGCGGTATCGCCACCACCAAGCACCACCACTTGCTGATTCTGTAAATCAATCAAAGGGTACTTCGGCATGGCGGTATCCATCAGCTTTTGCGTATTCCCAATTAAGTATGGGAGTGCCGCTACCACGCCATTAGCGTCCAGACCTTCCAACTTGCCATCCAGTGCTTTATAGGTACCCATGCCTAAGAACACCGCATCGTATTCCTGCAACAATTCATCAAAGGCAAGGTCGCGACCGATTTCTACCCCAAGGCGAAACTCAATACCCATGTCGGTAAATATTTCACGGCGCAGTTGCATCACCGATTTTTCTAGCTTAAAAGGTGGAATACCGTAGGTTAGCAAGCCACCAATTTCCGGATAGCGATCGAACACCACCGGCTTCACGCCGCTACGAATTAATACATCGGCACAGGCTAAGCCCGCAGGCCCTGCGCCTATCACGGCTACTTTCTTGTCGGTCGCAATGACCTCGGAAAGATCCGGCCGCCAGCCTTGCTTAAAGGCTTCGTCGGTAATGTATTTTTCGATGCTGCCAATGGTTACCGCACCAAATTCGTCATTCAGCGTACAAGCGCCCTCACAAAGTCTGTCTTGCGGACACACGCGCCCACATACTTCCGGCAGACTATTAGTTTTATGCGCCAACTCAGCCGCTTCAAAGATGCGCCCTTGCTGGGCTAGTTCCAGCCACTGGGGAATATAGTTATGTACTGGGCACTTCCATTCACAGTAAGGGTTACCACAATCCAGGCAACGGTCTGCCTGACCTTTTACCTGATGCTCAGGCATTGGCTGATAAATTTCCACAAAGGAGATTTGGCGTTCCTTAAGATCCCGCTTCGGCGGATCAATTCGCTGTACATCCATAAACTGATACACGTTCTTGTTCATTTACATTACCTCAACGCGCAGTTCAGCAGTGGATCTGGCCCGGTGCCCCAACAAGTCGGCAATACTGGCCGACTTGGGTTTTATTATATAAAACTGCGGTAAATGGGCTTCCAGATCCGTGAGTATGGCTTTGGCGTAGCTACTACCAGTCGCTTCCACATGCTCATGAATCAGTCCGCGCAAATGCTCCACCAAAATCGGCGCTTTTACTGACAGGGCTTCCACCAGTCCGCTGTTCAATCGCTGTTCCAGCTTCCCGTCGCTGTCATGAACATAAGCAAATCCACCTGTCATGCCGGCGCCAAAGTTAATCCCCATTCGGCCCAGTACCACGACAATGCCACCGGTCATATACTCGCAACCATGGTCGCCAATACCTTCAACCACAGCAATGGCACCAGAATTACGCACCGCGAAACGCTCACCAGCACAACCCGAGGCATATAGCTTACCCCCGGTAGCGCCATACAAGCAGGTGTTGCCCATAATAATGGCCTGCTCCGATTTGTACCGGCTGTCAGCCGGCGGCCGCAAAATCAGTTGCCCGCCCGCCATTCCTTTACCTACATAGTCGTTGGCGTCGCCGGTAATGCGTAAGTGCATACCTCCGGCATTCCACACCCCAAAACTTTGTCCGGCACTGCCAGTAAAATCTATTTTTAACGGTGAGCCAGCCATGCCCTGGTTGCCATGCTGTTTGGCAATAGCACCTGCTAACGCAGCACCAACTGAGCGATCAAAATTTCGGATAGGAAACTGCCAGCTGCCGCCACCCTTAGTTTTGATAGCGTCGCTACAAGCGGCCAGTAGCTGCTGATTCAATTCACCTTTATCGAACGACGGGTTTGCCTCAGTGCAATACAAAGGTAATTCAGACTTAGTTCCAGCAGCGCCAAGTAATGGCGCTAAATCCAACTGTTGCTGCCGCAGGGTTTGGCCTTCCACCCGGGCCAATAAGTCTACCCGCCCAATTAAGTCGGTTAGTTTCTCCACACCCAACTTCGCCAGCCACTCTCGCACTTCTTCAGCCAGAAACTCAAAGTAACGAATCACTTTTTCGGGTAAACCGGTAAAGTGCTCACGGCGTAATTGCTCGTCCTGAGTAGCTACCCCGGTAGCACAATTATTCAGGTGGCAAATGCGCAAGTATTTGCAGCCCAGGGCAATCATGGGGGCTGTACCAAAACCAAAGCTCTCGGCGCCTAAAATGGCGGCTTTGATTACATCCAGGCCACTTTTCAGGCCGCCGTCTACCTGCAAGCGCACTTTATGGCGCAGGTTATTCATTACCAGAGCCTGATGTACTTCGGCTAAGCCAAGTTCCCAGGGGCTGCCCGCATGTTTTACCGAGGTAAGCGGGCTTGCACCGGTGCCGCCATCGTAGCCGGACACGGTAATTAAGTCAGCGTAAGCTTTGGCTACACCTGCGGCTATGGTGCCTATACCCGGTGCTGATACCAGCTTCACCGAAACAAGTGCCTGCGGATTCACCTGTTTCAGATCAAAAATAAGCTGGGCTAAATCCTCAATCGAATAAATATCGTGATGCGGCGGTGGTGAAATTAAGGTGGTGCCAGCCACCGAGAACCGCAGTTTGGCTATTTCTGCCGTTACTTTCTCACCCGGCAACTGCCCGCCTTCGCCCGGTTTCGCACCTTGGGCTACTTTTATCTGCAGCACATCAGCATTCACCAGATAGTGCGGGGTGACGCCAAAGCGACCCGAAGCGACTTGCTTAATGCGCGAATTTTTATCGGTACCAAAGCGCCGCGGATCTTCGCCACCCTCGCCGGAATTCGAACAGCCACCAATGCGATTCATGGCCTGGGCCAGAGCTTCGTGCGCCTCGGGGCTTAAGGCACCAATAGACATCGCGGCGGTGTCAAATCGCTGAAATAGCGCCGCCGCTGGCTCAACCGCTGTTATGGCCAGCGGCTTCGCTACTTCCCGCGGGTGCAGTAGATCACGTAAATGCGCAATAGGACGCTCATTTACGTACACCTTAAACTGGTTGTAGGCAGCCTGATCAGCGTTGTTTACCGCGCGTTGCAGGCAGGTTACTACGTCGGGGTTATAGGCATGGTATTCGCCACCATGCACATATTTTAATAAGCCGCCCTGAGTTAAATCACGACGTTTCAGCCAGGCCTGCTTGGCAAGCTTCAATAAATCCTGTTGCAGGTCGGTAAAAGTAGCACCACCAATACGCGCCGGGGCGGTTTTGAAACAGCGTGCCCGTAGGTCTGCGGCAAGCCCGACAATCTCGAACAAGCAAGCACCGCGGTAGCTGGCCACCGTAGCTATGCCCATTTTCGACATAATTTTCAGCAGGCCTTTGTTAATGCCCTCGCGGTAATTGGTTAATGCTTCCCGGGCCGGTAAATCAATAACCTTCTGCGCAACCATTTGTTCAATAGTTTCATACACTAAGAACGGATATACCGCCGTAGCGCCTAAGCCAATTAACACTGCCATTTGATGCGAATCGCGCACCGCAGCGGTTTCCACCAAGATATTCGAATCACAGCGCAAACGTTCGGCCACCAGTTGCTGCTGTACCGCGCCTACCGCCAGCGCAACCGGAATCGGCAGTAACTCTTTGGCAATGCCGCGATCAGACAGAATTAGCAACACCACTTGCTGTTCTCGCACCAGCCGCACGGCGTCCTGAGTGAGCCGGGCAATAGCTTGCTCTAAGTTATCTTTCAAGGGATCGTACTGCAACGATAAGGTGGCATGGCGGTAGTGTTGTTCATCCAGTTCGCGCAGTTGCTTCATGTCGGTGTACATAAGCACCGGTGATTCAAATACCACCCGCCCGGCATAACCGGAAGTTTCGTTAAATACGTTTTGCTCGCGACCAATACAAGTAGCCAGCGACATCACGTGGCGTTCGCGAATAGGATCTATGGGTGGGTTGGTAACCTGCGCAAACTGTTGTCGGAAGTAGTCGAATAATTGTCGTGGCTGCCTTGATAATACCGCCATCGGGGTATCGTCACCCATAGAACCGGTAGCTTCATTACCGTCACAGGCAAGTACGCTAATAACCTGCTGTAGCTCTTCACGGCTGTATTGGAATAGTTTGTGATAAGTGCGCATGCGCTCGTCGTCAAACAAGCGCTGACCAATCAGCTCGGCGCTACAGTCACGAAATGGCACTAACCGGGTTACGTGCTTGTCCAGCCACTGGCGATACGGATGACGCTGCTGCAAGTCGTGATCAATATCGGCGCTGCGCAAGATACGGCCGTTGTAGGTGTCCACCGCCAGCATTTCACCCGGCCCAAGGCGGCCTTTTTCAACTACCTCCGCATTCTGGTAGTCCCAAATACCCACTTCCGAGGCCACGGTTAAAACATCATCGCTAGTGAGCACATAGCGTGCTGGTCTTAAACCGTTCCGGTCGAGGCTGCAGGCAACATGCCGACCATTGCTCATCACTATACCTGCAGGTCCGTCCCAGGGCTCCATATGCATGGAGTTAAACTCGTAGAACGCTCGCAATTCGTCGGCCATGGTCGGGTTGCCCTGCCAGGCTGGCGGCATCAGCAACCGCATGGCACGGAATAAGTCCATGCCGCCAGCCAGCATCAGCTCCAGCATGTTGTCCAATGAGGAGGAATCCGAGCCACTTTCGTTCACGAAGGGCGCGGCTTCTTGTAAATCAGCCAGCAACGGCGAGCTCAATTTATAGCTGCGTGCCTGCGCCCACTGCCGATTACCACGAATCGCGTTAATCTCGCCGTTGTGCGCCAGAAATCTGAAAGGTTGCGCTAATGGCCAGCGCGGATCGGTGTTGGTGGAAAAGCGCTGATGGAATACACAAATAGAAGTTTTAAGCTCGGGGTCAGCTAAATCGGGGTAAAACCTTGCCAAATCGGCGGCCAACATTAAGCCTTTATAAACAATCACCAGACATGACAAGGAGCACACGTAAAACTCTGAATGATCAGCCTGCAAGCGTTTTTCGGCACGCCGACGCGCCATGTACAGGCGCCGTTCCAGGTCTTTTTTACGCCAGCCCGGTGGCGCTGATACAAATACCTGCTCTATTTGCGGTTGCGATTTTTGCGCCGCCTCGCCAAGTACGCTGGCGTCATAGGGAACTTCCCGCCATCCTTCTACAGTTAGGGTT
This sequence comes from Idiomarina sp., assembly GCA_040882145.1. Lineage (GTDB taxonomy): Bacteria > Pseudomonadota > Gammaproteobacteria > Enterobacterales > Alteromonadaceae > Pseudidiomarina. Next base: position 149,316 of record JBBEBU010000020.1, read on the forward strand.
TCACGCTGTAGTTCTTCGCCCAGGAACTCACGTTCAATTGCCGCCAGTGCTTCGTTCTGGCTTAGAAACACCATGCCAACGGCGAACTTTTTACCCAATAGCCAGTTCTGTTCAGTGGCTAGTTCGCGGAAGTAATCCTCCGGTAGCTTTAATAGCAAGCCACAGCCGTCGCCGGTTTTACCGTCGGCGCCAATACCACCACGGTGCTGCATATTCGCCAGCCCAGTAATGGCGGTTTCCACCAGCCAATGACTAGGCTCGCCGTTGATTTGAGTAATCAAACCAAAGCCGCAGTTGTCGCGCACATCATGGTGGTTATACAAACTCATAGCTGACCTGCTGTTAGCTAACAATCTTTTAACTTAGCAGGCGGGCAAATAACCGCAAGACATAAAGGTGGTATAGCGGCCATTCAACCAGTGAATAATTGCAGTTTAAATTCCGCATGTGTATACTTCGTGTATATACAAAATGTATTTACGAATTTCAAGGAGGAAATTCTATGCTGATTATTAGCCCGAGGCTTAAGGATAAGTTGCAGCGCAAGCATCATGTTACAGAAGAAATGGTTCGTGAAGCCTTTGCCAACAGAAGTGGTGGCTTACTGCAAGATACGAGAGAAGAACATAGCACAATACCACCCACTCAGTGGTTCATTGCCGAAACAGATGACGGTATTAAGCTAAAAATCTGTTTTGTTTTTGAAAGCGGAAAAATTTATATAAAAACAGCCTACAGGGCAAACAAAACCGAGCAACGTATATACCAAAAACATGGCTAAAAAGTCGGTTAAAAAAATACGTAAGGCAAGCAGGAGAGCAAAGAATGAAACAAGCAGACATTCAAAAGGCAATTGAAAACGACGAAAAATGGGACAGCGGCGAGCTTGGTCAAAGTGAAGCTCATGTTGAGCGTAGTGAGTTCGATCAAGCTATAGAGGACGCCCTAAACCAATCCCTACGCTTGCGCCCAATATCTATCCGGCTGGAAGAAGAATTGATAGATGACTTAAAAGATATTGCTCAACATCATGGTTTGGGGTATCAACCCTTGATCCGGCAGTTGCTAAAGCGCTTTGTGCATTCTGAAAAGAAAGTCATGCGCGAGCGTGCTCGTGCAATGGAAATTAAAGGCTCTGAAGACGATCGCGTTGAGCACGAAGAAGTAATGGGAATAGCGAAACAGGCATAGGGAAAAGTCGAGCACAGATTGAAAATAAAAACGGGAAGCTCAAGCTTCCCGTTTTTTGTTACCGCACTTTTAACGCGGTAGGTTGCGCGAGAATTCGAGCATTCGGTCCAGTGGTTTCATAGCGGCTTTGCCTAATTCGGCATCCACATGAATCTCATGCTTAGCGCCACCGTTCTCCAGCGCCTCTGCAATTGCCTGTAAGCCGTTCATGGCCATCCAGGGGCAATGTGCACAACTGCGGCAAGTAGCGCCGTTACCAACCGTTGGCGCCTCTATAAAGCGCTTATTTGGCTGCAGTTGCTGCATCTTATAGAAGATGCCGCGGTCGGTGGCCACAATAAAGGTTTCGTTCGGCATGGTTTGGCTGGCTTTAATAAGCTGCGAGGTTGAGCCCACTGCATCGGCCAACGCCACGATGTCGCGTGGTGATTCAGGGTGAACCAGTATGGCTGCGTCCGGGTATACCGCTTTTAAATCAAGCAAAGCCTTGGCTTTAAATTCATCGTGTACCACACAAGCGCCCTGCCACATCACCATGTCCGCACCAGTTTGATCGGCAATATAATTACCCAGATGGCGGTCAGGGCCCCATAAAATCTTCTCGCCCTGAGCATCTAAGTGATCAACCAGCTCCAGCGCCATACTGGAGGTAACCACCCAGTCAGCTCGCGCTTTCACCGCAGCCGAGGTATTGGCATACACCACCACGGTGCGATCCGGATGTTCATCACAAAATGCGCTGAATTTATCGGCCGGACAACCTAAATCAAGCGAACAGGTTGCTTCCAACGTTGGCATCAATACGGTTTTTTCAGGCGTTAAAATTTTCGCGGTTTCGCCCATAAACTTCACACCGGCAACAATCAGCATTTGCGCGTCGTGATCACGACCAAACCGGGCCATTTCCAACGAATCGGAAACACAACCACCAGTTTCTTCCGCCAGCGCCTGAATGTCATGATCGGTATAGTAATGCGCCACCAAAACTGCGTTGCGTTCGCGCAATAAGGTTTTGATGCGTTGTTGGTAATGCTGTTTATCTGCATCGCTCAGCGGCGCAGGCTTCGCTGGAAAATGGTAATCCAACGTATCAATAATTTGTATTTGGCTCATAGGGTGATTTGTTGCGGTTTGGAACCGCTGACTACTGCAAAAGGTTTGAGTATTATAACAGAATTATTTGAGTGACGGTATTGGTGGGTCGTGCTGGATTCGAACCAGCGACCAATTGATTAAAAGTCAACTGCTCTACCAACTGAGCTAACGACCCGTCACTAATCTTGGTGGGTATAACTTGTGCTTAATACTTCGTAATATTGGTGGGTCGTGCTGGATTCGAACCAGCGACCAATTGATTAAAAGTCAACTG
>JBBEBU010000020.1:151975-251627 GCA_040882145.1 Idiomarina sp.
CTCTACCAACTGAGCTAACGACCCACAATACACACTACTTGTTACAACCTAATGCTGTTGCAACGGCGGCATAGTTTACTGAAATAACACCGGGTTGCAACTGCAAATTGCAGTTAATGGGTGCGTTTGCTTAATTAACGCCCACATCAGGGCGTTTTATTACAATGATTCTACAATTCGCTCAGGCGTTGTCGCGCCAAACCAGCTTCAGTGCTGTCCGCGTAACCGCTAATAACCTGATTGAAATAGTCTTTGGCTGCAGCGTTCTGGCCTTGCTGACGTGCAATAGAACCCAACTTGAGCAAGCAGTCTGCCCGCTTATTACTGTCAGGGTAATCATCTACCACAGTTTTAAATTGTTCCGCAGCACCATCGTAGTTGCCATCAGAAAACAGTAACTGTCCTAACCAATAATGCGCATTAGGAGCATAGCTGGAACTGGGGAAACGCTCTAGAAACTGCTGGAAAGCCGGAATCGCATCTTGGTAGCGCTTGTCTTCCAGCACTAACTTGATCGCACGATCGTAGGCATCGTTTTCGGAAAGATTGCCAGAGTAGTCAGCCGCACCGTTGTTACCAGCAGAGCTGCCACCGGTCACCGCAGAACTATCAATAACCTGAGTGTTCGCTGGTGCGCTACTTTGATTGGCTAAGCGTCGGTCAATTTCCTGATAAAGCTCACGTTGACGGGTTAGCAATTGTTCCAATTGAAACGCATGCTCTTCGGTAACGCCACGCAGTTCAGCAACTTCTTCCTGCAGCATGTTCACCTGGTTAAGCAAATTCATTTGCGCACTGTTACGTGCATCAATAACTCGCTCTAACTGGTTTAAGCGTTCCTCGAGACTTCCTGAGGATACACTAGCAACAGGAGCCTGGACAGCTAACGCTGGCCAGGCTACACACAAAGCTGCAACTGCAATAAGGTTTAATTTCATACGTAACCTTTTGCCGATGTCTTAATTACCAACGAACCGGACGCTGCTTAGTAAACTAATACAGCGCGACGGTTTTTAGCGTAGGCTGATTCGTTTGATGCACGAACCAATGGCTTCTCTTCACCGTAAGAAACGGTAGAAAGTTGCGAAGAATTAACGCCTAAGTTACGCAGGTATTCAGTTACCGCTTTTGCACGACGCTCACCCAGAGCAATGTTGTACTCAGGAGTTCCGCGCTCATCCGCATGGCCTTCAATAACTACGTCAACTGAAGGATTTTTAACTAAGTAGTCAGCGTGAGCGGCTAGTAGTTCAGCATACTCAGAAGCAATGCGAGATTCGTCAAAAGCAAAGTAAATCATGTGCTCTTTACGTAGTTCGTCATATTTTTCTTGACGTTGTTCTTCCGGAGACATGGTGCGATCTGCTGCACCAACATCAACACCAGATTCTTGCTGCTGTTGTTGATTCGTGTCTTGCGTGCCAGTACCAGAATCAGTTTGTTGATTCGAGCTACAAGCTGCCAGCGTTGCAATAGGTAAAGCAATGGCCAGGCCTTTCAGAAATTTGTTCAAGTTCATCCGCATGTTCCTTTTTTTTTCGTTCGAAATACTACTACATATTAAACCGTGATGCGCCTTCACTGCAACCTAACGCAAATACGGCGACCATGATGGCGATTTTACTTCACCCTCGCGGGCTGGCAATCTCGCCTTAAAACGACCATCAACGGACACCAGCGCCAGTACTTGTTTACCATTGTGCGTAGTACTGTAAATGATCATGCTGCCGTTAGGTGCCAAACTCGGCGACTCATCCAATGACGTTTGAGTCAGTACCTGCATTGCACCAGACGGATAGTCTTGCTTAGCAATATGGTAGTTGCCACGGGTACGATTTACCAGTACGAACTGATCGCCGCTTGGCATAACCGTACCACCTAAGTTCTGTTCGCCTTCAAAAGTTAAGCGCCGAACCGAACCTGACTGTAAATTTACGCTATAAAGTTGTGGTCTTCCACCTCTTTCTGACGTAAATATCAACGATTTACCGTCGGGCGTCCAGCTTGGCTCAGTGTCAATCGCGCGATTATTTGTTACCCGTTGTAGTTGCTGATTCGCCAACGTCATTATATACAACTCAGGATTACCGTCTTTCGACAACACCATGGCTATACGCTTGCCGTCGGGTGAGAAAATAGGATTACCGTTGATGCCGGGAAACGACGTTAATTTGTCACGCCGCGTGGTGTAAATGTCCTGAATAAAAATCTCTGCGGTTTTATTTTCAAAACTCACATAAACAAGTTTATTGCCATCGGGCGACCAGCTTGGTGACATAAGTGGCTGATTACTGCGCAGCAACACTCTCTCACCGTAACCGTCATAATCCGCCACCATCAGTTGATAAGGCTTATCATCGTTATAGTTAACCGTCACATAAGCAATACGCGTCATGAAGGCACCGGGCTCGCCAGTTAGCTCTTCATAAACCACATCGGAAATACGATGCGAGTACTGACGAAACTGAGAACTGGTCACCACGCTGCTGCGCGCATCCAGAATATGGTCATTACTAGCCACCAGTTCGCCTTCACGCAACATTTGCGATCCGCCACCAGTAATTTGGCCACGTAACACATCAATCACTTCAAACTTAATGGTGTAACGGTCTACCGAATACTCTTCAACGGTTCCCACCACAATAGCTTCAACACCCAAACCAGCCCAGGCCGCATAGTCTACTTCACCGCTAGTGCTGGGCATTTGCGGCATAGCCGCTGCCGGAATCGGGTTAAACTTACCACTGCGCATTAAATCGGCAGCCACCACATTAGAAATATCGCCCGGCGCCGGGCCTTCACCGTTCCAACGGAATGGCACTACTGCTATCGGCCGGGCTGTATCTATACCCTCGGTAATGACAATTTCCAGGGCTCCGCGAGCCAGCGGACTGGTCAATACACTTAAACTCAGGAATAAAATTACTAATTTTTTCATCATAGGGTTACAACTCAGGTTTCACAGTTAATTTAATGGTCGCCATTTCTGCGTATATATCAGGGTCTTCTGATACCGGCAAGGTATTGGCTTTCAGTACTGCGTTGCGGGCCGATCGACACACATTATCATCTCCGGATCCGGTGTTCACCGACTTTACAAAGCCACTTGGAGCAACACTAATGGTTAACTCACACGACTTCCCACGCATGGAATCATCAATATTCCAGTTGCGTTGAATGGTTTGTTGAATCAACGCCGTGTACTTTTGAATCTCAGTTTGCATTTGCTGTGAGCGAGCCCGTTGACGCTGCGCCATTTCTTCAGCTAATTCACGTTGCATTTGCGCTTCACGTTCAGCTTTACGGCGCTGTTCTTCTTCGCGTTCGCGTTGCTCTTGTGCTTCACGCTGGCGGCGAGCTTCTTCTTCGCGCCGTTCCTGCGCGGCTTTTTCCGCAGCAGCTTCTTCGCGAGCCCGGCGCTGGGCGGCTTGCTCAGCTGCGGCTTCTTCTGCCTCGCGACGCTCGCGCACACGTTGGGCTTCCTGCTCCGCTTCACGTTGCTCTTGTGCCGTTTGCGCTGCTAACTGTTGTTGCCGCTGCCGTTCCTGCTCGGCTTGACGTTGGGCTTCAGCGGCGCGGCGTTCCAGTTCAGCCACGCGCCGTTGTTCGGCGTCACGCTGTTGCTGTTGCTGCTCACGAATCTGCGCCGCTTGCTGCTCCACCGCTGCTTTATCAACAGTAACAGCTGCAACAATTTCATTTTCCAAATCGTCTTCCATGTTACTAATGTCTACCTGCATCGCAGGTCGATCGTAGTCCGGAGTAAACTCCATGCTGACGAAAATAATAGCGCCAATAAACAAGTGTAAGCCTATTGAAATGGCCAACGGCACCTTAATAGAGCTACTCACACCCGCACCGGCCAATTGTCGACCCGAGGTTTTAACTGCGCTATCAGACGCTGGTTTTGCCGAAGTTTTGTTAGTTTCCGCCACTACTTTATTCCACGCCTGTCGAATCTGTCATTAAACCCACGGAAGGTACCCCAGCTCGTTGCAGTAATACCATCAATTGAACGATTTGATTGTAGGAAACGGCACCGTCACCATTCACCATCACCGGCCGTTCAGGGTCAACCTGTAGTTGCGCAGCAACCTGCACAGCCAGTTCCTGCGCCGATAACGGTGCTTCAGGATTCGAGTTCTCGTTCAAAAAATACTGACCGTCGCGGTTTACCGAAGCTACCAACGGGGTTTTACTATCTTCTGACAAAGGCTCCGCCGCTGCTTTTGGCAAATCGACATTCACACCCTGAGTAATCAAAGGTGCAGTTACCATAAATATAATCAGCAATACCAACATCACGTCAATGTATGGCACTACGTTGATATCTGCCACCGGACGACGCCGACGGCGCTGCACCGTCATCATTATACCGTTCCTTCCTGAGCTGCTGGATTACGGGTTTCAGCCGCTTTCACATTCAGCGCCTGACGCTGCAAAATAGCTAAAAACTCATCCATAAAGTTCAAATACTGGTTATCCACTTTCTCAACCCGGTTGGTAAAGCGGTTGTAAGCAATAACGGCAGGAATAGCTGCGAATAAGCCCATCGCGGTGGCTATCAAAGCTTCCGCAATACCAGGTGCTACCATCGCCAAGGTTGCCTGCTGCACCGAACCTAGGCCGATAAAGGCATTCATGATACCCCAAACGGTACCAAACAAGCCTATATAGGGGCTGATGGAACCTATGGTAGCTAGCAGCGACAAGTTACTTTCTAACTTATCCATTTCACGGGAGTGCGCCACACGCATGGCCCGGTAGCTGGCATCCAGAATGTGCTGGCGTTGAATGTCTTGGTTGTTGCGCAAGCGGGCAAACTCTTTAAAGCCTGCGTAGAACAATAATTCCATGCCGCGGCTATTGTGTGCCCGGGCCGAAATTTCCTGAAACAAGCGCGCCAAATCAACCCCTGACCAGAACCGTTCTTCAAATTTATAAGCGTCCTGCAAAGCTGTTCCAATAGCTTTGCGGCGCTGGAAAATCATGGCCCAGCCGGCTACTGAGAAAAACAGCAACAGCAACATAACCAGTTGTACAACAATACTAGCTTCTAGAATTAATGCAGTTATTGATAAATCAGCTTGCACGCTTAAGTTCCTCTACTATTTCAACTGGCATGGGAGTGGCTTTCATGGGCTTATCTGTTGTGGCTAGGCTAACACATGCCGCCTTTACCGTCGCGCTACAGATAACCTGTTGATCAGGGCCCAGCACCCACTGTTCAAATTCTACTGAAGCCCGGCCAACCCGGGTCATTTTACTATGCACCTGCAGCAGCTCATTAAAGCGCGCTGGCAAGCGTAAATCTAACTGAACCTGACGCACCACAAAAGCAACCCCGGCCGCTAGCCAAGTGTCCTGCTCTATACCTAATGATCGTAACCATTCCGTACGTGCACGTTCAAGAAATTTGAGATAGTTCGCGTAATACACGATACCACCTGCATCGGTGTCCTCGTAGTAGACCCTGATAGGCCAGATAAAAGTTCCGGCAGAAAAATTTATTTTATTCATATCACCAGCTAGGTTTAAAATTGTTTAAAAAAGCGACAGACTTTTATTCATGTATAAAAACAAGCGCTTTCTAACTAATCAATTGAAAAATAAAGACTAATTTGGTCATACCAATTTACAAGAGAACAAAAAACAAACGTTAATTTTTATAACAAATTAGTTAAACTAATGCGAACAACAATTTTTCTCGGTTGAATGTAGCGTTCTCACCGCTATAATACGCACCATATCAGAGACGAAGAGATTGGTTGTCACTTCTTTGCTGTTATGTTCCCTGGATTTAACTTCCTTGTTGTTCTGTATTTTGCCCGCACCTTTGTGCGGGCTTTTTTTTATCTATTCCACGGTTTTCCCGGGTAGCCCGAAATGCGCGTAAGCATGTGGCGTGGCAATTCTGCCGCGCGGTGTTCGTTGCAAAAAGCCTTGCTGAATCAAATAAGGTTCCAGCACGTCTTCAATAGTTTCTTTTTCTTCACCAATGGCAGCGGCTAAGTTATCCAGCCCAACCGGACCACCAGAGAACTTCTCCATAATAGCCAGCAGTAACTTGCGGTCCATGTAATCAAACCCGGCTTCGTCCACATCCACCATGGTTAAGGCTTGCTTTGCAATATGCTGGGTAATGTTACCGTCGCTGCGAACTTCGGCGAAATCGCGCACACGCCGCAATAATCGATTCGCTATTCGCGGCGTACCGCGCGAGCGTCGTGCTATTTCTACCGCACCATCGTCAGCCAATTGCAAATTCAGGTAGCTGGCCGAGCGCTTAATAATTTCGGTCAGTTCGCTGACCTGATAAAACTCAAGCCGCTGGACAATGCCAAACCGGTCCCGTAAGGGAGACGTTAAAGCGCCAGCTCGGGTGGTTGCACCAATAAGTGTGAAAGGAGGCAGCTCCAGCTTAATAGAGCGGGCTGCCGGACCTTCACCAATCATGATATCCAGCTGATAGTCTTCCATAGCCGGATAAAGAATTTCTTCCACTACCGGACTCAAGCGATGAATTTCATCAATAAACAGCACGTCGTGCGCTTCAAGATTGGTTAATAGTGCCGCAAGGTCACCAGCCTTTTCCAGCACCGGACCCGAGGTTTGCTTAATATTTACGTTAAGTTCGTTAGCAACAATGTTGGCAAGCGTGGTTTTACCAAGCCCGGGCGGTCCGAATATCAACAGATGATCCAGCGCTTCTTCCCGTTGCCGGGCAGCCTGAATAAAAATACTCATTTGCTCAACCACATGGGTTTGACCGGTGTAGTCCGCCAGTGATTTCGGCCGAATGGCACGATCAATGACTTCGTCGTCACCCTGCGGCAAGGCTTGGTTAATACGGTCGGCTTCTATCATGCTGTGGCAACTCTTCTGTCATTGGGCCGCTTTAGCGCTGCACCGGGTTGATAACTACCGTAACTTTCCATCAGGCCATCGATTTTAACGCCTGACGAATCATTTCTTCACTGCTCATGCCGCTGGTTGCCACTTGTTTAATGGCTTTTTCCGCTTGTATTGGTTTATAACCCAAAGCCGCTAACGCACTCAGTGCGTCCTGACGCGGGTCATTCACTGCTATAGTCGGCTGCAAGTCGTGATCATCCACCCCAAAACTATCGGTGGCTGGCGTGGCGCTGGTCCAGTTGGCCAATCGGTCACGCATTTCTACCACTAAGCGTTCGGCGGTTTTACGGCCTACGCCGGGTAATTTAATTAAGCTGGACACGTCATCATGACTCACCGCGCGCACAAATTGGCTAGCCGACATGCCGGACATAATAGTAAGCGCTAACTTAGGGCCTACGCCCTGGGCTTTAATCAGCTGACGAAACAAGGTTCGTTCGGCCTGAGTGTTAAAGCCATACAGTAACTGGGCATCTTCGCGCACCACGAAATGCGTGCATAGCACTACATTTTCGCCAATTTCGGGTAAGTCATACATACAAGTCATTGGCATTTGTACTTCATAGCCAACACCCTGCACGTCAATCAGTATTTCCGGTGGCTGCTTGCGTAGTAACCGACCCGTTAATTGTCCTATCACCCTTGTTTCTCCAATTGGTTAGCGTAGCCGTCCACGGACTGTTTTTTGTGCCGCGCCTGCCATACGGATTAAACTTTGCCGCGTATGTGCATGACACAAAGCAACCGCCAGTGCGTCAGCAGCATCGGCTTGTGGTGGTTGCGATAACTTTAACACAGACATCACCATATGTTGCACCTGCACTTTGTCGGCACCGCCTGTACCTACGACGGCCTGTTTAATTTGCCGCGCCGAATACTCCGCTACGCTCAAATCAGCACAGGCTGCCGCCACTATAGCCGCACCACGCGCCTGACCTAGCTTCAGCGCCGAGTCAGGATTGCGCGCCATAAATACTTGCTCAATGGCAAATTCGTCAGGTTTAAACTGGGTAATAAGTTCGGCCACACCATCGTGAATAATACGCAGCCGCTCAGCCAGCTCGCGGGGCTTAGCCGTGGTTCCCGCAGCACGAATACAGCCACTGCCAAGGTAGTGACACTTACTACCTTGCTGTTCAATCACACCGTAGCCAGTAAGCCGCGAGCCGGGGTCAATGCCCAGAATAATGGTCATGCTAGGCGCGCATCAAGTTAGGCGCTCCAGCAACTCGTCGCTGATATCACCGTTGTGATACACATCCTGTACGTCGTCTAAGTCTTCCAGCGCATCAATTAACTTCAGAAATTGTTCAGCGTTTTCCGCATCCAGTTCAGAGCGGGTTTCCGGCACCCAGGTCACTTCCGCATGAGCACTTTGCAAGCCTGATTTGTCCAAAGCGTCTTTCACCGTGCCGAAGGTTTCCGGGGTGGTGTACACATCAAAGCTACCATCGGCTTCGTTGTGCACAACATCTTCTGCCTCGGCTTCCAGCGCCGCTTCCATTAATTCGTCTTCGTTGGTTTCAGCGCTGTAGCTCAGCACGCCGCGTTTATTAAACAAGTATGCCACCGAGCCATCAGTACCTAAATTGCCGCCATGTTTACTGAAGGCATGGCGCACGTCAGACACCGTTCGGTTACGGTTGTCGGTCATGGTTTCAACCATAATGGCCACACCACCGGGGCCATAGCCTTCGTAGGTGAGTTCATCAACGTTATCGCCGTCTAAGTCGCCACTACCGCGTTTAATGGCGGTATCTATGGTGTCGCGTTTCATGTTGTTGGACAGCGCTTTATCTATAGCGGCGCGCAGGCGGGGGTTGGTTTCAGGTTCGCCACCGCCCTCGCGGGCGGCCACGGTTATTTCCCGGATCAGGCGGGTAAATATTTTGCCTTTTTTGGCATCCTGGGCTGCTTTACGATGCTTAATATTGGCCCATTTGGAATGTCCTGCCATAGCTCCTGTCCTCGTTTAACTGGCTTTACTCGCTGTCATCTGTGCCTGGCAGCGCTTTTAAATCGATGCCTAAGTCGTCCAGCGCAGCGGTATTAGCCACGCCAGGTGCATCGGTAAGCACACAAGCCGCCGTGGTGGTTTTCGGGAAAGCAATCACGTCGCGGATAGAGCTTGCGCCCACCATCAACATAACCAGACGATCTAAACCAAATGCCAAACCAGCATGCGGTGGCGTGCCGTACTTCAGCGCTTCCAGCAAGAAGCCAAATTTTTCCTGCGCTTCGTCAGGTTCAATACCTAAAATGCCGAATACCGCTTGTTGCATCTGATTTTCGTGAATACGAACGGAACCACCACCTACTTCCACGCCATTTAACACCATGTCATAGGCATTCGACAGAGCTGCCGCCGGATTAGCTTGCAATTCTTCTGCAGTAACGTTCACCGGCGCAGTAAATGGATGGTGCAACGCCGCCAGGCCACCTTCATAAGCTTCAAACATCGGGAAGTCGACTACCCATAGTGGCCGCCATTCATCGCTTACAAAATCATGCTCCTGACCAACTTTCAGGCGCAATGCGCCCAAAGCTTCAGCCACGACAGTGGCGCTATCGGCACCGAAGAAAATAATGTCGCCGTTAGCCGCTTCGGTGCGCTCTAAAATACCTTGCAGGGCATCATCCGGAATAAACTTCAGTACTGGCGACTGAATACCCTCGCGGCCAGCGCTCAGGTCTTTTACTTTCAACCAGGCCAAGCCCTTGGCACCGTAAATACCAACAAAATTGGTGTATTCATCAATGTTTTTGCGCGAAATCGCTTCGGCCTTACCTGGTACCTTCAACGCGGCCACGCGGCCGTTTGCGTCATTGGCTGGGCCTGAGAATACTTTGAACTCAACGTCTTTGAGTAAATCGGCTACATCTACCAATTCCAGTGGGTTACGCAAGTCCGGTTTGTCACTACCAAACCGACGCATCGCTTCGTGCCAGGTCATGCGTGGGAATTCACCCAGTTCAACCTGCAGTAATTCACTGAATAACTGACGCGTCATTTTCTCAGTAACCGCCATCACCTGGTCGGCACTCATAAATGAGGTTTCAATATCTATTTGGGTAAATTCCGGCTGACGATCGGCACGTAAGTCTTCATCACGGAAGCACTTCACGATTTGATAGTAGCGATCAAAACCAGACATCATCAGCAATTGCTTAAACAACTGTGGTGACTGTGGTAATGCAAAGAACTTCCCTTTGTGCGTGCGGCTTGGTACTAAGTAATCACGCGCACCCTCCGGGGTTGCCCGGGTCAGCATTGGCGTTTCAATATCTAAAAAGCCCTGCTCATCAAAAAAGCGGCGTACCAAACTGGTTACTTTAGCGCGGAACTGCAGGTTGTGGCTCATTTGCGGACGACGCAAGTCTAAGTAACGGAAGCGCAACCGCTGCTCTTCACTTACCTGTTGATTAAAATCAATAGGCAGTGGCTCGGCGCGGCTAATAATTTCCAGCTCAGTCGCGTTAATTTCAACCGCACCACTGGCCATGTCTTTATTCACCTGGCCATCAGGACGCGCACGTACTGTGCCCTGCAACCGAATGCAGAATTCCTGGCGCAGCTTTTCCGCAACTGCAAACATGTCTTTTTGATCCGGGTCGAAAACCACCTGAACCAGGCCGTCACGGTCACGAATATCGATAAAAATCAGGCCACCTAAATCGCGGCGACGGTTAACCCAGCCACACAAAGTGACTTGTTGATCAATAAGAGCTTCAGTGACTTGTCCACAATAATGGCTGCGCATGTGCCTTTCCTACTACCATGTTTGACGCTGCAAACGAACTGCCAGCGAGTTTTAAGATGAGTAAATTTCAGAACGCAACATTATAACGGACTGCGGGTGAAAGTCATTAGCCAGCGCATAAACAACCCCCGCCCGTTTTCACATTTTTCAAATAAGCGTACAATAACCCAACTTCTGCGAAATTTAGTGATCACAACAGGATACGCATGTCCGATATCTCTCAAAATAAGCGCGATGCGCTCTTTGCTGAACCCTTAGCGCAAATCAGCGATTTTTGTTTTGATGAGCAGGTGGTTGAGGTGTTCCCGGATATGATCAATCGATCGATTCCAGGTTACCAAACCATCCTGCACACGCTCAGCAAATTGACCGCCCGTTACGCGCAGCCAAACACCAGGCTTTACGATTTGGGTTGCTCGCTGGGCGCCGCCACTATGGCCATGCGTAAAGGTTGTGAACAGCTAGCTGGCTGTGAAATTATTGGCGTGGATAACTCCGCCGCCATGATCAAACGCTGCCGCCTGCACTTAGATGGCTTTAAGTCGTCAGTGCCAGTGCAGCTGCAGTGTGAACCTATTCAGCAAACCAACATCGAAAATGCGTCGGTGGTAGTGGTTAACTTTACCCTGCAATTTGTGCCTAAGCCGGAACGACTTGAGGTACTCACGCGCATTTATGCCGGCCTGAAACCTGGCGGCGTATTGATTTTGTCCGAGAAAGTTATCGGCGCACACGAAACCGGCGATGCCTTGTTGGTTGATTTACATCACGACTTCAAACGCGCAAATGGCTATAGTGACTTAGAAATCAGTCAAAAACGCGCAGCCATTGAAAACGTCATGCGCATTGATTCCCTTGCAGAACATCAGCAACGTCTGACAACAGCGGGTTTTGTGAACACGCAAGTGTGGTTCCAATGCTTTAACTTTTTGTCGCTGGTGGCGGTAAAACCAACCCAGCGAGCGCAATCATGAAACTAAGCCAAATGTCGGCACTACAATTATGGCAACAGGATCTGGCGCGCTTGCTGGCTTCTCCTTTGGCGCCTTGGTTAACGCATCTCACCGGCCAGTTAGAGCTGTGGCAGCAGTCGCAGCAACACGGTGAATGGAGCAAGTGGTTACGCACCATCGACTTGCTGCCTGAGCTTACCGCCAGCCACTGTGAGCTGGGTGATACTATTCGACTAGGCCCTGCTGCCGCTGAACATCAGCAAGCCCGCCTGCGCGGTTTACTGAGCCAGTTAATGCCATGGCGTAAAGGCCCCTTTAATGTATTTGGCGTGGAGATTGACACCGAATGGCGTTCAGACCTGAAATGGCAACGTTTGCTGCCCCACATTAGCGACTTGCAGGGGCGACAGGTACTGGATGTTGGCTGCGGTAGCGGCTATCACCTATGGCGCATGCTGGAAGCCGGCGCCACCGATGCCTGGGGAATCGACCCGGGCCAGCTGTTTGTAGCGCAATTTCTAGCGTTACGCCGCTTTATGCCGGAAGCTATTGCCGAACGTGCGCACCTATTTCCACTGGGAATTCAGCAAATGCCGACTAAACTAGAATTCGATACGGTGTTTAGTATGGGCGTGCTCTACCATCGCCGCTCACCCATTGATTTCCTCAACCAGTTGCATCAACAACTGCGCAAAGGCGGTGAGCTGGTGCTGGAAACCATTGTAGTGGATGGCGATGAGAACACCGTGCTGGTGCCGGGTGAACGCTATGCAAAAATGCGCAACGTGTGGTTTCTACCAAGCTGCGCGGCACTGAGTCATTGGTTACAACGCGTTGGTTTTACCAAGGTGCGCGTGGTCGATATTGCAACCACCAGTATTGAAGAACAGCGGCGTACCGAATGGATGCAGGGGGAGTCTTTACACGACTTTCTTGATCCAAATGCACCGCAACTGACTATTGAAGGGTATCAAGCTCCCCAACGAGCCGTCTTACTGGCCACAAAATAATGCAACTTTACCGTCCGAAAACGACTATAGAGCAATGGCGTATACTGCAAGCTGTGGTAGATCATGGCGGTTATGCACACGCTGCACAGCAACTGAATAAGAGTCAGTCGTCGCTAAACCATGCTGTGGCTAAGCTACAGCAGGTGCTGGGCGTGCAGCTATTGGAAGTGCGCGGCCGTAAAGCCTGTTTAACCGACATTGGCGAAGTGATGCTGCGGCGCTCACGCCAACTCACCCAAACGGTAACTGAATTGGAACAACTGGCGGAAAACCTGAATGAAGGTTGGGAGCCACATATTCGCATGGTGGTGGAAATGGTGTTTGACCGCACCCCCATACTCACCTTGTTGCAGGAATTTGAGCAGCAAAGTCGGGGCAGCCGTTTAATCATCGAAGACTCGGTGTTAACCGGCACGAAACAACACATTCAGGACCAGTCGGCCGACTTGGTTATCACTCACCAGTTACCGAAAGGCTATATTGGTGAACCTATTGGTGAGTATCAATTAGAGTTGGTGTGCCACCCTTCGCATCCACTGGCCCAGTTAGGACGTGCCGTAACTCAAGACGAGCTTACTCGGCATTTGCAGGTGGTGATTAGTGATACCGCACCCAAGCCGGATGAAACCGAAGGTTGGTTGCGTTCGGAACAACGCTGGACCGTGAGTCACTTTGATGAAGCCTTACGGCTGGTGTTGGGCGGGCTTGGTTTCTGCTGGTTACCACCGCATGTCAGTGGTGCAGCTATTCGTAACGGTACTTTGCGTAAACTGGAACTGGAAGGCAGCAGCCATCGCCGTGGTTCGCTTTATCTGGTGTTACCGAAAGGCGAAAAATCCGGGCCTTGTGCGCGGGTGCTGGCACAAATTCTACTGCAGGGGCTACAGCAACCGGCCGTGAATCAACAAATATACCCACAACCGCTTGCCAAAGCCAGCACCGGCCTGTAATTCCGGGCCGATGCTTCACTTTACTTAGTATTCAAGCCAGCTAACCACTGGCGCATATCGTCACCTAATGACGGATGACGCAGAGCGTGCTCAACAAAAGCTTTGGCATATCCCAACTTGTTCCCACAATCGTGGCTACGCCCTTTCATATAGTAAGCATTCATTTGCTGATCGCCCAGCAACATGTCCATGGCGTCGGTTAGCTGGATTTCATTACCGGCACCCACTGGGGTCCGCTCCAGCAAGGGCCACAATGCCGCCGGAAACACATACCGCCCCACCACAGCTAAGTCCGAGGGTGCCGAACCTACCGCAGGCTTCTCGACTAATCGGGTAATAGCTGCTTGCTCACCGGGCGCTAAGTCTTTGCCATCGATATCGGCAATGCCGTATTGGTCAACCAAACCGGCTGGTACTTTCTCAACCATAACCTGCGCGTTACCCGATTCGGTAAAGTTACGCACCATTTCGGCCAGGTTGTCACGTTTTAAGTCGCAACTGGCGGCGTCTACCAGAACATCCGGCAACACCACCGCAAACGGCTGATCATCAATCAATGGCCGCGCGCACAATACAGCATGCCCTAAGCCTTTCGCCACGCCTTGGCGCACGTGCATAATAGTCACGCCGCGCGGGCAAATAGACCTTACTTCGTCCAGCAACTGGCGCTTAACGCGGGTTTCCAGCGTGGTTTCCAATTCAAAACTGGTATCGAAATGGTTTTCGATGGAGTTTTTACTGGAGTGAGTAACCAGAATAATATCGGTTAACCCCGCCGCCGCACACTCTTCCACAATAAATTGAATAAGTGGACGGTCTACCAACGGCAGCATTTCTTTTGGAATCGCTTTCGTGGCCGGCAACATCCGTGTGCCAAGTCCGGCTACCGGTATAACTACTTTTTTTACCATGTTAAATCCTTTACTTCTGATTCTTATCAGAGGCTTTCGACGTGGTAATGCCTTCGTGTTCAGCAACCACTTCCAACTCTTGCTCAATACCTTCAGCAGCGGTGGAAGGCTCCTGCCGCTCAGCACCGTGCATCCAGTCGACCAGCTTGCCCGAAACCGCCCACAAAATCAGACCGAATACGATTAAGCCAAGGGCAATACCACCGAACACCACCAGCAACCCGGAGAACTGCGGGCTAATACCTAAGCTGCCAGCGAAGTGTCGCACCGGATCGTATTGGTCTGCGGTATCAGAGAACGAGCCTACCAGACCTGCCAGATACTGCGCAATGGCCGGCATCAGGAACCAAATACCCATCACCAGACTGGCCAACCGTAGCGGTGCTAATTTGGTCATCAGGGACAAGCCAACTGGTGAAATACAAAGTTCACCTAAAGTATGGAATAAGTAAGCCAGTACCAGCCAAATCATGCTGGATGAGCCGGTGGCCTGAATTTCAAATACACCGACCACCAAAAAGCCAAAACCAATCGCGGTTAATAATAAACCAGCGAATATTTTAATCGGCGCATCGGGGCTGCTGTCGCGCTTGTGCAAGAACACCCAAAGAACGGAGAACACTGGCGCAAAAATAAGAATAAACAGTGGGTTCAACGACTGGAAGTAACCCGCCGGAATTTCAAAACTACCAACAGTACGGGCAGTGTATTCTGACGCGTAAATGTTCATCAGACCACCGGCTTGCTCAAAGGCCAGCCAAAACACGGTCACAAATACGAATAGCGACAGGATAACCCGCAAGCGATCACGCTCGACATTGGTTAATGGCTTTTTGGTACCACCGGAGGCTTCCAACGACAGCTTGGCTCCCGGAATTTTACCAATATCACCCAAAAAGCGCTGGAAAGTCAGGCCCTGGGTAATTACCGCCAGGCTCATACCAACACCAGCAGCAAAGTAACCCCAGCGCCAGCCGTATTCCGGGCTTTCACCCAAGGTTGAGGTAATTAACGGCGCTATAAAGGCACCTAAGTTAATACCCATGTAGAAAATGGAGAAGGCACTGTCTCGACGGGCGTCACCTTGTGGGTACAAGTCACCAACAATGGTAGAAATGTTCGGTTTAAATAAACCGTTACCGGCAATGATTAAGCCCAAACCAACATAGAATAAGTCCATGCTGTGAGGCGTGGCGGCAAAGAGCACAAATTGCCCGGCAGCCATTAACACACCACCCCATAGAATAGACTTACGCTGGCCTAAGAAGTTATCAGCTAACCAACCACCAATCAGCGGCGTAAAGTAAACCAGGGCCGTGTAGTAGCCATACAGCTTTAACGCATCACCTTGCGATAAACCGAAACCAGGGTTAACGGATTCCGTGGCAGCAACTAAGGTTAATACCAATAGTGCGCGCATGCCGTAATATGAAAAACGTTCCCACATTTCAGTGGTAAACAGAATATAAAGTCCGGTCGGGTGACCAAACAGAGTTCCCTTAGATGGAGCCTGGCTCATACAACGCCCTCAATTTCAGTTCTATTTATTTTAAATGCAGCCCGCCAGCTCAATTGCGCCGCCACATGGTGAGCAAGGTTTATATCCTATTGGGGTGCAAGGTTGCAAGAACTAGCAGCAAATCCGTCGACAATATGATACAATTATGGGCTTACGAACGTTCCCAAAACGGTAGGATATGATTTACTTTTCTCCACGACAAGTTCCTGAATTGAAACAATTTAACTTAACTGAACGAGCGGCTCTTGTGCTGCAGGCGCAACATTTAATGCCAACGCCAAGACGCTGGCTGGCGAATATGATTAAGCTGGTGGTTTTAACGGCATTGTTTGCGCTATTAATCAACGTTCAAGGTTGGTATTGGCAGGTATTAACACTGCTAGCAGCAGGTTTGAGTTATCCGCTGGTGTTGCAGCCGGTGAATTTAAACCTGGCCCGGCCTTTTATTCCACAAGCGGTTGCCGCGGCTAAGCGGCAGTCTGGTATCGTTGCAAACGAAGCCGAGCATCATTAAAGCAAGCGGTGAACTCTTCACCGGCAGCCAGCAGTTGCCGGTGCGTGCGAAACTGTGCTTGCTGCCAAATTCCTAAGCTTAAATCAGGCTTAACCGGGTGTGACAGCTCAATACGATCACCCGCATGAGCCCAGACAAATTCGTGCTCATGAGTATCTAAAATACCAATCACCACATCGTAAGCGGTGCGAATTTTTGAGTGACAAAGTTCACTGTTCAAGTGCGCTAATAGTTCGGCCGGGTAATACAAGAGTTTGTCGGTGCCTGCTAACGCCTGACGCACCAACGGATTAATCAGCGTTTTCAGAACTAATAGCGAAATCAAGGTTTGCCCTGCTACGCCATTTGCCGTTGCCATAACCACCAGCACTTTACCTTCTGTCAGCTGCCGATAATCCAGTAACAACCGCTCCGGGCTCTGCTCACCAAAGTCGTGAGCAATGCGGTATTCGCCGCTTTCTAAGTCACCGTTGGGAATCAAGTCGTTGGTTAAGCGGGAAACCACATCTTCGTCTTGGTACAGCACGTCGATATGCGAGTCCAGCTCCCATACTTCACGCTCATGCGCTTCTTCAAGGCGATGTCGGTCGAGGCAATTATGAATGGCAAAATCAAGTAATTCGAGATCGTGAACCGGTTTTACCAGGTAATCCCAGGCACCCAGGCGCACGGCTTCACGAATATGGGACATTTGCTCAGAAGCCGAG
Organism: Idiomarina sp.; assembly: GCA_040882145.1. Lineage (GTDB taxonomy): Bacteria > Pseudomonadota > Gammaproteobacteria > Enterobacterales > Alteromonadaceae > Pseudidiomarina. The sequence goes on from JBBEBU010000020.1 coordinate 169,216, forward strand.
ATAACAATAACTGGAATGTCCTGATTCCGGGACACTAGGGTTTCCAGTACATCCAGGCCTGACATGCGGGGTAACAACAAATCACACAACACCACGTCAGGCTCATTACTAGCACAAACCTCTAACCCAGCCTCGCCATCGTCTACCACCCGCACTTCATACCCGCGCTGCGTCAAAAATTGACGCACCACTGACTGAAATACAGCATCATCTTCAATCAGTAAAACTCGGGTTGCCTGCATGAACACCTCTGCAAAACGCTAAGAATGTATGCTTAAGCATTGTTCAGCATGCGCCATCCGTCAATGTAGGAAGGCTAATTAAGAGTTTTTTGCGTTAATCGTCGTCAAAGTCTTCGAATTCTTCGAACTCTTCCGGCTCTTCTAACGGTGGATTCCCGTCGTAAACGTTGTTCCGCCAATTTTGGAAGTAGGCTTCGCGCACAAATGAGTATGGATCCAGCGAGTTTTCCAGCACGTCTTCCTGGCGACGTAGTTCCAGCCGCATGGTTAAACCCTTAATGGTATAACGGGCAATGTTAGCGGGCCAGCTTAGCAAGTCCAAGGGAAAGTACAGGCCATCAACATAGTCGCCACCACGGTCGGTTACCACCGTTGGCCCCATCGCCGGTAGCATCAGGTAGGGCCCGTTACCAACGCCCCAGCTTGCCAGCACCTCACCAAAACCTTCCTGGCGTTTGGTCATACCCAATTCACCAGCTACGTCAAAAAAGCCCAGCAAACCAACGGTGGAGTTCAACACAAAGCGGCTTAACGACACCCCGGCGTCGGCAATTTTCCATTGCAGCAGATTGTTTACCGTTGACGACGGCTCATCCAGATTCTCGGCCATGTTGTACAGGCCATCGCGCACAGGTTCAGGTATTTTTTCATACGCCATTGCCGCAGGTCTAATTACTGCATCATCGAGCGACTGATTAAAGTCCCATAAATCACGGTTCACGGTCTCAAATGGGTCACGCGGGTCAGCATAGTCATCATCGCCATTCTCGCCAGTGCTGCTGCACCCTGCCAGCAGCGCCAGCAGCAAAGCCATCAATAAATGTTTCATAGAATCCTATACTCAGTTAGCGACCATCGTTTATACGGTTGTTTATAATAACGGTAAGCGTGTCGTCGGTTATGGTAGTTATAACCTCCGAGCGACCATCAAGATCACCCGGACTCGCATCAATGCGTTCATCGGCGGAAATTCTTGCCAGCACTTGCCATTGTTGCAAGCTGCTGAGAGTGTAATCAGCAAGCATAGCATCTGCATCACTTAACGTGACTGTTACCGGAAATTCAGTCACCGGCTGTTTTACCACAGCGGCCGGCATCGGATTGCCGTCAGGATCACGTGCGTACACAAATAAGGTAGCGCCTTCAGGCACCGCCGCTTGCAGATCCGGCGCTAACTCAACGGTAACGCGAATAGCTGTATCAGCACTTGTTAAGCGCTGTCTGGCATCGGTTAAGGCTTCTTCAATCACCGCATAACGACCATCATCCGGGTTCAACTGCTCCAATAACAATTGCCAGGCGGTAACCGCTTCTTGCCAGTCCTGCTGTTCGTAAGCAACAAAACCAAGTAACGACAGCGCATCGGGATTACGCGGATTTTGTTGCAAAGCTTGCACCAGTAGCTCAGCAGCCTGAGCCAAGTAACGCGGCTCGCCGGTACTTAGCAATAATTGGCTAAAACTTAGCAAGGTACCCATGCGATCGGGCTGTAAATCATAACTCCGTTGCATCGCATCAATAGCTTGTTCAAGCTGGCCCTGTGCCAACATAACCCGGCCATATACCAACCAGGCGACGGCATCGTTTGGTTGGCGCGCCAACTTTTGCCGCAGGCCTAGTGCAAAGGTATCTAACTCGCGTGGGGTCAGTTGTTCCTGATCATTCTGCAATGCCCGCCGTCCCAGCTCAGGCAATGCCAATAAAGCGTCATCGGCTTGCAACTGCAACCGCCAGCTACCACTGCCATAATAAACCCCACTGGCAATAACCATAACCAGTAGCGCAACTACCCACAGCTTCACTGGCTGCGAGGTTTCCAGCTTTTGTTCCAGTTCGGCATTTTCAGTAACGAAGCGCTTATCCAGCTCAGTTTTTGCGGCCGCCAATGCGGATTTACTTAATACGCCGTCTTTCGCTTCGTTTTCTAGCTCTTGAATACGTTGCTGATAAAGCTCTCGGTTTACCGTTAACCGGGTGCGTTTAATACTGCTCTGACGACGGCCAAATACCAGTAAAAAAGCACCACCAAGCAGTAGCACTAGTGCCAGAATTAACCAATTAGCTATCATCAGTGGCTCCTTGTTGTAACTGCTGCAAGCGCGCCTGTTCCTGCTCTGACAAAGTCACCTGTTGTTGCTTCTGGCTTTTTACCATAAATGTAATAGCTAATATGCCAAACCCTATTACCAGTATCGGGGCGAACCATAAAATGCTCGTGCTCCATTGCATTGGCGGCTGGTAGTGCACGAAATCGCCGTAACGAGCCACCATAAAATCAATCACTTGTTGTTTACTTTGCCCGGCCATAACCATGTCGTAGCTACGATCGCGCAAGTCTTTTGCCAGCGGTGCATCGGAATCCGCTATCGTTTGATTTTGACATTTAGGGCAGCGCAGCTCGTTAATGAGCTCGTAATACACCTGCTGTTGAGCCGCGGTTTCAAATTCGCGTTGTTCGGCCACCGCCGCTGAACTCAGCAGCATGAGGGTAACCACCAACACCACTGCCATTATAACTCGCATGGCTGTGCTCCCTGTTGCAGGCATTCAAATAACGGGCGCAGTTTGGCTTCCCATACGCGCTCGTTTACATCGCCAACATGGCGATAAACAACATGCCCTTGTGCATCAATAATAAAAGTTTCCGGCGCGCCGTATACGCCAAACTCCAGCGCCACTTTGCCCTGTTCGTCATACAAATTTAGCTGGTAAGGGTCGCCTAAGGTATTCAGCCAGTTCACCGCTTTTTCACGGGAATCGTCTTTATAGTTCAACCCAATAATAGGTACGCCCTCAGCCGCCAGTTGATTCAAATACTCATGTTCAGCACGACAGGTAGGACACCAGGTTGCCCATACGTTCAGCAACAGCGGCTGACCCTGCAATACCGCTTCAGTATGCAGGGTATCGGTATCGTAAATATCAGGTAGTTGAAACTCCGGCACAGGTTTACCCACTAACGCGGAACTTAGCTCGGTAGGGTCGGAAAACAGCCCCCGCAACAGAAATAAGGTCATGCCGAGAAACAGCGCCAGCGGTATAAACAACACCAACAATCGTGTGGTTTTAGACATTAAGCGCTCCCCACGGCTAACTTATTCGCTTTGCGCTGCGCCCGATAGCGTTTATCGGTAAAAGCTAACAGGCCACCCAGTGCCATTATTAATGCACCACCCCAAATCCATCGCACCATAGGTTTAATGTAAATGCGTAATGCCCAGGTATCTGGTGTATTGTTACTGGTAATAGGTTCACCCATAGCCACGTACAAGTCGCGGGTAAAGCCCGCATCTAATCCAACTTCGGTCATGCTAGTGCGCTGCACCCGATAAAAACGTTTATCACTTTCTACCTGAGCAACCAGAGTGTCATCCTGATAGACACTAAACCAACCACGGTCCGCATCGTAGTTCGGGCCATCCACCCGCGCTAACTTATCGAAGTGAAAGTAATAACCACCAACTTCAACATGTTCACCCGGCGCCAGTCGAACATCACGCTCAATTTCATAATTACTGACAGCGGTAATGCCAATTAACATAACCGCAAAACCTAAGTGCCCAAGCACCATGCCCCAGTGACTGCGCCCTAATCGGGTTAAGCCCTGTATGCCCTGGCCGCGTTGTACCAGGCGTAACCGTACTTCCGCCACTGTGGTTAATACAATCCACAGCGCCATCACCAAACCCAGTACCGCCATGGCAGTTACCTGGTCGGTCAGCAATACCGGTAGCAAGTAACCCAGCAGCAGTGCCAAGCCAAACGCCAGCAATAAGCTGCCTTTAATATCGGACAACGCCTGGCGCCGCCAGCGGGTTAACGGGCCAAACCCAAGCAACGCGGCAAATGGCACGACCAGATACAAAAACATTTGGTTAAAGAACGGCTCACCAATAGAAATGGAGCCTAAGCCCAACTCTTTGTGCACCAGTGGTAATAAGGTACCGACCAGCACCACCAAGGTGGCAGCCATCAGTAATATATTGTTACCCAGCAACATCACTTCGCGTGACACACCTTCGTACTTGGTTTGGCTTTGTACGCTACCGGCTCGTAGCGCGAACAGCAGTAAAGAGCCACCAATCACCACCACCAGTAAGCCTAAAATAAACAAACCACGCGCAGGGTCAGTCGCAAACGCGTGCACCGATACCAACACCCCGGAACGCACCAGGAAGGTACCCAGTAAACTTAAGCTAAAGGCCGCAATAGCCAGCAGTACTGTCCAGGCCTTAAACGCCCCGCGTTTTTCAGTGACGGCTAAGGAGTGGATTAACGCGGTGCCCACCAACCATGGCATAAAACTGGCATTTTCTACCGGATCCCAGAACCACCAACCGCCCCAGCCAAGTTCGTAATACGCCCACCAACTTCCCAAGGCTATACCTACGGTTAAAAATACCCATGCTGCGGTAGTCCAGGGGCGCGACCAGCGCGCCCAGGCGGTGTCCAGTTTGCCAGCCATAAGCGCCGCAATAGCAAAGGCGAACGCCACCGAAAAGCCAACATAGCCCATGTACAGCAGCGGTGGGTGAATAATCATGCCCGGATCTTGCAGTAACGGGTTTAAATCCCGGCCGTCTACTGGAATCAGCGGCAAGCTGCGATCAAAGGGGTTTGATACGGTAATCATGAACAGATAGAAGCCAACGCTGATCAAGCCCAATACCGCCAATACCCGCGCCGTCATGCTCAGCGGCATGCGCTGCGACCACAGGGCTACCGCGGCCGCCCAACCAGCCTGCATCACCATCCACAATAAGAAAGAGCCTTCATGCGAGCCCCACACTGCGGTGATTCGATACACCACCGGTAACTGAGTATTCGAGTTGGCCGCCACATAGGCAATACTGAAGTCATTACTAATAAAGCCCCAGGTAAGCGCTATAAACGCCAGCACGGTAAACAAAAACTGGCCATAGGCCAGTGGACGCGCCAAACTCATGTAGCCGCTGTGCTGGCGATACACGCCCCACAGCGGAATAACGCACAGCAATACCGAAAAGGCGAATGCCAGTGCGAGTGTTAAGTGGCCTAACTCAGCGGTCATAACCTGATTTCCCATCCTGTTCAGAGGTTTCTGGTTGTGCTTGCTCGTCCTGTTTGATGTAATCCGTACGAGTATTCGGGTTTTCGTGACGAATGCCCTTCATCGCTTCAGCTAGTTCCGGAGGCATATATTCTTCGTCATGCTTGGCCAGTACTTCCGCGGCGGTCATTTCCGTTGGAGAGGTTAAAACACCCTGAGCTACTACGCCCTGCCCCTCCCGAAACAAGTCAGGCAAAATGCCGGTATACAGCACCGTGATTTCAGGCCCGGTATCGACCAACTTAAAACTGACCTGCAAGGTTTGCGGATCACGCTGCACTGACCCTTCAACCACCATGCCGCCAATACGCATGCGCTGCCCCACGCTAGGCTTAATTTGTTGCTTACCTTTGCCTTCAACCACTTCCGAAGGCGTGTAAAACAAGTCGATATTCTGATTCAGTGCGACCAGCATCAGACTCAGCGCAGCACCAACCCCAATTACCAAAGCGGCAACCAGTAGTAAGCGTTTTTTGCGGCGTGGATTCATGCGTAGTTACTCCTTGGCACTAGTTACAGTAGCTGCCTGGCGTTTCGCCAGGCGTTGCTGGCGATGTTGCTGGCGGGCACAGTCAAGCTGCAGTTGCCGACGTGCAAGCACGCTTTGCAACAACAATGCGAATAAAGCTAAAAAACTCACCCCAAAAGATAACCATACGAAAAACCCGTAGCCACCCATTAAAATAAAGTCGCGGAAGCTGTCAAAAGCCATTAGCTCTGCTCCTGTTGCGGATCTAATAGTTCGTCGCGTACCCATGGGCGATGCAGCTCATGGCGCAGAATGCCATGGCGCAACCGCAGCATCACAAAGGCGGCGGTCATCAACGCAAATCCCACTAACGAAATAAGTAGCGGCCATAGCATTTCCGTGGCCATCGAGGGCTTCGCAAATTTGGTAATAGTGGCGCCCTGATGCAGGGTATTCCACCACTCTACCGAGAAGTGAATAATGGGTAGATTAATCACCCCTACCAACGCCAGTATACCAGCTGCCTTGGCGCCGGTACGGGCATCTTCAAAGGCATAATAAAGTGCCATAACGCCGGCATATAAAAACAGCAAGATTAGTTCTGAGGTAAGCCGCGCATCCCATACCCACCAGGTGCCCCACATAGGTTTGCCCCAGGCCGCACCGGTAAATAAGGCAATAAAAGTCAGCACGGCGCCAACCGGCGCAATAGCGGCAATGCTCCATTCCGCCGTGCGGATTTGCCACACCAAGGCAATAAAGGCCATGATGGCCATACCGGCATAAGCACCCATGGACAAAATAGCCGCAGGCACATGAATATAAATAATGCGATAACTGTCGCCCTGCTGATAGTCAGCCGGTGCAAATGCCAGCCCCCATACCAACCCAACCGTAAGGCTGAGCAGTGCCAGAGCAGTTACCCAGGGTAACCAGCGACCCAGCAACTGATAGGTTGCTTCGCCTTTTGCATAGGGGTGTAACCATCGCCACATGTTAGTTCACGCTCACTTTTACTGCTGCCGCTACTGCAAACGGCGTTAAGGTCAAAGTTAGAATACTAAAGCTGGCCAGTAGCAGTAACTGGCCTAAAACCGGGGCGCCAAACACCGCGCTTTCCACCGCTGCCGTTGCGAAAATCAACAACGGAATAAATAATGGCAATACTAACAAACTTAGTACGGCACCACCGCGCTGAAGGCTCACTGTTAACGCAGCGCCTACCGCACCCACAGCACTTAACACCGGCGTGCCTAGCAACAGGGTAATTAACAACACCGGCAAGGCGCTCAAAGGCAGGTTCAGCAACAACGCCAGTAATGGTGCAATCACCACCAGTGGCAACCCGGTTAACAGCCAATGCACCAGTATTTTTGCCAGCACCGCCAGCGGCAATGGGCATGGTAACAACACTAATTGCTCCAGCGTGCCGTCCTGATAATCGTCGCGAAACAAACGCTCCAGCCCCAGCAGTGAGGCTAACAACGCCGCCACCCAAATTACTCCTGGGGCAATGCGCGCCAGAATATCGGGGCCGGGGCCAATAGCCACTGGAAACAAGCTAATCACCATAAACAAAAACAGCAACGGATTAATCACGTCACTGCGGCGGCGCAACGCCACCTTCAAATCACGTTTTAACAGCGCCGCCAGTTGGCTTCGATAGCCTCTAGTCATGATTAGTGCCCCCGGCGCCCAACAAAATAGTGGCGGCTGGCACTGACAATGCCTGATGCGAGGTCATAATAATGCCACCGCCGGTGCTTAAATGTTCCTGTAGCCGCTGTTCCAACAGCTGAATGCCCTGACGATCCAGCGCAGTAAAAGGTTCATCTAACAGCCAGACCTGGGCCGGGCTATACCATAAGCGCGTTAGCGCGATGCGGCGCTGTTGCCCGGCCGACAGCTGCTGGGCCGGAATATCCTCTAACCCAAGCAAGCCAATTTGTTCAAGTAATTCCCAGGAATCCGCCTGCACACCGTCCAGCTGTTGTTGCCACGCCAAGTTCTCAAGCGCTGACAGCTCAGCTTTGATGCCAGCTTTATGCCCCAGAAACAGCGTTTGCCGACGCACTTCTTCGCTGGTTTCGGTTTGCCCGCCAAACCATTCAATGTCACCCTGATAGTCGCTGAACAGCCCTGCCAGCATGCGTAATAAAGTTGACTTACCCGCGCCGTTGGGGCCTTCTACATGCAACAGCTCACCGTGCCCTAAGGTAAAGGACACAGCGCTAAATAAAGTTCGCTCGGAGCGAATTGAGGTTAAACCCTCGGCATGCAATAGTGATGGCGTGGAAATAACTGCTTTACCTTTATTAAACGACGCACAGATGCCGCCGATAATACCACAAGGCGTGCGCAGTTTTCTATGCTGTAACCAGCCTTTCAACGGGCATCATGAGCGGATCATGTAACCAATAGTGTCACCTTAAATGGGTTCAGGAATTTATGGCTGATCTTTTATCACAACTGGTACAGGCGCTACGCAACGGCGGGCTTAGCAAGCCACCGGCGGCAGCTTCAGCAGCGCCCGCCTCCGGCGCCACAGCTGGCTTAGCGGCACCAAATGCAGGGGCACCCGGAACTGGCTCATTACCACCGTTGAGCAATCCGCAACTCTTAGCGGTAATGGCAGTAGCCCGGGATCAGTTGTTAATGACGATTGGTCGCCAACAACTAACACTAACGCCACAGCAACTGCCAGCGGCCGGGCAACCATTACAACTTGGTCAGCACGTATTGGTGCAACAAACAGCCAACCAGCTACACACCATGTTGTGGCAGCAAGTGACTAGTCAACTACAGCAGTTGCAGCAAGCTTCACGGCCATTGCCAGCGCTACAACAGGCGGTGCAACTGCAACCTCCAGCGGGGAATCCGGCGCAGTTGATTATGTCAGGCGCGGCCAGCAGCAACCCCTCGTGGCAACTAAACCTGAGTCAGCTGGCTCCTAATTTAACCCGGCAATTACTGGCATCAGCACCATCGGCGGCAGCATCAACGGCACCGGCGCAGTTGACACTGCGCTTGTTACCAGTCACCGGCGGTGCGCCATCTTCAGCCCCGCAGGTACAGCTGCAACTGGCTCGCCCCGGGCAAGCCCCGCTGCAAGCAGAGGTTCCGCTGGCCAAGCTACCGCCGGCACTGATTGTAAAACTCATTGGCACACCAATGCGCACGACGCCGGTCACGCCGCTAAACCAGCCCGTCACGGCGAATCAACCTGCGCCAACGGCGGCAGCCCCGCTGTTAACACCGGCAGCGCCACAAAATCCGACACGCGCGCTGCTGCCGTTGCAAGGCAATCAATTGGCGCCAACCGAACTCCGTCAGGTGATTCAACAACTGGCAAGCCAACTGGCCACGGCAGCAACCCAGCCAGCTACCAATACGGCTGTCGCGCCATCAGCAACAGCCTCAGCAACGCCCCAAACGCCTGCGGCAACGTTACAAAATTTATTGCAGGCCGTGGTTAGCCAATTACCACAAGGGGCTGACTTTACTCGCAGCGAAGCCCTGCAACAGTGGGTTAGCCAATGGTTTGCGGCCCGTCCGGTCAGCTTAAACCCGCAGCAGAGTATGGCAGGCATTGGTCAGTTACTGCTGCTAGCACTTGGCGCCAAGCTAGGCCAAACCACCGGCCAACCACCGGCAACCACTGCGGCTGCGAATAATTTCACCCAGAACCTGGCGCAGTGGTTACAAGGGCAACCGCCAGGCCCAGCCACACCCGCTGCGGCAGCCGCAGCGGCAGCCAATCCGGCCACCGCAACTGCCTTAAGTTTTGCAAATCTACCGGCCGCGACCTTGCAGCAGTTGTTGCAGGTGCTAAGTGGTGGCCTCAATAGCGCACGCTTCAGCCAGGCTATACTGACCGAATCAAGCCGCGTGGGTGCGCCCGATTATCACATACTGTTACCCATGGGCACCGGAGCGCAGCACAAAGATGCTGAAGTACTGATTCAACGTCGCCTACATGACAAAAAGCGTAAGGCCGAAGCGGCGGAAGACCAGTGGCTGTTTAAACTCAAAATGGAGTTAAGTCAGTACGGTCCGGTGCTGGTCAAAGGGAAATATCAGCAAAGTGGCACCAGTATTGTTTTTATTACGGAAAACATAGGTGCGCGAGTGCATATTCAGGAACGTTTGAAGTTTTTGCAGGCACGCTTAGACCAATTACAGGTGGCCAAGGTTGAACTTAGCGCCATTCGGGGCAAAGTACCGAGAACGCTGCGCAAACCCGGCGAAAACAGCATTCACATTCAGGTGTAAATAACATGAGTAAATCAAAACAAGCTATTGGACTTGGTTACAACGGTAGTAACGCACCCTCGTTAGTGGCGAAGGGCTTCGACGGCCTGGCCGAGCAGATTATTGATTTAGCCAAAGCAAACGGGGTGTTGGTGCACGAAGATCCGGAGCTGGCCAACAGTCTGGCACAACTGGACGTTGGCGAAGAAATACCGCGCGATTTATACGTGATTATTGCGGAGCTTATTGCCTTTGCGTACTTGCTGGATGGTCGTTTTCCGGAACACTGGACCATGCCAGAAGGTATGCCAGGGCGGCGTTTCTTCGGGCAGGCTTAACACCTGGAAGGTATTACGAATGACTGTGTTTGTGCACCGACATCAGCAGCTCAGCTTCCGCGCGCGGTAGTTCACATTCCTGCATGAGCTCTTCCACGCTGGCGCCACTGGCCACCAATTTAGCCGCCCGTTGATACTGACGACTTTCAGGGTCCTGATCCGCTACTTCCTGCAACCGCGACTGCAAATCGGTATTGGCCTGCTCTAGGCTGTGCAACTGTTTAGTCACGCCCAAAGTACCACTTTGTAGTTCACGAAACTCTTTGCGCAGGCGTAATACTTCATGGGCTGCTTTGGTAACTGTGGTCAGCCGGTCTTGCAAGGGTTGTACCTGCTGGCGTAACTCCCGCACTTCACGCAGTAAGTAAACGCTCACTGCAAGGGTTACCGCCAGAGCCAGCACGCTGATCAACAGAACTATCGTAAAGCCAATGCTCATCAACGCGCTCCAGGGGTAGATTTATAGGCGAGAAATTTCATCCCACTCTTCATCATTTAATAGTTTATTCAAGTCAACCAGAATCAAGAGTTCGCCTTCGCGATTACTAACGCCTTGAATAAACTTAGCACTTTCTTCAGTACCCACATTTGGCGCACTGTCGATGTCAGATTTTTTCAAATAAACCACTTCGGCAACGCTGTCTACCATAATGCCAATCACTTGCTTATCGGCTTCAATAATAACCACGCGGGTGCTGTCGGTTACTTCCGTGGTAGACAAACCAAAGCGGGTTCTGGTGTCGATAACGGTCACCACGTTGCCGCGCAGGTTAATAATACCCAGCACGTAATCCGGTGCACCAGGTACCGGCGCAATTTCGCTATAGCGCAATACTTCCTGCACCTGCATCACGTTAATACCGTAGGTTTCCTCTTCCAGGCGGAAGGTAACCCACTGCAACACCTCATCGTTAGCGTCTATGTCGGTTGCTTTTTTCACTGTACGGCTATCACTCATGACCGTTGCTCCCATTCCTTTCGAATGCTGTTAGTTAACCTTGCTGACTACCCATGCCTTTGTCAAGCATGGCAATCAGCGCATCTACATTTAATAGCGCGCACATTTTCTCGCGCACAACCCCGGCCAACCAGGGCCGCTTGCCTTGATCCGTTCGACGCCACTGAATAGCATCAGGCTGAATAGTCGTGCTGGTAACCAGCTCTTCGCAGGCCAGCCCCCAACTGCTATCACTCAACATAATCAAATATTGATAATCCAGCTCACTGGCTAACTGCTCATTATATTTTTCCGGCATCACCCAGCGCGCCGTGTCTACCACCTGCAGCTTGTCGTCACGCTCAGTCATAATACCCACAAACCAGTCGGGCTTGCCGAATAAAGTACTGGTTTTACCCATGCTGTGAATACCGCCAAGGCTTTTCAGTGGCACCGCCAGCGTAAGCCCGGCTACTTTAAAAAACAGCGCCTGAAACTCATGCTGCTGATACTCTTCCATGCTGGTATCAGGTGGCTGACCAGCGCCACCTTTGTGGGCTTCCACGTCCGCAATAATCTCTGCATCGGTATCCGACACCTCTGCTTGCGCTGGTTCCGCTTCCGGCTCTGCAGGCGGTGTTGGCGCTTTCACTACAGGTTCAGTACGTGGCGCAATACGCCCCACTACCGGCTCTTCCTGTACGGACTTAATTTCTGCTTCTACCAGCGGCTCCGGCTTCACCTGTTCCAGCAGCCGGGCTACCGGCTCATGCCGCAGTGGCTGTGTCAGCGTCTCGCGTTCTTCGGTCAACAAGGCCGACAAATACTCGCGCATGGCTTTATCTGTGTTCGATCGACTCATAGTGACTGCTCCACTTGCCGATCTTGCTGAATCAGGTAGGTCAGCAACGCGTTGTAAGCATGTACGCCGCGCGCTGTGGGCGCATAGTAACTAGGTGGTTGCTGTGCCGTACTGGCATCACGAAACTTGGTATCCACCGGAATCATGCCCGGCCAAACCTTTTCGCGATAGGTTTCGCGCAGTTTGTCGTACGCCAGTAACGAGGCGCGGGTACGTTTGTCATACATGGTCGGAATAATGGTGTACCTGTGTTCCTGATTTTGTGATTTCTGAATCAGGCTCAAGGTACGCATCATGCGCTCTAAGCCTTTTAAGGCCAAAAACTCCGTTTGCACCGGAATCAGCACCCGCCGACAAGCTGCCAGTGCATTCACCATCAGCACCCCCAACACCGGCGGCACGTCAATCAACACGTAATCAAAGTCGTGTTTTAACAAGTTCAGAGCGCGCTTTAGCACTAGCCCCATACCACTGCGAGCACCAAGTTTACGGTCGAGCGTGGCTAATGCCATACTCGAAGGCAACACTGAAATACCGTCAATGGCGGTTTTACAGATGGCTCGGCGTACGTCATCAACGCCTACCGCGCCAGTGTCGGTAAATAAATCAAATGCTGTGTGTTCAAGCGTTTCTGATTCAATCCCAAAATAGTAAGTTAAGGACGCATGCGGGTCAGTATCTACCAGCAGTACCCGCTTGCCTTTTTGCGCTAACAAACCGCCAAGCGCAACCGCCGTGGTAGTTTTACCCACCCCGCCTTTCTGGTTGGCTACGGTCCAAATTTTCATTAGCGCCGATACCCCACTTCACGCAGTATCGCGGCCGCTATGTCTGGCAGCGGAATATTCTTTTCGGCAATCCCGGCCTGGGTAACGGCCTGCGGCATACCATATACCACCGAGGTGGCCTCGTCCTGCGCCAGAATTTTAGCGCCCAATTCTTTCAGCATGCGACAGCCTTCACGGCCATCCGCGCCCATACCGGTTAAAATAACGCCCAGTACTTTGCCCTGATAGCTTTTCGCCAACGATGCAAAGGTTAAGTCAACACTGGGCCGGTACGTTAATCGCGCGTTTTCGTCCTCGCGAATACGAATACGACCATTCCCTGCCCGGCCTTCGATTAGCATCTGCTTACCACCGGGTGCTAAATACGCATGGCCTGGCTTTAATGCATCGCCATCAGCAGCTTCGGAAACAGTAATTTGGCACAAACCATTTAAGCGCTCGGCAAAGGCATTGGTAAAGGCCGCTGGCATATGCTGCACCATAACAATAGGGTACGGAAAGTTTGCGGGTAACTTGATGAGCACTTGTTGCAGCGCCACCGGACCACCAGTTGAGGTACCAATGGCTAATAACTGGTACTGACTGCTGGTTTGCAGCGAGCCCGCGTCAATTGGCGCACTGGGGCGTCTGGTTGTGGTTTCGCTGCGAACCTCGCGGCGTGGCGGAGGCGTTTGTTCACGAGTGGAACTAGGTTCCTGACGTGAACTGGCGTCGCTGCTACGGCTCAGTCGCGAGGCTAACGACGATAGCCCACTAGTGCGAGGCGCTGGTGCCGGCGTACGCAATACGGGTTGCGTGCGCGTGCCACCTAAGGCCAGCACGCGTTGCTGCAATACCGCCACCGCATCATCACGATTACGGGCAATGTCTTCGAACTTTTTCGGCAGAAAGTCTACTGCACCTGCGTCTAGCGCATTTAAAGTGGCTTGCGCCCCTTCATGCGTTAATGAGCTAAACATGAGAATTTGAGTTGGGGCTGTCGCCATGATTTGACGCACAGCTGAAATGCCATCCAGCACCGGCATTTCGATATCCATAGTAATGACGTCAGGACGCAAACGTTTGGCTTCCACCACTGCATCTTCGCCATTATTGGCTGTGCCAATAACTTTAATGTCACTATTTGCTTCTAGTATTTCGGTTACCCGACGACGGAAGAAGGCCGAGTCGTCGACTACCAATACAGATACTGTCATTACTTACTTCGCTCGTTAAAGGCGACGGGCGTAGTATTTTAGCAGACTCGGAATATCGAGGATCAGCGCAATACCACCGTCACTGGTAATGGTTGCTCCAGCCATGCCCGGAGTTCCTTGTAATAGCAAGTCAAGTGGTTTAATCACCACTTCTTCCTGGCCGATTAAGCCATCTACTACAAAGCCAACCTGTTGATTGCCAATTTGTACAACCACCACATGACCGCTTTCATTGCGCTGGGCCCGGTTCGGCTTGCGAGTCAACCAGTGCTCTAAGAAGAACAACGGAATTGCACGTTTGCGCACAATCAAAGTGAGTTGGTTGTCCACTACATTGGTTTGATCCATATTAAGATTAATAATCTCACTAACTCCGGCCAGCGGCAGCGCAAAGGTCTGCTCTTTTACCAACACCATTAAGGTAGGCAAAATGGCTAAGGTTAGCGGCACTTTAATGGTTAATTCAGTGCCTTTACCCAACTCGGACTGAATATTTACCGTCCCGTTAAGCTGATTAATTTTGGTTTTCACCACATCCATGCCCACACCGCGGCCGGATATGTCGGAAATCTGTTCTTTGGTTGAAAAGCCGGGCGCAAAAATCAGATTATAGGCATCTTCATTCGACATCCGTGCGGCCGAGTCGGTATCCAGAATGCCTTTACCAATAGCTATATTTTTCAGCTTTTCGGCGTCCATACCAGCGCCGTCGTCTTTAATGGACAACAGAATGTGGTCACCTTCCTGCGAAGCCGACAACAATACCGTACCGGTTCTTGGCTTTTTGTTTTTCTCACGGTCTGCTGGCATTTCAATACCGTGGTCAACCGCGTTGCGCACCAAATGCACCAGCGGATCGGCCAGTGCTTCGACTAAGTTCTTATCTAAGTCAGTGTCTTCGCCGTGCAGCTCAAGATTAATTTCTTTCTTCAGGCTACGCGCCAAATCGCGAACCACGCGCGGGAAGCGGCCGAACACTTTCTTAATAGGTTGCATGCGGGTTTTCATGACCGCGCCCTGCAAATCGCCAGTTACCACGTCTAAGTTGGCAATAGCTTTACTCATTTCTTCGTCTTCGTTATTCACACTCAGACTTAATAAACGGTTCCGCACCAATACCAGCTCGCCAACCATGTTCATAATTTGGTCCAGGCGCTTAGTGTCCACCCGGACGGTCGTTTCCGGCGGTGGCGCTGCTGGTGCGGCCGGCTTTTTATCGGCGACTACCGCAGGCTTTTCCGGGCTCGCTGCTGGTGTTGCGGCAGGTTTAGCCGCTTCGGTGTTTTTCTCTGCTGGTTTTGCGGCCGCTTTTGCCGCGGGCTTGGCTGGCTCGGCACTCTTATCTTTCGCCGGCGCAGAACCGTTACCATGAATTTCATCTAATAAGGCTTCAAATTCGTCGTCGGTGATTTCTTCATCGGAATCATCGTTCGTAGCCGCGGCTTTGTTTGCCTCTTTACTGGCACCTTTGTCCGCCGGCGCCGCTCCTGCACCAGGGCCGCCTTTGCCGTGAATTTCATCCAGCAAAGCTTCAAATTCGTCGTCGCTAATTTCATCTTCAGCGCCAGCGTCGCCGCTGTCAGCTTTCGGTGCAGCTGGTGTTTTCGCTTTCGCAGGTTTACTTGCGCCGCCGCCATGCAGTTCATCCAGCATGGCTTCAAATTCATCATCGGTAATTTCGTCCACACCGGCGTCAGCATCAGTCGCTGACGTTGCCGCAGGTTCTTCGGCTGCCGGCTCTTGCTCTTCAGGTTCAGCTGCAACTGGCGTGGCTTCATCTTCCGTCGCAGGCTTGGCTAAACGGTCTAAAGCGGCCAGCAGTTCTGGGCTGGCTGGCACTGGTTCAGTGCGTGACTGGGTGGCAGCAAATTGGGCATTAATGGTGTCCAGCGCCTGCAAAATAACGTCCATTAGTTCAGAAGTCACTTTGCGCTGGTGATTACGCAGGGTATCAAACACGTTCTCGGCGCCGTGGCAGGTATCAACCAAAGCCGTTAGCGACAAGAATCCGGCACCACCTTTTACGGTGTGGAAGCCGCGGAATATGGCATTTAAAAGTTCTTGGTTATCCGGATTATTCTCGAGCTCAACTAACTGTTCAGAAAGCTGTTCGAGAATCTCGCCAGCCTCAATCAGAAAGTCTTGTAAAATGTCTTCATCTACGTCAAAGCTCATTCATTGTGCTCCGTCAAAATCCCAAACTCGACAACAAATCATCGACTTCATCTTGCCCGTTTACTACGTCGTCACGTTGTTCTGCATCAATAATTGGGCCTTCTGCGCCAATATTGTCAGGCTTCGCTTTGTTCTTATCGGCCTGTTTTGCAGAATCTTCACGTTTTGCGAATACTTTCAGCAATTCAATGAGGTTTTGTTCGACATCCTGCACCAAATCTATCACCCGGCGAATCACCTGGCCGGTTAAATCCTGATAATCCTGAGCCATGAGTACTTCAGTCATTAGCCCTTGCAGATGGGCAGCGTGTTGTCCTGAGTCGCGAATAAAGGTATCCACATCGTGACACAGCTGTTTGAACTCGTTCAGCTCTAAGTCACGACTCATTAAACGGTCCCAAACGGGCTGGATATGGCTAACTTGCTGATGCATTTGCTCAGCAATAGGTAAGCTGGCTTCAACCGCATCCATGGTTCTGTTGGCGGCATCTTCGGTGCGTTGGATAACATAATTAAGACGGTTTTTCGCATCCGGAAGCTCGTCTTCCATTAGCGACTCTAACCGTGGGTCGACATGAAAATCCTGCAGCGAGTCATGCAAATCGCGCGTAAGCCGACCAACCGATGCGAATAACTCATCGTGTTGCACTTTGACGATTTCGCCAAGAAGGGCATCTGCTTGCGCTTGTTCGCCTTGCTCTAATAGTTCAACGAGCTCCTTGGCCTGCGCCAGCGAGATCCGAATGCTATCTGAAGCCATGATTGGATCCCGTTAGATTACTTAATACGCTCGAATATTTTCTCAAGCTTCTCACGCAAAGTTGCGGCGGTAAAAGGCTTAACAATATAACCGTTCACACCAGCCTGAGCGGCTGCAACAATTTGCTCACGCTTCGCTTCGGCGGTAACCATTAGCACCGGCAGATGGCTAAGGTTCTCGTCAGCACGAATCGCTTTCAGCAAATCGATACCCTGCATGCCTGGCATGTTCCAATCGGTGACCACAAAATCGTAGTCGCCATTTTGCAACATCGGCAGCGCCGTATTACCGTCGTCGGCTTCCGAAACGTTCTGGAAACCAAGGTCCCGTAATAGGTTTTTGATGATTCGTCTCATGGTAGAAAAATCATCTACCACAAGAATTTTCATAGTTTTATCCAAAGCACCCTCCGCTGAGGCTCTCGATCATGGTTACTGAAAAATACGCTGATTAGTCAACCCAAGTTTGCATACGCGCTTTCAACCGCACCATTGCCTGACTATGAATTTGACTGACGCGAGACTCGCTTACACTGAGCACTTCGCCTATTTCTTTTAAGTTTAGTTCTTCATCGTAATATAGCGACAATACTAAGGCTTCACGTTCCGGTAATGAGGCAATGGTATTAGCAAGTGCTTTATGAAACGCCTGATGCTCGATGGCCCGTTCCGGCTCATTGTTATCAACGCTCTGGTGCTCTGCTACCAGAACATCCTCGCTAACACCCAAGTCTTCAATACCGATCATACGACCTGAGCTTACATCATTTAGCATATGATGATATTCATCAAGTCCAATATCAAGTTTCTCTGCTACCTCAATGTCACGGGCATCTCGCCCGGTTTCATTTTCGACTTCCCGTACGGCGCTGGCCAGCAACCTACCATTACGGTGTACCGAACGCGGCGCCCAATCGCCTCGACGAATTTCGTCCAGCATGGAGCCACGAATACGAATGCCAGCAAAGGTATCAAAACTGGCACCTTTGGTGTTATCAAAGTTACGCGCGGCTTCCAGCAGACCAATCATGCCGGCCTGAATCAAATCATCAACCTGCACACTGGCAGGCAACCGAGCCATCATATGATGGGCAATACGTTTCACCAACCCAGTGTGCTGCTCAATGACCTGCTGCGGACTTGCCGCAGTAGCCGTGTAAGCAGCCGCTTTATTCACTCGCGACATCTCGCTCTAATTGGTTGTCGGCAGATCCTATCAATTGCTCAAGGAAAAATTCCATATGCCCCCCAGGTTGAGCCGGAATAGGCCAGCTAATAGCCCGTACCGCCAAGGTTTTAATCGCCAGCGACGCCGGTGATTTCGGGTATGCTTTCACAAAAGGTTGCTGCTTGCGCACGGCGAGCCGTAAATTTTCATCAAAGGGCACAATCGCCGCCAATTCCAGCGCTACATCTAAAAAACGGTCAGTTACTTTGGTCAGTTTGTTGTACAGCACCTGACCTTCGCGCATGGTGCGAACCATGTTGGCGATAATTTTGAACTTAAATACGCCGTGCTCACGGCTTAAAATTTTGATTAACGCATAGGCATCGGTAATTGACGTGGGTTCATCACACACCACTACCATCACGTCCTGCGCGGCGCGAGCAAAGCTCAGCACCATGTCTGAGATACCGGCGGCGGTATCTACTAGCAACACATCGTAATCGCCTTGCAAGCTGCTAAAGGCGCGAATTAAACCGGCGTGTTCGGCAGGTGACAATTCCACCATGTTTTTGGTACCCGAAGTAGCAGGCACAATTTTAATGCCGCTGGGGCCTTCCACCAGCACATCTTCAAGGTCGCACTGGCCGCTGAGAACATGTGATAAGTTGCGTTCAACCCGCAACCCGAGCATCACGTCCACATTCGCCAAACCTAAGTCCGCATCCAGAACTAATACCCGTTTGCCTTGCTCAGCCATAGCAATAGCCGTGTTCAAGGTGACGTTGGTTTTACCCACGCCGCCTTTACCACCGGTTACCGCTATTACTTTTACCATTGATTTTTTCATTCTTCGCAGGCCACTCGCTTGATCTAATACCACGGATTTTTCTGCCTAACTTTTTAGCATTACTGCTTTGCCTGGACCCTGGTTTGCGTTGCCCTAATCGGTTATTTCTGCAAACCGGAAACTTGCTTTCAGACATTCATGGAAGATGATGTCATGTAAGCATAATTTGAACAAATGCTTTTCTCATAAAGACGTTCAGCTTCAGCCACTAAAAAGCCCGCATCTGCCGCTTTAATATCTTCCGGAACTTGCTGACCGTCAGTAACATAACTTACTGGTAAAGCATGCTCTATGGCAACACTCAATACCTCACCTAAACTCATACATTCGTCTAGTTTGGTCAAAATACAACCGGCCAGCGGCAGTTTTTTGAACTGACGCAGTATATCCTGTTGCACTGGGGATTGCGCGGTTGCTGACATGACCAAATAAGGTCTGATTCGTAAGCGTGCATTACCCATTAAGGTGCCTAAATGTTCACTTAAGCGTAAATCACGCTGACTCATACCAGCAGTATCAATTAAAACTAACTTTTTCTGGCGTAATTGTAGCAAAATATCCGATAGCTCGCGCGCGTCTCTGGCAATTTTAACCGGACAACCAATAATACGCCCGTAAGTCTGTAATTGTTCAGTCGCACCAATACGGAAGGTGTCGGTACTCACCATAGCCACGTTCTCCGCGCCGTACTGCTGGGCGTAGCGTGCTGCCAGTTTTGCCACTGTGGTGGTTTTACCCACGCCAGTAGGACCAACCAATGCCACCACGCCACCTTGCGTCAAAATGTCGTCTTTGGTGGTATGAATCTGTCCCTGCAAAATATGGAGCGTTTGCTCCCAGGCTTCGTCATCTGACTCCGCTTCTGGAATAAAACAAGACAACTGATCCGCCACACCGCTAGCCAAACCCATTTCCTGTAAGCGTTTAATCAACATAGCGCGAGTTGGTTCGCTACGTTCAATTTCCTGCCACATCAAACCCGATACCTGATGTTGCAATAATTTTTTGATGCCGGCCATTTCGTTTTGCAGCGCTTTTAATTCGTCACGACCGCCACTAATGGTGTCTGCCGGAACATCTTGCTCAGGCTGTTGTGACTGAAAGCGCTCAGCTGTTTCCATTGGTGCCGGTTGCGAACTTTGAGCCGCCGCACGAGCAGCCTGCGCCTGACTGGTTGGCGCTGCGCTACCTGGCAACTGCGCTGGTTCTTCACCGAGCAGTTTTGCCTGGCGCTGTAACAAGGCTTGCAGGCTGTCAGCTGGCTCAGCTTCCGCCTGGCTGGCTGCGGCACGAGGTGCTGCTGCAGTTGGCTGCGCCGCTGGTTTGGCTTCAGGGCGGCGTGAATCCGGGTCAATGGCAGCCACAATTTCCACGCCGCCATTCACGCGTTTGTTTGACATAATAACCGCATCAGCTCCCAATGCAGCTTTCACATCAGACAGTGCAGTACGCATATCTTTGGCAAAAAAGCGTTTAATTTTCACAGCATTCACCCTTACTCAATGTTTCAATTCTAGTTTTTAGTTTTGTTCTATCAGGCTGTTGGAGCAGGTTCTGCCTGACCGCCAATAGAACTCACAATTCGAATTTGTTTATCGTCCGGCACTTCCTGGTACGACAGTACCCGCATGCCGTTGGCTGCGTGGCGGGCAAAGCGCGCCATGGTGTTGCGTAAAATTCCAGAGGTCAGTAACACTGACGCTTCACCGTTCATTTCCTGTTGCTGATGCGCTTGCTGTAATGACTGTTGCAAACGCTCGGCTAAACCAGGTTCAATACCTGCTGCAGACTGGTTGTTACCATCGTTGCCTGCGGCCTGCAGGGACTGATGCAACATCTGTTCCAATTCTGGCGCCAAGGTAATGACAGGTAGCTCAACCGCACCACCGCTAATGTCCTGCACAATCAACCGGCGCAACGAAATACGCACCGCAGCGGTAAGCACGTCGGGGTCTTTACTGCGTGGAGCGTACTCAATCAGGGTTTGTACTATGGTGCGCAAATCACGCACTGCTATGCCTTCGTCTAGCAGGTTTTGCAGCACTTTCACGAAAGTACCCAAGCTAATAGTGTCGGGAACCAGTCCTTCCACCAGTTTCGGGGTATTTTTGGCAAGCATGTCGAGCAGGTTCTGGCCTTCTTCATGACCCAGTAACTGTGCGGCATTGTTAGTAAGAATTTGACTTAAATGCGTGGCGACTACGGTAGCCGCATCAACCACGGTGTAACCCAGCGTTTGTGCATGATCACGTTTTTCCGGACGAATCCACACTGCATCCAGACCGAACGCCGGATCTTTGGTGGGCTCGCCGTCTAACTTGCCAAATACCTGCCCCGGGTTAATAGCTAAGTCCCAGTCGTGGCGAATATCGGCTTCGCCCATGGTCACGCCCATCAGGGTAATACGGTAGCTATTCGGGCCTAAATCCAGGTTGTCACGAATATGGACGGCGGGAACCAAAAAGCCCAATTGTTGGGAAAGCTTCTTGCGCACGCCTTTAATACGCGTCAACAACTCGCCACCCTGAGTTTTGTCCACCAGCGGAATCAACCGGTAACCCACTTCCAGACCAACAGTGTCCACGTGGTTTACGTCTTCCCAACCCAGTTCGCGTTGCGCAGCAGCAGGTTGCTCTTTAGCAGCTTCCACTTTTTTGGCTTCATCGGCTTCAGCCGTTTTGCCCTTCTTGATTTTCAGGTAAGCAATACCAGCCAGCAGTGCCGACATGGTCAGGAACGCAAAGTGCGGCATACCGGGAATCACGCCAAGTGCAAACAGTACTGCACTGGCAATGATCATTACCCGTGGGTTTTCCGCCAACTGGAACACCACCTGCTCACCCATGTCTTTGGTGTCGTTTTCACGGGTGATGATAATGGCCGTACCTACCGACAGTAATAGCCCTGGTATTTGCGCTACCAAGCCATCACCAATGGTCAATAAGGTATAAATTTCGGCTGCTTCGCTGAAGGTCAGGCCATGCTGAATCATGCCGATTAGAAAGCCACCAACAATGTTGATAACCAAAATCAGGATACCGGCAATGGCATCCCCTTTAACGAACTTACTGGCACCGTCCATGGAACCGTAAAAGTCAGCCTCACGGGTAACATCATGACGCCGCTCTTTGGCTTCTTCCTGGGAAATTAGCCCGGCGTTTAAGTCCGCATCAATGGCCATTTGCTTACCTGGCATAGCGTCCAGGGTAAAGCGTGCTGACACCTCAGAAATCCGGCCGGCACCCTTGGTAATAACCATGAAGTTAATAATGATCAGAATTAAGAAGACAATCAGACCGACGGTGTAGTTACCGCCGATAACCACACTACCAAAGGCTTCGATAACGCTACCTGCAGCGCCGGGCCCGGTGTGGCCTTCCAACAGAACAATACGCGTTGAGGCCACGTTCAAACTTAAGCGCAGAACGGTCGCGATCAGCAAAATGGTAGGAAAAGACGCAAAATCCAGCGGTCGTTTGGTGTACACCGCAACCAGCATCACCACCAACGACAAGGTGATGCTAAAGGAGAAGAAGGTATCCAGCAGAATAGGTGGTATCGGTAATACCACCATGGCAAGAATCATCAGTACCGCTAGAGGGGTACCGAATCCTTTGACTATAAAGCCATATTTTTGCGACAGGGTGTTGGCGCTGTTGCGTAAGTTTTCAAGGTTCTGCATGTTGCTGACTGACTCCGAATGACACCGTCAAAATTCACTCTTCTGAGACGATGTATTCAAGAATCAAGCCAGCTTAAAAATTACTCTTGCATTAAAATATTGAACTGACGGTTGCCGCTTAAATTATCAATAGAAACCTGTGCTGGCGTAAAGCTGAAGCCGTCTTTTGCAAAGGTAATCAAACCACTCCAACCTGCCGGAATATTGGCACAAGAGTAAAATGGCGTTTGGTTACGCCCGCCGGTTTGGTATTCACAACTTAAATTCAGATCGCTAATAGTCACATTCACATTACGTAACTGATTGTTTTTGCAGCTACTACCAAGAATATCCAAGCAATTAATTTCGCCAGTCACCGAGAACAAGTCGGTGTTCTCGTCTTGCGCGGTTACCGTCACGTTAATGCTATCGTTAAACATCCGACCGGCATCAACAGGGTTGGTTGCCGCGCTACCAATAACACCAGAATTTCCGCCCAGCACCTGCATGTCTACTGCACTGACTCCATTTTGTTCGGCCTGCAAACGGCCGCGACTATAGGTGCCGTAGTAGTTATTTTCGGGATCAACAATGGTTTCAATGGGCTCATTGGTGACCGAGGCCACCGCCGTGTTGTCACTTTCCCAGTCGCTCAATAGCGTTAAGTTAACCTCATAAAAAGGCACAATACGTAACCAGTCGGTGTCGCCGTTTTGCAGCCGCGTTAGCACTTCCTGCTCGTGCTCAGCGTCCATTTCATCCAGGTACACACCACGGCCAATCAACTGGTAGGCCCCGGGCGCTACATTCAAGTCCCGTCCGGTTGGTGGCTGCGGCAATGGCTCGCCCGTTACCATGGCGCGCACCGCTTGCTGAATATAAGCTTCATACACCGAAGCGCTATCACTCTGGGTCAAATACGCCGCACTCATCAGTACCACACTCTGCAACTGCCAGTCGGCAAAAGGCGCGTAGTAACCGTCTACCCGACGCATCCGGCAGGCTTCCACATACTGGTCGCCTACCCCGGCTTCCACCAAACTCCCGTTTACCTCATTGTAATGCCGGTGATTACCGGAGGCGGTGCGGTCGTCGGTTTGTTGATACAGATTACCGTCGGCAACCATAGCGCTGGAATCATGATGATCACGGCAGCACTGATTACACAAGGGTGGCTGGCCAGTGTCGGCACTCACACCCACATTTTTCTCAACAAACTCACTGGCGGCGGTATCTAGTTGCAATTCGCCGTCAATGAAGTCCATGCGATTCGGGGTAGCGCCCTGCCCTGAGGCTTGCAAGGTACAACGGCAGTTCAGCGTCAGAAAGTCTTCAATGCGCTGGGTTTGCGTGGCTTCATCGTAAGTAACCGCATCAAAAGACACCTGCAAATACTCACCCGAACGACTGACTTGTGGTGTTGGTTTGGAGGTTTCTTTCACAAAATATTCCGGGGCAGCTGAGTTCTCTTCCAGTTTAATGGCAATAACTTCCGGTGCCGCACCCGGGGTATACACAACTTTGGGATCTGCCCGTTCGGACGGCTCACGGGCTACACGCTGGCCATCACGCAACTGCAAAGCGGCAAACCAACCTGGTACCTCAATTTGTTCGGTAGCGCCACCACGAGCCTGCCAGCTCACCTGCACGCTAACCGCTTTGGCATGTGGCGTCGGTGCCGGCGTGGTTGCGAATTTTGCAGGTAAATCTTCACTATCAGCGGCAAACCACTGGCCATCATAAAACTGGTTGGTTACCTGCCACTGCACCGCAAAGGTTTGCTGGGTGCTATTTACCGATTCAGCGCCGGCGCTAATAGCGGAAAACTCAGTCGCACGCAGTTGTTCCAGGCGGCTTTGAGCAATATCCATGGCGGCATTGCGCTCCGCGGCTAAAGCGGTGCTGCGAATAAAAGTGCTTTGCAAGGTCACCAGCGAGCCAATGCCCACACCTAAAATTAGTAACGCCACCAGCAGTTCAATAAAGGTAAAGCCGCTACTGCGCTGGTGGCTTCTATTTGCAGAAGAATTAACGGAAATCATGCCAGCTGCCTCCTACCCGCGAAACCCGTCGAAAGGCATCGTTATTGGTGATGTTAGCCAATACTTCGCCATCAAAACGCACCGTGAGCGTGCCGTTGGCAAGGCTGGCCGGATGATTCGCCAGTACCGCACCATTAACCAGCGCGCCACCATTCATAGCCAGATCATAAGGGCCGCCGGTATCTTCTGGCGTGGTGTAACTAAGCACCAAACCGTTTACTTCGGCGCCGCCATTCATTTTTAAATCGCCGTCTTGCACAATTAAAATGACCGGTGCTGCAGTGCTGCCTAAAATGGTATTGCTACTCACATCACAGTTCCCGCTCACCCACAGCAAACCGCTGGGCTGACTTTCAAGGTCACTGCAATTGGTCAGTTGGGCTGCCGCTTGATCGCGCAGTTGCTGCCAGTCCGAGCCGGGGATACCGAATAAATAGTCGAGCAAATCAGCGGGGAAATCAGGGTCCTGATCCAGAATATCAATGCCGTGCTCACCCCGTTCGCTTAAGGGCCGACTGCTGCACTGGCCATTACTAAATTCCTGCTGGCCACAGGTAGAGCCGCTGCCGTTTACATCTACTATGCCATCAGTCCAAATGGACAAAGGCACTCCGTCGCCACCGCCGTTCGGATTCGCCACCACCTGGAAGTTACCAGACACATTAATCCCTCCCTTCACCGCCAGTGGTGTATCCGGGTAAGCCCGAATCACCGGCAACACCACCAGTGCGGAAGTGACTTCCCGGTGAGTATCACTTTGTGCCGCTTTACCGCGCGCCAGCACTGCGGCTAAATCCACATCCCCACGCGGGGTGCCGTTGAAACGTTCAGCATTAACCGTCAGCTCATACTCGCAGGCGGCCAGAGTACCGCTACTGGTGCTGCTATTGGCATTATTCAGTACCGCCGCCTCGGCAATGCGTTGCTCCAGTGCTGATTCCGCCACTAACAAAGCCTCGCGGCTGTCGTGATAATTTCGCAGAATGCGTTGTTCCTGTAACTTAAACCGCGCCGTAAAAATGGTAATAACTATCACCACCGCCAGCAGCAGTATGGTTAAAGTAAGCGTTGTGAAACCACGGTTAGAAGTCTGCATTGCGAAGTACCACGTGTTGCGTCAGTTCCCGTGACAAGGTTGGATCTTGCTGTAAATGTGCCTGTAGCCGCACTTGCACCTGTTGTTCGGTAATAGTGCCGGTTACCACTTCGGTGAGGGTAAATTGCAGGCTATCCACCACTATGACATCGGCACTGGTAAGCCCCTGCCAGCCGTTGTCAGCGCATAACGCACCACCCTGACGCCGTTGCACCTGTTGATTGCGTAAGCGGTAACCAAAGGCCTCGGTAGAGCCCGAATCAACCCCATTCTGATCGGCATCGTAGGCAAATAAAATACAGCTGTTAATAACTTCGTCAGGATGCTCGCTAACCACCAGCGAGTTGCGGAAATCCTGATTGGCATTGGCGGGGTCTACTACCTGAGTGACAAAATCCGCGGTATAGCCGCTGCGACGTAAGTCATCCACTATCAGTCCAAGCGTAGCCAGGGTTTCTTCCTGCAGCTGACTAGCTTTTAATGACCGACTATTCACGCCCAGGGTATTGGTAAAAACACTGGTTAACGCGGCTAATAACACCAGGCCTAATGCCAGTGTTATTAGCATCTCCAACAACGAAATACCGCGTTGCGCGCGAATTAACTGCATGTGCTAAAGCCTCCACTAAAGTTGGCACTCTGGCACATCCGCACGCGCCCCAGCGCACTCACTATCACTCTTACCTCAGCCGTATTCGGTAACTGGTAGCTCACGGTGCCGGCGTGCCCCTCTGCCAGCCCCCGCATGCCATCAAAAGCGGTATAACTGCCGCTGACAAAATTGGCGCTGGTCAGGCTTACCTGACCATAATCAGCCGCATCCAGACGACGGCTAACGTCGTTAATCGCACAAGTTTCAGTCAGACAATCGCAGCTTGAGGTGCTAGCTACTGCGGCACACCAGTTGTCAGCACTTTCCTGCCAAACCACATAACGGGGTTCACCGGCACGCAGCGCATCGGAGCGGGCGTATTGCAATAAAGCATAGCTTTCCTGAGCAGCACCACTTAAGCGGGAATTTTGTAGCATAGACAGCAATGAGGGTACGCCAACGGCAATAATAATGCCCAGCACGGCCAAGGTGACCAGCAACTCCAACAGGCTAAAACCGGTAGTGCCGGGACGATGAAGCAAAGACCGTGACGACTGGCGCCGACCGGAGAATACGCTTATGCTACCTAACTCGAACGCAAAATTAGCCATTGAGATGTACCGCCAAATATCGTACTTATGAACTTCACTATAACGAATTTTTCGTCAGGATCATCTATGTTGTGCAAAGATAAATACCAAACGAGTACGATTAAAGTCGTTGCAAGCCGCAAGCAAACTGGCTTTACGCTTATGGAACTACTGGTCACGCTGGCTATTATTGGTATTTTAGCGTCGGTCGCCTACCCCATGTATCAGGACCACGTGCGCAGCGCCAAGCGGGCCACCGCTATTAGTCATCTATTAACGTTGCAACTAGCGCAGGAAGAATGGCGAGCGCGGAATCCTACCTATGGGTCTATTGCTGATTTAGGAGTGGGATTAAGCAGCGACGACTATACGTATTCGGCCACCAATTTAAGCGGTACTACCTACACGTTAGAGGCAACAGCCACAGGTGCGCAAGCCAATGATAGCGGCTGTGAAACCTTGGCAATTAATCAAAATGATACAAAAACGCCAGCAGACTGCTGGCGTTGATAGAACCTTAGCACGGTACTAAAAGTAGCTTAAATAGCTTTAACGCGCAGTTCCGGCGGAATCGAGAAAGTCACATTTTCAGGCCGGCCGCTGCGCTCTTCCACATGTTTACCGCCCCACTCCTGCAACTGCCGAATCACATTCTGCACTAACACTTCCGGCGCCGAAGCACCCGCAGTAACCCCAACGCGCTGCACATTGTTCAGCCATTGTTGCTCAATGCAGCCTGCGTCATCAATTAAGTAAGCTTTGGTGCTCATTTTTTCGGCCAGCTCGCGCAAACGATTTGAATTGGAGCTATTGCGCGCACCAACTACCAGCAACACATCCACATCGGAAGCTAATTCACGCACGGCATCCTGACGGTTCTGGGTAGCGTAACAAATATCATCTTTGCGCGGCCCCTGAATAGCCGGAAACTTAGCGCGCAGTGCATCAATCACATCGGCAGTGTCATCTACCGACAAGGTGGTTTGGCTCATGTAGTGCAACTGCGACGGATCTTTTACTTCCAGCTCAGCTACGTCTTCGGCTGATTCCACCAGATAAATACCACCATTGTTGTTGGCATACTGGCCCATAGTGCCTTCCACTTCCGGATGACCATGATGACCAATAAGTACGCATTCATGACCCTTGCGACTAGCCCGGGTTACTTCCATATGCACTTTTGTTACCAGCGGGCAGGTCGCGTCAAACACTTGCAAGCCACGTTCTTTGGCCTGCTTGCGAACCGCCTGGGAAACCCCATGCGCACTGAAAATGACAATGCTGTCATCAGGTACTTCGTCCAGCTCGTCGACAAACACGGCGCCACGATCACGCAAGCCGTTCACAACGTATTTGTTATGCACCACTTCATGACGTACATAAATAGGCGGTTCGAAAATGGCTAAAGCGCGCTCAACAATGGTAATAGCACGGTCAACACCAGCACAAAAACCACGTGGATTCGCTAATATAATGTCCATTCAAAACCTCCTGTTCGCCAATGACTTGCTAACAACTACGTGGTTGTCACACCGTTAAGGCGAAACACTAATAACCTCAACCGCAAAGGTAACCGTTTGACCGGCCAGCGGATGATTAAAATCGATAGTTACCGACTGCCCTTCTACGGCTCTTACAATACCCGGTAAATCTGTGCCATCGGGCTGAGTAAAGGCAATAATAGCGCCAACTTCGGGTTTCGTTTCAGCGCTAAATTTAGTCGCATCAACGTAGTAAATATTGTCTGGATTCGGCTCGCCGAAAGCATTCTCCGGCGTCAGCTCAAACTCGCGTTCATCACCGGCGCGCAAGCCCACCAAACAAGCTTCAAAGTTCTCGGTCAAGTTGCCATCGCCCATGCGAAACTTGGCAGGTTTGCCGGAAACTTTGGTGCTGTCTGCTACCGAGCCATCACTCAGCTTAATGGTAAAGTGCATCACCACTTCATGGCCATGCTCAATGCCTAATCGATTCATTACTTTGACTCCGCAACTGGCTCGCGTTCAAAAAAAGCTTCCAGTAACATCAAAATGGCCCCAAGCGTAATGGCCATATCGGCTACATTGAATGCTGGCCAATGCCAGTCACCCGCGTATACATCTACGAAGTCAATTACGTAGCCGAACACGATACGATCAATCACATTACCAATAGCACCCGCCAAAATAAGCGCAAAGGCTAAGTTCTGGCGCCATAAGTTCGCTGGGTTGCGGCGCAACCAAACCACCAACACCACACTGACAGCTATGGCAATGGCCGTAAAGAACCAGCGCTGCCAACCGCCGCTATCACTTAAAAAGCTAAAGGCCGCGCCATAATTGTGCACGTAGGTAAAGTTCAGGTTAGGCATTAAGGCAATGCTTTCATACAGCTCAAAGCTATGCATAACCCATTGCTTAGAAATTTGGTCTAACACGATTAGCACCAAAC
Source organism: Idiomarina sp. (assembly GCA_040882145.1). Lineage (GTDB taxonomy): Bacteria > Pseudomonadota > Gammaproteobacteria > Enterobacterales > Alteromonadaceae > Pseudidiomarina. The sequence goes on from JBBEBU010000020.1 coordinate 198,748, forward strand.
TTAACCACAAAAATTGTGCGCCAGTGCGCCCGCTTGCATGTGCATCAGGCATAATTACGCTCCTCGCCATCGCCGTCTACGTTGGTGACGCAACGCTGACACAGCTGTGGATGATCGGCAATACTGCCCACTTCCGGACGGTGATGCCAGCAACGTTCACATTTCTGCTGCTCGCTTTTATTCACTTGTACCCACAAGCCTTCAATATCGGTTGCCTGAACACCTTCTGGCGGCGTCGTGGTCACTTCAACTTGAGCTTGCGAGGTCAACATGACAAATCGTAGTTCATCTTCCAGACGCTGTAACTTTTCAGCTATTTCGGTTTGCGCATACAAGGTAATTTCCGCCTGCAGTGCACCACCGATTTTCTCGTCACGGCGCGCTTGCTCAAGGGCTTTGTTTACTTCGTCACGAATGTCGATAAGTTCTGCCCAGTAAGCGTGATCAACCTGTAATTCAGCAAACTTGTTAAAACCCTGATACCAGCTTTCGGTAAACACATAGTCGCTACGCGGCTCGCCATTGTTGTCGCGCGTTGGCAAGCTCTGCCATACTTCCTGCGCGGTAAAGCTACAAATCGGCGCCATCCAGCGCACTAAGGCTTCCGCAATATGGTACAGCGCGGTTTGGCACGAGTGCCGCGCTACGCTGTCAGTTTTCGCGGTGTACTGACGATCTTTAATCACATCCAGGTAGAAACTACCCAGCTCAATAGAGCAGAAGTGCATTAATTTTTGCACCACCACGTGGAATTGATAGTTGTCGTAGGCTTCCAGCAACTCTTCCTGCAACTGCATCGCGCGCGCGACAATCCACTGATCCATTTCAACCATGTCGGCCGGCGCTACGGCGTCTTTACTTGGCTCAAACTGATTCAGGTTGGCCAGTAAGAAGCGCGCCGTGTTACGGATACGGCGGTAAGCGTCGGCTGAACGTTTAAGGATTTCATCCGATACGGTCATTTCCGCTGAATAATCTGTTGAAGCCACCCACAGGCGCAGAATATCGCCACCGAGCTTGTTCATCACTTCCTGCGGCGCTACCACGTTACCAATAGACTTGGACATTTTGCGGCCCTGACCATCTACGGTAAAACCGTGCGTCAGTACCTGTTTGTACGGAGCTTCTTCGTACATCGCCACGCCAGTTAATAAGCTTGACTGGAACCAGCCACGGTGTTGATCGGAACCTTCCAGATACAAGTCCGCCGGCCAGCTCAAGCCTTCGGTTGCTCGTAACACACAGTGGTGCGTTACACCTGAGTCAAACCAAACATCCAGCGTGTCTGTTACTTTGCGGTAGTCAGCAGCTTCGCTTTCCGGCAGCAAATCAGCAGGCGTTAAATCGAACCAAGCCTGAATGCCCTTTTGCTCCACCAGCTTGGCAACCTCTTCCATCAGTTCCAATGTCCGTGGGTGCAAAGCGTCGGTATCACGATGCACTAATATAGCCAGTGGGTTACCCCAGGTGCGCTGACGTGAAATACACCAGTCCGGGCGACCACTAATCATTTGTTGAATACGGCTTTGGCCCCACTCAGGTACCCAGCGCACTTGTTCAATTTGTTGTAATGCCTGAGCGCGTAAGCCTTCTTTTTCCATGCTGATAAACCACTGCGGCGTGGCACGGAAAATAATCGGCGTTTTATGGCGCCAGCAATGCGGATACGAATGACGGAAGGCTTCGTGGTGCATTAAAGTGCCGGCGTCTTTTAACGCTTCCACAATAGTGTCGTTGGCTTTAAACACGTGCTGACCAGCAAACATCGGCGTGTCGTCTTTATACACACCGTTGTCGCCAACCGGGTTATACACTTCAATATCGTAACGAGCACCCACTAAAAAGTCGTCCACACCATGGCCTGGTGCGGTATGCACACAACCAGTACCTGACTCAGTCGTCACGTGTTCGCCCAGAATAATAGGCACCTGCAAATCAAACAGCGGGTGTTTTAATTGTTGCAGCTCAAGCGCGGCACCTTCACAAAAACCAAGCTTGTGGTAATGATTGATGTTCCAGCGTTCCATCACATCATTCACTAAATCAGAGGCGACAATTAAACGCTCAGCTTGTTGCTCACCGGTGGCTTCTACCTGCACTAAGGCGTATTCAAGCCCGGCATGCAAAGTCACAGCACGGCTGGCCGGAATGGTCCACGGCGTGGTGGTCCAGATAACCATGCTAAGCGGGCCTTCACCGTCATGCCCTGCAGGGTGACGGAAGGCTTTCACGGCCGTGGCTTCATCGACTAACGGGAAACGCACATCAATAGACGGTGAGGTTTTGTCCTGATATTCCACTTCGGCTTCGGCCAGTGCAGAACCACAGTCGGTACACCAATGCACCGGCTTAAAGCCCTGTTGCATGTGACCATTATCAATAATTTTCGCCAGCGCGCGAATGCTGTCAGCTTCCTGCTTAAAGTTCATGGTCAGGTACGGGTTGTCCCAGTCACCAAACACGCCCAGGCGTTTAAATTCTTCACGTTGCTGCTCAACCTGAGTCATCGCGTACTCACGGCATTTCTGCCGAAATTCTGCTTCGTTCAGCTTTTTACCCGGCTTGCCGTGCTTTTTTTCAACCTGCAGTTCAATTGGTAACCCGTGACAGTCCCAGCCAGGCACGTAAGGCGCATCAAAGTCGCTTAAGGTTTTGGCTTTCACAATCACGTCTTTTAAAATTTTATTTACCGCGTGCCCAATGTGAATTTGGCCGTTGGCGTACGGAGGGCCGTCGTGCAAAATAAACGTTGGCTTGCCTTTTTTAGCGTCCCGAATGCGTTGGTATAAACTGTCTTCATACCAGCCTTTGAGCATTTCCGGTTCACGCTGCGCCAGGTTTCCACGCATCGGGAAACTGGTGTCAGGCAAGTTGAGCGTATGCTTGTAATCACTCATGTTCCGTTTATTCCTTTGGTTGATGCCAACAACGCTGTTTATGGCATTGCATCACGGCTTAAATTAGGTCGAACTTACGATTTTGATCGTACTGCATGGCTAAAATTCTAGCGCGTTGCAAGCCCACGGGCTACCTCAACATCGCGTTTTATTTGGTGCTGTAATTCAGTTAACGAAGCAAACTTCTGTTCCGGGCGAATAAAGGCCGTTGGGGTTACTTCCAAATGCTTGCCGTACAAGTCCATCGTCTGATCAAACAGGTGTACTTCCAACTGTGCTTGCTCACCATTTACGGTGGGCCGAGTGCCAATATTGGCAATAGCGGGAAAAACCCTGGTTAAATCGTTTTCTATAGTGACATTCACTGCAAAAACGCCCTGCAACGGTGATTTTAACCGTTTTAGCAGCACATTGGCGGTAGGAAAGCCTATGGTGCGTCCGCGTTTTTGCCCATGCACCACGCGGCCACTGCAACTGTACGGGCGCCCTAGCATGGCCGCAGCCGCACCAAAATCACCAGCTGCCAGCTCACCACGAATCGCGGTGCTACTGACCCGGCGTTGCTGTTGCCGGAAGCTATGCGTGTCCACCACTTGAAAGTTAAATTCGTCACCGGCCTGCTGCAGCAGCTTGAAGTCACCTTCGCGGCCACGACCAAATCGAAAATCGTCGCCTACCACTAAAAACTCAATTCCCAGTTTTTCAACCAGCACCTGCTCTATAAAGGTAGTGGCCGGCAGCGCTGCAAAACGACAATTAAACTGCACACATAAATGGCGTTCAATGCCTTGCGCCGCCAGTTGAATATGCTTTTCGCGCCAATTGGTAAGCCGTGCCGGCGCTTGCTGCGGTTGAAACAACTCTTGTGGTTGTGGCTCAAAGGTCATTACCGTCGCGGCAACCTGACGCTGCTGAGCCTGCTGCAGCACCTGCGCTAACACCGCTTGGTGACCCAGGTGTACGCCGTCGAAATTACCTATGGTGAGCACGCAACCGCGGTGTTGCGGGCGAATTGTATGTATGCCGCGAATAAGCTCTGTCATTTCGGGTTAACTGCCACCATCTTGTCGTGTTCGCGCTTAGCAACACCCTGCGCGAAAATAAAGGCGGCATTATACAAGAATTTAGCAGCGGTTTCGATACTCTTACACGCACCGCCGGGTTTGGTCACCACAGCCACTTACGCAGGTGCCCGTAAGTGGCGCAAACGCACTCCTACCACCAGCAACAATAGCAGGTAGGCAACACCGGCTAGGCCAATTAGCTGCGCCAGCTGCAAGCTACGTTCGGAAATAGAATAAGCCAGCCATTGCTCGCGCGCCGGCGACAAATAGAGCACCAGTGCTGCCATCGCCAAGGTAACCAGCGTTACCCGCAGCAGAAATGCCCAGGTGCCCGGCTGGGCTTTCAGCACGCCGTCTTTATACAGACCATAGGCCAGCATACCGGCGTTCATCGCTGCTGACATTGCGGTAGCCAACGCCAGCCCCACGTGCCCAAAGGGAATGGCCAGAATAATGTTGAACACCATATTGCTGACCATGGCAATAATGCCGAATTTGACCGGCCGCTTGGTGTCCTGACGCGAGTAAAAACCGGTTGCCAGCACTTTTACCAGCATAAAGCTCAGCAAACCAGTGCCGTAAGCAATCAGGCTATAGGACGCCAACTGCGCGTCGGACGGGGTAAAGGCGCCATGCATAAACAGGGTCATGAGCATAGGTTCAGCCAGCACGATTAAACCCGCCATAGCCGGCATGCCTAACAGCACCACGGTCCGAATACCCCAATCCAAGGTTTGGCTGAATGCCTCGGCTGATTTGTCCACGTGACGCCCCGACAAAGCCGGCAAAATTACCGTAGCGATAGCAATACCAAACAACCCCAGCGGGAATTCTAATAAGCGGTCGGAGTAATACAGCCAACTGATAGAGCCGGTAACCAGGAAGCTGGCAATTAAGGTGTCCAACAACAGGTTGATTTGGCTTACCGACACCCCGAACAATGCTGGAATCATAAGTTTGCGAATGCGGGTAACGCCTTCATCACGCCAGCCCCAACGTGGCCGAACTAACAAGCCAGCGCGCTTTAAAAACGGCAGTTGAAACAGCAATTGAATCAGGCCACCGAAGAACACCCCCCAGGCCAGCGCGTACTCCGGCTGTTCCATGTTTGGTGCCCACCAAATAGCGGCAGCAATAATGGCAATGTTTAAAAATACCGGCGTAAAAGCCGCCACGGCGAATTTACCCAGGGTATTTAAAATAGCACCAGCTAGTGCGGTAAAGGTAATAAACCATAAGTAGGGAAAGGTAATGCGCAGTAAGTCGCTGGCCAGCACATATTTATGGCCTTGCGGGCCGTCGTTGTACCAATCTAAAAACCAGCCAGTACCAAAGAGCGCGGCCACCACCGGCGATAACACCACACCGACAATAGTAATAATAGTAACCAGGGTACCCAAAGTACCAGCCACGCGCGCAATCAGCAGTTGCTGATCCGGTACTGAGCGACCTTGCTTATACTCCACCAGCACCGGCACAAAGGCTTGCGCAAAGGCGCCTTCGGCAAACAAGCGGCGTAAAAAATTAGGGATTTTGTTGGCGAACAGGAATACGTCGGCGGCTGCACCGGCACCCATCAGGTTGGCAATAACCACATCGCGCACTAATCCGAGGACGCGCGACAAAAAGGTCATAAAGCTCACCACAACACCGGAGCGTAAGAGCCTTGCTGAAGCAGATTTAAGCGGAGTTGGTGGTAACTGCTGCCGCGCCACTGAGCCTATCCTTTTGAAACATTGCGAAGCTATGCAAAGCAGCGTACATTTTCACTCCGTGTATAACAACAACTATATGAGTTCAATTATGTGGAAATGGATTGGCGGTAGCTTTGCTGTACTGCTAGTGATAGTCAGCATTTTGGTGGTCAACGCCATTTGGTTTAAACCCTTTTCAATCAACGTATTCTACGAGCGCGCGATGCTTAAAACCGCGCTGGACTCCCCCCAATTACTTACCCAGTTAGGCCTACTCGACCGCTTCGGTATTGATGGCCACAATAGCGAGCTAAATGACTTGTCGGTAGAGGCCCGGGCCAAAGGCTATCGGGAGCTGGCCGATACCTACGCCACTTTTAGTAGCTACGACACGAGTAATATGCATCAACCCGACCGCATTTCTTATGCGGTTTTCGACTACTTTTTGCAACAACAAATGGCCGGCGAGCGCTGGCAGCATCATGGCTACCCGGTGAATCAGCTATTCGGCGTGCAAAACACCCTGCCAAGTTTTTTTGTGAACATGCACAAAGTGACTGACGCCACCGGTGCTGAACACTACATTTCGCGCTTGTATGCGGTAAATGATCAGTTCATTGGCTTAATTAACGACATTCAGCAACGTGCCGAACGCGGTATTGTGCCGCCAAAGTTCGTGCTTACCGCCAGCATGGAACAAATTGAAAACTTTTTGGCCGGTGGCCCCGGTGACAATCTGTTGCTGACCAGTTTTGCCGAGAAATTGGCGGCTACCGAGCTTAGTGAAAGCGAACGCAATGATTGGTTGCAGCAAGCCGAGACCGCTTTAACGGAAGCCGTATTCCCGGCTTATCAAAACTTGTACGCGAGCTTGGAAAGCTTGCAAGCTCAGGCCGATGACACCGCCGGCGTATGGAAGTTGCCAGATGGTGAAGCCTATTACAACCATATGCTAAAACAGCACACCACCACAGACCTTACCGCCAATGAAATCCACGAGTTAGGTTTAGCCGAGGTGGCGCGTATTCAGGCCGACATGCAAACTATTTTCAGCAATCAAGGCTATACCGCTGGCAACGTTGGCCAGTTGCTGGCGCAAATTAATGAACAAAGCGAGTTTTTGTACCCGGATACCGATGCCGGCCGGGAACAAATTCTGGCGGACTACAAAACCATGATCACCGACATAAAATCCTATTTAGGCCCGGCCTTTCGTATTCGGCCTGAAGCCGATCTGGATGTGCGCCGGGTACCAGAGTTTGCGGAGAAAAATGCACCAGGAGCCTATTACCAAAGTCCGGCACTGGACGGCTCACGCCCGGGCGTGTTTTTTGCCAATCTGTATAACATTAACGACACACCAACCTTTGGTATGAAAACCCTGGCCGTGCATGAAGGTATTCCGGGTCATCACTTTCAGCTCGCTATTGCGCAGGAACTGGACGGCTTGCCTACATTCCGGAAACTTTTACCTTTCACCGTGTACTCCGAAGGTTGGGCGCTTTACACCGAACAGTTAATGTATGAACTGGATTTATACGCCAACGACCCGTTTGGTAATTTGGGCCGCTTGCAGGCGGAATTATTCCGCGCGGTGCGACTGGTAGTAGACACTGGCATTCACGCCAAACGCTGGACTCGTGAGCAGGCCATTGACTACATGCAAGCCAATACCGGCATGACGAAATCCAGCGTGACCGCAGAAATTGAGCGTTACATCGTCATGCCCGGCCAGGCCACTGCATACAAAATTGGGATGCTGAAACTAGTGGAACTACGCACGAAAGCGCGCATGGAACTCGGCAGTACTTTTGATTTGCGCGACTTCCACGACGTGGTGTTGCAAAGTGGCTCGCTGCCACTGCCAATTCTGGAGCAAGTCATTGACCAATTTATTGAGAAGAAACTCGAAATTGAAAAGGCCGCTTAAATTCTAACTTTTCCACTGCCGGGGAGTTGACTTTTGCCCGCAAAACAGGCATATTCCTCGGCCTTTATAAAGAAGCGTTCTGTTAACGAATTTTAGGAGTTCACCTTGGCTAACATCAAGTCTGCGAAAAAGCGTGCGGTACAAGCGGAAAAGAACCGTCGCCATAACGCGAGCCGCCGCTCAATGATGCGTACACAATTGAAGAAAGTTTTAACTGCCGTTGAGGCAGGTGACAAAGCGGCTGCACAGCAGGCTTTTGCTGACCTGACTCCAATCCTTGACCGTTATGCGGGCAAAGGTTTGATCGGTAAAAATAAAGCAGCTCGTCATAAGAGCCGCATCAACACCAAAATTAAAGCAATGGCGTAAGCCATTTCTGCAATCAGGTGTTAACAAAAAAGCCGGCTTCTGCCGGTTTTTTTGTGTCCGTCCTCTAATTTGTTCTATGATGCTTAGATGAAAACAATCGTCTTCCGCGTTGCGGCATTTGAAAGCATAGGAATTGGTCATCTGGTGCGATGCTTCGCGCTGGCTCAGCAATTTCGTCAGCAAGGTTTAAGCTGCCACTTTCTGCTAACCGAAGCTGCCGCCGCTATTGCCAGTCAGTTAAATAACTTCAACTTCCCGGTTACCACCATTACCAGTCAGAACGCCTTAACTGGTGAGCTGGACAGCATTCACGGGCTGGCCAATGAAAACGACTGGCTAGTCATTGATGGCTACGAGTTTAGCGCGGCCTACCGACAACAACTGAGTGACCTTGGGTTTAAGCTATTGTGGCTGGACGATTGGGCCGAACCAGAACCTGCCCACGTGGCTGCCATCCTAAATAGTGGCGCCGGGGTAACGGCTAAGGCTTATCAACATCAGCCGGCTGACACTAAGTTATTTTTAGGCCCGGCTTATCACCCGCTACGGCCCGAATTCTTTCAGCAGCCTTACCGCCCAGCCAGCGAGTGCCAAGCGCTTAGTATTATTTTTGGTGGCAGTGACCCGGCCAACCTAATGACCAGCATAGCTGCTGTTCTGGCGGCTGATACCAACTTTTGCCAACTACCGGTGCAGTTTATTTGCGGCCCGGCCTATCAACGACTGGACGAGCTTGAAGTCTTAATAGCCGAGCAACCCAGCTGGCAATTACTGCACAACCCCAGCAACATTGCCGAAGCCTTAAATGATTCCCGCCTGGTGGTTACCGCCTGCGGCTCTACCACCTTTGAATGCTGGGCCCTAAAGCGTCCTATGATTGCGGTGCAAGTGGCGGGCAATCAACAGGCTCAGGCACAGCACCTGGCCGAACAGGAGCTAGCTGAAGTGTACCAGGCAGCCGATTTTGTCAAGCACTGCCACCGTGCGTGTCAGCGTTACTTCGATCTCGCCTGGCTGGAACAAGCGCAGCAGCGGCAAAGCCAGCAGGCCTGTGGTAGCAAGCTGGCGGCTATTGGTGACTGGCTGCTGCAGAATTAGCCGCTATAACCGCCCTCGCATGCGCCACTGAGTTTGGTCACAACGCATGGGTTCAAACATATAATTGGCAAACAAAAATTCCAGCGTGTTTAGCCATTCCGCCAAGCCTTCCTTAAATATTGCCACGCCCTGCTCGGGCGATTCGCCAGCATACAAAAAGCGCGTTAAGGTAGCGTGGGTTAAATGCATTTCCGAGGCAAACAATGGAAATAGCAACGACTGGTGCGCATGAAACGACAATGAAATCACCGACTGCTGCTGGCGAATCACCTCCAACGCACTGTCTTCATCGGTTATCGCGCGCCTGGTGACGCGCAGCAAGGCTTTAAATTCACTGATCAGGTTTTGCCGGGTATAGCGTGCGTCGAAAGCATCTTGAATACGTGTTGCCAAAGCCTTGGAAAACACCTGTTCAGACAGTTCAGCATAAGTCTTCGCCGGGCTATCCAGGCCGGGCTCTAACATAATCAACTCAGGTTTAAGCGGCACTGTGCCACTAATAAACATACCGTCACTGCAATTGTACACTTCCTCATGCGGTTGTTCGTGCAACAGGCGAGTCATCATATCGGCTGACGCTTTAAACTGAAACTGAGTGTCTACGGTGGGCCGCAGGTTACCGCGCACCCGGGTTTGGCCACTAATCTTGTCTTTGTAGTTATACAGCTCTTCCGAGGTTTTATTGTTGTAGTAAATGGAATGTTTGGAATGGTGTTTGTCGGCCGAGGCATAACCAAGATCTACGCCCATTAAATAAATTTGCCGAAAGCCAAGTAACAGCGTTATATCCAGCGCCAAATTTGACACCGTTGGAAACGAGTGCTGCACCATATCAACGGGTATATCAAGCTCTTTGATAATCCAGTCATAGGCCGCCGAACTGCCGTCACCATACTTAAACACCGTCCAGGTTTCTTTGAACAGGTTGCTAACCTCCGGACACACGGTGGTTACCGATAGCAAGGTGATTTGCTTTAAATATTCGGGATCTTGTAGCGACGAAATAATTTCAAAAGGTACCCGATTTTGCTCAAGCTCAGCATGAAAATCCGGTTGAATACCGTACTTCCACAAAGCCTTCAATGCGGTACCACAAGACACCACCAGTACCTGCTCGCGAATACTCTGCAAATGCTCTATTTGATCGTCCAGCGACGGTCCGTTACCAACAATAAATAACGGCGTATTAAACCACTTACCTTGCTCGCGCCGCTTGGCCAGCATCGCGCTATCAAGTAACTTCACCTGGCTCTTAAAATTGGTGCGATTATGCGCCAGCGCATAACGCACATGGTCAAAGTACTCTGCCCACACCAGTAGCGTTTTCATTTCGCGCTTCAGCGAATTTACCGCGGACTGCAGCCGAGCCACCGGCGTTGGCAAATAGAAATAGGTATTGGCGGTTAAATAGCCATCGCCTTCACTGAAACGGCGAATCATGTCTTGTTCAAAATAGGTGCCGTCGTCGCCAATACTAAAATGCAGTGACGCTTCGCGTTGCTGGAAATCAGCAAAGATGTCAAACCAAGCAACTGTGTAAAGTGACCAGTAGAAGAACTCGATATTAGGCTCAATTACATACAATGAATGAATGCGGTGTTCCTGTACCAGATTTTCCAACTGATAACCCAACGCGGGCATAAATACCGCCAGCGCCGGAATAGACTTAGGTAACCCGGCCGCCGCGCCCGGATACTTCGCTAAAATCTCACCCAGCCGCTGAGAGTATTTAAAATGCTGATACGCAAATAATTTACCGCCGGTGTAGGAAATGGCTAAATCATTGGCTTCAGCGTGCTCTTTATAAGCGGCCAGGTTCTGCTGCGATGAAGCCTGTGGCTGGTGCGGATACCAGTAACCACGCCTTTGCTTATGCATTAAATTAAAACCACCATCGGCGCTTTCATGAATAGTCCAATGGGTAGGCTCGTAAGCTTCGAGCTGTTCATGCAAGTTCGGGTAAAACTCTGCCAACGCCTCCATATTTTGCTGGTAGAGCTGCTGCGCAGCCAGCCATGCCGGCGACTGCCCCTGGTTTTCGTCAGTCGCTTGCGGTTGCGGACTGAAATGCGGCAGTGCATGTTCAATACCGGCAAAATCCGGCAGTTTATAACTGCGCTTGGTTACCTGCTCGAAGCTGTAGCTATCACTCTGCAGGTAGGCCAGCCAGGCGTCCAGAAAACTATGATGGGTATGCCGGTACAACCACAGCTGCTCCAGCTGTAAGTGACTGGTTAACTCCACCAGATCATCTGCGGGCGTAAGTGCTGCATCACCAATTTGCAAAAATAACTGGGTTTCCTGCTGCGCAGCCAACTGCAACATGCTCGCCCAGTCACAAGTCCACAAAGACGCAGCAAATACATCAGCGTCTGGTTCATATACCAGCACCTGTTCAAACTGATGCTGCTGTAGCAAGGTTTCCAACGCCACCCCTGAGCCTAGCCCGCTCAGCACCAACGCCCCGCATTGCTGGGGCAGCGCTTGCTGAGCTAAGTTGCCGGTGGCAATGTCAAACCGGGTGGCCTGGTCGGCAAAGCTGGTGGCATCGGCACGCGCTTCGTCTTGTGCATGAATTCCGTAAAAAGTAATACCTGTGGTCAAATCCACCAGATTAAGCTGACCTGCACTGGTACAGAAATGACCGACGCGAGTTGGTACGTGCGCCCGGAATTGCTGAAATAAACTGGGGATATGTTCCGCAAAAGCCAACAAATTAGCTTGCATGCGTTGGTGCAGCGAGTGATTTATTGTTGCTTCAAGCTGTTGTTGGGCAACCGGGTCGGCCAGTACTTGCGCCTTAATTTGATGAATCATTGATTAGTCAGCTATTTAATCACTAGAGATAGTGGCTAAGCTACAAGCTGCAGGGCAGGTATTCAATAGTTTTTGCGGGCTTTCTTACCAACCTGAATGGTTTGCAGTTGCTTACCATAGTCGGTTTTCACGGTATCCAGACGCTGCGCTAGAGTTTTGGCAAACTCCAGTTCTTTATTCAACTGCTCACCTTTTTGTTCCGGACTTACATTTTCGTCCAGATAAGCAACGTAATACTCCAGCTGTTGTTGGTACTCAGCCGCTAAAGCCTGCAAACGGTCGATGTTGGCATCGTCACCGTCTGCAGCAATAGCCAGCTGCGTCATTTCTGCACGCAGCTGGCTTAACTTACGTTCAGCTAGCGAACTCAATAGCCGCTCACTGATTGCTGCATTTGCGCCTGTTGCTGATAAGCTTCATCACGGGCCGCTTGCGGAATGGCATCCCAACCTTCTTTAATGGTTTGCATAATATCCGCCGAATCAATTAACGGCTGCGCTTCGTTGGTTACGCTGGCCTTATTAATTTGCTCCAGTATGAACACGTACAAATCATTCAGGTTGGTGGTTAACTCTTCGGCTCCAGGTACTGGCTTCAGTGAGTCACGTAGTGCATTAACAATGCCTACCGCCCGCGCCAAATGGGCACCTTTTGCCTGATATTCTTTACGTTCAATGCAGCCACGAGCCTGTGCCAGGCGATCAATAGCGCCCTGCATCAGCATTTGAATAATTTTGTGGGGTTCGGCGCTGGCAACCTGATCTTTCACGCCAACCTGATGATATGCATTTAAACCTTTATTCATTTTGAGTACCTCTTATTAATTGGTACCGAATCCTGGCAGTGATGCCAACTGACTAGACAGATAACTGGAAGTCGAATTCAGTTCCGCCAGCACGCCATCCAAAGCGGTATAACGAGCACGTAGCGTTTCTTCGTAACTTTCCATGTATCGGACGAACTGCTCTCTTTCTGTAGTTAAATTTTCCTGACGTGACTTAAATACTTGTTCTTTACCGGAAATTAATCCGCCAGTTTGCGCATACTGGGCTACCAAGCTATCCAATTTAGTGGCAATACCGTCGTCCGCAGAAAATAAATTCGCCACTTGGTCGAAGTTGGTTTCCAAGGCTTCGGTCAAGCGTTCTTCGCCTGTACCACCGGCACCGGCTTCCGAGGAAATCTCTAATTTGCCGTCGTCATTAAAAGTAACACCCAGAGCGTACAGCGTTTTCATGGCGCCTTCGCCACTATCAACCGCACCGCCAACAATATTCGTTAGCGAGCTTTGTAGGCCTCGAATCAGGGAGTCACCCACTAAGGGGCCTCGCCCTTCTTCTTCGGCACTGGTGCGGGTAGCGCGATTAATTTCGTCAACTACCTTGTTGTAGTTAGACATAAAACCTTCAATTTTTTCGCGCACACCCGCCACGTCAGTGTCAACCTTTAGGGTTACGGTTTCACCAGGAGCCGCTTTTTCAGCATCCAAGGTTACGCCTTCAATAGCATTGTCAAAGGTGTTGCTAGCGCTGTAAGTACGAATACCATCGATATCCATAATGGCGTCGCGCGCGGCGTCTTCTACCGCAATAGTCATACCGCCAGCGCCGCCTGCATTAGCAGCCGTAGAAACGCTATCAAGCTCGGCATTGTCATTGGTCACACTTAACTGCTTGGCTGCGCCGGTTTCCGCTGAACTAAACACCAGGCGAGTTTCTGGATTGTCCCCGCCGGTGTTAATAATAGAAGCGCTCACACCGAAGTTATCAACGTTCTTATTTACCGCATTGGCAATGTCGGCAAGCGTTGCATCGGCACCCACCGCCACACTAAAGCTTGACTCACCGTCAGCTGTAGCGAAGGTTAAGTTGCCCGCAGTCGTACTAACTACTTGATCCGAGCCGGTAAAAGCCCCTGATTTGGCCTTACTGCCTTGCGCCAATTGCTCTACCGAAATTTGGTAGCTAGCTTTTGGCGCGCTTGAACTTGCGGTAGCGCTCAGAAACGGGTTATCACTGTCTTGCCCGGTTATTTCGGCTGAACGTGCCTGCAAGGTGCTTGAGTCTTTCAGGTCAGTAATACTGGTGCGGAAAGTCGACAAGGTCGATTTCAATTTGCTAAACGCAGACAGGCTTACCTGAGCTTCAGTTTCCCGACGCTTTAACGACTCTTCTTTGGGCTGGCGCTCAATTTGCACCAACTGTTTAACCAAGTCATCAAGCGCTAAACCTGAACCCACACCTAAAGCTGAAATAGCCATGAAACCTCCTCCGTCGCGACATGCATATTCACATTGCGAAAACTACTTATATGCGACTATCTATGAGCATGCCAACCACCTGGCCAACTTGCTCGGAATCTTCTCGTAATCGTTCTGCCAGCCGAACTAAATCTTCTGACGGAATTTGCCGAATCACATCACCGGATTTTGCATCCACTACTTTAATGACGGTTCGATCTGCGTCTTCGTTCACACTAAATTGTAAATTACGCCGATTTAACTGCTTCGACTCATTAAGGTTATCGGCGACAGCTTGCAAAAATTGAGCCCGCTCTTCTTCCGACATCTCATTTTCTTTCGCTTGTTCCGCCTGCTGCTTCGCTAAGGTTTCTGACAAAGCCTTATCGGCAGACCCGTTCGTCTGCACAGCTGGCTCCTTGCGTTCGGCGTCAGATTGCGATGTTACTTTGTCGCCCCGATTTAAAGTATCGACACGCGGTGCAACTGCATTAATTTCGGCCGCCATAACTGCCTCCTAAATGCGTGGTTCGCGACAGCACCAGATTATCTGGGCTGCCATGCGAAACCACAATATTAAACCAATTAGCCCAACAGCGACAGCGCCGCTTGTGGACGTTGGTTTGCCTGCGACAAAATCGCCAAACTTGCTTGTTGCATGATCTGGAATTTTGTCAATTTTGCTGTTTCTGCAGCAAAGTCCGTGTCCTGGATGCGCGATTGCGCAGCACTGACGTTTTCAGAAATATTAGTCAAATTACGAATGGTTGACTGGAAACGGTTTTGAATAGCACCCAAATCCGCTCGTGCACCATTAACTACTGATAATGCCGCATCAATGGATGCCAATGCGCTAGAGGCACCAGCAGTGGTTGATACCGACACAGCATTTAAGCTCAACCCACCAGCACTGAAGCCGTTGGTATTTTTCGCAACAACGTCAATAGTTTGACCCGCGTTGGCACCAACTAAGAAAGACGCACTCAGTTCACCGTCCAAAACCTTAATGCCAGCGAATTCACTATTGCCGGCAATACGGGTAATTTCCGATTTCAGTGCGCTAACTTCTTTGTTTAGTGCGTTCAAATCTTCTGACGAGTTGATACCGTTTTGCGCTTGAACCGCCAGCTGACGCATACGTTGTAGCGCCGTTGTGGTTTCTTGTAATGCGCCTTCAGCGGTTTGCGCTAAAGAGATGCCATCATTGGCATTACGCACAGCTTGATTCAGACCTTCGATTTGCGAGGTCATGCGGCTCACAATTTGCATGCCAGCAGCATCATCAGCAGCACTGTTGATACGGAAGCCTGAAGACAGGCGCTGGAATGACTTATCAAGTCCACTGGTTGACTGCATCAATTGACGCTGCGCATTCAGTGACGAAATGTTGGTATTTACAAAAAGTGCCATGGCACGTTCTCCTGTGCATGAAAGCAAGCTGCCGTCATGAATAAATGGTCACGGAATCTACAATAAGATCCTCACCCATTTCGGATATCGGCAAATTATTGCCGCACTTTAGAGTTTTTTTCGTATTTTTTTAACATTTTTGCCGAAAACGGCAATTATTTTCCGCTTTCATGGTGTTTAGTGAGCTTGAGAAAACAAATTATTACTGGTTAAGTGGCTGAAGTTTCGTTATAAATCAAGCAGTGGTTCGCGCTATAGTGTTGCTATAAACGATTCTGCGGTTACCTGAAATAAATATATTAAATAGATACCTTAATATAGGTACCTTAAATAAAAAGGCAGCAAGTTATGTTTAACGGCAAAACGATACTCATTACCGGTGGTACCGGATCTTTCGGTCATAAATATACGCAAACCTTGCTGGCTCGTTACAAACCGAAAAAAATAATTATCTATTCCCGGGATGAACTGAAGCAATCCGAGATGCAGCAGTTGTATCACGACCCTTGCATGCGTTATTTCATTGGCGACGTGCGCGACCCGGAACGTTTAGTGCGCGCCATGTACGGTGTTGATTACGTGATTCACGCCGCTGCCCTGAAGCAGGTACCTGCCGCTGAATACAATCCCATGGAATGCATCAAAACCAATATTAACGGTGCCGAAAACGTTATTAATGCCGCGCTTGATGCCAACGTAAAGAAAGTTATTGCCTTATCTACCGACAAAGCGGCCAATCCGGTAAACCTGTATGGCGCAACCAAACTGGCGTCCGACAAGCTGTTTGTCGCCGCTAATAATATGTCCGGTGGTCACAACACTCAGTTTTCGGTAGTACGCTACGGCAATGTGGTAGGTTCACGCGGCTCGGTGGTACCACTGTTCGAACGTTTGATTCAGGAAAACTCCGACCATTTGCCTATTACCCATGAGGGTATGACCCGTTTTTGGATAACGCTGCAACAAGGCGTAGATTTTGTTCTGAAGAACTTTGAGCGGATGCAAGGTGGCGAAATTTTCGTACCGAAAATACCCTCTATTCGCATCCTTGACCTAGCCAAAGCCATGGCACCTAAATTACCGATTAAAGTTGTGGGCATTCGCCCTGGCGAGAAACTACATGAAATGATGTGCCCCGGTGATATGTCGTTTCACACCTTTGAATTTCCCGACCACTATGTCATTGCTCCGGCCATTAAGTTCTTTAGCCGCAGCAACAACTTCAATTCCAATGCCCTGGGTGAGAAAGGCCAGCAAGTAGACGAGAATTTTGAATACACCTCGGATTTGAACCCCGACTTTTTAAGCGTTGAACAAATTCAGAGCCTGAACGCGAATACCCTGTTAACCGAGCTGTAGTAGCTGATACAGCAGCTCAGCTCGCTGCCAGTCCTCAGGCGTATCAATGTCCTGTACCCGGTGCCTGGGCAGTATATGCATGCGTGAATGTTCCGCGAACACCGGCTTTTCATTTAAAAACGCGCTGGCCCGGCCCCAGTAAAACTGCCCGGCATCATGATAGGCCTCCACTAAATCCTGCGAACGCGTACTGCGATGTTCCGGCGCAAACATATGTACTTGCTCTTGCTCGTCCTTATACAGCGCCCGCTGAATCGGAAACCCGTAACTAGTAGCACTAAACACATACTCACTGGCATTGTTTTCCAGGCTCTGCAAACCAGCCTGAAGATCGCCCGGCAGCAACAAGGGTGCCGTGGCATACAGGCAACACACATAGTCCGGCAGCTCGTCATTCGCTGCTAAGTGCTCTAAGGCGTGCCGCACTACCGCACTGGTGCCGGTATAGGCATCAGCAAGCTCAGCCGGGCGCAGAAACGGAACCTCGGCGCCATACTCACGGGCCACTGCCGCAATTTCGTTATCATCGGTACTAACCAAAATACGGTCGAACACGCCGCTTTGCTGCGCGGTTGCAATGCTGTGTGCCAGCATAGGTTTGCCCGCGAACAGCTTAATATTTTTGCGCGGAATACGCTGACTGCCACCACGCGCCGGAATAATAGCAACTCTCATGACGCGTGCTCCGTTAACGCCTGTCGCAAAGCCGCTACTACTTGCTGCTGCTCGGCATCCGTTAATGTGGCGTACAGCGGTAAACTAATAGCTCCGCTGTAATAGTGTTCCGCTGCCGGAAAGTCGCCTTCGCGAAAACCCAGACCCTGATAGTAAGGCTGTGTATGAATAGGAATGTAATGCACATTCACCCCAATACCCTGTTCCCGCAGCGACTCAAATACCACCCGACGGCTGGCCGCAGGCACTTCAACAACATACAAATGCAACGCCGAGTAATTATTACCATGACGCTGCTGACTGCGCACCGGCAACCCGGCTAGTAGCTCGTCATACTGATCGGCCAATTGCTGTCGGCGCGCCACAAACTCGTCTAGTCGTTGCAACTGCGAACAACCTAATGCAGCCTGCAGCTCAGTCATACGATAATTCAAGCCCAAGTCGGTTTGCTGATAGTACCAGGGCCCGTCGGGCGCTTTGGTCATGCGCTCCGGATTACGGGTAATACCATGGCTACGCAGCTCAGCTAAACGCTGGGCTAAGTCCGCGTTACGGGTGGTAATAACCCCACCCTCAGCAGTAGTTACTATCTTCACCGGATGAAAGCTAAATACCGTGAGCGCGGAGTACTGGCAATTACCAATGGGCTGATCTTGATAACGCCCGCCAATAGCGTGCGACGCGTCTTCAATAACCTGAAAATTATACTGCTTAGCCAGCGCCGCAATGGCTTCCATGTCACAGGGCTCACCACCAAAGTGCACCACCACCAACACCTTAGGAGGCTGCTTTGCCTTGGCGAGTTTTTCCTTTAACTGCTTTGGACACAAATTGTAGGTAGTCGGGTCAATATCAACAAAGTCCACCTGAGCACCGCAATAAAGCCCACAGTTGGCCGAAGCGACAAAGCTATTCGGCGTGGTCCAGAGGCTATCGCCGCTGCTAAGCCCCAGTGCCAAACAACCAATATGCAAAGCCGAGGTAGCGCTATTCACAGCTACCGCATACGCCGCGTTAGTGTGTGCAGCAATGGCTTTTTCAAACGCCGGAACCTGCGGCCCCTGAGTTAAAAAGTCAGACTTCAGCACCGCCGTAACAGCGTCAATATCTGCTTGATTTATATCTTGTTTGCCATATGGAATCATGGAGGTATCTGGTTACCCAATAAATGGTTATGCTTGGTATTACACTACATTGATATCGGTAAGCAAACATCAAACTTCAGTTTTACCCCGCAAAACCGATAGAATGTTTAACATAATGATGAATCAGCTCAGGAACTTATATGGCGTTTATTCATAAACTTGCCGACGTGCAAAGCGACACTATTGGCGCTGATACCCGCATCTGGCAGTTTGCCGTGGTGCTGGCTGGCGCGCAAATTGGCAGCGACTGCAATATCTGCGCACATACCTTTATTGAAAGCGACGTGGTTATTGGCAATCAGGTCACGGTAAAATCCGGTGTGTTCCTGTGGGACGGCACCAGAATTGGCAATAACGTATTTATTGGTCCTAATGCTACCTTTACAAACGACAAATACCCCCGCTCGAAACAATACCCTGACCAGTTTCAGGGCATCGTGGTAGAAGCCGGTGCCAGCATTGGGGCTAATGCCACCATACTGCCCGGTGTGCGTATTGGTGCGGGTGCTATGGTCGGTGCCGGTGCTGTGGTTACCCGTAATGTACCGGCGAATGTAGTCGTGGTTGGTAACCCGGCCCAGATCGTGCAAGCCCGACATAAAGGTGACTCGGCATGAAGTTTTTAGTAACCGGCGGTGCCGGCTTTATTGGTTCTGCCGTGGTGCGCTATTTAATTCAGCACACCCAACACAGCGTGCTGGTATTAGACAAACTCACCTACGCTGGGAATAAGCAGGCGCTTGCACCCGTGCTTAACGACAGCCGCTGTCGTTTTCAGCAAGGCGACATTTGCGACAGCCAGTTAGTGCAGCAGTTACTGACCGACTACCAACCCGATATTATTTTGCACTTAGCGGCGGAAACCCATGTGGACCGTTCCATTGACGGCCCCGCTGATTTTATTCAAAGCAATATTGTGGGTACCTTTGTACTGCTGGAGCAGGCGCTTGGCTACTGGCAGAAGCTCGACCCCAAACGCCAACAAGCATTCCGCTTTCAGCACATTTCCACCGACGAGGTATTTGGTGATTTAGCGCCGCAGGAGCCAGCGTTTACCGAGCAAACGCCCTATCAACCTAGTTCGCCCTACTCGGCCAGCAAAGCCAGTTCTGATCACTTAGTACGGGCCTGGCAACGCACCTATGCGCTGCCGGTGCTGATTACCAACTGCTCCAATAACTACGGCCCCTATCAGTTTGCTGAAAAGCTAGTGCCACTAATGATCTTAAAAGCCCTGGCTGGCGAACCCCTGCCGGTTTACGGCGATGGGCAACAAATACGCGACTGGCTGTACGTGGAAGACCACGCCAAAGCGCTGGTTCAAGTAGCCGAACAAGGTAAGGTTGGCGAAACCTACTGCATTGGCGGCAACAGCGAACTGAGTAATCTGACGGTGGTGCGCACCATTTGTGCTGAACTCGATAAGTTACGTCCGCGCCAGCAAGGCTCCTACATTGAGCAAATTGAGTTTGTCACCGACCGCCCCGGCCACGACCGCCGTTACGCCATAAACAGTTCGAAAATAGCCAGCCAACTGGGCTGGCAACCAGACACCAAATTTAGTGAAGGTATTGCGAACACCATCCAGTGGTTTTTAAACAATCCGAACTGGGCAGATGCTGTTGCAACCAGTCATCAGGTTACCCAACGACAAGGGCTAAAAGGTAAATTATGAAAGGAATAATCTTAGCCGGCGGCTCCGGCACGCGGTTGTATCCGGCAACCTTATCAACCTCAAAACAGCTTCTTCCCGTTTACGATAAGCCCATGATTTACTATCCGCTTTCCACGTTAATGCTTGCTGGTATTAAAGACGTACTCATTATAGTGACACCCAAATACCGTAGCGCCTATGAAGATTTGCTCGGTGACGGAAGCAACTTTGGCATGACGTTAGAGTACGCTGAACAGCCAAATCCAGAGGGATTAGCGCAGGCATTTACCATTGGTGCGGAATTCATTGGTAACAGCAACGTTTGCCTGATTCTTGGTGACAACGTGTTTTTTGGTCAGGGGTTTAGCGACAAATTAAAAAGCGCTGCGCAACAGGCATCCGGCGCAACCGTATTTGGGTATCAGGTGTCCGATCCTGAGCGGTTCGGTGTTATTGAGCTGGCTACTGATGGAACTGTGTTATCGATAGAAGAAAAACCCAAACAACCGCGCTCCAATATAGCGGCTACAGGCCTTTATTTCTTCGATCAGAAGGTTGTTGATATCGCCCGTCAAGTCAAACCCTCAGCACGAGGCGAACTGGAAATAGCAGATATTCTTGAGCAATATCGCCAACAGCACGATTTGACCGCAGAAGTGCTCGGCCGTGGCTTTGCCTGGCTGGACACAGGCACCTATCCAAGCTTGCTCGAGGCTTCACAGTTTGTTGAAACCCTGGAGAAGAGACAAGGCTTAAAAATTGCTTGTTTAGAGGAAATTGCATTTCGTAAAGGCTGGATTACGGAATCACACTTGCAGCAGGCGGTCGCTCGTTATGCCAAAACCACTTACGGCGACTATCTGGCACAACTTCTTTCGCAAAGTAAAAGTTGAGAATACGATTATGAAAAAAGCACTGCTATTTGGCGCTGGCCTTGGCGCAAGCTTGTATCTTCAGCGCAAGGCCGATGAAAAAGAATTCATTGCCTTTATTGACAATGATCAGAGCAAATACGGCTCAGAATTTTGTGGTTTGCCGATATTGTCTCCAACTGCACTCGCGGAACTCGAATTTGATGAAATTATCATAACCACCCAATGGGTTGCAGAAGTAAAACGCCAACTGATTGCTGAGTTAGGAATTGCAGAAGAAAAAGTGATAGTTCCACTAAAACGTGAGCTTAAGCCAAGCGAGCCGTTTCGCGACACAACAACCTTGCAATTTGCAACACAGGTACTGCAAACCATCAGTGCCGCTGCAGTGCGGGACAATATGTATATTTGCGTCGATTTCGGCACCTTATTAGGTCTGGTTCGCGATCAGCAAATTCTGCCCTGGGACGACGATATCGATTTCAGTATACGTTTTGGCGAAGCAGAGGAAATCGCGCACTGGCTATCAAAAACGCTTGAGAATTCTGACTTGCCAATGAACTGGCAATTAGACAAGCAAACCAATGCAAAGCAAGAGGTGGTTGGCTTGCAATTAAAATGGCCAGCCGCTGAGAACAAACTACTACCCTTTATAACGTCCTTTAGTTGCCGCCAACTAACCAACGGCCAGTCTGTACACATGCCAAGTCTGGGCATGTGGTACGCTCCCGGTGAGCACTTTGTGGAACTTCAAGAGCAGGTCATTAATGAGCAGGTTTATTGGTTTCCGGTTCGCCCTGAGGCTTACTTGCAATTTTTATACGGTGACTGGAAAACACCAAAACAAGATATGCGTATTACCGATTATGCAAACGTTAAGGCGGGAAGCTTCGAAGAATTTGCTGAAGCCAAGTTAAAAGTAGATACCTGGTCAGAATCTGATTAGTAATTCAGTAAGCCAAGATTTTGCAGCCACAAATTATAGATTTTATCGATATTAAAATGCTCACGGTACAGTTTTCTGTTTGCCGCAAAAGACGCTAAATAATGCGTATCAAAATTTGGCGCAAAAACGTCGCCAACCTGAAAACCTAGGTTCTCGAAACGCTGATGATTCGCTCCCTGGGGTTCTCCGAAAATTGGAATTCCGGTTGCCAGAGCTGCAAGCCAATGCTGACCAGCCTGCTGGCGAAAATGCGGGAGTAAAAAATAGTTGACCTGATTAAGAACGTATCGATAGGTATCACTCGCCAAAGGTTCAGTAAGGAAATACAGCCGCTCAGCGGGAAATAACGAACGCGCGTGCTCTGTTACCTCAGACTGATAAGCTTCACTCGCACCATATGCCAAAGGAATCAGGATAGAGCCGCGAAATTCTGACTTGGCCAGCGCACTCAGCACCTCAACGTGATGATTAGCCGGGGTACCAGAATTACCCAGCAGTGCCATATCCGGCTCACTACATAACCGAGCCAACTCAGCTGGTAACACAGCTGTGTCAGGCTTCTCAGTCAACTCCTCTGGGTGCCAGTTTTGAATATAAACATACCGACCTATAGGCTCACTGCGCTGTAACTGATCACGAACAATAGTGGCTTCTGCTGTAGTAAAGGTCAGAACATATTTCAGCGCCATACTGGCTTGCCGCATTAACTGAAGGCGTTCAGGGGTAACATTATCCAGCCCTTCGTATATTTCGCCACCAAACACAACCCATGCTGAGCGGGCTGAAATTTCTGCTTCTTCAGCCAGAAAACTCCATAAGGTTGCATTGAACATGCCATGAAAAACAACCATATCGTAGTTCTGACAACTTGCTCTTAGCCAGGGTAAAAAGTCTTTATTAGCTGAAAAATAAAATGCTTCCTTGTCAGGCACGAATTTTTGCTCAGGGAAAAAGCTTTTACGGTCGAAATAGGCATAATGTGACCGAATTTCGCCGTACTGTTCGAAGCGTTTAAATAAATCGTAAATTGGCTGATTGTGATGGTGTGCCTCAAAGAACACATGTAGAAGCTTTTTCATCAGGCAAGTTCCTGATAGTCAAATTTCATCATACCTGTTGCGCAAATCCGATTTATTTGCTCCACGTTGTTTCCAAAATAACTGAACCAATCATCAACTGACTTCCCTTTGGGCTGAAATTGGGTGCTGTAATCAACACCCTCAATAATTGACTCACCTAAGTTCAGTTCACGCCCTAAGGACTGAATAAATCCGGCTTTGTCTTTCACAAAGTCCTCGTACTTAATAACCGTAATATTATTCATGTCATGACAGATTTCAGTACTTAACTGCCAGCGCATAGCAAGTGCTTCAACATAGTTATCTACAGGTCGGCCCAACCAGCTTGAATCAAGACACAGCCTCCAAGCCTTTGTCTTATTCAATTCATCCCATTCATCAAACTCAATAGCGTTCAAATAGCCAGGAATACGAAGGCGCTGCAAGGTACTGCGAATTACTTCGTACGGGTGACGCAAAACCAGCAAATAATGTGCTTCAGGATACAATTCACGCAGCTCATCGTAGAAAAACGTAAGACAAGGTTCTTTTATAATGGGTGGTTGGAAGGCATCACTATGGGAATCAACAAACTCCGAAAACGGCAGCAGGCCGTATTTAACCGCCAATTGCCACTCGCTAGAGCCAATAGCGCCTACTAAGTCTAAAGTCACGTCGCGAGAAAAGGTTTTTGCTAACAACCCGGCCACTGCCGATGTGCCTGATTTCTGCACCCCAAGAATAAATATTTTTTTAGTCATAGCCATACCAAACGTCTTTGATGCGAAGCTCGGGTAGTAACCGATTAACTGAATCAACTACATACCGATAATGATTTTGAATTAAATTAACGCAGTTGGCACTTATGTGCTCAGTACGCTGTGTTTTATTCACCGGAAGAAAGTTTAGGTGCAAGTCAGTATCAGAAATTTCAAAGAAGCGACATAATTCAGTTATGGTATCAACCTGAAACAATCTCTCATAAACCAAGAACTTTAACTCTGTTGGCGAAAATGCACTCTGAAGTGCCGTAAGCGTGTGATGGTATTCGGTTCGCCGAGCGATATCAGTTCGCTGATAGTTTTCCCTTAAATAGGTCTCTTCACTTAAAACTGAGTCTTCAGCGTCATGAAACAAAGACGGTCTATTCTTCTTATGCATCCGGCACGCTGACCATATACGATCGTATGGTTCTCGCATAATAAATATTACTTTCAGATTTATTCCATACTGATCAAACATAGCTTTCAAACAGGCAAAGTCTGACGCTGTTAAGAGTGCGTAAGAAGGTGTGAAATCGCCTGTCAGGTTAATTCCGTCAAACGACAATAATTGGGAAAAGTAATCAAAGTAGGCACTGGGTTCACGATAAAATGATAATAACTTATCTACATGGCAAGCAGAGGTTCCAGTATCAATTATAGCCTTCTCTGTACGCTTATCAGCTGCCAGCCGAAAACCTTGTTCCCTGGTGAATAGTGCATCAAAAAAATGGTATTCCTTGCTACAACCCAAGTTTACTTGCGGATGTTGATTAAGAAGCTTCCACAGCCAGGTAGTACCAGCTTTTTGGGCCCCCACACACAAAATAAAGGTTTTATTAGCCATTTTTAGTCCACAAAATGCCACATCGATTGCAACAGGACACGGTCACCTTTCTTTTCAGCAACGAAACTTTCGCGCGCGTGCAAAAGCAATGAATCATTAAAACAAAAGGCATCACCACTTTTTGAGGCCAGGCGAATAACTGATGCTGAACTCATTTGTTGTTCCAGAAATTGGAAAAAAGTATCACATAACTTTTTAATTTCCGGATCTTCTTTTTCAACTCGGTAGTAGTTCCAGTACACTTTAACTTCATCGTTCTGCAACTTTATTATCGGCGTTCGATGCCCTGCAAGGTCTTCCCCTTTTCGAATCGTCACCACTGTACTTGTCAAATCATCGAGTAATTGAGGTGCAAGCTTTTGCAAGTCGTCAACTAAGCGACAGGCCGGGTAAATAAGCTGATGTCCGCCCTGCGGAGCCTGTTTTTCCAGCAAAAAGAAATTCAATTCGGGGGGAGATTCAAACCACGCATTATCGGTATGAAAAGGTTGCGTAGTTTTACTGTGGGCATAGGTATGATCCTGTTCCGGGTCATAAGCAATAGCCCACCAGTCACGTTCGTCTAGTTTGGAGCTAACGTCAAAGTGCCGTCTGTCCGGTTTTAAAAAATCGAGCGATAACAAAAACTGGTACCAGGAGTCACGTTCAAAGTCCGCAGTGCCAGCCGGTATATGCAACACGTAGTCACTTTTTCTTAACCCTAATAACTCCGCTGATAAGCTGTCAGTGTCGGCTTGTGTTAGCAATTTAATCATCCCGGTTCTCCATACTTTGTTGTGTCGCTTTAACCCCTAAGCGAAACAACGAATCAACGATTGACAGTGGTGGATCCTCTGATAATTCCCCGCGAAAATCCTTCAACCTTAGTTGAATACCGCCAGCGGAAAATTGCTCATGATCGTAAAGCTCAACGCCACCTATTGGATTTAAATAGTCAGTAGCACCTAGCTCCTGACAAATCCTAATAATTCGTTCTGCGCCCATAACATCAGTCATTGGTAAATCAGATGCTTTCACAATAGGTGTAGTAATATTCAGGATTGCGCAAACCTCCTTAATACACGCTGTATTCACTTCAGCCACATTTTGGGTTGCCTGTGCTTTCTCGGTTTGTTCATTTAATTGACGTAACGGGTGCAATATTGAAGAAAAGTCTGCGGCAGCTTTATAAGCACGCAAAAAAAGATCCACCACACCACCGTCATTTAAGTATTCATGTTCATTTATATTCCGATTCTGACTTACCTTTTTAACCGGTACGGTAAATCTATGAGGCTGACCATTTAGCTGAATACAATTTCTGTTAATAAAGCTTTTTTTCCGGTACGACACGTTATCAAGTATGACAAAAGTGTCCACACTCTGAATTAACTTAAAGTAGCCTATATATGGCAGCAAATAGGGCTGAAATGCGGCAACAATCATTGCACTGCCTCAATAACTGTACGGCTAATTAAATCAACATCTAATAGTGATAAATCCAGGTAAATTGGCAAACATAGAACGGTATTACACGCACTTTCCGCAACTGGCGTAGGCTGCTGGGCAGGTTCGTTAAATAAACTGCAGTTTAAATTCTTAGAAAAATAAAGCTTATAGCCGATTTCGGCTTTATCCAGCGCCGCAGCAACGTCATTGCGTTGCTGTTCGGACTTTAAAAAAATCGGCATGTAAGCGCCGTTCGGGCTGGAGTCCCGATGCCATAGTTGCAGTTTCACATGGCCTTCAAGCAATTCACAGTAACGATTATATAATGCTACCCGATGCGCCTTAATAGCTGGAAAACTATCTAGCTGTGTTAGTCCCGCAGCGGCATGGTACTCACTCATTTTGGCATTAATGCCGAGCTCGTTAATCTCACCCGCCCGGTCAATGCCAAAGTTAATGATTTTACGAGCATGCTCAAAAGACGATTTATTTGGTAAAGCTATAGCCCCACCCTCTACTGAGTGAAAAATCTTCGTTGCATGAAAGCTCAGTACTGAACAGTCGCCATAATCCAGTACCGAGCGCTTTCCAACCGCTACGTCAAACGCATGGGCCGCGTCGTAAATAACACAAATGCCATATTTTTTGGCAATCGACTCAATTCGGTCTACGTCGCAAGGATTACCATATACATGCGTGGCCACAATCGCATCAACGTTAAACTGACGCTTACTCAGAAAGTGCTCCAATGCCTCAGGGCAAATGTTCTGTGTATCTGGATCGATATCAACAAAGTGCGCTTTAATTTGCATCCACTTTAACGATGCCGTGGTCGCCACGAAACTAAAGGGCGTGGTAACCACCTGCTTACAACCAAGCAGCTGATACGCGGCCATTAAACCAAAGGTACAGTTCGACACAGGCAATAAATAGTCGGTTTGTAAGTAGCCTTCTAATTTCTCACCGAGGCGCTCACTCAAGGGACCAAAGTTAGTAAACCAACGCCGCTGATTCACTTCCTCCAAATGCCGTGTTAACACATTTAGATCTGGATGGGTGGGCACATAATAAGGTATCACTGGTGTTGCTCCCCGGAGGTTTCAGAACGTTTAGTTAGCTCAGGCTTAAAGCTATTACAGGCATGAATAACTTCCGCCACTTCGTTATCACTAAGAAAGGGGTCGATCGGTAAACTGAGAACTTCATTTTCCAATCTCATCAATGTGCCACTAATTTGCACATAATCCTTTACGGCGGGCTGTTCAGTTAATGCACCTGGATAATGAATCAGAGTTTGAATGCCATGTGCCCGGAAGTGTTCAATCAGCTGCTCCCGAACGCAACTGCGAGCCACGAATAGATGCCACACATGAGCCGCTTCATTATTCGGCATTAACGGCAACCTAATCGCGGGGTTATTAATTGATTTACAATACATAGCGGCAATTTGTTGGCGACGCGCATTCAATTCATCGAGCGTGCTTAGCTTATGTGTAAGAACAACAGCCTGAATAGGGTCGAGGCGGGAATTCCAGCCGCGGATTTTGTGCTGGTATTTTTCCAGTGACCCATAGTTAATCAGCTGTCTCAAGAGCAAGGCAGTATCATCACAGTTGGTGGTTACTGCGCCACCATCACCGAGCGCCCCCAAATTTTTTCCCGGATAGAAACTAAAGCCGGAGGCATCACCCCAGGCTCCTGCTTTTACCCCGTCAATAGCAGCGCCGTGCGCCTGCGCGGCATCCTCTAACACCATCAGGTTATGCTTGCGAGCCAGCTCCATAAGTTCTGCCATAGGCACCATCTGCCCATATAAATGAACCGGCATAATGGCTCTTGTGCGTGGCGTAATAGCATCCGTTATTTTCTTTTCACCAAGCACCATAGAGTCTTTATCAACGCCGATAAGTACGGGAACCAAACCAACATCAATTATCGCCAGCACACTAGCAATAAAGGTGTTTTCAGGTACCAGTACCTCATCCCCCGCGCGCAGGCGTTTTTGCAAAATCCAAGCCTGTAGCGTTAACTTCAGCGCATCTAAGCCCGAACCACAACTAATGCAGTGCTTAGCACCAACATAGTCGGCGAAATCACGTTCGAATTCATTTACTTTAGGCCCACCAATATAGTGGCCACTTGCAATCACTTCCGAAATCAACCGATTTAAGTCAGTTGCGTAATAGTCATTTAAGCGTTTTAAGTTTAAAAAATCGACCATGAAGCTTCCGCCCGTATTCTATGCACAGGTAATTTATTCAGATTTATTCGAGCTGTTTTTAACTTCTTCCAGAAAAACGTCATAGTTTCTAATGTAATCTGCTTCGTCATAGTAATCACTAGCCAGAACCATAAGTACACAGTCGTCAGAAAAGTCATGCATTTCACGCCAGATTAAATTGTCAATAAACAGCCCTTTGGCCGGGTTATCTAAATAAACACTTTCTCTTTCATAACCATTGTCGAGTACGAAGCGGCAGGAACCGTGCAAACAAATTGCCAACTGGTGCAAATTCCGATGCGCATGAAAGCCGCGCTGATGTCCGCTCACTTCAGTCAGGTAGTACACTCTTTTTATCGCGAAAGGAACAGAACGCTCACCTTCTAACGCCACAAGATTGCCGCGTCCATCACTCTTAATATCCATATGCATAACTTGCGCCAACATGAAATTCCCCAGCTTTAATGAACACTTGCGCGCACTATTGGATTAACGTATTTTTATCTAATGCGCATTTAGCACTAAGGTCAACCATGAAAGTCTACCAGTGTCTTCACGTTTATCCATCATACGTCCATCAGTTCGATAAAAGATACTCTAGCCGTGACTGTTCAAATTTGACGTTCCGCGAAATGCTTAACGACATCTTATCCGACGGGTTTTACCAACACTACATTTTAACGCCACCGGATAACTCAAATGATGAGGTATTTTTTACCTTATGGGACTATCGCCGCTTACAGAAACTATGGGCCAAAGAAAACGGCTTATCTGAAGAAGCCACATTGAATGACATCAGAATTGCTCAAATCCGCCACTTCAATGCTGACGTGGTGTTTGATTTCTCACCATTTCGTGATCTTGAATTTATTGAACAAGCGCGCGCGGAAATAGCCAACCAGAACATGCTCTACCTGTGTTGGAATGCCTACATTAAAGACCACGCTATGACATTTCCGCAATACGATGCGCATGTGTCCTTACATCAGCCTTATGTTGATTACTGGCGGCAACTTAAGTTGCACGCTTACGAGATGCAACCTGGTGTGCCAAAGGATTGGAGCGACGATGCGCAAGGCGGTGAGCGAACCATTGATATTCTATTCTATGGGCAGTATCTAGATAACGTTTTTAAGAACAGACGAGAGCTTATCAATACCCTATTAGACTATAGAAAAGCGTCAAACAAAGTTGTCGACGTTCATTTACAAATACTACCCAAAGCCGACACCAGCGCTATCGAACGAAACTTGTCTGCGGTTAAAGAGCCTATTTTCGGCTCTGAACTTTATGGAAAAATTCGCCAGGCCAAAGTTGTCGTCAACATTTGCACCGACTTTAACGAATCCCACAAAAGTAATGCGCGCGTGTTTGAGGCGCTTGGTAATGGAGCCTTGCTGATAGCCGAGGCAGGCAGCTATCCGATGGGGCTTGTTGCCGGAGAAGACTTTATCGTTTACAACGACATGGCCGAATTGCCTGCTTTGCTGGATAAGGTTTTTTCAAACTGGGATGATTACAAAAAAGTAGCGTTGCGCGGCCATCAAAAAGTTCATGACTATTATGGTCGCCCACAACAGTGGCAAGTTTTTTCGTCGATCGTGGAAGACTTACGCCTGAAAGTAGCAAGTGATGATTAGGCTCTTATGATGAACAACAAGCCCCGCGTGTCGCTTTTCTTATTCGCCTATCAGCAACAAGAGTTTGTTGCCGAGGCAGTGTCGGCGGCACTGGCGCAAGATTATGACAATCTGCAGATTGTCATTTCCGACGACAGCTCTAATGACGCCACCGTAGCGAAAATAAAAACGCTAACCGATACCTATAAAGGTCCGCATGACGTTGTGGTTAACGTGAACCCGAACAACTTGGGTATTGGTCGGCATTTCCAGCACATTATCGACAATCTGGTAGACGGCGAGCTGATTGTTGCAGCTGCCGGAGACGATATTTCAGCGCCGCAGCGGGTCACTCGTATTGTGCATGAATGGCTGCAGCACGATCGTCCTGACCTGGTTGCGCATGATCTGATTGAAATGAATGAAGCGGGTCATCAAGTTGAATCTGATCGGGCTATGCAGTATCGGCTGCAAGCCGATCCCACGCAGTTATCTTTATCAGAACGGCAACAACTGTATTTGCAACACCCCTACCCATTGCCCTTTATTGGTGCTGCGCTGGCATATAGTCGCAGCTTGTATGATCGCTTTGATTCACCTGAGTTCACGCCTGACTACGAAGATCATTTAATGTATTTCAGAGCGTTAATGGGCGGTTCTATGGTTTATATACGTGAGCCACTAGTATATTACCGCCGACATAAAAGTAACTTCACCAACCGCAACCAGGCACAACCGACACAAATAGAGACCATTACGCTGGGTAGCCAGCAGGTACAAATAACGCGTTCAGAGCTTGGACAATATCGACTACACCGACTGGTTTGCCAGCAGTATTGTGACGCAGTAAGCGCACTAAGAAAGGGATTGCTGGCTTTTGATGTCGACTTCTTTATGCGGCTATATGAAAAAATTCACGCCCGTCATACACAGTTTTTGGCGAATCAGGTGCACACCTCAAAATCACCTGTAGCAGAGAGCGTGCAACCACTACCAGCCGTGCCTTATCTGCCGAGAATCAAGATTGCCATTTTCGGGGCCAGTGCTGCCGGGCAAAAAGCGCTATCGCACTTACCGCAGCAGTTTGAAGTTATTGCTTTTGTGGATAACAACACGGTACTGCACGGTCAGCATGTTGAGAACATACCGATAATAGCGCCAGCCCAATTAAGCGAGTTACCGAATCCGCCTGACACTATTCTGATTGCCAGCACCTACTATTTTCCGATTCTTGCGCAACTCACCGAGCAATTAGGCTTGCCAGTTCAAAAAACCAGCCGGGCACCGGAATTCATGGTTACGCACTTTCGAGAAAAGCTCGGGACTTAGTAAGTACACGAGCTACCAGGGCTTCGGTAACAGGCGTAATAAAATTATCAGAGCGCTGCTTCGACTGCATAAACTCTTGCAACGACTCAATTTGTTCCCAGCTTGCGTAACGCTGCAAATAATCCGCCAGCGGCAACTGCCGCATCAGCTCCAGCGCTTGCTCAAACTGCTCCCAGGCTAATTTAGGCTCACCCTGCTGAGCTTCTTTTAAAACATCAATAATGCCCGGCAAGGTAAAACTACACGCCAAGCCATGGGGCACCTGATAGTGCAAAGTTAAAGGGTAGGAAATACTGTGCGCCAGCGCGGTACGGGTTTGGCTTATTGCCAGCCCCGCCAAAACGCTTGCCTGTTGCATTAAAGCGCGTGCTGACAAATTATCAGGCGCCGCCAGAACCTGTGGCAAGGCAATGCAAGTTAAGCGTAACGCTTGCCGGGCATAGGCTTCGCTAATGGGTGTTTGCTGCTTATTCCACAAAGACTCTAAGCTGTGCGATAAGGTGTCTAAGCCAGTAAACAAGGTTTCGTGGTAGGGCAAGCTCTGCGTCAGTTGCGGCAGTAACACGGCAATATCAGGAGCCACAGCAGCCCCGCTTAAAGAGTGCTTACGTAAGTTCGTGCTGTCCCAAACCGTGGCAAAGGGCGTTACTTCAGCACCAGTTCCGGCGGTAGTGGGTATTGCAATCAATTTACAACTGCGGCTAATGGGTGTGGTTTCACCAGCACGAAAGCGCCGCTGCAACGGCTGCTTATTTCCGTTATCCAAACTACAGGCAAGCACTTTCGCAGCATCAAGTACACTGCCACCGCCTATACCAATAACCACATCCAACTGATGTACAGTTAATTCATCAATCAGTTGGTCTAAGTCATCCAGATCGGGGTTTGGCTGAATACTGTCAATAACAGTCACCCGGTGTTGCTGCAACTGCTGTAATAACGGCTGCAGGGTTCCACGCTCACAATGACCCTGAGTGGTTACTACCAACACATTTAACTGGTTAGCCTGTTGGCTCTCAAAGTAATCGGCCAATCGCAGCATGCTATCGGCACCGGAGATAATAGTGACCGATTGCTCATGCTGGTAATCAAAGCGCACCGAATCACCCACGGCAATGCTCCATAAAGGCTTGTTTATTAGCAACCGGCGTACTTGCCGGGCGGCCTAAATCGGCGCGTGAGCCAGTGCGAATTTTTACTTCTATCAGCACTGGCCCTGTTGTATTTTCAAGTTGCTGCCACAGCTTACGTAACGACTCAGTGCTATCGGCGCTAAAATAGCCGCGGTAACCAAGGGCCTTACTTAGCCCGGCAAAATCAATGTTTCCGGCTACTGTGGGCTGGCCACCAACCGACTCGTGGGCTTCATTATTCAGCACCACATGCAGCAGGTTTTCGGCACCGCTGGCGGCAATAATAGCGGCGCCACCCATGTGCATTAAAAACGAGCCGTCGCCGTCTAGGCAAACTACCCGCCGGTTCGGCGTGCTGAGTGCCACGCCAAGGGCAATTGAGCTGGTATGTCCCATAGCGCCAACGGTTAAGAAGTCACGCTGGCTTTCATTGCGGGCTTCTCTTAATTCATACAGCTCGCGCGAGGTTTTGCCGGTGGTAGACACCATCACGTCACTGCTGTCGCTACATTCCAGAATGGTTGCCAGCGCGTCTTCGCGGCTTAAGCTGTCTGGCTTAGCCGCGGGTTTGGTGAGCTTGTAGTCAGCGAAGGTATTCTTTCGCACCAATAAAGCCACCGGGGCGCCAGTGCGTTCTAAATCGGCAAAACTCTGCATCAGCACGGCGTTAATATCACTACCGGCCTCCAGTACCTGCCAGGGAATGTTCAAGTTGTCCAACATAGCTGGCGTTATACGCCCCTGCTTGACATGCTGTGGCTCGTCTTTCACCTCAGGTTCGCCACGCCAGCCAATAATTAGTAGCGCCGGAATACGGTATACATCGCCGTCGGTTAGCGAGGTTAAGGGGTTTACCAGGTTACCCAGGCCGGAGTTCTGCAAATACACGGCAGCCGTTTTGCCGGTGCCTAAGTGATAGCCTGCCGCTAAGGCCAGGGCGTTGCCTTCATTGGCGGTAATAATGTGCTGATCGGCTGGCAAGGTATCGCTTACATATGCGCAGAAGCTCTTCAACAGCGAATCAGGCACGCCGGCGTACATGGTGACGCCATAGTCAGCGAGTGCCTTTGAGAAATCAGCAGGTTTTATCACACATGGTCTCCAGGTTATTTGCCACCGGGCTATTTGCCACCAGGTTATTTGCCACCAGGAATGAGTTCCAAAATTTCTTTAATCGGCATCATGTCGGCATCCACTTCGGCGGAACGGCCGTGCTGCAATATCGATTGCGCCGTTTTCATCATGGCCGGATAGGCGCTGCGCAGCAACTGGTTGGCATAAATCACTATATTCACACCGTTATCAATCAGCTCCTGCTCAGTTACTTTGTTGTAACTAGACGGCACGGCCACCAGTGGCTTACGGTTTTCCAACTTATTGTAGCGGGCACAAAACTCAAACACTTCGGTGGGTTCTTTTTCGCGGCTGTGAATCATAATACCGTCGGCGCCGGCATCTAAAAAGGCTTCAGCACGGGTCACCGCATCGTCCACACCTTTGCCTAAAATCAGGCTTTCAATGCGGGCAATAATCATAAAGTCACGGGTTGCCTGCGCGCCTTTACCGGCCTGAATTTTAGCGCAGAAATTCTCAATAGAATCCTGAGTCTGGTCTACTTCGGTACCAAACAATGAGTTCTTCTTCAGGCCGGTTTTGTCTTCAATAATGACCGCCGACACCCCCAAGCGCTCCAGGGTTTTTACGGTAAACACAAAGTGCTCAGGTTTACCGCCGGTGTCTGCGTCATAAATAATCGGCTTGGTGGTTACTTCCAGTACTTCGTTCAGGGTAACCATGCGCGACGACACATCCACAGCTTCAATATCAGGCTTACCC
Organism: Idiomarina sp.; assembly: GCA_040882145.1. Taxonomy (GTDB): domain Bacteria; phylum Pseudomonadota; class Gammaproteobacteria; order Enterobacterales; family Alteromonadaceae; genus Pseudidiomarina. The sequence goes on from JBBEBU010000020.1 coordinate 233,149, forward strand.
TTGGCGGTTGAGTCGGTCAGGCTGCTGCCCCACATGCCATCAAATTCTTGTGGCCCGGCATCGGTCATTACCCGGGTGTTCTCAATAATGAGCCCGGACAAGGCATTGTGAATGTCCAAAAAACGTACCAGTGGCTTGGCTGCCAGCATTCGCCGCAATGATTTCAGGCGCACTTCAGGGGTAGTTCCTATGTCTTTCATTGCCGCATGCAATTGGGTGGAAGAAATGCCTTTGGTGTAAGGCACTTCAACCAGTTCACCGCCCCACTCGGCCAGGGTATCAATAACCCGTTGGCGGGTTTTTGCCTGCACCCCTTCACGCCAGTCGTCGCCGTGCACAACATAGTCCGGCTTGAGCTGCTGCAAGTTGGGCGCATAATCCAAAGTTTCCTGCGGCACTACCTGCACTACGCCTTTAATGTTCTCAATCACAACCTTACGTTGTTCAAAGGTCATAAAAGGCACTCGCTTGTAACTGGCAATAGCTTTGTCCGTGAGCAAACCCACGGTTACGTCGCCCAGTTCAGCGGCTTTTTTCAATATATTCAGATGTCCCGGATGAACCAAATCAGCACTCATTCCGACATAAACATGTTTTGACATAGGACACTCTTAGTTTTCAGGTGGTTAACACACAGTATTCTTATCGGAAGCATGGCACAATTCTATAGTTAATCGCTAACGAAAAGTGCCCCTGTAAGAAAAACATCATGCATAGTTTGGCTGAAATGGTAAAGTTGCAAGCTAGTTGGTCCGATAAAACAGAACCACCGGAGACGAATAGAACAATGATGCGCGACACTATTTTAACGCTCATGAACGAGGCCGCCGAAACCACAGGTGCCGAGTTACAGCCCACTATTGATAAGAACACTGTGCTGCTGGAATCAGGTCTGGACTCGCTTGGCTTTGCTATTTTAGTAGCACGCCTGGAAGAAGAGCTGGGCTACGACCCTTTCAGTTTAATGGACGAACCGGTTTATCCGCGCACCTTTGGTGAATTTGTGGCTATTTACGAACGTTTCGCTCCTGAATAATACCAATGACTAACACCAGTTTCCGCGCCCAGTTACAACAAGCTCTAACGCCACAGTCGCAGTTGGTGACAGGTGTGAACCAGCATAACTTAGCGGAACTGCTGGCGGCCAACCTTGTGACGGAAAACACCGAGCTGGTGAGTATTCCCAGCCAACCTGCACTCGATTTTATTCAGTCATTGCTGCGTTACGATGGCGCGGCCAGTAAACTATTATTGTTACCCGCCACAACCGACGCTGAACTAACCACGCAGTTGCAACAACAAGCCGCAGCACTGCCGACTAAAGCGCACACTCAGTGGCTGTTGGCCACCTCCGGCACCACCGGCACCCCAAAACTCATTTCTCACAGCCTGCACAGCCTAACGGCGCAATTACAACGCAACCTAACCAAAGGTGCCGAACTACGTTGGGGGCTACTATACGATCCCGCTCGTTTTGCTGGTTTACAGGTAGTATTGCAGGCGCTTTGTGGCGGATCGGCGCTGGTTATTCCCACGGGTGAAAGCCTAACCGACCAGTTACAGCAGTTGATTGATGCGCAGGTAAACGCCTTATCCGCGACACCTAGTTTATGGCGCAAGCTGTTAATGCTGCCGGGCTTAAGTGACTTGCCATTGCGCCAAATTACCTTGGGTGGCGAAAGCACTGATCAGCAAACGCTAAACGCCCTGAAGCAACACTTCCCGCGGGCTAAAATTCGCCATATTTATGCGTCTACCGAAGCGGGCGTTGGTTTTTCTGTTGCCGACGGTTTAGCCGGATTCCCCGCCAGCTGGCTGAATAACAAAACTCGCAAGCTAAGCGCTGATAGCACCTTGCTGCTGCGCAGCAGTGAGCAAGACCAGTGGCTGGACACCGGCGACTTAATTGCAGTAACCAGTGACCGGGTTTATTTTCAGGGACGCTTAAATGGCACTATTAATGTGGGTGGCAATAAGCTGCAACCGGAGTTTATTGAGAGCTTTTTACTGCAACAAAGCGGTGTGGCCGATGCTTATGTTTATGGTCAGCCGAATAAAATGATGGGTAATTTGGTTGCCGCCGATGTAGTGCTACAATCAGGCCATACCAAAGAAGCAGTATTTAAAGCCATACGAGAGGCCTGCCGCAACCAATTTACAGCTTGGCAGTGCCCGGCATTATTACGCCAGGTAGATGACATTAAAACCTCTCCGGCCGGTAAAAAAATACGTCAGCAAGCAAGGACAACCGAATGAACACAGTAATTATAACCGGCGCTTCGCGTGGGCTCGGACTGACTATTTGCGAACAGCTACTGGCCGCTGACTATCAGGTGGTGGGCATTGCCCGCACCCATACCGACGAATTCAAACAGTTGCAGCAGCAATACCCCGGTAAGTGCCACTTTCATGCCTTCGACATGCAACAAACTCAGGCTATTCACGAGCTTTGTCAGCAGTTAATAGCAAGCTATGGTCGCCCGTGGGCGCTGGTAAACAATGCGGCTATAGGCCAGGAAAGTATTCTGGCTACCTTGCACGAAAGCCAGTTGCACAAGCTGCTACAAGTGAATCTGGAAGCCCCGATATTAATGAGCAAGTATTTGTCTCGCTCGATGCTGCTAAATGGCGCCGGACGGGTGGTGAATGTCACCTCTATTGTGGCACAAACCGGTTTTAATGGCCTTAGTGTGTACGGTGCCACCAAAGCAGGCCTGGAAGGTTTTACCCGCTCGTTGGCCCGTGAACTGGGCAAAGCCAAGGTTACGGTAAATAACGTGGCACCGGGTTATATGGAAACTGACATGACCAGTGGCTTGCAAGGCGACAAACTGGACTCCATTCAGCGCCGTTCAGCTTTACGCCAGTTGGCCACCCCGGCCGATGTTGCTGCTGCGGTTAGCTATTTAATCAGTGATGCTGCAGCTCGGGTTACCGGTACCACTATTACTGTTGATGCCGGTAGTACTGCGTGAGTAACCGGCCACAAACCGAATTCGCTCCGTTTAACGACAATTACTGTCGCACGGTTTGGCAGTGGCGCAATCTGTCTCGCGTTCGTGAGCAAATGCGCAACACAGACGAAATCACCTGGCAGAATCATCAGCGTTGGTTTCAAAGCGCACTGCAAGACCCCAACCGCCGTGACTTTGTAATGCTGCAAAATGAGCGCCCTATTGGCGCCCTGAATTTTACCCGGGTGCAGGAACCCGACTGGGAATGGGGCTGCTACTTAGGTGAAACCAACGTGTGGCCAGGCTCAGGGTTATTGCTGGAAGTGGCAGCGCTGGACTATGCGCTAGTGCACAGCAACTGCCGGCAACTATATGCAGAAGTGAAAGTTCAGAATAAAGGCGCGCTGGCACTGCATAAGTTATTTGAATACCAAAGCGCTGAACCGCCGAATGCTGACTATTTAGCTTTTACTTATCAGCGCCAAAGCTGGCAGCAGCAACGCGAACGCGTGCTGGCGAAATTACCGAAACCCCATCAGGAAGCCGCAGCGGCCGTTGTATTTACTCAGGCTCGCCCAGCAAGCCCCAGCTAAGCGCGGTACCCATAGTTACTGCACGGGTAACTTTACGCCCCAGTACTTGCGGTAAGTACTTACAGGGTAGGCCTAATCCCGGGCGTACCGAGCGCACATTCTGTTCAGTTAATGTTTCACCCGCTTGCACGTCGGCACTAATATATAGTGAGCGACGATGCTTACGTGCCGGCAATTCAGTATCGGTAGGCCCGTAACACACCTGCCCCAACGACTGCCAACCAGCTGTTACTTCAGCTACCAGTTGTTTCATCTCGGCAGGCTCTAACGAGAAAGCCGCATCTACGGCTTTCTGGTCGTCGCGATCCAGCACAAAATGCTTTTCAATCACGCTGCCACCCATAGCCACCGCAGTAACAGCCGCACCAAAACCACGGGTGTGATCGGATAAGCCCACTTCACAACTAAATAGCTCCCGTAAATGCGCAATGGTTTTCAAATTGGCATCCACTGGCACCGCCGGGTAATTACTGGTGCACTTTAATAACAGCAAATCCTTGCAGCCAGCCTTACGCAGCACGCTTACCGATTCACTTAGTTCCGTCAGGCTGGCCATACCGGTAGACATAATAATAGGTTTACCCGTAGCAGCCACTGCCTGTAATAGCGCATGGTCGGTGTTCTCGAACGAAGCAACTTTATAGCAAGGCACATTCAGTGTTTCTAAAAACGCCACGGCACTGGCATCAAAGGGCGAACTAAAGGCCACCATGCCCAGTTCCTGGGCGCGCTTGAACAGTGGCTCATGCCACTGCCACGGCGTCATGGCTTGCTGATATAACTGATGCAGCGATTGCCCGTGCCAAAGGCTGTCGAGGTTATCAATAAAAAAGTCGCCAGTGTGCACCGGCAAGGTCATGGTATCGGCGGTATAGGTTTGCAGCTTCACGGCCTGACAGCCTGCAGCTGCGGCTGCTTCAATTAGCGCCAGAGCTTTGTCGTAACTACCACCATGATTGCCGGAAATTTCGGCAATCACAAAAGGGGCGTAAGCCGCGCCAATGGAATGTTGTGCAATACGCATGACTACTCCTTGCTAGAAACAAAACTTAAGTTACACCAAACAGCCATAAAAAAACCAGGCCGGAGCCTGGTTTTAAGCATACCATCAGAAGTCTGATGATGTTATCTCCAACTAGCTTAGCCCAGCAGGGACAGAGCTGCCTGTGGACGCTGGTTAGCCTGCGCCAAAATGGTGGTGCTTGCTTGCTGCATGATCTGGAACTTAGTCAGTTTTGCTGTTTCTGAAGCAAAATCTGTGTCCTGGATACGTGATTGTGCAGCACTAACGTTCTCAGAAATGTTAGTCAGGTTACGAATGGTTGACTGGAAGCGGTTTTGAATCGCACCCAAATCAGCACGTGCACCGTTAACTACTGATAATGCCGCATCAATTGATGCCAGTGCGCTGGCTGCGCCGGCAGTAGTTGATACTGACACGTTCGCGCCGTCTACACTCAAGCCACCAGCACTGAAGCCGTTCGCGTTTTTCGCAACAACGTCAATCGTCTGACCGGCGTTCGCACCTACTAAGAAAGAAGCACTCAGTTCACCGTCCAGTACTTTAATACCAGCAAATTCACTGTTGTTCGCAATACGGGTAATTTCCGATTGCAGCGCGCTTACTTCTTTGTTCAGGGCGTTCAAATCTTCAGAAGAGTTGATACCGTTTTGAGCCTGAACCGCTAACTGACGCATACGTTGCAGTGCAGTTGTGGTTTCTTGTAACGCACCTTCAGCGGTTTGCGCTAAAGAGATGCCATCGTTCGCGTTACGTACAGCTTGGTTCAAACCTTCGATTTGTGAAGTCATTCGACTTACAATCTGCATGCCCGCAGCATCATCAGCAGCGCTGTTGATACGGAAGCCTGAAGACAGACGTTCGAATGATTTATCCAAACCGCCGGTTGAAGTCATCAACTGACGTTGTGCATTTAACGATGAAACGTTGGTATTTACGTATAAAGCCATTTTATCCTCCCGCTTCGATCACACAACGTGACGTTGAAGCCTTCAATTAAGTGGGGTTAATCCCCGAGCTTATTTAAGTTATCGGACAAAATGTCGGCAGCTTTAATTATTTTTTCAATGTTCGTTCGTTTGTTCCACAGCATGCTGATAATACTGCTGCATAGTTAGCGTTGAGTTGTGCATCAAACATTGAAAGGCCATGCCCGCGAAGGCATAGCTAGCCTCATTCTTCAATAAAAATACCGCCGGAGCTTGTTCATCGCTGGTATCGTAATGCCAGCTACCGCCATGACTCTGACGAAAAATTTCACCTACGTAGCCACCCAGCATATTCGATAAGGTAAACACCACTTTATTGTCTGACAAATCATGCGCCGCTGACGCAATGAGCTTCTCAATCAGCAGGTCGACATTAGCAACACTGGCTTCGCTACCGTCTAAGCTGATTTGAAACTGCTCTTCGGCATAATTTTTCGTATCAGCAAACATTTGCTGCATCAGGATATCGAGCTCTTTTTGTTGCATGTAAACCTCTTATTTATTGATATCAGTCACTCATTGTGACGAACTGATTATAAAAATCCAGCTATAAAAAAACCAGGCCGAAGCCTGGTTTTAAGCATACCATCAGAATTCTGATGATGTTATCTCCGACTAGCTTAGCCCAGTAGGGACAGAGCTGCCTGTGGACGCTGGTTAGCCTGCGCCAAGATAGTTGTGCTTGCCTGTTGCATGATCTGGAACTTAGTCAGTTTTGCTGTTTCTGCAGCAAAGTCTGTGTCCTGGATACGTGATTGTGCAGCACTAACGTTCTCAGAAATGTTAGTCAGGTTACGAATGGTTGACTGGAAGCGGTTTTGAATCGCACCCAAATCAGCACGTGCACCGTTAACTACTGATAATGCCGCATCAATTGATGCCAGTGCGCTGGCTGCGCCGGCAGTAGTTGATACTGACACGTTCGCGCCGTCTACACTCAAGCCACCAGCACTGAAGCCGTTCGCGTTTTTCGCAACAACGTCAATCGTCTGACCGGCGTTCGCACCTACTAAGAAAGAAGCACTCAGTTCACCGTCCAGTACTTTAATACCAGCAAATTCACTGTTGTTCGCAATACGGGTAATTTCCGATTGCAGCGCGCTTACTTCTTTGTTCAGGGCGTTCAAATCTTCAGAAGAGTTGATACCGTTTTGAGCCTGAACCGCTAACTGACGCATACGTTGCAGTGCAGTTGTGGTTTCTTGTAACGCACCTTCAGCGGTTTGCGCTAAAGAGATGCCATCGTTCGCGTTACGTACAGCTTGGTTCAAACCTTCGATTTGTGAAGTCATTCGACTTACAATCTGCATGCCCGCAGCATCATCAGCAGCGCTGTTGATACGGAAGCCTGAAGACAGACGTTCGAATGATTTATCCAAACCGCCGGTTGAAGTCATCAACTGACGCTGAGCGTTCAAAGATGATACGTTAGTGTTTACATATAAAGCCATGTTGATTCTCCTCGCCGACACCTAAAGGTCGTGTTTCAAGTTGCTTCAGTAAATTTATCGGCGCGAAGAGAAGAAGCTTTAATATTTATTTAGAGAAAATTGAAAAGACTTAAACGATTAATCCGAACATACACCTGCTGCGACGCCTGCAGTACGGTTTCCTGCTTAGTTAGCTCGGTAATAGCAGTGGCATAGTCCACGTCCTGAATACGCGAACGAGCGTCTTTGTTCACTATCTGAAAATCAAAATTACTGTTACGGGCGTTATCCATTACGTTCAACCGGGCACCCACACTAGCGCGAGCCGAAACCACGGCATCTTTGCCCTTGCTGAAATCATCCAGTGCAAAGCCGATTTCGTTTTGCCAGTTTTTTAACTCATCGTCACCGTTATTACGCAGCGAACGGGCTAAATCACCAATAGCCGTAGCAAGGTTACGCTCTACTGGCTCGTCAAAATTCACCGTTAAAGTTTGTCCGGCAGCTGGCGGTTCTTCAAAGGCAAAGCTAGCGCCAGCAAAGCGAATAGGTTCACCCGGCGTGTAAGCACTAGGGCCTGCTAGCACGGCGCCAGCAGAATCGGTTACCTGAAACTGGTTACCAGCCTGAATTTCAACGTTAAAGTAGTTATTCGCTGGCGTAGCATCGTCATACAGAACGTCTAACTGATCAATGAAGCCCTGGCGGTCATTCACCGTAAACACCGCATCGCTGGTAGTAGAGCCGGCATCGCGACTCACGGAAATACGATCCGAAACTTTGGTGAATACGGAACTGCCGGGGTCACCCGCCGCCAACTTCAAGGATGGCGACATTTGCAGCAAGCGCTGACCGTCATCGCCATTGTATTCGTAGGTTTGCTTGGCGCTATTATACAGAAACGACTCCTCGCGATTCTGAAAACCAGCAAATATATACTCACCACTTTCGTCCTGCGCGTTCATTAAATCGAACACTTCACTTTCCAGCGACTCCAGCTCCAGTGCCAGGGCTTTGCGGTCTTCCACCGACATAGTGCCGTTACCGGCCTGAATAGCCAGCACCCGGGCACGGTCAACGGCGGTGGTAATATTCGCCAGCACACTCTCTTCGCGCTTGAGGTTATTTTCCAAAGTGGTTGAATTGCGCTGAAACTGATCGTTCTGACCAATTTTTTCATCCAGCGCCATCACCTGCGCCTTACCAATTGGGTCATCCGCCGGGCTCAGAATTTTAGTTTGCGCACTCAGTTGGTCCTGCACTTTGGACAGCGCCTGCTGGGTGTTCAGCACACTATTTAAGCCACGACTGAATATTAAACTGGTACTTAAGCGCATAGTTTACCTCTTCAACTGCTTAGCGGAATGACTGCAGCAGCGTATTGAATATATCCTGAGCCACGGTAATTAACCGTGCTGACGCATTGTAGGCCTGCTCGTACTGCAGCAGATTTGAGGCTTCTTCTTCCAGGTTCACCCCAGAAGTAGACTCAAACATTGCTTGGCTCTGATCGCGAATGGCCTCAGCGGCATCGCGTTGAATGCGGTCGCTCGACACTTTGGTTCCCACATCGGAAACCAGGCGACCGTACGACTCATTAAAAGTCATGGTGGGGTCTGCTTCCGCCCCACCTGAGCGGCGCACCAATTGCTGTCGTTGCAAATCAGTTAACCGCTGACCATTGGTATTGTCATCAAAACCATTGGTATTAAATTCGATAGTGTAGGTGTCACCCACAGCCGGCTCGCCAATAATAGATACTTCGTAATCGGCAGTATTGGCATAACCATCAAGCTGCGCCACCAGGTTGTTATTGTCGGTGGTGCTAATCGACGGCGACACACCCAATGCATTCGGAATTAAATTACCGTCCACGTCGTACACGTCGTATTGGTATTCGCCCGTACCGGCATCAATACCTAAAAACTCAAAGCGCGCCGGAGCACTGCCAGCTAAGCCATCATTACTTGCATTAAACTGATTATCAGTGCCATTTAAGCTGCTGATATCCATCCGTGATGCGCCGGTATTATTACTATCGGCAATAATCCGAATAGGTGCAGCTAAAGCTAAATCTTCCGGCCGGCGAATGTTCACACTAATGGCCGCGGCAGCAACTTCGGTTGGCTTAATCAAAAACTGATCGCCATCAGTTACGCCCGGGTCACCAAAGTCTACGGTTAACCCCAGCTCTTCAATATCAACAGTGCGCGGAATCGTGGTTGGAACCACGCCGGTCATAGCCACAGCACCCGGCGCATCTTCACCATCAGGCCCAAGTGGCGTAATGGCATACTCCAGAGTACCAGCGTTATCGATAATATCGATGCGCAGATTTTCCGACGGCAGAGAGGCACTGTTACCTTCCAAAATACCAGCCGTAACACGGGATGCCGCGTTGGTATTATCCGGATAAGCTTTGCCCTGCACCTCGGTGTCCGACAAATCAAATAGCTTAATACCTAGCTGATTATCTAAATCCATACCCTGCTGGTTGGTGGTATTCATGGAGTCAGCAACACGCAGCGCCAGCTGGCCAATGCGGTTCTGGGTTGGAATCAGCACATTGTCGCGGTAGTTTAAGTAACCACCCATTTCGCCACCAATTTGGTCGGCAGGCACATCAAAATTAATTACCCGACCCGAGCTGGCAATGCGATTTTCCAGCACCAGTTCCAACTGTTCGCTATCGGGCGATTGTTGTGCCGAGAGTAAATTAAAGCGGCCGTCTTCCAATAGCACCGGCTGGCCGTTCTTCATGGACAAACCCACAGCCCCACTATCAAATTCCTGCACCTGAAAATCACCGTACTCAGCCAGCTTACGCAGCTCCTGATCACGTTGATTTAATAAGGTGTTTAACTGGCCGTTTTCACGCGCAGTAGGGCCTATGCCCAAAATCTTTTTATTAAAGTCGGCAATGCCTGCCACTACTTTATTAGCTTGTTCCACTGACAACTTAAAGCGTTCATTAATGGTAGCGCGTTGCTCCATTAAGTATTCACTGAAGTCATTAAATTTGGTTGTCATGGCATTCGCTTCAGCTATCACCAACTGCCGCGCGGTAACCGAGCCAGGATCATTGTTGGCATCCTGCAGACTATTAAAAAAGGTTTCAACCGACTTTGCCACGCTGGTGGTATCACCACCTAATAGCGTATCTAGCTGCTCTGACTGGGCTAATTGCGATTCAAAGTAGCTAAATTGAGAAATATCGGTGCGCAACTGACGTGCTGAAAAGCTGTCAATTAAGCGCTGCAGCTCTACCCGGCCAACACCGCTGAACTGATTTTGGGTGTAATTGGTGCGCTCGCGAACGTAACCTTCGGTATTCACATTGGTAATGTTACGGCCAGTGGTCTGTAGGCTCTGTTGATGCGCCAACAAGCTATTGGTTCCGGTTTGTAATAGGTCAAAGCTCATGTCGCACCCTTACTTCGCGTCTAATGCCGTTATCGGCGCCGCAGCGGCAAAATTTAGCCGCTTCTGTAAACCCTGAATTTTCTGTGCATAGTCAGGGTCAGTTGCATAACCCGCTTGCTGCAAGGCCTCACTAAATGCTTTTACATTGGTACCAGCCTGTAATGCCTGCTGGTATCTGGGGTGTTCTTGCAAGAATTGGACAAAGTCGTCAAAACTTTCCTGCACCGATTCGTACACCCGAAATGCCGCTTGCTCTTTCTTCGCTACACCGTCATCAAACTCCAGCGTCATCACGTGGGCTTTATCGCCCTGCCAGCGCTTGTCGGCCTTAATATTAAACAGATTATTGCTGGATCCCTGCTGCGAGCCTGGCACCATGCGCTGCCCCCAACCGGTTTCCAAAGCGGCCTGCGCCAACAAAGCTTCTGGCGCTAGTCCGGCTTTTTCGGCAGCGGCTCGTGCATGCGGATACAGCTGCTCAATAAACTGCTCCGGGCCACTAAAACCCTGGTGCCGCTGGCTACCGTAATACTTGCCGGCTGGCACCCCGCCGGTTTGTTCATTGCGACCGGTTGCCGCGGTGGTGTCCACGCCAACGGCTAATGCTCGCTCTTTAGCCAAACGCCGCGCCGACTCTAAATTGCTGCCATCACGCAACACGCTGGCGGCAGTAAAGTTTTCATTATCGCCACCAAACTGCTGCACCAGCATGTCAGCCAACCCTAAACTGCCTTGCTTAGCCATGTCTTTCGACAGCTGCTGGTCGTACATATCGCGGTACATACCTGTATAGCGACTATTCATAATGCTGTCTTCTTCAAAAATCGCATTCGCCTGGCGCATGCTTTTTAACACCATGCCGGTAAAAATAGATTCGAACTGCTGCGCGGCTTCCCGCAGCGCCGACTTGTCATCTTTAAACGCACGCTGCCGCAGGCTATCCAGTTCATCGGTGCTTGCCGCTGACCTAGCCTGACTAAAACTGTTGTTGATAACAGCATCGCTCATGCGTTCTTACCTTGTTTAACCATGGTTAAGTATGATTACTTAAATAACAATCAGCTCGCCGCTTAATGCGCCGGCTTGTTTCAATGCTTCCAGTACCGCTACGATGTCGCTGGGTCCGGCACCAATCTGATTAATCGCCCGCACTAAGTCATTCAGCGACACGCCCGGGTCAAACACAAACATACGAGCGTCGTCCTCCTGCACATCCACAATGGTTTGTGGCGTTACCACTGTTTCACCTTCAGCAAATGGATTCGGCTGATTTACCTGAATGTTTTCAGCAATGGTTACCTGAATGTCGCCATGGGCCACTGCGGCCGGGCGTAAGCGTACGTTCTGACCAATCACCACAGTACCGCTGCGGCTGTTCACAATAATCTTTGCCGAGCCTTCGGCTGGTTGAAACTCAAGGTTTTCCAACGTCGACATATAGCTCACCCGCTGGCCCACATCGCGTGGCGCAATAACCTGCACCGAAGTGGCGTCCAGCGCCGTTGCCGTATTCGGTCCAACCAAGCGGTTAATGGTTTCGGCCATACGTTTGGCGGTGGTAAAGTCCGACTGGTGCAGGTTAAAGGTCAGGTAATCACTGGTCGCAAACGGCGTTTTTACTTCACGTTCAACCGTCGCACCACCGGGCACACGGCCAACGGTTGGGGTATTAATTACAATGCGAGAACCATCCAGGCCCTGTGCACCTAAGCCGCCAACTACCAGGCTACCCTGAGCAACCGCATAAATTTCGCCATTGGCGCCGCGCAAAAAGGTTTGCAACAAAGTCCCGCCGGTTAAGCTGTCGGCACTGCCAACAGACGATACAGTTACGTCAACGGTCTGGCCGGGCTTAGCGAACGCCGGTAAATCAGCGTGCACTGCCACCGCCGCTACGTTATTAATTTTCGGCCGTTCATTGGCTGGAATATTAATGCCAAAGTTACGCAACATAGTGCGGAAGGTCTGATCGGTAAAGGGCGTTTGCTCGCCCGTACCTGGTAACCCAACTACCAAACCATAACCAATTAATTGGTTCGAGCGAATACCCGAAACCGAGGCTATATCTTTAATCCGTTCAGCCTGAACCGGAGCTACCCAACCTGCGCTAAGCAGGCTGATACTGGTTATTGTTACTAAAAGTGCTCGCCACATGTTCGTTACTCCTTACAACGGCCAGTACGAACTATTGAAGAAGCGGGTTAACCAACCTGGTTCCTGCACTTGTGCCAGGCTACCGGTGCCGCTGTATTCAATGCGCGCGTTCGCCACCCGGGTAGATGGCACCATGTTATCTGAGGAAATATCCTGCGGACGCAACATACCGGTTAAGCGAATGTATTCGTCGCCGGTATTAATTTTCATCCATTTTTCGCCGCGCACAATTAAGTTGCCGTTGGGCAGTACTTTAATCACCGTCACGGTAATTTGACCGGTTAGGCTATTGCTCTGATCCGCTGCACCGTCACCACTGAAATCACGATCGCCACCAAAACTGGCCGACAGCGGATTGCCGCCAACGGTAATCGGCCGACCAAATACCTGCGGTGTTGCAAGTTCAGCATTAGCGGCTTTGCTCGTTTCTGCCGCCGCAGATTTTGATGCTGTGGTTTGCTCCTGCAACATCACGGTAATAATGTCACCTAACCGACGCGCCTTAATGTCTGAATAAAGTTCATCCGCGTATTGCGCCTGGAACAGGCTGCCATTTGGCACAATAGGTTCATTTCTGTCTTCCGGTAATACCGGCGCGTAGAATGGATCATCAGGCATAGGCCGATGGCCAGGTGTGGCACAACCTACCAACACCAGTACCATTGCAATAGGGATAAACTTAAACATAATTTTAGCCTTTTCTTTATAGTTGCTGAGCTTACAGCTGCTGTGCTTACAGTTGCTGAGTGACGAAGCTCAGCATCTGGTCAACCGACGAAATTACTTTTGAGTTCATTTCGTAAGCTCGCTGACTTTCAATCAGGTTTACCAGTTCTTCAGTAACATTCACGTTCGACGTTTCCAGTGATCCTTGTACGGTTGTACCAAAACCTTCCAAACCAGGCACACCTTCAACCGGTGCGCCACTTACCGCCGTTTCTTGCAGTAAATTCTGGCCAATGGGCTCAAGTCCGGCCGGGTTAATAAAATCAACCAGGTTTAACTGGCCAACAACCACGTTGTCAGCATTTCCCTGCTGCACTACCGAAACTTCACCGTCTTGTGAAATAGAAATAGACACCGCGTCTTCCGGAATCACAATGGCAGGTTCAATTGGGAAACCGGCGCCTGGCGTTACCATGCGGCCTTCTTCATCTAACTGAAACTGGCCGTTGCGGGTGTAAGAGATTTCACCGTCTGGCATCAGAATCTGAAAAAAGCCTTTGCCACTAATCATCACATCCAGCGAATTGTCCGTGGTAACCAAGTTGCCCTGGCCATAATGCTTTTGCGTAGCAACCACTTTGGTACCCGCACCAAGCATTAAACCTGATGGCATTTCGGTGTCTTGCGCCGACTGTCCACCGGGCTGGTTAATGTTCTGATAGAGCAAATCTTCAAAAATCGCCCGGCTTTTCTTAAAGCCAATAGTGCTGGCGTTGGCCAGGTTATTTGAGATCACGGAAATATCACGCTGCTGCGCGTCTAAACCGGTTTTACTAATCCACAGAGCTGGATGCATGCTGCACCTCCTGGTAAAAATCTTTTATTAGTTATGCTTAACTAACGCGCATCAGTGTTTCTGAACGCTGGCCGTTCTCGTCTGCTGTTTTCATCATTTTCACGTTCATATCGAACTGACGTTGCAGCGAAATCATTTGCGTCATTTCTTCAATTGGGTTCACGTTACTTTTTTCCAGCGCGCCAGCTTCAATGCGCACTTCGGCGGCTAACACCGCATCAAAACCGTCTTTGCGGCGGTATAAGCCGTCTTTACCGCGCTCAATCTCGCCATTCGGCGGGTTAACCAGCTTCATCCGGTCTACCACTTCCATCGCCTCAGCCGGAGCACCTTGCGGTTGCACCATAATGGAGCCGTCGCCACCAATTTGAATTTTTTCAACTGGAATCGGCAGGAAAATAGGTCCGCCGTCACCTAACAAAGGTTGGCCGCTGCTGGTTTGCAGCATGCCCTCGGCGGTCATTTGCAAGCTCCCGTTGCGGGTATAAGCTTCGTTGCCTTCATCATCAGCTACCGCCAACCAACCGTCACCATTAACAGCAACGTCAAGATTCCGTTCGGTGGTCATTAACGCACCGCTGGCGTAGTTCTGGCCGGGGCTTTCGGTTAATGAAAACACCCGCGTTGGCAGGCCTTCACCGTAGGCTTGCATCGCGCGCGCCTGCTGCAGATCCGTTTTAAAGCCAACGCTGTTAGTGTTCGCCAGATTATTGGCGCGCAGCGCAATGCCATTCATGTTCTCTTTGGCACCGCTCATGGCTATGTATAGCATCCGATCCATAAATCTCTCCGGCAAAATGCTGGGTTAGTTGGTTCTCTCGGGTAGATATATACAAGATGTGTGCCATGTTGCCGTGGCTGCCTGATGTTTATACGCGTAGCCTGACGTTCCACGTCAGGTGAGATATCGCCGCACAAACAATACCTATGCGTTAACCGGATCTGACGCAAAAAATATGCATTGATACAATCGGATAGATCGCACCTGACGTGAAACGTCAGGCAACAAAAAGGCCGCGAGTGCGGCCTTTATTACGAAACGATAAAGCTTATCGAATCTGCAGAATGGTCTGCTGTAGCGTCGAGTTCACTTCTAACGAACGCGAGTTCGCCTGGAAGTTACGCTGCGAGGTAATCAAGTCAACCAGCTCTTGCGTCAGGTTTACGTTGGAGTTCTCCAGCGCTGATGCTTCAATCGCACCATAAGTTCCTGAATTCGCTTCGCCCGCTAACGGGTCACCTGAGGCAATGCTTTGCCGCCACGAGGTGTCACCTACCTGAGTTAACCCTTGCTCATTCGCAAAGCGCACCATGGCAACCTGACCTAAGTACTGCACATCACCATTTGAGTAGGTGGCAGCTACCAAACCAGTAGAATCAATATCCACGTTGGTTAAGCGACCAACCGTAGTACCGTCTTGTTCCAGCGTTGACACTTCAAAGTCAGAAGCGAACTGAGTTGGCACTGTACCACCAGTACGGTCCTGATAATTCAATGCAATGGTTTGCGAGTCATCGGCACCATTAGCAAGGTAAGGGCCATCCGGACCTGCACCCGATAAATCTAAGGTTCCCGGCGGGAAAGTAATTTCCGGCGGAGCTACATCCGGGTTACCCGCGGTGTCAAAAGTAATGCGCTGACTTTCATAACCAGCCGATGAGGTTGCGCCCGGTGTACCACCACCGGCAATATCAATTTCCTGACCGTCAAAAGTAGCGTATACGTCCCACTCATTCGGGCCACGTTTCACGTAGTAAGTACTAACTATGTGCGACTCACCCAGCGAATCAAATACGGTTGCCGAAGTCGATGCACTGTAACTAGAAGGCGCATCCGGTGAGAAGTTTGAACCAGGAGGGGTACCACCATCATCATCAATACTGGTTAAGCGTGCATCCACGTTAAAAGCCTGAAAAATATTGTCGGTTTGCTGTGGCGCACCGGCTACATCAGGAATCCGAATTGGCTGAGTGGTTGCTAAGCTAGTTGATGACGCATTACCGGTATTACGGTCTACCTGAAATCCCTGCAGGAAATCACCGGAGTTATTCACAATAAAGTTACTGTTATTTAGCTTAAATGCACCGGCACGAGTGTAGGTAAAGTCACGTGAACCAAGGTCATCCGCAGTGGCAAAGAAACCGTTACCGCTAATGGCCATGTCCAGCGAGTTACTGGTGAAATTCAACGAACCCTGCGCAAACTGTTGCGCTACGTTAGCGGTTAACGCACCGTCACCAACCTTGGTTTTACCTGCGTTGAAAATGCTAGATGCGTACACGTCAGCAAACTCAGCACGCGACTCTTTAAAGCCAGTGGTTTTTACGTTTGCAATGTTGTTTGCAGTTACATCCAAATCTTTTTGGGAAGCAGCCAGGCCGCTCAAAGCTATGTTGTATGACATAAGTCACCTCAATAATACACAATGTATAAATTCTAATTCTCAGTGGCAGCGGCAAAAATTACCGGCTCCCAACTGACGCCTTAGCCAATCTCACTGACGTCAGCCAGCCTGACTCCACCTAAACCACGTAAATTCAGTACAATGCCTTCATTGCCCCCCATGCTCACGCTATTCACATGCGCGCGCATTTGTACTGGCAGCTCTTCGTTGCTGGTACCCATACGTGAGTTAGCAGTAATGCTGTAGTTGCCAGGCGGAACCGGATTGCCGTTGGCGTCGGTACCGTCCCAAGCAAAGTCATGCACACCTTCAGGCAAGTCACCTAAACTAATACTTTTAACCACCTGACCCTGAGAGTTTTCAATGGTCAGCTTGGTATTGAAACCCGACTGCTGCAGTGCAATAGCGCCGTTAGCACCCCCACCGGTGATTGGAATATTCGCTTCGTTGGTTGGCACCATCACTTGTCGGCCAACTAAAGTAGAAGCCTGCAAAGCCTGATTCGAGGTCATATTCTCGGTAAAGGCTTTAAATTGATCCGACATATTGGTAATGCCTTCAGCCATGGTGAAGTTGGTCATTTGCGCAATCATCTGATCATTTTCAACTGGCTTGGTCGGATCCTGCATATTCAGCTGCTGGGTTAACAGCTTGAAAAAGTCTTCCTGATCCAGTTTCTGGTCGGGCGAACCTTCTTTCGCTGTTGGCTCTTCCTGCCAGTACATATTACGCAAAGCCGGATTTTGAATTGAATTGTCCATTGTCGGATCTCTCTTTGCTGCTACTTAAGGCCGCCTAAGCGAACCTAAAAATTAGTTACCCTGGCCCAGTCTTAATAAACGAGTCACCATGGTTTTCGCGGTATCAGCCACCTGTACGTTGGTTTGATACGAGCGCGACGCGGAAATCATGTTTGCCATTTCTTCCATGGCATTCACATTCGGGCGATAAATATAACCGTCGCCATCGGCCATAGGATGGTTTGGCGCGTACTCAACCGTTAACGGCTTTTGGCTTTCCACAATCCCTAACACATTCACACCGGCAGACTCTTGCCCCATGGTGCCTCCGGCTCTGCCGCTCTTGCCGCTGTGATACTGCTCATTGGCTTGCTGCATTGCCGTAGCGAAAACCGGGCTCCGGGCGCGATAGGTTTGTTCAGCGCTACTGCTTACGGAGTTGGCATTCGCCATGTTACTGGCCGTGGTGTTCAAACGAACCGACTGGGCGCTCATAGCAGAACCGCTTACATCAAATATCTTAAACAGACTCATGCTTATTGCCCTCCGGTTATGGCTTTCTTCACGCCGGAAATTCGTGCGTCAAGAAAACTCATGCTCATTTGATACTCCAGTGCATTCTGCATATACAAGTTCTGTTCCAACTGTATATCAACCGTGTTGCCATCACCCGTATCTGGTTGATTTGGAACACGATATTTTTCAGTACCTGAAGGTTTGATTTCAACATTGAAGTGCTCGCCATGGGTACGATCTAGCTTATAATTGCCGCTTCCACGCGTGGCTTGCTGCAATGCTTGCTGAAATTCCATACCTTGGGCTTTGTAACCGGGGGTGTCGGCATTGGCAATGTTGTTGGCGATCATTTCAGCGCGCTGAGTACGAATACCTAGCGTGTGCTGGTGAATACCAAGCATGCTGTCAAAGTTAATAGCCATAATTTTGTCTCCACATAAAGATTGCGGAGATCAAAGCAAGGAATGTGCCATGTAGCCTGACGTTTCACGTCAGGTAAGATACACCCGCGTGCGCAACGTACATTATCGGAGAAAAGCAGATCCCACCTGACGTGGAACGTCAGGCTACGTTTCACGTCAGGTGAGATACACCCGCGTGCGCAACGTACATTATTGGAGAAAAACAGATCGCACCTGACGTGGAACCTCAGGCTACATTCAACGTCAGGTGAGAGCCACCCGCGTGCGCAACGTACATTATTGGAGAAAAACAGATCGCACCTGACGTGGA
>JBBEBU010000021.1:0-247765 GCA_040882145.1 Idiomarina sp.
GAGCGTGAGTATTTTAAGCAGGTAAAAGGTGTCTAGAAAAATCAGGCCTTACCAGGCAGAGCCTTAAGTAGTTTTAACACCCGGAGCATCTCGTTCGTCTATTTTAGTGAGTATTACGTCATTTGCGCCAACCTTCGCCGCCTTTTCTTTTAGTCGTTGAATTGCTTCGTTCATTAAAGTGCTGCTTTTTTAAGGTCATGCCCCGCACTTGGAGAAACAATTGCGATCTCCTCAAAGCTTTCAGGAGGAAATCTATAAAGATGAAAGTCATTAGGAGCTATAGCAGGACGAGCCTTACCCGTAACAATTGTATTGCCGTCCATGATGGTATAACGCGAAATTGTTGCAGTCGTAAATATCGCAATAATAAGGTAAAAATAATTTTTATATCTCTTTCCTAAATCTAGTAAGCCTCATAACGCTCTATTAAGGGGGAAATTGTATCTGGCTATAATGTGAGTTAAGCGAAACAGGCAACTGCTATTTGTCCCGCTTGAACAGCTTGTTCGGTGAACTTTTTCAAAGACTCTGAATACTCTATTTGCGGCTGGTTTGCAGCGCAGCGGAAAATCAGTCGGGCAACATGAGCTTTTTAGGTTTTTTCACTGCTTTTTCTTGCCTTTTTATTACGCTGCTCAATACCATCAAGCTTGGACTCTGGAAGCCCGCTATACATGGCTTCAACCTGTTTCGGATGGGTAATCATTTGCTCGGCAATTAGATTTAAAACATTGAAAAGTTGCAAGGCCGTAGCGCGGTTATCATCGAGGTTAATTTCCCCGGGATGAACGGCCTCATTTCCAATAACCCGAACAACGTCGAGAGCCCTTTGGACTAAAGGGTTGAGGCCCTTTGAAACCAGGCTGGCGATATCACGATTAATATCCTTTCCGCTTTCCCCAAGTTCTTTACAAAGATACTGAATGCTCAATCGTAAAAGTGCAGCAGCGCCTTTTGGTGATGAGCCAACAATTTCTCTTGCCTCTTCGAATAGTTTAATTATGTGTGGAGGTAGATCTTGATTAGGGAGAACTTCTACTTTAGCTCTTGGATATACTATTTGATCATATACCCAAATAGTAATGTCTTTGCAGTTATAGCATTCTGAAATATTCACATTTTGGATATGGCTTCGCAAATACTCATTTTGGCTTTGTAGTTCAGGAAATGGTTTTCCTGTACACATTTTTTCGACCCATTCTATAAGCATTTTCTTAGCGTCTGGCTCAATCTTAGGATCGTTTTCCCACTGATCTTTTTCACTGATATTTGGGATGATAGGAGTACGCATATCTTCTTCATATGGCTTCGAATACAAAGAAGACCAATACTGAGTTGTATATGCATCGCAATGTGGGCAGCAAAAAGCTGTCTTATTAATTGACGGTATACCTTTTGTATCTTCAGTCATCTGATTCCTCCTTGGACACCTAACATTTGTATATTTTTCTTGCGCACATCGTAACTCGTTCAAGTGACAGTTTTTAGCTCTTAAGCTGCTGAAAAAATTAATATTTATACCTTGAAAATCTCCGGAAAAGCAAAAGCAATTTGAGTATGTTCAGTTAAAATCTAGCGGGTACATAATATTCAACGTTAATTTTTCGTTAGATAATTGACAGTAAACCACTTAAATACTTAAAACAATAACAAAACGCGCAATATTTCTGAGTTAAGTGTGCCGTGTATGATTAGCCACTAGTCGAGTTAGACAGCAAAAAATTAAAAGGCTAAAGGCCCGCTTTTCCCTCATAGCTGTCTTATCGAATAGTCCGAAAAACAATTTCGCCTATATTTAATTAACTGTAAAATACTCGAATATATATAAATCAATTCTTATCTCTTATTCTTATTAGCTGTCGTTTCAACTCACATGTCTGATTTTTCCAAACATCGATAGCCGACGAATTAAAGTCAGACTGTGAGTTAAGGTCCTCAATACATGCCTCGAGTTGAAACAGCGCTTGGTCTTGATAGCCATTATCAATTACATAAAGTTCGCTTAAAGAGCGAATATAGTCATGTACATCTGAAAGACTCTCACTTGCGAAATCTTTATCAAGTTCATGTAACCGATAGGTAACAACCGAGACAAAGTTATCGGTAGCTAACTTGACTCGTTTAATGGCATAAGCGGCAGCGCCATTGTTTGGGGGATTCTTTCTATTCCTATCCCTAAGCTTTTGCTTCACCGAGTCTAATGCATTGAAATAGTAGCGAATGTCTCGCTCGCCAAAAGGTTCACATAATGCCGAGTTTAACCGCTCTTTAGCTCTCTCGACGGCCTCTTGACTAGCCCGTTGGCGCGCCTGACGAAGATAGTATGAATATTCTTCGGCTTGTATCCGGTTGGAATACAGCAGAGCCATAATAGTCAACAGTGCGAGAAAAGGTCCTACTGTTCCCGCCATATATGTTCCGAAGTCAGCAAAGTCACTTGTATTACCCCAATTATCGCCATTCGCAAATAAAAATATATAAAAAGTAAGTGGGGTAAATATCGCTAATAAAGATAACCACAAGATCTTTTTCATTGAATTTTGAATTTTATTTACGTTTCTCGTTTGTGGCCGCTTCTCCATAAAATTATCCTTTTAAAACTCGTGTCTAATGACAAAAAATTATAGGCTGTTCCAAGGCTCTAACGTGTCATAGGGAATCATATTAAATTTTTATTAGTTCTCGAGATTAATTGTCTTCAGATATTCTCTAAACTAATCCTCTACCTCAATTCCATAGGACTTTAAGAGTTCTGGAGTAACTTTAGTTTCAAAGTCCATATCTTCATCAGATAAAAAAGAGTGGTACTTTACGCTTAGTCGGCAGTATCTGAGTAAATCCTGAAGTACTTCTTCTGCTTTTGCTCTTTGTTCCTTATTAAGTGTCCGTTCGCCGATGAACGCTAATTCGAGGATTACAAATGTATCGTCCTTAGCGAGGCCAAAATCATCTTGAAAATGCCCTCCGTAGACGTTAAATCCTTCCCCTAGCTTTTCAAAAAGCTGATTGCGAAGGTCATCTATAGAGATACATTGACAGTCCCATTCGAGAGTGAATTGTTTGATCAGTGCTGGACCAAGGCCTTTATTGTGAAGCGTATAGCGAACATTAAAGGGTTCTTCATACGTTTGAAACATGCCAGTAATGAAAGGGCGCACGCTTGCGAGATGATTCCTCTTATTCCAGATATGCTGCCTCCATGCTACAAAACCTGAGATAATTGCAGCAAAAGCCGCCAAGCTTGTGACCATTAGCATAAGAGTCTGGTTCATGCTCATAATTTAAATTTCCTATTAAATCTATAATATAAATAAAAACATAGCCGGGCCAAATTATGCTTGCGAGCTTTATAGGGTCATAACAATATCCGTTTCTAACCGTTTTTGACACTATTACCCTTGGCTAGTTGGTGCAAGTGCCTCCTATAATCGAAAAGCTGACATTGGACAGTTAGACAGTACAAAGTAACTTAGATTTTAGAAAAAAGACCTTGTGTGGTTGGTATAATAAGCTGCTATTTTTACAAGGGGTATTAATATATGTCGAATTTCGGTGCTATCTCAGCAGGAATAAGTTCCATAAAGGTAGCAATATATTTAGCGAAAGAGCTAAAGTGAACTATATTTGCAACTACAGATGTTGAAGTTAAACTAAAACTTGCTGTGTTACTTGAGGCAATGGCAGAACTGAAGAATCAGCGAGTAGATGCCCAATATAAATGTCTCTAATAAAAACAAGGAATCAAGTAACTTGAAGCGGCTCTAATAACGCAAGATGAAGTCTTTTTTTAGATAGCTATTACTATTTGGCTGAGCCAAAAAAAGGTAAACCTGAACGCCCAATTTATTATAATTGCTATTCTTAAAATAACCTTTTTTTCCTTACTTACGGAAGTCACAGCGACTTTTCGTTTGTTTGACAAATATTAGCCCCTAGTTTGTGAGTAGCAGTATGGTAAATAGACATAACAAATAAAGGCAGCATCGATCTAGGGGTTGGATGCGCTAACGCGCAGCGCTAATTTGGGCGTGATGGGCAAGAGTGGTTTGCCGATCTATAAGTTAAGGAGAGAGGAAGTTGAATGATTGATTCGTTAGATAATGCTCGACATCAATTCATCGCTTGCGAATGGCAGTATGATGTACTACCTGAAAATCTACTTGGGTATTCTTCTGTGACGCAAAGCCTTCAGAGGCATGCAAAAGAAAAGGCAGAAGCTGGATTAGAAGAACAAGCAAAAATTCTTGAATTACTTGCGCGCGCAGCATCAATGATGCTTGCTCCTAGCAGTGTAAATGAGCCTTTTACCCCCTTCTTTCAAGACTTTCAGGCTCGGAAACGTTCGGCTACTCCTGAAGATCTTACGGTAGATGATTTAGCTTTTTTCGAAGTTATACTTGACGACATAGTTGAACCTTGGTTAACAGCGAGGTTAGCCGATTTATTATGGTTATGCAAAAAGCCGAAGAGCCCGGAGCATGCGAGGATCGCTATAGAGTCTTACATTGCTCACTCTATCGATCCTGATACTTGGCATCGTGACATAAAAGACTGTTGGGAGCGTGCTGCAAGATTATGTATTCAAATAAAGGATTTTGAGAGACTAAATAATATCAAGAATCAACTATTTGGAGCATTTGGTATTGAGTACCCAAGCAGTAAATTCATGGCGCTATGGATAGCAGGTTTATTGGATAAGCTCAGAATAGATCGTGAGTTCAGAGAGGATATCGCAGATGAATTAATGAGATCTGGGGCTGAGCTAAAGCGCGAAGGTGATTTTAATTCTGCGAGATCTTATTTAGATCTGGCGGCAATAAAATACCAGCAGTGTCGTGATGAGCGAGGCTGGCTGGATTGTTTGGTCTCGATAGCTGATTGTTTTGAAAAAGAAGGGGATTCTCGATCTGGAGGCAGTAATATGGTCTCCAATTCGTTCTATGAAAACGCAATACAAGCATACCGCCGTATTCCAACCAAAAATCGAGAGAATTACGACGTCAACAGTAAAATAGGAGTAATTCGCACAAAGATAACAGACTCAGGGAAAGCTTCATTAGATGAAATGGGGTTGGTGAAAACATCAGGAGTAGATATCTCCGATATGGTCAAATCATCGATAGCGCATGTCACAGGAAAAAACACTCTTGAAGAGGCGTTAATGTACTTTACCGGACTTTACTCGGCCCCTACATACCAAAGTCTAGCTGATAGCGCTAAAGAAAATATGAAACATAGTCTGTTAGGAAGTCTAATTGGTTCCCGCCATATGAGCGGCGATGGAAGAGTCATCGCAAAAACGCCACCAATGAATCTAAATGCAAGTGAAGATGATCCGGCCAATCAAGCCGTTTTACATAGACAGATTCAGCAGCAATTTTCTATCGAAATTCAGCTTGCTGTTGAGGGGAGAATACTGCCTGCTTTACGACAATTGATTATGGAACATAGAGTGACAAATGATTTTATGAAGGCGTTGTGTCATCATTCCTCTATTGTTCCCCAAAACCGTGTACAGCTTATGGCTTATGCGTTATCGCTAGGTTTTGAACACGACTTCGGAAATGCAATTCATTTGTTGTGCCCGCAACTAGAACATATCGTTCGTGTTCAGTTAAAAGAAGTTGGTGCACATACTAGCAACATAGACCGAGAGGGTATTGAAAACGAAAATGGTCTGAGTACATTAATGGATTTGCCTGATGCGATACATATTTTTGGAGAAGATTTAGTTTTCGAAATAAAGAGTGTTTTTACCGATGCACTGGCCTTCAATTTGCGAAATGAGGTTGCACATGGGCTTTTGGACGACAACTCATCATCATCAATCTCGACCATATATGCGTGGTGGATGATTCTTAGATTAGTGGCTCGTTCCATTCGGATTGGAAATATTCAACAATCTAAAGAAGATTCTATAGGTAAGCAGCCTAGTGAATAAAGCGCATAACAAATAGAAGCTCTCGAACGGCGTAAACGCCGCTGGCGTTTGAGGCACTACTGATTTTCTAACCCACGTTATGCTTCATCACCCGCGCTTTCGTACGCTGCCAGTCGCGTTCTTTCACGGTGTCGCGCTTGTCGTGGGTTTTCTTACCCTTGGCTAGGTAAATTTCCAGCTTTACTAAATGCTTTTTCCAGTACATAGCTGTGGCTACTACCGCGTAACCTTCGCGCTCGATGGCGCCTATTAGCTTGTCTATTTCACGCTGTTTTAACAGCAGCTTGCGGGTGCGGTCGGGGTCGCACACCACATGGCTTGAGGCCGAAAGTAGCGGCTGTATTTGTGCACCAATCAAAAAGGCTTCGCCGTCTTTTAAAATAACGTAGCTGTCGCGAATGTTGGCTTTGCCTTCGCGAATACTTTTTACTTCCCAGCCTTGCAGGGCTACACCTGCTTCAAACTTGGTTTCAAGGAAGTATTCGTGGCGCGCTCTTTTATTGAGTGCAATAGTGCCCGAAGGGGCTTTTGATTTTGTTTTGCTCATGGCGCGTATTATACGCATACATTGCTAAAATAAAATTGCAGAATTAACAATTGCTGTTAGTTACGCTATCATTCGCAGAATTTTTCGGCAGTTTGTCGTTATCACTGAACAGGAGAGGTCATGGCAAGTATCGAACGCAGTGCGCTGGTGTCTTTCAGTTGCCAGCAGATGTTTGATTTGGTCAATGACATTGAAGCCTATCCGGAGTTTGTACCGGGTTGTGTGGGCGCCACTATTTTAGAGCAGTCAGCTGATCATAAAGTGGCGAAACTGAATATTAGCAAGGCTGGTATTAGCAAGTCGTTTACCACGCGCAATGGCCTGCATGCGCCTGAACGCATTGATATGCAGTTGGTAGACGGCCCGTTCAAACGGCTTTCGGGTGGTTGGCAGTTTCAGCCATTGAATGACCATGCCTGCAAAATTATTTTTAAACTGGACTTTGAGTTTTCCAATCGCCTACTCAGTATGGCCTTTGGTCGCATTTTCCATGAAATAACCTCGCGCATGGTCGACGCTTTCGCTAAGCGCGCCCAGCAGGTGTATGGTGATGGTTCCGGTAACAACCAAAGCGGCAATGCGAGTTCTTATTAATGTCGACTAATTCCGCGCCAAGCATGATCCAGGTTGAAGTGGCTTACGCGACGCCCGAGCAACAAAAAATTATTCTGGTACGGGTGCCTGCCGGTTCCAGCGTACACGATTGTATTGTACGCTCTAACATTATCCAGTTTTTTGCCGATATTGATTTGGACCAGCAAAAAGTGGGTATTTGGAGCAAGGCGTGCAAGTTAGACACCACGCCGCGTGATGGTGACCGAATTGAGATTTACCGGCCGCTAACGGCTGATCCGAAAGAAGTTCGCCGCCGCCGTGCCGAGCAGGCGAAAGACGAAGGTCGTGCGGACAAAGTAACCGGCGGTCGTAATCGCCGTAAAGCTGAAACCAGCGACACTGATGAAAGCAACCAGGATGAGAGGTCCGAATGAAGCTGTATATAATGCGTCACGGTGATGCAAGTGCGGCACAGCCTGGTCAAAAAGATGCTGACAGAATTTTAAGCGCCGAAGGCGAACGCGAAGTGCTGACCAACGCCAAGTGGTTAGCCGAGAGCGTTCAGAATCAGGCGCTTGATTTAGTTATTTCCAGCCCTTACGCACGTGCCCGCAACACCGCTACTATTGTACATTCCATACTTGCCAGTGACACTCAGGAACTGTGCAACGATGTAACCCCCGACGGCGTGCCGGAGCAGTTTGTTAGCTATTTGCAGGCCATTGTGGCGCATCACGATATTGACGCCGCTGATGGGCGCGTACTGGTGGTGTCGCACATGCCATTTGTGAGTTACCTTGTGGCTGAGCTGGACCATCGCGTACAACCGCCGATTTTTCCAACTGCCGGTATTGCTGAAATTGAATTTGATGTGCACTCAGGCAAAGGCAAGCTGAATAATCTGATTATTGCCGATCACTGTGTATAAACTGAGGTGGTACTGAGGTGGTACGGCAGTTAAATCGTAACTTTCAGTAACACCAGAATAGCCGCATCGCCACCCCATTCGCGTGGCGCCTGATGAAAAGCCCGCACCTGCGGGTGTTGTACTAACCAATGTGGTATACGCTGTTTTAATACGCCCTCACCAAAGCCATGCATAATACAGCAGCAGTCTACTTGCTCGCGCTCACAAGTTTTTAGCATAGCGGCCAGTTCGCGTTTAGCGTTTAGCTGCGTAAAACCATGTAAATCTAATAATACTTCTGGGGCAAAGTCACCACGGCGCAGTTGCTTGGCCAAATAGCTATTCTCACCTTCGGCCACATATTTCAATGGCACCGGCAAATTGGCTTCAAAGCTGTCGGAAAAATAAAATCCGGCTTCGCGACTGGCATTCACCGTGTCTTTTATCGAGTTGGTCTGACGCTTCTTGAGCTGGGGTTTGGGCGGCGGTACCGTGTCGTTATGAATACGTTTAGTCACCTGTGCTTGCTGACGAAACAAGGTTGCGTCATCAACTTCGGGCGCTGGCTGCTCGGCTTGTGGTTTGGAACTTGCGGCTAACTTCAGTTCCTTTTTAATTTCGCGCCAGGACATAGGTGCAATTCGTGATTATCGGTGGGCTTTGGGGTATCTTATGCAACTACAGGTTTGCAAGCAACTCTCTGTCAGAATTACCGACAAGAACTACCGAAACCAAGGAGACCGCATTGACGGCACCGCTTACCACTAATTTTGATGACGCTGTGGCAGATTTACGCAGTGTGGAAGACCTACTGCGTTTTTGCGTGAGTGCATTGCAGCAAGCCGAAGTGTTTTACGGCCACGGCACCGACAATGCGCTTGACGAAGCACGGGTGTTAGTAAGCCATGCGCTGTCGTTGGACTACGCGCAGTTAAAAGCTTTCCGTGCCAGCAGGCTTACCCGCAGTGAGCGCCAAAGCATTCTAGCGCTGTTGGCTGAGCGCATTGAAAGCCGCAAGCCAGCGGCTTACATAACCAATCAGGCCTGGTTCTGCCAGTTGCCATTTTACGTAGACTACCGGGTGCTGGTGCCGCGTTCGCCTATTGGTGAGCTTATTGAAAAGCAGTTTACCCCGTGGCTGCACAGCTCGCCTGAGCGCATTTTGGATTTATGTACCGGCAGCGGATGTATTGCTATTGCTTGTGCTTACGCCTTCCCGGATGCCGAAGTAGACGCGCTGGATATTTCAACTGACGCTTTGGCCGTGGCTGAACACAACGTGAGTGAACACGATCTGGAAGACCGCGTATTTCCCATGCAGTCAGACCTATACAGCACTATTGAAGGCGTAAAATACGATCTGATTGTTACCAATCCTCCGTATGTAGATGCCGAAGACATGGCTGACTTGCCCGACGAGTTCCGCCATGAGCCGGAGCTGGGCCTTGCCGCTGGCGACGATGGCCTGGATTTGGTGCGAACCATTTTGCGCGAAGCACCGGAACATTTAACCGAGCAGGGCATACTGATTTGTGAAGTGGGTAACTCAATGCTGGCGCTGGCCGAAACCTTCCCGCAAGTGCCCTTCACCTGGCTAGAGTTTGAACGTGGCGGCGACGGCGTATTCTTGCTGAATTATCAGGATTTAGTTACCCATCACGATTTGTTTTAAGCACATAAACTTGTTAACCAAGCTGAGGAAGCCACATGCCCGGTAATAGTTTTGGGGAATTATTTAAAGTAACCACCTTTGGCGAAAGCCATGGCCCCGCTATTGGCGCTATTGTTGATGGTTGCCCTCCGGGACTGCCGCTGACTGAGGCCGACTTGCAGGGCGATCTGGATCGCCGCCGGCCGGGGGCGAATCGTTACACCACCGCGCGCCGTGAAGCCGATCAGGTGAAAATTCTGTCGGGCGTGTTTGAAGGTGTTACCACCGGCACCCCCATTGGCTTGCTGATTGAAAACACCGATCAGCGCAGCAAAGACTACAGCGACATTAAAGACTTGTTCCGCCCGGGCCATGCCGACTATACCTACGAACATAAATATGGCGTACGTGACTATCGCGGCGGTGGGCGCTCGTCTGCCCGTGAAACCGCCATGCGCGTTGCCGCAGGTGGTATTGCCCGTAAGTACCTGCAACAGGAACTTGGCGTAGAAATTCGCGCTGGTTTGGTGCAAATGGGTGCTATTTCGGTGCAGAACCTGAATTGGGACGAGGTGCACAATAATAGCTTTTTCTGCCCCGATGCCAGCGTAGTTGACGATCTTGATCAGTTAATTCGTGATCTTTTAAAAGCTGGCGACTCCATTGGCGCACGCATTCGGGTAGAAGCCTTAAACGTGCCTGTGGGTTTGGGTGAGCCGGTGTTCGATCGGCTGGAGGCGGATTTAGCCAAGGCACTGATGAGTATCAACGCGGTGAAAGCCGTGAGTATTGGCGATGGTTTTGCAGTCGTAGAGCAGCGCGGTAGCGAGCATCGTGACGCGCTAACGCCAACCGGCTTTGGCTCGAATCATTGCGGCGGGGTGTTAGGTGGTATTAGCACCGGTCAGCCATTTGTGGCCGAGCTGGCGCTGAAGCCAACCTCAAGTATTACCACGCCGGGCGACACTATAAACAAGCAAGGCGAGGCGCAACAAATTAGCACCCGTGGCAGGCACGACCCTTGTGTGGGTATTCGTGGCGTGCCTATTGCCGAAGCCATGATGGCTTTGGTGGTTATGGACCACTTGTTACGGCATCGCGCCCAAAATGGCGACGTAAAATCGTCAGTTCCTGACATAGCTAACTTATAACTACGATTAAAAGAAGATTAGAAAAAGGGATTCGCATGAAATTATTTCCGTCGTTTATGACTACCGCCGTGGCGGTTTCGCTGGCACTAGGATCGAGTTCACTGGCCTTTGCCCAAAGCAGTGCAGACAACCAAAAACAGATTCTGCAAATTACCGATGTGATGCAGTTTCATGAGTTTACCGGCCGCGCCTTAAGTGATGACGGCAACTGGCTGGCTTATGCCAGTGCACCTGACTATGGTGACGGTTTGGGCGTGGTGATGTCATTGCAGGCAACGCTGAACGGTCAGTCTTCACCACAATGGGAAGTGCCGCGTGGCAGTAAGCCTGTTATTACCGCCAATGGCGACTGGGCCGCGTTTATTCAGCAGGTACCAGTGCTGGAAAGTGAACAAGCCAGTAAAGAAGAACGCAAGAAATTGCACCCGAAAGCTGTGCTGGTAAATACCTCTACCGGTAAGCAACAGGTGTTTGATGATATTTCAGCGGTAAGCTTTACCGGCGATGGCAAAACCTTAGTGTTGGCTGCCGTGGCTGACGAAAAAACCAAACTTAAAAAGCTTCGCTTGTTGAACCTTGGTTCAGAGCAAAGCACTGAATTCGAGCGCGTGAGTGACTACCGGGTAGCCGAGCAAGGTGCTCGTGTTGCCATGGCTCAGCAATTGGAAACAGAGTCGGATTCAAATTCAGAAGCGGAAGTGAAAACGGATGAGAAGTCCGAACAGAAAGAACCAGCCTTAGCGCAACTGACGGTGCTGAATACGACTAATGGTTCGTCACTGCAGCTATTAGATAAGGTAGCGGAGATTGCAGATTTCAGCTTTCATGAACAAGGCAAGCAGTTAGCTATTGTTGCTGCTGCAGAAGCTGACAAGTTCGCGGTGTATCACTGGCAGTTTGGTCAGCAACAAGCCAGCACCCTGGATGCGAAGCGGGCTGACTATGAGCTGACCAAACACAGCAAAGTAACCTTTAGTGATGACGGCCAGCGTTTGTTCTTTGGTCATCAGCAAGTGGTTAAAACGCCCGAAAGCGAACTTGAAAAGCCCGAACAAGTGGCCGATTTATTTAATTTGGAACGGCTTACCAGCGAGCGCGGTTTGCAAGTATGGCATGGCGACGACCAGCGCATTAAGCCACATGAAAAGGAAAGCTACAGTGATCGCCAGAAAGACACTTACCTTGGCGTTTATCACTTAAACAATGGCTTCGTGGCGCTGGCAAACGAACGTGTTGAAAACGTTCAGCCAACCGATAATAAACATGCTGTGCTAGGTCGCGACGCCGACCCTTATCTGCGCGCAATTACCTGGGACGGCTTTTTTAGTGATGTGTATCACCTGGATTTAAACTCAGGCGAGCAACAACTGGTTGCTAGCAAAATGTCCTGGGGCCATGACGTTGAATTGTCGCCGAACGGGCGCTATGTGGCGTATTACCAAAACGGTCAGCTCTGGCTATATGATGCCGAGCAAGAACAGCGTCGGCAAATGGCGAACGATGTGCTGATTAGCTGGGCCGACGAAGAGCATGATCGCCCCAGCGCACCCGACGGTTATGGTATTGCTGGCTGGTTAGATGACAATTCGGCGTTTTTAGCCTACGACAAATATGACGTGTGGAAAGTGTCGCTAAATGGCAGCGCGCTGAACTTAACGCGCAATGGCCGTGCCAACGAGATTCGTTATCGCCTGGTGCAAACTGACGCCGATGCACTGGCGTTTCCGGCCGGACAAAGCTTGCTGCTGGAAGGTTTTGACCAAACCGACAAAACCAATGGCATTTACCGTTTAACCGCACAGGGCGTTGAGCCTTTATTAACCGCCAAGCAACAGCGCTTCCACTTTGTTGAGCAAGCCGAGAATGCTGATAACTGGTTACTTACCCGCGAAAACTTTCAGCAGTTTCCTGACTTGTTTGTGGCGTCACCCTGGTCTGGCGAAAGCACCGTTACCGCCCGGCAAGCCACTGAGCTAAACCCACAAATTGATGACTTTAAATGGGGCACCACTGAGCTTATTAGCTGGCGCTCTACCCGCGGCGATCCGCTCGAAGGGGTGGTGATTAAACCGGAAGATTATGACCCGAATAAGCAGTATCCGGTGCTGGTTTATTACTACGAGAAATTCGCCCAGCGGTTAAATCAATTTAACCAGATGAAAGTAAACCACCGTCCTAATTTCCCGTTTTATGTGAGCAACGACTACGTGGTGTTCCTGCCTGATGTGCACTTTAGCCCGGGCGAGCCAGGTAGCAGCGCTACGGACTCACTGGTTCCTGGCATTCAAAAGCTGATTGATTTGGGGATTGCTGATCCTGATGCCGTTGGTTTGCACGGCCACAGCTGGTCTGGTTATCAGAGCGTGCACGTGATTACCCAAACCGATATTTTTGCCGCAGCAGTAGCGGGTGCGCCGGTAGTGAATATGACCAGTGCTTACAATGGTATTCGTTGGGGCTCAGGCCTGGCGCGTCAGTTCCAGTATGAACAGGGGCAAAGCCGAATTGGTAAGAGCATGGACGAAGCACTGGATTTGTATTTGGAAAATTCGCCGGTGTTCTATGCCGACCGTATTAATACTCCGCTGGTTATTCAGTTTGGTGACGACGACGGCGCAGTGCCATGGGAACAGGGTATTGAAATGTACCTGGCGATGCGCCGCCTGAACAAACCTATTGTGATGTTGCAGTATGAAGGTGAGCCGCACCATTTGCAGGAATATGCCAACAAGGTGGATTACACCATTAAAATGAAAGCTTTTTTCGATCATTATTTAAAAGGTGAAGACGCACCACTTTGGTGGTCTGAAGGTATGCCTTATAATGAGGCCAGCGAGTAAAGTTAGCACCTGATGAGAGCCGTTGTATGACCGCATCAAGCCACCATTATCAGCAGTTGATTGATATTTTTTCTGCGTGCTTTGCTGCATCAGAAAACACCCGTTTGGTGGCTGGTAAGGATGAACCTTATTATCTTCCCGCCGGGCAGGTTTTGGCAGCAGGGGACACGGCGGTTGGTTATCATCAGGTGGTGTTTGCCCACGGTTTTTTCGCGTCAGCCTTACATGAAATTGCGCACTGGTGCATTGCTGGCAGTGAGCGCCGTAAACAGTTTGATTATGGCTACTGGTATGCCCCCGACGGCCGTAATGCTCAGCAGCAAAGTGAGTTTGAACAGGTTGAACGCAAACCCCAGGCGTTGGAGTGGTTGTTTGCCGACGCGGCAGGTTTCCCATTTCAGGTAAGCGTGGACAACTTGTCCGGCATTGAAGTAGACCGAGCGGCCTTTACCGCACAGGTAGCCAAGCAGAAGCAAGCCTACCTGAGTCAGGGCTTACCAGAGCGCGCGGAAAGGTTCCGACAAGCGCTGTTGGCCTATTATCAGAGTGCGCTGGAAAAAATGGTGGTGAACAGGTGACTCAGCCGTTGTATCGAATTGGCCTTATTATTAACCCCTTTGCCGGACTTGGCGGCAGCGTTGGCTTAAAAGGCAGTGATGGTGCTGAAACCGTTGCTAAAGCACGTGAGCTTGGCGCTACGGAGAAAGCCGGTAAACGAGTCGAAAGTGCACTGGCACTACTAACTGATTATAAATCCCAGCTGCAATTTGTGACTGTGGCCGGCGCTATGGGCGCGGACTTGTGTGAGCAAATGGGCTTTGACTATGAAGTTGCCTTTGAACCGCAAGTTGACTTATCCGCACAAGATACCCGTGCCGCCGCTAAACAACTGGCCAACGCCAACATCGACTTACTGTTGTTTGCCGGTGGTGATGGCACGGCCCGCGATATTTGTGCCAGTTACCCGGATGATCAGCCCGTACTAGGTATTCCTGCTGGCGTAAAAATACATTCCGGTGTGTACGCTATTAGCCCCAAAGCCGCAGGGCGAGTGGTTGAACTGCTGATTAGCGGCAACTTAACCTCGGTACTGCATGCCGACGTGATGGATATTGACGAAGAAAAATTCCGCCGCGGTGAAGTACGCGCCAGACGCTACGGTGAAATGTTGGTGCCGGCCGAACTGCGCTATATTCAGGCGGTTAAAATGGGTGGCAAGGAAAGCAACGAAATGGTGCTGGCTAACATCGCCGCGGATGTTATTGAACGCATGGAAGACGAGCTGTGGGTGATGGGTTCGGGCTCAACGGTGGCAGCCATTATGGAAGATTTAGGCTTGCCGAATACGCTGCTGGGCGTTGATGTGGTGTATCAGCAACAGGTGATAGCCGCTGACGTGACAGCCAGCCAACTGGAAGCCTTGTTAAAAGACTATGATGAAACCCGCTTGGTGGTGACGCTTATTGGCGGGCAGGGGCATATACTGGGACGCGGTAATCAACAGTTAAGCCCGGCTGTGATTCGCCATATTGGTAAGCAAAATATGCATGTAGTGGCTACCAAAGCCAAATTACAAGCGCTTAACGGGCGCCCGTTACTGGTAGACAGTGGTGACGCCGAATTAGACGCTGAGCTGGCGGGTTTTATACGGGTTATTACGGGCTATCATGACGAGGTTATGCTGAGCATTGCTGCTGTTGATTAAACAGCTGCAATGCTTAGGTCTTCGTTAGTACTGCGATTTCGGCATACGAACCACTAAGCCATCAAGCGCTTCGGTTACTTCTATCTGGCAACTCAGACGGCTGTTTTCTTTTGGCTCTATGGCCATATCCAGCATGTCTTCTTCCTGTTCACTCATGGGCGGTAATTTACCCAGCCAGTTCTCATCAACGTAGCAATGACAAGTTGCGCAGGACATAACGCCACCACACTCGCCTAAAATACCGTCAATCATGTTATCAACAGCACCTTCCATTACGTTACTACCTACTTCTACGTCGGCTTCGAATTGGTTGTCACTGGCATCAATGTAAATAATACGGGGCATAGTCAGGTCTCTTTTTGCCATAATTTATGGCGCAAATGCTAACATAGAAAAAGCCTTTATGGGCTCTCAAATTGCGTTAGAATGGTGTTTTGCTAAGGAGCTATACATTATGGGATATCACGCCAACCGCGAATTTTTTGTGTCTTGGGAAGAATTACATCGAGCCACTAAAGAGCTTGCCCGTCGTCAGCTACCTGCTGAACAGTGGCGCGGCATTATTGCGGTTAGTCGGGGCGGTTTGGTGCCTGCAGCCATAGTGTCACGGGAACTGAACGTACGCTTGGTCGACAGCGTGTGTGTGAGCTCATACGATCACAACTCACAGCGCGATGACATTACCTTGCTAAAAGACGTGAATAGCACTGAAGATGGTGAAGGCTTTCTGGTTATTGATGATTTGGTGGATACCGGTAATACGCTGAAATTTTTACGTGCGCGTTTCCCGAAAGCTAAGTTTATTACCGTCTATGCAAAGCCAAGTGGCATGGAGTATGTAGACGATTACGTGGCTGATTTAGAGCAGCAAACCTGGATTCACTTTCCGTGGGACATGCACTTACATTACGTAGAGCCGCTAGCCGGACAGGAATCTTAAGATTCCTGCCCGCCTGCGCGGTAGCTGTTACTGCAGTTTTGCGGCAATAAATTCAACACAGGCATCAATGGCAATTTTCTCTTTGTCGCCACCGGCGCGGTGTTTGTATTCAACCGCTTGTTCGTCTAAGTTGCGCTCACCAATGACGATTTGATGTGGAATACCCACCAGTTCCATATCGGCGAACATAACCCCCGGACGTTCTTTGCGATCATCAAACAATACCTCAATGCCAGCTTGCTGTAGCTCCTGATAGAGCTTCTCAGCGGTTTCCTGCACGCGTACCGACTTGTGCATGTTCATTGGAATAATAACCACCTGGAAGGGTGCCAGGGCGCTTGGCCAGACAATGCCGTGCTGGTCGTGGTTCTGTTCAATGGCAGCGGCCACAATGCGCGACACACCAATACCATAACAACCCATAGTCAGGCTTTCGTGTTTACCGGTTTCAGTTAACACCCCAACCTTCATGGCATCCGAGTATTTTTTACCCAATTGGAAAATATGCCCAACTTCAATACCACGCTTAATTTGCAGGGTGCCGGTACCACATGGGCTAGGATCACCTTCCACAACGTTGCGCAAGTCGGCAACTTCCGGCACAGGTAAGTCGCGTTCCCAGTTAATACCGAAGTAGTGCTTGCCGTTTTGGTTTGCGCCTGCGGCGAAATCGTTCAGCACTAACACGCTGCGATCAATAATCAGCGGCAGCGGCATGTTCACTGGACCCAGCGAACCAGGGCCAGCACCAACCGCCGCGTTAATTTCTTCTTCGGTGGCAAAGGTTAACGGCGAGGCAACGGCACTGAGCTTCGCTGCCTTCACTTCATTCAATTCGTGATCACCACGAATAATTAAGGCCACTAAGGTGTCGTCTTCGCCTTTTACAATCAGTGTTTTAACGGTCTTTTCAATAGGTAGCTGAAATTGTTCTACCAAGGCTGCAATGGTTTTGGCGTTTGGTGTGTCCACCAATTCCAACGACTGACCTGAGGCTTGGCGGTCAACCGCAGGCGCCAGGGCTTCAGCAAGTTCAACGTTAGCGGCGTAATCTGAAGCGTCTGAGAAGGCAATATCGTCTTCGCCAGAACTTGCCAGTACATGAAACTCATGCGAATGGCTGCCACCAATAGAGCCGGTGTCGGCAATAACCGGACGGTAATCCAAACCTAAACGTTCAAAGATGGCGCAATAGGCCGCATACATGCGATCGTAAGTTTCCTGCAGGCTGTCTTGGTCCAGGTGAAAGGAATAGGCATCTTTCATCAGGAACTCGCGCGCGCGCATAACGCCAAAGCGCGGGCGTATTTCATCACGGAATTTGGTTTGAATTTGGTACAAGTTCAGCGGTAATTGTTTATAGCTGCTGACTTCTTTGCGCACCAACTCAGAAATCACCTCTTCGTGGGTGGGGCCAAGTACAAAGTCGCGCTGGTTGCGGTCGTGCAAGCGCAGCAATTCCGGGCCGTAGTCGTCCCAGCGGCCGGACTCTTGCCATAAGTCGGCAGGTTGCACTACCGGCATCAAGATTTCTAACGCACCAGCGCGGTTCATTTCTTCCCGCACTACCTGCTCTACTTTGCGCAGCACGCGCAGCCCTGTTGGCGTCCAGGTATAAAGGCCAGCGGCAACTTTACGAACCATACCGGCGCGTAACATCAGTTGGTGACTAATGACTTCTGCGTCAGCAGGGGTTTCTTTCAAAGTGGACAGTAAATACTGGCTGGTACGCATGAGTTCTCCGCTAATGCTTTAAATAAGCAGAAATTCTATCAGTACCAAGGCCAGCAACAAAGCATTAGCCCACACTTAATACCAGATTTTCGCCATTTTTTACCTGCCAGCGAATATTCAGGTCATAAAGCGTCATGCCGTAACTCTTATCAGGCTCAGAATTATCTTTGTAGGCCGGGCGAGGGTCTTGCGCCAGTACTTGGGTAATGAGCTGCTCGAGTTGCGGATAGCTAGTGGTTAGCTGCTGCAGTTGTTGCTGGGCCGCTGCACTAAATTGCGTAGTCATAAGGGTGGGCGCTGCGGCGGCAAAGGCGCCATCGGCGTCGGCGATGCTGTCGGCGTAAGGTACATAGGGTTTTATATCCACTACGGGCGTACCATGTACCCAATCGGCACCGCTAACCTGCAGGCGCACCTTACCGCCGGTTACCAGAACTTGCTCCAGTTTCACCACCGACAAGCCCAGCGCATTCGGGCGAAAGGTGGAACGCGTGGCAAATACCCCAACCTTTTGGTTGCCACCCAAGCGTGGTGGGCGCACCAAAGGCTTCCAGCCTTGCGCCAGGGTTTTATGAAAAATAAAAGTAACCCAAATGTGGCTAAAAGCGTCTAACCCACGAACGGTATCCGGGTGGTCATAGGGCGCGCTTAATTCAATGTATATTTTGGCCGCGTCAACCAATCCAGGTTGACGCGGAACGGCGAACTTTTCCGGGTAGGGCGACTGAACATAACCGATAGTTTCCAGGGTGTGTTGCATGCAAGCCTTGATTCCTAACAAGTTGATGTGTGAATTTCACCACAAATTAGTGATTAAGGCTATTTTGATGACTTCAATCTTAGCTTTAAGCTGAATCTTATTTTTAAGTTGCTGATATATATGGATAAAAATATTGGCACTGGTTTTGCTTTACAAAGTAAAAGCAAAACAACTTATTAGTTTTTTAATTAAGCCAATCTAAAAGAAGGAATAAGAAAATGGCAGCAGCAAAAAGATTCGTCTGGCCAATGGCCGTATTGATGGTAGCTGGTTCAACCCTGGCAAGTTTAAGCGCCGCCGAGCGTGAAAAGGTTATTACCGCTGAATATGATGTGACCAGCGAAGTTCGCTTAACGGTCGAATCTGGTGTCGGTAGTATTAAATTTGTGCGCGGTGACAGTGATGTTATTTCTGTTCGGGTGGTAGCTACAGCTGATGACGATTCGGTGTGGAAAGACGGCGACGTTGAGGCTACTGAGTTAACGGCTCGTCAGAACGGCGATTCACTGAGCCTGGAAGTTGAGCATCAGGACAATATTGAATTGCGCTGGACCATTCATATGCCGCGGGTAAGCGTACTTCGTACCGATTTAGGCGTGGGTGAAGTGAGTGGTGAAATCTGGACCACAGATGCCAGCATCGATGTTGGCGTGGGCGCTATTGAAATGACCCTCTTTGGGAATGATTACGACCGCATTACAGCTGCAGCAGGTATTGGTGAAACCAGTATACGTAATGCCAATGCCACTACTGAACGTGCGTTTATTGCCTCGGAGTCAGAAGCTCGCGGTAATGGTTCGGCGCGCGTGAGCGGTGATGTTGGCGTAGGTGAGGTGTCGTTTACTATAGATGCGCGCTAACTTTAGGTTAGCGCAACCATTGAACGGCCTGACCAAAGCAGGTGTAGTTGCTGTAACACACATGCTCGTCATCGGCCGGAAGCTGATAGCACTGACTTGAAATAATGGCATCCGCCTGAAATCGATAAGCTTGCTCGCGCATTTGATTGCGCGCTTCGCTTGCCGATGCCGGCGGATCCTGACGAGAGCGCTGACAACTGTCGCCGGTAACTACGCTGATGACTTTATAAGCTTGCGATACCCTTTCGCCACGATCGATGACATCCATGCTACGACTGCCAAAATAGTTGCGAATATTCTCACTATCGAGATTGCTTTCGTAACCCATATTTTGACTGCTGCAGCCGGCAAGGCTTACCAATAGACCAACCGCAACCAGCCTCTGTACAACGACAGTTAAAGTCATGCTCTGTTTTTACCCTTTTATTATTTGATCAGGTAGGTAGCCAGATTATGCCCTTTGGCTAGGGCATCTTTCAATGCATTTGGCATACGACCCTGACCCGTCCAGGTGACGCGTTCTCCATTGGCATCGACAATAGCATACTTAGGTGGTTTCGGGGCACGTTTGGTACGCGTTTTGCGCTTGGTTACCGGAACACCCTCTTGTTCAACAAAGTCTGCAATATCAACACCAGCCGCTTCCATTGCCTGTTTTATTTCGGCAATTTTTTTACTTTTTTCAGCTTCCGCACGGCGTAAGTCAGCTTCTTCGGCTTCGCGATCGGTAATGACTTTTTCTAGTTTAGTTTGGACATCGCGTAATTCATCCAACGACAGTTCTTTAACGGCTGCTTTTAAACGGCGGGTGTGAGTCAGTATTGCAGTAAAGTCACTCATGTGTTCTTATCCTTTATAATTTTCGACAATTGATAGGCTTTATTAACGTTCAAATTTGAATATTAGTTTAGTAAGTTTAATTTATTTTAAATAGTACTTTAATAAACGCATAAATATAAGTCAGTCGTTTGTCTTAAAATTATCGAAGATATCTCGCACAAATAAAAAGAAAAGGCAGCCAAAGCTACCTTTTATTTTTTATTACATATTTTTAATAATTACATATTCGGATAAGTGGGTCCGCCGCCACCTTCTGGAGTTACCCAAGTAATATTCTGTTGCGGATCTTTAATATCGCAGGTTTTACAGTGAATACAGTTTTGCGCATTTATTTGAAATACCGATTCACCTTTATCGTTTTCTATTACCTCGTACACGCCGGCAGGGCAGTAGCGCTGCGCTGGTTCAGCGTACTTCGGCAAGTTAATTTGAATCGGAATGCTCTTATCGGCCAGTTTCAGGTGACAGGGTTGGTCTTCTTCGTGGTTGGTATTCGATAAATAAACCGATGAAGAACGATCAAATATTAATTTATTATCAGGTTTCGGGTAATCAATTTTCTTCGCGTCTTTTGCGTTTACCAATTGCGAATGATCGGCTTCCCAGTCTTTAAAGGTAAAAGGTAATTTACCGCCGAAGAAGTTTTGATCTAGCGTGTTATAAACGCCACCCCAGAAAGTACCAAATTTATGAACGGCCGGTCCAAAGTTGCGTGAACCGTAAAGTTCTTTATATATCCAGGACGACTTAAAGGCTTGGGTATAGTCAGTTAATTCGGTATTAGCCGATTCATTTTTTAAGGCATCAAACAGAACTTCAGCGGCAATCATTCCCGACTTCATGGCGGTGTGATTACCTTTTATTTTGGCAAAGTTCAGGGTGCCGGCTTCACAACCAACCAATAAACCACCTGGGAAGGTCATTTTTGGCAGCGAGTGGAAGCCACCTTTGGTAATAACCCGAGCACCGTAGCTAACGCGCTTACCCTGGGCTAAAACTTTGGCTATTTCAGGATGGGTTTTGTAACGCTGAAATTCAGCAAAGGGGTTTAGGTGCGGGTTCTGATAATTCAGATCAACAATTAAACCAACGTATACCTGACCGTCTTCAGCGTGGTACAGATAGCCACCACCTGAGGCTTCGTCATCTAATGGCCAGCCCGCAGAGTGAACGACTTTACCCGGCTCATGTTGGTCGGCCGGAATGTCCCAAATTTCTTTAAAGCCAAGGGCGTAATGCTGTGGCGTAGCGTCTTTATCTAATTCAAATTTATGAATCAGCTGCTTGCCTAAATGGCCGCGCGCACCTTCCGCAAAAATAGTGTACTTCGCACGCAGTTCCATACCGGGTTCAAAGCTGCCTTTGTGCTCGCCATCGGCTGCAATACCCATGTCGCCGGTAATGACACCGCCAACACTACCATCTTCGTTATAAATAATGTCGGCGGCTGGAAAGCCCGGGAATATCTCTACGCCAAGCTGTTCTGCTTGTTCTGCGAGCCAACGGCACACGTTGCCCATGCTAACAATGTAGTTGCCCTTGTTATGAAAGGTCTTAGGTGTGGCCATTCCCGGTAGGCGGGTTGCTTTTTCAGCGTTATTGAAGAGAAATATGTCGTCGCCGGTCACTTCAGTTTTTAAGGGCGCACCAAGTTCCTTCCACTCTGGAAAGAGTTCATTTAAGGCGCGTGGTTCAAACACTGCACCTGATAAAATATGCGCACCAACTTCAGAGCCTTTTTCGACCACGCAAATCATTAATTCTTGTTCGTTGTCTTTCGCCAACTGACCGAGTCGGCAGGCGGTTGCGAGGCCGGCCGGACCTGCACCCACAATAACGACGTCAAATTCCATACTTTCGCGTTGCATCATCTGCTCCTACTGCTGTTTTTGATCAGGCGATTTGAATAGGTATCAGCCCTTGATACTGCTCGAGTAAGCGTGTGATTTCTTCTGCAGGTAGAGGGCGGCTGAATAAGAATCCTTGACCAATGTTACAGTCGCGCTCGAGCAGAAAATCTACTTGCTCTTCGGTTTCAATACCTTCTGCAACTATATTGATATCAAGGTTTTTCGCCAGATTAATAATGGTTTGGGTAATGGTGGCATCGTCTTTATCTCCAGGAAGATCCTGAATAAACGAGCGATCAATTTTTAACGAGGTAACCGGGAAGTTCTTCAAGTAGGCCAATGATGAATAACCGACGCCAAAATCATCAATGGCCAGCGCAATACCGTGCTCACGAATAGAATGCATGAAGTTGGTATGCGACTGAATGTTCTCAATAAATACCTGCTCGGTCAGTTCCAGTTCCAAACGATTGGCCGGAACTTTAGCCCGGCGAATAGCGTCCAGTACGTTATCCACCAAGTCA
Organism: Idiomarina sp.; assembly: GCA_040882145.1. Classification (GTDB taxonomy): domain Bacteria; phylum Pseudomonadota; class Gammaproteobacteria; order Enterobacterales; family Alteromonadaceae; genus Pseudidiomarina. Next base: position 22,806 of record JBBEBU010000021.1, read on the forward strand.
GGCGAGTGTAATTGTTTACCGGAAACGTTAATCGCCATGGTTAAATCAGTAAAACCTAGCTCACGCCACTCATGCAACTGCGCCAACGCACTGCGCATGACAAAGTCTGAAATCGGCATGATCAAGCCGGTATCTTCGGCAATTGGAATAAACTGATCCGGGCCAATCAAAGTGCCGTCATCTTCTATCCAACGCACTAGCGCTTCCATCCCAATAATGCGACGGCTGTTAAAATCAATTTTCGGCTGGTAATACACTACCAATTTGTCTTGTTCAATGGCGTGGCGTAGCCGTTTCAGCATTTCCAGTTTTTCAGTTAAGTCATGATGCAAATCTTTGGTATAAATGCGGAAGGTATTGCGACCATTTTCTTTCGCGCGATACAAGGCGGTGTCAGCATTTCGTATCAGGGTTTCGGCACTGAAGCCGGCATCATTGGCATAAGCAATACCAATGGACCCGGAAATAAATATCTCGTAGGCATCGACAAAGAAGTGGGTGTCTAGCGCTATCAGTAATTGGTTGGCTAAGCTTTCAACCGCTTCGCGGTCTTCCATGTGCGGAATGGCCAGCACAAATTCATCACCACCGGTGCGAGCCAAATAGCCTTCTTCGGGAATGATTTTACTTAAGCGGCGAGCCACGCGTTTTAGTAAGTCGTCACCAACGGTGTGGCCAAGCGCGTCATTTACTTCTTTAAAGCGGTCTAAATCAATAAAGAACACCAACAGTAGCGCGTCGGTCGTGGCAGATTCGGCACAATGTTTTTCTAAGAAGCGCATTAACGCATTACGATTGGCTAAATCGGTCAGGCCATCGTGCTCAGCCAGATAAGCCATTTTCTTTTCAACGCGTTCGCGTTCTTCAATTTCGGCATATAAATCTAGGTTAGTGTCGGCTAGTTCCTGGGCGCGGAAACGACTCATACCCAGTACATAAAAGACAAAGGTCAGCAGGCCAGTGGCAACCAACCCAGCAAGTAAAGCCACCACAGGAACCCCAGAGCGAAGCTCAGACAGGCGTTGGGTGGTTGGCCATAGTTCCAGTTGCCAGGCGTTGCCAAGCACTTGCAGCGAGGTGCTGGTACTCCAGCTTGCGCGTTGGGTTTGCTCACCCTGGAACTCATAAAGGGTATTACCTTGATCGGTAATGACTAGTTGATAGCCTTCGGTAATGTTGGTTCGTACAATACTGTTAAACAGTTGCTGTAAACTAATAACGGTGCCAAAGAAGCCCGGGCGTTCGCTATTATTTACCCGCACAAACATGGCTATATCGGTTTTTTGTTCAGCCAGCGAGCCAGCAGGGCCTACCATAGCATGACTATTATCTTCGGAATTTAACAACACCGACACCAGTGGCGACTGGTTAAAGGTGGTGTTCAATTTGGAGTAATTACCTTGCTCGGGGGCTACTAGTTGCACTTGCAAGTTTGGCGATAACCACACCATGGTGCGAACGCTTTGATAGTACAAAGCGATGGTGTCGGTTTCCTTTTTCCAGCGTTCCTCTATCGGTTTGTCGCTGGTGCTCCAGTCACGCGCTACCCATTCGGCCATAAATACATGAGCGATCAAGTTTTGACGAACTTCGCGCTGAATATTAAAGGCTTCGGTGGCAAGGTTTTGACGTATTTGTTGGTCTTCTTCGTGTTTTAAAAACAGAAAAAACGCAACACTGAGCGCCGTTCCTACGATGGCCGCAATAATAGCTTGTCTCGATCCCGAGAGGTTTCTCATAAGCTTGTTCTGTACCATTGAGTTAGCGCTGCGGTCAGAGTGTAACATCAGCGCTGAATTTTATAATTATTATATAAGAACCATAATTACCGATTCATCCCAGTGGTGCAAGGGTTTCGCACCATTGGAATGCATAAAACTGGCAAAAAAATGGATTGTTATGTGAGTTCAGTTCTATTTTTAAACAACACCAACGCCTCGGGATTAGCTAACGCGTCGGTATTTTTAACGGTTTCGCCGTGAATGACCTGGCGCACCGCAAGCTCAACGATTTTTCCGCTGATAGTTCGTGGAATATCATCCACTTGCGCAATAATTGCCGGAACATGGCGCGGCGTTGCATTGGCCCGGATAGTGCGGCGAATTTCTTGTTGCAGCTCGTCGTTAAGTTGAATGCCGTCGCGCAGCTTCACAAACAATACAACACGTTCATCGCCGTCGTATTGCTGACCTACCGCAATGCTCTCTAGTACCGCATCCACTTTTTCTACCTGACGATAAATTTCAGCGGTACCAATGCGCACACCACCTGGGTTTAGCACCGCATCGGAGCGACCGTAAATAACGACACCATCGTGTTCAGTCAGTTCGGCATAGTCGCCATGCGCCCAGATATTATCGAAGCGAGCAAAGTAGGCATTATAATAGCGTTCGCCATTGTCATCGTTCCAGAAGCCAATCGGCATACAGGGGAAGCTTTGAGTGCAAACCAATTCGCCTTTCTGTTCGCGTACCGGGTTACCCTGGTCATCGAAAATATCAACCGCCAGACCAAGTCCTCGGCACTGTAATTCACCGCGGTACACCGGCAGAATAGGGCAGCCTAAGGCAAAACAGGAAACGATATCGGTACCACCGGAAATAGACGACAAGCAAACGTCTTGTTTGATGTCGCGGTACACGTAGTCAAAGCTTTCAGGTGGCAGCACCGAGCCTGTTGTTAACAGCGCTCTTAGCGACTCTAACTCATGGCTTTCAGCCGGTTTTACGCCAGCTTTTTCTAACGCGGACAAGTATTTTGCACTGGTGCCGAACACACTAATGTTTTCTTCGTCGGCTATGTCCCACAGTACTTCTGGTTTGGGCGCAAACGGCGAACCGTCGAATAGTACCAAAGTGGCACCCAACGCCAGCCCTGACACTAGCCAGTTCCACATCATCCAGCCACAGGTGGTGAAGTAAAATAGGGTGTCGTCACGGTCTAAATCGGTGTGTAAACCATGCTCTTTGTAGTGTTGCAGCAAGGTGCCACCAATGCCGTGCACAATGCACTTAGGCACCCCTGTGGTACCTGAGCTGAACATAATATACAGCGGGTCGTTGAAGCTCATTGGGGCAAAGTCGATGCTGGTGGCATCGGCATCCAGAAAGTCCTGCCAGGCATGCATGCCGTTTTGCTTTGCGCCCTGGTAATTGCCGGTGAAGTTCACCACCAAGGTATGCTCAATGCTATCAATAGCCTGCAGAATAGCTTGAGTTTTGTCGGCTAAATCAATGGTTTTGCCGTTGTAAAAGTAGCCGTCTACGGTAATAAAAAGCTTGGGTTCAATTTGACCGAAACGATCCAGCACGCCCTGTACGCCAAAGTCGGGTGAGCAAGATGACCAGATAGCGCCAATACTGGTGGTAGCCAGCATAGCGACGACGGTTTCAATACAGTTTGGCAGCATGCCGGCAATACGATCACCGGCTTTCACGCCGTGCGCGCGGAAACTGGCGGCCAGAGCGGCAACTTCACCATAAAGCTCGGCATAGGTTAGTTGCTGACGGGTACCGTTTTCGCCTCGAAATATGAGCGCTAAGTGGTCGTCTTTATGGCGTAGTAAATTTTCAGCAAAATTCAGTTTTGCTTGCGGGAACCAGTTGGCGCCTGGCATCTTTTCGCCATTTTCCAAGATGGTTTTACCCTTGTCGCCAACCACATCAAAGTAATCCCAAACCTGCGACCAGAATTCTTCTTTATGTTGCACCGACCATTGGTGCAAATCCGCGTAGTTTGCCAAACCTAAGTCGTAGGATTTATCAATATGTTGAAGGAAATCGGTCATACGGGCATCAGCAATTGTGTCTGCTGAAGGTTGCCACATCATCGCATTGCTTGAAGTAGTCATGAACGCGCTATCCTGTTTTTTGCTGCTTAGCTAATTCCGCCAGCGCTACTTGTGAGCGGGGGGAATGCTGTAAATGGTCACAAATGGCTGCACCAGCTTGTACTAAGGCAGCTAAATTCACGCCGGTTTCTATGCCCATGCCGTTGAGCATATAAAGTACGTCTTCGCTAGCCACATTGCCGCTGGCACCTTTGGCATAAGGGCAACCGCCTAAGCCGGCTACGGCACTATCTATGGTGGCTACGCCCAGCGGCAAGCAACTGGCGATGTTGGCCAGTGCCTGACCATAGGTATTGTGGAAGTGTAAGGCGAGTTGGTCCAGCGGAACCTGATCGGCAACATCGCTTAACATGCGCTGTGCATGCAGCGGGGTGCCAACTCCAATAGTGTCGCCCAGAGACACTTCGTAACAGCCCATTTCATGAAGCTTGCGCGCCACAAAGACAACATCTTGCAGTGGTACCTCGCCTTGGTAGGGGCAACCTAACACGCAGGATACATAGCCACGAACCCGAATGTTACGGGCTTTAGCGGCCTCAAGGACAGGCGCGAAACGGTCCAGACTTTCAGCAATGCTGCAATTAATATTGCGTTGGCTAAAGGCCTCGGAAGCCGCACCAAATATGGCCACTTCGTCAGCACCGGCGGCCATGGCTGCTTCGAAGCCTTTCAAGTTTGGGGTTAAGGCGGCATAGGTAATACCCGACTGGCGCTCAATGCCGGCAAATACGTCGGCACTGGCCGCCATTTGCGGAACCCACTTGGGGCTCACAAAGGCACCAGTTTCGATATAGTCCAGGCCGCTTTTGCTAAGTGCATCAACCAAAGCGATTTTTTCGGATAGAGGCACGGCTTGCTCGTTTTGCAAGCCGTCACGAGGACCTACCTCAACAATTTTAACGCGTTCGGGTAATGCCATTATGCCTCCGCTGCTTCGGCTGCCACTATGGTTAACAATTCGGCACCGTCACTGACCAAATCACCAGCACTGTAATAGGTGTCGGTAACTTCACCAGCGTGTGGTGCGCGAATGGTGTATTCCATTTTCATGGCTTCCATAATCAACACGGCCTGATCTTTTTCAACGCTGTCGCCTGACTTCACCAACACTTCAATTACTGTGCCGTTCATTGGTGCTGTTAGGCTACCCTGCGCGGTGTCTTCATTTAATGTATCGGCAATGCGCTCGCGCTGGAAGTTAAGCGTGGCGTGTTGGTCAAACAGGCTCACGCTATGACTGTCAACATGGGCAAACAGCTTGCGTTGCACACCGTTACGGGTAACCGTTAGTTGATCATCGTGGCTACTAACCTGCCAGTGATAGTCGGTGTCATCGCGTTGCTCAATCCAGATCCCAGGTTGCGTTGCGCTGTGCTGGTAAAAAGTAACCTGAAACGGCTCATCTGAGGTGGTGGTTTGTAAGCTGAACTGGTAGGTGGCTGGCTGATTTAAACGCAGCGCCGAACCACTTTGCCACGGATTGCTTGACGCTGGTTGCTGCAAACCAGCAATAATAGCCAGTGCAGCAATCGCCGCGTCATCGGCCTGGGCCGCACCTTTGTCAGCAAACAGAGTGTCTTCATGGTGTTCAATAAACTGCGTGCTCAGTTCGGCTTGCTGGAACTGGGGATGGCGACAAATGCGACGCAGGAAATCAATATTGGTACGCAAACCAGCAATCCGGTAAGCGTCTAAGGCGCGGTTAAGACGCCGCAACGCAATAGTGCGGTCTTCACCCCAAACAATCAGTTTGGCAATCATAGGGTCATAAAAGGCGGTTACTTCATCACCTTCTAAAACACCGGTGTCTACGCGCACATGTTCACCGGTTTCCGGTGGCCGTAAGTGTTTTAACACGCCGGTGCATGGTAGAAATTCATTGTCCGGATCTTCGGCATAAATACGGGCTTCAAACGCATGACCGTGAATTTTTACATCAGCTTGTGCCAGCGGCAAAGGTTCACCGTCGGCCACACGCAGTTGCCATTCGACTAAGTCCAAACCGGTAATCATTTCGGTAACCGGGTGCTCTACCTGCAAGCGTGTGTTCATTTCCATAAAGTAGAAGTTGTTGTCGCGATCCAGCAAGAACTCAACGGTGCCAGCGCCAACGTAATCAATGGCTTGGGCAGCGCGAACCGCGGCTTCACCCATAGCAACCCGAGTGGCTTCGCTTACCGCCGGTGCTGGTGCTTCTTCTACTACTTTCTGGTGGCGACGTTGCACTGAACAATCGCGCTCCGCCAAGTACACGGCATTACCGTGCTCGTCGGCGAACACTTGAATTTCAACGTGACGTGGATGGCGAATGAATTTCTCAATCAACATACGATCGTTGTTAAACGACGCTTTCGCTTCGCGTTTGGCTGAGGCCAGGGCATCGTGAAACTCATTCGCGGCTTCGACAATACGCATGCCTTTACCGCCGCCCCCGTAGGCTGCTTTCAACAGCACCGGGAAGCCAATTTTTTCCGCTTCCTGGGCAAGAAATTCAGGGTCCTGCTCAGAGCCGTGATAGCCAGGTACTAGGGGAACATCGGCTTCGCCCATAATAGCTTTGGCGGCGCTTTTTGAACCCATAGCGGCAATAGCATTTACCGGTGGTCCAACAAAAATAAGCTTGTTGTCGGCACAGGCGTCAGCGAAGGTTTCGTTTTCCGATAAAAAGCCGTAGCCCGGGTGAATAGCCTGAGCGCCAGTCTGCTTCGCCGCAGCAATAATTTTGTCGACTACCAGGTAGCTTTCGGCACTTGGCGACGCACCAATATATACGGCTTCGTCGGCCATTTTTACGTGACGCGCCTGACGGTCGGCATCGGAATAAACAGCAACGGTGGCAATGCCCAGTCGTTGGGCAGTGCTAATAATACGGCAGGCGATTTCGCCCCGATTCGCAATAAGAACTTTATTCAACATAGGTTAACCCCGGTTCCAGTTGGCGCTGCGCTTTTCTAAAAAAGCAGCCAGGCCTTCTTGTCCTTCTGCGGACACGCGAATGTCGGCAATGTGTTCAATAGTGGTTTGCCGTACGGTGGCAGTGATGGGCTGCAAGCCCACCTGCGCAATCAATGTTTTGCAAGCTTGCAATGCCGCCGGGCCATTGGCCAGAACAGCATCGAGCAGCGGCGCTAAGGCTGCTTCTAAATCGTCAGCAACCGTATGAATCAAACCGCAGTTTTGCGCGGTTTTGGCGTCAAAACGTTCTGCCGTTAGCATGTACCGGCGTGCCTGACGCACACCCATAGCACGAATAACGTAAGGGCTGATCACAGCCGGAATCAGGCCAATTTTCACTTCGCTCAGGCAAAAGCTTGCGCGTGGTGTTGCCAGGGCAATATCACAGCAGGCAGCAAGCCCAACGGCTCCGCCAAAGGCTGCGCCTTGTACCAGACAAAAAGTGGGTTTGCTAAGCTCATCCAAACGCTGCATTAATAGCGACAGTTGACTGGCATCAGCAACGTTCTCGGCGCGATCTTTCTCGGCCATTGAACGCATCCAGTTTAAGTCTGCACCAGCGGAAAAGCTTTTGCCGTTGGCCTGCAATACCAACACGCGGGCACGCGGATGTTGATCAACCTGCGCCAGCTTCTGCAATAACTCCGCAATCATGGCGTCGTTAAAGGCATTGTGAACCTCGGGGCGATTCATGGTCAGTCGCGCCACGCCGTTGTCGGCAATATCTAGGGTAGTAAATTCAGTCACAGCTTTGCTCCTGTTTACATGCGGAACACGCCAAAGCGTGTGTCTTCAATAGGTGCATTCATGGCGGCGGCAATACTCAAACCCAGCACTTCACGAGTGTTGGCCGGATCAATAATGCCATCGTCCCACAAGCGACCTGACGCATAGAACGGATGCCCTTGCTTTTCGTACTGGTCAACAATAGGTTGTTTCAGCTTGGCTTCGTCGTCGGCACTGAGTTCTTCACCTTTGCGGGCTAAGTTGTCTTTGGTTACCTGTGCCATTACGCCTGCGGCTTGCTCACCACCCATGACTGAAATGCGCGCGTTCGGCCACATAAACATTAAGGTTGGGTCGTATGCCCGGCCACACATGCCGTAGTTACCAGCACCGTAGCTACCACCAATAAGGATGGTGAACTTAGGTACTTTGGCACAACTAACGGCAGTCACCATTTTGGCGCCGTGCTTAGCAATACCCTCGGCTTCGTACTTTTTACCAACCATAAAGCCGGTAATGTTCTGCAAGAATACCAACGGAATTTTGCGCTGGGCACAAAGCTCAATAAAGTGAGCACCTTTTTGTGCAGACTCGGAAAACAAAATACCATTATTGGCAATAATACCAACCGGATAGCCGTGAATACGGGCAAAGCCAGTTACCAGAGTGTTGCCATAATTCTGTTTAAATTCATCAAAGTCCGAGTCGTCAACCACCCGGGCTATCACTTCACGTACATCGTAAGGCTTACGCAAGTCGGTACCCACAATGCCGTAAATTTCATCGGCGGCGTAGCGGGGTGGTTTCACCTCGTGCTGACGCACCGGATTAGCTGGCTCATGATTCAACCGGGCAATAGAACGACGCGCTAACGCCAGTGCGTGTTCGTCGTTCATGGCGAAATGGTCGGCAACACCGGAAATACGCGTGTGCACATCGGCACCACCGAGCTCTTCAGCGCTTACTTCCTCACCCGTTGCTGCTTTTACCAGCGGTGGTCCGGCTAAGAAAATAGTGCCTTGCTCTTTAACGATAATGCTTTCGTCGGCCATGGCTGGCACATAAGCACCACCTGCGGTACAAAGGCCCATAACCACAGCTACTTGTGGAATACCTTTGGCCGACATATTGGCCTGGTTAAAAAAGATCCGGCCGAAGTGGTCACGGTCAGGAAATACTTCGTCCTGACGAGGCAGGTTTGCCCCACCGGAATCGACCAAATAAATACAGGGTAAATGGCAGCGTTCGGCAATTTCCTGAGCGCGCAGGTGCTTTTTAACCGTTAGCGGATAATAGGTTCCGCCTTTTACCGTGGCGTCATTGGCCACTACCATGCACTGCACACCTTCAACCTGGCCAATGCCCGCAACTACACCAGCGGCAGGCACGTAGTCGTCGTAACATTCCCAAGCGGCAAACTGGCCGATTTCCAGAAACGGTGAGCCAGCATCTAATAATTTGTCAATGCGTTGACGAGCCAGCAATTTGCCGCGCGCCAGGTGGCGTTGCTGATACTTCTCGCCGCCACCTTGTTTAATTTGTTCGGTTGTTTCGCAAACCTCAGCTACCGCGGCGCTCATGGCCTTATGGTTAGCTACATAGGTTTCGTCTTTGGTATTGATCTTGCTGGTGAACACGGCCACAAGCAACTCCTTTCAGGTTGATTGATTAGCTCAGCTTAGTTGGACTCAGTGAACAATTCACGACCAATCAGCATACGACGAATTTCAGAGGTACCGGCACCAATTTCATAGAGTTTGGCATCACGTAACAAACGACCGGTCGGGTACTCGTTAATGTAACCGTTACCACCTAACAACTGAATAGCGTCCAAGGCTAACTTGGTGGCTAGCTCGGCAGCGTACAAAATAGCACCGGCAGCGTCTTTGCGGGTGGTTTCACCCCGGTCGCAAGACTGCGCTACGGCATACACATAAGCGCGGGCTGCATTAGTGCCAGTGTACATGTCGGCTAATTTGCCCTGTACCAGTTGGAATTCACCAATGGCTTTGCCAAATTGCTTACGGTCGTGCACGTATGGCACACAGACGTCTAAACAGGCTTGCATAATGCCCAGTGGGCCAGCTGCCAGTACTGCGCGCTCGTAGTCCAGGCCGCTCATTAATACTTCCACACCATTGTCGATCTCGCCCAGCACATTTTCAACGGGTACCCGGCAATCTTCGAAGACTAATTCACAGGTATTCGAACCGCGCATGCCCAGCTTGTCGAGTTTCTGTGCAGTTGAAAAACCCGGAAAGTCTTTCTCAATCAAAAAGGCGGTAATACCACGAGAGTTTTTCTCCGGATTGGTTTTTGCGTAAACCACCAGTACGTGCGCATCAGGACCATTGGTGATCCACATTTTATTGCCGTTTAAAATAAAGTCGTCACCGTCACGCTTGGCGCGCAGTTTCATGGCTACCACATCAGAACCTGCATTGGGTTCGCTCATGGCCAATGCACCAACGTGTTCGCCGCTGCACAGTTTTGGCAGGTACTTTTCTTTTTGCTGTTGGTTACCGTTACGGGCAATTTGGTTTACACACAAGTTTGAGTGCGCACCGTAGCTTAAGCCAACCGACGCCGAGGCACGGCTGATTTCTTCCATGGCAATCACATGCTCAAGATAACCTAAGCCGGAACCACCGAATTCTTCTGGAACTGTCATACCCAGCACACCTAAATCACCAAGCTTGCGCCACAGGTCATTGGGGAATTCATTTTTTTCATCAATTTCTGCGGCGCGTGGAGCGATTTCGTCGCGGGCAAATGCATTTACTGATTCGCGGATCATCGTTGCGGTTTCGCCTAAACCGAAATTGAGCGAAGAAAAGTGGTTAATCATGACTACTCCTGAACTGTGGTTGTATTGGCAGTAACTTGCAGCAACTCATCGCGACAGCGATCTTCTAAGTTGCTAAGTTCCACCAACAGCACTTTGATGTCTTCTAATTGCTGCTTCAACGAAACTTTCTTCTCGTCTATCAGCTCCAAAATTTTGTGTAACTGTGATTCGCTGCTGCTATCGGCATCATACAAATCGAATAGGCGCTTGGTTTCCGCTAGTGAGAAACCCAAACGTTTGCCGCGCAAAATCAGCTTTAACCGCACTTTGTCACGGTTGGTGTATAAACGCGTTTGGCCATGCCGGGCAGGAGCCAGCAGACCTTGGTCTTCATAGAAGCGAATACTACGGGTGGTAATGTCAAATTCCCGTGCCAGTTCGCCGATTGAAAATGTGGTTATTTGGTTCATTTGCGCTTGCATTGGTAACGGTTCGGGAGCTAAGCTTAGATCAAGTTGACGCCAGCGTAAAGTATCTTACGTTAACGTAAAGTGGAATTCAGTGCTTACAGCAAGAGCTTACGCAAGCAATAACCGTTAGCCGCCTGACTCTGCTTTAGGTTAATGACTTAATTAAAGGAGCTCTCATGAGTGATGCAATTGTAATAGTTAGTGCCGCCAGAACCCCAATGGGTGGTTTTCAGGGCGCGTTAAGTGAGGTTAGTGCGCCGGATTTAGGTGCGGCGGCAATTAAAGCTGCACTATCCCGCAGCGGACTAAAGCCGGAAGACGTGCAGGAAGTCATTATGGGTAACGTGTTGCCAGCGGGCTTAGGTCAGGCACCAGCACGGCAGGCGATGTTGCATGCAGGGTTACCGCGTGGCACTGGCGCTACTACCATTAATAAAGTCTGTGGTTCCGGTTTAAAAGCTGCCATGTTTGGTCATGATTTAATTATTGCCGGCTCCGCTGAGGTGGTGATGGCTGGTGGTATGGAAAGCATGTCTAACGCACCTTATATGTTGCCCAAAGCACGTAGCGGCTATCGCATGGGTCATGGTCAGGTACTGGATCACATGATGCTGGATGGGTTGGAAGACGCCTACGAAAATCAGGCTATGGGTACTTATGCTCAGGCGACTGCCGACGAGTACGGTATTGACCGCGAAGCTATGGATGAATTTGCACTGGAATCATTGCGCCGCGCACAAGCCGCTATTAAAGACGGCTTATTCGACCAGGAAATTACCGAAGTTACCTACAGTACTCGCAAAGGCGAGGTTACTGTGAGCGTTGATGAGCAACCGGGCAAAGCACAGCCGGAGAAAATTCCAAGCCTTCGCCCAGCCTTTAAGAAAGACGGTACTATTACCGCAGCCAATTCAAGCTCGATTTCAGATGGCGCTGCGGCAGTGGTATTGATGCGTGAAAGCGAAGCTAAAGCAAAAGGCTTACAGCCACTGGCCCGTATTGTTGGTCACAGTACGCATTCTCAGGCACCGGCGGAATTCACCATTGCACCAGTTGGCGCGATGCAGAAATTGCTGAAGAAAATTGACTGGCAAAAAGACGACGTTGATCTGTGGGAAATTAACGAAGCTTTCGCCATGGTTACTATGCTGGCCATGCGTGAAATGGCTATTGATCATGCCAAAGTAAACGTACATGGCGGTGCTTGTGCACTGGGCCACCCCATTGGCGCCAGTGGTGCACGCTTGCTGGTAACCTTGCTGCATGCTCTTAAGCAACGTGGTAAAAAGCGCGGTGTTACGTCACTTTGTATTGGTGGCGGTGAAGCGGTAGCCGTAGCCGTTGAAATGCTTTAATAGCGTTCAGTGAACCGGCTGGCGTGGACGTGACGCCAGCCAAACGGATACCAGTAAAATGGCAGCTCCGGCTGCCAGCCGCGGCCAGTTAACGTCACGCCCCCAGAACAGGAAGTTCACCAGCAAACCGGCCGGAATAAGCATGTTATTCATCGTTGCCAGTTGTGCGGTGTTTACCCACTTGGTGGCCAGGTTCCAGCCCAGGTATCCTAAACCTGACGCGCCTAAACCGAGCCACACTAAAATACCCCACTGTAAACTGGTACTTGGGGCTGCCGTGAAATCACCGAATAACAGTGCGGCAATACCTGTTAATAAGGCGGCGCCGGCAAAGAACAGTGCAAAGGTGTGAGTTTGTTGCAGGGTACTGCCTAGTGGTAAGCGTTTGTAAAACACCTGACCGGCGGCAAAGCATAGGTTAGCGCCCTGAATATATAAAAAACCGGTAAGGAAAGAGTCGCTCAGGCCGTCGTAGCGAATGACTGCGGCACCGAGCACCGCAATAGCAGCGGCTAACCACCACTGCCAGGGTAGGTGGCGACGCTGGAAACCCAGTTCGTCTACCAAAGTGACGTACAGCGGGGTGAAAATAGTAAACAGCAGGACTTCGGCAACGCTTAAATACAGAAAGGCCTGATACAGCAATAAATACATAAGCCCAATCTGCACGGCGCCAATGGCCATCAGCATAAGTTGCTTAGCAAAAGGCACATGCCGTGGGCGGAATAAGGGTAGAAATAGCAGTAGAGCCAATAACATACGGATAAATACGGCAAGGTAACTGTCCACCTGGCCAGCTAAGAATTCACCGATAAGTGAAAATGAGGCGGCCCAAACAGCCGTAATAAGCCATAACATCCACATGATTTAGTGCTCCTGCCCGGGGTTCTTCGTTGTATCGGCGCGGGGATGGTAGCTGGAGCGATAGTAACGCGGCGCTACACCCATGGTTTTTTTGAACAATCGCGAAAAGTAGTAAGGGTCATCAAACCCTAGTGCCTGAGCGATTTCACGTACCGATTGTGCGGTATTGTCCAGCAATCGACAAGCGTACTGAACTTTCAGCTCATTGAAATAGCGCAGTGGGCTGGTACCGGTACTAAGCCGGAATTTTTTACTGAAATGGTGCGTCGACAACCCCACAAAATTGGCTAAGTCGGCTAAGCTCAGAGTTTTATGCAGATTATCGGTCATAAAACGCTCCAGTGCTGGTAACTGGAAACCGCCCGGTTGAGCATGTTGTGATTGGCCGGTTGCTGGTATCAGTTCTGGTAGCTGCATCAGCAGTTGTTTTAGCAATGCTGCAGCTAGTATGCCGCTGTTGGTAGTTGGGCGTTGATGTTGCAGGTTAAGCAGCCGGGTAACGTCAGGCAATAGTGCCTGCCAGTTATTCAGGGTTAAGCGTGGCTGTTGGTGAGTAACCCCTAAATAGTCCATGCATGCTGATGCGGCACTACCACGAAAATGCGCCCAGTAAATGCTCCATGGCTCGTTGTTACTGGATTGGTAAGAGTGGCTAACGCCGCTGGGTAACAGCAATAGCTGACCAGCTTGTAAATCACCACTGGCGTGGCTGGTTTGAAATGAACCGCGGCCTTCATGACAGAATATAAGTAAGTAATCGGTGTGTTGCTGGCGCTGAATTTGGTGCCCAAGCGCAGTGACATAGTGGCCAAATGCCACTGGATATAAATCTCTGGCGAGCGGATGTACCGCCAGTTGCTGGGTTAGTTCATGCGGTAGCACCACGCGGGAACTACCGGCCGGCAGGGGCCAGTTCGATGGTAAGCTCAATAGCGGCTCCAAAATGACAATTTTGTCCATTATAGAGTCCGTTTTATGAATGTTAAAGCATCGCGATGTCTGCTCTAATGCACAACATGAATTTTAGTCTTAAAAATTTAGCTGGCGTAAGCGCAGCGCAGTAGAACAACAACACAGGTGATTTATGAGTCAGAAAAATATCAAACGTGTACCGCTATACATTAATGGCGAATTCGTACAATCCAAATCAGCAGAGTGGATTTCGGTAACCAATCCGGCCACTCAGGAAGTTCTTGCTGAAGTTCCATGCGCCACTCAGGCGGAAATGGAAGCGGCTGTAGCTAGTGCCAAAGAAGCATTTTTAACCTGGAAGGAAACTCCGGTATCTGAACGAGCGCGCGTTATGCTGCGCTATCAGGCATTGCTGAAAGAACATCATGACGAAATTGCTGAAATTTTGGCTAGTGAAACTGGTAAAACCTTTGACGACGCCAAAGGCGACGTATGGCGTGGTATTGAAGTAGTGGAGCACGCTTGTAATGTGCCGTCGCTATTAATGGGTGAAACCGTTGAAAACGTAGCCCGCAATATTGACAGCTACAGCTATACCCAACCGCTGGGTGTTTGTGCTGGTATTACCCCTTTTAACTTCCCGGCAATGATTCCGTTGTGGATGTTCCCGCTGTCTATTGCTTGCGGTAACACCTTCATTCTGAAGCCTTCTGAGCAGGATCCACTCACGCCAACACGTTTGGTTGAATTGTTTGAAGAAGCTGGTGCGCCAAAAGGCGTGCTGCAGGTTCTGCATGGTGGTAAAGATCAGGTCGACTTTATTCTGGACGAGCCAGCTGTACGTGCCATCTCCTTTGTTGGTTCGGTGCCGGTAGGTCAGTACATTTATCGCCGTGGTACTGAAAACATGAAGCGTGTACAGGCATTTGCCGGTGCGAAAAACCACTGCGTGATCATGCCGGATGCGAATAAGAGCCAGGTTATCAATAACTTAGTTGGTGCTTCTGTGGGTGCAGCAGGGCAACGTTGTATGGCTATTTCAGTCGCTGTGTTTGTGGGTGCTGCGCGCGATTGGATTCCGGAAATTGCGGCTGAAATTGCCAAAGTGAAACCAGGTGGCTGGAACGACAAGCAAGCTGGCTTTGGTCCGCTGATTAGTCAACAGGCGAAGCAACGAGTTGAAAACTTCATCACCCAGGGTGAGCAAGAAGGTGCTGAACTGCTGGTTGATGGCCGTAACTGTAAAGTGGATGGTTTCCCGGATGGTAACTGGGTAGGTCCAACCGTATTCGGTAACGTAACCCGTGACATGGAAATTTATAAACAAGAAATTTTCGGTCCGGTGCTGTGCACCATGGAATCTGAAAGTCTGGAAGACGCTATTGCGCTGGTAAATGCCAACCCATACGGTAACGGTACTTCTATCTTTACCGCCAGCGGCGCCGCTGCGCGTAAATATCAACACGAAATTGAAGTGGGTCAGGTCGGTATTAACATTCCAATTCCGGTACCACTGCCATTCTTCTCATTCACTGGTTGGAAAGGTTCCTTCTTTGGTGATTTGCATGCCTACGGTAAGCAAGCGGTGCGTTTTTATAGTGAAACCAAAACTATTACTGCCCGCTGGTTTGAAAGCGATATTGCCGATGCCAATGCGCCAAATATGACCATTGATTTAAAATAAGGTGAGCTTAAGTTATGAACTACAACTTAACTGAAGACCAACAAGCTTTTGTCGACACCGCCCGTGCTTTTGCTGAAAAAGAGCTAGCACCGAATGCGGCCAAGTGGGACGAAGAAGCACACTTCCCACTAGAAGTGTTTAAGAAAGCCGGTGAAATGGGCTTTATGGGTATGTATACCCCGGAAGACGCTGGTGGTTTTGGCATGAGCCGATTGGACTCTGCGCTGATTTTTGAACAGTTAGCTATGGGCTGCACCTCAACCACTGCCATGATGACTATTCACAACATGGTGAGCTGGATGATTGGCTCTTTTGCTAAACCTGAGGTAGCTGAACAATGGGTACCGGATTTGGTCACTGGTGAAAAGCTTGGTTCTTATTGTTTAACTGAGCCAGGTGCGGGTTCCGATGCAGCAAACCTGCGTACGTCGGCGAAAAAAGACGGCGACAGCTATGTGCTGAACGGTTCTAAAATGTTTATTTCCGGCGCTGGTAGCACTGACGTATTGGTGGTTATGGCGCGTACCGGCGAAGCCGGCCCGAAAGGCGTGTCAGCCTTTGTGGTTCCAGCTGATGCTGAAGGTATTCATTACGGTAAGAAAGAAGCCAAAATGGGCTGGAACTCGCAGCCGACTCGCTTGGTTACTTTTGAAGACGTACGCATTCCGGCAGAAAACCTGCTGGGTGAAGAGGGCGAAGGCTTTAAGTTTGCCATGATGGGCTTAGACGGCGGCCGTATTAACATTGCTGTGTGCTCAGTAGGTACCGCACAAGCGGCGCTGAATACCGCCCGTGATTACATGCTGGAGCGCGAGCAGTTTGGTAAGCCTATTGCTCAGTTTCAGGCATTGCAGTTCAAGCTGGCCGACATGGCAACCGAATTGGTTGCAGCGCGCCAAATGGTGCGTTTGGCCGCCTTTAAAGTGGACAGTGAAGACGCTGACAAAACCACCTACTGCGCCATGGCAAAACGCTTTGCAACCGATGTTGGTTTCCAGGTGTGTAACGAAGCCCTGCAAATTCACGGTGGCTATGGCTACATCAAAGAATATCCGCTGGAACGCCATGTACGCGATGTGCGTGTGCATCAGATCCTTGAGGGCACCAACGAAATTATGCGTGTCATCATTGGTCGTCGCTTGTTAAGTGACATGGACCGCGAAATTCTTTAATAAGGAGCTCATGCAATGTCGGACGTTGTGTTATTTGAAGAACGATCTGCTGGCAATGGCAAAGTCATTGGTATTGCGACGCTGAACTCAGAAAAATCACTAAACGCACTGAGTTTGGACATGATTCAGTTGTTGCTGCCCAAGCTGAAAGCCTGGCGCGAAGACGACTCTGTTGCTTGTGTATGGTTACAAGGTGCTGGCGAAAAAGCCTTTTGTGCCGGTGGTGACATTGTTGCCATGTACAAGGCTATGGTGAAGAAGCCTGGCGTACTGGTTGACGAAGTGGCCGATTTCTTTGGTCAGGAATATCAGCTCGATTACCTGATTCAGACCTTTCCGAAGCCCTTTGTGGTTTGGGGGCACGGCATTGTTATGGGCGGCGGTATGGGCTTAATGAACGGGGCTAGTCACCGCATTGTGACCGAGCGTTCATTGTTAGCGATGCCGGAAGTTACCATTGGTTTGTATCCGGACGTAGGCGCTACCTACTTCTTGAATAACATGCCTGATCGTTGTGGTCTGTTCTTAGGCATTACTGGCGCTACCATGAATGCCAGCGACGCTCTGTTTCTGCAGCTAGCCGATAAGTTTATTGGTAGTGAGCACAAAGAAGCAGTGCTGAACCGCTTGCAGGAAATCGAGTGGGGCGACACCCAAAGCTTAAATAAGCAAAAAGTTACCGATGCGCTGACTGACTTGGCTTCGGCTGATAATACTCAGCGTCCGGCAGGGCAGGTGGAAAGCAATCGCAAGCATATTGCCGAGCTGACCCGTGGCGATAACATTGCTGATATTGTTGCGCGCATCCTTGCTGACAGTAACGACGATAAGTGGCTGAGCAAGGCGCGGGCTAATCTGGCGAATGGTTGTCCTATTACCTCTCACATTGTCTGGAATCAGATTCAGCATGGTGCCGACTTAAGCCTAGCCGATTGCTTCCGGTTAGAACTGACCTTGTCGACCAACTGTGCAGTGCGTGGTGATTTTGCGGAAGGCATTCGGGCGCTGCTGATTGATAAAGACAAGCAACCTAAGTGGCAACATGACAGCGTTGCTGCGCTAACCAGTGACGAACTGGATGGCTTCTTTACGTCGCCCTGGTCAGCGGACTCGCATCCGTTGCGTCAGCTAGAACAACAATAAACAGTCATAACAGAACAACAGGAGTAATACAGATGGCTCAGGTTGCATTTATTGGATTAGGAAACATGGGTGGCCCAATGGCCGCCAATTTGGTGAAAGCTGGTCACCAGGTGCAGGTGTTCGATTTGGCCGAAGCGGCGTTAGTTGCTGCGGAGGAAGCCGGGTGTCGGCGTGCTGATAACCCGCTTAGTGCGGTCAAAGGTGCTGATTTTGTCATCACTATGTTGCCAGCCGACAAGCACGTACAGAACGTGTACTTTGGCGAGCAGGGTATTGCGAAAAGTCTGGCCAAAACAACTTTGGCTATTGATTGCAGCACTATTTCCAGCGATACCGCCGTTGAGATTGGTGGCCAACTCGGTGAGTTAGGCATTCGCTTTATTGATGCGCCGGTTTCCGGCGGTGTTGGTGGTGCCAAAGCGGGCACTTTAACCTTCATTTGCGGTGGCTCTGACGGTGATGTGGAGCATGCCGGCCACGTGTTAAATGACATGGGCAAAAATGTGTTCCGTGCGGGTGATATTGGCGCCGGACAAATTGCGAAAATTTGCAATAACATGCTGTTATCTGTGCTGATGGCCGGCACTGCTGAAGCGCTGCAATTGGGTAAGGCCAATGGTCTGGACCCGAAAGTATTATCGGAAATTATGCTGCAAAGCTCAGGTCGTAACTGGACTTTAGAAGTATATAATCCATGCCCCGGTGTGATGGATAATGTGCCGTCAAGTAACGACTATCAGGGTGGCTTTTTGGTTGACCTGATGAGTAAAGATTTAGGCCTCGCGCAAAAAACCGCACTGGCCAGTGGCGCTACCACCCCTATGGGTTCGTTAACGCACAATCTTTATCAAAGCTGGTCGCAAATGGGTTATGGAAGAGAAGACTTTTCCAGTATTTTCAAATTTTTGCAGCCGAAAAAATAATACCGAAACAGGATTCATACCATGCAAGTTAAAAACAGTACTATTGTAATTACTGGCGGCGCCCAGGGTTTAGGTCGCGCTATGGCGGAAGATTTTGCCCGCCAGGGTGCGCAACTGGCACTCATTGATATGAATGACGAGATGCTGCAAGAGGCGGTAGCTGAGTGTAAGAAATTAGGCGCAGCCGAAAGCCGCGGCTACAACATCAACATTACTGATGAAGCTGCGGTTGAAGACGTATTTGCAAAAATTAATGACGAGTTCACCGGTATTGACGTGCTAATTAACAACGCCGGCATTTTACGCGACGGCATGTTGATTAAGTACAAAGACGGCGAAATTACGCACAAAATGCCGTTGCAACAGTTTCAGTCTGTGCTTGATGTGAACCTGACCGGTACCTTCCTGTGTGGCCGCGAAGCCGCAGCACAAATGGCGAAGGCTGGTAAAAAAGGCGTCATCATTAACATTTCAAGTGTGGCGCGGGCGGGTAATATGGGTCAGACTAACTATGCGGCTACCAAAGCTGGTGTGGTTGCCATGACCGTAACCTGGGCTCGTGAGCTTGGCCGTTTTGGTATTCGTTGTGGTGCTATTGCACCTGGCTTTATTGAAACGCCAATGACCGCACAAATGAAACCGGAAGCGGTTGAGCGTGCGCTAGGCATGGTGCCATTACGTCGTTGGGGCCAACCAGATGAAATTGCGCACTCGGCGCGCTATATTATTGAAAATGACTTCTTCAGCGGACGTGTCGTCGAAATTGACGGTGGGGTTCGTTTATAAGGCAACAAAACATGCAACTACGCTATCACGGCATGATCAAATTGGTTCCGGTATGTGCCTGGGTCACGTTGGCCGCAATTTTATTTGCGGCGGTGCTGGCACCACCGGATAATTTTACCAGTTGGTTTATTTTTAGTTTATTGGTGATGGTGCTGGCTACATTGGTAGCGTGGTTGAGTTTGGAAGTATTCCGCACTCGTATCGGTATTAACGCCTCCCACTTGGTGGTACGAAAGAGTTACCACCGGGTACAACGCATTGACTGGCAACAGGTTGAACGCATTGACTATAACAACCTCTGGGCCTCGTTTGTGGTGGTTACTAAGTCGGGTCAGCGGGTTTTTATCTCCTCGTTAATGAGTAATCTAAAACACTTCTTAACGGTTATGGCAGAGGTACTTCCACGCGAAAAATATATAGATGCATTAGACCGCTTCGCTAAAGCTTTGGGGAAATAATGCGTAAGCTACCGCCGCTTAACGCCTTAAAGGCTTTTGAAGCCGCTGCCCGGCATTTAAGCTTCACCAAAGCGGCGGAAGAGTTATTCGTAACCCAAGCGGCAGTGAGCCATCAAGTGAAAGCATTGGAAGAGTATTTGGCGGCAAAGTTGTTTGTGCGCCGCAACCGTTCCTTGTTGCTTACCGCCGAAGGGCAAAGTTACTTTCTCGATTTGAAAGAAATTTTTGACGATATAGTGCAAGCCACGGCGCGCTTGAAGCAGTCTACTGAAGTAGGTTCACTGACGATATCCTTACCACCGAGCTTTGCTATTTTATGGTTCGTACCGCGCTTAAGCCGGTTTCGTGAAGCCTACCCTGAAATTGATGTTCGCATTCGTGCGGTAGACGAAGTGGACAGCTCACTGACCGACGACGTAGACGTTGCTATTTATTATGGCTCGGGCCAGTGGTCAGGGCTTACCGCTTATAAACTGCATAAAGAGTATCTACTGCCAGTTTGTTCACCTTTATTATTAAACAGCAACAAACCCCTGCGTGAACCGCGTGACTTGCTGAATCACACCTTGTTGCATGATGAAACTCGCAACGCCTGGAAAGACTGGTTCAAACTGGTTGGTATAGATAAAGACAAAGGGGATAACGGTCCCGTATTCAGTCACTCTAACCTAGCCCTAAAAGCCGCAGTACACGGGCAGGGCATTGCGTTGGCAAATAACGTATTGGTTAAACCGGAAATTGATTCGGGTCACTTAATTCGAGTTTTCCCGGAAGCCTTACCGCGCAATAAATCTTTTTATCTGGTTTGTCGTGACTCTCAGGCGGAAATAGGTAAAATTGCGACCTTCAGAAATTGGCTGTTGTCGATTGTGGAAGAAGAAGAGGACGATTTTTCGTTGTGACCGATACCCGCGTTGCGGTTCAGCTAGATAATCCCGCCGGAGCAACCCGAGTGGTGTTCGCCCATGGGGCTGGCGCCGGCCTGCAAAGTGACTTCATGCAATATGTAGCTTTAGCGCTTGCTGTGCATGACATCGAAGTGGTGCGTTTTAACTTTCCTTACTGGCAAAAATTTGTTGATACCGGACGCCGTCGGCCACCGGATCGGCAACCTGCGCTGCAACACGCTATGACCACCGTGTGTGAGCAATTTACTGATAATAAACCCTTGTTTGTTATGGGAAAATCCATGGGCTCCCGGGTTGCCTTTCAAATTGCAGATAGGGTTGGCGCTAAGGCCGCTATTGCCTTAGGTTTTCCATTTCATCCGAATGGTAAGCCAGAGCGCTTACGCGTGGATGAGCTTAGCAATGACTGCCCGCAAAATTTGGTGCTACAGGGTGAACGTGACAGCATGGGGCGGCCAGACGAAGTTGCCAGGTATGAATTACCGAACAATTTAACGCTGCAGTGGTTAGCCTTCGCTGACCACAGTTTACAGCCGACCAAGCGCAGTGGTTTAGCTACGGCGGATGTATGGCAACAGGCCGTTGATGCGGTGGTTGCATTCATCGCCAACAACAGTGGTGCCGTGCAGAGCTAAGCATTAGGAGTTAGCCATGAGTTTTCTATTTATTATCATTGCAGCATTTACTGGTTTAACTGCCGTGGTGTTAGGAGCGGCAGCTTCGCATGCGTTGCGGAGCAAATTGGCAGAGCCGTTATTTAACGCCATGCAAACCGGTATCCAATATCAGTTTTATCACACCTTGGCATTGTTCATGGTGGCTTTATTAATGATTCATATGCCAAGTCGCTGGTTACTTATTAGCGGCTGGCTGTTTGTGGCGGGAATGATTCTGTTTAGCGGTAGCCTGTATGCGCTTGCGCTTACCGGGCAGTCCTGGTTTGGCCCTATAACTCCGCTCGGTGGCTTGTGCTTAATGGCCGGCTGGCTCAGTCTGGCGATTGCCGCCATGGTAAAATTTCAGGAGCTTTAAGCAATGATGAACGGACTTTTAGCCTATTGTCGGCCCGGTTTTGAGGGTGATTGTGCAGCCGAGCTGCAGGACAAAAGTGGCGCACTTGGGGTGTTTGGATACTGCCAAACGCAGGCCAATCAGGGCTATGTGATTTATCGCTGTCAGGCCGAAGAAGCCGATCATTTAGGCCGCAAACTGGCGCTGAAGGATTTGGTTTTTAGTCGTCAATTTGTGGTGATTTTAGCTGAATTAACTGAGCTGGAACCGACGGATCGCGTGAGTGCCGTAGCTATGGCACTGCTGGAAAGCCCATCAGAAATAAAGCCGCTGGGTGACCTGCGCATCGAAACACCAGACACTAACGATGGCAAAGAGTTATCTAAGTTTTGTCGCAAGTTTACCGTGCCATTGCGCCAGGGCCTGCGTAAAGCTGGTTGGTTAACTGAGCGGGAAAGCGACCGTCGGCCAACTTTACACGCGTTTTTTCTGTCTGGTCAGAGCGTGCTGTTGGGTTATTCCTATAGTTACAACCAATCGCCTTGGTTAATGGGCATTCCACGCTTACGCATGCCCGCAGGAGCGCCTAGTCGTTCGACCTTGAAGCTGGATGAGGCCTTTCAGGTATTTGTTCCGGCCTATGAGCGTGAAGAACGCTTGCAGTCGGGCTTAAATGCGGTCGATATTGGTGCAGCACCCGGCGGTTGGACGTTCCAATTGGTGCAACGCGGCATGATGGTGCAAGCGGTGGACAATGGACCTATGGCAGAAAGCCTGATGGAAACCGGTCAGGTTAAACACATTCGTCAAGACGGTTTTAAGTTTCGGCCAAAGAAAAAGAATATTCACTGGTTGGTATGCGATATGGTGGAACAGCCAGCACGGGTAAGCGAGTTAATGACCCAGTGGTTGCTGGAAGAGTATTGCAAGGAAGCGATTTTTAACTTGAAGTTGCCCATGAAGAAGCGCTACGCATTAGTGCAGCAATACTTAACTGAAATAACTGAACAGCTTACTGAGCATGGGCATGGCCGCTTTGAGTTGCAGGCTAAGCAGCTTTATCACGACCGTGAAGAAATTACCGTTCATGTGCGTTGGCTGTAGCCGCAGGGCTACAACCAACCTCGGCAAGAGCTTTTATAAACGGTCAATAACCGCCTGAGTGAAGTCGGTGGTGCCGTGCTTGCCACCTAAATCACGCGTCGTGCGGTCGCCGGAGGCAATCACATCAGCTAGGGCCGCGCGAATCTTTTTGGCTTTATCGCCCATTTCCAGATATTCCAGCATTTGAATGGACGCCAAAATAACTGAGCTTGGGTTAGCCAGGTTCTGACCTGCGATATCTGGTGCGGAACCGTGTACAGCTTCGAAAATAGCACAATCTTCGCCAATGTTGGCGCCTGGTGCCATACCCAAACCGCCGACCAAGCCGGCACATAAATCAGACAGAATGTCACCGAACAGGTTGGTGGTTACAATCACATCAAATTGTTCTGGGTTCATGACCAGTTTCATACACACGGCATCCACGATCATCTCGTCGGATTCAATTTCCGGGTACTCTTTGGCAATTTCGCGGGCTACTTTTAGGAACAAACCTGAGGTAGATTTTAAGATATTAGCCTTGTGTACGGCGGTTACCTTTTTGCGGCCTTCGCGACGAGCGGTGTCATAAGCAAAACGCACAATACGCTCAGCACCAGCACGGGTAATCTTGCTAATGGCTTCTGCTTCATTACCGTCGGCGGAAGTTACCTGGCCTAAGCCTGAATACATACCTTCGGTATTTTCCCGCACGGTAATAATATCAATGTCTTCATAGCGCGCTTTGGTACCCTTGAATGACTTCACCGGACGCAGGTTCGCATACAAACTGAATTGCTTGCGCAGGCTAACATTAATAGAAGTAAAACCCTCACCAACTGGTGTGGTTAATGGTCCTTTCAAGGTAACCGCGTTATTCTTAATTGCTGCAAGTGTTGCTGCTGGTAACAATTCACCGGTTTTCTCAAGCGCTGTAAGGCCTGCTTCGACAAATTCATAGTTAAAATCACAGCCTGCTTTATCAAGAATTTTAATTGCAGAATCAATAATATCCGGGCCGATGCCATCGCCTGGTATAACGGTAATAGTTTTAGTCATGAGGGTTACCTTATCTAGCTTTGCGTCACAATTAAGGGATAGTCATAGTGCCCGTAACAGGGCAAGTAGGGCGGTGTTGCAAAAGCACTACAGAACGCGTGAATTTTAGCAGTGAAGGGGCATTTTTGCCAGTTTCAATAAGGCTGGGGATTGGTACTAAAGCGCCTGATAACAGCGGCTTAGAAGCGCGGCCAGCAACACTGCGGGGCTTGCTTTAACGCTTCTTTCTGAACTCGCAAACGCCATGAATTTTCTTTTATATTCATAACGTTAAGAGCGTTTTTAAAACCTTCATCAGCGCTTTTTGTGGGTTTGCTGTGTGGCGCAAAGCAGGCCCAGACACCGGCACTTGCCAGTACTACGCAAGCACTAATGCTGTTGTTGATATGTTCAGTATTCACTTGCGAAATAGCATCACCGGGTAATTGCCAGCGGTTTGCTACTTGCACACTCAACTGGTGATAGCTTGCCGCGTTATTGGCCGGTTGAAACCAATAACAAGAATGCCAACCTTGAATAGTGTCAGGGGTGGTTAAACACAGGTGCGCGAAATCCTTCGTGTGGCGGAACAAGCCGGCGTTCCATATCATGCAAAATAAGGCGACGGGCATTTTTAGCGGATTTGAGCTTTGCTTGCTGGTATCTGCGCTGGCCAAAAACACCCGCAGCAGCTGCTGGAATAGCTGATTGTAGCTGAGCAACTGCTGATGGTAGGGGCCGTGATAATTCGTGAGTTGCTCGTGCAACAGCGTATTCGCCACAATAGGCGCAACCCGCTTCGGACCTAACCACAGCAAGCTCTGTTTTAGGCCCATGGCGGCAGCATGCGGCTTATCTTTTGAGGCTTCGGTTTGTAGCGCATTCACTAGTCCTGGGCGCTTACTAATAGCCTGAACTAAAGGGCTTAGCTGTCCATTACCGGCACCATAATCGCGTAAAGCCTGCAGGAGCTTGCGTGGAGCCTGCAACTTCAGACTACGCCGGTAGTTGGCCAGCAGTGGCGTTATAAAGTCCTGCTGCTGGTGCAAGCGGGCCTCATCAGCAGCATTGTCGGCTGTCGTTAGTGGCTCACCATACCAGGGTGCCGAGGATGCCGGAATAAATTCCGCGTCGTTCTCCAAGGTTGCCGAACTTTGCGCAATGAGCTGAGTACACCAGCTCCAGCTAGCACTGCAGGGGTATTTCAATAACCATTGTTGCCAACTGGAACCTTCGCTATACCCGTTACACAGTTGAGTGCTTGAGTGCAGTGCAACGGCAGCGAACTGAGTTAATTCGGCTTGTTGACGCACTGGGGTACGAAGCTGGTGGCGTAGCTGACGCCACACACTGTTGGCCGGAGGGGTGATAACCACAAAGTGGGTAGCGCAAGCGGCCATTAAACTTAACTGAGTGCTAGGTTGAAAACGCAAAACCAAACTTAAACGCAGCACTTGCAGTACCGCAATAAATGGTTTGGATGATTCGGTAGATGCGTTGGCTAGGGCCTGATGCAGGCAGGTATACCAGCTTGTTGGCGTATGCAGCAGGTGGTCACGTAATTCCTGCATAAGCTGCCACACGTCAGCTGCTTTGGGTTGCGCTAGCGCTGCCGCTAGTTGGTGTTGCCAGTTACTGGACACAACACCACTAATACGACTGATAGTCGCTGTAGGCGTCAGCACCCCAAGCGGTCAGCTTGTCGTCTTTAAATAACAAGGGGGTACATTCGTCACGCGTGGTAATACCATCGGATTTCACGTGATGGGTGCGGTAAAACAATACTTGCACTTCACCACTGTCGATTTGTTTTGCTTCGCTAATATCCGGTGAGCCTAGTAACCGAATAACTTCGTCTTTGGTCACCCCTAAGTTCAAGGTACCGATTTGTTTTTGGTTAAAGGTTTCCCGTTCTTGCCAGTTCATACTTTCCGGATCGGCCTGATAGAAATGCAATATAATCGCCGCGAAGCCAACGTATACCAAGAATCCGACTGCAATAATTTTAATAACTTTGGTATTCATGGCTTGCTGTGCTCCGTGGCGTTTTATTGGATGGTGAAATTAATCAGTGATCACTTTGTAACAAGGATGATAAACAGAGCCAGGCAACTTCATGCGACCTTGTTCAACAAAGGCTTTCAATAACTCGTCGAGTTTTTTCATGATGTCTTTTTCACCATGAATACTGAACGGCCCGTGTTGGCGAATATTTCGCATACCTTCATCTTTCACGTTACCCGCCACAATAGCGGAGAATGCGCGACGCATATCAGCAGCAAGTTTGGCAGGCTCCTGATCGCGATGCAAATTCAGGTTCGCAACGTTTTCATGCGTGGGCGCAAACGGCCGCTGGAAATCATCGTCAATATGCAACGACCAGTTGAAGTGGTAAGCATCGCCAGCTTGCTCACGGTAGGTTTTCACCTGTTGCGCACCAGCTTTCATGTAGCGGGCTACTTCTTCAGGGTTAGCCACAATAATGGTGTACAGCTCACGAGCCTGATCACCCAGTACCTCGCCAATAAAGGCATCTAAGGCTTCGAAATAGGCTTTGCTGGAGGCCGGTCCGGTTAACACCACCGGAAATTTTTGCTGGGCATTTTTCGGATGCATTAAAATACCGAGCAAATAGAGTAGCTCTTCTGCCGTACCTGCACCGCCCGGGAAAATCACGATACCGTGTGCCACTCGCACAAAAGCTTCCAGACGTTTTTCAATGTCAGGCAGAATCACCAGTTCATTGACGATCGGATTTGGCGGCTCGGCGGCAATAATGCCAGGCTCAGTCAAACCTAGGTAGCGGCCATCTTTAAAGCGCTGCTTGGCATGGCCTATAGTGGCGCCTTTCATGGGGCCTTTCATGGCTCCGGGGCCACAACCGGTACAAATATTCATGGTACGCAGGCCAATTTGATAGCCCACGTCTTTGGTGTATTGGTATTCAATATCGTTAATTGAGTGACCACCCCAGCAAACCACCATATTGGGTTCGGTGGCCGGTTTAATCGTGCGGGCATTACGCAGAATATCAAACACCACGTGGGTAAGGGTGTCGGTATCGGCCTGCTCGAGCATTTGTCGGGAGTAACGTTCACCAGTAAACAGAATGTCGCGCAGAACCGCTTCTACCAGTTCCTGCATACCAGCAATCAGATGACCATCTACAAAGGCTTCTTCAGGCGGGTTGATCAGTTCAAGCTTAACGCCACGTTCGCGCCTAATCAGGTTTACTTCAAAGTCTTTGAAGCGATCGTAAATTTCGGCACTACTATCGGTTTTACTACCTGCATTGAGAACCGCTAAGCAACAGTTACGGAATAGTTTGTAAAGTTCTTCGTCGCTAGATGACTGTAACCGTTCAATTTCAAGTTGTGATAGCAAGGACATACTTCCTTGCGGGTAAATAGCTGTTCGCATTCGTGTTTTCTCTCCGTGAAAGCAAATCAGCGGTAACTATTTAGCGTTGCTCATCCAGTACCACTACGTCACGCCCTTGCTCTTTTGCTTTGTAAAGTGCGCGATCTGCACGTTCAAATACACTTAAGGTGGTATCACTTTTTTTGGTAAAACCTGCCGCGCCAATTGAAATCGAAATGCTGATATCTTCATTGCGGAACTTAAATGGAATTTGTTTTATTTTCTTACGTGCTATTTCTAATGGTTCCTGAACCTGGCTTAGGGGTGTTTGTGGAAAAATGATGACGAATTCTTCGCCGCCAAAGCGACACACAAAGTCAGTATCCCGTAATGCCTTTTGCAACATATTTGCGATGACCTGTAAGGTTTTATCACCAGCAATATGGCCATAGTTATCGTTAATTCGCTTGAAATGATCTATGTCAGCAACGGCGATTGTTAAGTCAGTGCCGTAACGTTGCCAACGCTTATATTCAAGTTCAAGACGTTCTTCAAATGCGGTGCGGTTTGGTAACCGGGTAAGCGCGTCCTGCAGACTCTTGAACTTTTGCTCGGCCAGCTTTTTCTTATAACTAGCCGCTTCTTTTTCCATCTCGTGCAGCCGACTCTGTAATTCTTTCAGATTAGTCTCGAGCTTGAGATGTTCGTCGGTATCCAATTTCTGGCGCTTTTCAATAGCCAGTAAAATGTCGCCAACATGTTGTTTTACTTCGGTTTTTAATTGATCAATGTGAGAGGCTTCGGCAACAGACAAAGAAAGCTTCGACACACTTTGCTGCAAACTGGCAGTGACCTTATTTTTTGCTAAGTTGGCAGAGTTATTGTCTTTTAAGGATTCTGATATCACTTTATGGACTGAGCCGAGCGCATCGTTTAGTTCGGCCAGAAAGCTTTGCGCAGATTTACGCTCTTCGCTGATGCTTTTTACAATCAGCCGAATAATCTGCATGCAGTAGTTAAGTAACTCGCGCTGAGTACAGCCGGTAATCAGCTGTTGACGAACAGCCTGAATAGCATTCGCAGCGGTACCGTTAAAATCCACCACACTTAATAAATTAATGAGTTCTTCACGGGTATCGTCAAGATCTGCGCTGTCGTTGGTGGTTGTTGGCGCAGTAATAACATGACCAGAACCTTTATTAGTTTCATTGTTAGCCTTAACCAAACGTTCATACAGCCCTAGTAGTTGTAGCAACAGGGGCAGGTATTTATTCAGCGAAGCGCTGGGGCCGTCGGCATCGCTAACCAGAGCCCGCAGTTCATTGCGCTGCTCTTTGCTCAGACCTTTCAATTGTTGTAATGATTTACCCGCACTAAGAACCCCTTCCTGAGTGGAGCGTAATTGCTGCTGCAACTTAAAGCCTTGTTGTTGCAGCAACAGGCTGATTTCATCAAACAGTGGGGTAACTAACTCTATGTCTGGCTTCTTTTGCAGTTCGGCGCGCAGCTTATTCAAGCGGTGATCGAGCTCGTCATCCATACCGCGACAGGCAGCGCTGAGTCGACTGATAAAATGGGATAAAGTCGACACGTCACGCTCGTAATGATTCTCGAGCGTTTTACGCGACTCAATAACTTCTTGAAGTCGTTTCCCCAGTTTATCTAGCTGCTCGGCAGCTGTTTGACTGTTGTTCACAGAGTTTCCTATCTATCCAGTTACATCAGAATTAACGGATTGTGGTTTAAGAGTCAACGCCGGTTAATACTTGGTACGTTCAAGTGACGAAAAAAAGCTCAATTAGATGCCTATTCTACCTTATTGCAGATACTTAGACTATGTGTTGTTTAGCGTAATCAAGCCTCACAATCTTTACATCTTCATGCCGCAGTCATGAGTAACCTTTCAATGTGGTATAGTAACGCATTAAATAACATTAACGTGTTGATCTCATACAAACTTTTAGGCGGAAAGCTGACTATGACTGGAATGAATATAAACCGATTTTTAATAGCGATAGCTTTAATAATGCTGGTTTCACCGGCTCAAGCCGAGGTGAAAAGTGTTACTAATGGTGTCAGTTACTACATTGATTTAACACAGAATGAACATCACCTGGGTCAGGTTGAAATAGAGTTCCCGGGCACCAGCCAACCTTATCTTGATATTCACATGCCAGTATGGCGAACCGGGCTTTATAACATTCTTAATTTGCCGAAAGCAGTGCGTCATTTTGCCGCTAAAAGTTCGTCCGGCGCGGCGCTGGAAGCCAGTAAAATAGATAAAAGCACCTGGCGCATTCGGTTGCAGGACGATCAGCCAACCCAAGTAAGCTATCAGGTGTACGCCAACGAACTTGGCCGTCGCAGCCGTCATATTGACGACAGCCACGCCTATCTGGATGCTTCTGCGGTATTTATGTATGCCGACCAGTGGCGTCAGCAGCCGATTCAGGTAGCGCTAGAAGTTCCTGCCGATTGGCGTAGTGTGTCTGGCATGAATAGCACCGCGGCCCATACCTTTGTGGCAGACAACTGGGATATTCTGGTTGATTCACCTATTGAAACTGGTATTCACGAGGCTTACAGCTTTACCGAGCAAGGTCGTGATTACGAAGTGGTGTTCTGGGGCGAAGGCAACTACGACGCAGAACAAACCGTTGCCGACTTACGCAAATTGGTGCGCACCGGCGACCATATCTGGAGCAGCTATCCGTTCGAACGTTATGTGTTTATGATTCATGCCACCGACGGTGCCGGCGGCGCCACTGAGCATTTGAATTCCACCGTTATTCAGCGGCCGCGCTACAGCTATGCGTCGCGCAAAGACTATCTGTCGTTTATGTCTACCGCGTCACATGAGTTTGTGCACACCTGGAACGTCAAAGCCTATCGTCCCGATGGTTTAGTGCCCTACGCGTATCAACACGAAAACTATACTGATTTACTGTGGATAGCCGAGGGCTCTACCAGCTACTTTCAGGATCACCTGTTGCTGAAAGCCGAGGTGATGAAGCTGGACGAATATTTGGCCAATCTGGCGCAGCGATTAGATGCGCATGAACAGAAGCCAGGCACAGACACTATGTCGGTTGCCGAAGCGTCGTTCAATCATTGGATTGCGGAAGGTGGCCCGCGTGCCCACAATGCGTCGGTTAATATTTATTCCGAAGGTGCGGTTATTTCGATGGCGCTGGATTTCGCTTTATTAGAAGCAACGGACAACAAAGTAAACTTTCGCGATGTGCATAATGCGCTGTACGAGCAGTTTGACGCTACCGAAACTGGGTTTACCAGTGCCGACGTCAAAACAATTCTGGCTGAGCTAACCGGGCAGGATTGGGATAACTGGTGGCAGCAACATGTTGAACAACCGCATCAGGTTGATGCCGCAACCTTGCTGGAACAGGTGGGTTTAGCCATAGAACCCCGCGACAAGCAGCAAGCCTGGGTTGGTTGGCGTACTAAAAGCAGCGAAAGTGGCGTGCAATTAACTCGTGTAGATCGCCATAGCCCGGCTTGGGATGCGGGCTTCACTGAGGGTGATTTTGTGGTTGCTATCGATGGTCAGCGAGTAACGGCTGAGCGTTTGCAGGAGCAATTGAACGAGCATCAGCACAAAGAAACAGTAACTGTCAGTTATTTCCGGCGCGACAAGCTAGCTACTAAAACACTGGAGCTAGCCTCACGTCCGGTAGATAAAATGCTTATCAAGCCAGTGGCTAAACCCACTCGCGCGCAACGAGCACAGTTTAAGGCATGGCTTGGCTTTGAGCATCCTCATGCCAAGTAAAGTTTACTGACGAATTAAGCGTTGCTGGGCCGGTGGCTGCTCGAAGTTCGAGCGAAATGGATTGATATCCAGGCCACCACGTCTGGTGTAACGCGCATAAACCGTTAGTTTACTGATGCCAACCCGGCGTAGGTCCATAAAAATACGCTCTACACACTGCTCGTGAAATTCATTGTGCCGCCGAAATGAAATTAGGTAGCGCAGTAAGCTTTCGGTGTTTAGTTGCGGCCCTTCGTAATTAATGTACACCGAACCCCAGTCCGGTTGATTGGTAATTAAGCAGTTCGACTTCAACAAATGGCTATAGAGTTGTTCGCGAATCACTGCTGCCTGTGGCTCTAGTTGCAACAAATCCGGGTTGTAGTCGTAACACTCAATACTGATATCCTGATCATCAATACAATGCCCCTGCAGTAAACCAAATTGCGGCGCCTGATTGCTGTGCAAGGCATGCAATTGCACGCTAACCGGCGCGCCGGCACAGGCAGACAAGTCTTGCACGAGTTGTTGTTCTACCTGCTGCCAGTTTGGCCAGCGCTGCTCGTTCAAACTGTTTAGATACAGCTTAAAGCTTTTTGACTCAATTAGATTAGGGCTGCTCACGGGAACACTAAACTCGGCTACAGCCACTTGTGGTAAGCCATTACTGTTTAACCAGGACAGCTCATAAGCATTCCAGTAGTCGGTGCCATGAAAGGGCAGTTGGTTGGCCGTTATACCCAAAGGGTCACGATTGCGTGCCCGGGGTACTGCCAATAATAAACTCGGATCGAAGGTGGTTGGGTAGGCGGTGGTTTGCCCCAGTTGCAAGTGGTTTAAGTCGTCGGTCGAATGCATGCGAGCCTGTGTTAAACTAGCCAAAATGAGAGCTTATTGTAGGCTTTGCGCGTGCAATTCGCCAGCATCAGAGCCACTCCAATTCACTTACTTACGGAAGTTTCCATGACAGCTACCAGCCAGGCCGCCAGCACCGCAATAGATAATCTGATGGAGCGTTATCAGCGCTTTTACCAGGAACACCAACAGCCGTTACTGGCCCCGGTTGTACCGGACTGGGAATGCCCCATTGTGGTCGCCGCGCATAGTGATGATGAAGTGGTATGGCAACCGGTTCGGCAAGCGCAACCGCACGCCTTTCATGATTTAGAGAATGCGCTGGAACAGCCTTTCCATCAAGATTTTGCGGTTTACTATCAACGCTGGTTTGCCGCCGATTTGTTGGTAACCTGGCAGCAACATCCATTGCTTTTGTTACAGGTGATGGGCCCGGACGATGCCGAGCAGTTGCAGGTGAATATGGCTGGCCACATTTTGATGAAGCGTCGCTTAAAGCAGCCGCCAACACTGTTTCTGGGGTTAGCTGATGAAGCGGACGATTTACTCGTGACTATGGATAACAGTACCGGTGCTATCGGTCTGGAATGGGTAGGGAAGCCGCAGCACGAGCAACTTGCTGGTAATTTAGCCGATTTTCTAAATGGCGTGTCGCCAACTTCACTAACTTAAGCGGTGAAATTGCCTAACTGTTAGTGAAAACGCTTATTTTATATGAGCCTAATTTTAATAAAATCATTAAAAAACAATTAGTTAGAACTATGGCCTGACTCTTGCTGTAATTCCTACCGAAGTAACTTGTGAATAGACACCTATTTATTAGTCAACAGGTGCCAATACTGGTACTTAATTTTGAGTCAAGCAAGGAGTCGTAATGACCAATTCAAAACAAAAATTAATGGCTGCTTTGGTAGTTCCCGTTGTGCTCGCGATGAGTGGCTGCGTGATAGTAACTGAAGGCGATCACGACTGGGATAGTAAAGACGGCTATAGCCAGCGTGACTGGCAGGAAATGGAACGCGAAAACCGGGCGACTATTGCCGGGCTCGACGCTGGAACCACTATTGAATCCGCACGTACCAAACTTGGCGTTGCCGATTTTAGTGACTCATTGCAAAAAGACGATGCCTTGTATCAGGTGCTGTACTATCGCACTCACCGCGTGAAAAGCGATGGCGAAACCACGCGTGACGAATGCACGCCGCTAGTATTTAAAAATGGTCAGCTGATAGGTACCGGCCAACTGGCGCTGTCGTCTTTAAACTAAACCAGCGCGCAACCTGCGCGGTAGCGTCGGGTTACTTTCCTTTACAACGAAATTCCGTTAACTTGAGGGTTAATGGGATTTCGTTTTTTTATGGCGCAGAAGGAAAGTAGCGATGACAACGGCAACGGCAGAAGTATCAGCTCAGGCTACCGATACCAAGGTAACCTATCTGGTGGCCGAAGACCTTAAACTGGCAGCCTCGTTGCTGTATCAGTCTTACCACGACGATGAAGTATTTATGTCGTTGTTTCAGGGCAATAAACCTGACTACGAAAAGCGCTTGCGGGCGGCTATTCGCGAAGAGCTGAACGCTTTTTGGGAGGCTGGTCAGCCCATTATTGGTTTATTCGACGGCGATACCTTAAAAGGCGTAGCCTGCGTTAGCGAACCGGGCAAGAGTTTTGGTCCGGGACGTTACTGGCATTGGCGTCTAAAAATGTTGCTCACCGCTGGTTATGTCAGTACGCGTCAACTGCTGGCAAAAGAGCAGCTGATTCAGCAAGCCATTCCCCACGAAAACTATCACATGCTGGCATTTATTGCGGTAGCGCCACGCTACCAGCAACAAGGGCTGGGTGATTTACTCATCCGCGCGGTAAATACGCTAGTGGTTGAGCATCAGGATTCTGCCGGGGTTGGTGTGTATGTTACGCGTGACTTTTATTTACCGCTGTTTGCACAACACCAATTTACTATTGTAAAAGAGCTGGAAGTGGAAGGCGTGCCGGGTAAATTATTGTTTTGCTCAAAAACCGAAGCCTTAGCTGACTTATCATGAGGAGTTATGCATGACATTTTCTAGTTTCAAAGAATTCTACCCCTACTATTTAGCGGAGCATGCTGATAAAACCTGCCGGATCATGCACTACATTGGTAGTTCACTGGTGTTATTGGTGTTGGCTTATGTATTGGTGACGCAAAGCTGGTGGGCGTTGTTACTGGTGCCGGTAATAGGCTATGGTTTTGCCTGGTTAGGTCACTTTGCGTTTGAACACAACCGACCGGCAACCTTTAAACATCCGTGGTACAGCCTTATGGGTGACTGGGTAATGTATAAAGATGCCTGGGTTTATTTGCTGACCGGCAAGCGACGGGAATTTCCCGAACAACAGAAGACCAGCGATTAAGCGCTGGTTTCCGGCAGCCGGTAGGGTGGCACTTCAACGTTCTGCAAATGCAAATTAAACAACCAAAGTTCGCCTTGATAGCGTGACTCGCCGTCGCTACTGAAATCAAAAATAAAGCGTGCCGACCATCCCGGCGTGCCACGGCGCCAGGTGATTTTGCCGCTGGCACGATGAAT
This sequence comes from Idiomarina sp., assembly GCA_040882145.1. Classification (GTDB taxonomy): domain Bacteria; phylum Pseudomonadota; class Gammaproteobacteria; order Enterobacterales; family Alteromonadaceae; genus Pseudidiomarina. Next base: position 57,486 of record JBBEBU010000021.1, read on the forward strand.
TTCTAATAGTTGTAATTGATGTTGTTGGCAATAGCGTTTGGCAAAAACGCCGGCTAATTCGGCCTGGCGACGCCACTGCCAGAATAGCGCAGCACAGCCAAACAAAAGTAGTAACAGCACCAAATCACCCAGTATCATGAACGATTTCCTTTCAGCTGTTGTAAGGCTTGAAACAATGGTTTGGCCAGGTTGCTGCTTTGCAACATCATGAGTAGTTGTGGCCGCAATAGTGGCAATCGCACTAAATCGGTAAACAAGCCAACCAGCAGAGCCTGATTGTTGTGGGCCGCCAGCGCTTCGAAAAACACCACGACTAACTGCTGATCATGCAGCTGCTGATACAGTCGACCGGCAATAATAATAAACTCATCGTCGGTAAGGGGATGCTGCTGGTAGCTCTTCAACCAATTTTCTAGTTGCTCGCCAAAGGCTGGGTTGTGGTTGCCAGCAAGCGCCCGAAGCATATTCAAACGTGGTGTCACATCAGCACTTGGGTTGCTAACCTGTTGATCCAGTTCAGCCGCCAGGTAATGGTACAGCGAAGCCGGTAGGTCCTGATGCTCCATGGCAATCGCTAAGGGTTGCCACAACTCGGTCGGATAGTTGTGGCAGTTATTAGCTATAGCCATGCTGGTGGCTTCGTCCTGCCGCAAGCGAGCCACTGCATCATGAATGCCTTGCAGCCCTAATTGCTGCCACGAGTCGAGCGGCTCAGGTTGCTGCAAATAGGCTTGCGCACTCTCAAAATAAATGGACGGCGGTTGCGCTAAATCTAATTTTAACCGGGCGTTAAATGCCGCCCGCTTGTTGTCGCCCGGGGTGAATAGCCCCGGTGCGTTCTGCAGTTGCTGTTGTTGATCAGCTGACAGGGCTTCGGTTATTTGATTGCCCAATAGGGTAATTACGTTGTGGCAGAATTGATCGCGCGTGCTTAAATCTATCAGGCCACGCTCATCAACCGGAAACTTTAAAAACCAGATAAAAGGCTGGTCGGCCTCTTGCCAAAAGGCAATAGCAAAACAAGCATGCTGTTGCAGTGGCAATGGGTACGGCTGTTTTTGTGCTTCAATATCGGCAAACTGCTGCTGACTTATTGCACTCAGGCGGCGGCCCAGGTCGTAAATGAGATAATTGGCGCTGCTTCGTTGCAACAACTCCGTCAGAGAAATCATCATGGCGGTGGTTCCTAACTTGCATTCGCTACTTGAATCGGGAAAGATGAGCGCCATTATAGGCTCTGTCGGGTTTCGATTCGACCTGAATTTTCTGTCTAACCCTGCTTTACAAACTAAAGGTGATACGTGCAACAACGGACTTATCGACTGTTACTTCGAATTGAAGCTGAACTTAAACAGCAAGAACTCTGGCAAGAACATTATCCAGAACCTGAGCTACTGGCTAGCCAGCAACCCTTTGCGGTAGACACCCTGGCGTTTCATCAGTGGCTGCAGTTCATTTTTCTGCCGCGCATGCATGCGTTAGTAGAAGGGCAGCGACCACTGCCAAAGAATATTGGCGTAAGCCCCATGGCCGCGCAAGTGTACAGTGCGAAGCTGGAGCAATATGAACAACTGGTAGAGGCATTACGCGAGCTGGATATTCTGTTAAGCGGTAGCGACCCGCTGGCCGCTACCGACAACTAAGTTTACTCAGCACCGCGCAGAAGCGCGTTAATGCCGACTTTTTCGCGAGTTTGGGCATTCACGCGTTTTACAATAATGGCCGCATACAGGCTATGGGTGCCGTCTTTGGCTGGCAATGAACCCGGTACCACCACGGAACCGGCCGGAACGCGGCCATACAAAACTTTGCCGCTTTCACGATCATAAATGCGCGTGCTTTGGCCTATATAAACGCCCATAGAAATAACCGCGCCTTCTTCCACAATCACACCTTCAACAATTTCCGAACGGGCGCCAATAAAGCAATTGTCTTCAATAATAGTTGGGTTGGCCTGCAGTGGTTCCAGTACCCCACCAATGCCAACGCCACCGGAAAGATGCACGTTTTTACCTATTTGTGCACAGGAGCCAACGGTGGCCCAGGTATCAACCATAGTCCCTTCATCAACAAAAGCACCAATGTTCACGTAGGACGGCATTAACACCACGTTACGACCTATATAAGCGCCTTTGCGAACCATGGCTGGCGGCACCACGCGCATGCCTTCGGCGCGAAAACGGGCGTCATCGTAGCCAGCAAATTTACTGTCAACTTTGTCAAAAAAGCGCGTTTCGCCACCGTGCATTAAATGGTTGTCGTGTAACCGGAAGGACAGCAACACGGCTTTTTTCAACCACTGATGAACAACCCATTCACCGGCAATTTTTTCAGCTACACGCAGGTCACCTTTGTCGATTAGGTTAATAACTTCCATCACGGCATTACGTACGTCTGCCGACACTGATTTCGGGGTGAGTTGAGCGCGTTGCTCGAAGGCTTCGCAGATAATAGTTTTCAAAGAATCCATAATTGCTTCCGTGGTCATGATTTAAGAGCTGCGGTTATTCTAGCAGTAAGTTGTTGCTTTTGGTCGTCGTTTAACGCGTTTTGCTGGTCGTTAGACAAGATAAATAAGTCTTCCGCCTGCTCGCCAATAGTGGTTATTTTAGCGGCCAGCAGGTTTAGTTGCATGTCCTGTAGCACTCGTGCCACTTTGGCTACCAGCCCGGGTTGATCCAATGCGGTTAATTCAATAGTGGTGCGGCGCTTATTGCGCTGTGGTAAAAACTCAATGCGCGTTGGCACCTTAAAATGTCGTAACCGGCGCGGTAATCGGCGCTGATTGCCTGGCACACTCTGGCGTTTATGCAGCACATCATAAAGTACTTGTTTCAGCTCTTCGATGCGGTTCACGTCAGTAAGTGGTTTGCCGTCATGTTGCAACACCACAAAGGTGTCCATAACAAAGCCATCGCGAGTTGCCAAAATCTGGGCATCGTGAATATTCAGACGCTGGCTGTCCAGTACCGCCGCAACCGCCGCAAATAAGTGAGTTTGTTCCCGGTGGTATATAAACAGCTCAGTCGTACCTTGCTGGCTCTCATTGCCAACCAGCACCAATGGCAGCACGTAATCGTCGGTTAATTGCAGAATATGCTGGGAATGCCAGGCAATTTGTTCGGCGCGGTGGCGTAAAAAATAGTCGGCAGTAAAGCGGCCCCACAGCTCATTCACTTCTTTGTGATCGAAGCCGGCGCTCAGCAGTAAGCCCATCGCGTGGGTTTTGTGATTACTGATATTTTTGCGCATCGAAGCCGCGGCGCTTTCTTCGTCTTGCTTCAGGTGCTGTGCAGTGGCCCGATACAGTTCTTCCAGTAAACTGGCTTTCCAGTTATTCCACAACGACGAGTTAGTGGCACGAATGTCGGCCACCGTTAGACAATATAAATAATCCAGTCGCTTGAGCGTTTTCACCTCACCGGCAAAGTGTTGAATCACTTCCGGGTCGTGAATGTCACGCTTTTGCGCGGTAACCGACATGAGCAGGTGTTGGCGTACCAACCAGGCCACCAAATCGGTGTCTTTGTCCGATAGCTGATGTTGCAAACCGAAATTACGCGCGTCCAGCTCACCTAATTCTGAGTGGTCACCACCGCGACCTTTGGCAATGTCGTGAAAAATACCCGCCAAATACAACAGCTCGGGCTTTTCCATTTTGGCTACTAACTCAGTGCACAATGGAAAATCTTCGGCAAATTCAGGTTCGCTGTAGCGGTGTAAATTGCGTACCAACCGGAAGGTGTGTTCGTCTACGGTGTAGGCGTGGAACAAATCGAATTGCATTTGCCCTACAATGTGCTGCCACTGCGGCAGGTAGTGAGCAATAATACGACTGCGATGGAGCAATTCAAAAGCCTTACCACAACCACGGGGATGCCGTAATAATTGCATAAACATGGCGCGGCATTCAGGGTTGTCACTAAGTGGATGCTGCAAGCGTTCACGCGACTCGCGTAATAATCGAATCGTGTGTGAGTGAATACCCGTTATGGATTCGTGCTGAGCTATGGCCAGAAAGAATTTCATAATGTGACGATCGTCGGTGAACACCTGATCATGACGCGCGTTAATTAGCCCGTTCACGATACTGAAATCCTGATCAATCACAAACTCTTCACTGAAGTCATAGCCGCCTAAAATGGCTTGCTCAAAAAACTGCAGCAGCATTCGGTTCAACTCACTTACGCCAAGTACCGCGTTAAAGTAGTCTTTCATCATAGCTTCAACGGCAGGCTTGCCGTTGGTGCCATACCCTAACCGGGCTGCCACGCCGGGCTGGTAATCAAACAATAGGCGGTCTTCGCGCTTACCCACTTCCAAATGTAAAGCGTAGCGAATGCGCCACAACAGCAAGGTATGTTCATGCAGCTCGAGCCGCTCGTCGGCGCTCATGTAGCCGTATTCCACCAGACTTTCATCAGTTTGGGTTTTAAAGTGCTGTTTGGCTATCCAGCCAATGGTTTGTACATCGCGCAGACCACCGGGACTAGATTTTAAATTCGGTTCCAGGTTGTACGAGGTACCATGATATTGCTGATGCCGTTCATTTTGTTCGGCTACTTTGGCGTTATAAAAGTCGCGGCTGGACCATGGGAAGTGATTTTGTAAGTCATAATGCAACTGATCGGCAAGACGGGAATCGCCAGCTAAATAGCGATGCTCAATCAGACTGGTTGCCACGGTAATATCTTGTCCTGCCAGCTTGAAGCATTCAGTTGGGGTGCGAACACTGTGGCCCAGATCAATTTTGATGTCCCACAACAGAGTCGTCATGGCGGTTATTTTTTGAATCGTGGTGCCAATCAGCTCGCCGTCGTACAAGAACAACAAGTCGATATCGGAACCCGGGTGTAACACCCCGCGACCGTAACCACCTACAGCCAATACCGAAATATCTTTGGTTGGCAGTTCGAATTCCTGCCATAGATGCTGAATTAACGAGTCAAAAAATTGAGCGCGGTCAATCACCAGCGCTTCAATGTCGGCGGTAATGAATTGCTCGGCAGCCCAGGCATGGTAATTCTGCAGCTGCTCTTTATATCCTGCCACCGCCAGTTGTGCTGGCCAGTGAGGCTTGAACATGGCGGTGGTTTGGTTCACTGCAATTAGGCCGAGGCAGTAATAACGCGAGGGATGTCTTCATCACTGCGCAAGGTCAAAATTTCGCAGCCGTTATCGGTAACTAATAGGGTGTGTTCCCATTGGGCACTTAACGAACGGTCTTTGGTAAGTACGGTCCAGCCATCTTTCATTAGTTTGGTGTGGCGTTTGCCAGCGTTAACCATAGGCTCGATAGTGAAACACATGCCTGCTTCTAACAAGTCACCAGTACCCGGGCTGCCATAGTGCAAAATTTGCGGGTCTTCGTGGAATACCGCGCCAATACCATGACCGCAATATTCACGCACAATCGAATAACCACTACTTTCCGCATGCTGTTGAATAGCCGCGCCAAAGTCACCGGTACGCAAACCAGGACGAACCATTTTAATGGCTTTATACAGGCATTCCTGAGTAATGCGCACCAATCGGTCGGCCATAATGCTGGGCTTGCCAAGCATAAACATTTTCGAGGTGTCGCCGTGATAACCATCAAGTATGACGGTAACGTCGATATTCACAATATCGCCGTCTTTTAATGGTTTGTCGTTGGGAATACCGTGACACACGCAATGATTTACCGAGGTACACACAGACTTTGGAAAGCCATTGTAATTTAGCGGCGCCGGAATGGCGTTGTTGGCCAGAATATAGTCATGACAACGCGTGTTCAGTTCGTCAGTGGTAACACCCGCCTGTACGTGCGGAGTAATCATTTCAAGTACGCTTGCGGCTAACTTACCCGCTGCGCGCATTTTCTCAATTTCATCGGCCGTTTTAATGGAAAACGTCATAGCTGTGTATGGTCCCTGAAAATTAACGTAATAAGGCGAAATATGCGCCTAGTTTATCAGTCGGGCTGCGGCACGAAAAGGATTTGCTGAGAATGCCCTTAATTCGCTGTTAAAGTTGCGCCAGGCAATGTTTTCGTGGTATAAAGCGCACCGCAAATCCGTGATCGGGTTTGTAAAACTAAACACACACATACATCGACACATGCGCCGGGGTGCCTTCAAAGGTCGGAACATGGGATGTATGGAGGCTTAACCCCTTATTCAAAGGAAAATTATTATGGCTAACGTGTCAATGCGTGACATGCTTAAAGCTGGTGTCCATTTCGGTCACCAAACCCGTTTCTGGAATCCAAAAATGAAGCCGTTCATTTTTGGCGCACGTAACAAAATCCACATTATCAACTTAGAAAAAACAGTTCCTATGTTTAACGACGCACTGAGCTTTATTAGCCACGTGTCTGCAAACAAAGGTAAAATTCTGTTCGTTGGTACTAAGCGTGCAGCATCTGAGCCAGTTCAACAAGCGGCTCGCGATTGTAAGCAATTCTTTGTAAATCACCGTTGGTTAGGCGGTATGTTAACCAACTGGAAAACTGTGCGTCAGTCTATTAAGCGTTTGAAAGAGCTTGAGACCATGAGCCAGGACGGTACCTTCGAAAAGTTAACCAAAAAAGAAGCACTGGTTAACACTCGCGAAATGGAAAAGTTAGAAAAGAGCCTTGGCGGTATTAAAGATATGGCTGGCTTGCCTGACGTGTTATTCGTGATCGACGCTGATCATGAACACATTGCCATTAAAGAAGCGAATAACTTAGGTATTCCGGTAATCGCAGTCGTAGATACTAACTCTAACCCTGATGGTGTTGATTACGTCATTCCAGGTAACGATGATGCGATTCGTGCGGTACAGCTTTATCTGAACGCAGCAGCGGCAGCAGCAAATGAATCACGCAATGCGCCGGTTGAAGCGAAAGAAGCAGACGGCTTCGTTGAAGCTGAAGCTGAATAAGCTGAGCTAAATTAGATTTAGTACGAAACAAATTTAGAGGAAAGACCAAAATGGCTATTACAGCAGCTCTGGTAAAAGAATTACGTGAGCGCACCGGCGTTGGCATGATGGATTGCAAAAAAGCTTTGCAAGAAACCAATGGCGACATCGAAGCAGCAATTGAACTGATGCGTAAAAGCGGTCAGGCGAAAGCAGCTAAGAAAGCAGGTCGAATTGCCGCTGAAGGTGTGATTTTGACGAAAGCTGAAGGCAATACCGGTACTTTGGTAGAGCTGAACTGCGAAACTGACTTTGTTGCTCGCGACGAGAACTTCCTGGGTTTCGGTGAGAAAGTTATTAACGCTGCTTTTGCTAACAAAGAAAACGACGTTGAGAAACTGAAAGCGACTGACCTTGAAGGTTTAAGCGTTGAAGAAACGCGTGAAAACCTGGTTGCGAAAATTGGCGAAAACATGAATGTACGTCGCGTTACTACCATTACTGGTGGTGACTTGGTGGAAACTTATGTACACGGTGGCCGTATTGGTGTTGCTGTTGCAATCACCGGCGGCAACGCTGAATTAGCGAAAGACTTGGCTATGCACGTTGCAGCTAGCGCACCGCAATTCGTTAAACCTGAAGACGTTGCTACTGAAGTTGTTGAGCAAGAACGTCAAATTCAGTTGGATATCGCAATGCAAAGCGGTAAGCCGCAAGAAATCGCTGAGAAGATGGTTGAAGGCCGGATGCGTAAGTTTACCGGTGAAATCAGTCTGACTGGCCAGGCATTTGTAAAAGATCCTTCTATTACTGTGGGTCAATTACTGAAAGATGCTGGCGCCGACGTTGTTACTTTCATTCGCTTTGAAGTGGGTGAAGGTATTGAACGTAAGAGCGAAGACTTTGCTGCCGAAGTGCAAGCGCAAATGGCTGCAGCGAAAAAGGCGTAACGCCAGTGACGTTGTTACCAGCTAGAAGAAACTGATAAAAAACCGCGACTTGCTCTGCAAGCCGCGGTTTTTTTTGTGTGCGCATTTAACCGAATGTGGCATGCTACACCAATTAAAATAATTCATTCGTCCAGCATAAGGAGCCCGGCTCATGATTACCCCCGCCAAACCAAATTACCGCAGAGTATTACTTAAATTAAGTGGCGAAGCATTAATGGGAGATGAGGCGTTTGGTATAGATGCGAAAGTATTGGACCGAATGGCGCAAGAGATTAAAGAACTGGTTGAACTTGGCGTGCAAGTTGGCCTCGTAATAGGTGGTGGTAACTTATTCCGTGGTGAAGGCCTGGCGAAAGCGGGAATGAATCGCGTGGTGGGTGACCACATGGGCATGCTGGCAACGGTGATGAACGGCTTAGCTATGCGTGATGCTTTGCACCGAGCTTTCGTTAATGCCCGGCTGATGTCGGCGATTGAACTAAATGGCGTGTGCGACAGTTACAACTGGGCTGAGGCTATCAGCTTGCTGAAATCTGGGCGGGTTGTTATTTTCTGTGCCGGTACTGGTAATCCGTTCTTTACGACGGATTCAGCAGCTTGCTTACGCGGTATTGAAATTGAAGCTGAGTTGGTATTGAAAGGTACCAAAGTTGATGGCGTGTATTCCGCCGACCCAGTGAAGAATCCGGATGCTAAGTTATATAGCCACATCAGTTATAATGAGGTGCTGGATCAACAATTAAAAGTGATGGACTTAGCCGCCTTTACGCTGGCGAGAGACCATGGCTTACCAATCCGGGTGTTCAATATGAACAAGCCCGGCGTGTTACGATCGGTTATTATGGGATCTGACGAAGGCACCCTGATTGATCGTGGCCCTGAATTCGTAAATTCTGATTCGACTGAGCAGAATCAAGCAGAGAAAGGAAAATAAAGTGATTAACGATATTAAAAAAGATGCGAAAAGCCGCATGGAAAAAAGCGTGGAGTCTCTGCGTTCACAAATGTCCAAAGTTCGCACCGGACGCGCTCACCCAAGCTTACTCGATGGTATAACGGTGCCTTACTACGGCGTTGAAACACCATTGAACCAGATGGCAAACATTACCACTGAAGATTCAAGAACATTAGCGCTAACGGTATTTGATAAATCGGCAAGTGGTGCGGTTGAGAAAGCTATTCTGACTTCTGACCTGGGCTTAAACCCAGCGGCAGCTGGCGCTGTTATTCGGGTACCATTGCCAGCATTAACCGAAGAGCGTCGTAAGGACCTGGTTAAAATAGTTCGCTCGGAAGCTGAGCAAGGCCGGGTAGCCATTCGTAATATTCGTCGTGATGCCAATGGTGACTTGAAAGATTTATTGAAAGAAAAAGAAATTACCGAAGACGATGAGCGTAAAGCAACCGACGAAATCCAAAAGCTTACAGACACTTTTATTGGTCAAATTGATAAGCTTTTAGAAGACAAAGAAAAAGATTTGTTGGAAGTTTAACCGAGTCAGCAGCTTGCTGATTGGTCGAAGGCGCCGTGTCAGGTATACTCTCACGGCGTTTTTATTTAATGGCAGAACATATGGCAGTCCCTGAAACTAAGGATTTGGTTCCGCAACATGTTGCTATCATTATGGATGGCAACGGGCGCTGGGCGCAGCAGCGCGGGAAGCGTCGTACCGCAGGTCATAAGGCTGGTGCGGAGGCAGTGCGTAATGCAGTAGCATTTGCGCGAAAAACAGGTATTCAGTCGTTAACTTTGTTTGCGTTTAGCAGTGAAAACTGGAAACGGCCCAAAGAAGAAGTATCAGTACTTATGGAGTTATTTCTGACCGTGTTGCAACGGGAAGTAAAAAAACTCCATAAGCACGGGGTTCAACTTCGAATTATTGGCGATGTTGCGCAGTTTTCACCGCGTCTGCAACAGCGCATTCAGGACGCTGAAGCCCTAACTGCAGGAAACCGCTCATTAACGCTAAATATAGCGGCGAACTATGGTGGTCGCTGGGACATTACCCAAGCAACCAAAGCGGTTGCCAATGCGGTGCTACAAGGTGACTTACAAGTTGATGATATAAACGAGCAAGTGCTGGCGGAACATATGCAGCTTGCTCAGCAACCAACACCTGACTTATTGATTCGAACGGGGGGCGAGCGCCGCATTAGTAATTTCTTGCTATGGCAGCTTGCTTACGCTGAGTTTTATTTTGCGGATGTATTGTGGCCGGACTTTAGCGCCGAGCATTTTGCCGCTGCGATTGCTGATTATGCAACTCGAGAACGTCGTTTTGGCTTAACCAGCCAACAAATCCACAGTATGATGATGGATTTAAACGGCCAAACTGAGGACTGATTTTGTTAAAACAACGAATAATTACAGCTCTGGTCCTTCTGCCTCTGGCACTTTATTGTGTATTTTTATTGCCATTAACGGGCTTTGCTATTTTTGCGCAAGTGCTATTAATGCTGGGCGCCTGGGAGTGGTCTCCGCTGATGGGCTTGCACCGCTTATCCAGCCGTATTGCTTATACCCTGTTAGTGGGTGTTATTATTAGTAGCCTTACTTACATCACCCCCATAACCGACTTATGGCACCCCGAGGGCCTAGGCTTGGTTAAAAGCATGCTGTATCCCATTATTGCCGGTGGTGTGTGGTGGGTGCTGGCACTGGCACTGATTGTTAACTACCCCAGCAGTCGCCGCATGTGGTCGCGCTCGCGCATTATTGTGGGTGGATTTGGTTTACTAACATTAGTACCAGCCTGGGCCGCCCTAGTTGCCATTCGCTCCATTGAGTATGAGGTAAATCCGTTGCAGGGCGGTTTTACCGTATTATTTATTCTACTGTTGGTATGGGCTGCCGATGTCGGCGCTTATTTTGCCGGCGTTCGTTATGGCCGCAACAAAATGATGCCAGCGGTTAGCCCGGGCAAAACCATGGAAGGCCTGTGTGGCGGTATCAGCTTAGCCTTCGTGGTGATGATGGTGGTTGCGCACTGGGCGAAAATTCCCGCCGATCAGTTCACCGGTTATTACTTAACCGGGTTGTTAACGGTTATTGCATCGGTGTTTGGTGACTTAAACGAAAGCATGTTTAAGCGTTGCGCCGGAGTGAAAGACAGCGGCTCTATTTTACCCGGTCACGGTGGTATTTTAGATCGCATTGACAGCTTAACTGCTGCGCTTCCGGTGTTTACTCTGGCTTATATCTGGTTTCTTCACTAATGCAAATTAATGCCACACCACAACAACGTATTTGTGTGCTGGGAGCAACCGGATCCATCGGTCAAAATACCCTGGCGGTTATTGCTGAAAACCCTGATGCTTATCCGGTTTATGCGCTTACCGCATGCTCCAATGTGACGGCTATGCTGGAACTTTGCCGTAAGCATAAGCCAAGCATTGCGGTTATGGTTGATGCGAACGCAGCGACGCAACTGAGACAGCAGTTGCAGGCCGAAAAACTAGCCATTGAAGTTATGAGTGGTAGCACGGCGCTAGCGCTGGTGGCGTCGTCCAGCGACACCGATATTGTGATGGCCGCGATTGTTGGCGGTGCCGGTTTATTACCTACTATGGCTGCTATTGAAGCTGGCAAACGAGTGCTGCTGGCGAATAAAGAAGCCTTAGTGATGAGTGGTCAGCTGTTTATGGATGCGGTGGCCGAGTACGGTGCTGAACTGATGCCCGTAGATAGCGAGCACAATGCCATTTTTCAATGTTTACCACCGGCCTTACAGTATCCATTAGGTCAGCAGGCGCTGGCCGATCACGGCATCGATAAAATTTTACTAACTGGGTCTGGCGGTCCATTTCGGGAACTGCCACTGGCTAAGTTGTCCCGGCAAACACCAGATGCAGCCTGTGCCCATCCAAATTGGGAAATGGGCCGGAAAATTTCGGTAGATTCAGCAACGATGTTGAACAAAGGTCTGGAATATATTGAAGCGCGTTGGTTGTTTGGCTGCCAACAGCATGAACTGGACGTTATTTTACATCCGCAAAGCGTGATTCATTCCATGGTGCAGTACCGTGATGGTTCGGTTATTGCTCAGCTTGGGCAACCGGACATGCGTACCCCTATAGCGTCATGTCTGGCGTATCCAGATCGTATCGCTAGTGGGGTTAGTCATCTTGATTTTTCGCAACTGGCGGCATTAACCTTTGGCAAACCAGAAGCTGAACGCTTTCCGTGTTTGGCTTTAGCCATGGATGCATGTTGGAGCGGGCAGTGGGCAACCACCACTTTAAATGCGGTGAACGAAATAGCGGTAGAAGCATTTTTGCAAGAACAGATAAAATTTACGGATATTGCCCGAATTTGTGCAGAAGTATTAGCTGCTGTGCCACCGCAGCAGTTGAACTCTATTCCGCAAGTCTTGTCGTTAGATGCTGAAGCGCGTGCTTTAGCAACACAACAAGTAAGGAAACAAAGAGCATGCTAGAAATTCTTTGGGCACTTGGCGCCTTTATTGTCACCCTTGGTATTCTGGTGACTTTTCACGAGTTTGGCCACTTTTGGGTAGCCCGTCGGTGTGGCGTGAAAGTGCTGACGTTCTCCGTTGGTTTTGGTAAGCCTTTATGGCAGCGTCAGGCTGCAGACGGCACCTCGTATCAAATTGGTATGATCCCTTTAGGTGGCTATGTGCGCATGCTCGATGCCCGGGTAGACGATGTTAGCCCGCAGCAATGGCCACAAAGCTTTAACGCCCAATCGGTTGGCAAACGTATGGCCATTGTGGCGGCCGGTCCTATCGCGAACTTTGTGCTGGCTATTGGCGTGCTCTGGCTGATGTTGGTTATTGGCGTGCCTTCGGTTAAGCCTATTATAGGTAACGTTGTAGAGCAGAGTGTCGCCGCCGAGGCCGGGGTTACGGCACCGGCTGAAGTACTGGCAGTAAATGGCAAGAAGACACGCGATTGGCAGGAAGTAAACATGGCGCTGGTCAGCGCTATTGGCGATGAGCAGGCTGAGTTGCAAATACGCGATATGGCCGATCGCCATGAGTCATCCAAACGCTATCAATTAGATTTAAGTCAGTGGGAATTTGACGAACAACAGTCTACGTTCGGCAGCCTTGGCATTCAGCCTTATCAGTCGGAAGTGACGACAGAGATAGGCTATGTGGCGCCGGATTCACCGGCAGAGCAAGCAGGTTTACAAGAAAATGACAAAATTGTGGGTATTGATGGAACTCTTAATCCCGATTGGAGCCGAATAAGGGAGCGAGTTGCTGTGGCTGCCGGTGACACTCTGGTTTTTGACCTGGTGCGAAACAACGAGCCGCTGCAAATTCCGATAGCTATTGGGGAACGCGAATTTAACGGCGAAACCATAGGCTTTCTGGGGGTTGAAACGAAAGTGATGCCGTATCCGGAAGAATATCGATTTACGCATCAATACGGCCTGCTTGGCGGGCTGTGGGAAGGAACCACCAGAACCTGGGAGTTAATGGTTCTGAGTGTGAAAATGATTGGGAAACTTGTTACCGGTGACGTTTCAGTCCGGAATTTAAGTGGACCTGTTAGTATTGCTGAAGGTGCGGGAACCACCGCTAGTTATGGGTTGGTTTATTTTCTCGGCTTTTTAGCATTGATCAGTGTTAATCTCGGCATCATAAATCTGTTACCATTGCCGATTCTTGACGGTGGTCATTTAGTATTTTTTGTCATTGAGTGGATACGAGGCAAACCTGTTTCCGAACGGGTTCAGGATATTAGTTACCGCATTGGCGGTGCTCTAATTTTTGCCCTGATGGTGGTTGCAATAGGCAACGACATCACGCGTTTATCACTCTGATTTATAATTACACAAAACATAAAGTAGCTGCAGAATGACGTTTAAAAAGCTGTTAATCGGCACTCTGGTTGCAGGGGCCACTATTCCGGCTCAAGCCGAAGAATTATTTGTCGTAGAAGATATTCGAGTGCGGGGGCTACAGCGTGTTGCGTTGGGTGCCGCTTTAACTTATATACCGGTTCGGGTAGGCGATGAGGTGGATGAGTACGAAATCCGCCAAAGTATTCGTTCGCTTTATTCATCAACCAACTTTGCTGATATTCAGGCCCGCCGGGAAGGCAATACCCTGGTGTTTGTGGTTCGCGAGCGCCCAACCATTAGCGAAATCGAGTTCGATGGTAACTCTGATATCGAAGATGAGCAGTTAAGCGCAAGCTTAAGTGACTCTGGCGTGATTGAAGGCGAATCACTGGATTTGACCAGTATTGCTGATATCGAAAAAGGCCTGGAAGATTTTTACCACAGCGTCGGTAAATATAACGCTCAGGTAGACGTGAACATTGAGAACCTGCCGCGTAATCGGGTTCGGGTGAGCATTGACTTTGAAGAAGGTGATGCGGCCGAAATTGAACAAATTAATATTGTTGGTAACACGGTTTTCAGTGAAGCTGAAATTCTAGCGCGGTTAGAGCTGAAAGATAGTTTGCCTTGGTACAATTTTATTGGCGAAAAGCGTTACCAGAAACAGCAATTAACGGGTGACTTAGAAACGCTGGAAAGCTTCTATAAAGACCGTGGTTACCTGACGTTTGCAGTAGAGTCAGTACAAGTGTCGTTAACGCCGAATCGTGAAGGCATTTACATTACTGTCAATATTAACGAAGGCGAGCAATTTGATGTTCGTGAAACCTCGGTGATGGGTGATTTGGCTGGCCATACCGAAATCGTTGAACGTATTGCACAAATTGAATCCGGTACCCTCTACAACGCGGCTCAAATTACCTTTATTGAAGAAAGCATCGCGCGTTTTTATAGCAACCTGGGCTATGCCTATCCGGAAATTGACTCGATTCCTGAAATTGATGAAGAAAATAACGAAGTAGATATCGTGTTTTCGGTTAATCCAGGGCAACGAGTATATGTAAACCGGATCAACTTCAGCGGTAACCAGACTACTAAAGACGAAGTGTTGCGTCGTGAAATGATTCAAATGGAAGGCTCATGGTTATCTGAGCAACGCGTTGAAAATAGTAAAGTGGAACTGGAACGCCTAGGTTTCTTCGAAACCGTTGAATCGAGTACGGAACGGGTAGATGGCCGCTCTGACTTAGTCGATATTAACTTTGACGTGGTGGAACAGCCGTCAGGCTCGTTCAATGCCGGTATTGGTTATGGCGATTACTCGGGCTTGCAGCTTAATGCCGGTATTTCGCAGAACAACTTTCTGGGAACCGGTAACACGGCGGCATTCAACGTTAGTACGAACAAGTTCCAGAAATCAGTGAACTTGTCGTACACGGATTCGTTTTTCACGAAAGACGGTGTCAGCTTAAGCGGTAATGTTTTCTTAAGTGAATTTGATGCGGGCAATGCGCGTAACTTAGCGCGTTATAACAAGCGTACTTATGGTGTTGGCACCTCGGTCGGTTTCCCGATCAATCAGAATACGCGCTTTAATACCGGCTTAACCTACAAAAATGAAGAAGTAAGTAACGTGGATGGTTACGAACAGATTCGTAACTTCTATGCGCCTTATATTGATCAGAAAGATCCAACCTCGGGCGTTGCTTTTGATATTTTTGAAGTAAGTTTTGGACTGGCTCGAGTGACTTTGAACCGTGGTACTTTCCCAACCTCGGGAACGTCAAACCGAATAAGTTTTGATATCACAACACCTAACAGTGATGTGAATTATTTCCGTACTAATTACGACTTTAAATATTATCAGCCAATTACCGACGACCATAAGTGGACCTTATTAAGCCGAATGACCTTGGGTTACGGTAATGGTTACGGTAGTGACGATAATGGTAACGATTATCTGTTCCCATTCTTCGAGAACTTCCGTATTGGTGGTAACCAGAACTTACGTGGTTTCGAAGCGAATACGGTAGGGCCGCGCGCCATTTACAGTTTTGCGAATGATATTAGCGGACCACCAGACTTAACCGGTCAGCCGGTTGCTATTCCAGCCGGTCCTGGTGCCGACACCGTGCAAGTTACCCGCCTGTCGGTGGGGGGTAATGCCATGGCGGTGGGCGGCGTGGAACTTATTTTCCCGGTACCCTTTATGTCGGAAGGCTTTGAAAATACTATCAGAACCAGTATATTTTTAGATGTTGGTACTGTGTGGGACACTGAATTCGATTACGATTACTACAATAGTCTGGCCAGAGCGCAGCAAACAGAGCCATTGAATGACTATAGCGATCCCGGCCAATACCGTGCGTCGGCGGGTATCTCAGTACAGTGGATTTCGCCGATGGGGCCACTAACGTTCTCGTTAGGACGCCCGATACGTGAAACTCCGGGTGACAGGACACAAACCTTTACCTTTAATATAGGTACGACATTTTAATTATCTTTCATAAACTTTGATTTATATAACTTTAATAACTGCAACAGCAGCAAGGAGTCGACTTTGAATAAATTAATTAAAAACTCACTTATCGCATTAACTATGAGTGCAGCAATGCTTTCTACTGCCGCACAAGCGCAACAACGCATCGGTGTGGTTGACGTGATGCGGGTATTCCAGGAACTACCTCAGCGCGAGCAAATTGCTGAGCAGTTGCAAGGTGAGTTCCAGGAGCGTTTCGAAGAAATGCGTCGTATTGAAACTCGGGTAAATGAGTTACGTACCAAACAACAGCGCGATGCTTCTATCATGTCTGACGCTGAAAAAACTCAGGTTGATCGTGAGCTGGAAACTCTGGCTGCTGAAGCGCAATTGAAAGGTAAGGCGTTAAACGAAGACACACGTCGCCGCCAGAATGAAGAGCGTAATCGCTTGTTAATGGAAGTTCAGCAAGTTATTGACAAAATTGCTAAAGATGAAGGTTACGATATCGTATTACAAAGCAATGCGGTGGCCTATATCAGCGACGCTTCTGATTTGTCAGATGAAGTTATTGAAGCGATGACGTCTGGACAATAGCAGTATGCAGGCCTATACCTTAGCGCAACTGGCTGAGCATATTGATGCCGAAGTACAAGGCGACGAGAACTTGTCAGTTGCTGCTGTGGCTACCTTAGCTTCAGCACAGCAAGGGCAAATAGCCTTCCTGGCTAATGCGCGTTATAAATCGCAATTGGAAACAACCAAGGCGAGTGCAGTGATTGTGGCACCTGGAACTGAGGTGCCCGATCATATAGTGGCCGTGGTTACCAAAAATCCGTATTTGGGGTTTGCGAAAGTAGCGCAGTTGCTGGACACCACCCCCAATCCAGCTGAAGGTGTCGCCGCTACGGCACAAATCGCACCATCGGCTAAACTGGGCAAAAATGTTCAACTTGGCCATCACGTTGTGATAGAGGCCGGTGCTGAACTTGGTGATAACGTGATCATTGGTGCCGGTAGTTATATTGGTGCCGGCACTCTAGTAGCTGCCGATACCAAAATTTGGCAACGGGTAACTATTTACCATAACTGTGTTATCGGTAAGGGATGTGTCATTCATTCCGGCGTTGTTATAGGTGCTGACGGCTTTGGTTGGGCCACTGAAAACTCAAAATGGGTTAAGATACCCCAACTAGGTCGAGTAGTGATTGGTGATCGGGTTGATATCGGTGCCAATACTACCATTGACCGTGGTGCTTTAGACGATACTATTATTTCGTCTGGTTGTATTATCGATAATCAATGCCAAATTGCTCACAATGCTTTTGTTGATGAAGATACCGCCATTGCTGGTTGTACTGTTTTAGCCGGTAGTGCGCATATTGGTAAACGCTGTTTGATAGGTGGCGCTTCGGCTATTAATGGCCATATTGAAATCTGTGATGATGTTCAAATTAGCGGTTTCTCAATGGTGATTAAAGGTATCAGCGAACCTGGTGTTTATGCTTCCGGAATACCGGCTGCACCGCACCGCGAATGGCGTCGAAACGGAGCTCGCTTCCGTCAGCTGGATGATTTATTTAATCGTGTTAAAGCTCTTGAGAAAGAATCAAAGAACTCATAACACTAGGTGGGGGACAACCATTGTCTACAGAGCTGAACGGATTTGATATAGACGAAGTACTAAATTTATTACCACACAGGTATCCATTTTTATTAGTTGATCGGGTACTTGCTTGTGACGGTGAAAAAGCAATCCATGCGATTAAAAATGTGACCATTAACGAACCTATCTTTAATGGCCATTTCCCTGGCAACCCTATTTTTCCGGGTGTATTAATTTTAGAAGCTATGGCTCAGGCCGCCGGATTACTCGGCTTCAAAATTACCTCTAGCAAGCCTGCCGCAAATGATTTGTATCTATTTGCCGGTGTCGACAATGCACGCTTTAAACGTCAGGTACTGCCGGGCGACACTATGCATTTGCACGTGACTTTTGAGAAAGAGCGTCGTGGTATTTGGGTATTTAAAGGACGCGCAGAAGTGGACGGGAAACTAGCTTGCAGTGCCGACATCATTTGCGCCAGAAGAGAGCTTTAAGTGATTCACGAAACCGCCATTATTGATGCTTCAGCCAAGTTGGGAAGCAATGTACAGGTAGGTCCCTGGACTTACATAGGTCCCGACGTTGAGATTGGAGATAACACCGTTATCTCCTCTCACGTGGTGGTGAAGGGTCCTACTCGCATTGGTAACAACAACCGTATCTTTCAGTTTGCTTCTATTGGTGAAGACTGTCAGGACAAGAAGTACGCAGGTGAACCTACCGAACTGGTTATTGGCGACAATAATATTTTTCGTGAGTGCGTCACTGTTCATCGTGGCACGACGCAGGATAAGGGCCTTACTGCTATTGGCAGCAACAATTTGTTTATGGCTTACGTGCATGTTGCCCATGACTGTATTGTCGGAGATAACAATATTCTTGCCAACGCTGTAACCTTGGCTGGCCATGTGGTCGTTGGTGACTGGGTTATTCTGGGTGGTTTTACTGGCGTGCATCAGTTCTGTCATATCGGTTCTCATGCTTTTACTGCGGTGAATTCAGTGATAGTGCAAGACGTACCGCCCTACATTATGGCGCAAGGTCATAACGCAACACCGCGAACGATTAACTCGGAAGGTTTGAAGCGCCGTGGTTATAGTAAAGACCAAATTATGAACTTACGCCGGGCCTACAAAACCTTGTACCGCTCAGGCCTGACTGTGGCAGAAGCGGTGGAAAAATTGCAGGCGCAGAATGCCGAAGAAGTACAGCCCTTAATTGACTTTGTGCAACAAAGTTCACGGGGAATTATTCGGCCGTGAGCGCCCAGCACCAAGCTGATAAAACTCCGGTTATAGCAGTTTTAGCTGGCGAACATTCCGGTGATCTACTCGGCGCCGGATTATTAAAATCACTTCGTACAACTTACCCGAACGCTCATTTTATTGGTGTTGGCGGCCCCTTAATGCAAGCTCAGGGCTTGCATAGTCTGGTACCCATGGACGACTTAGCGGTTATGGGGCTGGCTGAGGTTATTACACACTTGCCGCGCTTGCTTGCTCACCGCAGGCAGATTGTGCAGCACCTAAGCCAATCAAAGCCGGATATTTTTATCGGCATTGATGCCCCCGATTTTAACTTACCTATTGCGCGCCGGTTAAAAGCCCTTGGTATTACCACCATGCATTACGTGAGTCCTTCAGTTTGGGCGTGGCGGCAAGGTCGTATTAAAGGTATCAAGAAGTCGGTTGATCACATGCTGTGTTTGTTGCCATTCGAGAAAGCCTTTTACGATGAACATGGTTTGCCAGCAACTTTTGTGGGCCACCCCTTAGCTGATGACATTCCCATGGCGTGGCGTCAGGCGGATGCTCGCACCGAGTTGGGTATAGCGCAACAGGCGAAGGTGGTTGGTTTGTTACCTGGCAGCAGGGCAGGTGAAATAGCTCGCATGGGGCCGATATTTTTACAAACTGCACAGCGTTTATGGCAACAAAACCCGCAATTGAGTTTTCTGGTGCCGATGATTAGTGCGGCTCGTCAGACGCAGTTTGCTGCACTACAAGCAAGCTTAGCACCTGAGCTACCGGTGAAGTTAATTGATGGCCAGGCGCGTACTGTGATGGCGGCCAGTGACGTGCTGCTACTCACTTCGGGTACTGTTACCTTAGAAGCCTTATTAATTAAGCGACCTATGGTGGTGGCTTATCGCTTTAATTGGCTTAGTTATCAACTCATGAAACGATTATTTAAAGCCGCTTATTTTTCCTTACCTAATCTGCTGGCGGGTAAAGCCATAGTGCCTGAATTAAAGCAGGAAGAAACCGAACCAGAGCGACTGGCTGCAGAGCTAACTCAGCTGTTAGCAGCACCGCCGCCAAAGCTACATGAGCAGTTCAGCGTTATTCATGAGCAACTGCGTTGCAACGCCAGCTCCTTAGCTGCGCAGGTTGTGATTCAATACCTTTCTAAAAAATAGAAATATAATCCCAATAATTAGCGCTAATAAAACCAATTTATTCGTACTAAACTAAACTCATAAACCTACCAGATAATGGGAGCACTAATGGGACTTTTAGTTGACGGCGTTTGGCATGACAAATGGTACGACACGGATAAAACCGGTGGTCGTTTCGAGCGCAGTGCGGCACAGTTTCGCAATCATATTGAAAACTCGGCGGATGCCCAATTTCCGGCACAAAGTGGTCGCTACCATTTGTACGTTTCCTTTGCTTGTCCGTGGGCGCACCGAACGCTTATTTTTCGTAAACTGAAGGGGTTGGAATCACATATTTCGGTTTCTGCAGTGCATCCGTTGATGCTGGAAAACGGCTGGGAATTTGCTGACAAACCATTGCAGGATCCTCTGTATGGCTACGACTTTTTGTATCAGGTGTATTTGAAAGCCGATCCTAACTATAGCGGTCGAGTGACAGTGCCGGTACTTTGGGACAAACAAACCCAAACCATAGTAAGTAATGAATCTGCGGATATTATACGAATGTTTAATACTGCTTTTAACGAGCTAACCGGCAATCACGATAACTATTATCCAACTGAGCTGCAGCAGCAAATTGACGAGATTAATGAGCTGGTGTACCACAACATTAACAACGGCGTGTATAAATGTGGCTTTGCCACTAAAGCACCAGCGTACGAGGAAGCATTTAGGGAGCTGTTTGCTGCGCTTGACCAGGTTGAAGCTATTCTAGCGAAACAGCCATTTCTGGCGGGTTCGCAACTAACCGAAGCGGATTGGCGATTGTTTACTACCTTAGTGCGTTTTGATGCGGTGTATGTTGGGCATTTTAAAACCAATCTGAAGCGAATTGTTGACTACCCCAATCTTTGGAATTATCTAAAAGCTTTGTATCAGTATCCGGGTGTGGAAGAAACGGTGGTGATGGATCATATTAAAACCCATTACTACGGTAGCCATAAAACCATTAACCCAACTGGCATAGTACCGGTGGGGCCGGAACTTGATTTCAATGCGACGCACAATCGTAAGGAGCTGTCATGACTAAGGCAATTAAAGGGCGCTTCCGCGGCATTCCGGCGCAAGACGGTGCCGGAGTTAAATTAACCCGGGTTATTAATCAACCTGCATTGAAACACCAGGATCCGTTTTTAATGCTGGATGAGTTCCGATCCGATAATCCCAATGATTATATTGCCGGGTTTCCACCGCACCCCCATCGCGGCTTTTGTACGCTAACCTACATGTTGGCTGGGCGTATGGAGCACCAGGACTCGGTCGGTAACACTGGCGTGGTTGAAGCTGGTGGTGCGCAGTGGATGAAAGCTGCCAAAGGTATTATTCACGCAGAAATGCCGAAGCAGGAAGAAGGCTTAATGTGGGGCTTTCAGTTGTGGTTGAATCTACCAGCAAAAGACAAAATGTCACCGGCCGAATGGGCTGATCATCCGTCCGATTCTATTCCGGTGATTGCTCAGGATGGTGCTGAAATACGTTTGGTTGCTGGTGAATACAACGCTGAAAAAGGGCCTATTCAGCAGCCAGAGCGACGCTTTTTAATGGCAGATGTACGCCTTGACGCTAACACGAATACGGCAATTGAAACGCAGCATCAACGTCAGCGTTTGGCGTACGTGTACCAGGGTGAGTTAACGGTGAATGGCGAAGCTGTGCAGCGCGGTGAGTTGCTGCAGCTTGACAGTGAAGCAACGCTGGAATTAACCACCAGCGACGAAACCGCTGCGTTTATTCTGTTGGCCGCTGAGCCTATTGACGAACCTATAGTGCAGTACGGACCCTTCGTGATGAATGAATCGCACGAAATTGAACAGGCGTTACGGGATTATCAGGCCGGGCGCATTGGCGCGGCCTAAGTGATCTAATCGGCTACTATTTAAATACGCCGGCTTCACGAGCTTCCTCGTGCAGTCGTGCGTATCTTTTTTGATGGGTTTCGCTTAGTTGCATACCTTCCAGCGAGCGGAAGCAGCGTTTACATTCTTTAATGAACTCAGGGTTCGGTTTGTCACTGTCGCCTAATACCTTTATAGCCGCCTGAATGTAGTTCAATGCTGCGCCACTATTCATCGGTGCGTGCCGCAATGCGGTGGTGAAGCTCTGGATAGCTGCACCATAGTCACCATTTTTATATTCGCTTATACCGGCTCGGTTAGCTTCAAAAAATGAGGCTTGTCGCTCCTCGCTTTTCTCAAAACGATGCTTCAACAGGCGCTTGCTGTAATCATCCAGTTGATGTTGCTGCTCCATTCGTTCGCTGAGCTGATTGGCTTTTTCGTACTCACCTAAATCTAATAATACCGACAATACGTCAGGTGCCAGTTCCGGAGAAATATCACTCTGTTGTGCTAAGGATTGGCCCACCACTTCATTCAGGTGATGTTGAGCTTCGCGGAAACGGCCGTTAAAAGACTCAATTCTCGCCATCACCACATGCTCCAATTCCTGATACTCAAGCTCAGAGTAAACCAGGTTGTCATCGTAGCGTGCGCGTTGTAGTGCGATGGTTGCTTCGGTTTGATACTTGCCAACCTGACGCGGCTCATCGGCGTTTTCGGCCGCATCAAGGATACTGCGAATATAGGTGCATAAATGGCGGGGATCGCGAAACACTGATTTGCGGCTAATTTCTAAAACATGGTGCATGGCTTGGCGAGCAAGCTCAAATTCAGCGTTATCTCTTGCTATGCGGGCAAAATTGGACTGCCGTTCAATGGAAAATGGCGCTAGTCCTACGGCTTTACGCGCTGACTCCAGAGCATCGCCTAAGCGTTCAGCCTGAACGTGACATTCGGCAATTAAATCCTGCGCATCCACCGCATTGGTATTTTTGGATAGAACCTCGCGGGCCAACTCAATGGCTTCGTCCGGCTTGTTCTGCAATAACCGGGTTCTGGCCAGAGTCATAACACCCCAAGTGAAACGCTGTTCTTCTAATAACTCGAGTAAACGCTGCTCAGCTTCATCGAATTGACCGAGTTTTAAAAAGAGTTCAGCCGTGAGTTTACGACAATAGTTGCTGTAGTGGCCTTTGGCATCAATATGTTCCTGGCAGGCTTTAATACAATCTGCGTACTGGTGCCGATACAGGGTTTGGTAAATAGTTTTAAGCGCTTTACGCTTTTTAAAAGCGCGCACTAAGCGAGTGCGCAATAATCCCTGTGAGAAGGGTTTCATCAAGTAGTCGTCGGGCTGTAGCTCGAGCGCACTTAATACCATTGGGCGGGAATTATCGCCGGTGATGAGGAAAAATATGGTGTCGTCGCGTACTAACTGACGTACTTGTAGCTCTTCCAATACCTGACGACCGTTCTTACCATGCCCAAGGTTGTAATCTACCAGCAGAATATCGAAAGGTTGGTTGGTATGCGCGGCAACGCCAGATTCGCCAGTTGATTTAGCGGTAACCTGACGTGCTCCCATAGTATGTAGTAAGCCCTTCAGCATCACCTGAAATGGTTTTTGATCGTCAATAATCAGAATTCTACTGTCACTTAATTCAAGCGATTGATTCATTCAGGCTTTTATTCCTTTCGCACGGCGCTTTGGCGCTGGCATGCTAGGCTAGTAACTGGCGTTATAGTAGTTAGATATCATGAGCATAAAGCAGTGGTGCCACAATGCAAGAGTGGGCCGTGCTATACGCGGTATTTTTGTGCACAAGCACAGGTAAAAAGCTAGCAATGGAGGACAGTATGCAAGCCAATGAAGTAACCATCACTATTGCTTACGCGGGAGTGAACCGGGCTGATCTAGTGCAGCGTGCCGGCCATTATCCACCACCGCCGGGGGCCAGTGATGTATTGGGTCTGGAGGTAAGTGGTGTGATAGATGAGGTTGGCAAGGATGTCAGGGATTTTAAATCGGGCGATGAGGTGTGTGCGCTGCTTACTGGCGGTGGTTACGCGAAGTCGGTAAGCGTGCCTGCCGGGCAGGTGCTGCCGATACCAACAGGGTTAGATTTAAAATTAGCGGCGACCTTGCCGGAAGCTTTTGCCACGGCTTGGTATAACTTAATGATGCTGGCGAAGCTGCAGCCGCATGAGCGGGTGCTGCTGCACGCTGGTGCCAGCGGGGTCGGTACTGCCGCCATCCAATTGTGCAAAGAGTTTGCGGCCGACTGCTATGCTACCGCTGGTAGTAACGAGAAGTTACAACATTGCCGCACGCTGGGTGCCAGTGGGGGTTGGAATCGCCATGACGGTGACTTTGTTGGTGCGGTAAATGAGTGGGGCGGTGCTGACGTTATTCTGGATCCGGTTGGCGGCGATTATTTCGCGAGCAACCAACAAGTGATGCATGACGACGGACGTCTGATTGTTATCGGCTTATTGGGTGGACGGCACGCACAAATAGACATGGGGCGGGTGTTAATGAAACGCCAGCGCATTATTGGGTCCACGTTGCGAAATCAGTCGGTGACGGTAAAAACCGAGATCATGCAGCAACTGCATAAACAAGTATGGCCAAAACTGGCGCAGGGCAGCATTAAACCGCAATTGGATAAAGTATTTGAGTTACATGAAGTCGATGCTGCGCATGATTATGTCAGCGCTGATAAAAATATTGGGAAAGTGCTGTTGAAGGTGCCCGCAGCAGACTAACTCAGGAGTAGCTAGCAACTAGAAAAAGTGGTGGAGGGGGCAGGATTCGAACCTGCGAAGGCTGAGCCGTCAGATTTACAGTCTGATCCCTTTGACCGCTCGGGAACCCCTCCACTCGAGCAGCGCGCATGATAGCAGATTAGCCCGGTCTGTAAACCCTAAAAAGCGGTAAATATTTATTAGCTGGGGCCGATAACTGAATTATTCAGTCATCATTCGGAACTCGGCAATGAGTGCAGCAGCTACCGCTCAGCTTTTTGATCCCATTGGTTATAACCCAGCTTCAGACGTGCATTTGGCGTCTGCGCTTGGGCGTGGCGATCGGGCTGACTTTAATTTATGGCTGGCAACCTTTTCCGCAGATGTTACTGAGCAACCTTATCTGCAAAACCCATTACCCGCTGAACCGGTTAACTGGGAGCGTATGTTAGGTGCTGCTAGGTCCCGGCCGTTGGCCGCCGCGAACGATCAAGTACCACGCTTCGGCCTGACCTCGAACAGTGATCTGGCGGATCATCGCCTGCAGGACGCCTTGCATCCGCAAGCCTTGGTGCTGGATGCGTCAGCCGATTATATCCCGTTGCACGTGTGGCAGAACCTGGGCTGGCAAGCGCAGCGTCGCGAAAAACAACGTCGTGAAGGTGTCACTAGTCCTGCGCGTCAGTATCAGGAACATGATTTAGGCGAACTGGCAGAACAAGCTCGCAAGGCGTTTAGCGGCGATTTAATGCAGTCGCAACCGGAACCTGTGTGATAAGCTAATTATCCGACTTCAGCATCAGGCTGAGTAAGATTGGTAGCATAGGCAGTTGGCATGACTAAAAATGTTGATGCGCAAGTAGATGACTTAATTGACCGCTTTGTCGAATTAATATGGTTACGGCAGGGCGTTAGTCAGCACACCAGCAGTGCCTATAGAACCGACTTACGAATGTTTCAACGTTTTCTGCAAGACCAACAGCGTACTTATTTACCCGATATTGGTGCTACCGAAATAGAGGACTATTTACTCTATCGTCGGCAACAGCAGTATTCGCCGCGCAGCTCAGCGCGATTTATTAGTGCCTTGAAGAAGTTCTTTCAATTTGCCCGCACTGAGCTGGGTATGCAAATCGATCCCACCGCAAACTTGCAGCGCCCTAAACAACCGGCCGCTATTCCTCATTCGCTTACCGAAGCCGATGTGCTGGAATTGCTGGCAGCACCGAACACTGAGTTGCCGATGGAATTGCGTGATCGAGCCATGTTGGAAGTACTCTACGCGACCGGGTTGCGGGTGACCGAACTGGTACAACTGTCGTTGCAACAACTAAGCATGCAACAAGAACTCGTTCGGGTAGTAGGCAAAGGCGATAAAGAACGCTTAGTGCCACTGGGTGAAGATGCACTGGAGTGGCTGCAGCTTTATTTACGGCAGGCGCGCCCTGCCATTCACGCCAATGGCGGCGAATGGGTGTTTATTACCAATCGTGGCGGCCCATTAAGTCGCCAGGCATTTTGGTATCGGCTTAAAATTTACGCCAAACGGGCGAGCATTCACACGCATTTGTCGCCGCATACCTTGCGGCACGCATTCGCCACGCATTTACTGAATCACGGCGCTGATTTACGCGTATTACAAATGCTTCTCGGCCACAGTGATTTATCGACAACACAAATATATACCCATGTTGCCCGGGAGCGTCTGCAACAGCTTCATAGCACTCACCACCCACGTGCCTAAAAGGCCTCTGTGCCTTGCAATTCAGGGGTTCCCGAGGTACTGTAGCAACACATTTTGAACACAATTGAAGGCGAATTTAATGTTGATGCGCGCATGTCTGCTCGGGCTTGGATTATTGTTTATGGGCGCGGCCCAAAGCAGTGAAGGGGAACTGGATACAACTCATTTAACCAAGCTGGGCATGAAGGTTGAATCGGTGCGGGCCACTGACGTGCAAGGTTTGTACGAAATCATTACTTCGGAAGGCCTGTTCTATGTATCAGCTGATGGCAAGTTGCTGGTTAGCGGTCGTATCTTTGACATAACCGGCGACGATGTCGTTAATAAAACCGAGCAAAGCATGGCGGCTATGCGACTCAAGGAACTAGCCGAAATTGAAGACTCCATGATTGTTTACCAAGCACCGCAACAGAAGCACCAGGTGACTATTTTCACCGATACCACTTGTGGTTATTGCCAGCAGTTTCACGCTCGCCTTGACGACTATTTAGAGTTGGGAATTTCCGTACGCTATGTGGCGTTTCCTCGTAACGGTATGCAAGGCACTGGTGGTCAGCAGTTACAGGCCGTGTGGTGTGCAGCAGATAAAAAAGCAGCATTAACTGCAGCCAAAGCGGAAGAAGATATTGCCTTAACCACCTGTGCTAATCCCGTGGAAGAACACTTTGTGCTGGGTCGCAAGTTTGGTGTGCGCGGTACGCCGGCAATTATCACTGAAACCGGTGAGTTAATAGCCGGCGCTATGCCACCTCGTGCATTACTGGAAGAAATTGAGAAGCGCGCTGCCAGCCAGCCACAGTAAATCATTATGACTGCTGATTATGTGGTAAAGCGTTATCCGCAATTACCCGACGACCATTTGCCGAGTCAGTTACATCCACTGATTCGGCAAATTTATGCGCGTCGTGGCGTGAAATCTGCTGACGAGCTTGAGCTAAAAGCTGCCCGGCTAACTCACTTCGACCAGTTACACGGTTCCCGAGCTGCAGCACAGCTGCTGGCCAGCGCCATTGAGAAGCAACAATCCATTTGTATTTGCGGCGACTTTGACGCCGACGGCGCCACCAGCACCGCGCTTATGGTGTCTGCCTTGCAGGCTTTTGGTGCCCAGCAGGTGCACTATCTGGTGCCGAATCGGTTTGCTGATGGTTACGGGTTGTCGGAATCGGTGGTGAAACAGGCACAGGCCTTAGGTAGCGAACTGCTAATTACTGTGGATAATGGTATTTCCTGTCACGCTGGCGTGCAGGCTGCTAAAGACGCAGGTATGCAGGTGATAGTTACTGATCATCACTTACCCGGGCATGAGTTACCAAATGCCGATGTGATTGTGAATCCGAATCATCCTGATTGTCACTTCCCAAGTAAAAACTTAGCCGGTGTTGGCGTGGCATTTTACCTGCTGCTGGCACTACGCAATGTGCTTCGCGAGCAGGGCCAACAAGCACTGCCAAACTTGGCCGATTGGCTGGATTTAGTTGCCGTTGGCACTGTTGCTGACGTGGTGCAACTGGACGGCAATAACCGCATATTAGTGCAACAGGGTTTGCAACGCATTCGTGCCGGAGCCTGTCGGCCAGGCATTCAGGCCCTGCTGCAGGTAGCCGGACGCGAAGCGGCAAAACTACAGGCCAGCGATTTAGGCTTTACCGTAGGGCCGCGCATTAATGCGGCTGGTCGCTTGGATGACATGGGCTTGGGTATTGAATGCTTGCTTACCCAAAGTTATCCGGCGGCTTTGGACATGGCTAATAAACTGGACAGCCTGAACCGCGAGCGCCGCAGTATTGAAACTGAAATGCGTGAAGAAGCTGAGGTTTATGTGGCTGGCTTTGCCGAAGACTCGGGGGCACTGCCGCCGCTCATTACGTTATTTGAAGCCAACTGGCACCAGGGTGTTATTGGTATTGTCGCCGGTCGGGTGAAAGAACAATGCCACCGGCCGGTTATTGCCTTTGCCGAGGTCGGCGATGGTGAATTGAAAGGTTCGGCGCGCTCCATTCCGGGTTTACATATTCGCGATTTATTAGAGCGTATTCACAGCCTGCACCCGGGGATGATTACCCGCTTCGGTGGGCATGCCATGGCAGCGGGCTTAACTTTACCTATCGCGCAATTATCGGCGTTCCGGAAAGTGGCCGCCGAAGTTGCTGCAAGTCACTTAAGTGAAGCCCAGTTAACCCGTACTTTGTGGTCTGATGGCGGTTTAGGTGCAACCGAGTTGCATGAGAGTTTCGTACAGCAATTGCAACAAGCCGGGCCCTGGGGGCAGGGGTTTAGCGAACCTTTGTTTGATGATGAGTTTCGCCTGGTGAACCAGCGTATTGTTGGCGAGCGCCACCTGAAAATGGTGTTGCAAACCGCTGATAATATAAGCATTGATGCGATAAGTTTTAATGTGGATACCGCGCTGTGGCCGAATTTGGCTTGTGAACGCATTCACTGTATTTACAAACCCCAATTAAATACCTTCCGGGGCCGTACAACGGTGCAGTTGTTGGTAGAGCATTTCAGCGCTTTGCGTTAGAATATCGCGCTTTCGTATAATGAAATTAGACAAGTCGTTATCAACCTATACTGACGAACAGGTGAATTCACTTTATGTTTGAAACTAATGCAACTTATGTCGCCATAAAAGATATGCGGTCACGCAGTGATTCGCTTCGGGGGTATCTTTGACTACTCCGACAAGGTTGAGCGCTTAGAGGAAGTTACTCGCGAGCTTGAAGACCCCAAAGTATGGGACGATCAGGAGCGAGCGCAGTCGCTTGGCAAAGAGCGCGCAGCATTAGAACAAACAGTAGAAACCCTGGACAGTTTGCAGCAAGGCCTGGATGACGTTGAAGGCTTGGTTGATTTGGCGGTTGAAGCCGAAGATGAAGAAACCTATAACGAAGCCTGTACCGAACTGAAAGGGTTGGAAAAACGCCTGGAAGATCTTGAGTTTCGGCGCATGTTCTCGGGTGACCATGATGCTTCTGATTGCTACCTGGATATTCAGTCCGGCTCTGGCGGTACCGAAGCGCAGGACTGGGCGAATATTTTGCTACGCATGTATTTGCGCTGGGCCGAAACCCATGATTTTAAAGCCGAAATTACGGAACTGTCGGAAGGCGATGTGGCTGGGATTAAATCAGCAACCATTCGCGTAGCCGGTGAATATGCCTTCGGCTGGCTGCGAACCGAAACTGGCGTGCATCGCTTAGTGCGGAAATCACCTTTTGATTCCGGTAATCGCCGCCATACGTCATTTGCATCGGTGTTTGTGTACCCAGAAGTAGACGACAACATTGAAATTGAAATTAATCCGGCAGATTTACGGATTGATACCTACCGCGCCTCAGGTGCTGGTGGTCAGCACGTAAACCGAACCGATTCGGCGATTCGTATTACGCATGAACCTACGAATACCGTGGTGCAGTGTCAGAGCGATCGTTCGCAACATAAGAACCGTGACAATGCGATGAAGCAGCTACGGGCAAAATTATTTGAATTGGAATTACAAAAGCAAACCGCTGAAAAGCAGGCGCTGGAAGATTCCAAGTCTGACATTGGCTGGGGTAGTCAGATTCGCTCGTACGTACTGGACGATGCACGCATTAAAGACTTGCGTACCGGCGTTGAAAACCGCAACACCCAAGCGGTGTTAGATGGTGCGTTAGACCCCTTTATTGAAGCAAGCTTAAAATCAGGGCTGTAACAGCCTAAGCCGAACCTAAACCACGAAACCTTTTGGGTAAGTAAGACGACGACACAGGAACCGGAAACATGACAGATAAAACGCAAGCAGCAGAGTTGGACGTAAACGAGCAGATCGCCCAGCGCAAAGCCAAGCTTGCCGCGCTGCGCGAGCAGGGCGTTGCATTCCCAAATGACTTTCGCCGCGATCAGGTTGCTGCAGATTTGCATGCAACTTACGACCAGTTCAGTAAAGACGAATTGGCCGAAAAAGGTATTCGGGTGAAGATAGCTGGCCGCATGATGACCCGGCGCATTATGGGTAAGGCAAGTTTTGCGACTGTGCAGGACATGTCCGGACAAATTCAGCTTTATGTGGTTCGCGACAACCTGGCTGAAGGTTTCTATAACGAACAGTTTAAAAAATGGGATTTAGGCGACATTGTTGGTGCTAGCGGCATCATGTTTAAAACCAATACCGGTGAGCTTAGCGTTCAGGTAGACGACGTGCGGCTACTAACTAAGGCGCTGCGTCCGTTACCGGACAAATTCCATGGCTTATCCGATCAGGAAACCCGCTACCGCCAGCGTTATTTAGATTTGATTACCAATGAAAGCTCGCGCGAAACCTTTATTGTTCGCTCCAAAGTTGTGGATTACATTCGCCGCTTTTTAAGCCAGCAGCAGTTTCTGGAAGTGGAAACGCCAATGATGCAAACCATTCCAGGTGGCGCCGCGGCACGACCTTTCGTCACGCACCACAACGCCCTGGATATGGAGCTGTATTTGCGTATAGCGCCTGAGCTTTATTTGAAGCGTCTGGTGGTAGGTGGCTTTGAGAAAGTATTCGAGATTAACCGAAACTTCCGTAACGAAGGCCTTTCTACTCGTCATAACCCGGAATTCACGATGTTGGAATTCTACTGGGCTTATGCTGACTATCAGGATTTGATGGACCTGACCGAGCAGATGTTGCGCGGTATGGCCGAAGAAATTCTTGGTACCACCAGCTTTGAAAGTCAGGGCGTTGCCTACGACTTCGGGCGTCCGTTTGAACGCATGACGGTGCTGGAAGCTATTTTGAAATACTTGCCGGAAGTCACTGTGGAACAACTTAGTGCGTTGGAATCAGCCACCACCGTTGCTGAAACCTTAGGTATTAAAGTGAAGTCCAATTGGGGCTTGGGTAAAATTCAAATCGAAATTTTTGAAGAAGTGGCAGAACACCAATTGTTACAACCTACGTTCATTACTGCTTACCCAGCTGAAGTTTCACCGCTGGCTCGCCGCAATGACAACGACCCGTTTATTACTGACCGCTTTGAGTTCTTTGCCGGTGGTCGTGAATTGGCCAATGGTTTCTCGGAGCTGAATGATGCCGAAGATCAGGCGCAGCGCTTCCAGGAACAAGTGCAACAAAAAGAAGCTGGTGACGACGAAGCCATGTTCTATGATGAAGACTATATTACCGCATTAGAGCACGGCATGCCGCCAACTGCGGGTGAAGGTATCGGTATTGACCGTCTGGTTATGCTACTAACGGGTTCGCCGACTATTCGTGACGTGTTGTTGTTCCCGCACATGCGTCCGCGTGGCTAGTTGTTATCAATGTCCGCTCTGTCAGCAACCTTTAGTGCTGATAGAGCGCAGCTGGCGCTGTGATAAGCGCCACAGTTTTGATGTCGCAAAGGAAGGCTACGTGAATTTGCTGCCAGTGCAGCAAAAGAACTCGCTGGACCCTGGTGACAGCAAAAACATGCTGCAAGCTCGTCGAGCTTTTTTGCAAGCCGGTCACTATGCGCCGCTGGTGCAAGCATTGCAGCAACTCGTAACTGACCAACTGCCCAGTTTTGACGCTGGCAATAGTATCCGATTACTGGATATTGGTGCTGGTGAAGGTTACTACACCAATCACATAACCTCAGTTTTACCCACTGCAAGTGACAGCTACGGTATGGACATTGCCAAAGCCGGCATGAAGCTGGCAGCGAAGCGCTATAGTGAGCCTAACTGGGCTGTGGCTAGTGCGTACCAGCTGCCTTATTTGCCTAATAGCTTTGATTTGGTTATGCGGGTGTATGCACCCTCAGACACTGACGAAATTACGCGGTGTTTAAAGCCAGGTGGTCAACTGCTTACTGTCACTCCAGCACCTAAGCACCTGTTCGAGTTTAAGCAAGCGTTGTACGTTGAGCCGCAGTTGCATAGCGATGCCATAGTCCAATATGCAGGGCTTAGGCATGAGCAGCGTGAACGTTTAACATTAACCATAGCGTCAAATGTACAGACTTATCAGCAGCTACTCACCATGACACCGTTAGGCTGGAAAGTGCCTGCGCACCTTGATAAACAATTTAGTGATAAGCTGGAATGCTTAACGGCGGATTTCTTTATTGATCGTTACGCTCTAAAGGCTGTTTAATTAACTGGCGAAGCGTTAGTCAGCTTCGCCAGTTCCAGTTACTTAACTCGCTTTGCTGGCAGCTAGCATAGCCTGGGTTAAGTCCTCGAGTAGGTCCTCAGCGGTTTCAATACCAGCTGACAGACGCAGTAAGTCAGGCGGGCAGGGGGTACCTTCGCCTTCTACGCTGGCACGATGTTCAATCAGACTCTCCACGCCGCCTAGCGAGGTCGCGCGTTTCCAAATTTGGGTTTTGGCAGCGGTACGGATAGCAATCTGCTCGCCGCTAAAGTGCTCGTTACCTTTCAAACGTACCGACAACATGCCGCCAAAGCCGCCCTGCATTTGTTGCTTAGCAACAGCATGACCACTGTGCGAGCTAAGCCCTGGGTATAAAACTTCCAGTACCTGTGGATGTTGTTCCAGTTTGGTAGCTAACTGCATGGCATTGTTGCAGCTTTCCCGAACTCGCAGAAACAACGTGCGCATACCACGTAATAATTGTGAGGCATCGTGTGGGCTTGGCACGGCACCACCTTGCGAGCGCACCTGGCGAACCCGTAACCAAAACTCAGATTGTTCCATGCCTTTGGCACATACCAGTGCGCCGGCAATAACGTCGGAATGACCGTTCAAATATTTAGTGGCTGAGTGCATAACAATATCAGCCCCTAGCGTAAGCGGTTTGGTAAGCAACGGGGTGGCACAAGTAGAATCGACTGCAATCAGTGTTTGCTGTTGTTTGGCTAAAGCACTAATGGCGGCGATATCGCTTACACTCCACAGCGGGTTGCCCGGAGTTTCCAACCACAGCAAACGCGTGGGTGCGGCTGCTAGCTCGGTAGCTACCGCATCGGTATCCGTCATATCAACACTAACAACCTCAAGCCCGGCATCGCGGCCTAAGGTAAGTAACCAGTTGCGTAAGGCCCAGTACATCACTTTCGGTATGAGTACGCGGTCGCCTGGACGCAGCGCCTGAAAGACGCTGACTGCTGCGGCCATTCCCGACCCAAAAAGTAACGCCTGCGCACCTTGTTCCAGGGTGCTCAGTAATTCCTCGGCTGGCTTATAGGTTGGGTTGTCGGCACGCGAATACACATTCCCGGAAGGGTAGCTGTTGTCTTCACCACGCAGGTAAGTGGTAGAAATATGTATGGGTAACACAACGGCCTGGGTTTCTTTGTCGGTGTGGCCTAGTGCTTGCGCTACCAGAGTTTGTTCAGATGCGTTTTTGTTCATGGTTTAACAACCTGCGTGGTCGGAGAATTCGCAGCACGTTAGCACGCTTTAAGTTGCTTGCCTACTGCCGTTGCGCTGTTTTGCAGCCGCAATGAGAGCGGCGAATAAGGCACGTTGACGACGCATATAAATCAGGAATTCCGGATGCCATTGTACGCCAATGCGGAAGGTGGCATCGGGTGCCTCAATGGCTTGCACAATGTCGTCTTGATCGCGACCTACCACAACCAGTCCATCACCTAACTTATTAATGGCCTGATTATGCAGTGTATTTATTTTGCAGTTGGTACAGCCCATGATTTTAGCCACGCGGCTGTCGGGTTGAGTGCGCAAGGTTTTAAACGGAAAAATGGAGCGGCGTTTTGAAGTACGTTTACGTTTGCTGCTTAAATCCTGAAATAAATCACCACCGCAACGAATATTCAGCAACTGCGCACCGCGACAAATGGTTAGCATAGGTAAATCATTTGCGACCGCATGATCAATCAAGTCGCTCTCAAATTCGTCCCGCTGTTTGTCATACTTTGGTTCTACTTCCGGCTCGGCGGCGTAAAGTACCGGGTCAATATCGTGGCCACCGGTAATCACAATCCCATCGTACGCCGCTTTGTCGATTTTATCTTCAGGGCGTAACTGTAATGGGGTAGCGCCTAACCATTTCACCACGGTAGCGACACACCAGCGTGGACCTTTGGAGCCCTTTTGGGGGCCACTAATAGCAATAACGGGTTTAGTCATTGGTAAGCAACCACTCCTGTTTTAGCTGTTTTTCCCAGTTACCGAACCAACATTTTAACGGATTATTTAAGAACCGCTGATAGGCTTTACAGCA
Organism: Idiomarina sp.; assembly: GCA_040882145.1. GTDB lineage: Bacteria > Pseudomonadota > Gammaproteobacteria > Enterobacterales > Alteromonadaceae > Pseudidiomarina. The sequence continues at coordinate 92,135 of JBBEBU010000021.1, forward strand.
GGCATGCAAACGATCCTTGTCGTTCGCCAACTGTTCAACTTGCAACCAGTCTTGCCAGGCCAGATGGATGCCCCAATCGGGTACATGTATTTCACAGTTCGGTAAGCGATAGTGAAAGGTGGGCCTGGATTTAATTAAGGGGTCGGAGCAGCGCGCACGCACGTGGTCTTCATCCAAATGCATAAACAAAGGTAAGCAATCGAGCGAACGATTACGGGTTGGATTGTCATCTATATAATCGTCAATCATTTCACGCTGGCTCGGTTGGTAGCGCGCCGCAATCACTTTTTTAATGTAGCTTTTCGGAAATGGTGACACATAACTGGTAAATTTACGGGTTAAATTGACCTCGCTATGCTGAATCAGCCATTCCTCTAGGCATAAAAAGGCTTTTAAATAGCGGACAATGGAATCAGGTTCAGTACTTGGAACCTCAGGGTTAAATTGTAAACCGAAGGCATTAATTGCCCGTGCCGAAGTGCCTTGTGCACCCTTATCGCGCAGTACCTGAACGAGCTTATTAACCTCTGTCATGCGTGACATCGGTAGTGGTGGTGAAACCAATTCCAGCGGCACCACATGGTCAGCTAAGCGGCTCAGCGTATCTTCGGCGAACACAGCTACGTCATCGGCTAAGTCGCCATTGTCGCGTTGCTTTTGACCCATTTCTTTGAGTAGTCGAAAGTCGACTTCCACCACCCAGTCGCCAGCATCGTCACCGACCAGCTTGCGCTCATAGCGGCCAGTTTGTTTAATTTTTAAGTTGAGCTCAGCGGCTGCAACTTCAGCAAGTCGATCCAGCGTCAGACCATTAAGTTCAATCTCAATGCCGTTACGGCGTTCATCGCCTTGGTCAGTATTAGTTACGGGAGGTAAAGCTATATCTTGGGACATTGTTTATGCCTTATTCAGTTAGCTACCTGCAATGAAAGGCAAAAAACCGCGCCGTAGCGCGGTTTTTATTCTCGGCCCACTTTAGTGGTCGTCGTGCTCACCATCAGTGTGTACATGGCCGTGTTCTAGTTCAGATTCTGTTGCTGCGCGTACTTCCAGAACTTCAACATCAAAGTTCAGATCAACACCCGCTAATGGGTGGTTGCCGTCAACAGTCACTTCTTCTTCGCTCACATCAACAATAACAACAGATTGTTCGCCGTTGTCAGTGCTGGCACGGAACTGCATGCCCGGAGCTACTTCAGCATCGCCAAACAGGTTGCGAGGAACACTTTGGATCAGGCCTTCATGGCGCTCACCATAAGCATCTGCTGAAGAAATTTCTGCGGAAAATTTATCGCCAACTTTTTTGTCTTCTAAAGCGTTTTCCAGTCCTTTGATCAGCATGCCGCGGCCAAAGATAAAGCTTAACGGCTGACCCTCTTTTGATTCATCCAATAATTGGCCGTCCGCTGTTTTAACCGCGTAATTAATGGCTACGACTTTATCCTGATTAATAGTTTCGCTCATGATTCATCCAAGTTATAAGGCAGTGAGTGTATTTCCAGAAGACTTGCGTCATCGCCCTGCAACCTATAATTGGTTTGGTTGTCGCTGTCACTGGGCATAACTGCCAACAGATCCAACTGACGATCGGTACGGCTCACTGCATTAATAACCGTACCGGCACGACGCCAATTATCGCCAATCGCCATTTCAATAGTTGCGCCTGCAACCGCTGGCGAGCCTGTTCCGACTAAGCGAAACAGTGCGCGTTTTTGTTTGCCCAAATACTTCATTCGGGCAACCGTCTCCTGGCCGATATAACATCCTTTACTGAAGCTGATTGCGTTCAATGCCTGCAGGTTGAGCATTTGCGGCACGAACATTTGCACAGTTTCGTTACTCAGGGTAGCACGACCACGTTCAATCTCCAGTGCCCGCCAGACAATTTCTGGCGCCTTTTCACTATTTGCAGTGACATCTGAATTGCCCACAATCAAGTATTGCGCGGGTTCTGAGCCTACCTGTAGCACCACATGATCGGGTGTTTGGTGAACCGGCTCAACCAATGGCTGTTGTAACTGGTCAGCAAGTCGAGCAGGGGCGGCGTGACCAAAAACACCGGTGAACACGTACTGGTCACTGGCATCGGTAACGTCAACCTTGCTAAACACAGCGTATTTTTGCAGTTCCGCTAATGATGTCGGAATACTGGCTTTTGGCTGAATTAACAACCAGCTGTCAGCCCATCGGCAGATGCGAAAAACACTAAGAGTTTTACCTTTATTGTCGCAATGCGCGCCGTATAGCCATTGATCGCTGGTAAGCTGGCGTACATCACAGGTAAGTTGCCCTTGCAAAAAGGTTTCCGCCTGATCGCCAGAAATTTTAATGGCACCATAATCAGCTAACGAAACCGTTACGTATTCAGGGGCAGCTTTGGTAAACTCTGTCGCTAACACGTTGCAACCTCAGTAATGAATGTTACCCATAATTATTGGGGCAGTGAATTCGTTTACAAGGGTTAACTGCCAGAGAATCTTTCTCTGGCTTTGAAATCGTTCGATAAAAGAAGAGGCAATGGCATGTTCGAGCTAAAACAATCGGAAGAAATATTAAAAGATAAGCGCCGGCTGCGCTGGGCTTGTCGCCGCGGAATGGTGGAGCTCGATGTGTTGTTTTTGCCATTCACTGAAGAAGTTTATGACGATTTAGATGAGCGCCAACAAGCGTTGTTTCGGCGTTTACTCACGTGCGACGACCCGGATTTGTTTGCCTGGATAATGGGTCATCAGCAATGTGAAGACGAAGGGTTGAAGGAAATTATTCAGGTATTGCTGGCACGAGTAAAAGTTTAACATGCAGCCACGCTTGTGGCAGTTTCACTATAAACTGCCCTGGTGCGGGCAAGTCACTACGCGCATCCTTGCCACCGATGAATTAGCCCAGCAATGGTATTTTTTACCGGCGCCCGGTTGCTGGCAACTGTCGGCTCCAGCACTGATATTACCCTGGCTCGTGTGTCTACGCCTGACTCACCAGCAACAACATTGCTGGTTATGGCTCTGGTCGTTTGGTTTAACCACCACTGAGTTTCGACGTTTACGCCGTATTACCCGGATTGGTACGGAACTGAGCTGGCGTTAGCAGCGTTGGCACCGCTTCTGGCAGCAAATCGGGGTAGTTCAGGTTGTAATGTAAGCCGCGGCTTTCTTTACGCTCCATGGCAGAACGTACAATGAGTTCGGCTACTTGCACCAGGTTGCGAAGCTCGAGCAGATTATTACTTACTTTAAAGTTGGCATAATAATCGTGAATTTCGTGCTGCAACATTTCAATTCGTCGAAGTGCTCGCTCCAGCCGTTTGTCGGTGCGCACAATACCTACGTAATCCCACATAAACAAACGTAATTCGTGCCAGTTATGCTGAATAATAACTTCTTCATCGGAGTCGTTTACCTTACTTTCATCCCAGCTTGGTAACTGCGTGGTAATTTGGATTTTATTTAGTCGTTGAATAATGTGTTTAGCGGCCGCTTGCGCAAAAACGACACATTCCAGCAATGAATTACTAGCCATGCGATTAGCTCCATGCAAACCGGTGTAGGCGACTTCACCAATAGCATACAAGCCCGGAACGTCGGTTTGTGCATGTAAATCGGTCACCACACCACCACAGGTATAATGTGCTGCTGGCACCACTGGCAGTGGCACCTTGGTCATATCAATACCCAGTGCCAGACACTTCTCATAAATAGTGGGGAAGTGTTCCTTAATAAATTCGGCCGGTTGATGCGAAATATCCAAATACATGCAGTCCGCACCTAAACGTTTCATTTCGTAATCAATCGCGCGTGCGACCACATCCCGTGGCGCCAGTTCGGCGGCCTCGTGAAACTCGGGCATAAAACGACTGCCGTCCGGGCGCCGCAAGATTGCACCTTCGCCGCGTAATGCTTCGGTTAGTAAGAAGGTTTGCTCGCCGGGGTGATAAAGACAGGTTGGGTGGAACTGGTTGAATTCCATATTGGCGGTGCGACAACCGGCACGCCAGGCCATGGCGATACCATCACCACTGGCAACGTCAGGGTTACTGGTATACTGATATACTTTGCTGGCCCCACCGGTGGCTAAAGCAACAAACTTTGCCGCCACGGTTTCTACCTGCTCATGTTCCCGGTTCCATATATAGGCACCATAAACCGCGTGTGGTCTGCCGGTTTGCCGACTGGTAATTAAATCAACGGCGTTAAAGCGCTCTAGCAATTGAATGTTGGGGTGTTGACGAACACGGTCAACCAAGGTGGTTTGTACGGCTTTACCGGTTGCATCGGCGGCATGCAAAATACGGCGGTGACTATGTCCACCTTCGCGGTTCAGGTGATAACGCGGCACCCCCGTACTATTGTCGACCTGGTCAAAGCCAACGCCTTGATCAATTAGCCACTGTAAACTAGCCCGGGCGTTTTGGGTGGTGTATTCTACCGCTTCACGACTGCACAAGCCGGCACCGGCAACCAAAGTGTCCTCAATATGGCTATCAATGCTATCATCTTCATCAAAGACAGCAGCGATGCCACCCTGAGCGTAATAAGTAGAGCCCTCTGTCAGCGGCCCTTTACTCAGCACTAAAATGCGAGCGTGCTCAGCCAGGTGCAGCGCTAATGTAAGTCCGGCAGCGCCGCTGCCGATGATAAGTACGTCTGTTTCATAGGTTGGTGTTTGTTGCATCATCTATTGCTTAATTTGTGACATTATTTTTTAGCATTATTGCTGGCATAAAATAGCGGCTAATGAATCGTCAGATAGGGTTTGGTGATACGAGCAAACTACCAAACTGGACTTTGAATACGAAAGGATTTTACTCTTTTAAACAATTAATGCGAACTTTTTAACACACCCTCGGTCAGAACTTATAACGCTAGCAATGCCCGTCTGAGTGTGCACAAAGAAGTTGGGGAGATCAGGCTCGGATGAGCGAACAGGAAACCGATAAGATGTTGGTCGAGAGAGTACAGCAAGGAGATCAAGCTGCTTTCGATTTACTGGTAAAGAAGTACCAGCACAAGGTAATGAGCTTGATATCAAGATATGTCAAGCAGCCCGGTGACGTGGCAGATGTTGCTCAGGAAGCTTTTTTGAAGGCATACCGGGCGTTGCCCCGGTTCCGTGGTGATAGCGCATTTTACACCTGGCTTTATCGCATAGCGGTAAATACAGCAAAGAACTACTTGGTTTCGCAAGGGCGTAAACCACCCTCATCAGATATTGATGCGGATGATGCAGAGTTTTACGAAGGCAGTGGCGCTTTAAAAGATAGCGCATCGCCGGAAAGTCTGTTGTTAACAGATGAGATCCGCGATGTAGTGATGCGAACTATCGATGCACTGCCAGAAGATTTACGTAGAGCTATCACTCTACGTGAGCTAGAAGGTATGGGTTACGAGGAAATTGCGATCGAAATGGACTGTCCTATAGGTACAGTTCGATCACGAATTTTTCGAGCTCGTGAAGCAATTGATAGTCAATTGCGGCCGTTACTGGAACGGTAACCATTGGGGAAGCAATATATGTCATTTACAAAGCAACAGTTAACCTCAGCATGGCTGGACAACGAAGCGTCAAGCCTGCATGAAGCGGAAACTGAAACCTCTGCCGCAGGCGCTGCCGTTAACTCGGATTCGCTATCGGAGGTGCTGACGGCGGAGCAACGTGCTCTGTGGCAGCGCTATGCGTTAGTAGGAAGCGTGTTACGTGGTGATGCCGAAGTTGGCCAGCCATTAGATATCAGTGCCCAAGTAGCGGCGCGGGTTGCTGCAGAAGCGACTGCAACAACAGACAGCTCGGTTGTCGATATTTCAGTTGCCGCTGGTGGCGCGCGTACCAAAGCTGCTATGCGTTGGTTAAAACCAGCCGCCAGTGCAGCCGTTGCAGCCAGTGTTGCCATTGTGGCGGTGCTATCGGTACAGCAGTGGAACCAACCAATGCCGGGCAGTGAAAGCTCAGCACCGGGTATGGAACCTGCGCTTATTACCAACCCGCTAGGTGGACGTAATCCGGTTAGTTACAACTCAGTTGATAGTCCGGGTGCGAGTAAAACCGCAGCAGCGGCAGGCAGTGATGCGCAACAGCAACATCGGCGTCAATTGCAATCTTATTTGATTGACCACCAGCAACAGCTGCAATTGCGTCAGCAAGCAGAACAAGAAACAACTCCGGAGTCGCAACCGCCGCAATGACGATTAAGTATGCCACTGTGGCGCCACTGCTTTTAACCGGGCTGCTGTTTAGCTTATCTTCGGCGTCGGTGCTTGCGCTTCCCCAGCAAGCAACGGATCCGAATACCTCAGCAGCAACTCAGGTCGCAGAGCCCTCCGAAGCTGACCGGGCCGAATACGAAGACATTGGTGCTAGCTGGTATAACCGCATGGCTCAGGCTTTGCGGCAATTAAACTTTGATGCCGCTTTAGTCCATGTGCAAGACGACCGTATTGAACCTTTACGCTGGATACATGGGCTTGATGAGAGCCAGCAAGAAGTTGAATTGGTGATGCGCTTAAATGGCCCTGACTTTCGGGTGTTGCGCTTTAACGAGCAAACTGCTTATTATCAACCAGCCTCCAACTCTTACAGCCTGCGCTCAAATGTGGTGCACGGCTTAATTCCTGCCGGCTTCTATGAGAATTTTGACCAACTCGCGGATTACTACCGGGCACTACCCGTAGGTGGCGCCCGCGTTGCCGATCGTGATGCTCAGCATATTCGCGTGATTAGTCGTGACAACTTACGCTTTGGTTACTCCCTGTGGCTTGATAAAGAAACCGGCATGTTGTTGAAAAGCGCCATGGTGACCCCGCAAGGCGATGTTGTAGAACAAATTCAGTTAACCTCGCTAGCCATTCATCCGCGCTTTCCAGCTAATCTGGAAGAACTGCGTGATGTACCGCGTCCGCCATTACTGTACGACACTGACAGCTTAATGAAAGTGCGTTATAAATTACTGCCGGCCTGGTTACCAGAAGGGTTTAATTTACGGCGTAGTAATCATCATCGCTTGGCTATGACAGGTATACGCGCCGATTACTTCTTGTTTAGCGATGGCCTTACCGAGTTCTCTGTTTATATTGCCGAGGCCGATGCACCGCCAATGCAGCCGGTGGCTATTAGCGGCTCTGATTCGCTTTACTCACTGCAAAACAACAACTTTGTTGTGACTGTAGTGGGCAGCATCCCGGTGGATACCGCCCAGCGAATTGCTGAAAACATTGCAGTTGAACCTGTGGTAACTAGCGGAACCCAGCCATGATCCGGGAAATCGCGGAAGTGGTTGCGGTGGATGGTCAACGCATTACAGTCTCCACCGCATTGAAAACCGGTTGCGGCAGTTGCGAACAACAATCCGTTTGCGGTGCCGGCATTATTAGTAAAGTATTCAGCAATCGACAGGCCCAGTTTGAAGTTATTTCAGCGGTTGCCGTTGCCCCGGGTCAACAAGTAGAACTGTTAATTCCCGAGCAAGTGATTACTCGTTTTTCATTATTAATGTATGGATTACCTATCCTATCCCTGGCTGTTGTTGCAGCATTTTTGCAAAGCCTGAGTACCCTTCACGAGGGGCTCATTATTCTCCTCTCATTTTCTGCCATGTGGTTAACTTTCCGCGGTTTACGTCGCTATTTACGCCAGCGTGACGTGAAATTGCAGCAAGGTGTCGATATCCGCTTGCTGTGAACGGCGAAAGTCCTTTGTTTTAGCGCATAATCTAAGTATGATCAGCAGCTGTTTTTCATGTTGTTGATTCACTATTAGTTAACGTTTTCTGAGGTATCTAATGCCGGAACGGGCGTTCAAGCAAAGTAATATTCGTAACTTCTCTATCATTGCGCACATTGATCACGGTAAATCGACGCTATCCGATCGTCTGATTCAGCATTGTGGTGGCCTTGCCGATCGCGAAATGGCCGAACAGGTTCTGGATTCCATGGATTTAGAACGTGAGCGCGGTATTACCATTAAAGCGCAAAGCGTGACTTTGTACTATAACGCCGCCGATGGTGAAAGTTACCAGCTGAACTTCATTGATACCCCTGGCCACGTTGACTTTTCCTATGAAGTATCTCGCAGCCTGGCCGGTTGTGAGGGCGCTTTACTGGTGGTAGATGCTGCACAGGGAGTTGAAGCTCAAACCCTGGCGAACTGTTACACCGCCATCGAAATGGATCTGGAAGTGGTACCGGTTTTAAATAAAATCGATTTACCCCAAGCCGACCCCATGCGCGTTGCTGAAGAAATTGAAGACATTGTTGGTATTGAAGCCGTTGATGCGGTGCAATGCTCGGCAAAAACCGGCATTGGTATTGACGATGTGCTGGAACGTATAGTGCGTCAAATTCCACCGCCAGGTGGCGACGCTGAAGCGCCGCTACAAGCACTGATTATTGATTCCTGGTTCGACAACTACCAGGGCGTGGTGTCATTGGTGCGAGTGAAAAATGGGGTGTTACGTGCCGGTGATAAAATGAAAGTTATGTCCACTGGCCAGTCGCATCAAATTGATAAAGTTGGCTTTTTCTCACCGAAAGCAACCGAAACCGGTATTTTGCGTACCGGCGAAGTAGGTTACGTAATTGCTGGCATTAAAGATATTCTGGGTGCCCCGGTAGGGGACACCTTAACCCTGACGAAGAATAGCGCTGTAGGTGCCTTGCCAGGTTTTAAAAAAGTAAAACCGCAAGTATATGCGGGAATGTTCCCAATCTCGTCTGAAGATTACGAGAACTTCCGTGATGCACTGGGCAAACTGTCGCTGAATGACGCCTCGTTATTTTACGAAACAGAAAACTCTTCAGCACTTGGTTTTGGTTTCCGTTGTGGCTTTTTAGGCATGCTGCACATGGAAATTATTCAGGAGCGGCTGGAACGCGAGTACGACATTGACCTAATTACCACAGCACCTACGGTAGTTTATAAAGTGCTGCGCACTGACGGTAAAGAAGTCAGTGTCGATAACCCGGTAAACCTGCCACCGGTCAATGATATCGACGTTATCTATGAGCCTATTGTGGAAGCACATATTCTGGTTCCGCAAGAGTTCCTGGGTAATGTTATTACGCTGTGTGTCGACAAGCGTGGCGTGCAAACCTCGATGAACTATCACGGTAAGCAAGTAGCGGTAACTTATGAGTTGCCAATGGCTGAAGTGGTTATGGACTTTTTTGATCGGTTAAAATCAACCAGTCGCGGTTATGCGTCGTTGGATTATCAGTTTAAGCGTTTTCAGGAAGCCGACATGGTGCGGGTTGATATTCTGATCAACAACGAACGTGTGGATGCGCTGGCGCTGATCACCCACCGCGAACACTCGCAAACGCGTGGCCGTCAGGTGGTAGATAAAATGCGTGAACTGATACCTCGGCAAATGTTTGATATTGCGATTCAGGCCACCATAGGTAATCACGTTATTGCTCGTTCTACGGTGAAGCAACTACGTAAAAACGTAACGGCGAAATGTTACGGCGGTGACGTGAGTCGGAAGAAGAAATTGTTGCAGAAGCAAAAAGAAGGCAAGAAACGGATGAAGCAGTTAGGCAACGTGGAAGTGCCGCAGGAAGCGTTTCTGGCAGTACTTAAAGTGGGTAAATAAGCGAGTAACGCTATGGCCAATTATTTTTCAATTTTTCTAACAGTTATTACTGTCTTAACGGGCATTTTATGGGCTTTTGATGCCTGGAAATTTCGCCCGGCAAGAAAACAAAAACTGCGCGAAGAAGCACAACGATTGAACACTGAGTTGAGTGAAGACATGCGTCAGCAACTGGCGCCTCAACCAGCCTGGGCTGAATACTCTCAGTCCATTTTTCCTATCATTGCGGGGGTGCTGATATTACGCACCTTCCTGTATGAGCCGTTTCAAATTCCATCCGGTTCGATGATGCCAACCTTATTGCGCGGCGATTTTATTCTGGTTGAAAAATTTAGCTACGCGTTGCGCGATCCTTTGGTGCGCAATGAAATTGTGACTATGGATAAACCGAAACGTGGCGAAGTAGCAGTATTCAAGTTCCCACCAAATCCGAGCGTTGATTTTATTAAACGCATTGTTGGGTTACCGGGCGATCGTATTATTTACCGCAATAAGACACTGTACATTGAACCTGCTTGCGCCGAGGGTCAGCGCGAGTGCGCTGAGCTGGAAGTAGTAAGTAAAGAAATTGCCGGGCGCGCCGAATACTTCCGCGGCCCATATCCGCTGGATCGTTACACGGAAACTTTGGGTGACGTTAGCCATGAAATACTGGTTGATTCAGCCGATGTACCTTACAGTCAGAACTATTATAAACAAGCAGGCACCGGCTCTGATGAGTGGGTTGTTCCTGAGAATCATTATTTTATGATGGGCGATAACCGCGATAATTCCGAGGACAGCCGCTACTGGGGCTTTGTACACAAAGACCTGCTGGTAGGTCGTGCGGTGTTTATCTGGATGAGCTTCGAGATGGATCGTGAAGCCGACAGCTGGTTACCTAGCTGGATTCCAACCGGAATTCGCTGGCACCGCCTTGGTTCGGTTCAATAAAAGCGGGAGCAGACGTGAGTCTACCAAAACCGCCGTTACGCAAGTTAGAGCAAGCGTTTGGTTATACCTTCAACAACAAGCAACGTCTGCAGCAGGCGTTGACGCATCGCAGTGCCGACAGCCAACATAATGAGCGGTTGGAATTCTTGGGCGATTCTATTCTAGGTTTTATTGTTGCAGAAGCCCTGTTCGAGCAGTTTCCCGACGTGCCTGAAGGCGACTTAAGCCGGATGCGGGCAACCTTAGTATGCGGAAAAGCGCTGGCGAAACTGGCGAAAACCTTCAGCTTGGGCGACTATTTAATACTAGGTCCCGGTGAAATGAAAAGTGGCGGTAACCGGCGCGAGTCCATTCTTGCTGATACCTTAGAGGCGATGCTGGGTGCGATGTACCTGGAAGCCAACATGGCAACCTGTACTCAGGTAGTACGTGGTTGGTATGCGCAAACACTAACAACAATAAAGCCGGGGCAAGGGCAAAAAGACCCAAAAACCCGACTGCAGGAATACCTACAGGGACGCCAATTGCCGATACCTGACTACGAGGTCATTGCGACTGAAGGGCAGGCACATAATCAACAGTTTACGGTAAGTTGCCGCACTGAAATTTTTCCGGAGCCAGAATTGGCTACCGGCACCAGCCGCCGCAAAGCTGAGCAACAAGCCGCTTTGCAGTTGCTACAAAAGATAAAGGAAAGTTATGGCCACGACGCCTGATTTAAACGAATTAAAAAAAGAGCTAAATATCGCATCCGACAAGGATAGCGAGCCGACCCCGCAGGTTCCAAACGATGATCAGTCGACCGCGTTTGTGGCCATTGTGGGTAGACCGAATGTTGGTAAATCAACGCTGTTGAACCGCATTCTGGGTCAGAAAATCAGTATTACTTCGAAAAAGCCGCAAACCACCCGGCATCGTATTTTAGGTATTGAAACCGAAGGCGATTGCCAAATTGTGTATGTGGACACACCAGGCCTGCATGCCAACGAGAAGAAAGCCATTAACCGTTTAATGAATCGTGCTGCGTCCAGCTCTATTGGTGGTGTTGAGGCGGTTTTATTCGTGGTTGAAGGGGTCCGTTGGCAAGCGGATGACGAGTTGGTTTTAGAAAAATTAACGAAAGCTAATCGACCGGTTATTTTAGTGGTGAACCAGATTGATCAAATCGTTGATCGCGATACCTTGTTACCGCATATTAAACAGCTATCCGAACGCTTTAACTTCGCTGAAATTGTGCCAGTTTCGGCGAAAATGGGCGATAATGTAGATAGTTTACGCAAGGTTGTACAAACCTACGCACGCCCGGGACAGCACCATTATCCGGAAGACTATGTGACGGATCGTTCCATCCGCTTTATGACGGCCGAAGTGATTCGCGAAAAACTCATGCGCTTTATGGGCGAAGAGCTTCCCTATGCGACCACAGTTGAAATTGAACAATTTCAGACGGCACCTAGCGGTACAACACATATCCACGCTTTGATTCTGGTAGAACGTGAAGGCCAGAAGCGCATGGTCATTGGTCAGGGTGGCAGCAAGTTAAAAACCATTGGTACTGAAGCCCGCAGAGATCTGGAACCACTGATTGGCAGTAAAGTACATTTACAATTGTGGGTAAAAGTGAAATCCGGCTGGGCTGATGACGAACGCGCACTGCGAAGCCTGGGTTACAACGAGGACTAAGCAGTATGGACACGGCCTATGTGTTACATCGCTGGCCGTACCAGGAATCCAGCTTGATGTGTGATTTATTGACGCGTCACGAGGGTCGGGTTCGGGTTATTGCAAAGGGCGCGCGGCGGCCAAAAAGTCCCTGGCGAAGTGTGTTGCAGCCGTTTGCTCCCATTCAGGTTGAGTACCGTGGCCGAAGTGAGTTACAAACACTCACGCATGCGGAAGCGGTAAACCCTTTATTACCGGCACTGAACGGCATTCAGTTGTATAGCGCTTTTTACTTAAATGAACTGGTGCAACGGTTAACTCGTTTGCACCAGTCGTTCGAAAGCTTATTTGAAGAGTACGCGCAAACCTTGTTGCAATTGCGTGACGCCGAGCAAGTTGAGCCGTTACTTCGACGCTTTGAGTGGCAATTGCTCAGCCATTTAGGGTTAGCTTTTGATTGGTCAACCGATTGTTTGAATAACCAACCCTTACCGGTGCAAGGCATTGTTGAATTCCGCCCGGGTGAGGGCTTCACTGCCCAATTAACTGCGCAGGTGAACGGCGAACATCGGCAGCGCCACTATAATGCAGAAGATATTGCCCAACTGGTAGATTTAGAAATCAGTTCGCTGGCACAATTAGAACTACTTAAACGATTAATGCGTCAGGCGCTGGCCCCTTATCTTGGTGATCAACCCTTGCGCAGCCGTGAATTATTCAAAAATTACACACAGCCGCTGGCGTAAAAAACGTCAGTTAAATGGAGGCAGTTGGAATGTTAGTTGCTGGAAATCAAATTTTGCTGGGTGTGAATATTGATCACATCGCGACTATTCGTAATGCGCGCGGGGTGAATTACCCAGATCCTGTGGCCGCGGCAGCTATTGCTGAGCAAGCCGGTGCCGATGGTATTACCATTCATTTACGCGAAGACCGCCGTCATATTAACGACCGCGACGTGGAATTGCTGGCCCAAACACTGCAAACGCGAATGAATTTGGAAATGGCGGTAACCGACGAAATGCTTGGTATTGCTGAACGGGTGAAGCCAGCATTTTGTTGCCTGGTGCCGGAAAAACGCGAAGAATTAACCACCGAAGGTGGGCTGGATGTTGCTGGGCAACAGCAAAAGATTACTGACGCCGTAAGCCGATTAACCGCTGCCGGTATTCAAACCTCATTGTTTATTGATACCGATAAAGCGCAACTTGAAGCGGCGGCTGCAACCGGTGCTTCATTTATTGAATTACACACCGGACATTATGCCGAGCAGAGCGACCCTAAAGCGCAACAAGACGCTTTAGCGACTATCGCTGAAGCCGCCCGTTATGCGGTTAGCCTGGGTTTAAAAGTGAACGCCGGGCATGGTTTGCATTACCACAATACGGCGCCGGTAGCGGCTATTCCTGAGTTACTTGAATTAAACATTGGTCATGCCATTATTGCTCGGGCGGCGCTGGTTGGGCTGGACACTGCAGTGCGCGATATGAAGCAATTAATGCTGGCAGCTCGCCAGTGTTCGCAATAGGCCAGTTGTAGCATGGCCATATTTGGTATTGGTACTGACATTGTTGAAGTAAAGCGCATTGGCCAGTCGCTGCAGCGTTCTGATGCTTTGGCACGACGGGTGCTCACGGCGGTAGAGCTGGAGCAGTTTGCCGAGGCGGCGCAACCGGTTGGGTTTCTGGCTAAACGTTTTGCGGCTAAAGAGGCCTGCGCGAAGGCGTTTGGAACTGGCATTGGGGAGCGCCTCAGCTTCCAGGATATAACTATTGGTCATGATGCGGCAGGTCGGCCTATACTGCTATGGTCAACTGCGGCGGAAAACCTCACGCGTGAATTGGGAATCAATGCCAGTCATGTCAGTATTAGTGACGAACGCGAGTATGCCCTAGCTTATGTCATACTTGAAACCCTCGGTAGTTAGTACCTTTTATGGCTCAGTTTTTTAAACCCAAAGCAAAACTTAAACCTCGTCAGAGCATTCAAAATCTGACGGTGAGTGCGCTCGATCATCAGGGGCGGGGCGTGGTGCGACACGAGCAACGCGCTTATTTTGTTGCCAATACGCTGCCGGGCGAGCGTATTGATGCCATGTTGCAAAAGCCACCACAAGCGCAGTTGAAACATCGCCATAACGACAGCCCGGCACGAGTAGAGCCACCTTGTCCCTACTATGGCCGTTGTGGTGGTTGCGACTTACAGCATCTGGCTATTCATGATCAGCGTGAACATAAAGAACAAGTGGTTAGCGAATTACTGCAAAAGTTTGCGCAGCTGCAACCGCAGCAATGGGCGCCACCGCTTACCGGTGAACCCTGGCAGTATCGTCAGCGCACCCGGCTGGCGTGCCATTGGAATAAGCGCGACCGCAACCTGACGCTGGGTTTACGAGCACAACAAAGCCATGACGTGGTGGCATTGCAGCAATGCCCGGTGCTGAGTCAGCCGCTAGCAGATCTGTTGCCGGAATTAAGTCAACTACTCAATCAATTGCGCTTAGCTGCCACACTGGGGCACGTGGAATTATTGGCGGCGCCGCATCCCATTGTGCTACTGCGGTTAACCAAACCCTTAATTGAGCAGGATCGGGAACTGTTGCTGAAATGGCAGCAAGCGCAGGAATCGGCGGCAATATGGCTGCAGCATCATGACAACCAAGTAACGCCGTTGCAAGAGTCAGCAGCGCTGCCGCTTTATCGGGTTCACAGTCGAGATTTGGCGTTTACCCCAGGCGACTTTATTCAAGCCAATAGCGGTTTGAACCAGGCGATGGTTACGCAAGCGTTAGCATGGTTGGATCCGCAGCCGCAAGACCGGATTCTGGAGCTATTTGCCGGCATCGGTAACTTTACCCTGGCTATAGCAGCGGCTGCGGCACATGTTTTGGCGGTAGAGGGCGATTCGCGCATGACCATGCAGTTGCAGCGCAATGCCCGGCAAGCTGGTATTACCAATATCAGCGCGTTAAGTACTGACTTAAATACGACCTGGCTGGCCCCGGAACTTATTATGGGAAGCTTTGACAAGGTGCTATTAGATCCCGCTCGTGCCGGTGCCCAGCAGGCGTTAACCGCGCTACTTAAATTGGCCCAGCGGCCGCAGCGCATTGTTTATGTGTCCTGTGCGCCTGATACCTTTGCCCGCGATGCGAAGCTGCTAGCTGACGCTGGCTATCAACTTCAGCACTGCGGCATTGTCGATATGTTTCCACAAACTCACCATATTGAAACTCTGGCATGCTTTGATGCACTTTAAGTGCATTAACGCTGGATATTTTTAGCTGTGCTGCGGTAAGGTTAATACTGTCTGAAGCGGCGATGAAATCGCATAAAAGGAGTGGTGGCCAATGGTGCATATCCGCAGTACGCATGTGGATAATCCCTCAGTAGAACAGGGGGATTGGTTAGCGAGTTTGCAGTCTGAAACCAAGACTGAAACCTTGACTGCGCATGCCAAGCGGTTGCAGCAGCTGTGTAAGCATCAACCTCAGTTGTTGTTAAAAGGCCAGGAAATGGTCGAAATACTAGTTAGCCTTAGTCTGGATACTGACTCGTTGGTGGCTGCGCTGTATACCCCGGCTGCCGATGCTGGTTTGGTGAGCGATGAGCAAGCTACCCAATGGGGCGGGCCTGACCTACCAATATTGCTGCAAGCCGTGCGGCAAATGCAAACCATTAGCTCGTTGCAACACTTCCGCCATGGTACCCCTGACAGTGGCCAAATTGACAATGTGCGCCGTATGCTGCTGTCGATGGTCGCTGATGTACGGGCAGTGTTGATAAAGCTTGCTGAGCGGATCTGTTTTCTCCGGGAAGTGAAAGACGCTGACGAAGAGTCCCGCGTACTAGCGGCCAAAGAGTGTCAGGATATATACGCGCCGCTGGCTAACCGGTTGGGTATTGGCCAGTTAAAGTGGGAACTGGAAGATTTGTCATTCCGCTACCTGCACCCCATTACCTACAAAGATATTGCCAATAAACTGCACGAACGGCGCATTGACCGCGAAAATTACATAGACACCTTTGTGAGCAACCTGCAGCAGGCATTGCAAGCGCAGGATATTCACGCCGAAGTTTATGGCAGGCCCAAACATATTTATTCTATTTGGCGGAAAATGCAGAAAAAGCATCTGCATTTTGATCAGCTATTTGATATTCGTGCGGTGCGCATTGTTACCCGTTCGCTGAAAGATTGTTACGGCGCGCTGGGCGTGGTGCACACCCGATGGCGGCACATAGGTTCGGAATTTGACGACTATATTGCTACGCCAAAAGCCAACGGCTATCAGTCTATTCACACCGTGGTTGTAGGGCCAGAAGACAAACACGTAGAAATTCAAATTCGTAGTAACGACATGCACGAAGACGCCGAACTGGGCGTAGCCGCACACTGGCTATACAAAGAAGGCACTGTGAGCGGTCGCGGGCAGGGCTTTGAAGAAAAAATTGCCTGGTTACGTAAGCTGCTGGCCTGGCATGACGATATGGCGGAAAACGACGAACTGGTGGCCGAAATCCGCTCGCAGGTGTTCGAAGACCGCGTGTACGTGTTTACCCCCAAAGGCGAGGTTATTGACATGCCGGCGGGTTCGACACCACTAGATTTTGCGTATTACATTCACAGCCAAATTGGCCACCGCTGTGTGGGTGCTAAGGTTGACGGGCGTATTGTGCCGTTCACTTATCACTTGCAAAACGGCGATCGCATTGAAATTCTGACGCAAAAATCGGCGCAGCCGCGGCGCGACTGGCTGAATCCGCAGTTGGGTTATTTACAAACGGCGCGGGCGCGAGCCAAAGTACAAACCTATTTTAAAAAGCTCGATCGCGATAAAAACATTGCCACCGGCAAAGATTTACTTGAGCACGAACTGCATAAATACAGTTTAACTTTACAACATGCAGAGAAAGCGCTGGCGAAGTTTAATGTGCAACATTTGGATGATTTGTTAGCCGGTATTGGTGCCGGCGACGTGCGCTTGCATCAGGTGGTGAATCAACTGAAGCCGGATACCGATACCACCGCTGAGCGGTTGGAACGGTTAACCCAGCGGCGTCCGCAGAAAGCTCGTAAGCCCTCTAGTGACGTTACCGTTGAGGGGATAGGTAACCTGTTAATGCAGTTTGCTAAATGCTGTCAGCCGTTGCCGGGCGAGAGCATTATGGGGTTTGTCACCTTAGGTCGCGGTGTATCAGTGCACCGACGGGATTGCGAGCAGTTGCAGCATTTATTACAGCAGCACCCCGAGCGGGCCATCGATGTGTCCTGGAGCCGCCGCAAACAAAGTGGGCAGTACCGTGCAGATGTGCGCATTTCGGCACTAGATAGGCATGGTTTGCTGCACGATA
Source organism: Idiomarina sp. (assembly GCA_040882145.1). Lineage (GTDB taxonomy): Bacteria > Pseudomonadota > Gammaproteobacteria > Enterobacterales > Alteromonadaceae > Pseudidiomarina. Next base: position 109,661 of record JBBEBU010000021.1, read on the forward strand.
TAACCAGTGTGCTGGCCAACGAGAAAGCCAGCGTGGTGCAATTAGACAGCTTTTCCGATGAACAAAGCCAACTGGCGACTATTTCGCTGGGGGTTATGTTGCAGGACAGCGACGACTTGCAACGCATTATGTCGCGGTTAGGTCAGTTGTCAGGCGTGCAACAGGTGCGCCGGGCCGGCACGCATTAATACCTGCGCATGAAAATACAGGCACTAAGCCACAATAATAACGAACCAAGCAACAGGAACAGTATGACCACAGCGGCTAACACTTCGGGCGTTACGTCCGGTATTCAAAAGTTACAACAAGTGATGACGCGACTACGCGACCCTGACCATGGGTGCCCTTGGGATCTCAAACAAACCCTGACCAGTTTGATTCCTTATACCATTGAAGAGGCCTACGAGGTTGCTGCGGCATTAACCGAGGGCGATCCGGCCGAGATTAAAGACGAGTTGGGGGATCTGCTGTTCCAGGTGGTGTTTTATACTCATTTAACGGCGGAAAAAAATTGGTTCGATTTTGACGCCGTGGCGGCGGGGATGGCTGACAAGCTGATGCGCCGGCATCCGCACGTATTTGGTGATGAAACCGCCAGCACTGACGCTGAAATTAAGGCGCGTTGGGAGCAAATTAAGCAGCAAGAGCGTGCCGAAAAAGGGCAAACCCAAAGCGTGTTTGATGGTGTGCCAAGCAACCTGCCGGCGGTATTAATGGCTACTAAGCTACAAAAACGCGCGGCAACTGTTGGTTTTGACTGGCCCGATCCGGAGCCGGTGATTGCAAAAATTCGTGAAGAATTGGAAGAAGTCGAGGCTGAATTGCAGCGTTCCGAGCGCGATCAAGCCGCCGTTGCAGCGGAAGTGGGTGATTTATTATTCGCGGTCACCAATTTAGCGCGTCATTTGAGTGTGAATACCGAACATGCTTTAAGTAGTGCCAATACCAAATTCAAACGCCGCTTTCAGGCCATTGAAGAACGCTTGCGTGAGCGTGAGCAAAGTCCTCAGCAACTGACCTTGGCGGGGCTGGAAGAAGAATGGCAAGCGGTGAAGCAGCAGGAGAAATAATTGTCGGACGGATGCCTATCGGGTATACTGTTTTCCCGTCTGAAAACGCAATTCCCAATTTACCCTGACGACTTAGGTTTCTCATGGCAACTAATTATATTTTCGTCACCGGCGGTGTTGTATCTTCGCTGGGCAAAGGCATTGCAGCAGCTTCACTGGCGGCAATTCTGGAAGCACGCGGTTTATCCGTGACTATTCTTAAACTCGATCCTTATATCAATGTCGACCCCGGCACTATGAGTCCTATTCAGCACGGCGAAGTGTTCGTGACTGTGGACGGCGCGGAAACCGATTTGGATTTAGGGCATTACGAGCGCTACATTCGTACGCGCATGACCAAAAAGAACAACTTTACTGCTGGCCGCGTGTACGAAGATATTATTCGTCGTGAGCGTAAAGGCGAGTTTCTTGGCGCCACCATTCAAGTTATTCCGCACATTACTAACGAAATAAAGCGCCGGATTGTTGAAGGTGGTGATGGCTTTGATGTTGCCATTATCGAAATTGGCGGCACTGTTGGTGATATTGAGTCACAACCGTTCTTAGAAGCTATTCGTCAGTTAGCCACGGAAGTGGGTCGTGATCGCACCTTGTTTATGCATCTTACCTTAGTGCCGTTCTTAGGTGCTGCGGGTGAAGTGAAAACCAAGCCGACTCAGCATTCTGTAAAAGAGCTGCGTTCTATCGGTATTCAGCCAGATGTGCTGGTATGCCGTTCAGATCGCTCGTTGCCATCTCAGGAGCGTTCAAAAATTGCCTTGTTCACCAACGTGGAAGAACGCGCAGTTATTGGCCTGAAAGACGTCGACAGTATTTATAAAATTCCAGCCATTTTGAAATCCCAGGGGCTGGACGAAATTGTGGTACAACGCTTCCGCCTTGATTGCCCGCCTGCGGATTTATCCGAGTGGGAACAAGTGTTGTATCAGGAATCCAATCCAAGCGGTGAAGTCACCGTTGGTTTTGTTGGTAAGTACATTGAATTACCAGACGCCTACAAATCAGTGAATGAAGCACTGGCACATGCCGGCTTGAAGAACCGCTTAACGGTAAACATTCGTTACATTGATGCGCAAGACGTAGAAACCAAAGGGGTAGCAAAACTAGCCGACGTGGATGCCATTTTGGTTCCTGGTGGTTTTGGTGAACGTGGCATCATGGGTAAAATTATGGCCGCGCAGTACGCTCGTGAAAACAACATTCCGTACTTAGGTATTTGTTTAGGTATGCAAATTGCGATGATTGAGTTTGCCCGCAACGTGGCCAAGCTTGAAGGCGCTGACAGCACCGAGTTTAACGAAAATACCCCGCATCCGGTGGTTGGTTTGATTACCGAATGGATGGACGCCAAAGGTCAGAAAGAGTTACGTGATAAACACTCTGACTTAGGTGGCACTATGCGCCTGGGTTCGCAGCAATGTAACTTGGTGAAAGGGTCGAAAGCACGTGAACTTTATGCCAAGGATGTTATTGAAGAGCGCCATCGTCACCGCTACGAAGTGAACAACACTTATGTTGAGACTCTGGAAGCGGCGGGTCTAAAAATTACCGGCTTATCGCATGACAATAGTCTGGTTGAGATTATTGAAATTCCATCACACCGTTGGTTTGTTGCCGCGCAATTCCACCCGGAATTCACCTCAACACCACGTGACGGACATCCATTGTTTGGCGGCTTTATTGCCGCTGCAAAAGCCTATCAAAAAGATCGCCGCGGTTAAGCGGGGTTAACTTTTATTGCAGGAGTTACGTAAAGTCATGGCAGTGATTACTAAAATTGTCGCGCGCGAGATTATGGATTCACGCGGTAACCCAACGGTTGAAGCCGATGTTCATGTTGAAGGTGGTTATTGGGGCCGCGCTGCGGCACCAAGTGGTGCCTCAACTGGCTCCCGTGAGGCTTTAGAGTTGCGGGACGGCGATAAGCAACGCTATTTAGGCAAAGGCGTACAAGCGGCGGTTGCCAATATTAAAGACAAAATCACCCCGGTGTTATTAGGTCAGGACGCGACGAATCAGCAACACATTGATCAGTTGATGATTGACTTAGATGGTACGGAAAACAAAGCTGAGCTTGGCGCTAACGCCATTTTGGCAGTGTCGCTGGCGGTTGCCAAAGCGGCTGCAGCAAGCAAACAGATACCCTTGTACGCACACATTGCCGATTTGAATAGCACGCCAGGCAAATTTAGCATGCCGCTGCCAATGATGAATATTCTTAACGGTGGTGAGCACGCCGACAACAACGTTGATATTCAAGAGTTTATGATTCAGCCAGTGGGCGCTTCCAGTTTTAAAGAAGGCCTACGTATGGGCGCGGAAATTTTTCACGCTCTGAAAAAAGTACTGCAATCGCGTGGTTTAAGTACTGCGGTTGGCGATGAAGGTGGTTTTGCACCGAATCTGGCGTCAAACGAAGAAGCCCTGACGGTTATTGTTGAAGCTGTCGAACAAGCCGGCTACCGCATGGGGGATGATATTACGCTGGCGTTAGATTGCGCCGCGTCTGAGTTTTACCAAGGCGGTAAATATAACTTAGCCGGTGAAGGTAAGTCGTTTGATGCAGCAGGCTTCGCCAACTACCTGGCTGAGCTTTGTGATAGTTATCCGATTATTTCCATTGAAGATGGTTTGGATGAAAGCGACTGGGCCGGTTGGAAAATCCTGACCGAGCGTTTAGGCGACCGCGTGCAATTGGTTGGCGACGACTTGTTTGTAACCAATACCGCCATACTGGAACGCGGTATTCGTGAAAAAATCGGTAATTCTATTTTGATTAAGTTCAATCAAATTGGTAGCTTATCGGAAACCTTAGCGGCTATTCGCATGGCGAATGACGCTGGCTTTACGGCAGTTATTTCGCATCGTTCCGGTGAAACCGAAGATGCAACCATTGCTGATTTAGCTGTGGGTACTGCGGCTGGTCAAATTAAAACGGGCTCATTATGCCGTTCTGACCGGGTCGCAAAATACAATCAGTTGTTACGCATCGAAGAAGAGTTACTCGGTGATGTTGCCTACCGCGGTCGTGCTGAAGTTGTTGCGGCTAAAGGTTCAGCGTAACAAGCAAACGGACGTAAATTTGCAGCCAGTGGCATAACTGCGATTGGCTGCAAAGGTGAGAGGGCTAGATGATGGTTCAGACACTGGTGCAGAGGCATGGTTGATCAAGCGGATATTTTCCAGCCTCTGGCACAGCATAGCCACTATGCTGAGCTTTGCACCGTGTTGTATGAACGTGAACTTGCTTATTTAGCCCAATCTGTACCTACCAATGCCGTTACTGTGCGCTGGTTTCAGGCACGTCTACGCAGCTTGCCTTACTATATTCGCCGTGCCGCCCGTGGCATGCTTGCCACTGCATCGCCCTTGCAGCTAGATGTTCAAAATGGCAGTTGGCACGCGCCCCAGAAAAAACAGTTAAAAGTAACACCAGCCCAACAAACACGTACGCAAAAATGGCTCCAGGGTTACGCGGCGCTAGGTTTGGTGGTTCCGGTTATTGTGGCGACACCCATTCAGCAACGGGTGTTACTGGACTCGATTGACCGCATTGACACTAGCGCACAGCGCATTCACCTAAATGAATGGGGTTGGTTCAGTTACAGCGGTGAATCTATTCATGAGGCTGACGACGAGCAAAACGGCCTGCCGGAACCGACACCGGGCGCTTCTATTACGCTGGTAAAGCCAGAAAAAATCAGTTTGACCGCAGCCTGCTGTGGGCATCAATGGAGCCATAAAGGCCGTACCGATCCACGCACTTTGAGTTTACGGGAAGTGTTACTAGCGGCAACTTTGAACTGGGACAACCCCAGTCAGGTTTTGCGCATTCCCGATCAAGTTTAGCGACCTATCTGCTGCTTCCTGCAACAATCTTCGTACAATTTGGGTAAAGCACTTTTCAGCCACTCATTAACACTTCATAATGACGTTAGTTTTCGCCGTGAGAATAGCTATGCGTTTGGTTATGCTAATACTGCTGAGCTTGTTTTTAGCGCTGCAATATCGTTTGTGGTTGGGGAAGAATAGTGTGCCCGATTACTGGCGACTGCAGCAGGAAGTGACCCGTCAGCAAGAAACCAATGAACGTTTACGCCAGCGTAATCAACTGCTGGCTGCCGATATCGCCGACTTGCGCGACGGTGAAGAGGCGCTGGAAGAACGCGCCCGTAATGAGCTTGGCTTGATTAAAAAGCGCGAAACCTTCTTTCGAATTGTTCCGGTGAAAAATTAACATGACGGCAATTACCGCAGTGGCGGCTATTGTTCCCGCTGCCGGTTACGGCAGCCGTATGCAGCACGATAAGCCGAAACAGTATCTGCGCTTAGCGGGGCAGGAAATACTGCTGCACACCCTTACTGCATTACTTACCGACCCACGCATTAAACATGTGTTTATTGCTGTTGCTGGTGACGACCCCTGGTATCAAAGTTTGGAATTCCCGGCTCACTGGCCACTAACACGCGTGGCCGGCGGGCATTGCCGTGCCGCCTCTGTGGCTGCCGGTGTGGCGGCCGCGGCCGCCGCCGGATACAGCCATGTAGTGGTGCATGACGCCGCGCGCCCGTGTTTACGCACGGACGATTTAGAGCGTGTTATTAGCGCTGGGCTAAGTAGTGAGGCAGGGGCCTTATTGGCATTACCGGTGGATGATACCTTGAAGCGGGCGGATGCCACTGACAATAGCGAGGCCACGCTGGATCGCAGTCAGTTATGGCGTGCTATGACGCCGCAAGTTTTCGCCACCAATATTTTACAACGTGCGCTGCAGCAAATCGGTGTGGATGATCCTGGCTTAACTGACGAAGCTTCGGCAGTTGAGCGTTGTGGTTATAAACCTAAGTTGATAGCGGGTTCGGCAACCAATATTAAGGTTACCCGACCTGCTGACTTAGAATTGGCACGGCTTTACCTGGAACTAAGTAGGGAACAGTAATGCGAATTGGACATGGCTACGACGTACATAAATTCGGCAGTGAGCAGCCATTAATTCTTGGTGGTATCACCGTCCCACACAACACGGGCTTAGTGGCTCACTCAGATGGCGATGTGGTGCTACACGCAGTGGCTGACGCTTTGTTGGGCTCACTGGCGTTAGGTGACATTGGTCAGCATTTCCCCGATACCGACGCAAAATTTAAAGGTGCCGACAGTGCGGTGCTATTGCAGCATGTATTTGGTTTACTTCGTGAGCGCGGCTGGCAACTGGGTAACCTAGACGTCACTATTGTGGCCCAAGCGCCTAAAATGGCGCCTTACATTGGCCAAATGCGAGAGCGTATTGCCAGTTTGCTGGAAGCTGAAGTTGATCAGGTGAATGTGAAAGCGACCACCACCGAACGGCTGGGCTTTGTTGGCCGTGAAGAAGGCATTGCATGCCACAGTGTGGCACTGATCACAAAGCGGTTAGTGGTATGACATACCTAAAAGAAGATACAACAACAGGCGCGCCTGAGTGGGCCTTTTTGCATGGTAAACCTGCTGTTAGCGCACAATTTAAATTGCAGCCGGAAGATTTTCAGGTCACCGAAGACTTTAACCCGGCGCCCGATGAACCCGGTGAACATCAGTGGTTGTGGGTAGAAAAGCGCGGTGCGAACACGCGCTATGTCGCCGATCAATTGGCTGCTTTTGCCGGTGTGCAGGAGCGCGACGTGGGGTTTGCCGGTATGAAAGACCGCCAGGCGGTGACGCGGCAGTGGTTTTCTATCCAGTTGCCGGGCAAAGACATGCTTGACTGGCAAGCGCTTGAGCACGACGAATTTCGGGTATTGGAGACACGTCGACAATCGCGCAAACTAAAAACCGGCAGCCACAAAGGCAATCATTTTCGTATTTATTTGCGTGACGTTAGCGATATGGCGGCGTTGCAACAACGCTTTGAAAAACTTTGCGCCAGCGGCGTCCCCAATTACTTTGGCGACCAGCGCTTTGGCCACGGTTACCGAAATATTAGCGATGCCCAGCGATGGTTTCAGGCCGGTCGCAAGCGCCGGGTTAGTCGCCATAAACAAGGTTTGTTATTATCTGCGTCACGTTCCTTTATTTTTAATCAGCTGGTATCCCAGCGTGTTGAGCAGCAGCGTTTAGCCCCGGAAGCCGGTGATGTGATGCAGTTAGCGGGGAGTCGCTCATTCTTTGTTGCCAGCGAACTGGATGACACCTTGTTGCAGCGCTTTAACAGTGGCGATATACGCTTAACAGCACCTTTATGGGGCGTGGGCGACCCACCTTCAGAAGGGGCGGTACGGGAATTAGAATCCCGTGGTGCTGATGCGCATCCGATATTGGCGCAAGGCCTGCAGCAACACGGCCTGAAACAAGAACGGCGCGCACTATTATTGGCTTTAGAACAAGCCAGCCTAACGCCGGATGACGCCAACCCGAACAACTGTTGGCTGAGCTTTTATTTACCGACTGGTTGCTTTGCCACCAGTATTATTCGTGAACTTATAACCATAGTTGATTACCAAAATGATGAAAATTCTGCTGAGTAATGATGACGGGGTGCACGCACCTGGCATTGAAGCTTTATACAAGGCTTTGGTAAAAGTTGCTGAGGTCAAAGTTATTGCACCGGATCGCAATTGTAGCGGTGCAAGTAATTCACTGACGCTGCATAATCCACTGCGTTTGCATAAGTTGCAAAATGGTTTCTATTCACTCAATGGCACGCCCACCGACTGCGTGCATTTGGGCACCAATTCACCATTTGCTGAAAACGTCGATTTGGTGGTTTCCGGTATTAACGACGGACCGAACATGGGTGATGATGTGCTGTATTCAGGTACAGTGGCAGCCGCTATGGAAGGGCGCTATATGGGGCTGCCGTCTATTGCGGTTTCTATGGGTAGCCGCGGTCATGATTACTACGACACTGCCGCGCAGGTAGTAGCAGACATCGTGAGCCAAATGGACCAGCAGCCACTGCGGCTTGATACCATTTTAAATATTAACGTTCCGGCGGTTGATTATGACCAATTGAAAGGTACCCGGGTAACGCGTTTAGGGCGCCGTCATCGCGCTGATACTATGGTGCAGGACAAAGACCCCTTTGGTCGTCATATCTTTTGGTACGGTCCTATTGGTGGGCATCAGGATGATGCCGAGGGCACCGACTTTGACGCAGTTAACAAAGGTTTTGTTTCCATTACCCCACTAAGTTTGGATATGACAGCGAAGTCGCATCAGGATCGTTTGCAGGAGTGGTTAACGAAAACCTCATGATAATGAATAATTTTCAAGGCATGGCGAAACGCCTGACCACCTTACTGAAGCAACAGGGCATTGCCAATGAGGCAGTGCTGGGCACTATCGAACGAACGCCGCGGCATAAATTCATGCCCGAGTCGCTGGTGCATAAGGCTTATGAGAATACGGCGCTACCTATTGGCAATGGCCAAACTATTTCACAGCCATTAATGGTGGCTACGATGACGCAGCTGTTGCTGCAGCATGATTGCCATAAAGTGCTTGAGATTGGCACCGGGTCTGGCTATCAAACGGCCATTTTGGCGCAGCTTATTGACAAAGTGTACTCCGTAGAACGGATTTCACACCTGCAGTATCAGGCCAAGCGACGCTTAAAGCAGTTGGATTTACACAATGTAATGACCCGTCATGGTGATGGTTGGGAAGGTTGGTCAAGTAAGTCTCCGTTCGATGGGATTATTGTGACCGCTGCTGCCAAAGAAGTACCGCAGCGCCTACTTGAGCAATTAGCCGATGGTGGCGTGATGATTATTCCGGTTGGTACAGAACAGCAAACCTTATATGTGATTCGCCGTTTTGGCGATGATTATGAACAACAACGGATTGGTGATGTCAGATTCGTACCCCTTGTGCAAGGAGCACTGCTGTGAAGGTATTTTCAGCACTTTACGATAAAGTGCTAGGTTGGACTCAACATCGTCGTGCACCGGCTATTTTAGCGGGTTTAAGTTTTAGTGAAAGCGTCATATTTCCAATCCCACCGGACGTGATGCTGGCACCTATGGCGATGATGCAGCCAAAACGGGCCTGGTACTTCGCCGCCATTACCACCATCTTCTCGGTATTGGGTGCCTTGGTGGGTTATGCCCTTGGCTATCTGGCGTTCGATACACTGGTGATGCCCATGATTGAATGGGCCGGTTACCAAGCAAAGCTGGCGGTGGTGCAACAATGGTTTGATCAGTGGGGCTTTTGGATTGTTTTTATTGCCGGCTTTTCGCCTATACCCTACAAACTCTTCACGGTTTCTGGTGGTATGCTGGGCATCGCCTTGATCCCGTTCGTTATAGCCTCACTTATTAGTCGTGGCTTACGGTTTTTCTTAGTGGCCTGGCTGATGCGTAGCGGTGGTCCGAAAATGGCTGTGGCACTGCGTCGTTATGTGGACACCATTGGTTGGTTGCTGGTTATTGTGGCGGTATGTGCCTATGTTTGGTTGCGTTAACGTACAACGATTAACATCACAGCGTGTCATCATGCTGGTGCTTTGCACTGGTCTGGTGGCCTGTGGTGCACGCAACGAGCCAGCACCGGTGGCATCGGTTTATACCGGCAAAACCATTTACGACTACGAACGCGCCAGTTTGGCGGCAACCAGCTATCAGGTCGAACCTGGTGAAACACTCTATTCTATTGCGTTTCGCGCTAATAAAGACGTACGTGAACTGGCCAAACTAAATAATATTAACGCCCCATATACGATTTATCCCGGCCAAACTCTGCGCTTAAACAGCGCTGCGAGCAGTAGCCAAACGGCGAAAAGCACACCATCACCGAAACCAGCTGAGCCTGTATCGAAAAGTCCGCGTAAAGCTGCCGGGGCATCCGTTGCTTCACAACAAAAGAAAGAGTATGTTAAAAATAATAGTAAAGAGTTAGTTTCCAGCAAGAAAGCGGCAGCAAAGGTGGTCGTGCCATCAACTGGAACTGAACCAACTTTAACGAATGAAGATATAAACTGGCAGTGGCCAAGTAAGTCACAGATTATTAGTGACTTTTCACTGCAGCAAGCAGGGAATAAAGGATTAGATTTTGGCGGCGACAGGGGCGACCCGGTAGTAGCTGCCGCGGCAGGAAAAGTAGTTTATGTTGGCAACGCTTTGCGCGGTTTTGGTCGTTTAATCATATTGAAACATAATGATGATTTTATAACCGCCTACGCGCACAACGATGAGCTCTTAGTGAAAGAACAAGAGTTTGTCACGGCGGGTCAGGAAATAGCCCGTATGGGTAGTTCCGATGCCGATCGCGTGAAGTTGCATTTTGAAGTGAGGTTTCGAGGAAAGTCGGTCAATCCTAGGAATTATTTACCGAAGCAGTGAGTCTGACAACAAAGGCTTCAAGCTTCGGCAATGAACCTTTTTGAGATGACGGCTGTTCTAAGCTGACAATAGTCAGGTAGTAGGAGGTAAACGATGAACCAGGGTAAGGAAGACGTTCGCGACGATATTGACGAAAAAGACGCACTGGATAAAATCGGTGACGATTCGGCTGAGGAAACTACTGACGACGGTGAGCTCGAAGAAGCCATAGCTTCGCGGCAGTCGTATCAGAAAAAAATGGATGCAACGCAGTTGTATCTTAGTGAAATTGGTTTCTCGCCATTACTTACTGCTGAAGAAGAAGTTTACTTCTCCCGCCGCTCATTGAAAGGTGACGAGAGCGCCCGCAAACGCATGATTGAGAGCAACCTGCGACTGGTGGTAAAAATCGCAAGACGCTATACCAATCGCGGTTTAGCTCTGCTTGATTTGGTTGAAGAGGGTAACTTAGGTCTGATTCGTGCGGTTGAGAAGTTCGACCCAGAGCGTGGCTTTCGCTTTTCAACGTATGCGACCTGGTGGATCCGGCAGACCATTGAACGGGCTATCATGAATCAAACCCGTACTATTCGCCTACCGATTCACGTGGTGAAAGAGTTAAATACTTATTTACGTGCGGCTCGTGAACTCGCACATAAGTTAGATCATGAGCCTACGGCGGAAGATATTGCCGAGAGTTTAGATAAGCCGGTAAAAGATGTTACCCGTATGCTGCGCCTGAACGAGCGTATTTCCTCAGTAGACACGCCTATTGGCGGCGATAATGATAAAGCGCTGCTGGATGTGATTGCTGACGAAAACGACAATGGCCCGGAAGGAGTGATGCAGGACGACGACATGCGTTCGAACATTGTTGACTGGTTATCCAGCTTAAACGAGAAGCAACGCGAAGTATTAGCTCGTCGCTTTGGTTTATTAGGCTATGAGCCAGCTACACTGGAAGACGTAGGGCGTGAAATAGGCCTGACACGTGAACGTGTGCGGCAAATTCAGGTTGAAGCCTTGCGTAAGCTGCGTGACAATCTGAAACATCAGGGATTGACGCTGGATTCATTGTTCACTCCCAGTTAAAGAGTTTGTTTAATAAAAAAAGGTGCCTGTTGGCACCTTTTTTTATGGTTTTTCGTTTTTCAATTCCTGTTGCCAGGCGTAAATCAAATCCAACGCCTCGCGCGGGCTTAATTGGTCGGGCTGCACATTGGTCAGTGCATCTATAAGCGGGTGCGATGGCGCCTGCTGAGTAGGTAATGGCAATTGTTGTTGTGCCTGAGGGGTAGCCGCCGGTAGCTGCTCTAAGCGCCGCAATTGCTGTTTGGCTACTTGCATCACTCGTTGCGGCATGCCTGCCAATTGTGCGACATGTAAGCCAAAGCTCTTATTTGCAGCGCCTTCTTGAATACTGTGTAAGAAAGTTATGGTATCGCCATGCTCGGCGGCTTCTACATGAACATTAGCACAGCCAGCTAACTGTTCGGCTAATTCGGTAAGTTCGAAATAGTGCGTCGCGAACAAGGTGAGCGCCTGGTTTTGTTTCGCCAATTCTTCTGCGCAGGCCCAGGCCAGGGCCAGGCCGTCGTAGGTTGAGGTTCCCCGGCCAATTTCATCCATAAGCACCAGACTATGCGCGGTGGCGTTGTGCATAATAGCGGCTGCTTCGGTCATTTCTACCATGAAGGTAGAGCGGCCCGAGGCCAAATCGTCGGCCGCGCCAATGCGGGTGAAAATACGATCAATAGGACCTATTGTGGCACTGCTAGCGGGTAGGTAACTGCCAATATGTGCCAGTATGACTAACAGTGCAGTTTGGCGCATGTAGGTAGATTTACCGCCCATGTTGGGGCCGGTTATCAGCAACAGATGGCGCTTGGCATTCAAACTCACAGAATTTGGAATAAATGGGGCATCCTGCAGCTGTTCCAGCACCGGATGGCGCGCATCGCGCAAATCAATGCCGCGCGTAGACACCAGTTCCGGCTGCACATAGTTGTGTTGTTGGGCGGTGTCGGCAAAACCCGCTAACACATCCAGTTGCGCTAAGGCTGATGCCATGGTCAAAAGTTCGGCCACATGCGGCTGCAACAGGCTTAATAGTTCTTCGTACAGCCACTTTTCGCGGGCCAGTGCTTTGCTTTGGCTGCTCAGCACTTTTTCTTCGTGCTCTTTTAGCTCTGGAATAATGTAGCGTTCGGCATTCTTTAGCGTTTGCCGACGCTGGTAGTCATCTGGGATTGCGGCTGATGCGCTGCGGCTGGCCTCCAGGTAGTAACCATGCACCCGGTTATAACCGATTTTTAATGAGCTAATGCCAGTGCGCTCGCGCTCCTGCTGCTCCAGTTTCGCTAAATAACTGGTGGCACCATTAGCCAAATCCCGCCATTCATCCAACTCGGCGTCGTAACCCGTTGCCAGCACACCACCATCGCGAATCAATACCGGCGGCTGCTCAATCAAAGCACGTTCCAGGGTTTCGGTTAATTGCTTAAACGGTGGACATTGCGCACTAAATTCTTGTAACGGTGCTGGCGTTAGTAGTGCCCGAATCTCAGGTAGTAAGGCCAGGCTATCACGCAGGCGGGCAAGATCCCGCGGTCGGGCGCTGCGTAATGCAATACGCGAGCTAATGCGTTCAATATCGCCGAGTTGCTTTAACTGGGCTCGTAAGGCGTCGCGCATGTCGGTGTCGCTAAATGCAGCAACGGCGGCGTAACGACTTTTGAGCTGGCTCTGATCGCGTAAAGGTTGCTGCAACCAGCGCTTAAATAAGCGGCTACCCATGGCCGATACCGTGTTGTCCAGTACGTCAGCAACAGCGGTAGCAGCGCCGCTCAGGCTTTGTGTAAGCTCTAAATTGCGTCGTGTTGCTGAATCCAGAATCAAGGCACTGTCGGGCAACTCATGCACAATAGTTCGTAAATGTGGCAGGGCTGTGCGCTGGGTTTCTTTTATATAGGTTAACAAAGCTCCGGCAGCGCCAATCGCCAGTTCCAATTCGCCAATCCCAAAGCCGTCCAGGTGCTGGGTTTGGAATTGTTGCTGTAATTGCTGCCGCGCGGTATCGGCGTCGAATTCCCAGTCGGGACGGCGACGTAGGCTGCGGCAGTAATCTTGCCAAAGCTCGGTGGTGTTCGTTTCCGGGTAGAGTAATTCAGCTGGTTGTAAACGCGCTAATTCAGCTTGCAAACTCTCGTCATTAGGTTGCTCTGACACCGTAAACCGGCCACTGCTAATATCTAGCGCCGCTACCCCATAACTGAGCACGCCACGCTGGCGTTGCGGTTTTATTGCTACTAACAGATTATCTCTGCGATCGGGTAACAAGGCTTCATCGGTTACGGTGCCGGGTGTTACAATACGTACCACTTGACGCTCAACCGGACCTTTACTGGTTGCCGGATCGCCAATTTGCTCGCAAATGGCTACCGACTGGCCTTGCTGAACTAACCGGGCGAGATAGTTTTCTACCGCATGGTAGGGCACGCCAGCCATTGGAATAGGTTCACCGGCACTGCTGCCACGCTTGGTTAAGGATATATCCAGTAAGTCGGCGGCTCGCTTCGCATCGTCAAAAAATAATTCGTAAAAGTCACCCATCCGATAGAACAATAAAATATCCGGGTGTTCCGCCTTAATGCGTAAGTATTGCTGCATCATGGGCGTATGATTAGACTGTGTTGGAGCTGAGCGTAACGATTCAGACATGCGTATTGGTATCCATTTTTCCTGCGCGCCTTGTTTTAGGAGTTCGTACAATGGTTGATTCTATCGCACTACAAGCCGCAGCTGAACTGGGGCAGTGGCTTTCTGAGCGGAAATTGCACATAGCCACCGCAGAGTCCTGTACCGGCGGAGGTATAGGATACGCCATCAGCGCTATAGCGGGAAGTTCTGACTGGTTCCACGGTGGTATCATTTCGTACAGTAACGCAGTGAAGCAACAACAGCTCGGCGTTTCCTCCACTATTCTTGACCACCAGGGGGCGGTATCTGCGGCGACTGCCGAAGCCATGGCCATTGGCGCTCGCCAAGCACTGAATACGCACGTTGGTATTGCGGTAACAGGTATTGCCGGGCCGGGCGGCGCCACGCCAGGTAAACCTGTTGGTTTGGTCTGGTTTGGGTTGGCAAGCACCACCGGTGTTATGTCCTGGTCACGTCATTTTGCCGGCAACCGGCATCAGGTACGAACTGCGACCATCCTGGAAGCCCTGCGTTGCCAGCGTCATCTGGATGAGCATGGAAACACTAAATAAATAGATATAACAGTTAGTTAGACATGATTTGTAAAAAAAATCGGAGTTTTTATTGATACTGTACAAATACACAGTATACTAACTGGAAATCGAATTAAGTGTGGCCACCACAGTTTATATATTGGAGCACAACATGAGTACTGATAGAGAAAAAGCATTAGACGCGGCCTTAGGTCAAATTGAACGTCAGTTCGGTAAAGGTTCAATTATGCGTCTGGGCGATAACCATGCCATGGATGTGGAGTCGGTTTCAACGGGTTCATTAAGCCTCGATATTGCGCTTGGCATTGGTGGTTTACCTTACGGCCGGGTGGTTGAAATTTATGGTCCGGAATCAAGCGGTAAAACAACCTTAACACTGCAGGTTATTGCTGAAGCCCAGCGCGCAGGTAAAACCTGTGCTTTCGTTGATGCTGAGCATGCTTTGGATCCGGTGTACGCTGCCAAACTAGGCGTAAATGTTGACGAGTTACTGGTTTCTCAACCAGACAACGGTGAACAAGCTTTAGAAATTTGCGACATGTTGGTTCGCTCGGCGGCTATCGATGTGGTTATCGTGGATTCGGTTGCAGCTTTAACCCCACGTGCTGAAATTGAAGGCGACATGGGCGATAGCCACATGGGTCTGCAGGCTCGTTTAATGTCACAAGCGCTCAGAAAGCTAGCGGCTAACATTAAAAAATCAAACAGCCTGTGTATTTTCATTAACCAAATACGCATGAAAATCGGCGTTATGTTCGGTAACCCTGAAACCACAACGGGTGGTAATGCACTGAAATTCTATGCTTCAGTTCGACTTGATATTCGCCGCATTGGTGCGGTGAAAGAGGGTGATGAAATTGTCGGTAACGAAACCCGGGTTAAAGTGGTTAAAAACAAAGTGGCACCACCTTTCCGTGAAGCCGAGTTCCAAATTATGTATGGCTCAGGTATTTCTAAAAACGGTGAGTTAATCGATTTAGGTGTGAAGCATAAATTGGTTGATAAAGCTGGCGCCTGGTATAGCTACAAAGGCGACAAAATTGGTCAAGGTAAAGCCAACTCCATGAAGTATTTGGTTGAGCATCCTGAAATTGCTGATGAAATTGAAAAGAATTTGCGCAGCATGTTACTGGCGAAGCCAGTAAAAGCTGGCGATAAAAATAAAGAAGAAGCATCAGCGAAGCCGGCAAAAGGAAAAGCAGGTAAAGCATCACCTGGTGAAGAGTTAAACGAAGACCTGATTTAATAGAGCGGCGGTTGCCGCTTGAATGAGACTTCTATTAAGTGACCGTTGTTCATTACTGTAAATGAACCGCGGTCATTTTTTTATTCTTCTTCGTCAAACTCGCTGTAGGCATTGGCCCAACTAGTGGCATCTAAATATAAGTCGGGTAATTCAGCTTCGCTAATTTTCAGTTTCTTAGCAATTTGTGCGGTGCGAGCCCAGTTGGCATTCTCGTAACTCACCGCTAAAGCCAGTAAATAAGCCAGTACACCACGTTTATCTATCAAGGCATCGTATATGTCCTGACTTAAAGGAATGCGATCCAGAATATTCTTCAGCTCGTCATCCATAATGGCGTCAATCAGTGACATTAAGCCGGTTAAAAATGCTTTAGGCGCATCATCTTTGCGCCCGTATAAAACCGCTAAATGCTCACAGAAACGAGCGCGGGTAATAGAAAGCCGCATTAGCTCACTGGGTTTGTTGTCGCTTAATTGCGCAGCCGCAATAACGGCCACTAATTTTTGCAATTCCTGCTGACCCAGAAACACAATGGCTTGTTTCAGGTTTTCTATTTTACGTGAGCGATGAAATGCTGATGAATTAACAAACCGCAGTAACTTATAAGAAAGGCCAACATCACGTTCAATTGAGGCACAAACTTTGTTTACATCCATGTCTAGCTTGCTGGTTTCAAAGAGTAAGTCTGCGAAAGCTAATTGAGAAGGATTTAAGGCCCGCTTTTGAATTACTTCGGGTTTCGAAAAGAAGTAACCCTGAAAGTAATCAAAGCCTAAGGTGGAACCTAGTTGAAACTCTTCATAGGTTTCTACTTTTTCAGCAAGATACTTAAATGAATAATCTTTCAGTTTACGGCGCAGCTCGTTAATTTCTGACAAGCCGCTGATTTGAATATCAATTTTAATAATATCTACGTGTGGAAACACCAGCTTCCAGGCTTCATCATAAATAAAATCATCCAAGGCTATGGTGTAACCTTTAGCCTTTAATGTGGTTAAAGCATGAACCAAGTTTTTATTCGGGGTAACAGTTTCCAGCACTTCAACGACCACGGTTTCATTTGGCAGCAAGGTGGGTAGCTGGTTGATAATAGCGTCTTCGGCGAAATTAATGAACGCCAGTTTGCCACCCGTTAAATCATCAATACCACTGCTAAACTGGCTACTTTCAACCAGCTTAGAGGTCGCTTCGTCGGCACTGATATTTGGGAATGCGTTATTCATGCCGTCACGAAACAATAATTCGTAGGCAAATAAGGTCTTATCCCGATTTAAAATAGGCTGTCTGGCAACGTAAAAGAACATAAATGTGAATTACCCTAGCTTGGTTCGCTTCAGCATTTGAGCGTATGATAGTAAGCATATTACCATTTACATTGTAAGGAAAGGAACGTTATGCGAGATGTTCATATTGCGTTAGCTCTGGGATCGGGCGCAGCACGTGGCTGGGCGCATATTGGAGTAATTAAAGCCCTGAATGAAATGGGCATTAAAGTCTCGATAATCGGCGGTACGTCAATTGGTTCGCTGGTGGGTGCGGGCTATGCGTCCGGTCGCCTGGAAGAAATTGAAGAATGGGTACGCGGCATGAATCGCTGGCAGGTGTTTAACTTGCTGGATTTCGGTTTAAGCCATGGCGGCCTGGTGGTTGGTGAAAAAGTATTTAACCATGCCCGTGAACAGTTCGGTGCTATTAATATTGAAGATCTACCTATTGTGTATGGCGCGGTAGCAACAGACTTGTATTCAGGGCGCGAAATTTGGTTACGTAATGGCGACGTTTACGATGCTGCGCGCGCTTCCTGTGCCATGCCAGGTTTGCTTGCTCCAGCGCGCTACGACGAGCGTTGGTTGGTTGATGGCGGGCTGGTTAACCCGGTGCCAATTTCATTAACTCGTGCCTTAGGCGCAGACTTTGTCATTGCTGTGCATTTGAATTCACAGTTAAACACCAGAACAGCTGGGAAGTCGCCTCGAAACATGTCACCGCCATCTGAAGAAGACCGGGCCGCATTAGACGTGCAGGAAGAGCGGGTGAAAGGCGAAGACCCCGATCAGGGCTTCTTCAAGCACTTCTTAAGTCAAAGCCAGAACTACTTTGATGGTGTAAAACAGAAGTTTAGTGGGCCTGAGGAGAAATCTCCGGGTGTTTTTGGGGTAATGGCTGGTGCTATTGATATTATGCAGGAACGTATCACGAAAGCGCGGATGGCTGGCGATCCTGCTGATGTACTGATTCAGCCTAAGTTAGGCCATATCGGTATTCTTGAATTTGAACGTGGTGACGAAGCTATAGATATTGGTTATGAAACGACCATTCGCATGCGTGAATTGATTGAATCTGAAATCGAGTTATTTGAACATCGGGTAAGTTAGAGTCAAACATAGAAAAAAGCCGCACTTTATAAGAAGTGCGGCTTTTTTTGCTTACAGCTTACTACTATTTAGCTTAAGCCGTGTTTTTCTTCAGTTCACGTTCCATTTCGTCAAACTTATCCTGTAGGGCCGTATCGGGTTCGGCGGTTAACTTGCTGAATACCACAATGGCAATACTACACAAAATAAAGCCTGGAATGATTTCATAAACGTAGGAGCCCAGCGGCTCGCCGTTAATGGTTGGGCCATAAATCCAGAATAGCACTGTAGCCGCACCAATAAGCATACCGGCCAGAGCACCGTTACGGTTCATACGTTTCCAGAACAAGCTGAAAATAATGACCGGACCGAAGGCGGCACCGAAGCCTGCCCAGGCGTTACTGACCAGATTCAATACTGAGCTGTCCGGGTCAAGCGCTAATAAGATAGCCACTATCGACACTAACAATACCGACATGCGGCCCACGAAAACCAGTTCGCGTTGGCTGGCGTCGCGACGCAGGAAGGCTTTGTAGAAATCTTCCGTCAGCGAGCTGGAGGTAACCAGTAGCTGCGATGAGATAGTACTCATAATAGCGGCCAAAATAGCGGCCAGCAGGAAACCACCAATGAGCGGATGAAACAGAAACTGTGAAAAGATAATGAAGATAGTTTCAGCATCAGCTAATTGCATTTGGGTTTTTTCTACATAGGCAATGCCGACAAAGCCTGTTGCCATGGCACCAATAATAGATACCGTCATCCAGGTAATACCAATACGACGTGCTTTTTTGATATCACGAACGGAGCGGATAGCCATAAAACGAACAATAATGTGAGGCTGACCGAAGTAACCCAAACCCCAGGCAAGCAGGGATATAATTCCTAAGAACGATAGGTTTGCCAACATGGGGTCGGTTTCGGCGGCATCTTTGAAAAACTCCAGATAATCTGGATTCAGATTGCTAACTTGTTGCGTTACGCTGGTTAAGCCGCCCAAGTCGGTAAAGGCCACTACGGGCACCAGCACCAGCGCCACAAACATAATACAACCCTGTACAAAGTCGGTCATGCTGACGGCTAAGAAACCGCCAAACAGGGTGTATGCACAAACCACACCTGCGGTTACCCATAACCCGGTGGTGTATTCAAGACCGAAAGAGCTGTCGAATAGTTTACCGCCGGCAACTAAGCTGGCTGAGGTGTAAAGAGTGAAAAACACAATAATAACCAGTGACGAGAAAATGCGCAGACGACGACCTTTGTCGTTGAAGCGATTCGCAAAGTAGTCAGGAATAGTTATTGAGTCATTCGCGACCTCAGTATAGGTGCGTAGGCGTGGGGCAACAATCAAGTAGTTGAGATAAGCACCAACCACCAGACCTACCGCAATCCATAACTGTGAAACACCCGATAGGTAAATAGCGCCAGGCAACCCCATGAGCATCCAGCCGCTCATATCTGAAGCTCCGGCCGATAGTGCGGTTACTGCCGGGCCTAATTGGCGACCACCAAGCATGTAGCCGGAAATGCTATCGGTTGATTTCTTGTACGCATATAAGCCAATACCCATCATGACGATAAAGTACAGGGCAAGTGAAATAAGTGTACCTGTTTCCAATGTGTTGACTCCCTTGTGCTTGAGAATTACAGCTGATTTTTAATTATTCCGGATTGCAACAATAACTCGGTTACGTGCTCCGTTGGATTCTTGATCAGCTCAGACGTTTTTCCAAACTCAATCATTTTACCACGATGCATTATCAAGATCTTGTCTGCAACGTGTTTAACGATTTCCGGCGAATGTGATATGAAAATAAAGGAAATTCCCATATCTTGCTGCAAATCTAGCAGCAAATTAATAATTTGAGCTCTAACAGATGGGTCCAGTCCTACCAGGGCTTCATCGGCCACAATAATCTGTGGGTTAATCACAATAGCCCGGGCAATGCATACCCGTTGTTGCTGGCCACTGGACAGCATATGCGGATAGAAAAAGAAATGATCGGGTAGAAGGCCAACTTTCATCAAAGTTTTATTAACCCGGTCAATTTGCTCGTCATTGGTCAAATCAGTATTGAATTTTAGTGATTCGAGCAATTGTTGACCGACAATGGTTTGTGGATTTAGTGAGCCAAGGCTGTCCTGAAAAATCATGCGAATATGGCGACAGCGTTGGCGATAGTTGCCGGTTTCCAAACGCTCTCCGTTGAGCAGTATCTCGCCACCTGATGGCGGCTCTGCACCAGCTATAAGCTTAGCTAAGGTGGTTTTGCCAGAGCCGGTTTCACCCATCACTGCCAGCGACTCACCCTTTGCCAGCGTAAAGCTAATGGGTTCCAGCGCGCACACCCGCTTACCGGGCAACCAGCCACTTTTATGAATGTAGTTTTTATAGAGACCTTTTACTTCTAATAAGCAGCTCATGTTTATTGCTCCTTATCAGAATCAGCAGGTTTAGGGCCGGCAGGGGCATCGGGTTTGTCGTCAGCTTGCTCATAGGTTAGCGGAAAGTGACAGGCGTATACCTGGTCCTGAACTTTATCCAACCGCGGTTGTTGCACACATTTTTTCTGTGCGCGAGGACAGCGCGGTCCAAGCCGACAACCAATAGGTAAATGCTGCAGGGTTGGGATAGCGCCAGACAGGCCGGTTAAACGCTGCTTGGGCTGCATTTTGTCCGTGTCGTGCAGCGACATACTCAACATGGCTTGAGTATATGGATGACGCGGTGTTTGGGTGACTTCTTCAAGCGGACCACTTTCCATGAGCTGACCACAATAAACCAGGCTAATACGTTCGCTGGCCGGAATAATACTGCCCATGTCCTGAGTGATCATTAATACCGACATACCCTGACTCACACTCAGACGTTCCAGCAGCTTATAAATTTGTGCGCGGGTGCTGGGTTCCATAGCGGTGGTAGGTTCGTCGGCTATGAGTAGTTTGGGTTTGTGCGCGATGGCCATGGCGATAGTGACTTTTTGCGCGACGCCATCGGAAAGCTCAAACGGATAACTATTCATTACCTCATCGTGATTTTTTACCCCCACCCGATGTAATAAGCGGGTGACACGGGTATTACGGTCTGCCCGCCGGCGCAGGAATAAGCCTTCCAAATCGCCGCTGGGAATAGCCTCCCGCAGCTGTTCGCCCACAGTGCTGTTTGGATCTAAATAGCTTCTGGGGTTTTGGAAAATCATGGCCATATCACGACCGGTAATAGTTCGTCGTTGCGCCGGCGTCATGCTTAACAGATCGCTACCATTCCACCACAGGCGGTCAGCTATGACGCGCCAGCGCGGATTGATAAAACCCAATATGGCTTTGGCCAGCAAGCTTTTACCTGAGCCGGACTCACCAATTAAGGTGTGAATTTCGCCCTCACGTAATTGCAGGCTCATTTTATCCAATACCTTTATTGGCCCCTGGCTGGTGTCCATTTCAATGCTGAGGTTACGGATATCAAGCAAGTTCATGAGTTGCGGATCCTCTCTTGAATGGCCGCCCGCAAGCTATCACCTATTACGTTAATAGAAAACACCGTTAGAAACAGCGCCAGCCCGGGCAGAATCATCAGCCAGGGTGATAAATACACCTGATCCAGACTACGCGCCAGCATGGTTCCCCATTCGGGTGCTGGTGGTTGTACGCCAAGGCCAAGGAAACCCAGTGCGGCAATGTCAAGAATGGCGGTAGACAGTGCCAGTGTGGTTTGCATCACGATAACAGTGGTGATGTTTGGCAGAATAACCCGGGTCAGAATGTACCAGGTGGAACAGCCGTTCAGTTTTGCGGCTACCACGTAGTCTTTGTATATTTCGTCGTGCACGGCGTTACGCACCGCATGAATAAACTGAGGTATTAATACCAACGACAGTGCAATCACTACGTTTTCCAGCGACGGCCCTAAAATAGCAATAATGATGAGCGCCAATAACAATGACGGTATCGACAGCAATACGTCCAGCAAGTGATTTAGGGTGGAAGATTTTAAGCCACGTGTCATACCGGCACCGGCACCGAGCGCTGTACCTATAATGCCGGCGAATAACACAATCAGAATAGGATAACCCAGGCTATATCTGGCGCCATGCATAATGCGCGAGAGCATGTCACGCCCCAGGTCATCGGTGCCGAAGAAGTAACGCATTTTGCCATCGTCATCCCATGACGGCGGCAATGAAATGATGTCGCTGAACTGCTGGTTTGCATCAAAGGGTGATAGCACCGGAGCCAGTATCATCATGAGCGTAATAAAGCCGAAACAGTATAGCGCGGACAACGCAAAGGGGTTACTTTGGAAGTTAATCCAAACCTGCATTAATGGCGAAGGCTCGCGGTATTGAAAGTACAATTTAGTGTTCGGCATAAAGTTCTTTCCGTACCTGGGGATAACGCCAGGCGTGGTAGAGTTCAACCAATACATTAACCAGCAATATTAAGCCGGCAAGAGTGAGCAGGGTACCTTGAATAACCGGGTAATCACGCTCATAAATTCCTTTAATTAACCAACTGCCAATACCGGGCCAGTTGAAAATAGCCTCAGTGATAATAGTGTTAGTAATCAAAATACTGAACTGTAGGCCCAGTTGTAATACGACCGGCTGCATGGCGTTGGGCAGGGCATGCTTCCACAATAAGTGTGGCTCCGACAACCCGCGGGCGCGAGCAGCGCGAATGTAGTTTTGCTGCAACACTTCCAAGGTAGCGGTACGAGTGATGCGCACCAACATAGTCAGCGGCATAATAGCGAGCACAGCTACGGGTAAGACCAAATGTTGCGCGGCATCGCGCAGGGCAGACAGTTTGTAGTCAGTATCGCTGAACCAGATATCTAATAAAATGGAACCCGTGCGATTATCAATATTGTATAGCGGGTTGATTTGACCGGTTATGGGTAGCCAATTCAGTTTAACGGCGAATAACAGAATAAAAAGCTGAGCCAACCAGAATACCGGAATGGAGTAACTACTTAGGCTAACCCCCATAATAATTCTGTCGCTCAGCTTACGTTGCCGTACCGCTGCTAATACACCCAGCGGCACTCCCGCCAGGAAGGCCACCAACATAGCCAGTAAACTTAGCTCCAAAGTGGCGACAAAAAATACCTGCATGTCTTCAAATACCGGCCGTTGGGTAACCAGCGACTGGCCCCAGTCGCCACTCACAATATGAGAAAAATAATTAGTATATTGCAGCACGATGGAATGATCGAAGCCACGCGCCTGTTGCAATTGTTCATATAGCAGCGGGTCGCTGGTACGTACGCCCGTCATGTTCGTTAGTGGGTCGCCGGGGAACAGATAGTTCAGGCTGAATGCTAGTATGCTGAGCAGCCATAGCGTAATAATTAACAGCATGAGCCGCCGCAGGGTATAGCGAATCATTGTGGCTGCTCCTCGCTGTTTGCGTCACTATCAGCTTGTTGCAGCTCTGCTGGCGACAAACGTTTGGCGTTGCGAAAGCTAATACCACCATAAGGCGGTAGCTCAACGCCTTTTATGTCGGCTTGGTGCGCTTGAAAGCGCAAGGAATTGGCAATAGGCAGTACCGGCACTTGCTGACTGACGATGTTCTGGATCTGATCGTATAATGGGCGCCGCTGCGCTTGTTCGGTTTCGCTTATCGCTTTAATCAACAACTGGTCTAAGGCTGGGTTGCAGTAATTCGCCCGGTTGCCACTACCTATAGCCGCACAACTTAAAATAGGGCGATAGAAGTTATCCGGATCGGCGTGATCAGCTACCCAACCAATTAATACGGATTGATGTTCACCGCGCTCAAGCCTGCGGCGGAAGGTATTCCACTCGTAACTGACAATATTGGCACGCACGCCAATGTCGGCTAAATCGGCTTGAATCAACTCCGCCATACGTTGCGCGTTGGGGTTGTATACCCGTTGCACCGGCATTGCCCAGATATCCATGGTAAAGCCGTTAGGAAGGCCCGCTTCGGCTAGTAGCTGACGTGCCTGTTTCGGATCATAGGGATAGCGATTCACTTCTTCGCTATAAGCCCAGGATGTTTCCGGCAATAATGAGTGCGCCAGCTGAGCGTTACCGGAATAAATAGTATCAATAATTGCCGGACGATTAACGGCATGGCTTAATGCCTGCCGTACCAGCGGATCATTAAAGGGTGGCTTGGCGGTATTAAAAGCCCAGAACGCCACGTTCGGATTCACCTCACTGGCCACCTCAATTTTGCCGTCTACATCAAGCGCCTGCAGTTCATTCACCAATGGGTAAGGAATAACGTCGCACTCACCGGTAATTAACTTCAGCATGCGTTTGTTTGCGTTGGGCGTGATGGAATAAACCAAGTGTTCGATTGCTGGTGCTTCGCGCCAGTATTCCTGATGGCGGAAGTAGCGGATCAGAATATCTTTGCGGAACTCCACAAATTCGTAAGGGCCAGTTCCAATGGGGCGGAAATCAATCATGCCCATAGTGTTATTGGCACGCAGTTGTTCACCATACTCAGCCGATAAAATCACCGTAAAGTCAGTGGCTAAGTTAGCCAAAAATGAGCTGTCCGGACGTTTTAAGTAAAAATCGACGGTATGGGGGCCTACTTTTTCCACCCGTTCAATCAGGCGAATTAAGCCGCTGGAGGTGAAAAACGGATATTGCCCGCCATTGACGTAGTGGTAGGGGTGATTCTGGTCCAGCCAACGTTGGAAGCTAAATAGTACGTCGTCGGCGTTAAAAGTGCGTGACGGTTGAAACAGGGCATTCTGATGAAAAGCGACATTTTCACGCAAATTAAACCGATATCTGGTGCCTCTGTCCAGCGCTTCCCAGTTGGTGGCAAGCGCAGGAATAAAGGTTTTGGTTTGGTCATCAAAATCGAGCAAGCGGTCGTATATTTGTGAAGCGGTTGCATCCACGGTAGTGCCCGAGGTACCTAACTGCGGATTGAAACTTTCGGGATTACCTTCGGAGCAGTACACCAGGCCTTGTTGCAAAGGCTCGGGGATAACCTGTGGTTGATCGGATTCTGCCGCCGGGGAACACGCCGTTAAAATAGTCACCGACAAGGGCGCCAGCCACTTTTGCAGGCATTGCGTAAAAGTACTAGTAGCTTGCTTAGGATTGCTGCGCATTGCTCTCATTACTAGTTCCGCCCTGACTATCAAGTAGTGCGTACTTTTTCAAATAGCCGCGCAGTTGATGATAAGTTAAGCCTAGCAGCTCTGCGGTTTTTTTCTGATTATATTGTGCATGTTTCAAGGCATCCTGCAAAACTCTTACTTCGAATTCTTGCGCTAGTTCTTTGAATTGCACCGGCTTCTGTAAATCAGGCAGGGCAAAGTCGGCGCTATTTTTCGGTGGTGGCACTGCTGCTGGCGCAGCTACTTGCGGCGTTGAATGTTGCGGTGTTGCGACACCATTAGCAGCGCTTGAGGTGGCTTGCCGGTGTGCTGATACCTGCGGGCGATAGGGGCTTTCGAACGGGTCCAGCACAATATCGTTTACCGGAATGTGGCCTGAGGCTACCCGGTACACGCTGCGCTCAACCACATTTTTTAATTCCCGCACATTACCGGGCCAGTGATGCTCCAATAGTGTGCGACGGGCTTTTTCGGTAAAGCCACTGAACAGTTCAAATTCCAGCTCGCGCGCCATATTAATGGCAAACTCTTCGGCCAACAGCATAATATCGTCACGACGTTCGCGTAGCGGTGGCAGGGTAATGACATCAAATGCCAGCCGGTCTAATAAGTCGGCACGGAAGCCACCGTTTTCAGCCAATGTCGGTAAATCTTCGTTGGTTGCGGCGACTAAACGGGTGTCTACCTTTACCGTACGCGAGCCACCAACCCGTTCAAACTCACCGTATTCAATCACACGGAGTAACTTTTCTTGCACTAAGGCGGAAGTATTAGCCAGTTCGTCCAAAAATAAAGTGCCGTTGTCGGCGCGTTCAAAGCGGCCTTCATGGCGTTTACCTGCCCCGGTAAAGGCGCCGGCTTCGTGGCCGAATAACTCGCTTTCCAGCAAGTTTTCGTTCAGTGCGGCACAATTTAACTTCAGGTAGTTTTGTTCCCAGCGTTTGGACAGGAAGTGTAGCCGGGCGGCAATGAGTTCTTTACCGGTACCGCGTTCACCGATAATAAGCACAGGTTTATCCAGCGGAGCCACTTGCGAGACTTGTTCAAGCACGGCAAGAAAACTGTTAGCCTGACCGATTAAATTATCTGCTTGGCGAAAACGGTTCATGATTTACTCTTTTATTTAATTATTAGTATTTTTGACCAATTGTTAGTCTATTTTATAATCGAGCAATAAGAAAGTTTTGTTTTTATACATTAAAAAAAACTTAAAATACAGTGGTTTGCAATAATTTTAAGGGTTGGCCTGATTCCTGAATAGATATACCCAGGAAGTTGGTACGAAGTGGCCTATGTAGTTTAACTACTAGCCACCTTGGCCCAGAAATTTTACCACCAAGTGGTTTTTATATGAGGAAGTAATTATGGGTATTTTTTCACGATTCAGCGATATCGTAAATTCAAATCTGAATGCATTATTAGATAAAGCGGAAGATCCGGCCAAAATGGTTCGCCTGATTATTCAGGAAATGGAAGATACCTTAGTGGAAGTGCGTTCCACTTCGGCTCGACTGATTGCTGAGAAAAAAGACACCAAACGCCAAGTTGAGCGCTTTACTGCCGAAGCTGACGAATGGGAAGCGAAAGCTGAACTGGCACTGGCAAAAGATCGTGAAGATCTGGCGCGAGCTGCGTTGGCAGAAAAGCAAAAAACTGCTGAACATGCGAATTCACTGGCCTCGGAAGTAGAGCGTATTGACGAACACCTGCAGCGCTTGTCGGATGAAATTGGTCAGTTACAAGAGAAGCTGGCAGATGCTAAAGCGCGTCAAAAGTCTATTCTGATGCGTCAACGCACCGCAACCACGCGGCTTGAAGTGAAAAAGCAAATTGATAGCGCGAAAGTAGACGATGCGATGTTCCGCTTTGAACGTTACGAATCTCGTATTGACGATCTTGAATCTCAGGTGGATTCTTATGACTTAGGTAAACGGACTTTGCGTGATGAGTTTGCCGACTTGGAAGTATCTGAGAAAGTTGATAGTGAGCTGGAAGCATTAAAGGCCCGGGTCAATAAAAACAAGAAGTCATCGTAAGCTGATTAAACGAACAACAAGGAACTAAAAAGATGGATGTTACAGCTGTCATGGGCATTCTGGTTACACCGATTATTCTGTTTATGATCTTTGTGGCGCCGTTTTGGGTGATAATGCATTACCGCAGTAAGCGCCAAATCGGACAAGGCCTGAGTGCTGAAGAAACCCAAGCATTGCAACAGTTAGCGCAACAAGCAGAACGGATGCGCGAACGAATTCAGACCCTGGAGTCGATTCTGGATGCTGAAACTCCAAAATGGCGGGACAAAGCATGAGTAACGAAACCAAAAAACGAACGCTTTATCGCAGCAAAAGCAAAGCTAAATTAGCCGGTGTTTGCGCTGGTGTAGCCGAGTACTTAGGTGTCGAAATCTGGATTGTTCGCGTTGCTTTCATTACCGGGTTAGTATTTTCAACGGGCTTTTTCGCGGTAGTGTATGCTGCCGGTTGGTTAATTTTAGACAAAAAGCCTGGCGATACCGGTAACAACGGTGGTTTGCACAGCCCGGTTGAGCTGAAAACCAAAGTGTATCAGGCCGGCGAACCGCCAAAGCGTGCCTTTCAGGATATCAGTCAGGAACTTACTGAACTGGAAACCAAGTTACGCCGTATGGAAAAGTACGTCACGTCAAATGAGTTCCAATTAAACCGAGAGTTGAACCGACTGTAACGAATGTCTAAACAACAGAAACTCAAGCAATTGCTGCAAAAGCAGCTAAATCAAGGCCGCGATCTTTTAGACCGCGGCCTTGATCGTCATGTGCGATTAGCCGTTACGGGCTTAAGTGGGGCCGGTAAAACCACCTTCATTACCGGCATTTTAGAGCAGTTGCTACATGGTGACTCGCGGCGGTTACCATTCTGGCGGGTGGCCCGGGAAGGGCGCTTGCGCGGGGCGCACTTAAGTGCCCAGCCCGATCAGCAAATTCCACGATTTCAATACGAAAAAGCTCTGGCTACTATGGCGGGTGACCCGCCGAAATGGCCAGCATCTACGCGTAGTTTAAGTGAAATTCGTACTGTTGTTCGGGCTGACAAAAAAGCCAGTTGGTATGGCGGGAGTAGGGATTATCGCGACCTCACCATCGACTTACTGGATTATCCGGGGGAGTGGCTGCTGGATTTACCCATGTTGCAGCAGGACTATGCTCAGTGGAGTGCACAGCAGCGTGAATTGCTGGCAAAGGAACCCAGGCAGCAATTGGCCAGTACCTGGCTGCAGCAATGGTCTGACAGCGGTAAAGCAGTGCAAGACAATCAGCAGAGCGATGATGATGTTGAGGTGCGTGAAACGGCCACTGCCTATCGAGCCTTTTTACAATCAGCCCGCCAGCAAGGGCTTTATTTATTGCAGCCAGGGCGACTACTGTTACCCGGTGAATTAGAGAATGCTCCCATTCTTGATTTTTTCCCCTGGCCGGAAGAACCGTCGGATGCGCCTTTGCCACCCCACATGCAACGCTTGTACGAGTTATTAGAGCAGCGTTTTGAAGCGTATAAAAAAGAAGTGGTGACGCCGTTTTTTAAACAGCATTTTCGCCACTTTAACCGCCAGGTGTTGTTAGTTGACGTACTTGGTGCTTTGCGCCGAGGGCCAACAGCCGTAGCGGATTTGCAATTAACCCTACAGCAGTTGTTACCCAGCTTTCAGTACGGTAGTAACTCGTTGCTGAACCGCCTGTTTCAGCCGCGGGTTGAGAAGGTTTGTATTGTGGCCACCAAAGCCGATGTGTTGGTGCCCGAGCAACATGAACAGTTGCAGCAATTACTGAAAAGTATTGTTAGCCCCATTCTTGATAGCTTACGCTTTGACGGTATTGAGGTTGAACTACACGCGGTAGCCGCTATTTCCTGCACTCAGGCAAGCGCACGCGACGCTGAAGTGCCTGCCGTCACAGGTTGGGAACGAACTGATAACGGGGTGCGTCAGGTTGCGGTGAAACCGCCACAGTTACCTAAAGGTAGTAACTTCAGCGATTTTAAAGCTATTGCCTACATTGATTTTGTGCCGGCGGTTGCGGCTGGATTAGGGGCAACAGGTATTCGTGGCGAAGCGCTTCCGCAGTTGCGGCTAGATGCCGTATTAGAATTTCTGACCGGCGACAAATGGTGAGTATAGATGGCTACTAAGCACAACGAATCTAACGCTAATTCTGACGCAATTGAATACCTTGCGCTGGACAGCTTTAAACCGCGAGCGGATGACGCTGACGAGGCGATGATAGTTCCGCTTAGCCAACCGGTGGACGATAGCACCAATGAGCGTGAACCCAGCCGCGGATGGCGGCGTTGGTGGTGGCGCGTTGCGCTACTGGCATTAACCAGTGCCGTAGTCATTGAAAGTTATTTGTTAATTCAGGCTAGTTTTGCCACGCATTGGCTACTTGGCACCTTGTGGAGCGTTGGCTTAGGTGTGGTGGCTTTATTGCTGCTAACCTTTGTGGCACGTGAGTTTTGGCAGTTACGTCGGTTGCAACGGCAGTGGAAATTGCAGCAGCAATTGCAGCACCACCCCGAAAACTTTACTGTGGAACCACTGTTAGCACAACTTCACCGCCCGGATTTAGACTTACTTTGGCACCAGCAGCAACAACCGCACTGGTCGCCAAAAGAGCAGTTGCAGCGCTTTGAAGAAGACGTACTGAGCTGCGCCGACCAACAGGTCAACCGCGTTATTTCTAAGTATTCAGTAGATGCCGCAGTATTGGTTGCGTTAAGCCCAAGTGCGTTGCTGGATATGCTGCTTATGCTGTGGCGTAACCAGCGCATGGTGACCAAAGTGGCGGCTGCTTACGGCATTAAGCTGGGCTACTGGAGTCGGATCAAATTATGGCGACAGTTACTTGGTAACATTGCCTATGCTGGTGCCAGCGAGGCGATCAGTGATTTAGGGGCGAGTATGTTAGGCGCCGAATTAGCCGGTAAATTATCGCTACGAGCCGGGCAGGGCTTGGGAGCGGGGCTGCTAACCGCTCGTTTGGGCTTGCAGGCGCAGCGTTTGTGTCGCCCGTTACAGTTCACTCATGTGAAACGCCCAGGGCTGGCTAATATTCAGGCCGACTTGCTGAAGCAACTGGCCCAGCGTGTGCCTTTAAGAGCCCGTACCAGCAGTAAAGATACTGTTGGCAACCCTAGTAAAGTGGAAAAATAGCGTTACAGACTTTGCCCTTCTGACTTCGTGAGCCTTATTGCGTTCACCCTTGAAGCATTGCACTCTGGCTGCCTAATAACAGCATACAAGAGTGTATGCAAAACAAGGAATTATGGCTGATGCGTTCAAATAATAACGACAAATCGCAATGGCAGCCAGCAACGAAAACCATTCATGCAGGCAAGGCCCATGATGTTCACGGTGCGCTGGTATCGCCGCTTTATCAAACTGCAACTTTCGCGTTTACGCACACGGAGCAGGGCTCAGCTCGTTTTGCTGGCGAGCAGGAAGGTTATATATATTCCCGGTTGGGGAATCCCACCACCACCGAACTTGAACAACGCGTTGCTGCGTTAGAAGAAATGGAAGCTGGCGCAGCTACGGCAACAGGTATGGGCGCCGTTTCTGCCGCCATGCTGGCCTTTGTAAAACATGGTGATCATGTGCTGGTTTCTGAAGCCATTTACGGTTGCAGCTTTGCACTGTTCTCGGAAATGTTTGTTCGTTTTGGTATCGAAGTTGATTTCGTCGACATGGCGGATCATGAAGCGACCCGCGCTGCCATGCGTGAAAACACCAAACTGGTATTTTTAGAAACGCCGGCAAACCCGCATTTACGGGTGGTGGACATTGCGGCAATTAGTCAGATTGCCCATGAATTTGGTGCCCGGGTGGTGGTTGATAACACCTTTATGACACCACTACTGCAACAGCCGGTAAAACAAGGTGCGGATATTGTTATTCACAGCGCCACGAAGTATTTAAATGGTCATGGTGATGTGGTTGCCGGGGTTATTTGTGGCACCGCCGAAGACATTGCCCTGATTAAAATGACAACACTAAAAGATATGGGCGCGACCATGAGTCCGCACGATGCCTGGTTAATTTTGCGCGGGCTGAAAACCCTGGACGTGCGTATGGAGCGCCATTGCCGCAACGCGCAAGCCGTGGCTGAAGCTTTGGTCAAACATTCGCACGTGAAGCATGTGTACTTTCCGGGCTGCGGTGATCACCCGGCGCAAGCCTTGATGGGCACGCAGATGCATGGTGCTGGCGCCGTTATTGCCTTTGAATTGCATGGTGATATAGGCAGCGCACGGGCTATGCTGGACAGCCTGAAATTAATCACTATTGCGGTAAGTTTGGGTGACGCCGAAACCTTAATTCAGCATCCGGCGTCAATGACGCATTCGCCTTATACTCCAGAAGCCCGTGCCAGTGCAGGAATTAGCGATACTTTGGTGCGTATTTCAGTAGGCCTGGAAGCGGCTGAAGACATTATTGCAGATTTAGAATATGGCTTGGCAGCGAGTGCCGAGCACGCGGCGAAACAATTATCTGCCGCGGGATAAGAACAGCAACAGGAGCAACGTGATGGGAAAGCAAAGTCAGTACGTCTCAAAGCAACCTGATGCCAACGGCATTATTGATTGGAGTGACGAAGAGAACGCAGTATGGCGTGATTTAGTAGCGCGTCAGTTGCGTCACATTCCAGGCAAAGCTTGTGATGAATATATAAATGGGTTTGAGTTACTGGATATGGCGCAGGATCGTATTCCGCAGCTGCACGAAATAAATGCCGTGTTGCAGCGCGAAACCGGTTGGCAGGTTACTCAGGTACCAGCACTGATCCCGTTCGATAAGTTTTTTGAATTATTAGCTAACCGCGAATTTCCGGTAGCTACCTTTATTCGAACCCGGGAAGAGTTTGATTATCTGCAAGAACCTGATATTTTTCACGAAATATTCGGTCACTGCCCACTGTTAACCAACCCGGCCTTTGCGCACTTTACCCATAGATACGGTGAGTTGGGCTTAGCGGCAACGCCCAAAGAGCGGGTATACTTGGCACGCCTGTACTGGTTTACCGTTGAGTTTGGGTTGTTGAACACCGCCGATGGCCTGCGCATTTATGGCGGTGGTATTTTGTCATCGCCGGGCGAAACCGATTATTCGGTGGGCAGCGACATACCGGAACGGCACCCGCTGAAACCTTTGGATGCGCTGCGCACACCGTATCGCATTGATATAATGCAGCCGCTGTACTACACCATTGAGAGTACCGAAAAATTATTTGAAATTGCCGACATGGATATTATGGCAATGGTGCATGAAGCTATGGAACTGGGCTTATTTGAGCCTAAGTTTCCACCTAAAGATGCAGCCTGATTCGGCTTAATAAGCTTTAACAAGGCCTGCTATTCAGGCCTTATAAATTATGAAAACACCAGGAGTAATGATGTCAGATTCAAAAAACTTAGACGAGTTAAAATGTGAAGCTTGTACCGCTGATGCACCACAGGTAAGTGATGCTGAGCTAAAAGAGCTGGTTCGCGAAATTCCGGAGTGGTCGGCGGTAGTTCGCGACGGCGTGATGCAGCTAGAACGTGCATTCAAGTTTAAAAACTTCAAGCAAGCCATTGCTTTTACTAATAAAGTTGGCGAAATTGCTGAAGAAGAGCAACACCATCCGACCTTGACCACCGAATGGGGCAAGGTAACCGTAACCTGGTGGACCCACGCCATTAATGGCTTGCATAAAAACGACTTTATTATGGCCGCGCGCACCGATTCGGTTTTCAACGACTAATAAAGTTCGCTGCGACCAACGGTAAATAAGTCATGTTAAAAACCTTCATGGGAGTGACCCATGAAGGTTTTTTTAATGTATAATTTGCTTTACATAATGATATTACTTGCCAGTAACGGTGGCCAATGCGCTTAGAAATTAGCTGTGATGACCGGTTGGGTCTGTGTCAGGACATATTACAAATTCTGCGTGATCATGAAATTGATCTGCGTGGCATTGAGGTTGACCCCCGCGGTAAAATTTTTCTGAACTTCCCCGAATTAGCTTTTGCCGACTTTCAGCATTTAATGCCTGAAATACGCCGTATTCCCAATGTAAAAGACGTAAAAACAGTGCCCTTTATGCCGTCCGAGCGCGAGCATTTTGAGTTTAGCCTGTTGCTGAGTAAGCTACCTGATCCGGTATTGTCTATGGACAGCAAAGGTATTATTGATATTGCCAACCAGGCTGCTCAAAACGTATTTGTGGAAGACACCACACCTATTCAAGGCTCAAATATTAGTGATTGGTTAAGCGGTTTTGCTATTACGCGCTGGCTGGAAAAACAGCCACGCGAGGCCACCGTTGAACAAGTGAGTGTTGGCGGCGCTAAGTACTTTGCTGATCTGTTGCCGGTATGGGTTACTGACGAACTGAATAAAGAAAGCTTTGCCGGTGCGGTAATGACCTGCAAATCACAGCCGGTAACGGGTTACTGGGCCCGTGGTGGCAATGCTGAAGCCTTTCAGCACCTAGTGGGTGAGCATGCCACCATGAAGCGGGTTATTCGTGATGCTGCGCGCATGGCCGAACTAAACGTGCCGCTGTTGATTCAGGGTGAAACCGGGGTGGGTAAAGAGCTATTAGCGCGCGCTTGCCATCAGGCCAGTACGCGTTCTGAACAAGCTTTCTTAGCGGTTAATTGTGCGGCCTTGCCCGATAACGTAGCGGAAAGCGAACTCTTTGGTCACGGCAAGGGCAGCGTTGGCCCGAACAGTGAACGCAAAATGGGTATTTTTGAGCAAGCCAACGGCGGCACAGTGTTGCTGGACTCGGTTGGGGAAATGTCCAATGGCCTGCAGGCTAAGTTACTGCGCTTTATTCAGGACGGCCGCTTCCGTCGCATTGGCGAAGAGCAGGAAGTGACCGTAGACGTGCGTATTGTGTGTTCGGCGCAGGACGATCTGCTGGAGCGGGTAGAGGCTGGTACTTTCCGGGAAGATTTGTTTTACCGGCTAAACGTACTCACCCTGGCGGTTCCGGCCTTGCGTGATCGCAAAACCGATATTCCGTTGCTGGCAGAGCACTTTGCGGCGCAGGCCTGTCAACGCTTAGGCCGCAGCCTGGTAACTATCAGCCGTAGTTGTCGTGACTACCTGCAGCGTTACCAATGGCCAGGCAACGTGCGTCAGCTTGAGAACACCTTGTTCCGCTCCATTTCTATGCTTGAAGGTGACCGCTTAGAACCGGAACACATCCAATTGCCGGAATGGGCGACGGTGCACGACAACTTAGCCGTGGATTTGGAAGACGGCACTTTAGACGACGCAGTGAAGAAATTCGAAAGCACTATATTGCGCCGACTATACCCAAGTTACCCAAGTACTCGCCAGCTAGCACGTAAGCTTGGCCTTTCTCATACGGCGGTTGCCAACAAATTGCGTGAGCACGGAATTGGCAAGCAACGTCGAAAAACAACAGTTCGTAAAGAAAAGTAGACGCCAAAACAGGCTTTTGTATCGTTTTCTATACATAGTGGTGGGTTAGACCTGCAATAACACCACTATGTAGCGATACATTTACACACGGCGCTTTTTTCACCACCTCACTAATGCACCCCTGATGCTATGAATATGCCTTTTTGTAGCGCTAAATAAGGGCATACACGGCATTTGCCTATTCGAACAAGAACCAATGTCATGATGACAGGAGTGCAGTATGACTGATATCAATTATAACCCGCTAAACACCAACGGATTTGAATTCGTTGAATACACCGCGCCTGACCAAAAAGGCATAGATGCGTTAAAAGATCTGTTCGTGCGTTTAGGTTTTACCGAAGTTGCCAAGCATCGCAACAAAGACGTGTGGCTGTATAAACAAAACGACATTAACTTCATTATTAACGCCACCCCAGGCAGCCAGGCTGAAGCTTTTGCGAAAGACCACGGCCCGAGCGTTTGTGGTATGGCCTGGCGTGTTGCTGACGCCAAGCATGCCTTTGAGCATGCCGTGAAAAATGGTGCGAAGCCATTCGTACGTGACTTAGGCCCAATGGAATTGAATATCCCAGCGGTATACGGCATTGGTGAAAGCGCGCTGTACTTTGTCGACCGCTACGGTAAAGAGCAAAGCATTTACGATGTTGACTTCAAATTCTACGATGGCTGGGAAGAGAAAATGAAATCTCACGAAGGCGGTTTGTATGAAGTTGACCACCTTACCCACAACGTATTCCGCGGCAACATGGACACCTGGGCTGGTTTCTACGAGCGCATTGGTAACTTCCGTGAAGTTCGCTACTTTGATATTGAAGGCAAGTTAACTGGCTTGCTAAGCCGTGCTATGACAGCACCGTGCGGAAAAATCCGTATTCCAATTAACGAATCGCACGACGACAAATCACAAATTGAAGAATACCTGCGCGAATACAAAGGTGAAGGCATTCAGCACATTGCCATGACCAGCGACAACATATACGAAACAGTGAAAAACCTGCGCGATATCGGCATGGAATTTATGTCGACGCCTGATACCTACTACGAGCAGGTAGATGCGCGTGTTGAAGGCCACGAAGAAGACACTGAAAAACTGAAAGATCTGAAAATTCTGATTGACGGTGCACCTATGAAAGACGGTATTCTGTTACAGATTTTCACTAAAACGGTAATAGGTCCGGTGTTCTTCGAAATCATTCAACGTAAAGGTAACGAAGGCTTCGGTGAAGGTAACTTTAAAGCGCTGTTTGAATCTATTGAAGAAGATCAAATTCGCCGTGGAGTGTTAGACGATGCGTAAATGGATTAGCTTTCCGAAACAAGTAGGCACCTCGTCAAAGCAGGCGCATGCGGACTTTCCGGAGCAGGCAATCTATGAACGTGAAGTCGGCCGCAGCGGCTTTTTCGGGCCGGCAACTCACTTTCATCACCAACATGCCCCAACCGGCTGGAGTGACTGGGAAGGTGACCTGCGGCCGCGCAACTTTGACTTCAACAAACTAACCTCGGTGGCGGTAGCGTCACCCTGGCAAGTGCCTATGTTGTTGCACAATGCGCACTGTAAATTCCGTATTTGGCACTGTCGTGAAAACATGCCGTTTTTGGTTCGTAATGCCGACGGCGACGAGCTGTTATTTGTGCATGAAGGCCGCGGGGAGCTGTATTGCGACTACGGTCATATTACGCTGGAAAAAGGTGACTACTTTTCTATTCCACGTTCTACCTCATGGCGCTTAGAGCCAATAGAATCCATGGAATTATTGCTGATTGAAGCCACCAATGGTTCCTATCAGTTACCAGAAAAAGGGCTGGTAGGTAACCATGCGATTTTCGATCCGGCAGTATTGGATGTGCCAGATATAGATGATGCATTTAAAGCCCAGTACAGTGAAAACGAGTGGCAGGTGCAGGTGAAACGTCACGATCAAGTGTCAGTGATAACCTATCCCTATAACCCGCTTGATGCCATTGGCTGGCATGGTGATTTAGCACCTGTGCGGATTAACTGGCGCGATATCCGCCCGTTGATGTCACATCGCTATCATTTACCACCATCGGCGCACACCACCTTTGTGGCTGACCGCTTTGTGGTGTGTACTTTTGTACCGCGCCCTA
This sequence comes from Idiomarina sp., assembly GCA_040882145.1. Classification (GTDB taxonomy): domain Bacteria; phylum Pseudomonadota; class Gammaproteobacteria; order Enterobacterales; family Alteromonadaceae; genus Pseudidiomarina. Next base: position 146,587 of record JBBEBU010000021.1, read on the forward strand.
TTGAGTCGGACCCAGGTGCGCTAAAAGTACCTTTTTATCACAACAATGACGACTATGATGAAGTGCTGTTTTACCATGAAGGGGACTTCTTCAGTCGTGATAACATTGACCGCGGTATGGTGACCTTTCACCCCGCCGGGTTTACTCACGGGCCGCATCCAAAAGCCTTTCAGGCCGGTCGGGAACATAAGAAAAAGTTCACCGATGAAGTAGCGGTTATGCTGGACACTCGCGACGCGCTGACTATGGGCGAGGTTTGTGACAGTGTCGAAAACCCGGATTACGTATATAGCTGGAAGGCACCGAAAGAATAGGGCTGCAGTGCAGCCTTATTTGTTATGCCTTTGGCAAAATATTCGCAACAAAGAAAATAATTTAGAGGCGATATAATTCATGAAATTTGCAAGTTACAGAGACGGAACCCGTGACGGCCAACTGATGTTGGTGAGTCGAGACCTAACTAAAGCGGTAGCAGTGCCTGGCTTGGCTGCAACCCTGCAGGAAGTGCTGGATGATTGGGAAGGCGTAGCACCACAGCTGGAAAAAGTGTATCAGCAACTGAATAACGGCGAGCTAAGCGATGCTGCTGATTTTGACGAAAGCCTGTGCGAGTCACCATTACCACGCGCTTATCAATGGGCTGATGGCAGCGCCTATGTAAACCACGTTGAACTGGTTCGTCGTGCTCGTAACGCCGAAATGCCACCAAGCTTCTGGACCGACCCATTGATGTATCAGGGGGGCTCAGACGACTTTTTAGGTCCGCGTGATGCTATTGAAATGGCATCTACCGAGTGGGGCATCGACTTTGAAGGCGAAGTAGCCATTATTACTGACGACGTGCCTATGGGCGTTGATGCGAAAGACGCAGGTCAGTACATTCGTTTATTAATGTTAGTCAACGACGTGTCCTTGCGTGGTTTAATTCCAAACGAACTAGGTAAAGGCTTTGGCTTCTTCCAGTCCAAACCTTCTTCAGCTTTTTCACCGGTTGCCGTAACTCCCGATGAACTGGGTGACAGCTGGCACGACAATAAAGTGCATTTGCCACTGTTGTCGGTGTATAACGGCGAAGAATTCGGTAAGCCAAATGCGGGTCAGGACATGACCTTCGACTTCGGTCAACTGGTTGCTCATGCGGCGAAAACACGTCATTTAAGTGCCGGTGCCATTATTGGTTCAGGTACGGTGTCGAACAAGCAGGGCACTGACCACGGCAGCGCTATTAGTGAAGGCGGCGTTGGTTACAGCTGCATTGCCGAAGTTCGCATGATTGAAACCATTCGTGATGGCAAACCTAAAACTGGCTTTATGCAGTTTGGCGACACTATTCGCATGGAAATGAAAGATGCCGGCGGCAAATCCATTTTCGGCACCATTGATCAGGCCGTAGTGCAGTACCAGGGCCCGCAAGCTGACTAAGGAGCCGGTTATGGATCTTTATGGATACTGGCGCTCCAGTGCCAGTTACCGCGTGCGCATTGCGCTGGCGGTAAAACAGCTAGAGTTCAATTACCATGCGGTGCATTTGCTTAAAGATGGCGGCCAGCAACATCAGGCCGCTTATCAGCAATTGAACCCGGCACAATTGGTGCCAACGCTGGTAGACGGTGAGGTAACACTGAATCAGTCGCTCGCGATTATTGAGTATTTGGAAGAGTGTTATCCAAGCCGAACCTTGTTACCGGGTGATGCCGGTCAGCGTGCCAAAATTCGTGCCTTTGCATTGGATTTAGCGGCCGACTTGCAGCCACTGGTAAACTTACGCGTGCAGCAGTTCCTGAAACAGCAGTTAAAGGTTGGTGACGATGCGAACAGCCGTTGGTTGCAGCATTGGTTTAAAGCGAGCTTTACCGCGCTGGAAAAGCGCTTAGAGCAAACCGCCGGTGACTATTGTTTTGGTGACCAGGTTACCCTCGCAGATGTGTGTCTGGTGCCGCAGGTGTATAGTGCAGAGCGCTTTGCGCCGGACTTATCGCCGTACCCAATTTTAAGCGCCGTATACCAACGTTTGCAGGCGTTACCTGAATTTCGGCAAGCGCACCCCAGCGCTCAGCCCGACGCTGAATAATTTATAACCATCTGGATGTTAAGCACCGGCGGGTGTTTGACATCCAAACTGGTTCTCTCATCGCAGTAATCTCGCACCATTGATTCGTTTTTGCTTTAATGAGGCGTAGTCTTTTTGAATAACCTAGAAAGCAAGCAGCAGGGCGCAACAGGCCATTGCTGTTACTAGTTAAACTCAGCAACCAGGAATAAAACTATGTATAACAAGCTCGCCCTGGCAGTTGCCGCAGCGTTATTAACGGCATCTTGTGCAAATACCTCTCCATCTAGTAATCAATCAGCTTCAGCTGCAATAAGCACGGTGCAAACCGAACGCCCTGCGGCCATGGCTGCTGCCACCGCGCGTGGTGAAATCACGTTGGAACAGATCATGGCAGATCAGCAGTGGGTTGCACGTAGTCCAGAAAGTGCCTATTGGGGACTGGACGGCAGCAGCGTGTTCTATGCGCAAGAGCGTGCCGACAGCGAACTGCGTGACTGGTTTCATCAGCCGCTGGACAGTGCCGAAGCACATCAGGTGCCATTGGAAAAAATGCATGAGTATGCCTATCAGGATGGCGTGCGGCTTAACAACGGCGAACAACTGGCCTATACCTTTGAAGGCAACATTTTTGTTCGCGACTTAAGCTCTGGTGATATTACCCAAATTACCCGTGATGAAGCACGCCAAAGCCAATTGCAGGCGTTGAATGATGGCCGTTTAGCTTATCGGGAAGGGAACAATTTCTTTGCGGTAGACTTAGCGTCAGGGTTAACAACCCAAGTTGCCGCGCTGAAATTTAGCAAAGCACCTGAGGGTGTAAAAGCGCCGGAAGACTTTATTGCTGCTGAACAACAGCAGTTGATGACCTACTTGCAGGAAGAGCGTCAGGCGCGTCAGGAAGCTTTTGAGCGCCAGCAGGCACTGCAGGCAAACAACCCAAGTTTAGCGCCAGAGCCATTTTATCTGGGCGAAAACAAAGAACTGGTAGCGGCCAGCTTGTCGCCTGCTGGTGACAAGTTGGTAGTGGCTATTACCGACCCGCGCAGCTGGCGTGACGACGGCGACATTATGCCAAATTACATTGGCGAAGACGGCCGCGTAAAAGCTGTTGATGTGCGCCGCCGGGTGGCCGATGCCAAGCCGGTTGAGCATCAGGTGATGGTGCTGGATTTAAGCTCGGGTGAGCAAACGCAGTTAACCTACAACACGCTGCCGGGCTGGAATGAAGACGTACTGGCTGAGGTAAAACGTGAAAACTACAAGGCACAGGGCAAAACCTATAAGTCGGAGCCAAGCCCGCGGCCTATTACCTTAATGCAGGACTGGAGCTGGGAAGGCGGCGCTATGCGCTGGAACGACGCTGGTGATCAGGTTGCGGTAATGCTGGAAGCCTGGGATAACAAAGACCGCTGGATTGCCACCGTGGATTTTGCGGCGAAAGAGTTCAAACCACAGCACCGTTTGCATGACGATGCCTGGATTAACTACACCTACAATGGCTTTGGCTTTTTACCTGAATCAAACACCTTGTGGTACCAGTCTGAGCAGGACGGCTTCTCGCATTTATATGTGAAACCTTTAGGTGGTAACGAGAAACAACTCACCAAAGGTAAGTTTGTGGTAGATACGCCAGTAGTGAGCGATTCTGGCCAGCACATTTACTTTAAAGCCAACCAGAAGCATCCGGGTACTTATGAAATTTACCGGGTGGCAACCGCAAGTGGTGAACTTGAGCAACTAACCAAGCTTGGTGGTATTAACGACTTTGAACTGAGCCCGGGCGAAGACAAGCTGTTAATTACCCACTCAAGCGCGCTGCAGCCACCTGAGCTGTATGTGAAGCAAATCGGCAGTGCAGAAATGGCTTCTCGCGTAACCGAAACCGTGTCTGAAACCTTCACGGCGTTACCATGGACAGCACCAAGTGTGGTGCCAATTCCAAGCAGCCACGTGGATGAGCCTATTTATTCTCGGGTGTACTTACCGGATAACTTTGATCCAAATCGTGCCGAGAAGTATCCGGCCGTAGTATTTATTCACGGTGCCGGCTACTTGCAAAACGCCCATATGGGTTGGTCTGGTTACCAACGCGAGTTCATGTTCCACAGCATGCTGAATCAGCAAGGCTACGTGGTCGTGGATTTGGATTACCGTGGTTCTAAAGGCTATGGCCGTGACTGGCGCACCGCTATTTACCGTCAAATGGGCACACCAGAAGTTGAAGACCTACAGGACGTGGTTAAGTGGATGGGTACCAACGCCCACGTTGATACCGACCGCGTGGGTACTTATGGCGGCTCTTATGGTGGCTTCCTGACCTTTATGGCACTGTTCAACGAACCTGGCCTGTTTAAAGCCGGTGCGGCACTGCGGCCAGTGAGTGACTGGGCACATTACAACACGGGTTATACCTCGAATATTCTGAACTTACCGGACAATGACCCTATTGCCTATCGTCGTAGCTCACCAATCTACTTCACGGAAGGCTTAGAAGACGCCTTGTTGATTAATTCACCGATGGTGGACGACAACGTATTCTTCCAGGACAGTGTACGCGTGGTACAACGCTTAATTGAACATGAGAAAGAAGACTTCGAAATTGCTATTTTCCCGGTGGAGCCGCACGGTTTCAGAAAGCCTTCCAGCTGGCTGGACGAATACCGTCGTATCTTCAAACTGTTTGAAGAGAACTTGAAATAGTTTAAAAGCTAATTGAAGTGAATAAAAAAGGGAGCTGTTTAGCTCCCTTTTTTTATTCCTCTGCTTGCTGCTGTCGCAGTGCCAGTTGTTTTAAACTACGTTGATGCAACCGCCACGCCAGCAAACCGCCAATGAGCCCACTGGAATGCATGGCCCATAGGTAAGGATCAAACGGCAGTAGCGGCTCGCTCAGGCTCACTCCAAAGCTCTCCAGTACCACTTTCAAAACTACTATCACAATCACCATACCCATGAGCAGATCGGGCTTATCGGAAGGGCGTTGCAAGTCATTTAACAAGGCCATTAACAACAGGCCGTGCAGTACCGCCGAAAAGCCAACAAAGCGCTCTGGTGCGCCAATTAGCCAAACCACCAACGAGCTGACGACAGCAATAGTTATCACGGCATTAAAAAAGGTTCTTGCCTGAAATTGGTGCTTAAATACAAAACCAATAATCAGTAATGCAGCAATATTCAGCAGGGCATGAGTCCAGTTCAAATGAACCAGATGTGCGGTGAGAAAGCGCCACGGCTGTTGCCACAGCATGTCAGCCCGGTATTCCAGCACTAAGTGCCAGTGCGGCAAGGTTTGCAGACAAATAAGCAGCACTGCAAAAGCCATCAGTACGATGCGAAAGTCAGTTAGTTTGCGCAGCATAAGCGTAATATCCAAATCGAGTTTAGTGGATTGAGTCGATGCTGTTATGATACCAGCATATTAAAAAAAGGTCGGCTACAGACTCGAAAACAGAAAGGAAAATCTAATGATCTGGCTGCGTAAAGTTAAGACTGAATTGTTTATTCTGGCGTTTAGTACAACGCTATTGGCAGGCTGTGTGGGTGGTGAAACAGCCGCTCAACATGACCCTGAAGCTGCCTCCGGCCGGGTGGCGAAAGAGCAGGCCAGCAGCTCGAACTATATGGTGGCGGCAGCCACTGAAATGGCGACTGATGCCGGGGTTGAGGTGTTAGCCAAAGGCGGTACTGCCATTGATGCCGCCATAGCCGTGCAGGCTATGCTAACGCTAACCGAGCCGCAATCGTCAGGGCTTGGCGGTGGTGCTTTTATTCTGTACTGGGATAACGAAAATAAGCAGCTGTACACCATAGACGCCCGAGAAAAAGCACCGCTAGCCGCTGGTGGTGATTTATTCTTAAAAGCCAATGGTGAACCCAAAAGCTGGATTGATGCTGTTGTTGGTGGTCGCTCGGTTGGTGTTCCTGGTGTACTCGCCGGCTTGCATATGGCCCATGAACGCTGGGGTAATAAGCCGTGGTCCGAATTATTTCAGGCCACCATTAACGCAGCTGATGCAGGTTTTGAAGTCTCACCACGGCTGGAGCGTTTGCTGGAGTTGGAAATTAATCCGGGTTTGACCAAATTAAGCCCGGCCAAAGAGTATTTCTATCCGAATGGCCAGCCACTAAAGGCTGGCACTATCAAGAAAAACCCTGAGCTGGCCGCTACCTTGCGTACTATTTCTGCCGAGGGCATTACGCCATTCTATGAAGGGCAGTTAGCCGCCGATATGGTGGCTGCAGTGCAAAATAGTGCCATTTCGCCAGGCTTATTAGCGGCAGCAGATTTAGCTACTTATTCAGCTAAACTGCGTGAGCCGGTATGCGCGCCTTATCGCAGTTATAAAGTATGTGGCATGGGTCCACCAAGCTCTGGTGGCCTTACGCTGCTGCAAACCCTTGGTATTCTGGAAACCTTTGATCTTGGCGGACTGGGTGTCAACAACGAAGAAGCTTTGCACTATTTCACTCAAGCCTCGCGACTAGCCTTTGCTGATCGCAATAGATACATTGCCGATACTGACTTTGTGGAAGTACCTATGGCCGCCATGCTGCATCCGGATTATCTGGCGGAGCGCGCGGCTATGATTGGTCCCCGTGACATGGGGCAGGCTGAAGCTGGTCAACTGCTAGCTGGACGCATGACCACCAGTTCGCCAGAGCTGCCAAACACTAGCCACATTGCTATTGTTGACGCCAAGGGCAATGCGGTTTCTATGACGACCAGTATAGAAACTGGCTTCGGTTCCAGCGTTATGGTGAACGGTTATTTACTGAATAATCAGTTAACTGACTTTTCACGGGTGCCGGAAATAAACGGTCATCAGGTTGCCAATCGCGTTGAGCCGGGCAAACGGCCGCGCAGTTCCATGGCTCCTACCATGATTTTTGATGCCGAGGGCAACTTGCGGCATGCTTTAGGTTCACCTGGTGGCACCCGTATTATTAACTATGTGACCCAAACGGTTATTGGTTTAATTGATTGGGAACTGGGTATGCAGCAAGCTATTGATTTGCCAAAAGTTACTAATGTGAATGGCGGCACGGCAGTGGAACAAGTCCCAGGAAGTGCGCCTTTAGCCGCAGCGCTGCGTGCACGGGGACATGAGGTTCAGGTACGGGATTTGAACAGTGGCTTACATGGTATTACGCTGTTACCTGACGGTAGCTTAGTAGGTGGTGCCGATCCAAGACGAGAAGGTCGTGCCAAAGGCGACCAAAAGGACGAATCAAATGACTAAATCAGTATCACAAATGCGGCAATGGCGGTGGTTGTTTCTGGTCATGAGCCTGGTCATGATAAGTGGCTGTTTAGAGCGTGATGAGCCGATTATGAAAGGCCGCGAACCAGAAATTGTGACCAAAGATTTTTTTGAGGCCATTTACAACGAACGTGATTTGGAAGCTGCTCAGAAAATTTCCAGTGACGGTTTGGCTAATTTGCTTGGCTCTTACGGAACGGTAAATGGTGTACAACGGCATTTGCTGAATCGTTATTACGACAACGTTGATATTACTATTGATACCACCAGTATGCGGCCCTTTATGGACCGCAAAGATAGTATGAAAATCAACGTGTTGATGACCGGTGAATACAACGGCGACATGTTCGACGAACTGCGTAGCGTGAAGATTATTCAGGTGAACGAACGCTGGTACGTAGATGAAATTCTGGATGACCCGTACAAATAAGGCCTGAATCAGGCCTTTTTTGCTTTATCGGTATACGGAGGCCAGCCCATTGGCTTGCCGCCAAGCACATGTAGGTGAATGTGATACACCGTTTGGCCGCCATGTTCGTTGCAGTTCATCACTAAGCGATAGCCGTCTTCAGCAAAACCTTCCTGTTTCGCAATTTTAGCGGCAGCCACATACATTTTACCTACCACATCGCTGTTCTCGGCGGTGATGTCGTTGGCGGTGGCAATAACTTGCTTGGGAATAACCAATGCATGGAAAGGGGCTTGCGGGTTTATATCTTTAAATGCCAGCACTAAGTCGTCTTCGTAAATAATATCGGCGGGAATTTCGCGGTTAACAATTTTGGTAAACAGTGTTTCTGAACTCATGCTTGTGTCCTTTTCCTGCGGTAATAAAGCGAATGACAAGAGGCTAATAGCCCCATCATAGTCATTCACCGGCAGGTGAACAAGACTGATTAGTTCATGGGTTCGTCAAGTCGGTAAGAGCCTTGCTGGAAACTGTGAAAAAAGGTATTCACCAGCGGATGCTGGATTTTTGCATCACTTATGTCCGGCATGAGGTTATATTCAGCAACGTAAGTTTGAATAGACGAATTGTTTACCAGCACGTGATACCAGGGCTGATGTTTGGCCGGGCGCGACTTCGCCATACGGTCATACCAATCGTCGGAAAGGCAAAATTCAGGGTCTGCATCAATGATGACACCGCGATACCCATAAAGCGAATGTGTGACAAGCTGTCCAATAGCAAATTTAGCGGTGACCATGCAACTCCCCTTTGTGCATTACTGTCGCATATAGTATCGGCCACAACGCGCTGTGCTTTAGTGATTTTTGACAGTCAGGGGCGGTTAGGTTAAAAAGAGTGAACAGGCAAGCAGGAGGCCGTTATGATTACCCGAGATGACCAACGCAACTTTATTCGTATGGCAGTAAATTCAAATGTAGAAATACGCTTTGACGATGACGAAGGGGAGCAACAGGTAAAAGGCATATGTCGGGATTTATCGGCAACCGGCATGAGTATTGATGTTGATGTTGCGATACCTGAGGGAAGCCAGATTCGGGTGCATATGGACACCGGCGGTGTAGTACCGGCATTGCAGGCTACCTGCAAGGTTATTCGTTGCAGTGACATCGAGCCGGGGCAGTATCACCTCGGCTGCGAAATCATTGAAATGGTTTAAAGTTAGGTATCAATTACGCGTCAGCCTGCAGCACCAAACCTTTTAAATACAATGCCTCGGGGTAGCTTAACAGGACCGGATGATCGGCTGACTGATACAAATGCTCAATAATGCGTAGCGGGCGTCCCGCATCTAACGCCGCATCGGCAACTACCTTCTGAAACAGCTCAGTAGATAACAAGCCCGAACATGAAAAGGTAAATAAAATACCGCCGGGCTTTAAAATCAGGCTGGCCATACGGTTAATGTCTTTATAACCCCGACAAGCGCTCATTAAGCTGGCTTTGCTGTCCACGAACTTGGGTGGATCCAGCACTATCACGTCGAAACGTCGCCCTTGATGATGAAAGTCACGCAACGCCTGAAATACATCAAGCTGAAGGTTTTCCACTTTACAGTCAGTCGCCGGGTTCATGGCCATGTTGGCCGTGGCCTGCGCCAAAGCGGGAGCGGACACGTCCAGGTTTACCACTTCGCTGGCGCCGGCAGCGGCGGCAAACACGCCAAAACCGCCGGTGTAGCTAAACGCATTTAACACGCTTTTACCGGCACAGTATTTTTGCACGGCTTTGCGGCTGTCGCGCTGGTCCAAATAGTAACCAGTTTTGTGACCCTGCTTAATATCAACGCCAAGTTGGATGCCGTTTTCAGTAATCATAACTTGTGCTGGTAGCTCACCATCGCCAATGATGCCGGTAACCGGTTGCAGGCCTTCTTTTTTGCGTACGTCTACGTCAGAGCGTTCGTAGCAATGATGATTGGGGAATAGTTCGCCCAGGGCGCTCACGATAGTATCGCGCCAGAACTCTGCACCCGTGCTTAGCAACTGCAATACCAACCAGTTGTCATACACATCAATAGTCACGCCGGGCAGGCCGTCAGCTTCGGCGGCACACAAGCGATAGGCATTGCTGGCAATGTTTAACTGCTGGCGAAATGCGTAGGCTTGCTTTAAGCGACGCTTAAAAAACGCTGCGTCTATGCTGTCAGCCTGACGAAAGCTCCAAATACGTGCACGAATTTGTGACTGCGGTGACCAGGCGGCCCAGCCAAGCCAGTCGCCATTGTCAGCATGCACAGCAACAGTTTCGCCGCTTTTCGGGTCACCTTTCACGCGCTCAATAGCACCACTGAAAATCCAGGGGTGTAAACGCCGTAATGACTTTTCTTTACCGGGCTTTAAATGCACCAGTGCTGTCATAGTAGTCGCCTATTTAACCCGCATGCCAGGCTTAGCGCCGGCGTGCGGATTCATAATATAGAGTTCGCTACCACCAGGGCCTGCCGCTAACACCATGCCTTCGGACAAGCCAAAGCGCATTTTACGCGGGGCCAGGTTAGCCACCATCACAGTATGCTGACCAATCAAGCTGGCCGGATCATAGGCTGACTTAATACCGGCGAATACCTGACGGGTTTCACCGCCTAAGTCCAGCGTAAGCTTTAGCAGCTTGTCGGCACCTTCAACGTGCTCAGCATTGGCAATCAGGGCTACCCGTAAATCAAGTTTGGCGAAATCTTCAAACTGAATGGTGTCGCTAATAGGGTCATTAGCCAGTTCTTCATTGTTGGTAGTCACTGCCGCAGCAGGTTGTTGCTGGGCTTCTTTTGAGTCTTCAATCATGGCGTTTACAGTATCCATTTCCACGCGTTTCAGCAGTGCTGAGAATTTATTAACCTGATGGTCGGTCAGTAATTGCTGATGGCTGTCCCAACTGAACTCGTCGTTTAGGAAGCTTTGTACGCGCTTGGCTAACTCAGGAACTACCGGCGTCAGGTAAATCATCAGTAAGCGGAACAAGTTAATGCCCACGGAGCAAATTTCATGCACTTCGTCGGCTTTTTCCGGATCTTTAATCAACTGCCAGGGTTCTTTGTCGGCAATGTACTGATTGGCCCGATCCGCTAGCGCCATAATGTCGCGCATGGCTTTGCTGAACTCACGCTTTTCATAAGCTTCAGCAAGGCTGCTGCCGGCAGTTTGGAAATCGGCTAATAGCGCTTGTTCAGGTAAGTTAGCTGACAATTTACCGTCGAATTTTTTGGTAATAAAGCTGGCGCAACGGCTGGCAATATTCACCACTTTGCCAACCAGGTCAGAATTCACGCGCTGGGCAAAATCGGTCAGGTTCAGGTCTAAATCGTCAATACGGCTGGTAAGCTTGGCGGCAAAGTAATAACGCAAATACTCAGGGTCTAAATGCTCTAAGTAAGTACGCGCCATAATAAAGGTGCCTTTAGACTTCGACATTTTGGTGCCGTTCACGGTAATAAAACCGTGCGCCCACACGTTATTTGGCTGGCGGAAGTTCGCGCCTTTTAGCATGGCTGGCCAGAACAGGCTGTGGAAATAAATAATGTCCTTACCAATAAAATGGTACAGCTCAGTTTCGCTGTCGGCTTGCCAGTATTCGTCCCAGTTGGCATTGCCGGTTTGCTCGCAATAGTGTTTGAAACTACTCATGTAGCCAATAGGTGCGTCTAGCCACACATAAAAGTACTTGCCCGGCGCATCGGGAATTTCAAAGCCAAAGTAAGGCGCATCACGGCTAATGTCCCATTGCTGCAAGCCTTGCTCAAACCATTCGTTCAGTTTGTTAGCCATTTCTTCTTGCAGTGAACCCGAGCGGGTCCAGGCTTTTAACATGTCGTTAAAGGCCGGCAGGTCGAAGAAATAGTGTTCAGACTGACGCAGTTCAGGCTCAGCACCCGATACTACGGACTTAGGATTTTTAAGTTCAGTGGGTGCGTAAGTAGCACCACAAACGTCACAGTTGTCGCCGTATTGATCGGCGGCGCCACAGCTTGGGCATTCACCTTTGACGAAACGATCCGGCAGGAACATTTCTTGCTGTGGGTCGTACAGCTGTTCAATAACGCGGGTTTTAATATGATCGTTATCACGCAGGCGACGATAAATAGTTTCCGCCAGCTCGCGGTTTTCCGGGCTATGGGTGGAATAGTAGTGATCAAAGGCTACGTGAAAATCAGCAAAATCGCGTTGATGTGCCGTGTTCATTTCGGCAATCATGTCTTCCGGCGCAATGCCCAACTGCTGGGCTTTAAGCATAATAGGCGTGCCATGAGCGTCGTCGGCGCACATGTAATGGCATTCATTGCCACGAAACTTCTGGAATCGAACCCAGATATCGGCCTGAATATAACCAAGCATATGGCCTAAATGAATGGGGCCATTGGCATAGGGTAACGCGTTGGTAACGAGAATTTTTCGGGTAGCTTGAGTCATGCGCAATAACGTACCTAATTGATGAATACTGAACCTGCTGTCGCGGTAGTAACACGCGTCAGTCAACGTCGGGAAGTGTAACGGATCTACGGCTGGCAATCTAGCGCCACTACTCCTATCATGCGGGTTTCATACGACGTATTTTGTTCACCGATGAGGTTTTAAATGGCAACTTCCAACGCAGCACCTGCAGGGTTACTAGATGCGCTGCAACAAATTCGCGATCCTTTGTTTCCCGCTGGCATTCCGGCGAGATGGGTAACCGTGGAAGGCTCCACCGCCACTTTACAGCTGCCGTTTGCAGCAGGGCCGGGCGTATTGGCGCTGCTCAACAGCACTGGCGTATGTCAGGACTATCAATGGCAACTGGTTATTAAACCGGAAATTTTGCGCAACTCACAGCCTGAAATGCCGCGTATGCACGGCAACGTGGTGGTTATTTCGTCCGGCAAGGGCGGGGTTGGTAAGTCATCGGCAACAGTACAACTGGCACTGGCGTTGCAACAATTAGGAGCCCGGGTTGGGGTGTTAGACGCCGATATTTATGGGCCATCTATTCCAACCATGCTAGGCAAGGCGAATGAGCCATTGCAGTTTACGGCGGATAATAAAATGATCCCGCATGATTGTTATGGCTTACAGGTGAACTCCCTTGGCTACTTAACCGGTAAGGGCGATGCAGCCATTTGGCGTGGGCCCATGGCCAGTGCGGCTTTGCAGCAACTGTTTCGCGACACCAAGTGGCAACCGCTGGATTATTTGTTAGTGGATATGCCGCCGGGTACCGGTGATATTCAGCTGACCTTTGCACAAAAACTGCCGATTACCGGAGCCGTGGTGGTTACCACCCCGCAGAATGTAGCGCTGGCTGATGCTGAAAAAGGCATTGCTATGTTTCGTAAGGTAAATATTCCCATTAGTGGCGTGCTGGAAAATATGAGCTATTTCGAGTGCAGTCAGTGCGGCCATCAGGACCCCATATTTGGGCGTGACGGCGGCGCGCATGCGGCTGCCGAGCAGCAGGTGCCATTATTGGGGCAATGGCCACTGGCCACACGCATGCAGACGGCGCTGGATGCCGGTAAGCCGTTGTTAACCAGTAGCCCGGACGACGCTTTATGTAAGGCTATGCGCCGTAGCGCTGAGCTGCTGGCAGCATCGCTTTACCATCAAGCCAGCGCGTGAACGGGCAAACTAAGTAACGACAAACTGGCCTGTTAGTGGTAAAAATAGACGTAACGAAGGTAAGTGCCTGGCACTTAAAATTGGCAATAAAAAAGGTAGCGGAATGCGGTTAACGGACAGACAAATAGAAGACTATTTAGCACGAGGTTTGATCGGTATTGAACCTACGCCTCAACAGGAAGATATTAGCGGGGTAACTGTTGATATCCATCTGGGTAACGAGTTCCGGGTGTTACAGGACCACGCTGCGCCTTTTATTGATATCAGCGGGCCACGGCATGAAATTGACCGCGCCATTCAGCAAGTGATGAGTGACCCTATTGTATTGTCGGAAGACAATGCGTTTTTCATTCATCCGGGCGAATTTGCTTTAGCGGTAACGCATGAAGCCGTTACTTTACCGGATAACATGGTCGGCTGGCTGGACGGCCGCTCATCGCTGGCCCGCTTGGGTTTAATGGTACACGTTACGGCACACCGTATTGACCCGGGTTGGTCAGGGCAGGTGGTACTGGAGTTCTTTAACAGCGGTAAATTGCCACTAGCACTTCGGCCGTTGATGAAAATAGGCGCGCTGAGCTTTGAATTGCTTGACGAATCTTGTTTGCGTCCTTACAGCAAGCGTCTCGATGCTAAGTACAAAGATCAACGCGGTGCGGTGGCATCGCGTATTTCAGCCGACGGCTCCTGAGTCATTCACGTAACGCCGATGCAGTAACGGATATGAAAAAGCCCGCTATCAAGCGGGCTTTTTTATGGGGATAGCTGACTCGTTTAACGCAGTGGAGTCGCATGCGCAGCAGCACGGAAAATGCTGTTCATAAACAACACATTCAGGCCATCTAAGTAGGCACGGTAGGTTGGTTCCTGAGTATAGGAAATAACCATACCTTTGCCTTTCGGCTGCCACATAACTAGCGGTTTAAAAGCCATTTGGGTACGAGTTTCGTCCCAGATAAAGCCGCTGGCCAGAAGATTTTCAGGTCCGACGAAGGTAGCAATGTTGCGGCCACTATCAATGGTTAGTGGGGTATAGATATCGTTACCTACTACCAAAGACACAACTTCCGGCTTCACCCCTGCGCTTAACCAGTGTTCCTGATCAACCTTGGTATTTGCCAGAACACCTGATACCCAGTACGGATCAACATCAGCAGGGTCAACCGCGTGTTGTAATTCGGCCGCAGTTTCAAACAACTGACCTTTGGTAACTGAGTCATCATGGCCGTTCACGTCTTCTTTGTCTGAGGCAGCCAGTTCACGTTTACTGTTGATGAAGTTCTGTTCAACGGCATAACGTGTGGCGCGGCCCAAGGTGATTAGAACACCGCCATCGGCAATCCAGTCTTTCAGGTTGCTGGTACCAGACTCACCAAATGACTGCTGATAGTCACTATAGCTGCCAGGCAGAATGAGTACCTGATAATGGCTTAAGTCAGCACGAGCCAGCTGATTCGGGCGAATAGCCGTAACCGGGTAGTTAAACTGACGTTCAATGACAAAGCGGGTGTTACCAGCGCTTAGCACACTAGCCGGCTGGTCCCAGGCAATGGCTATGTTTGGTGCATGCATACGCACCACGTTTTCTGAGCCAAAGTTAGGGCCGTCAACAACCCAGCTTGAATCAACACCAGTGACGGTGGCGCCACTTTCATTAGCAATAGCGGTGATTTTGTTAACCAGATCGTCGCCGTTATCACCACGGGTTAGAATTAACGAACCAGCAGGGTATTTGCTGCCATTTTCCAGCGTGAACGGTAAATCGCTGCTTTTCACAACTAAATCATGACGTAACGCAGCCGTTAAGAAACGGCCCGCATTCATATCGCCCCAAGGTACTAAGAAGGCAACTTCAGCGTCGGCATTAACAACCTGACCTGGTTTAATCCGCTGGTTGTCAGCGGCTACTGTTGCTACCCGAGGCGTACGTGCACAGGTGTCTGGTGCTACGTTAAACATCAGCGGCAGTGACCAGGCGGTAACATCGTAAATTTGGTCTGGCAGGTTGTTGCCACGGCGACGTTCCTGTTCCGCAATAAAGTGCGGTGCCATGTCAATTTGCTGATCCAGCAAAGTACCAATCATGCGATAAGCCGGTTGCGCTTTATCCACAATAAAAGTGCCTTGCGGATAGTCTGTGCCGCAGGTTTTAAAGCTTTCTTCGGCACGTTGCACATCAATACCATGATCCGTCATCAGCGCCGCTAGCTTTTGTGTTGCCGCTGCATCTTTTTCCGGATTGAAAATCAAATAACGTTCGTCGTGTTTGCGCCCTTCATCAATGGCACTTTTACGATATTCCCAGAAGTTGTTCAGCAGGGCTTCGCGTTTATTTGACACGGTTTCAACGGTTGCCACCGAGGCAATAAAGTGGCGGTAAACACCATCACCGTAGGTCAGAATGTCACCGTCTTTGGTGCGGAATTCGTGACCGCGCGACGATGCCATTTCATAAGTCATGGACAAGGCACCATGATAGGCCGGCCAGCTGGCACCATAACCCGGGTAGAAGGCATCAAAAATTTCACGAGTGAAGTAATCAAAACCTTCCCGGTCAAACCAGGCACCATTGTTTTTACCAATCCAGTTTAACCCTTCACGCTGAGATTCGGTGATATAAGGGTTGTACGGCTCAGCTTCTGGTGTGAAGTAGTAGCTACTGTCGCCACTCATTTCGTGTAAATCGACGAATGCCAGTGGGTAGTACTTTAACAGCTCAGCAACCTGACCTTTAATTTCTGGTTGTGTTAGTGCCAACCAGTCACGGTTCATATCGAACAAATAGTGGTTAGTACGGCCGTTTGGCCAAGGTTCATTGTGTTCTACCGAAATACGATCAGCAGAATGCACCATGCCGGCATTCTGATAGTAACGATTCACAAAGCGACCACGGCCGTCTGGGTTTTGCAGCGGATCAATAAACACCACGGTATTGTCTAAATAACCTTGAGTTTTTTCGTCAGTAGCTGCCAACAGGTGATAGGCCGTCAGCAATGCCGCTTCCGGTGATGATATTTCGTTACCATGCACACCGTACGACAACCATATGCTGGCTGGCAGTGATTCCATAATGGATTCTGCGCCACTGGTATTGGTGACACGTGGGTCAGCCAATTGCTGCATTTGGGTTTGGAACTGGTCAAAGTTGGCCATGTTTTCGGCACTTGAAATAGCCAGGTAAACCAACGGACGACCTTCCCAACTGGTTCCGTAATCAAGCAGTTTAACGCGATCCGGATGTGCCTCAGCCAGGGCTTCTAAATAAGTCACAATGGCTTCAGGGCTGGAAATTCTGCTGGCTAAATCATAGCCCAGAACTTTTTCTACTGTTGGTGTGGCGGCGTCGTAAGTAACGTCAAGACCAAGCTCGGCGGTGCTGGCGTGAGCCAGGCCGAACAGGCCACTGCAACAGAGCGCAAGACTCGCTGCACGAAAAACTTTGGCGGGTTTCATTTAGGCTTCCTTGTATTATTTTTTTCAGGCTGCGGAGTGAAATTGCGCCACTGCTGAGCGAATCGCTTGTAACAAGGATTCGGCGTCATGGCGGTGTGGTACATCACTATCCGCCTGCACGCTATTGATAACCGGCACTTTCACCCCGTGCGTGTTGTTGTTGGAAATTACCGCATCAATTAGCTGATGCCCAAGCTGTTGTTCCAGCCAGGCTAAGCGTTGTGCTAGCGATAATTGTCCCGCAGGGCTTTTTTCCGCTACCAGATTATCAATGAATAGCACGTTGGCCTGACTATCTGCGATAGCCTGACTAATATCCTCGACCAGCAGCGGTGGCAGTACGGAAGTCAGGAAACTACCCGGGCCAAGAATGATAAGATCACTGCGCCGAATGTGCCTAATGGCTTCAGGGGTGGCTGATACAGAACCATTTAAACGCAACGACAGGGGCATGCGAACCAGTTTGTCGACCCGTATTTCGCCATAGCAGTCAATGCCTTCATGGGTGGTGGCAATAAGGTCGGTGGGGTTTTCGGACATCGGTAATAAGCGCGTATCAACGCTCAGCAAACGGCTCAGCAGTTGAATGCCGTCGAGCGGACGGGCGCTTAGTTGGTCCAGGGTGTACAGTAAAAGGTTACCGAAGTTATGGCCGGTCAGGCTGGTATCGCCACTAAACCGGTAATTCAGTACTTCTGCTGCTAGGGGTTGCTCCACCAGTTGCGACAGGCAGTTGCGAATGTCGCCCCAGGCTATGCAGTGATGGGTTTGGCGCAGCAAGCCGGTAGCGCCGCCATTGTCTGTGGTTGCGACAATGCCGACTAAACGCCGTTCCAGGAACGACAATGTGGAGAGTAGTCGGCCTAAACCATGGCCACCACCTATTGCAGTAATTCGACGTAAATGCTCGAGTTCCATAATTTGGCTCGTCACGTATTTATGCAGAAGCTACCGAAATGCAGGTGTTACTGCAAGCTTACGGGACCAGCGACTCCCTGTTATTATTGTTATTCATGGTTTTGGAGAGCTTATGCCCAATCAATTTTGTTTCGACAACAGGTTTTTACGCGAGTTCCCAGCTTTGTTGCACGAACAACAGCAAGCGCCACTGCAGCAGGCACAACTGGTTATCGCTAACCAGGCGTTGCTACACGAACTGCAACTGCCGGTAACGGCAGAGCAGCTCGCCAGTACCTTTGGTGGTGATCGCCAGATGCCAGGCAGTCAGCCGCTGGCGCAAAAATATGCGGGACACCAGTTTGGCCACTACAATCCTTACTTGGGTGATGGGCGTGGCTTGTTGCTGGGTGAATGGGTAACTGACCAGCAACGGTTGGATATT
This sequence comes from Idiomarina sp., assembly GCA_040882145.1. Lineage (GTDB taxonomy): Bacteria > Pseudomonadota > Gammaproteobacteria > Enterobacterales > Alteromonadaceae > Pseudidiomarina. The sequence goes on from JBBEBU010000021.1 coordinate 164,756, forward strand.
CATTTAAAAGGCGCAGGGCCCACGCCATATAGTCGCGGGGCCGATGGTCGTGCGGTGCTGCGTTCCTGCATTCGCGAATTCCTTGGCAGCGAGGCGTTGTATCACTTAGGTATTCCAACCACGCGAGCATTAAGCGTGGTAGCTGGTGCTACTGTGGTGCAGCGTGAGCAAGCTGAACCCGGCGCGATGCTGGCGCGGGTGGCTCGAACCCATATTCGATTTGGTCACTTTGAGCATTGTTATCACCGTGGGTTATCGGATGAGCTGGCAAACTTAATGAACTATGTGATTGAAACCCAATGGCCTGATTTAGCTGAGCAACCTGCTACCGAGTTCTTTGAGCGGATAGTGCAAAGCACTGCGGCTATGGTAGCCGGCTGGCAGGCGTACGGCTTTAATCACGGGGTAATGAATACCGACAACATGAGTATTGTTGGCGAAACCTTTGATTTTGGTCCCTATCAATTTATGGATACTTACAATCCGAAGTTAATTTGCAATCACTCGGACCATACCGGGCGGTACGCCTTTGATCAGCAGCCGTCTATTGCTCTGTGGAACCTGAACTGTCTGGCGCTGGCGCTAAGTCCATTAATTGAATCAGACGCGCTGGTGGCCGCACTAAAACGCTTTGAAGGGTACTTGCACCGAGACTATTGGGCCTTAATGGCGAAACGCTTTGGTTTAACGGAAGTAGGCACCGAAGATCGGCAATTGATGTCTGAATACTTAGACATACTAGCGCGCCAGCAACGAGACTTTACCTTGAGCATGCGGTCCTTAGCTGAAGCCCCGGAGCAGGGCGTAGCTGAGTTGTTAGATAGCGATAGCAGTGGCGAGTTAGCCAATTGGTGGCAACGTTACCATAGCCGCTGGCAGGCCGATGTATTGAGTGCCAAGCAAAAGCAAACGCAAATGTTGGCCGCGAATCCGCGTTATATTTTGCGAAACTATTTAGCTCAGGAAGCTATTGTAGCGGCCGAACAAGGCAACTTAAGCGTGCTGGAAGATTTGTACAAAACGCTGAAACAGCCGTTTACCTATCAGGCTGAGCACGACCGTTTTGCCCAACTGCCGCCGGCCTGGGCCAGCGAGCTTGAGATTTCCTGTTCCAGCTAGTTGTTATAGAGGATCTTACAGTTGTAAATAATTGGTAAGTTTACGCGATTCAGGGAATTTTTTACGGTTTTGAGTATCACACTCCTTGTTGCTGCATGGTGACAAGGATGTCGCCATTTTTCTGATGCTAAGCAATTGAGTTGCCCTGAGAACGCGCTATAGTGACGGTTCTTCACTGGTCATTCAGGATTCAACTATATGGCAGCTATGCGACTACCGACACTTTTTCTTACCACACTCGCGTTAACCTTTGTTTCCCAAGTATCAGCTCAATCAAGCCTTGCGACGACGCAGCTTTGTGTGGGTGATCATGACCAGGTGATTACGGCGGAGGTAGCGGACACCTTAACAACCCGAGCACGGGGGTTAATGCAGCGCGAATCCTTACAACCTCACCATGGCATGTTGTTTAGCTACGATAGTGTTAGACCCGGCCACAATGGCTTCTGGATGTATCAAACCCTAATTCCCCTGGATATTGCCTTTATTGACCCTAAGAACCGCATTGTTAGCATTTTGCAGATGCAGCCCTGCACCAGCATAGATCCCGCCAATTGCCGAAGTTACCGCCCTGGCGCGGAGTATCAAAGTGCGTTGGAAATGGATTTTGGCTATTTTCAGGATGCCGGTATTCGGGTGGGCGACCAACTGCGTGAAGCAAAAAATGATAGCTGCGCCGAAAGTGAATAATTGGTAGTCTTAACAAATAACTAAAAGTCATCAACTGAAAATAGGATGCTGTGATGAAACACTTTTCGATATGGACGGCGACAGCCTTGTCGCTCGCAATTGCCAGTGGTTGCTCAGAAGCACCGGATGCCGGCAGTGAAACTCGCGTGCAAGACTCTGGCTTAGAAATAGCTGAATTCAATGAAAATTACCGTGACTATCTGCAACGTTTATCGTCAGACGAGTTTGAAGGCCGGGCGCCTGCTAGTGACGGCGAAGAACTAACGGTGGACATGCTGTCGGGTAAGTTTGCCGAGTGGGGATTAAAGCCGTACAACTCAGAAACTGGCAGCTATGAGCAGCAAGTGCCGCTGGTTAAAATGATTCCTTATAAAGTAAGCAGCATAACATTCAGTGGCGACACTGCGGTTGATGCATTTGAGTACCGAACTGAAATGATGGCCTGGAGTCCGCGCGTGGTTGAAGACATTCAACTGGACAACAGCGAAGTGGTATTCGTGGGCTACGGGATTGTGGCACCGGAATACGACTGGAACGATTATGAGAATTTAGACGTTGAGGGCAAAACTGTGGTTATGCTGGTGAATGATCCAGGCTATGACACACAGAATGCCGAATTATTTAATGGGTCAGCCATGACTTACTATGGTCGCTGGACTTATAAGTACGAAGAAGCTGCCAGGCAGGGCGCTGCAGCGGCTCTGGTGATTCATGAAACCGGACCTGCGGGTTACGGCTGGGGTGTCGTTGCCGGTGGGTCACCGGTGCGCTTTGACTTAGCCCGCGACAACAAGAATATGGACCGGGTGCAGGTAGAAGGCTGGATCACCTCGGAAAGCGCCGATAAATTGTTTGCCGGGCAAGGCAAATCCTTGGCCGAAATGCGTGAGCAGGCACAGCGCACTGATTTTGCGGCGGTTAGCCTGAATACAGCACTGAATGTTCGGGTGCAGAGTAAATTTGAGTATCTGGATTCATCCAATGTGGTGGGTTACATCGAAGGTACTGAAAACCCTGAAGAGCATGTGATTTACATGGCGCATTGGGACCATCTTGGGGTTGACCCAATTAATACTGATGACCCTATCTATAACGGTGCCCAGGATAACGCCAGTGGTACCGCCGGTCTGTTAGCTATTGCAGAGAAGTTTGCGCAGGCACCAGCACCTAAGCGCTCTATTGTGTTTGCAGCCGTTGCCGCAGAAGAGCGTGGTTTATTAGGTTCGGACTGGTATGCCAATAATCCGCTATTCCCGCTAAGTAAAGCGGTTGCTGGCATCAACATGGACGTGATGAACGTGTATGGTCCGGTACGTGACATGGTCGTGGTAGGTTTTGGTAACTCCGAGCTGGAAGATTATCTGGAGCGCTATGTTCAGCCTCAGAATCGCTACATTGCACCAGAGCCGACGCCGGAAGTTGGCTCTTTTTATCGCTCAGATCACTTTAATTTGGCGAAAAAAGGCGTGCCCATGTTGTACGCGAAAGGCGGCAACGACCACTTTGAGCTCGGACGCGCTCATGTTGAAGAGCAGCGTGCTGAGTATATTCGTACGGCGTACCATAAGCCGGCAGATGAGTATAATGAAGACTGGGATTTACGCGGTGTGCAGCAAGACTTAAGCGTGTACTTCAGTATTGGTAGCGAGCTGGCAAACAGCAACGCCTGGCCGAACTGGAACGATGGCAACGAATTTAAAGCCATTCGTGATGACACTGCCGATCAACGCCAGTAGTTTATTGCACTAGTATTAGAAGCGGCAGCCGCCATCACGCTGCCGCTTTTTTTATGACCAACGGGGAATGCTAAAGGTTAGGAGGCACAATAGTTGAATTGGTTAGCGGAAGGCTTTGGCCTGCTGGCGCTGGTGATTAACTTTATTGGCTATCGTCAGAATAATGCCAATAGCTATCGCATTGTATCGGCGCTGGCGCTGGCCTGCTTGTCTGTGCATTTTTTCATGCTGGGTGCTATGGCGGCTGGTATTGTGCTGGCTATAGGTGTGGTGCGCAATTTTGTGGCCCTGCGCTGGCAAGGGCCTTTGGTACTTTGGGTGTTTGTACTGGCGAATCTGGCGTTTATGCTGTGGGAGTGGTTTTGGTTGCAGCATGAGTGGCCGTTATTCGTGGCTTATGCGTCATCCTTAATTTTCACCGTAGGTTCCATTCGTCTGAATAACGCTACGCTGATTCGCAAGTGGTTTATTCTGGCGGAAGTTTTAGGCTTGATATACGCCGTATTGGTTGGCAGTGTTTCCGGCGGTTTGTTTAATATCGTGAATTTGTCCAGCATTACCGCGAAGCTGTGGCAGGACGGGCAAGTCTTGCGGAAGCAAATGGATACAAAGGAAACCACAGAGAAGCCACGGCCACCGCAGCAATAGTTGGCTAAATACGGTATAATAGTGGTTCATTTAGGAGTAGGAGAGGCTATGAAAAACGGCCAGAATCCATTTCGGATTCATGTTCAGCAGTGGCAGCACCGAATGCGCCCTGGTGGCAACGGAAACATACTCACGCGAATACTGAGTTGGATTATATTCGGTGTGGTGCTGGCTATAGGTTTGGTAGTTGGCCTGTTGGTTGTGCTTATTGGCTGGCTATTAATGTTGCCATTATTGTGGCGCCGGCGTAAAGCCGTGAAGCAGGCATGGCAATTTTCGCGGGCTGCACGCGAACAAGCTCGCCAACAAAGCGAGCGAACCAAACAACAGCAGGAATCAACCCAAAGCCGCACCAGCGCCAATGACGGTCAGGGAACAACCATTGAAGGTGAGTACAAAGTAAAAGATGATGACCGCTAATTTGCCACAACAATGCAACAGCATTGCTCCTGTTATCGTTATTCCAGCATTGGACCCCGATCACAAACTGCCGGAGCTTATTGCCGCACTGCGCAGTGACAATCCTCAAAATAAACGTTTTAGCCATATTTTGGTGATTGACGATGGTTCTGAAGAGGCTGCACAAAGCGTATTTAAGCAGTTGGTGCAATTGAATGATGTAAGTGTCATCCATCATCAGAGTAACCAGGGTAAAGGGGCGGCTTTAAAAACTGGGTTTAACTGGGTATTGGAACATTGTGCTGAAGCCAATGTTGGCGTTGTTACCGCTGATGCCGACGGTCAGCATTTAGCCGAAGACATTCTTGCTATAGCCAGCAATTTAATGACGAGCTCAGACCGCTTGTGGCTTGGTTGCCGCGAGTTCCAGGAAGGTGAAGTACCGCTGCGCTCAAAAATAGGGAATGTTTGCACGCTCTGGCTGTTTCGCTTGTTCACCGGGCAATATATTCGAGATACTCAAACTGGCTTGCGTGGTATACCACGTCACTATTTGACTAAGCTGAAAGATTTCAGTAGTTGCGGTTATGATTTTGAATTGGATATGCTGTTAAACGCCAGACGTAACGGCGTTGCCATTGCCACCCAATCTATTACCACGGTTTATGAAGACGACAATGCGCGGTCGCACTACCGGCCGATTATCGATTCGATTAAAATCTATCAGCGGTTCTTTAAATTTGCTGGCGTAGGCATACTGTCAGCGGGCCTGGACTACGGCGTTTTTGCTGCTTATTTTTGGCTAACTGAAGATTTACTGTGGGCTATTGTTTGCGCCCGCGTGGTATCAGGCATTTTTAACTTTAGCCTGAACAAGCAATTGGTATTTAGCAGTAACAACAAAGTGCTGCCGGAACTAGCAAAGTACGTGTCCTTGGCAGGTGTTTTGATTCTGGCGAACTACGTGATTACCGAGTCACTGACTTATCTGAATGTTACCCCATACATTGGCAAGCCAATCGCTGAGTTGGGCATCTTCTTGTTAAGTTATGGTGGTCAGCGCCGCTTTGTATTTAAAGACAGCTAGCCCACTAATGAGCTAGCTTTTTGCTGCGTCCGAATAGGCGGCGCAGTAAACCCTTCAGTATATCCAGTACTAACAAAACAATCAGAGTAAATACACCGCCGGTAACTAGCGCGCGGGTGGTTAGTGGCACCGCATAGCTATACTGCTGCCAGGTCGCGGTACGAATTTCTTTATCCGCCGCAACCACCAAATGCAGTAGCTGTGCAGGGTAGCTCACTTGTAATGCCCGTTGCTCGGCCGCAAAGCGCTGCCAGCGGTTGTACATAGCTTGCAGTGGCATGGCTTCTTCGCGAAAAACAGTATCGTTCGAGGTTTTGTGGTGATTAATTAACGCTGCTAAGTCACCATTAAAATGACGATCGGCAATTTGCTGAAAGCCCGACAGATTTTCGGTCACTTCAGTGAGTTGGGCATGTAAACGTTGATGGTATTGGCTAAGAAAGTTGGGAACCTGAATGCCAATAAGCAACGTGATACAGGCTATAGCTACGAATAGATAACGATACAACATAGGCTATGGTTAGGTTAGCTAAGAGAAACCTAACCATAGCACGCTTTTCGAGTTATTCCTCTACCGCTTTCGGCGGGAAGGTTTTGCGCACCACATAGTAAAGCAGTGGCACAAAGAATATCGCCAGAATAGTACCGCCGAGCATACCACCAATAACACCGGTACCTATGGCCTGACGGCTTACCGCACCAGCGCCGGTGGAAAGTGCCAGTGGCAGTACGCCGAAGGTAAAGGCCAGCGAGGTCATCAGAATCGGACGTAACCGCAGGCGCACCGCTTCCAGTGTTGATTCCAACAACTCTTTGCCTTGCGCCTGCATGTCTTTGGCAAATTCAACGATCAAAATAGCGTTCCTTGCCGAAACACCCACCGTTGTTAACAGGCCAACCTGAAAGTATACGTCGTTTTCAAGACCGCGCATGGTGGCTGCAATCACCGCACCCAGAATACCAAGCGGCACTACCAGCATAACGGCGAAAGGAATAGACCAGCTCTCGTACAGAGCCGACAAGCACAGGAATACCACCAGCAGAGATAACGCATACAGCAGCGGTGCTTGATTACCCGATACTTGCTCTTCCAAAGAAATACCGGTCCACTCGAAACCAATTCCCGGCGGAAGTTGGGCAATGAGTTCGGCCATTTTATCCATGGCGGCACCGGATGCATAACCTTCGGCAGCCTCACCCTGAATATTCATCGCTGGTACACCATTGTAGCGTTGCACTCGCTGCGGTCCGAAATCCCAATAGGTACTGGAAAACGCGCCTAAGGACACCATTTCGCCGCTATCGTTACGCACATACCAGGCGGAGATGTCTTCTGGTTTCATCCGACTTTCCGCCTGACCTTGCACATATACGCGCTTTACTCGGCCACGGTCAATAAAGTCATTCACATAGGCGCTACCAAAAGCAGAGCTTAGCGTGGCATTAATCGCATCAATGCTAATACCCATGGCTTTGGCTTTATTGAAATCAACGTCAATGCGGAACTGTGGCGTATCTTCTAAACCATTGGGGCGCACGCCGGTTAGGGATTCTTCCTGCGCGGCCATGCCTAGCAACTGATTGCGCGCACTAAGTAGTTCTTCATGACCTAAGCCGCCACGGTCTTGTAAATACAAGTTAAAGCCACTGGCTGTTCCCAGTGCCGGAATGGAGGGCAGGTTAAAAGCGAAGATCATGGCTTCGCGCATTTGACTAAACTTACCCATGGCTTGACCAATAATAGCGTCGACCTGCAATGCATCAGTGGTGCGTTCGTCCCAGTCGGTCATCCGCACGAAAGCTAAACCGGCATTCTGACCCTGACCACTGAAACTAAAACCGACCACCGAGAACACCGAGCGAATGCCGTCGGCTTCGTCCAGGTAATAATCCTCAATTTTTTGCATGGTTTCAAACGATTGCTCCTGCGTAGCTCCGGCAGGTAACTGCATTTGCGTCAGGAATACGCCGCGGTCTTCGTTCGGAATAAAGGAGCTGGGCATACGTGCGAACAAGAAGCCAAGTACCACTACTAAACCAAGATAAATCACAATAAAACGGCCACTGCGCTTAATAATGCTTTGCACCGAGTTGGTATATTTATTCGTGGCGCGGTCCAGGCCACGGTTAAACATACCTAATAAACCCTTAGGTTTATGATTTTCTTTAATAGGTTTCAGGATGGTGGCGCATAGTGCTGGCGAGAAAATAATAGCAACCAGCACGGACAAGGCCATGGCTGAAATAATAGTTATAGAGAATTGTCGGTATACCGCACCGGTGGAGCCGCCGAAGAAGGCCATAGGAACGAACACCGCGGCCATAACCAAACCAATGGCAACCAATGCACCGGTAATTTGGCTCATACTCTTGATGGTGGCTTTACGCGGCGATAAGCCTTCCTCACTCATCAGTCGCTCAACGTTCTCCACAACGACAATGGCATCATCTACTAACAGGCCAATGGCCAGTACTACCCCGAACATGGTTAAGGTGTTAATGGTAAATCCAAAGGCCGACATGATGCCGAAAGTACCGAGCAGTACCACCGGAATCGCAAAGGCTGGAATAAGTGTGGCGCGTAAGTTCTGTAAAAACAGAAACATCAGTAAAAACACCAGCAGTACCGCTTCAAATAGAATTTTTACCACTTCGGTAATGGATATTTCCACGAAGGGGGTGGTGTCGTAGGGAATCACCAGACTAACGCCTTCGGGAAAGAACTGCTCGAGTTCTGCTACACGTTCCTTCACGGCCGCCGCTGTTGCTAATGCATTAGCACCCGTTGCCAGGTTTATCGCCAAACCTGTGGCTGGTTGGCGGTTGTACCGCGCGATGGTGTTATAGCTCTCAGCACCAAGTTCCACTTCGGCAACGTCAGCAACAGTCACTTCCGAACCGTCGTTGTTTACGCGTAGCAAAATGTCTTCAAACTCAGCCACTGTTTCCAGCCGCGTTTGCGCAATAATAGACGAGGTTAAACGCTGTCCTTCAACTGCTGGTGTGCCACCTAAGCGACCAGCTGCAACTTGATTGTTTTGTTCCCGCAGGGCCAGAACCACGTCCTGAGTGGTCATTTGATAGCGATTTAACGCAGCCGGGTCTAGCCAAATACGCATGGCGTATGGGGCACCGAACAGCTGCACATTACCAACCCCTGTGGTACGGCTAATAGGATCTTGCATGTTACTGGCAATGTAATCACCCAAATCGGTTTGGTCGATGTCCGGGTTATCAGACACCAGTGCCAGTACCATTAAGAACGAGTTATTCGATTTGGCTACAACTAAGCCTTGTTCCTGCACGGCTTGCGGTAGTAATGGTAAGGCTAGCTGCAGTTTGTTCTGCACTTGTACCTGCGCGATGTCGGCATCGGTACCAGCTTCAAAGGTTAGGGTAATGCTGGCATTACCGGCCGAGTCACTGGCTGATGAAAAATACTTGAGGTTATCAATACCGGTCAGGTTTTGCTCGATCACCTGAGTCACGCTCTCTTCCAGGGTTGCTGCGGTAGCACCCGGGTAAGAGGCGTTAATTTGCACTGAAGGTGGCGCAATTTCTGGGTACTGTTCAATTGGAAGCTGCGTAATGGCTAAACCACCACCGAGCATGATCAGTATGGCAATAACCCATGCAAAAATAGGGCGGTTAATAAAAAAGTTAGCCATGAATTAGTTCACTTCTTCTGTTTTAACTGGCATGTCTGGGCTTATTTTCTGAAGCCCCTCTACAATTACCTGATCACCTGCTGCTAAACCGTCGGTAACAATCCAGTCGCTACCTAAGGTAGAAGAAACCTCAACAAAGCGTTGCTCAACTTTACCGTCACTGTTTACCAGCATAACCATGGCGCGGCCGCGCGGGTCACGAGTAACACCTGCTTGCGGGGCTAACAGAGCCTGTTGCAAGGTGCCCGAGGTCACTTCGGTATTTACGTACATGCCCGGCATAATACGGTGGTCGGGGTTATCAACCCGGGCGCGCAGAGTAATAGCGCTGGTTTGCGGGTCGACACTAACTTCGTTAAACAGCAGTTCGCCGGTTACCCGGAAGCTTTCGTTGCTACCAACTAATACGGCAACCTCAGCCCGGTTGTCAGGGTCGGTTTCAATTCGACCTGAGCGAATATCTTGCTGCAATTGCAGGTATTCATCGCTGCTTTGTACAATATCAATATAAATCGGATCAAGCTGATGAATAGTGGTTAGCGCTTGTGCCTGACCGTTGCTTACCAATGCGCCTTCGGTAAGCAGAGAACGGCCAATGCGACCCGAAATAGGGGCGCGAACCTGCGTGTACTGAATATTCAGCTCAGCACGGGCAACATCAGCCTGAGCTACTTTCAGCTCGGCCTGCGCTTGCAGATAGGTGGCTTCAACTTCATCAAAATCTTGTTGGCTAACAGCACTTTCCCCAATCAGATTTTCAAAGCGCTGAAAGCGTTTTTCAGTAGCACTCAGATTTGCCTGCGCACGCGCCAGCGCCGCTTCGGCGCTATTAAGTTCAGCGGCGTAAGTACTGTCTTCAATTTGATAAAGCTGCTGGCCGGCGGCAACCATAGCGCCACCCTCAAACAGTTGCTGTTCAATAATGCCACTTACTTGTGGGCGAACTTCGGCCACTTTAAACGCGGCGGCGCGCCCAGGTAGTGAGGTGGTTAAGGTTACTGACTGTGGTTCAATGGTTACCACGCCAACAGTCATTGGTTCTTGTTGATTACCAGAGCCTGCCGGAGCCTCGTCACTGCAGGCTGCCAGCAATAACGAACCGGCCAGAACTGAAACAAACAACGATGGAGAAGGACGTTGTTGCATGTAGTTACCTCACTATCTAAATAAAATATAACGACCTGTGTACCGGGTCATTTGGAATGCACGTCATTATACATACATACATGAATGTTTGTAAGTGGGATCACCATATTGCTGACAAGTTTTATTAGCGTTAGGCTTAACTATAAACTTCTAATTTAATCAGGTAAGCATTCTATGACTCTGCCGCAACGTCCGGTTCTTATTGGTATTAGTATTTCAATTTTGATTGTAGTCGTAATTTTAGGTGTTTTTGGTGCCGACATACAAAGCGCATTAAATCGTAACAAAGTGCAACAAGAGCTGGTAGAGCGCTCCGGTATCTATAATCGCAACACACCCAGACTGCTCAATGAACAGGTAAAATTCGAGCGTACTAGTGTAGACGATAATAGCTTACGTTTTCATTACACGTTGTTGCAGCCGAAACGCAGGCAAAGCGATCTGATTGAATTGAGCGAGGACTTACAGCAGCAACTGCTGAAAAACTTATGTAATAGCCCCGACATGGTGTTTTTTCGTCAACAGGATGTGGAAATTCAGTATGATTTCCGAGACACCAATAACGAACGCCTTAGTTATATTAAAGCGTTACCAAGCCGGGACTGTCGCTGATTTAACTGTCGAAGCCTTCCAGTACCAATTTACCAATCGCTGTGTGTTGTTCCAGCTGTTGGTGCGCCCGCCGCAGGTTCTCGGCGTTAATGCTGCCTAAATGCTGCCCCAGCGTTGTTTTAATTTTACCGGCATCTACCAGTGCAGATACCTCATTCAGCAACTTGCGTTGATTGTCCATATCGTCAGTTTGGAACAGGGAGCGGGTGTACATAAACTCCCAATGCAACGACAAACTTTTCTGCTTCATGCTGCTGATATCAAGCGGCTCGGTGGGGTCGTCAATGAGCGCTAAGCGGCCTTGCGGACGCAGCATTTTTACCAGCTCGGCAAAGTGCTCCGCAGTATGAGTCAGGCTGGCGACATGGGTGACGTCTTGCAGTTTATGCTTGGCTAATTCTTCGCTTAATGGCTGGCTATGATCCAGTACCACGTCGGCGCCTAGCTCTTGCACCCAGGCTTTGGTTTCCGCGCGCGAGGCTGTAGCGACAACGGTGGCTTGTGTTAGTTGCTTCGCTAACTGCACTAAAATAGAACCAACCCCACCGGCTGCACCGGTAACCAATAGTACGGCAGGCTTATTGATGGGCACTTGCAACCGCTCAAACAACAGCTCCCAGGCGGTAATAGTTGTTAACGGCAGGGCGGCGGCCTCAGCATGGCTCAATGAGGTCGGTTTACGACCAACAATACGCTCGTCTACCACTTGATACTGAGCGTTGCAGCCGGGTCGGTTTAAATCGCCGGCATACCAAACTTGATCACCAATTTCGTAATTCTTAACGTCATTCCCCACCGCGATAACTTCACCGCTGGCGTCCCAACCAATGACTTTGTGGCTGCCGTCATCCGGAGCTATGCGCATGCGAATTTTGGTATCAACAGGGTTTACCGCGATAGCTTTTATTTTTACCAGTACATCGCGTGGGCCGGGTTGCGGCTTCTCTATTTCAATATCTTGCAGGCTTTGCGCGTTGTCCGCGGGAAGCGACTGCTGATAACCAATTGCTTTCATGAAAAACTCCTGTTGGTCTTTTGTTTATGATCTGTAACATGCTAAGGACATGTAAAGAAAGTATATTTCCGGCAAAACGTGAAATCCGCGTCTATACTGAGAGTATAGCTAATTAATGGAGGTTTTATGAGTTACAAACAAGCACTGGTTGATCCTACTGCGGTTTATGAAAAACCGGCCGACGTTTTGGAGGACACAGAGCTGTCGGATTATGAAAAAGTGAAAATCCTGGATCGCTGGGAATATGATGCCCGCGAACTGCAAGTTGCTGCAGAAGAAAATATGGGTGGTGGCGCCAGAGACTTCTTAGACGAAGTGCTGGCAGCAAAGAGTAAACTCGGTATTGAAAGCGATGATAAAGCTGGCAATACCAAGCAAAACAGTTAAAAGTTTTCAGTTGCCAGCAGACCAATAATCAGCCGTCGATAAAACCGCTCGGCTATGGTTTTTGGTTGCTGCAACTGCAGCCGTTCCAGCACGGCCGCAGTGGTACCATCAGGGGTGTGTTTAAAACCCTGCCAGGCTAACTTCACCAACTCTCTCTTACTACTCGCGCGCGGGCTTAAATAAGCCAGTGCGGCTGCTATTGTTTGCTCAGTGGGCGTAAAAGTTGAGCCAAGTGGAAACTTAGGCAACTGCTTACTGAAGCCACGTAACGCTTGTTGTAATCTATGTGGTGTGTTGTGTCGCTGTGAGCTGGGCAACTTATACGCCTGCTCAATTTTACCCGCAGCTTTAGCTTGGGCCAGTAGTTCGTCCTGAAACCTGGAGTCGGTAATAGCCAGCATTCGCTTAATCACTTCTGCGTCGGTTTGATGGCGTAAATCGGCAATTCCGTATTCAGTTACCACCACATCTCGCAAATGTCGAGGAATCGTGGTGTGGCCGTAATTCCAGACAATATTCGAGTGAACCTGGCTGCCTTTGGTGCGGGTAGCAGGCAAGGTTAATATGGCCCGGGCGTCGGGTAACTGATGGGCTTGCTGAATAAAATCGTGTTGTCCGCCAACGCCACTTACTACGCGGCCGTCATCCAGGCCATCCGATACAGCTGCACCCTGCAGCGTCATCATCATGGTGCTATTCACAAACCGCGCTTTCGTTCGGGCCCGGCGTTTTTTCTGTTCCTGTCCGCTCAGCGTGTTGGTGTAAGACACCGGCATCATGCCTATTTTATGGCGCAAATGAACCGGCAGGTTGTTCAGTTGCTGATGAAAGGTCGGGCTGCCAACGAAAAAGCCAGCATGAATAGCAAAACCCTCTACTTCACGTTTAATGACCCCGGTTTCCAGCAGCGACAGCAAGCCATCCACCAGCATTTCGGTGCAGCCATATAAACCTTTCTCGAAACTCTCTAGCGAGCTTTCCAGCGGCATGGGCTGCGGTTGCAGCGCGCGCAACGCCCGTTGAAAATCTTGCGGGTGCTGATGGCGACGATTCAGGTTGAAACAAATAGCATCGCCAATAGCACCAATGCCTATTTGCAGTGTGCCGCCGTCTTCAATTAACGCCGCTACCTGCATGCCAATGGCATGGTCGCGCAGAAACACCGGCTCCAGGGGTATATTGAATAACTCGAAGCCGTTATCTTGCGGTCGGAATAAAATATCAAAATCATGATTGTCACGCGCCGCGTCACCCATCATATAAGGTAGCTTGCCGTGTACTTCGCCAACCATTAACAGTGGGTTGGGTAGTTGTTTCCGCCGATTCAATAAGTCGACCGTAATGTCCGGATTGCAGCTCAGGCTGAGGGGCTTGTCGTGTTTATTGCTGGTATCTTCTGCCACAATTTGTGTAATCACATTCATGCCCGCCGCTATCAGCGCATCAATGGCGTGACTGTAATTTACCGAGATATAGTTTTGCTGTGCGCTTTGCACGTTTAACCACTTGCCGGGGCTAAGGAAAAACTCTTTTACCTGAATATTACCCGCAAGCTTGCCGCTGCGGGCCGCTGTGGTGTAGTCCAGGCCGGGGTAACGTCCGAAAATGTTATCCGCTATAGGCTCCAGGAATCGCTTGGCCAATAAATTGGTGGTGGCCGGGGCCTCTAAAGTCAACGCCGTTAGAATGGTTAGCTTAACCTCAGGGTTGCTAGTGGCCCGCTGAAACAACGCATTGGCAATAGTACAGGATTTGCCCAGCCCAAGCGGCAGGCCAAGTACTATGTTATTGCCAACGCGTTCAATAATTCGGTCTACAACCTGATCCAGATTATCAAACTGTTCCGGCATCGCCTGTTTAGGTTCCATCTAACGCTTCCTGTTATTGATTTTATGTGAACATCATGCGGTAATCTGTAGGTGAACTCAACTGTTGACCCGGGAGTACCTGCAACCATGCAGACAACCAAACTTTGGCACCGATTTTGTTGGTTCTGTTTAGCTGTGCTAACAGCCGCAGTGCTGGGCAGTGTTTTGCAAACACAATTCAATTTAGCCGCGCTGGTTGAGTTGGGTGTTGGTATTAGCTGGCAGGACTGGCTGGCCACTATAGGTCGAGATCTTATATCCTTTACCCCGACGTTGGCCGTTATTGTAGCGGTAGAGTACTTGTTTGTATTTCCCCTCAGCACCTTTATTGCCAGACGCTACCCGAAACTGAATCAGTTGGTATTCTTTGTCGGCGGTTTCGTGGGCCTTTGGGTGGCATTATGGGCGGTAGATACGATTGCGCCGATGCCAACACTTATTGCGGCCACCCGTGACTGGCCGGGTACTTTGGCTATTATGCTGGCCGCTGCGTTTGGCAGTTGGTTGTATGGGCGGGGGCGTCAACACCGCGACTCGCTTAGGCTCGTTGGAGAGCAGTTATGAAGTACCTGTTGATGTTCGTTTGGTTGGTTGCCGGGGTTGCAGTGGCGCAACCACAAGTCTTAGTTGAAGGTTTAGTGAAACCCTGGGGGTTAACTGAATTACCCGACGGGCGGGTACTAATTACGGAGCGGGAAGGACAGCTACGAATTATTTCGTTGCGAGCGGAATCTGGTAACTTGCGGGTTACCAGCAGCACGAAAGTAGCGGTTGCGCCTGATGAACTGCTGGAATTAGGGCAGGGAGGGCTACTGGATGTGCGCCCACACCCTAACTTTGCCAATAACCAGAAACTTTATTTTAGTTATAGCTGTGGTAGCGTTGCAGCCAACCACACCTGCCTTGCTGCGGGTGTTTTAGCGAGCACTGACGTACAAGAGCTACAGCCGTTATTTCGCAGCCAGCCCGCCAAAGCTGGCGGGGCACATTTTGCCGGCCGCCTGTTGTGGTTACCTGACCACACCTTGCTGCTGACGGTAGGCGATGGCTTTGATTATCGTGAGCAGGCTCAGCGGTTAGACAGCCATTTGGGTAAAACCTTAAGGTTAACCGACAAGGGCGGTGCGCCAACTGATAATCCGTTGGTTGGGCAAGCCGCTGCGAAAGCGGAGATCTTTACCTATGGGCACCGCAATAGTCAGGGCTTAGTATGGAATTCAACCACCAACAACATTCTCAGTCACGAACATGGGCCACGTGGTGGCGACGAGGTTAATCAGTTGGTGGCAGGAAATAATTATGGCTGGCCGATAGCCACCTTTGGCCTGGACTACACGGGGGCAGTGGTGTCGCCGTATCAGCGCCTGCCTCAGGTAACGCCGCCACTGCTGCAATGGACGCCAAGCATAGCACCGTCAGCGATGGCTATTTATCAGGATAAGTTACTAGTAACCGCGCTGGCTTCACGCGAACTAAAAATCATTCAGTTGCCGGGGGCCAGTCATCAGGCGCCGCCAGCAAAACTGAGCTGGTCGGAGCAAGGTGAAAAAAGCCTGCTCAGCGAAATGGATATACGCTGGAGAAATATTTTAGTTACACAGTCCGGCCATGTTTTAGCGTTATCTGATGGTGCCGATGCGAGTTTGTACGACATTACCGCAGTTATAGTGGCACCATGACTTCTCATCGAAAGTCTGAATATAAGCCCGAACATAAGCCACAAGCTGAGCAGGTAAAACCAAATGCAACTAAAGCACAAGGCTGGTTGCAGAAACTGCTGGATTCGCCGCACGCGCTAGTATTGATATTCGTGTTGTCGTTTATGGAATCACTGGTGATACCCATTCCGCTGGAGCTGGTGCTGATCCCTTTTATGCTCATTGAGCGTGACCGCATTTGGAAAATTGCTACAGCAACCTTGCTGGGATGTTTGCTGGGGGCAACCTTGGGTTATAGTTTGGGGTGGTTTATGTTCGACACCGCTGGGCAGTGGGCACTGAATAGTTTTGGCTATCAGCAGGCGTATCAGGAGTTTAGTCAGCAGTTCGAACAAGACGGGTTTTGGGCCATTATAGCCGTTGGCGTAACCCCCATTCCGTTTCAGGTGGCCATGCTTACTGCCGGTGCTAGCCAATACTCATTTGCATTGTTTATGCTGGCAACCTTACTGGCCAGAGGAATACGTTATTTCGGCTTAGCCTTGCTGATACTCTGGTTGGGTGACCCCGTGTTGCAATTATGGCAACGCCACAGCCGTAAACTCGGTGTGGCTATTCTGGTTATGATTGCGGCAACTGTGGGTATTGCACAGTTATGACGGCTATTACGCCGTCATTCCACCGTCAATAGTAAAACACTGACCGGTAATAAAGCTGCTTTCATCGCTGCATAACCAGCCTACCATTTGCGCGACTTCCGCCGGCGTTCCCAAGCGGCGCAGCGGGTGACTGTTCACTAGCGCTTTTTGGGTGTGTTCAGGCATGTGTTCAAAGGCGCGCGCCATCATGTCGGTTTTAATAATTCCAGGGCATACCGCATTCACTCGAATTTGCGCGCGGGCATATTCAACGGCGACCGATCGAGTTAAGCCAACGACGCCATGTTTACTGGCTGCATAAGGCGACAAGCTGGGTGCTGAGCGAATGCCGGCTACCGACGCCATATTTATAATATGACCACCGTTTGCCAGCATGGCTTTTACCTGTTGTTGCATGCAAAAGAACACCCCTTTTAAATTAATATCAATAGTGTTGTCCCAGTCTTTTTCGGTGCATTCCAACAGTGGTTTAGGAGGGTGTTCAACTCCGGCGTTATTAACCGCGCAATCTAGTTGTAAATTGTTACTGCTAAGCCAGGCCAGGGCCTCTTGCAGGCTATGCTCGGCGCGCACATCGGCATTAAAATATTGCACGCGTTCACCCAGGCTTTTCACCAGCTCAGCGCCGCCTTCGGCCTGAATGTCGGTAACCAGTACCGTGGCGCCCGCGGCATGAAGATGATCAACGATAGCGCGGCCAATACCTTGTACACCGCCGGTTACCAAAATGTTTTTACCCTGCAAATTCATGCCTTACCTCTATTGTTGTGGGAATAACTAAAGCCCTTTATCAGCCAGCTGTTGTGACATCGCCGTTAATGCTGCCAAGCCTTGAATATCAGTTGCCTGCAACGGAATATACCAACGTTGTTGCTGCGCAAACAAGGTTTCTATTTCGGCCAAATAGGTCTTTTCCTGTTTTCGCCGCTGCGCCATAAAGTCTCCGTCAGCACTGTCAGGAAGCACCCGGTTAATCAATAAACCGGCTAATGGCAGCGCTTCGCCTTGTAGCGATTTCACCGAACGCGCGGTTTCCATAATGGGCAATTTTTCAGGGGTTAACACGAACAGTAACGCGGTTTGGCTCGCATCTTTAAGAATGCGGCGGGTACGTTGAAACAGTTGCTGACGTTTGCGTAGCGACTCGGTAATGGCTTTAGTGCGATCAGTCATGCCGTCGGTTTCGTGCTCGCCAGGGTCAGCCATAGGATTTTGAATGTCTTTGCCACTTTTCGGCGACAAATGATCCAGTACGCCTTTCAATTGCTCGGATTTATCGGTTTGCTTCAGCATTCCCTGGGTCCAGGCCGCCATAGCTTCCGGCAAACTGAGTAAACGCAGGGTATGGCCTGTTGGCGCGGTATCAAACACAATCAGGTCGTAGTCATTTAAACCTTCATCAATCAGTCGGGATATACGTTCTAGCAGTGCCGCTTCCTGCGCGCCGGGTGACTGCTGGGTGAGCCGCAGTTGCCGCTCAATTTCCGGGTACATATCAGGTTGGGTAAAGCGCTTCATTTGCGCCATCACGCGCTCTACATGCTCTTGTACCTCTTTATCCGGATCAATTTCCAGACCATCCAGGTTTGCCGCTAAGCGGGTAATGTGATCGCCAATAGGGCGGTCAAAGGCATCGGCCAGGCTGTGCGCCGGGTCGGTGCTTACTAATAGGCATTTACGACCACGCTCGGCGGCCAGTAGGGCGAAAGATGAAGACAATGTGGTTTTACCCACACCGCCTTTACCGCCAACCAGAACCACACGTTTATCGGTAAGCAGTTGTTTAGATGTCATGGGGTTCTCAGCTTTGGAAGGGAGAGTTAGCAGCACCGAAAATGATCAAGCGGGGAGTGTTCCATGCCCATTCGCAAGTGCCATTCATGAAAACGCTCAAGCAGCAAAGGTTGCAGCTCGAGCGTGTAATAGGTTGCCGGGTTGGGAACCCCCATCATGTCGGAGAATACCAACAGCATGAACATGTCGTCCTGTTCACGCTTGGCTCTGGCAATAGCCGAACGATAAGGGGCGTTGTAAACCTCCTCGGCGAACGAGGAGGCGGTACTCAACCATTGTTTAATGCGTGTAATTTGCATACTTACTCTAACCCGGTGGTGTTATTCCTGAGTTTGCTCGGTAGAGCCGGTTTTTATTAACCGACGCAGCGTGCTACCAGCTTCCAGAGCAATCCAGATAGCGGCAATCAGAATAACAAGATCCAGCGTGAATAAGAACCAGTCGGCTTTCAGGTAGAAGCTTTGCAACTGCACAAGCAGCGCGAAAATAGTCATTATCAGCAGGAACATCAGTGGTAGCAGGGTATACAGCATAGGGCGACCACGTTGTACCAGCATAACGGTAATAACCAATAAGGTTAAACCTGCCAGCAATTGGTTGGTCGTGCCGAACAGAGGCCAAATTAGCAAGCCACCTGAACCATCCGCACCACCGGCACCGAAGGCCAGCAATAAACAGCTGCCCACGGCAAGCAGAGTTGCTGGTAAGGCTTTACCCATCCACTTAATGTCGTAAATTTGCGACCACTCCTGGAAAATATACCGCTGCAAACGCAAACCAGTGTCCATAGTCGTACCGGCGAACAGCACCGCCATAACCGTTAGAATGGTTTGCGAAATATCGGTATTTAAACCAATACCGGCGCTAAGAATGTTGGCACCACCGGTTACGAAGGCGGCAACGCCACCTTGTCCAAAGGAATGATAAACCGCCTGCCAGTCAGCCAGCGTAGCGAAACCAGCGGTAGCCGCAATAATAGTTGCCAGTGACAAGGAACCTTCACCAACAGCACCAAAATAACCGACGAAACGGATATCGGTTTCTTTGTCGATTTGCTTCGATGTAGTGCCTGATGCAACCAACCCGTGGAAACCGGAAATAGCACCACAGGCAATAGTTACAAACAACAGCGGCAACATGGAAGGCGTACCTTCAGGTGTATCCATGTTAATTGCTGGGGCTACAATTTCAGGCCCTGAAATAAGCACAGCGGCATAAACCAAAATCAAACCGATGAACAACTGTAAACCATTGATATAATCGCGGGGTTGCAATAGCACCCATACCGGCAGCAGTGACGCGATAGCCGCATAGCCAAACAGGATCAAAATCCACTGCGCGTTATCAGACACACCCATCACGGTTTCAGGTAGTGAAATAGGTACTTCCGGGCCAACAAAAATCAGCGCGTACAGGGCAATAACACCAAGTATTGAAATAGCGCCAAGGCCCATGAATTTTCTGAATATTAACTGACCAATAATGAGCGCAACAAAAATAGCTCCCCAAACTGGAACAACGGCACTTGGGAAGTTAATCAGCAAACCCGAAATGGCGGTGGCAAATACGGCGTTCACCATCAACAGTACCAGGAATATAACGATCATAAATAGGGTACGTGCGCGAGTTCCTACCACGTCGCCGGTTAGGGCCCCGATAGATTTGCCCTGGCGCCGGTTACTGGCCCAAATAGCGCCAGCGTCATGTACACCGGCGAAGAAGATCGTACCGAAAATAACCCACAAGAAGGCGGGTACCCAGCCCCAGATAACCGCAATGGCAGGACCTATAATAGGTGCTGCGCCGGCAACCGAGGTAAAATGGTGACCCCAGAGAACAAACTTGTTGGTTGGCACAAAATCAACGCCGTCTTCAAATTCATGCGCGGGTGTACGGAAGTTAGGATCAAGTTTAAATATTTTTTCAGCAATAAACTTGGAGTAGAAAGCGTAGCCAAGAAACATGGCCACTATACCGAGCAACATCAGCACTATTGCATTCATTGTTTTGCCCCAAAATGATGAAGGTGGAATACGACTTTGTTTGATGTTTTTATAACTCGCAAACTATAGCTTAAGTTTGCAGGTTGTCGACATTCGACTAAAGTCTAATTAAAGGATATTCGTCTTTGAGCACGACTCGTTACTGAAGGAGTAAGCAATGACATGGTTAAGTTTGAGTAAGTTACTGACCTCGTTGATCGTTGTAAATGTTATGGTGATCGCTCTACCAATCCAGGCGCAACAAAGTCCCGAACAGCATAGTGGTAATACGCCGCTAATGGAGAAATCATCGCCGGGTTACTATCGCATGATGCTGGGTGACTACGAGGTAACGGCGTTAAGCGATGGTACCTTTGGTCTGCCTGCGCACCAGTTACTCAATGGCATGAGTGAGCAGAACATTCGCAAACAACTGGCGGTGTCTTATCTAGATAGTCCGGTTGAAACATCGGTGAATGGCTACCTGATTCATACCGGTGACCGGCTTATTCTTATTGATACCGGCGCGGCTAATTTATTTGGCCCTACGCTGGGGAAGCTTTTGACTAATTTGGAGGCGGCTGGTTATGACGGTGATGCTGTTGATGAAGTCTATCTAACCCATATGCATCCCGATCATTTGGGTGGATTGATTACTGATGGCCGTCGGGCATTTCCCAACGCCATTATACGTGCCGACCAAAAAGATCTTGATTACTGGCTAAGTGATGAAAGCTTAGCGGCCGCAAGTGATGATAATAAAGGTTTCTTTGAAGGCGCTAGGGCGTCGTTGCAACCCTACATTGA
Organism: Idiomarina sp.; assembly: GCA_040882145.1. Classification (GTDB taxonomy): domain Bacteria; phylum Pseudomonadota; class Gammaproteobacteria; order Enterobacterales; family Alteromonadaceae; genus Pseudidiomarina. The sequence continues at coordinate 186,031 of JBBEBU010000021.1, forward strand.
CAATAATCAGGTGCAGGGTTTCACTGGTAATACTGAATTTAGTGAGGGCATTTCTGCCCAGGCGACTTATGGTCACACCCCGGGGCATAGCGTTTATGTGGTACAAAGCAATGGTCACAAGCTTGTATTTTGGGGCGATTTAATGCACGTAGCGACGGTGCAATTTGAGCACCCGGATATCACTATTGATTTTGATACTGATCAGGATGCCGCAAAAGCTCAGCGCCGGCACGCTTATGAAGACGCGGCACGGAACGGATATTTAGTCGCAGCGTCACATATCAGCTTTCCCGGTATTGGTAGAATTCGACTTTCCAGTGAAGGCTATCAGTGGCTTCCGGTGAATTATTCGCCAGTGTCTGAGAACGAATAATTCTGCACGAATAGCCTGACATCTAAGCGTTGGATCCTTTAAACTAGCGGGCATTGAAAAGGAGAACTCAATGTTCCGCTGGTTTGAACAACGCTTAAACCCATTCCCCGAGCCTGAAACAGGTACGCCGCCGAAAACCCTCGTTCAGTTTTGTCTGCATTACAGCCGCGGTGCCTGGCCGTTTATTGCGGTAGCCGGGGTGTTGATGATGCTGATTGCCCTCACCGAAGTATGGTTGTTCAGCTTTATTGGCAACATCGTTGATTGGCTGGCGGAGCAGGACCGAGCAACCTTTTTAGACAATGAGTTAAGTAAGTTGCTGGGCATGCTGGCACTTGTTGTTATTGGCTTACCTGCCATGGTGTTTTTGCACTCGCTGGTGATTCATCAAACCTTGCTGGGTAATTACCCCATGCGCATTCGTTGGTTGTTGCATCGCTATTTGCTGAATCAGTCAGTGACTTTTTATCAGGACGAATTTGCCGGACGTATTGCTACAAAAGTCATGCAAACCTCGTTGGCTGTGCGCGAGTGTGTGATTAAGCTTATTGACGTGCTGAACTACGTGACTGTGTATTTTATTGGCACCTTATTTATTGTGGGGATGGCCGACTGGCGATTGGCGGTGCCGTTAGTTATCTGGATTATCATTTATGTACTGTTATTGCGGTATTTTCTGCCCGTGCTGCGCAAAGTTTCTGCTGCGCAGGCCGATGCTCGCTCGCAAATGACCGGTCGTATTGTGGATAGCTACACCAATATTCAAACCGTGAAATTATTCTCACATGCGCAGCGGGAAAGCAGTTTTGCCCGCGAGGGTATGGACAATTTCCTCGGTACTGTGCATCAACAAATGCGTCTGGTGACTAAGCTTTATGCGTGCCTGTATATATTAAACTCATTGCTTTTGGCTGCTGTGGGTGTGGTTGCTATTTGGTTATGGCTGGGTGAACTGATTAGCGTTGGTGCCATTGCTGTGGCGTTGGCGCTGGTATTGCGGTTGTGGGGTATGTCGCAGTGGATCATGTGGGAAGTTTCTTCGCTATTTGAGAACATCGGAACCGTACAAGACGGTATGGCCACGGTGTCAGTGCCACAACAGGTTTTGGATAAACCACAAGCCAAGCCGATGCAGGTACCTAAGGGTGAAATTACCTTTGACCATGTGCACTTTACCTACAAAGGCACTCAACAGTCGGTGCTAAATGACTTCAATTTAGTGATTAAGCCAGGTGAAAAAGTTGGTTTAGTCGGGCGCTCGGGTGCTGGTAAGTCGACCCTGGTGAACGTGTTGCTGCGTTTTTATGACATTGACCAAGGTGAGGTTCGCATTGATGGTCAGGACGTTCGAACGGTAACCCAGGATAGCCTGCGGCAGAATATAGGTATGGTGACCCAGGACACATCGCTGTTACATCGCTCGGTACGTGGCAACATCGTTTACGGCCGCCCGGATGCCACAGAAGAGGACCTGCAAAATGCTGCGCGTCGTGCCAGTGCTGATGGTTTTATTCCGGACTTGTCGGACGCCAAAGGGCGTACAGGTTTTGATGCGCACGTTGGTGAGCGTGGGGTGAAACTATCTGGTGGGCAGCGACAGCGTATAGCCATAGCGCGAGTCATGTTAAAAGACGCGCCAATACTGATTTTAGATGAAGCAACCTCGGCATTGGATTCGGAAGTTGAAGCAGCTATTCAGGAAAACTTGTACCGCTTAATGGAAGGTAAAACTGTGATTGCTATTGCGCACCGGTTGTCCACTATTGCTGCCATGGACAGGCTGATTGTTATGGATGAGGGCCGAATTGTCGAGCAAGGCACTCACGCTGAACTGATTGCTGCAGACGGATTATATGCACAACTTTGGCAGCATCAGTCCGGAGGTTTCCTAGATCCGGATCAGGATTAATGACGGTGGTCGTAGCACAGTTGCAAGTTCAGTACGAAGCTGCCTTGTAAAAGCGCTATCACCTGCTAGCCTTTCTAAATAATTGAAATAAATTCATTTTATTTGGAGGGCAACAAATGGCAGTAGCGCCAGACAAATCCAAACAAGGAGCTTTACTGTTACCGGTTTTTATACCTGCAGTAGCAGTTATTGCCCTACTTGTCATAGGAACCTTAAGTAGTCCCGAACTTGCCGGAAAGGTTTTCGACAGTACTCTGGCGTGGATAACCCGCGACTTCGGTTGGTTTTATATGCTGGCGGTAGCGACTTTTTTAGTTTTCATTGTTGCTGTCGCCGTTTCCAGTTGGGGCCGCATCAAGCTCGGTCCTGACCATGCTGAAGCCGAGTACAGCTTCGTATCCTGGTTTGCCATGTTGTTCTCTGCCGGTTACGGCATTGCCTTATTGTTTTTCGGCGTTGCCGAACCCATTTTACATTACGCCGACCCACCAAGTGGCGCTCCTGAAACTATTGGCGCTGCCCGTCAGGCTATGCAAATTGCCTACTTCCATTGGGGTTTCCACATTTGGGCTATTTACGGGTTGGTGGGTTTGGTACTGGCTTATTTTGCCTTTCGCCACGGCTTGCCGTTGTCTATGCGCTCCACCTTGTACCCGCTGATTGGCGATAAAATATACGGTGCGCCAGGTCACGCCATAGATACCTTTGCTATTTTGGGGACCATGTTTGGTATTGCCACCACCTTAGGCTTATCGGTCATCCAAATTAATGCCGGTTTAAATTACCTGTGGCCGGCTATTCCGGTTGGCACCATGGTGCAAATTATCGCTATTACGGTGATTACCATTTGTGCCATAGGGTCAGTGGTGGCCGGTTTGGACAAAGGTATCAAGCGCTTGTCTATGTTAAATATGGCGCTGGTGTTGTTCTTACTCCTGTTTGTGTTTGCGGTAGGCCCCACGGTTCACATTCTGGAAACCTTTTTACAAAACACCGGTAGCTACTTAAACAATATTGTTGAGCGCACCTTTAATTTGCAGGCCTACACTAAGAGTGACTGGATAGGTAACTGGACCCTGTTTATTTTCGGCTGGACCATAGCCTGGGCACCATTTGTCGGGCTATTTATTGCCAAGATCAGTCGAGGTCGTACGATTCGTCAGTTTGTGTTTGGCGTGATGTTGGTACCCACCATATTTACCTTCTTCTGGTTTGCCGTGTTCGGTGACACGGCTCTGAATATGGTGATGAATGAAGGGTACACCACGCTAATTGGAATGGTGCAGGAAGATCAGGCCATTGCACTGTTTAAACTATACGAGCGCTTGCCCTGGACTAACGTGCTGTCGTTCGTCACTGTGCTGCTGATTATTACGTTTTTTGTTACCTCGTCGGATTCCGGCTCACTGGTCATAGATTCCTTAGCCTCTGGTGGCCGTATGGATACACCTGTATGGCAGCGTATCTTTTGGGCTAGTGCTGAAGGTGTGGTTGCCGCAGTACTGTTACTGGCCGGCGGCTTAGGAGCCTTGCAAACCGCCGCGATAGCCAGTGCCTTACCATTTGCTGTGATTATTTTAATTGCAGCGGTTGGTATGTGGCGCGCCTTGGTTATTGAAGGGCATCGCCACTCCAGTTTGGGTAGCCACATGAAAACCCACCGCCGTGGCGTGAATGAAGGCCCACAGTACTGGAAGAAGCGCCTGGCCGGGATGGTGGATTTTCCTACGCATGAGTCGGTGACTGAGTTTATTCAGGGGCCGGTGCAGAAGTGCTTAGAGCAAGTGCGCGATGAGCTTGCTGAGCAAAAATGGGAAGCGAAAGTTGAGTTTGACGACGAATACTGTCGGAGTGTGCTAACGGTTGAGCATAATGACGATGTGCACTTTGTGTACGAAGTCAGACGTCGTAGCTATCAACGGCCAGCATTCGCGCTGCAAAGCGAAGAAAATAAAGAGCTTTATTATCGCGCTGAAGTATTTTTACGGCAGGGTGGCCAAGCCTACGATGTATTTGGTTTTGAACCCACGGATATTATTAACGACGTGATTAACCAGTTCGAAAACTATCTGTATTTCCGTCATGTGTCGCCAGGTGTTCTACCTTGGGATTTAGAACAGCATGATGAGGATTTGCACACAAATAAACCAGATAAATAAGTTTGCGGCTTAGTTCCCCGCTTGGACAGATCCAAGTGGGGACAATTTAAAGTACACTGACGTTATCTGATTTAATAATTCAAGGAATGTGAATGTCGAATTTGTCCGCACTTGCGCTTATTGGGGTGTTATCCATTATCTGCCAATGGGGTTCATGGCGTTTAAAGATACCGGCTATTTTGCCTTTGCTGCTGGCTGGTTTAGCCATTGGACCCGGGCTTGGCGTGTTAGATCCTGAAGCGGTTTTCGGTGACTTACTGTTTCCACTGATTTCACTGTCGGTTGCCATTATTCTGTTCGAGGGCAGCCTAACCCTGAAGCTGGACGAAATTCGTGGTCACGGCCGCATGGTGACCAACCTGGTGAGCATTGGCATGGTGATTACCTGGATAGGTATTGCCATTCCAACGCATTACCTGATGGGCTTTACCTGGGAAATTTCGGCGCTATTTGGTGCGTTGGTGGTGGTTACCGGGCCCACCGTGATCATGCCTATGATTCGGTCGGTGCGACCCCTGTCGCGGCTTTCCAATATACTGCGTTGGGAAGGCATTATTATTGACCCTATTGGTGCGCTGCTGGCGGTATTGGTGTACGAGTACATTCTGGCGCAGCAAGGGTCAGGTGCCTGGCAGGCGCTACAGGCGTTCGGTACTACTGTAGTCGTGGGCTTCGTGTTTGGTTGGCTCGCTGCCTGGACGCTGGGTATTGCCCTGCGCCGTGGCTGGTTCCCACATTATCTGAAAAATGTTGCCACCTTAGGCGCTGTGCTTGGCGTGTTTGCACTTTCAAATGCGGTTCAGCATGAGTCAGGACTACTGACCGTGACGGTGATGGGCATGGTCATGGCCAACACCAAAAATTTGAATCTGGAAGATATTCTTGAATTCAAAGAAACCTTAAGCGTATTACTGATATCCGGGTTATTTATCATTCTGGCTGCTCGTATTCAGCCGGATGCATTCGATCAACTGGGCGTTTCTGCAGCCATTTTGTTGGGCATCATTATTTTTGTGGTGCGGCCAGTCAGTGTTTGGGTGTCTGCTATTGGTACCGGCACTAAACTGAAAGAAAAGCTGCTGCTGTCGTGGATAGCGCCGCGCGGTATTGTTGCCGCCGCCGTATCAGCCTTGTTTGCCTTGAAACTGGAGCAGGCTGGTTGGGAAGGCGCCGAATTGCTGGTGCCCCTGGTATTCTTAGTGATACTCACCACGGTTGTATTGCAAAGCTTAACGGCCAAGCCGTTGGCACACTGGCTGAAACTGCGGGAACCTCCGGCGCATGGCTTTTTAATGTTCGGTGGTTCGCAAATTGTACGAAAAATTGCCGCGGCACTGCGTCAGCAAGACATTCCGGTGTTATTAAGCGATACCAACTGGGAGCATATTAAGGAAGCGCGCATGGCGGAAATACCCGTGTATTTCGGTAATCCGGCATCTGAGCACGCCTCTCAAAATATGGACTTAACGGGTATTGGCCGGTTGTTGATTATGTCGCCATACAAACAGTTAAATCCCGACGTGGCTGCGCACTTTGAAGATTGGTTTGCGGCCGACAAAGTGTTTGGTTTGCCAACGACCGATGACGACAATTCGGTACGTAAACTACAATCGGAAAGTTACCGCCGGAAACTCAAACTATTCGGCAAAGGCTTCACCTTCTCCAAGCTGGCAAGTTTAGGTTTTCAGGGTGCCGATGTGAAAACCACGCCGTTGTCGGACACCTTTAGCTTTGACGATTATCAGGAACGTTATGGCAATCGCGCGATGCCGTTGTTTGCTATTGATGATCGCAAGCAATGTCATGTGTTTACGACTGACCATACCTTTGAACCTAAACCAGGTTGGCAGATTATTGCGCTAATCACTGCTGAAGAAGTGGCACGCTCAGCTGAAGGCCGCAAAAAAGTGCAGCAAGAACAGCGAGCGCAGAAGGACGAAAAGAGCAAAACCAAGCAACAAAGCAAAGACAAATCTGCACAAGATAGCGCGGATCAGTCGGGAGCTGATAAAAACTAGTAGGAGTTCACAATGCGAGTAACATTTTTAGGTGGTGCGCAAACCGTAACCGGATCTAAATTTCTGGTTGAGTCGGATTCCACAAGGTTGCTCGTTGATTGTGGTTTATTTCAGGGCTTTAAGTGGTTACGGCGACGTAACTGGCAGCCGCTCCCGCTGGGTATCAATGATGTAGATGCGGTGGTGCTAAGCCACGCGCATCTGGATCATTCCGGCTACGTACCTTTGTTATACAAACACGGCTTTCGCGGTAAGGTATATGCGCATCATGCCACGGTTGAACTGTGCGGCTTGTTGTGGCCCGACAGTGGCCATATTCAGGAGGAAGATGCCAAGTTTTTGGGCAAGCATCGCCTGAGTAAACACGAAAAGCCCGAGCCTTTGTACGACCAGGCAACAGCCGAAGCAGCACTGACGTTATTTCATGGCGTTGAATTCAAAAAGATCTTTCGGGTGGGCGACATTGAAGTAGAGCTACGCCCGGTTGGGCATCTGCTTGGTGCCGCTAGTGTTATTCTGTCCTCGGGTGGTCAGCGCATCGGTTTCTCCGGTGATGTAGGCCGACCAAAAGATATTCTCATGACCGCACCAGAGCCGTTGCCAGAGCTTGATTTACTCATGCTCGAAGCTACCTATGGGGACAGGCTGCACCCAGAAACGGAAGACCCATACGAGCAACTAGCCGAGGTAGTTAACGAAGCTGCCAGTGCGGGTGGGGTATTGTTAATTCCTAGCTTCTCGGTGGGCCGGGCGCAATTGCTTCAGCATTTATTAACAGTATTAATGGCAACGGGCAAAATACCGAAAATGCCGATTTATTTAGACAGCCCTATGGCGATTAGCGCCACCGAAATTTACCAACGCCATCATCAATACCATAAGTTAAGCGCGGCTGAGTGTCAGCAGGCCGCTAAGCAAGTTATTTATACCCGTCATGTGGATGAATCCAAAGCCATTGCCGATCAGCTTGGGCCGCATATTATTATTGCCGGCTCCGGTATGGCAACGGGTGGGCGAATCCTGCATCACTTCAAACACTGGTTAGGTGATCATCGCAGCACCGTATTATTTTCTGGTCATCAGGCTGGCGGTACTCGTGGCGCTAAGCTGCAACAAGGCGTACCTAGTATTAAAGTGCATGGCAGCTGGTTACCGGTAAAAGCCCGTATTCGCAGTTTAGAAGGTTTATCAGGGCATGCTGATTACCGTGAGCTAACAGCCTGGTTGAAGGCTTCAGCATTGCGCGCCGACACACCCATTCGGCTGATACATGGCGACCCGGAGGCGTTGGAATATATGCGTGACCATTTAATGGAGCACACGAATTTTCAGGTAGATATAGCCGAGTATATGCAAGTAGTTCATAGCGAATCCAAGTCAACATCCAAAGCAAAACATAGTTAACTTCACACACTAGCCTCGCTAAGGGTTATAAATGCTCACGCAGATAGTCCAGGGTAACTTTAAAGGCGGCGCTTACATGTGCGCGATGACGATAAACCGCATGCACCAGGGTTGGGGTGGGCATGAAATCATCCAATATGGTCACCAGTCTGCCGTCAGCTAATTCATTGGTTACCTGATACAGCGGCGTAAATGCAATGCCAATATCTGCTAGCAGAGCATGTTTCAGAGCCAAGTTATTGTTAACACTCAGCCGCCCGCCCACGGTTACATCCAACGCTTCGTTATTCGTTCCCCGCAAGCGCCATTGTTTGTCTTGCGAGCTTATGGTTAAGCATTGGTGTTGTGACAATTCCGACGGGTGTTGTGGCGTGCCTTGCGCTTTTAAGTAAGCCGGCGTAGCGACTAAAATAGTAGGTAGATCCTGCAAGCGTCTGGCAACGAGCGTGGAGTTTTCCAGCACACCGCAGCGAATGGCGATATCAATATTCTCGCTAATCAAATCAATGCGTTTATCGTGCAGTACCAGTTCTACTTCTAGCTGCGGGTATTGCTTAAGTAACTCAGGAAGCAGCGGTGCTACGCGCATAGAGCCGAAAGTAACTGGGGCGGTAACACGGATACGACCGCTGGGTTGTTCACGCAAACTACCCAGATGATGCTCAGCCGCCGCAGCTTGCTCTACCACTTGTTGGCAATATTCATAAAATGCCCGGCCCTCTAAAGTTACCGACATTTTACGCGTGGTACGGTGCAATAATCGCAACTCTAAATGCGACTCTAACCGGCTTACGGCCTTACTTACGGCACCCTTGGAAAGTTGCAGTTCGTCAGCGCTTTGGGTAAAGCTGCCAGTTTCTACAACCTTGGCGTAAATAGCCATATCGGATAAGCGTTCAAGCATAGACATGATAATCAATTGTTTCTGTAGGGAAACAGTGAAGCTATCACAAGGGTGTTAATCTGTAAATATGGAAACAGTATACTGTGCTCATGAAGTCAGGGAGGTCTCTCTGACACACTAACTAGCACTTTATAAGGAATGCCGTTATGACCAGCTCATGTGTACTTTATGCAAATGATGTAAACAGCAGCGTTAACTTCTATCAAACCCAACTTGGCTTTTCTGTGCAATCGAGTAACGATGATTGCGCGCACTTGCAACTAGACGACAGGCACCTGACGATTTGTCAGAAATCGAGCGCACCAGCGGTGTCTCAAGCGAGTAAAAACTGCTGCATGACGCTATCACAGCGTCAGTTACAGCAGTTATTGAACCGCCCTGAATTACTGCAACGACCTTTTCTGGCTATGCGCGGCAATAGTGCAGAAATGCTGCCTCTGGTGCTTCGTGATCCGGCCGGTAATCGCCTGGCAACTTGTTTTGCACAGCGTACCAGAGCAGTAGAACAGGCAGCCGCCGAGCACCTGCCAGCATTAACTAGCAAGCGGGCTTGGTGGCAGCAACTAACCCGCGTATTTAGTGAGTTGGCCGAATTTAATGGTTACCGGCGGTAAAACTAGGCAGAAGGCGGGCTATAGCAGGTGAAAATCGGCAAATTGTTGTTATGCTGTAGGAAATCATAACAACAACAGGTGACAAGCGTGGCAATAGACTGGTTAAGCAAGTCGTCAATGCTGATTATGGCGCAGTGGGTAGTGGTGTTGTTTGCCGGACTGTTGCTACTGGGGCTGATTACGCTGGTGGTAATGTATGTGGTGGATCGGCGCCAAACCAAGCACACCATTCGCCGCAATTACCCGGTAGTGGGCCGCTTTCGCTATGTTTTCGAAGAACTTGGTGAGTTTTTTCGGCAATACTTTTTTGCCATGGACCGCGAAGAAATGCCATTTAACCGGGCGCAGCGCAGTTGGGTATATCGTGCCGCCAAAGACGCCGACCGCAATATTGCCTTTGGCTCTACCCGCGATATTACCAAAACCGGAACCATTATTTTTGCGAACAGTTCCTACCCACATTTGGCCGAGGAAAAAGTCGAGCCTGAACCAGTGGAAATAGGGCCTTATTGTGAACAGCCGTACTCGCCTAAAGCCTATTTTCATATTTCCGGCATGAGTTATGGTGCCTTGTCGCCAGTTGCCGTGAAAGCGCTATCAAATGGTGCGGCACAAGCGGGTTGCTGGCTGAATACAGGGGAAGGTGGTTTGTCTCCTTACCATCTGGACGGTGGCTGTGATCTGGTGTTTCAAATTGGCACGGCGAAATACGGTGTGCGTGAGCCAGACGGCAGCTTAAGTGAAAGCCGCCTGAAAGAGTTAGCCGCCAAAGATCAGGTTAAAATGTTTGAGGTGAAATTGAGCCAGGGCGCAAAACCCGGCAAAGGCGGCATTCTGCCTGGTATTAAGGTGAATAAAGAAATTGCGGAAATACGTGGTATTCCTCAAGGCGTTGATTCCATTAGCCCCAACCGCCATACCGACATAAGCAACAACGCCGAGTTACTTGATTTCATCGAACGCGTTCGAAGCGCTACCGGTAAGCCGGTAGGTATTAAATTCGTGATGGGTGACCCGGACTGGATTGACGAACTACTGGACTGTATTGCTGAGCGTGGCGAGGCAAGTGCGCCGGACTTTATTAGCCTGGACAGTGCCGACGGTGGTACTGGTGCGGCACCGCAACCCTTAATGGATTATGTGGGTTTAAAAATTTCCGAGAGCCTGCCACTGTTGGTGAATAAATTGGTGAGTGCTGGTTTATATGGTCGCGTGCGCGTGATTGTGTCGGGTAAAATGATCTCGCCAGCGGATGTTGCCTGGGCCATCGCTGTAGGCGCTCATTTTGTCGTTTCCGCTCGCGGGTTTATGTTCTCTCTCGGCTGCATACAGGCTATGCAGTGTAATAAAAACACCTGTCCAACCGGTGTTACTACCGACGATAAACGCCTGCAATCGGGCTTGCACCCGGAAACAAAAGCAATACGGGTAGCCAATTATCACAAGTACCTTGAATACGGGGTGAATATTATTGCTCATTCCTGCGGGGTGTCCGATCCACGCCAGTTAACCCGCAAGCATGCGCGAGTTATTAAACCCGATGGTGAAAGTATGAGCTTACTGGAACGCTACCCCTGGCCGGATACCAGCCAAGCCAAATCCACCAGTAAAGCGAAGAAAAGTAAAGAAAAAGCCAAGCAAGGGGAGTAGTTGCAGGCATGTCTCTTACGCAATCACAACCATATAGCACGGTTCATCAACTCTGGCTTGCCCCTGTTGTGGCGGCAGTGGTTGGCTTGCTGTTCGCCGGATTCACTGAGCTGCCAGTTGCGGCTGCATGGACCTTAGCCACCGTTATTTGGGTCGCCTGGTGGTGGATCACCGAGTGCATACCACTTCCGGTTACGTCATTATTACCCTTTGCATTGTTGCCACTGGGCGGCGTGTTAACCATGGAAGATGCCAGTAGCGCGCTGGGTAACCATATTATTGTGCTGTTTATGGGAGCATTTATGCTGGCCAAAGCAGTAGAAGCCAGTGGTGTGCATCGGCGGTTAGCATTGAGCATGATTGGTAACATTGGCGCCGACAATGGGCGTAAAATTGTGTTTGCCTTTATGGGCGCCACCGCGCTGCTGTCGATGTGGATATCTAATACCGCCGCCGTACTGGCGCTGCTGCCAGTGGCCTTAGCCTTGGTGGATGCTTGTAACGACAAGATATTTCAACGAGCGCTGTTGTTAGGCTTGGCCTATTCGGCATCATTAGGGGGTGTCGCAACACTTATTGGTACGCCACCGAATCTGATTTTTGCCTCTATTTATGAAACCTACAGTGGTGAAGCTTTTGGTTTCACTCGCTGGTTGGGCATTGGCATACCTATGGTGGTTCTGGGACTGCCGGTAATCGCCTGGTGGCTAACGCGGGGTGTGCAGCTGTCACAGCCGTTGCAGTTAACCACTATGGGAAGCATGAGCACCTATGAAAAACGAGTACTTATGGTATTTGGTACCGTGGTGTTGCTGTGGGTATTTCGTACCGAGCCGTTCGGCGGTTGGACAGGGTTGCTGGGCGTGCCTGAAGTAGGTGATTCCAGCATTGCGTTGGCTGGTGTGGTGGCGATGTTTTTAATTCCAACCGGTGCGCCGGGCGATGCTGATAAGGCCCGCCCAAAATTATTAAACTGGGACCAGGCGGCGGCCATTCCATGGGGTATTTTATTATTGTTCGCCGGTGGTATTTGTTTGGCCAAAGGCGTTATGGCCAGCGGTTTAAGCGACAGTATTGGTCAGGCTCTAGCTGGCTTAGGTGGCATGCCATTATGGCTGTTGGTGTTCATGCTAACCCTAAGCGTGTCCTTTCTTACTGAGGTGACGTCGAATACCGCCACAGCTACTTTATTAATGCCTATTCTAGCCGCACTTGGCGGTGCTACCGGACTGCCTATTGAAGTGCTTATGATTCCCGCGGTTATTGCCTGTAGCTGTGCCTTTTGTATGCCGGTGGCAACGCCACCGAACTCTATTGTGTTCGCCTCAAACCGCATTACCATTCGGGAAATGGCGCGCGAAGGCGTGGTGTTGAATGTCTTGTTAGCCGTGGTAACTACTGTGGTGGTGATGATTTTTGTGTAACTGCGTGAAAGGGGCGTTGTAGTGAGTAAAACCATGAAGTCGGTTTGTGTTTATTGTGGATCCAACCCGGGGCGCCAGCCAGCCTATTTGGCAGCGGCTGATACGCTGGCGCAAGCGTTGGTAGAGCGTAACCTGCAGTTAGTATACGGCGGTGCGAAGCTGGGTATTATGGGCGCGTTGGCCGATCGGGTTCTAGCGTTAGGTGGCCAGGTTATTGGCGTTATTCCTGAAGACTTAGTGAATAAAGAGATTGCTCATACCGGGCTAACCAAGTTGCATGTGACGAAGTCGATGCACGAGCGTAAAACCATGATGGTTGAGCTAGCCGATGCCTTTGTGGCTATGCCTGGCGGTGTTGGCACTCTGGAAGAGCTATTTGAAGTATGGACCTGGGCGCAATTAGGATTGCACGAAAAGCCCTGCGGTTTATTCAATGTGGCGGGTTATTTCGATTCGCTGAGCGAATTTCTGGCGCATACGGTAGCTGAAGAATTTGTGAAAGCACCGCATTTGGATATGCTGTTTGTAGAGGCTAACGCGACGCTATTACTGGATGGTTTTGCTAGCTACCAGCCACCGGAAATTAGTAAGTGGGTGGAGCGTACCGAGGCTGAAGCCTTTACCCAGAAAAAATCACAAAAGTTATAACCGCCAACCGGCGGCTATGGTTTCACTTAAAGATTGTCACCACGCGGGCATGCTTGTACGCAACTAGAATAATCTTCCTGACAGGCCCGCAGGGTTTGCTCCTGCAATTCAACGTCGGGATCATTCGCCGTGCAAGCAGAATAATTTTCTGCGCATTGGCTCACGCACTGACTTTCATACTGGCTGGCATCTACGGGTTGAATATCGTACGTGCTACAACCACCAATAAAAAATAGCGTACTTACGGCAACTAGTGCTGATTTCATACTATCTCCGCCTTTGTAATTCAATAACTTAACCCTAGGCACAGATATCAATTAAAGCAAGCTCGTTACCTTAAGCTTACAATGCTAAACCAGCGCCCAGGCTTTGAATTTACGGCCTTTAATTTTACCGTTATTCAGAATATCTAAAGCGCGCTGAGACACTTTGCGATTAACTGCTACAAAGCCCCACATGCTCTGTAACTGAATTTTTCCAATGTCAGTTACCGCTAATTGGTTGTCGCGGGTGAGGGCGCCAACAATGTCGCCGGGGCGTAATTTATGTTTTTTACCACCGCTAATTTGCAACGTCACATTAGGTGCCGTGGCTGGCTTTTGATTCATCACCTTACTGTCAGGTAGTTCCTGCAACTTAATAGGGGCGGGCATTAAATCTTCCAGCAAGCGCATTTTGTAGTCGTCTTCCGGGGCCACCAGAGTTAACGCCATACCTTCTGCACCAGCACGACCGGTGCGGCCAATGCGGTGAATGTGGGTGTCGGTATCGTGGGCCATGTTCAGGTTAATAACCAAATCCAGTTGGTCAATATCTAAACCACGGGCAGCCACGTCGGTGGCCACCAGTACCCGGGCGCTTTGATTACTAAACTGAATAAGCGCCTGATCGCGATCTTTTTGCTCTAAGTCACCGTGCAGAGCAATTACGCTAAAGCCATGAGCTTTCAGCGTGTCGTTCAACTGCTGCACATCGCGTTTGGTATTACAGAACACCACGCAGCTGCCGGGTTGGTGTTGCTGCAATAAACGCATCACTGCCTGCGGGCCTGGTACTTTGTTTAGCGCATAAAATTGCTGACTAATCTGGCTGTGTTGCGGTTCACTGGCCACGCTAATGCGTGTGGCTTTTGGCAGCACCGCCTTTGCCAGTTGCTCAATAGCACGCGGATAAGTGGCGCTAAACAGCAGCGTCTGCCGATTGCTTGGCAGCGCTTTTACAATGGCTTGTAAGTCGTCCTGAAAGCCCATTTCCAGCATGCGGTCGGCTTCATCCAATACCAGCGTATTTAATTGGCTAAAGTCCAGTCGTTGCTGGGTTAAATGATCCAGTATGCGGCCAGGCGTTCCTACCAGAATATGAGCGCCGTGTTCTAGTGAGGTTATTTGCGCACGCGAGGGTACACCACCGCACAGCGTTAGCACTTTTACGTTACCCATAGCGCGGGCAAGTTTGCGAATTTCATCGGCAACCTGTTCCGCCAGCTCGCGGGTAGGGCAGAGCACTAAACCTTGTACCTGAAAGCTTTTTACGTTTAATTTCGCCAACAAACCCAGCGCAAAGGCGGCGGTTTTACCGGAGCCGGTTTTCGCCTGGGTGATAACGTCGTCGCCAGCTAAAATAACCGGCAGGCTTTGTGCCTGCACCGGCGTCATTTCGGTGTACCCGGCATCGGCTAAACTGGTTTGCAGTTCAGCGGTTAGTTGCAGGGTTGTAAAGGCTGGGGTTGTTTCTGGTTTAAATTCTGGTTTTAATTCTGATTTCGATTCTGGAGCTTGGTCTGACATGAAAGATCATCTAATTGCGTACTGTTGCGCCTAGTATAACAGCGGCCTTGCTTTGCACCTAACGCTTGCGTGCCAGCCAGTGAAACCTGCCAGCGATTCCGTTATGCTTAGGCTATTAGCCGGTTGGTAACTAAACGAGGATTATATGAAGTATTTGCACACCATGGTACGCGTTAGTAATTTAGACCAAGCGCTTGAGTTTTACTGCAATCAGTTAGGCATGGTAGAGGTGCATCGTAAGGACGTGGAAAAAGGGCGTTTTACCCTGGTATTCCTCGCTGCACCTGAAGATAAGGAACGCGCTGAAGAAGAACAGGCGCCCATGTTGGAACTTACCTATAACTGGGATCCGGAAAGCTATTCCGGCGGCCGCAATTTCGGTCATTTGGCGTTTCAGGTAGAAAATATTTATAAACTTTGTGAGCAGTTACAAAACGCTGGCGTAACCATTAACCGTCCGCCACGTGACGGGCATATGGCCTTTGTACGCTCACCCGACGGTATTTCCATTGAGCTGTTGCAACGCGGTGACGCACTGCCAGCGCAAGAGCCCTGGCAGTCGATGGAAAACACCGGCCAGTGGTAAAACCCTGTTAGCTAGCCTTGCGGCGGTTTCGCCGCTTCGGCTGCAACAATCTCATTCCACAGGTTTTCGGCTTCCAGCGACAGCATCGAATATTTCCGAATGTCGCCGTTGCGCTGGGCAACCATGGCCTGTTCCTGTAGCTGTGAATGCTTCTTACGTAGCTTTTTTACCGGGTCGTTCTTAAACAAACCAAACATAACCTGCCCTTATGAATTGAAATTCGCTCTACCTATACCCATATCTACCGGCAGTAGATCATTATTGTATTGCAGTATTTACAGCGCAAAACATGCGCTCGCTAGGCTATTGGCCTGCATGCTGCTATAATTTGCGCCGTTAAAAGCAGACAAATCCGAACGCACAATAATTACCCGACTACAAGCGAATCAATCACTTGTACTGGTAACTATTGCTGCTTATTGGACCAACAAATAGGAATCATCATGTCGACTGATACTTCGAAGATTATTTATACGGAAACCGATGAAGCACCACGTTTAGCAACGTATTCGTTCCTGCCAATCGTGCAAAGCTTTACCAAGGCTGCTGGCGTTTCTATTGAAACCCGCGATATTTCTTTAGCCGGCCGCATAATCTCTCAGTTCCCTGAATACTTAAAAGAAGATCAACGGCAGGCTGACGCTCTTGCTGAGCTTGGCGAACTGGCGAAAACGCCAGAGGCGAACATTATAAAATTACCAAACATCAGTGCTTCTATTCCGCAAATGACGGCGGCTATTAAAGAACTGCAACAGCAAGGCTACGCGTTACCAGATTACCCGTTTGAGCCTAAAACTGATGAAGAGCGTGACATTCAGGCACGTTATGACCGCGTCAAAGGCAGTGCGGTAAACCCAGTATTGCGGGAAGGTAACTCCGACCGCCGGGCGCCTGCTTCTGTGAAAAATTACGCGAAGAAGCACCCGCATCGCATGGGTAAATGGAGCAGCGACTCTAAAACGCACGTTGCGAACATGAGCGAAGGCGACTTCTACGGTAGCGAAAAATCAACCACCTTTGCCGCTGAAGACAACCTGAAAATTGTGTTGAATGCCAACGGCAAGCAACAGGTACTGAAAGAATCAGTGAAAGTGTTAGCTGGTGAAGTGGTGGATGCTGCAGTAATGAGCAAAACCAAGCTGCAAGCGTTTTTTGAGAAAGAAACAGCTGCGGCAAAAGCGGACGGCGTGTTGCTGTCGCTGCACCTAAAAGCCACCATGATGAAGGTGTCTGACCCTATTATGTTCGGGCACGCGGTGCGCGTATTCTTTAAAGACGTATTTGCCAAGCATGCTGACACGTTCAAAGAGTTGGGCGTTGACGCCACCAATGGTTTTGGCGACGTGGTCGCTAAAATTGCTGACTTACCGGCGGCTAAACGCGAAGAAATTGAAGCTGACATTCAGGCGGTATACAAAGCTCAGCCTGAGCTAGCTATGGTGAACTCTGACAAAGGTATTACCAACCTGCACGTACCAAGTGACGTGATCATTGATGCCTCTATGCCAGCCATGATTCGTGACTCAGGTAAAATGTGGGACACGGACGGTGGCCAGCAAGACACCAAAGCCATGATTCCGGATCGCTGCTATGCCGGTGTGTATCAGGAAACCATTAACTTCTGTCGTGAAAACGGTGCTTTCGATCCCGCCACTATGGGGACTGTTCCTAACGTTGGCCTGATGGCGCAAAAAGCCGAAGAGTACGGCTCGCACGACAAGACGTTTGAAATTCCGGCCGCAGGTACCGTACAGGTGCTGAACAAAGCTGGCGACGTGGTGTTTGAACACCAGGTTGAGCAAGGCGATATCTGGCGTATGTGTCAGGTGAAAGACGCACCTATCCGCGACTGGGTAAAACTGGCGGTGAACCGTTCACGCTTAAGCGGCATGCCAGCGGTATTCTGGTTAGACGCTAACCGGGCGCACGACAGCCAGCTGATTGAAAAAGTGAACACCTATTTGAAAGAGCACGACACCAGCGGTCTGGACATTCAGATTATGGCGCCGGTGGAAGCCACTCGTCACACCTTACTGCGTGTGAAAGAAGGTAAAGACACCATTTCAGTAACAGGTAACGTGTTACGTGATTACTTAACTGACTTGTTCCCAATTCTGGAACTGGGTACCAGTGCGAAAATGCTGTCTATTGTGCCGTTAATGAATGGCGGCGGTTTATTTGAAACTGGCGCTGGTGGTTCAGCACCTAAACACGTGCAACAGTTTGTGGAAGAAAACCACCTGCGTTGGGATTCACTGGGTGAGTTCCTTGCTTTAGCGGCATCACTGGAACACTTGAGCCAGGCCACCGACAATGCCCGCGCACAAGTTCTGGCTGATACCTTAGACGCAGCAACGGCGAAGTTCCTGGAAGAGAACCGGTCACCATCGCGTAAAGCGGGTGAGCTGGACAACCGTGGTAGCCACTTCTATCTGGCCATGTACTGGGCCGAAGCGCTGGCGACGCAAAACGACCATAAAGACCTGAAAGAACGTTTCCAGAACCTGGCTGACGCATTGACTAAAAATGAAAAAGCCATTGTTGCGGAGCTAAACGACGTGCAGGGCAAAGCGGTTGATATTAACGGTTACTTCCAGCCTGATACTGCGCTGGTTGCGAAGGCAATGCGCCCAAGCAAGCTGTTAAACGACACGCTGGAAAGCCTGTAAAAACAACAAGTTTTTATAAGTTTTTCGAATAATTAAGCGTAAACTAAAACAGGCACCTCGGTGCCTGTTTTGGTAACTGCAACAGGGAAAATGAAAATGGGGATACTTGGAACTTTTCAAGAGTATTTCAATGTACTGGTTGAGCGTGTGAGTTTGTCAGAGTCTATGCTGCGCTTACTGATTAGCTCATTTATTTTGTTCACGGCATTGCTGATATTGCGCTGGATTGTCAGACGCTTTATTCGCCGTACCGTTAAATCAGTGGAGCTGCGTCAGCGCTGGTTACGGCACACCCGTAATGCCATCTTGTTGTTATTAGTTCTGGGGTTAATACTGATTTGGGGCAACGAACTTCGCACGCTGGCGTTATCGTTAGTTGCTATTGCTGTGGCACTTGTGGTGGCAACCAAAGAATTAATCTTATGTGTTACCGGAACTATTGTTAAAAATGGCGCGAATTCATTTAATCTAGGCGACCGTATTCAGGTAAAAGACTTTCGTGGTGACGTAATTGCCCAGAACATGCTGGCTACTACCATTTTGGAAGTAGGGCCGGGCAAGCTAACCCATCAGCGCACCGGGCGCATGATCGTCGTACCCAATGCTCTGTTTGTGTCTGAGCCGGTGATTAACGAGAGCTACACCCACGATTACGTGTTGCACGTATTTACCGTACCATTTAAGCGCGAAGAGAATTGGCGGGCGGCTCAGCAAGCCTTGCTGGAAGCCACCAAGGAACATTGTGCGCCTTATCTGGAAGATGTGCGCGCTCACATGCAGCGGGAAAGTGCAATTCGTGGTTTAACACCGCCATCAACCGAGCCTCGAGTAAGTTTGCAAGTTCCTAATGCCGGTGAAATTCACCTGATTGTGCGTATTCCTACCAAAGCGGATAACCGCAGCGCGATTGAACAATCGATTCTTACCGACGTATTCACCAATAACGATTTTTCGGTGAAAAAAGACAAAGAACACGAACAGCAATTCATCGATCTGGACACTAGCGAGCCTAGTTCGTAAGTGCGCTTAAATAACTGCGGTAGTGTTGGGCCAAACCGATAGAGCGCTTATGCAGCGGCTGGCGGATTTGGCTGGCGCTGCCGGTGGTGCTGGGTGCGTCATTGGTCTTATGGAATTGCAAAACCTCAGTTGACCAATTGAGCCCACAAAAATCAAATAGTTGTTTTGATACGTGCTCGGGCTCGGCAACTAAGTTTTCGTAATCCAAAGTTATAACATGCTCGGGAAATTGTCGTTGCCAGGTATCCATTAGCTGGTGGCTGGCATCGTAATACGCACTAATCTCCGCTAAGTTGTAGGAAAACGGATACGCATGGGCAAACAAATGCTTGTACATGGCGTAGCCGTGATCCAGCTTATTGCGCCTTACATACACAATTTTTGCCTGCGGCAGCGCATTTACAATAAAGCCAACATTAAGCAGGTTTAACGGCAGTTTATCTATCACATAGCGGCTGCCTGACGCTGGTGCTGGCAAGCTGTTCAGGTAACCTGTGCCAAGGGCACTAAAAGCAGCCTGGTCGAAGTGTTCAACAAGGCCAACTAGCTCTGCTTTTGAGCGTGCCGGTTTGCTATTGAATGAGATACCGGCCGCCAAGCTCTGCTGTTTTAACTGTTGCCCTAGCAACTGCGGAAAGTTATTCAATTCACCGGCTAAGTGAACGTCATTATGGCAACCCAGCATACGCTCTACCAGGGTAGAGCCTGCGCGCGGTAAACTCACCACAAAAATAGGTGTTGGTGTGCCGGCGGGCGCTTTGTTCAGCGCAGGTGTTGGTAATGTTAACCGCGCCAGTGCCGCAAAGGTTTGTACATCGTCCTGTACGTTGTAGTTCAAGTGGCGACGGCGTAGCTCAGCACCTTCATTTAAATAGTTAATAGCCTGCTCATACTCAGCCAAATCTTCCAGCTCTTTGGCCAGTGCGTACAGCAAATTAACGCGAGCCTTAGGAGCCTTGCTGGCAGCTAATTGTGCTCGCAATTCAGTGACATGATTGGCTTGCTGGGTTTGGCGACGCAAACCACTACGTAAATGCCAGGCTTCGTAATCGTCAGGATTAACGGCTATGGCACGGTCTAGCGTTTGTTCGGCGGCGGTTAAGTCACCGGTAATACGTAGCAAGGCACCATAGTTAAATAATAGGGTGGGGTTATTAGGTGCAAGCCGCAGCGCTTGTTGATAAAGCGTTGCGGCTTGCGGGTAATCTTCGAGCTGGCTGCAACGCATTGCGGCGTTGGCCAGCTCTGTTACAGAGTTGGAACTACCAGCTGAAGTCATAGCTGAACTGCAGTCCTATGGTGCGTGGCTGACTGATGTATTGCTTCGAGCTATTGCCATAGAAGTTTTCATCAGGATCCGTACCCATATAAGCTTCAGATAACACGCCGGTTACACCTTCTTCATTAAAGATATTCTTAATAAAGAGCGTAACTTTCCAGCGTTCTGCATGCAAGGTCGTACTGGCGTTGGCCAGCCAGAATGCATCAAGTTCACGCTCAAACTTCGGGTTATCACCCAGCGCATTACGCGATTCCGACTGATAATACACACTGGTGTTGGTAACCAGATACAACCCGTTACTCACGTCCATAGAGTGGTTCAGGCCAGCACTTAAGGTGTGTTCAGCCATACTTGGCAGTTGTTCACCTTTTTCGGCATACACATAGCTTGAAGGCGAATCAGCGTTACCCGATGGAACCACCAAATCTTCGGTGAGCTCAGCATTTACCCAGGAATAGCCCAGGTTATATTTGACGCTGTCGGTTAAGTAGCCTTTAAACTCAGCTTCAAGGCCCTGGCTGCGTGCTTTGTCGCCATTTACTGCCGCATAAAAGCCCCAGTTTGGTGTGGCAATATTCAGCTGTGGATCATCCCAGTCCATGCGGAATACAGCCACCGAGTAACTATGACGGTTAATGTTGCCTTTCAAACCAGTTTCATAGTTCACCACACTATCAGGGGCGTAACTTAAGTAAGCCGGGTTTTCAGCAAAACCGCCACTAATAGGCACCGCACTGGTGCCGCCGCGACGATAGCCTTCAGACACAGTGGCATACCACATCATGCTGTCTGACACGTCATATGACAGGTTGGCTTTAAACAATGAGCCGCTGTCATCAAAGTCAGAGTCAATAACTGCTGCGCCGGGGTAAATAGGTAGTTCAATAGAGGTATCATTGCGAATATCGTTTTGGAAAAAGCGCACGCCACCGGTGGCACTTAATCTGTCATTAACATTCCAGGTTAACTCACCGTAAACTGATTTATCTTTTACATTGCGGTTATCACGATAGCGGAAATCCTGATCCGTTAAGGTACCGCCCCAGCCTGCTAATGTGTCATCAAAGCCACTGGCTTCGGCCCATTCACTGAAGCCTGGCATAAAGCTGTCCTGACCTGATGCGGTGTCCTGATCCAGATAAAATGCACCCAAGATCCAGTCAAAGGTTTGCACGCCATTCGACACTAACCGCAGTTCCTGACTAAAGCCGGAGTCTTCATAAAAGCGGTCAGCAATAGCTAATGGGCGAGGGCTGCCACCGTAGTACCAGGCAAACCAGTTGTTTTGCGCATAAAAGCCAGTATTGTCACTAATAGATGAGCCTTCATGGTCATAATCTGAAGTGCTGGATGAGAGCGTGGCAAAACCAAGATCCCATTCTAATTCCAGTGCGGTTGCAGATACATCGCGCTCACTAGGTTCGCGGTGAACGGCACCATTTTCGTACTCGCCGTAAGCTTGTTCGCTACCGCCAACAAAGTTCGTGCCAGTGGTAACCTGACGCCGGCCACCAACTTCGTCATCCTGATAATGGTGCGATAACAGCGCTGAGAAGGTGCTGCTAGGCTGCCATAACAGGCTGACACGACCATAGGTAATGTCTACGGTGTCAGCATCTTCAGCGTTATTGAATACCGGGTCACCAGCGGCTACATCACCACCTTCTGCAACCGGCGCGCCGTTGGCTTTCAATTGATACACGTTGGGGTAGTCCACAATACCGTCGTTGTTAATGCGGCCGGCAAAGGCACGTACTGCCAGCGTGTCGCTCAACGGTTGGTTAACCAGAATGTCGTAGTTTTGGTTAAAACCTTCAGAGCCATCGGTTTGGCTCAAAGTTGCTTCTACTTCAGCATAGCCTTCATAAAGATCCGGCTTGTTTAGCTGATAGCGAACGGTGCCCGCTAATGAACCTGAACCGTACAGGGTACCTTGAGGCCCACGCAGAATCTCAACCGCATCAATGTCTTTCAAAATGAAGTTGGCATACAGCGGCGTGTCGTTAATATAAGTGCTAACCGTTGGTACTGCGTTTACCGCAAAGTCACCGTTACCGGCGGAATCAACGTTCATACCACGAATAACAATATTGTTAATAACACCCGAGTTACGATAGCCACGGTCAACCACGGTAATACCAGCGGTTTCGCGCATCACGTCTACGCTATCAATAATCTGACGTTCTTCCAGCTCAGAGCCGGACAGTACCGAAATATTGTATGGAATTTCATTAACGGTCTGGTCTCGGCGAGTTGCCGTTACCACCACACGTTCCATTTGGTCAGCGCTTTCTTGGGTGCTCTGTTCGTTAGCCGACTGCGCGTATACCTGGCCGCTGAATATCAGTGCCGAACTTACCGCTATGGCTAATGGTTTTTTACGAAAGTTGTTTGTACGTTTCATCAGGATTCCCCTGTTGTTATTTATTATGTCAGTTTTTAATTAGGATTTGGGTTTTGTCAGTGGCCCCAAGGCGTCTAATGCTGGCGATCGTTGATTTTGATACTGAGGAAAAGTAACCGGCGTATCGCGGAAGCTTTTCAGTGGTTGGCCAAGGCTATGCCAGCCGCGCTCACGAACCCGGCGTAAATAGTCTAAATCCAGGTCTACGACTATGGCTTCAAAATTGCCGCCGGCCTGGTGAATGACCTCGCCGCCAGGGCCTGCCACAATTGATCGGCCAACGCCCAGCGAACCGGCTGAGTTAATGTCGATCATGTAGCATTGGTTGGTTGCTGCATTGGCGCGGGCAATCGCCAGTTCAGTATCGCGGTCAATGGTATTGGTAAGCGTCGGGTGCAGAATAACTTCAGCACCTTGCCAAACCATGGCGCGGGTGGTTTCCGGAAACCACATGTCGTAGCAAATAGAAACACCAAAAGTACCAACGTCGGGAATGGTGAAGGTTTTTACTTCGTTGCCCGCTGAAATACCCTCTTCGTATGGTAAGAAGGGGTAGATTTTGCGATAGCGGCAGACTACTTCACCGGCGGGGTTATAAACCGATGCGGTGTTGTATATATGAGACCCGCTGCGCTCAAACAGCGAACCATTGCATAGCCACACATCTGCTTCGCGGGCTAGCTGCTGGAAATCGCTGTCGGTGGTGTTCGGAAAGTCAGCAGCGTGGCGCGGAGCGGGACCAAAGGTGCAAAGCTCGGGTAACACCACCATGCCAAGGCCTGGGTAGCGGCGTTTAATCGCCATGACCTGCTCTTTAATAGTGGCAAAATTATCGTCGCTGGCATTCAGGCTTAGCTGCAAGCCAGCAACAGTAAATACGCTCATAAAAGGCTCCGTTATCTGAGTTGAGAACAGATTAGAAGCCAAACTGGTTTCAAGATAGAGCCAGTTTTAAGTAGGATCAGGTGCCAGTTTTGGTTTTTTCAGTGGGGTTTTCGTGGTGCAGAATATAAAAAGCGGAGTCTACTAATTTGCCGTCGCGCACCCAGTTTATGCGGTTTTTAACAATATAAATATCAAAGCCCAGGGTTTCGCCATAGGACCAGTCACGCCATTGACGGTACCAGTTGTCACCTTCCAACCACCACTGGCCTTCGTCCTGGCGTTCGTCCTGATAACCTTCCCAGCCAGCCATGCTGCCGTCACTATATAAACGAATGCGATAGGGGTCACCAAACACGGTACGGCCAATAAATTCACAGCGGCTGGCGAAATCGCGCAATTCGTTGCCAAGCAATCGGCGGCCCCATTGCTCGGCTGGTATTTGGCGGCTGCTGTCCTGGGATTCCCACTGCCGCATAATTTGCGCCAGTTGCTCTATACCTTCACGGATCTTGTCGCAGGGAATACTGCTAACACCCAAACGAAAATATTGCTGTGGCACATTACCGGCACCAAAAAAGCGCGCGACCGGTTCAATCAAAATACCGTATTTGGCCGCTTCAGCAGCAAACTGTTTGCTATCAAGCTGCTCCGGACCTTTTATCCAGCAGGTGCTGCCACCTACGGTGCGCGAGGTCACAATGCGAGTTGATAGATAATGGTTTAAGGCTTCGCGCATTTCCTGCCAGCGTGAGGCCAGTTCCTGATTTAGCTTGCGTAGCGTTTGGTCGTAATAACCAAGCGACAAAAACAACCCCATAACGCGCTGATTATTGGCCGGCGGATGGCGCGAAATCAAGGTTCGCAGCTGCCGCGCTTGCTGAATTAAAGGCGCTGGCGCCACCATAAAACCCAGCCGCAGGCCAGGTGCTAATACTTTCGAAAAACTACTCACGTAAATAACCCGGCCGTCGGTGTCCAGGCTTTTAATAGCCGGGTGCGGTTGGGTCATAAAGTTACTTTCGCTGTCGTAATCGTCTTCAATAATAATAAAGTCGTCTTGCTGTGCCTGCTTAATAATTTGTTCGCGATTGGCCAGTGGCATGGTCACAGCTGTGGGCATTTGATGACTGGGCGTAACGTAGAGTACGTCAGTGTGTGCCGGAATTTGATCAGTAATAATACCGCTTTCATCAACTTCAGCTAAATGCACCGGGCTATAGGCCTGATTGGCGAGTTGCCGAATGCCGGGATAACCCGGTTCTTCCACAGTTAACAGCGTCTGATTATTTAGTAATAAGCGGGTAAGCAGGTACAGCCCGTGCTGCGAGCCCAGCGTGATCATAATTTCATCGGATTTAGCGAAAATACCGCGACGGGGCAGCACTTTGGTGCGTATTTCTTCAATCAACAGCAAGTCGTCGTCGTGACCACTGTCCGATGCCCAGGTTTTAATTTCAGATACATTTAAACTGAGCTTAGAGCACTCGCGCCACTGCTGCACTGGAAACAAGCTGGGGTCGAACTGACCGTCAATAAAGGGAAAGGGATACTGCTGCCAGTTGTGCGGGTAGGCTGGTGTTAATGAATCCAAACGCAGTTTATTAGTGCGGCGTTGCCAGTCCTGCTGGGTCTGCGGTTGTTCGCTGGCAGGCTCCGGCTCGCTGGCATGTTGCTCATAAATATCGTCGCGCACGTACACGCCGCTGCGCTCACGACTGACTAAATAGCCTTCATCAATAAGTTGCTCGTAGGTATGCACCACGGTATTGCGGGCAATACCGAGTTGCTCGGCCAGCTTGCGGGTAGAAGGCATTTTGCTCCCACAGGAAAAATGACCATGGTGAATAGCCTGTACCAGCTTTTGCATAAGCTGCTGCTGCAGGTTCGTGGTGCCTGTGGTATCAAGAACAAAAAGAGTCTGCATCATGGCATGCAGTTTATGGCTCGTTAGGTTGCTTTGTCCAGTAGCCTTGACGGATAAAGTGTTGCCAGCGCCGCTATAATCAGCAGCACCACGGCCACATTAATCAGCTGTATGTAGTTGCTTTCGCTAACAATAAAGGCGGCAAACATAGGTCCGCTGGCTAACCCCATTTTCGAGGCAAAGCCACCTAAGGCGGCCATTTGACCGGCTTTATCAAACTCACTGCATACGCCCAGCAGGTAGGCTATAGAGAACGCCCAGGTAACACCTACGGCAATGTTGGCCAACCAGAATACTACCGGGTTATAGCTAAAGTGCAGCGCATAGGTAGCTACCGCTGTGATTAAAATGCCCACTAAAATAGGCAGCATGCGACCAAACTTAGTCGACAGCATAATCACAGCTAAAGAGCCTAGAATACCCATCCAGGCTGACACACCAAGAGCGGGTGAAATCGTGCTCAGTGTTAGTCCGGCTTGTTCGCCCAAATCAATAATGTAGGCATATAGCGCCATGTTGGCCGCTTGAAACAGGAACACCGCAAAAATAGAAGCAGCCAGTGGCTTCTTCTTAATGGGGTCAACAATCTGCGAAGGGTCTGGCACTTTTACCGGGTAGTCGGGTAAAAAGCGCAGCATCAGCAGTGCGGCAGTGCTGAAGGCAATCAGCGCCATAAATAGTATCCAGCTACCTAGCACGGGTACCAAAGGTGGTAGCAGCATCACGCCAAGGCCGCCTAAACCGAACTGCACTAGCAGCAACATCCCAAAGGTTTTATGCACCTGCTCGGTACGTGCAATAACGGCAAAACTAACGCCTACTAGCAGACCACCAATAAAGCCATGGAATGCGCGTAGCAGCATCATAACAAGCTCGGTGCTAACCAGCATAGACAGAAAATCAATGCTGATAATAGTCACTAATAGCGCCGCGCAAACCGGTTTCCAGTGAATACGCTTAATCAGGAATATAGCAAGAAAAGCGCCAACCGCCGCGCCGTAAATATTCAAAGAACCGACCAGACCAGCGTCACGGTTAGAAAAACCGAGGCCTTCAATCATGCCGGAAACCAGCGCCGGCATAATATTCACGTAGAACAGGCCGGCCGTTGCCAGAAAAGCCAACATAACTCGTGCAGCGTGTCCATTTGCAGTAACGGTGTAACTCATAAGCTATCTTCTCTTATTCTTATTATAAAAATGCATGTCCGCCAGCTTAGCGCGGCTTAGTGTTCAGGGTAGCGCCAGTTTATTGGTTTTGATGGAACCAGTTTTGCAATGCTTCGGCAAACCGGTGGTCGTGGCCGTCACTGAACAAGTAGTAAAAGCTCTGATCCGGTAAAAACACCACGGCAATACCACCGTAACCTGACATAAAGGTTAACCACTGCTGTGGTTTATCAGAGCGTTGCCAGTGCCAGAAGCCCAATTGATAGCGCAAATTGGTATGGCCCGGCAATCTGATACCTGTGTCTTGTTCTCCTACGGCTTGAGCTAAGAGTTGCGGTTCCAGTACCTGTTCACCGGCAATCACACCCTTATCCAGCCAAATAAATTGCGACAGTTTTACCAAATCGGCAGGAGTAAGGGTTAAGCCGTAACCACCCCAAACCTGACGGCGTTGGTCTTTGGTATGGTCAATACTGTAGGCCACTGAACTCAGCGCCAGTGGTTGCCATATTTCTTTATACAGCAAGGTATCCAGGGCTATACCGTCGGCATGTTGGTTGAGCCAGTTTTGCAAAGCCGTGACTAACAAATAGGTGTCGGACGAATGATACACAAAGGTTTCACCGGGTTCGGTTTGCTTCTCGTAACTGCAGGAATGGGCTAGTTTGCTGTGATGGTCATCTACCAGAAAAAAGTCATGCACTGTCATAGGGTGCGACTCGTCAGCGTGATGTTGTTTACTGCGATAATGCCCGGTAGTCATATTTAACGCGTCTTTAAAGGTTACCTGTTGCCAGCTTTTAGCGGCACACTCAGGTACATAGTCGCCAATGTTGGCTGCGGCAATGCGACCCGGATAGCGCTGTTCCAGCAACATAAAGGCGCTGGCGGCCACCAAACTCTTACTCAGTGAGTAGGCCGGAACTGCCATATTGCTGCAGTATTGGTAATCGCCTTGCCGACCCGGGCAGGGGGCTTGAAAATGCTCGCCTTGGGCAAACACGCCATAGGTGGTTACATCGTGCTGTTGTGGCGGTGTGGGTTGCCAGGGGGCAGCGGTGATGGGGCTGGCCTTAACCGCATCCATGTTGTTTGTGTGTTTATTTGCAGCGGATTCCTCAAGCTGCATCTGTAACGAACCTTCGGCATTAAACTTCAAATAGGCACAGGTTTCATGGGCAATGCTGAAACTGGCCTGTTGTTTGGTTAAATCCAAGTTCAGCACACCGTTGTGAATGCAGTTAGCGTTTTTCTCACGCAGGGCAAAGGGCAGCTCAGCGAACTGCTGGTTCTGATCGTTGCGCACCAGGCGGCCGGCTTGCAGCGCAATATCCCAATGTGGATGCACGTTCGTAATAAAGCCCTGTGGCTGTGGAATCAGCTGCTCGCCTGATTGGGTTAGGGTGAACTCCAGTGTTGGAAAGCTACTGGCCGCCGGCAGTTGCGCTAATAATTCGGTTCCTTGTTGCTGCCATAGGGCCTTGCGAGGATCAGGCGTTACGCTGATTTGTAACTCAACCGCCGGATCTGTTGTCAGCATGGTGCTAAGTATGAGCGCGCTAAACATTTAAACCTCCAATTGGGGCTGCAGCAGACACTGCAGCGCTAAGCTTACTTTTTCGGCTTCCCGTGGTTGCTTACGGGTGACATAAAATTGCTCGAATGGATATTGGTATTGCTCTGGCAGTAAGTAACGCAATTGCTTGTTATCGATATAAGGTTGCGCAATAGCTGCGGGTAAAAAACCTAAGTAAGCACCGGACAGAATAAGGCTTAAACGCGTATCAAACTGATAGGCCCGCGCATGGGTTTGTAATCCCTGCAGCAGTTTTCGTCCCTCAGGGTTTATGTTTACGCCCGGATGAATGGCCAAATGGTCACTAAAATTGGTGTTCTTCAATTCATGCTCATGAAGCGGGAACAATGTATGCTCGTTACCACAACAAAGATAAATAGGCGTGCTAAACGCAGGCTTATAATCCAGCCCGTCGATTTGCCGGTAGCCGGGCATCAGCGCCACATGCGCCTGACTTTTTAACAGCGCCAGTTCAATTTGCTGTAGCGGCAGCATTTCTATGGTTATCTCAAGTTCAGGTGCTTGTTGATGAATTTTCTTTATCGCCTGTGAAACCTGCTGCAAACGCGGGTGATCAAGCTGATCGGCAGTTAATATAACCAGCTCGCCACTTAGCGCCTGATTGATTTGTGCTACCGAATGACGAAACTCGTCGTGCGCGTCGCTTAGCTGCAAAATGGCATTAAACACACCTTGCCCTTCACGGGTAAGTGAAAAACCTTGCCGACCACGGCGGCACAGCGTCATACCTAGCCTGGTTTCCAAACTACTCATGTGAATGCTAATTGTGGAACGGCTTAACCCCAGCTCGGTTTCTGCAGCGGTAAAACCGCCACACTCCACCACAGTGCGAAACACTTGCAGCAGTTTTAAGTCGTAGTCAGTGAGTTCACGTTGCAGAAAATGTGACGGCATTGTTGGGCTCTATTAGTTTGAATAAACAAGACATAAGATTTGATACGTTGATATTTAACACGGTTTTGATTGCTGCTGCAATACGCACATCCTGAACAAACGTGGAGCAACACAGTGGCACTTCCGTCTGCATTGGTAAAAAATCAACTGATTAAATCCTGCTGGCTGACCCAGCCTGACAATGCTTCTGATTCTTTTGCGGTGGTTGATCCCGCTACTAAGCAAGCTTTTGCCTGGTTACCTGAGCAAGGTGAAACCGAAACCTTAGCCGCGGTTGAACGCGCCGCCGATGCTTTTGCTGAATGGCGCAAAACGCCGGCCAGAAAACGTTCCGATTTACTGTTTCGCTGGGCCATGCTGGTGCGTGAATATAAACATGAGTTAGCTATTTTGCTGAGCATGGAGCAGGGCAAGCCATTGTCAGAAGCGCTGGGGGAAATTGAGTACGGCGCCTCCTACTTGCATTGGTTTTCCGAAGAAGCACCAAGGGTTTACGGCGATACCATTCCTGCAACCGACGGCAGCAAACGTATTTTTGTAACCAAACAACCCGTAGGTGTAGTGGCTGCCATTACGCCCTGGAACTTCCCGAACGCGATGCTGGCGCGTAAAGCCGGTGCAGCATTGGCAGCAGGTTGCACCATTGTGGCTAAACCCGCGCAGGAAACGCCTTTATCAGCTTATGCGTTACAGCGCTTGGCTACTATGGCGGGTATTCCCGATGGCGTGTTTGAGTTGGTGTGCGGATCTGATGCTGCGGCCATTGGTCAGGTATTAACCACTCATAAAACCATTGCCAAGTTTAGCTTTACCGGCTCCACCAAAGTCGGCCGTTTGCTGGCCGGCCAGTGCAGTTCAACGGTGAAGCGATTGTCGCTGGAACTAGGCGGTAACGCGCCTTTTATCGTGTTTAACAACGCCGACATAAAGCAGGCTCTGGACGGCCTAATGCTGGCGAAATTTCGCAATGCCGGACAAACCTGCGTGTGCGTGAACCGGGTGCTGGTACAGCGTGAAATTTATGACGAATTTGCGGCCCAACTGGCGCAACGCGTTAGCGCGTTAAAAGTTGGCGCGGGTATGGCAAAAGGCACGGATATTGGGCCGTTAATTCACCAACGGGCTGCTGCCAATGTTAATGAATTAGTGGCGGATGCCATAGCGGCTGGTGCAGAAGATATTACCGGCAGTTCCAATAGCTTTGATAACCAAACGACCAGTAGCTTCGTGCAACCACGAGTGCTAACCAAAATAACCAATAGCATGGCCATTGCCCAGCAAGAAATATTTGGGCCTATTGCCGTACTCATTCCTTTCGCCGATGAAGCCGAAGCCGTAAGCCTTGCCAACGACACTGACTATGGCCTTGCCAGTTATGTGTACACCCGCGACAACGCCCAGTTGTGGCGCGTGGCTGAGCAGCTGGAATTCGGCATGGTGGGCATGAACGATGCGGCGATTTCAAACCCCGCGGCACCTTTTGGTGGGGTGAAACAAAGCGGCTATGGCCGCGAAGGCTCACACTACGGATTAGACGATTATTTAGATATTAAATACATGAGTATGGGCGGATTGTAAGCCGCTATCAGGAGAATCAGATGCTAAATTCAGAATTACAACAACGTAAACAAGCCGTATTTGCACGTGGTCAGGGTAACTTGTATCCGGTGTACGTGGCCAAAGCCAAAAATGCCGAAGTGTGGGACGTAGAAGGCAACCGTTATATAGATTTAGGCACAGGTATTGCCGTGTGTAACACCGGTCATGCGCATCCGGCGGTAGTGGCTGCCGCACAGCGTCAGTTGGAAGACTTTTCACACAGCTGCGTGATGATAAACCCGTATCCGGAAGCAGTTGAATTGGCCGAAAAGCTAACTCGCTTAGCACCCGGAATGTCGCCGAAAAAGGCGGTATTTGTAACCACTGGTGCCGAAGCGGTAGAGAACTGCATTAAAATAGCCCGCGCGCATACTGGTCGTCGGGGTGTTATCGCCTTTACCGGTGGTTTTCATGGTCGTACCAACTTAACCATGGGTTTAACCGGCAAGGTAGCGCCTTATAAGCACTTGTTCGGACCTTTTCCTGCCGATATTTACCACGCGCCATTTCCAATTCCGGCCCACGGCGTAAGCGAAAAGGATGCCATGAAAGGCATTCAAAATATCTTTAAAGCAGCAATTGCCGCTGAAGATGTTGCCGCTATTATTATTGAGCCTATTCAAGGTGAAGGTGGTTTTTATCCGGCATCACCGGCGTTTATGCAAGCCTTGCGTGAACTTTGTGACAAGCACGGCATTGTGCTGATTGCCGACGAAATTCAAACTGGTTTTGCCCGCACGGGTCGCATGTTCTGCAGCGAATACAGTGGCGTTGAACCTGATCTAATAACTATGGCCAAGGGCATTGCCGGCGGTTTACCTATTGCCGCTGTGGTGGGCAAAGCGGACATCATGGATGCGCCTATGCCGGGCGGTTTGGGTGGCACCTATGGCGGCTCGCCGGTGGCCTGTGCTGCAGCTCTGGCGGTGTTGAAAGTGATTGAAGAAGAGCAACTGGTAAAACGCGCCATTACCGTAGGCGAGAAAATTGCTGAGCGGCTGCGCAAGCTGCAAAGTGAATTTAGTAGTCAGATACTGGAGGTGCGTCAGGTGGGCTGTATGATTGCCCTTGAGCTGGTAACAGAGGGTGATGCTGAACAACCAAACCCAGCACTTACCCAGGCTATTATTGCTAATGCGGCTCAGCATGGCTTGATTTTACTGGCCTGCGGTTACTACGCCAATGTTATACGTTTACTGCCGCCACTCACCATTGAGTTTCAGGTACTAGAGGAAGCATTAGACAAACTAGAAGTGTTATTGCGCTCCACCATAGCCGCGCAACCTTAAGCTTTTTTACCAACGGCCAATGCGGATAGGGCACCATCTGCGTTGGCCAGAGTGCCATGTTTTGACTAAGCTTATAAATGTAACTCACTGAATAAGGAGTCATTATGAGTGATAAAGAAGCTTTTGAGCGTAAAGTGGAAGGTCAATTGGAGGAATGGCAAGCGGAGCTGGATAAAGCAAAAGCGAAAGCCAAGCAAAGCAGCGGCGAAGCCGAGATCAAATCCAAAGAAAAAGCGCGCGACTTGGAACATCGAATCGAAGAAGGCCGCCGCAAGCTAGATACTTTGAAGAAAGCTGGCGCCGATGGCTGGCAAAGTGTGGAAAAAGAAATCAAGAGTAGCTGGAAAGATTTAAAGACCAAACTCTAACTTATATGAACCAGCCCTGAAGCCAAGCAGTTTGGCTTCAGGAAACTTTTTTATGAGTTTGCTCGACTGTAGCAATTCAATGAAAAAGTTTGCTAAGGAAAAGTCATGGTTAAGTTTATTCTGGGGTGTTTAATAGCGTTTGTAAGCGTGTCGGCAACTGCCGGTGATTTTGATAAACAAATCCAGCAATTTGAAGCTTTTTTACTGGATTACAAAAAGCAAAAAGGCATTCCAGGATTATCAGTCGCTATCGTAAACAACAATAATATTGTTTATGAAAAGGCGCATGGCTTCTCTCATCTTGAAGGTCGGGTGCCGGTTACTACAGAAACACCGTTCTGGATAGCATCGGTAAGTAAGTTCTTCGTTGGCACTACATTTTTAAAGCTCATTGAAACCGGTGAACTAAGCCTTAATGACACCATGAACTCAACGCCGGAATTTGCCGACTACTGCAATTGGCTGGCCACCTCAAAAATCATCTTTGGTAAGAACCTGCAATGCAACCAAACCTTCACCTTGAAGCACGCCTTAAATCACGTAGTAAATGGTGAAGTGGATACCGCGTTTTTCTATAACTCGATATTTTATTCTCGGCTTTCTCGTTTTTTAGAAGCTAAGCGCGGCAATTCTATTGATATGGCCAAAGGCCGGCATAATGAACTGGCGCAGGCTATAACCAAGCATATTCTTGAACCTGCTGACATGAGCAACTCTATGGCCGGGTTATGGGACGCTAATCGTATGGACGTATTCTTTCGTAGTGCACGTGGCTTTGGCATTGAAAACAATCATTATGTCATGCGCCGAAGCCCAGAACGGCATATGGCTGGCGGCGCTGGTGTTACGTCTACAGCGGGTGATATAGCGCGTTTCGATATAGAGTTGGACGCAGGGAAAATATTATCACCCGAGTATCTGGCTCTTGCGAACACCGCCTACACCACAAAAAAAGGAACAACGATTCCATATGCCTATGGCCGCTATATTCAAATGGTTAATGGTGAAAAAGTTATCTGGCATTCGGGTTGGGATGAAGAAAATGGCTTTTCTGCCATTTACCTGAAGTTCCCGGAGAGAGATATGATGGTTATTCTGTTGGCGAACAGCGAAGGCTTATGGTGGGGCAACCCGCTGGATAAAGCGCAAATCGAGAAGTCGCCGGTATTTAGAAAGGTCAGCGACATATTTGCTGTTAAAGCCAGCCATTAATTTTTGCAATGCGCGCGGCAAGCCTTTTATACAAAAAATGGAGTTAGAGAGAACTACTCAGATTGGTTGGAATACACACCTAGTGCGGCAACGGTAACTAGTATTAGCGCCATACCCGCTAGCTGAATACCCACCAATAGTTCACCCAGAATAATAACGCCAAATAGGGCGGCGGTGACGGGCTCGACCATGGCCACAATAGAGGCTATGGCAGGCGGTGTTTGCCGCAAACCAACAACATAGAAAGCGAAAGAAACACCACCGCCAAGCACTCCCAAGGCCGCAAATAGTGGCCAGTCGACGGAAGTTAGCACTTGGTGTGCTTGTTGGTAATTAAGCATGCTACCAAGTGCTAAAACCAAGGTGGTAAAAGCAATAGTAAGAATCGCGGGTGCGCTGCCGTGCAACGTTGCGTACTTAAAGCCGAAAATGAACAACGCTAATGATATTGCTGACAGCAAACCTGTTATTACCCCAAGTGGCGTAACATTACTTGCGTCAAGTTGATAAATACGGGTGAGTAACACTACCCCTATCATTACCAGTAGTATTGCCAACCATTTCCATAGCGTTGAATGCTCCCAATTAAGTACGAAAGACACTAAGTAAACAAAAATAGGTGCGCAATACATAAGTGTGGCGGCCACGGCTACGCTGCTCTCGGCAATACTGAAAAAATAAAAATAGAAGTTACCAGCAACCCCGATCCCGGCAATAATCGACCACAACCATAACCAGGGGTTATGAAACCCATTGCCGCGCGGGCTTAACATTAGCCACATCAGCATAAACAACAGTCCAATAGCACCACGATAAAACGAAACGGTTAGCGAACTCCACTGGTTGTCTATGAGAACTCCCGCGATTCCCCCGGATAGCCCCCAGCATAGTGCTGCCGCTGCCACCAGTATAATGCCCCAGTTACTCATGCTTTACCTTTTGCGCCGCTTACGTTTATGCCCACAACTGTAGAAGGTTATGCATAATAAGTTGCAGGAATGCAGGGTAAATGTAGTGTAAAAGGCTAGAACGACCTGACGTAATTAAACCAAAGGTTGGTATTGTTTTAAGGGCCGTTGGTCACGATAATAGGGCCTAAGATCAGCTTGTTAACCAAACGCAGGTTCACGTGAACATTCTGAACAGGCTTTATTGAGACGTACTTATGCCAGATTCTGCATCAAAACGATTAAATAAATTCATTAGCGAAAGCGGTATTTGCTCACGGCGTGAAGCGGATCGTTTTATTGAGCAGGGCAAGGTGATTATTAACGGCAAGAAAGCCGTACTTGGCGATCAGGTAGCGCCGGGTGACCAAGTAAAAGTGAATGGTCAGCTGATTAAGCCCGAGAACAAAGAAAATTCGGTGTTGATTGCGCTGAATAAGCCCGTTGGTATTGTTAGTACCACCGATTCGGCTGAGCCGGCCAATATGGTTGATTTTATTAAGCATAAAGCCCGCATATTCCCTATTGGCCGACTGGATAAAGACTCCCAGGGTTTGATTTTTTTAACCAGCGACGGCGACCTGGTGAACAAGATTTTACGCGCCGGCAATCAGCATGAAAAAGAATACGTAGTAACCGTGGATAAACCCGTTACGGATGCCTTTATTGAGGGCATGCGCAGCGGCGTTCCTATTCTGGGAACCATGACAAAAAAATGCAAAGTGAGCCAGGTCGCGCGCTTTGTATTTCGGATTATTCTTACCCAGGGCCTGAACCGACAAATTCGCCGCATGTGTGAGCACTTTGGCTACGAAGTTAAAAAGCTGGAACGTGTTCGTATTATGAATGTGAGTTTGAATAATTTAGCGGTGGGGCAGTGGCGTGACCTGACCGAAAAAGAGTGCTCGGTGCTACTGAAATCCATTGAAAATTCGTCATCGGAAGCACCACCGGGGCATCGCCGGGCTGTGCCTAAAGGTAAACCTAAAAATAAGCCTTCCGGCAAGCCAGCAAATAGACCCTCAAATAAACCGGCGGCAAAGCCCAAGAACCGACCAGGCAAACGACCTGGGCCAAATAAGCCCAGGGCGAAACGGTAAAGCTTTAACTGAGTAAATTGTGCTTATTTATTAAGTAGGAACTGCGCAACCTCGACCATGGATTGAGTGAAGTTCGCGCTGTCTCTGAAGCTCATAGGGTCTATCTTGTATTTGCCGTTAACAATGAACGTTGGTGTCGCGCGGATTTGAAACTGCGAGGCTAATCTTTGTCAACGTCCGGCAGTTGTTTTAACTCCAAAACTATTAATACCGCGCTCATAGTCAGACTCCGTAATACCATTTTCAATAAAAATGGCCTTGATATCGTCCGCTGTTGTCAGCATTTCCCGCTTTTCAAAGTTTTGCTTAAAAATGGCATCACTGATTTGCTCATCAATACCGAGCTTGGTCGCTAGTATGTAGGCATTAGTCATGGCTGCGCCGGAGTGTTTAGCTGGCCCCATGGATGCGAGGTGTATTTTTTGGAATGTGTCACCGAATTCGCTTTTTAGTGCGCTAGCGATGGGCTCATAGCGATAGCAATGAATACAATAAAATGAGTAAAACTCCATAATACCCAAGCTTTTATCGGCTGGTTCGCTGGATATTACTTCGTAGTGAATATCTTCCTCAAAAGCTGTTTGTGCCGACGCAGCTGTACAAGGAATAAAAATA
Source organism: Idiomarina sp. (assembly GCA_040882145.1). GTDB lineage: Bacteria > Pseudomonadota > Gammaproteobacteria > Enterobacterales > Alteromonadaceae > Pseudidiomarina. Next base: position 222,481 of record JBBEBU010000021.1, read on the forward strand.
GAAAGCGCTATAAACAATTTGAACGTTAGAGATGTCATTACCTTAATCAAGTGTGTCACCTAGTATAATGTTGTAATTATGTTTCAGAAGTGTACTTGAAATTGCCTCTTGCGGTAAACCTGCAATATATAGTTCGGGCAGGTGCTTACATAAGCTGGCGCCTTTGGATTGGCTGGTGTGCTTACCAACAGCTTTCGAACTAGCTTGTTGGTAGACAAAAAATTCATTTTGCTGCCACTAAGGCTGATTTTTTAGTCGTAATTCCATTAGACGAATTTCTTTTGCCAAAAAGTTCCGATTGCTTTGCGAGAATATCCAAAGCTTGGTGGCAACCTGGGCGTTAAAGCTTAGCAGTAGACAAATGCCCCAGAACGTTTGCCCGGAAGGCTCGACGGTGAAAAAGTGGTAGCCGGTGAAAAACATCAGCAGCGTTAAAGCAATCGCTAAAACATACCCAATTTTAACTAGCTTGGCAGAGCCAGACTGAAAGCCCAGCTTTAAGTAACTGGTGATGCTTTGCTCATTAGTCATCAACTCATCAAGCTGTTTAGCTGCATCAGCCAGATCTTGCTTAATACGTTTATCGTTACTCATGATTTATTCACTCCGATTTTTCAAATAGGTGTTTCAGTTTGGTGCGAGCGCGAGCTAGGCGCGACTTCACGGTTCCTTCGGGTATCGACAATGCCAGCGCTGTTTCCGTTAGCGACAATTCATTTAGGTAAAACAACTCCACCACATCGCGCTCATCCGTTGTGAGCTGTTTTAGTAATTTATAAATGTCGTAATTCTCAACTGGGTAAGTTTTGTTTAGTTCAGCCTCATTTATGTCCCGAAACTCAAGCCGCTGCTGCGACCGCGCCCAATCGGTAATTTCCCAGCGTAAGGCTCGGTACAGCCAACTGCGGAATAAGCTTACATCCCGCAGGCTGTCTAAACGGTGACTTATTTTTAGCCATACGTTTTGAACTAAATCCTCCGCAACCATGGCATTTTTCACTCGCAGCAAGGCAAAGCGCGCCATTGGTCGATGAAACTCTGCATAGAGTGCGGCATGCGCCCGTTTGTCACCTTCCTGCGTTGCTAACACTAAGGCTTCTATAAGCTCAGGTTGCATGATGTGTCCTTGTACAATTCTTTTTTTTACTAGCTAAAGATGAAGACGAGCGAACAGCAGGTCCGGTTCTCGTAACTTTGAATTAAATGAATTCTTAGGTGAGATTTATTATGCCAAACGAAAATTGTAAAGGTTGTTTTTTGTACTATATTTCGTAAGCGCTATTTTCAGCGTGCTTCGATCGAAACAGCAACTTCAATTATCGTCAATAGCGGAATCATATTGATATAACAGCAGTTATTAACTGGTTAGCTTAACGAATGATTGTTAGGAGTAATGCGTCAGCTATTCGTGTGCGTCGCTCCATTGCGAACGGGTGTCTATTGGCGAAACTAAAACGCAGTCATCTCAGGAGCAAAGCCATGAAAATTTTAGGACTTTTAATCGCTGTTGTTATATCTGGGTGTTCTTCATTAGCTGGGTATTACGAAGCTGACCCATTATTTAATCAACAGTCAGATTTATTGAAAGACGATGAAGACATTGTTGATGTTTTTAAGCTTCAAAATCGAGTGACTGAAGCAACAACGAAAGACCTGCGCAACGAATTAATTCAGGATTTATTAACTATTTCAGATCGTTCTTGCGCAAGGCATCAAGCATCTATAATCGCTGGACTAAATACCTGGAACGTTGCCACGGGTAGTGTGTCGAATCTTTTATCTGCGGTCGCCACTGTAGCCGGTGGGGAAAGCGCAAAAGCCGCTCTTTCTGCCGGTGCAGGGTTTACAAACTCGTCCCGGTCTTTAGTGAATGAAGAAGTTTATGCGAAAGCTATAGGTACAACCATTGTTCGCGCAACAATGGTAGCAAGAGAAAAACAAGCTGCAGTCATATCTAAAGGTATGCAGAGCCCTTTACCGGAATATTCAGTAAAGGAAGGACTTAGAGATGTTTACAACTATCAAAATAAATGTTCGTTTTATTATGGGCTTGTCGAAATAACAATGGCCATAGAGCAACGCAAACGGAGCAGACCTGAACTACTTGATCTTATTTCACTGCTTAAGCAGCAGGCTACGGATTTAAAGTCTCGAGGTATTAGCACTACTGAAATAGAAGAAAAACTTACCATGCTAACCTTAGAACTTGACGGGGCACCTCAATAGTTGGCGTGTCGCTATGGCCAATTAGCCGGTGCGTTTTTAGGGTAGCACTGAGAACACTTGAATTGAGTCTAAAACGGGGCCGGCTCTACCGGTATTCCCACCAATCACGAATAGTTGATCACCAAATACCACAGCGGCATTGTGTCGGCTTGCTTGATAGGGCAGGTCAGCATATGACCAGGCATTGTCAGTGAAGTCGTACACTAAAACTTGATCAAGGTTGTCGTAATCACCAAAAACATAGAGCTTGTTATTGTGGGTTACTACTGAGTGAGCGCTGACTGAATCGGGCGCATCCGGCATTGCTTCCCAGCTATTGGTGGTTTCGTTGTAGCAGTTAAATAAAGGAAACTGATTAAAACCGTCATAACCGCCTATAGCGCAAATTTTGTCAGTAACAGCAAATGCTCGCGTATTTACGGGTATTGGTAAGTTGGCGAGTCGACTCCACTTATTAGTCGTTAAATCCAATGCAGTTGTGAGTGGTGTAGCGAGTAACTGAATTCCCTTTTGGGTTTTGCTGGGATGTATAATAGAACCACCGACCAGATATATTTTGTCGTTTAGTAGTACCGCACTATTGTATTGGCGTGGTGCAGGCATTTGTATGGTTTTGGTAACTTCATGTGTGCGGGTATTAAAAACCTCCACTGCTTTTTCTTGCCAAACTTTACGGTTTTGATGACTCATGCCGCCAAATATATAAATTGATTCCTTACCGTCCCAAGCAGCACTCAGATAGCGACGCGGTATAAGTTTATTTGGCAAAACTGTGGTTTTACCTGTCTCAGGGTCGATAATTTCAATGCTGGTGAAAAGCCCGCTTTTATTTGCGCCACCAATAACATAAATAGCTTTATTATCCGCTACGGCAGCATGACCATACCTTGCTTCAGCCAGAGTGTTTGTCATGTTATCAGGCGCCGATACACAGCCAGTCAGCAAGGCGGAGCAAAGTAACGTGAGCGCTAGTCGAAGCGCAATAGTGGCAGCGGGCATTCGTTAACATCCTGTTCTAGAACCTGAAACGGCATACTACTGTAAAAGTTACTTAAAACAACAAAAAACACCGGTGTTACTGCAGAGGCTAGCTGTCACCGATGTAAGGCGGAAAGGATCGCTTATTTCTCACAACTCTATACGTTTGCCCAGTTAGGAAACCGACTTTACGCTATTTGATATTTATTTTTTATTTTAAATGTATAAGTCAGTGGCGTATAATGCATTTCATTGAAACCCCAATATTTACAAAGCGTGTCATAGTCATGATGAATGACGATGATTATCGTCTGCTGCAAGTGATGCTAGCCGCCAACCCTCGCGCTGGAGTTGTGATAAAAAATAGTGGTGGAATCCGTAAGATTAGATGGGTAAATGGGAAGCACGGTAAGCGCGGCGGCTATCGAGTCATGTATCACCACTCGGAAAAGCTCAATCAAATTCGTATGCTATTTTTGTTTTCTAAAAATGAACAGAGTGACCTAGAGCCGGGACAATTAAAAGTTCTACGTCAAATTGTGGAGAATTGGCAACAATGAAATCATCAACCTTTAATGAGTTGTTAGAAAGCGTTGAGCAGATGAACGCAATAGCTAATAACCGCAAAAAACCAAGCCGCGAGAACTTTATTGCGGCTTTAGAAGTGAAGCAAATAAGAAAAAAGACTCTATTGAGTCAGGATAAATTTGCTCAACTTATCGGTGTTGAGGTTAGCACACTACGAAACTGGGAGCAGGGCCGGCGCCAGCCTACAGGTCCTGCCAAAGTGTTGATTCGAGCCATAGCTAATGACCCGGTGCATGTTATCAGAGCATGCCGGCTACCTTAGTTGTCGCATAGCTGTCGTATAACTTTCGCATAGCCGTCGCCAAACTTACGTCTTATATTTACTGGCTTTTCGTTATCGTGAACTTACTCAAACAGGTGAGTAATAAACGATAAAAAAGGAAAAGCAAAATGAAAAATATAAGTCTTAAATGGTTAGCCGTGAGTATACTTGCTTATGTTTTAAGCTCTATTCTGATTGGTGTTATTTTTTCGATAAGTGTGATGTTCATTTTTGATTCGATTCCGCCTGAGCAGTTAACCTTGGTTGAGCCTTCTGCAACCATTTTTAGAATTGGCGAACCTGTTATTGGGTTTATTATTGCGCTCTCGATTGCCAAATGGCTATGCGACAAAACCCGACTCCAAACACCTCATACAGTATGGGCCTTTGCTTTATTTTTAACCCTATATGGGCTTGTGAGTATTGTTGTTCATCAAGATTTATTACTCGCTACCGCAATACCTAAAGTGCTGGCACCATGGATAATTGCTTTCTTAGCGCTCAACTGGAGCCGTCATGTTCAGTCGGAGTAAAAGTTGGTATGCTCGGATTAACATCCATTTGAACTCGATATCATGGAAATTAACGCTGAGCTGATTAAAAAACACCGACAAACCAAATGCTGGTCACAACTGCAACTTGCGGAAATGGCTGGCATTAGCATGCGAACTTTGCAGCGAGTAGAGGCGAAGTCAACCGCGTCACTGGAAACGATAAAAAGCATTGCCTCGGTTTTAGAAATTGATGCTCAGCAGCTTTTACAGCAGCAAGATACGGGCAATTTTCAACAAGCTGAAAATGCTGTGAATACGCCGGATTCGGTAAATAGGCGTAAAAGAACTCAACTACTAATTGGTGTTTTTATTGTCTGCTTGGTTAACGCACTGGCTTTAATGATGCTTTTCGATAGGCGCGAACAACAACTGATTGATGAATCGACATTTTTCTTGCTGAAAAACATAGTGTCGGCTTCCTTCGTTCTTTCAATAGGTGTTGCTTTATTCCAGGGGTATCGCAAAGGCCTTATTTTCAAAAAAGACATGTATTAAGCGATCAGCACTGCAATCTGTGCTTTGCAGTGCTGTTTTACGCGATAACTTCGAGTCCTTTCTTTTCAGCAATTGATAGCATTTTCAAAGCTGCACCGCGAGGTTTGCTATCACCTTGGTCCCATTTTTTAACTAACTTATCACTTACATTAAGGTATTGAGCAAAAACGGGTTGCGACAACTTGTATTTAAGCCTTAAATTTCGAACTTTATCAGCATCAAACTCGTGAATAGTTGTTAAACACAGAGCATCGAACTTACGCATTGTGGTTTTGTCGATTGCGTCAGCTTTTTTTAAACCCTGAGCTGTTTTATGTACTGTTTTTAAAATATCATTCATATATCACCTACTTCTATAATTTCGCCAGTAGCTACAAGATGCTTCAACATGGACTGGTCGAATCCGACGAAAGTTTTTGCTAACTCTTTTAATGCAACTTTTTCCTTTGGATTAATATTTGCTCTTTTATTTTTTGGAAATGCGTAAAGAAAAAAGTACCTATCACCAATTTCGGCACCAACAATAGTTCTAAAACCACCACTCTTACCTTTACTACCAACTGACACTCGCTTTTTATATAGGTTACTACCAAGATCGGTCTCGAATAGACCGTCTTTCATCTCTCTACAAGCTTTGATTAAATCATTATCAGATAAGGCATCTTTCTTTACTAGCGACGTAAAGGCCTTAGTTTTATAAATAAAAGTATACCCCATTAGGGTACATTTCAATGTGTTAGTAAGATAGGAGTTAGGGAAGTAAACGAGCTACAATCCACTCTCCTTCAGGGCAGGGTGGTTATAGTCTGACATAAGGTATACAGGTTGATCTGGATGCAGTTTATGTTTCTTTTTAAACCACACTGCGTTGGCGCAGCTGGTTGGGTGCAATGCCTAGCCAGCGTTTGCAGGCGCGGCGGAAGTTATTGGGGTTGCTGTAGCCTAGTTGGCTGGCGAGTTCTGAGTTGGTGCCGCCGGGAAGTTCCAGCAGGCATAAGAGTTTGTATAGCCGTACGTTGTCGTAAAAGCCCTGGTACGATTGCCCGACGCTGGCGAACAAACGCTTGCACGACGACACACTAATATTCAGGTAGGCCGAAAGCTCACTTAATGAAATATCCTGGCCGCTATTTAACTGTTGCAGTAGCCAACGAAAGATCCGTTCAAACTGCGCTGGTCCGCCAACCGCATGGCGCTGCAACTGGCAGAAGTATAAGGCCTGATTAAAGCGCTGCTGATTTGGTTGATAGCGTGCTTGCAGGCATTGGCTGGGAATGGTGATGCGAGCCACACCACGGGTATGAACAACGGGTAGCCACTTTTCCCAAATCGGCAGCGCGGCCACGTCTTCAGGTAAATAAAGTTTCCAGGCTTTCAGATCTATATTCAATTGTTTAGCTAAGGTAAAAAACAGCGCCACGGCGAGCTTGCAACTGGCGGTTCGGCTGGCTTGAAATTGTTTGGAGCGCGCACCTGAAAAGGGAACTAAATCAATAGTCACGCCTTCTTCACTGTGCTGTGGCAGCACTATCATGTTCAGTATCGCTAAATCCCGATAACGATAAGCCAGCTTTAATACGTGCTCGAACGAAGACGATTGCGAGCACAGCTCAATAACCGGGCTCATAGAATTTTGAAAGAAGGTTTCAGCAACCAATTGCCAAATATGCGGGTCGGAAACTTCCAACTCTACTTGTGCCAGTAATTGCTGCACCTGCAAATGGGTAAGCCGGTAGTCGGCGGTTTTTACCTCGCCGCTAAAGTTGGGTAACCCCTGCAAAACCTTGGCCGTATTGAAGCCACGACGTTCCAGAAGAGGTATAAGCGATAACAGCCAAGGTTTTCCAAATAATACTGGATTATTTAGCGCTCGGCTGGGCTTCATACTGGCCTCCGAAGTCGAGCGAATCGCCAAGATTCTGCAGCGCTTTTTCTGCACTGCTCTCGCGAACCGAATGTACGCTAATAGTGCATTCTAAATACGTCGGAGCTTTCAATTCTCGGGTTATTGCGTCACGCAAATTGTCCATTAATTGCTGTGCCTGCGTAGCCGATGTTTCAGGCAGCAGCATTAAAAACCTATCGCTGTGATCACGACACACACAATCGGTAGGGCGCAACAGCAGAGTAATAAGTTCACCCACTTTGTGAAGCAGTTCGTCGCCGGCAGCACTTCCGCGCAGTTGGTTAAACTTAGCAAACTGGGTGAGGTTTAAATACGCAATGCACAAAGGCTGCTTAGACTCAGTCGCTAATGAAATTTCACGTTGTAGTAAATAACCAAAATAACGTGAGGTATATAAGGTGGTTAATGGATCCAGCCATTGATGCTCGCGTAAATACTTTTCGCGCGTCGCTAATTGCCGGGTTACCGACAGATGCTCTTTGCGCCATTCGAATGCACCCAGCGCCAACAAAGCTAAACCCAGCGGTTGCGGTAGTGATTCCAGCCAACTCAGTAAACGCATGTCGTCCGGGTAGCGCACCAATTCGTCCAGTAAATCTAAACTCAGTGAAAAAATGAGTATCAAACCACCGCTGTAAAAATGATTCGTCACCCGACCTTTCGGGCGCGTAACCACAACCAGTACAACGGCCAAAATGGTTAATACTAAGGTTGAGCCTTCACCTAAAACATCCAGGTAGTCAATAATGCCCGGCGGCTTGCTGTGACCTAACTGGTAACTAATAAGCATTGCCAGTGCCATAACCAGCACCATTAACGCAATTCGCCAGTTGTTGATTAACTTCATAATTCCTGCCTGCTGCACGTCTTTTCGAGAACTACTTTGCAATAGCCTTAAAATAGCGTGAATGCATGACACTCTGGTGACACTCAGTGAATAGGCGTGAGCTATTGCGACCCGAATCGGAACAGCTCTGAATTGGGACAACTACATAGTCGTTGTGTCATTTAAGTTGCTTAAGGTGGCAATCCTCAACGAGTACTGAAACAAAGACTAATACAACTGGGGAACATCATGAAAAAGACTTACCTAGCTTATGCCATAGCACTGTCATGCTCGGCTATTGCCAGCGCGCACGCCGCTCCGCTGCAGCAACCACAGGCAGAACAAACTGAAGCGGAAGCTAACCAAGACGAATCGCTAGAAGAAGTGATAACCATTGGTTATCGCGATTCGGTAAAACGTGCTGTGCAACAGCAGCGTGAGTCCGGCGGTATTATTAACGTGCTGAAAAAAGACGACATGGGTAAGTTGCAGGATGACAGCGTTAGTGACGCGCTGCAGCGCATTCCTGGTTTGTCGGTTGAGCGCGATCAGGGCGAAGGCCGCTTCATTCGTATTCGTGGCCTGGCACCAGATTTGAACTCAGTGTCTTACAACGGAACTGTATTAGCTGCGCCAGAAGCTGGCCGTCGTGCCGTAGCCCTGGACGTTATTCCATCCGATTTGCTTGAATCTATAGTGGTAAATAAAACCCTGACTCCTGATATTGCGGCGGGCAGCTTGGGCGGTAATATTGAATTGAAAAGTATGACGGCGTTTGACCGTGACGGCGCGTTTTACTCTATCGGTACAGACATCGGCTATAACCAGCAAGCGTCAGAAACCAACCCGAAAGTGTCTGGCGTATTCAGCAATACCTTTGATTTGGGTGGCAAAAAAGACAGCTTTGGTGTGGCCTTTGCGGGCAGTCATCAGGACCGCTCATTCACTACCGACAACGTAGAAACTGGTGGTGGCTGGGATTTTGATGAGCCAGGCTTAGAAGAATTTGAGCAACGTGCTTATGCGGTAACCCGTGAGCGCACTGGTTTAGCATTGAACCTGGATTATCGTCCCAGTGACACGTCAGAATATTACTTCCGTTCGCTTTATAGCGAGTTCGCTGACACCGAAATCCGCCAGGGCTTAATTACCGAATTTGCCGATCCGCAACTGGAAGGTGCCACTGGTGCTGGCGAAATTGCTCGTGAGCTGAAAGACCGCAAAGAAACGCAGAAAATTAAAGCCTTTGTGTTAGGTACTGAACAAACGATTGGCGAATGGCAATTAACCTTGGAAGCGGGCACCAGTGAAGCTGGTGAATCGCAACCTTTTGCTATTGGTGGTGCCAAGTTCGTACAAGAGTTTGACGAAGGTCTTGGTTTCAGCGGCGTGAAAAAGCTGGAGCTGTTGGCTCCTGACACAGCCTACCAAAGTGAAGGCTATGAACTTGATGAAGTTGAAGTAAGCAACGCCGAAACCGAAGAAACTGAAAAGAACGTGAAGTTCGATTTAGCCTACGACTGGTTGCAGCCTTCGTATCAGGCCACATTTAAGTTTGGTGGCAAGGTAAGCCAGCGCGAAAAAACCGCGCAGGAAGACATTTATATTTACAGCGACTTCGAAGACCTTGGCGTTACTGAGCTAACTTTAGCGGACTATGAAAGTGGCCCCGTTGATTATGGTTTGGATACTTTTGGTCCGGGTATTGATGCCGGTGCGTTGTGGCAATTACTGGAACCTTTTGACCGTGATGACTTTTATGACGAAGTAGAATCTCGCATTGCCAGCTACGATATTGAAGAAGACATTACCGCTGCCTACTTCATGTTCGATGTAGGCTTTAACCAATGGCAGGTGATTGCAGGTGCTCGTTATGAGCACGAAACACGCACCGCCAACGGCAGCCGCTATAACGATGAAACCGAAACTTTTACACCAGAGTATGCTGAGTTCTCTGACAGCAGCTGGTTGCCAAGTGTGGTGGCCCGTTACGACTTAAGCGACGCCACTATTTTTCGCGCAGCCTACAGCACAGGTTTGGTGCGCCCAAGCTTTGAGCAGGTCAGACCGAGCTACTTTCTGGAAAACGACGATGGCGACTTAAAAGCTGAGTTCGGTAATCCAGAGCTTGAGTCATTAACCTCAACCAACCTCGACTTCGGTATTGAGCACTACAACGAAGCCCTGGGTGTGGTGTCGGTAATGCTGTTCTACAAAGACATCGAGAACTTTGTGTACGAAGCCGACGTGGCTGGCCGACCTGGCTATGAAGCCTTTGACGAAGCGGTAACCTTCATTAACGGTGACGATGCGCACCTATATGGCCTGGAATTCAACTTAGTACACGAATTAAAAGGCTTTAACAGCTGGCTGGACAACTTTTTGGTAAGCACCAACGTTACCCTAACGGACTCTGAAGCAACAGTGGACTGGTTAGACGATGGCGAATTACAAACCCGTGATATTCCACTGCCAAGCCAGTCTGACACCACCGCTAACGTGGCACTTGGGTACGAAAACGACGTCATGAGTTTGCGTTTAGCCGCTAACTTTAAGTCTGAGTATTTGGCCGAGTTAGGCGATGTGGAGGACAGCCGTTACGACATTATCGAAGACGACAACCTGACGTTGGATTTTTCAGCCAAGTGGATGGTTAACGAATACGTGAACATTAGCTTTGCCGCGAACAACCTGACTGACGAGCCATACTACGTGTACACCGGCCAGCGTCGTTACAACGCGCAGTACGAAAGCTATGGACGTAGCTTCACTCTGGGCGTTCAGTTAATTAACTGGTAAAGGAAGCCGTTATGACAAGTAAATCAGGAAAAAACATGAAATTTAGTACCGTAAGCAGTGCCGTGTTAGCGGCGCTATTATTTACCTCGGCCTGCAGTTCAGAAGCCCAGCAAACGCCAGTTCGCCATCAGGTGATGGTAAATGAACAAGCCTTAGTGGCAAATGACCGCGCTATTAGTTATGCCGGTGACATGCTGGCAGAGGGTGATTTCTTTCACCTGCGTTCGCTGACACTAAGCTCGGGTGAAACCATTGTTGGTGCTATGGAAGGCAATAGCCAGCAGTTGTATCTTTGGCGCTTTACCGGCCAGGAATTCCAGCCTGTATGGCAGGGTGAAATTACCAGCCGGGTAGTGGAAGACATCTGTTTTTTTGAAAGCCAGCAAAATCAGCAACTGTCCGTATTCGTGCTGGGTGGGCGCGGTGGCGCTGAGCAACGTTTGTTGCAGCAAGACAGCCAGTGGCTGCAGCAGCCGCTAACCATTCGTGAAATGAACGTGCCGTTTGACAGCACTGCCTGCGTGGTTTCACAAGCGCATTCCAAGCTCTATGTGGCTGAGGCCGATCAGGCGATTTGGGCTTACAACGCCGAGCCGGAAGTAGACGAGGGCCGTGATCTTGTTGCGGTAAAAGCACCTTTCGGTGAAATCAATAACGAAATCAAGGCGCTTGAATTATTGCAGGACGGAACCTTGCTAGCGCTGGAAGAAGAGCCACCACGCTTGCTGGTATATCGTTTAACCGACGACGGCTACAAGTTTGAAGAGGCAACGGACTTTGATGGCGTTGACGCATTCACCGATGTAACTATGCAACGCGGTGGCAATGTGTTGTTAACGGAAGAGGGCATGAATGCCGCTGAGTCATTTGAAGTTGAAAATCTGGGTGTTACGCTGGCGCAAAACGCGAAGCCAGTGCAGCAAGTGGCTGCCACTTTGGAAACCCAGCCTTCACCGCGCCGCGGCGATGCCATTGACGACCCGGCCGTTTGGGTACACCAGCAAAATCCGCAGCAAAGCCGTATTCTGGCAACCGACAAACGCACCGGGCTGTACGTTTACAACATGCAGGGCCAGATAGTGCAGGAACTTGCTGTTGGTCGTTTGAATAACGTAGACGTGCGCCATAATCTGGCCGCAGCAACCTTGCGCGATAATAATAGCATTCAGCTATTTCGCATTAGCGACAATGGTGAGTTATCGCTGGCGGCGAATTACAAAACCGACATCGCTGAAATTTATGGGCTGTGCATGGGGTATGACTCACAAGCCGAGCAGACCTCTGTTTACGTGAATGGGAAATCCGGCCGTATTCAACAGTTTCTGGTTACTGATGCTGGCGAGCTCAGCCTAGTGCGCGAAATGAGCGTTCCCTCGCAACCCGAGGGCTGTACCGTTGACGACGAACAGCAACGCCTGTTTGTTGGTGAAGAAGACGTAGCCGTGTGGATGTTTGATGCAGGCGCTGGCGGCTCAGAAAACGGCGAGGAAATTATTCGCGTAGCCGACCACGACGAGCTGGTTGACGACATTGAAGGCGTTGCCTTTGCCCGCGTGAACAACCAACCTTTGTTGTTTGTGTCTAGCCAGGGTAACGACAGTTACCTGGTGTTTGACGCCGATAAGCCGTGGAAACAGCGTGCGCACTTCCGCATTCGTACCAATATTGAACAGGGTATTGATGGCGCTTCAGAAACCGATGGCATTGAGGTGACTACTCAGTCGCTGGGCAATGGGTTCGAGCAAGGCGCATTTCTGGTGCAGGATGGTCGTAATCGCATGCCAGAAGCTGGCCAGAACGTTAAACTGGTGCCGTTAGAGCGCATTATTAGCTTGTTCTGATTGGCTAGGGTAAGCAAAAAACCGGCATGGAAGCCGGTTTTTTTATGCCTTTTTTAAAGCAATAATGAAACTTACTTTGCTTGCGGCTTGGCGTAAATCAAGTCTGTGCCATTCCAGCAGCGGTCTTCGCGGCTTGGGTTCGGATTTTCACAAACACGGTCAGGTGTTGCGGGCGCTTCGTCAGTGAAACTTTTCTCACCATCGTTTGATTTGTGCAGGGTAAAGCCGTCGTACAAGTCACCGGTTGCTGTGTATGAGCGGTATACGATTTCATCCTGCGTAAAGTCCAGCGTTTGGAACAACTGAGTGTCTTCGGCGGTGCGTGTCATGGAGCCTTTGGCGTTATCACTAACTAAGTACATTTTCGGGCCCGCAACAGAAACCACATAAACTGGGCCTTGCTTTTTTTGCACGCCACTCATGCGGCCATAGGTATGATCGTGCCCTTGTAACACCAAATCCACATTGTATTTTTCATACACAGGCTTCCAGTAGTCGCGCAGAATTGGATTGTCACGACCTTTCGATACCGATTGAATAGGGTGGTGATGGAATAGTACTGTCCAACGGTTTGGATTATTTGCCAGCACCTGCTCCAGCCACTCGGCTTGCTGTTTGGCCTTGCTTTCGTGCTGCAGTGCCTCGGTAGAGTCTAGCGCTATGTAACGTACGCCCTGGTAGTCACTAAAGTAAACCGTGTCGGACAAGGCTTCCGGGCCATTACCTGCAACCTTATAGTGTGCCTTCCAACTGGGTAGCAGGTAGCGAATAGGGTTGTCATCATCACTGGAAAACTCGTGGTTCCCGGCGGCAGGTAATTGGTTAATAGTGGACGCCATCCAGTTGGTAGCAGCAAACCACTCACCCCATTCATTGTCATGAATACCCGAGCGCGAATTCACTAAGTCACCCGCATACAACATAACCCGAGCGCGGGGCGCCGTGCGTATAGCTTCACGCACAGTGCGCGAGTAATGCGAATACACCGCATTCTGAGCGTCACCAAGATACAGCGCCGTGTAAGGGCTAAATTCCGTCGTTGGGGTTTTAAACTGGTACCAGTCACTCCAGCTTCCTTCGCCGCTTACGCGGTACGTATACAAAGTGTCGGGTTGCAAATTATTTAGCGTGATCCGGTGATGATGCGCCTTACCATTGGGCGACTCCAACTCGACATACTCCGCTGCATGTTCACGTGCTTGCAGGTGCATTCCGGGCGAGGGCGTTGCCTTTGAAATCTGAACCTTGGCGCCTTTAACCTGCGCATTGGTGCGCCAGGTTACCGTTTGCGAGTTGTGCGGCGTAGCCGTGCCGACAAGCGCAATACGATCAGGAAATGCTGTAACCTGATAGCGCTGCTGGCCTTCAGGAATAGATGTATTGGCACTTGGCGTTTGTGCTGCACCGGCTGCAGTGCTTAACGCCACCGACAGCGCAGCAGCAACCAACGTTAATTTTGCATAAGGCATGTTTAATAGTCTCTCAGTTATGTCAGCTAAATAACTGAGAGCTTAGAATAGTTGAATGACACTGGCATGGCTGCGCAAGGGGTTAGTGAGCTAATCGCACCCTATTCTGCAAAATGGCAAGGACTGTGAATACCAATTGTTTAGCAGATCAACGACGATTGGTACTGAATAATGTTTAGTGGAAAAAGTGTAAGACATACATTCAACTTCATGTTACAATAAATTAACGTTTTACCATGATTGTTGAATAGGGCGCTTGTCATAAGACCGCCAAGATAAACCATCAAATCTCGTTACTCACCATTTTTATATGCAACTTAGGTAGCTGGCGCGCCTTGGCTTTTTGCTGCTGTGCTAAATGCCGATTCAGGAATAAAGGAATTATAAAATGACAAAAGGGAAGATTCTAGCAACTATAGGTTTATTGACTTTTTTACCGACGGATACTGCGATTGCAAATGCAGAGTTCAGTATAGGGATTGCTCAGCACCGCGCCGACTTTCGCTTAGCTAGTCGCAACAGTAACTTTGATACAACTATAAGAGACCATGCGCTTGATTCAACTATATTAACCTTCACTGGTCGTTACTACTACAGCGATAATTTTTCTGTTGGGGCTCGGGCTTTAACAGGAATTAATGACACTGACGATTTTGAACTAAGTGGCGGCCTAAATAACGGATATGAAGTTTTTGTTGGCACCCAGTATCGACTTGGTAAGCAATGGTCTTTTGTTGGTGATGCAGGGCTCGGTTATTCAGACGTAGAGTATGCTAGACCTAGGGGGCGTTCTGATATTCGATATCTTGGACCTATACTCAGAGTAGGCCTAGCTTATGAGTTTTCGCCAAATATCAACTTGAATATGGAATACACTTGGCTCGATCGTGTGAGCGATGACCACGTCGGCGCAGAAAAAACACAAACCCTTGGTTTATCGATCGGTTATAGGTTTTAACCGTTCGATGCAGTTTATTCAGAAAAATATCTATAAGTAAGTAAAAGAGAATTCAGTATGAAAGGTTTGATTTTTATTCTAAGTTTAATTGCCATTGTTTCTTGCGGAACCACTACGACTCCTAAATCCGGAGATGAGCTTGGCTACAATGGTCAAAGTCCTGGAGTCTTTGGGTACCGTTCAACTCAGGAGCTATTATCGAGCCTAAAGTCCGATACTGAAAATGCCGTAAGCACGGTTAAAGGTGATTACGGCGTGTGGACTGTAGTGCGAAGCCCAAGTGATAATTCTCTTTGGTCCTTCACACCCGCACAGCATCCGGCTCATCCGTCGGTTGTTAAAAGAACCGTCTCAGAAGAGGATGGGAAAATATTCATTAACACACAAGCTAGCTGCAACGCCGAGAAAGCAGCATGTGACAAACTCGTGAATTCGTTTATTCAGATAAACAACAAAATACGAGAGTCATTCGGTGCATAACTCAGCATACCGTGGCACAGCCTTCGGCTGTCAGGCACTGGCAACTCGTGTCAGTATGCTTTTAGTTAAGTGACACTCAGCGATGGATTTGTCAAATCTGCAGCGCAGCTCCGGCTGCCTGAAAGCATCTACCACGAAATACTCAACGTAATGCTCCCATTCGAGAAACTCATCGTAAGCACGTTGAGGAACTCAATCCCGGTCCCAGCGACCGAGTGATGCACATTGTTAGCCTTCAAATGCTGAAATCAACTTTTTATAGTCTGACCATTTTGGGTCGTCATAAAAAACGATTTCAATAGGAAACTCCGGGTAACTATCAGCTGCTTCATTTAGTGCATGTAAAAATGAAGGTTGATCAATGCAGTAGTAGACGTATTCTCGCAAATTATTACCCGTTCTAGCGTATGCGCGAAAAGATAAGCCAGACTCCACTATTTCGTTAAATAAGTCATCTGCAAGATACATTTTCTCTTGAAGCTCTTTGGACGGCATACCAGCATTTTCTGAACCATCAAACTCCCATTTGATCACAACAAGTGTCGGGAATTCGTCTACGACATGTTGTTCAGGTATGTAGTTATCCAGAGAATATATAACTGTGTTGCCATCCTCCTTCATTTTTCCGATGATGCCGAACTCTTCCGCTGAGGACATAGTACAAATACTCCATATTAAAAAAGCTAGAAAAATTCGCATGGTCATCCTTGAAGGCTAAATAAATGTTGCTTTACGGTTATAAATTAACAAGGTAAAGTTGATTGAATTTTATACACTTCTAAGGATCGGTTCAATTAGCGAAATTCTCCTATGTCCTCTCTGGTGTTAATTAAATGGAGAATTCTAACTGGCTAAAGTATAGCAGGGGCATGATTCTTATAAAAAGGAGGCAACAATGGCTATTTTCTTCATTTTGCTTTGGATTACATGTGGCTTTATAGCTGCGGGAATAGCTTCAGGTAGAAACCACAATGCCGGAGTCTGGTTTGTAATAGGCGCTCTGTTTGGTGTGTTTGGCCTTATTGGAGCATTTTTATTACCCGACAAAAGTAAAGAAAAAGACGAAGCGGATACTACCTCGGCGGCTACCGAAATAAAAAGTAAAACCCGCACTTGTCCTTTTTGCGCGGAAGAAATAAAAGCCCAAGCCGTTATTTGTAGGTTTTGCGGCAAAGAGGTTCCTCCCGTTGAGCCTGCCCCAAAAGTTGTTTCAAAACCAATCACTGAAGCAGAAGTGCAGCAACTAAAGTCGGAAGCTGGCGATGACGCAGTTCAGCTTTCGTATAAGGATAGCGATGCCTGGCACTGCATTTGTGGATGTAAGAATGACCTAACGATTAAAAACTGTGAGCAATGCAAACGAAATCGAGACTTTGTTCTTTCAAACTACAATGCAACATCGGAATCTCAACTATAGTTCGAGAACGACTCACAGGAGATTTCCGATGAAAAACAATCCGGTTGTTCATTTCGAGATTTACGTGCAAGACATGACAAGAGCAAAAGCGTTCTACGAAGCGGTGCTTGAAACCAAGCTAGAACACATGCCCAACCCCACTCCTGAAATGGAAATGGATATGGATATGTGGTTCTTCCCCATGGATAAAGACGTTGGAATGAATAGTTATGGGGCAGGCGGCATGCTGGTAAAAATGGAAGGGTTTACGCCCGGTGGCGGCGGAACCTTAGTCTATTTTGGCTGCGACGACTGCGGTATACAGGCCAGCAGAGCGGCAACTCATGGTGGCAGCATATTTCAGGAAAAAATGTCTATAGGCGAACACGGTTTCTGCGCCTTGGTTAAAGACACTGAAGGCAATATAATTGGCTTTCATTCAATGAAATAGTGATTAACTAAGTAGGTAATGGCCACAGCTGTCAAAGTTTAGACTGTGCTTTCCCGAGTGCAGGACGACATAGAATGGCACTTTATAATACGCACCTCGGCCCCGATTCTTATATGTTTGGCTTTTTCGAATCGGGGCTCAGGCATTAACTTTGGAGCATCGGAAGCAATATGGATTCGGGGAACCATTTGCGGCGAGCCATTCTAGCCCCCACATGTTTTTGATAGTCCTCAGCATTGAGTGGTTTTAGACATTGGTGGCGTTTCTCATTGCAGTATCTGCATGCCGCTGCAATATTGTGGCGCTCATTACCTCCACCATCACTTCTAGCTGTTTTATGCTCGGCCGTACACTGCAGCCAACGAGCTTGTTTGCCACTCAATTTGTAGGCTTGTAAGAATTCTATTCGGTTAGCTTTGTGCCACATGGGAAGCCCACAATAAAAACAGCGATTGTTTTGCTTTTGGGCGGAATACAGGCGATTTTTTTGAATTACTTTTGAGACCATGTACGGCTCTCCTCTGATAATTAGGGAAAGTCCGTATTAGTCTTTGACTAGGAACGGTAGACATAACTTTAAGTCATATCTAAATAAGAATTAGTTGGCTTTTAGCCAATTCTTACTCGGTTTTAAAGCTAATCGTAATTCATGACTTTTTCAAGAGAAATATTCATTCAGAACCCAAATTTGATCTCGATCTTATGGAAAGTGGCAACATAACCGTAAAATAAACTTGTTACTTTACGGTTATAATTTTATGGAGTACTGTTGAACGAATTTCGTACAACGCCAGGGAGTGGTTCAGCACATGAAACTATCCAGTGTTCTGTCTAGTGTTAATCAGGTTGAAAAGTCTAAGTTTGTTAATTTTTTAGACCGAGTGTGCGCCGAAGCCAGTGCGCACGACAAAGAGTTGGCGAAGCGGATTAGTGCTATAGATGGCGAAATCAAGAATGCGTCCAGCGGTGAAGTTACCCAACTGTTTCGTTTATCGCAGCCGTTACTTAAGAAAGAAGTGAAACGTCTACTCGCGCTCAGCGGAGCTCAAGCTTCTTTGCTGGTGAACATTTTAACTCGTGATGGTAATTGTGTAGCAAGAATCGCATGGATAGAGCAGTTATATGCTAGAGAATGGGACGCCATTGACAAGCATGCAAAGGCCCTTTTAGAAACACTTAAAATGGGTTCAGAGCCAGAACGCTTCGATGAAGCCAAGCGCTTATCTATTTACTACTCCTGTCTGAAAGAAGCTCATCACAACGATGAACGAATAAATCGAGAAGCAAAAATAACAGATGAAGAGCGGGGTATTCTTAATGTTCTTGCTCATCAACTGGATGTTACGGCGGAAGACAAAGTAGCGATAGAGCACCTGGTGAATCCAATTGAAAAAACTGGCGTACAGAACTGTTTGAACCAGCTTCGAGAGATTGGCTTGTTGTTCGTGAGTAAAAAGCTTCAGACCGTTTATATGCCCGATGAAATTGTTTCCATGCTTCATCAAATTCAAGGTAAACAGGTTTCCGATAAGTATCTGCTGAGGATTCTCCGGACATTTTCTGACGCCGAGTTATCCAATATATTGAAATACCACGATAAGCGTATCCGCGGTATTAAGCGAAACGATAAAATTGAAACGGTATTCAAGATGGGGCTGTCGGTCAGCGAAATTTTGAGCAAAGATTTACATAACGAAAAATCGAACGTTAATGAGAAAAAAGAGCGCCTCAAACAATTAATTGATGATCTACAGCTTAATCTCGACAAACTAGGAACAACTCTTGAAGAGCGTTGTGCACTGATTATTCATGCGCTGAATACCTCAACTGAGCGCGAGTTCAATATACTCTCTGCGGCTGGTTACAAATCACTTTACGAAGCCTTAGAACAACATATGCCCGGCATCACTGAAAAATTGCGGAAAGAATTCGAGCTGGAAGACAATATCGAAGTTGATGTCGAGCGATTACGTGCGCTATCAATTACTCCTTACGATATTCTTTATATGTTAACCAATGACGAGGTGAAGTCGCTGAAAGCTTCTATGGGCATAACGCGACGGGGCGATGCTCGCCAACTGACCATCGAGTCGTTCGCAAATGCAACGGACAAGTTAATCGAGAACTACGATGCACTTGCGAAACGCGATTTGGCGACATTGAAAAAACACAATATAGATATTTCTGAGTCTGAAATTGGCGTTAAGTTTGAAGAAGTGACCAAAGCCATATTTGAAGAGTTGGGCTTGGATGTTGATGAAGACCTGCGCCGTTCGATTAATACAGCTAAAGACCAAGCTGACATACTTATATCACTAAGCGACGACGACGTTATTATTGGTGAGGCAAAAACTTGCAAAAGTGGTGACTTCGCCAAATATTCAACCACATCACGACAAGTTAAAGCTTATGCGAATCGCTGTGAAAGCTTTGGTAAGCGCGTAGCACAAGTACTCATTATTGCACCTACCTTCTCAAACGACTTTGTCGAGTCCGCACAAATGGATACCGAGGTAAATATCTCTCTGTTAGAAGCCGCAGGCCTCAAAAAGATACTAGAAGCCTTTAAGTCACGGCGTAACCCAAATTTTAGTGCGAAATTGCTTACGAAAGGCGGGCTTTTGAAGGCGGATTTGATTGCGAAAACGATTTAGGATGAATCAAGTTTCAGTAAATAGATGCTGTCCTTAGGATGGTTTTCTATTTACGATTAAGGAATATTGATATGAAAGGAATCTCAAATGCTTAAATCCGTTGCAGCCTTGCTGCTTGTTTTATTAAGTGCATCTTCTAGCGCAGCCTCGGTTGCTGACAGTGAAAAATCGCCCATCGACTATCTTCCTTCTCTTGCGGGTGACTACTTTAAGTTTGATTCCAAAAGTGTTGGGCGGCCTTATCATATCTTTGTTCGTTTACCGCCTGGGTATGAAGACAACCCGTCAAAAAACTACCCCGTTATTTATTTATTAGACGGTGATAGCTTGTTCCCAATGCTGGCGCCTACTCATTTATTTCTAACCTACGATGAGCAAATACCAGAAGCCATTATAGTTGGTATTGCCTACGGTGGTTTTGGTGAGGTTAATAAACGCGGTATTGATTTTAGAACTTTCTCTAGCGAAGAAAGCAATGAGCCACATGGCCCTGATAAATTCTTAAGTTTTTTAAAAAATGAACTGCTGCCAAAAGTAGCAGGCCAATATCGAACAGACGAAACCAAGCGCGTTTTAGTCGGGCAGTCCTACGGTGGCTTTTTTGTTCTTTGGTCAGCTCTTCAAGACCCTGATTTATTTTGGGCGCGAATAGCCAGTAATACGAGCTTTGGTGATGAACGAAAAAGATTGTTCTCTGCCGCGGCCAACAGTGAAGGTGAAAAAGGACTAGTTGCAATCACTATAGGGACACAAGATACACAATTGCGCCAAGACTTTGTGAAAGAATGGTCTGCAGCCTGGAAAGAGTCTGAGAGCGCTCCCTGGCAAGTAAAAGAATTTATAATGGAAGGTGGAACACATGCAGCCACAATTGCTGAAACCTACCGGCAAACATTGAAATGGCTATTTCAAGAGAATGCGACAAAATAAGGTTGAGAAGCGTAATGCTTGAAAGCTAGTTTGCAACTACGACGCCTGATTAATCAAGGTAGAATAAACCCGTCAACCAGAAGACCAAACTGACTTCGAGTTCCTACTACGGTGATTCTTCCCTGTTCTGGTAAGCTATTTCGCTGTCTCTCACTCATACATAAATCGCCATATTCCAGTTCGTCAGTCTCAATAATCTCTACCTGTTGACGACAGTATTTTCTGCCAGGTCCCTTTTGGTAATCCATCTCATATCTCATTTCTTGTTGTGCCGATAACCAGTGCAAACCAAGCGGAAGTGACTTGTCAATAAACAGCCAGCTAAACATCAGAAAGAATAAAGGCATAAACACCATGGCGATTTGCCCGCCCCAACTTCTCTCCAAACGTTGCATTAATCTTGAATCTTTTTTAAGGGACAGGAACCACATCATCGCCCAAATAAACGCTAACCCCAAAATCGCCCCGGTGGTATTTGCTGTCCAATTTTTAGCTGCCATAAAGCCCGAAAATAAAGCGGCTACCCCAGAAAATAGAATAAGCATAAATGACCCCATGACAATGCGGGTAATGAGTAGTTGTTCAGACCATTTTGGTTTTGGCGGAAGAGGCGACACCTGATCACCTTCGCTATTAGGCTCTGCTACTCGCTCTTTTATTTTCCTGGCGAGTATCGCTTTTGCTTGTATATAGCGCTCGGGCCACTTTTCTTGATCGATCCAGATTAAAACGTCTTCAAGTTCGTCAATAGTGTACTCAGAATAGTTCGGGGAATCTTCATCCATATCCAAATCCTTGGCTGACTGCTGTTTATTCCTGATAGAGTTTGTCGAATTTGCGTTGCAATAGCGTAACAGCAGCTTTGCCACCAGCTTTTTCGCCGGCTTTCAGAGCCTGCATCATGCGGTTCGAGAAGGCTTTGTCTCGTGCATGCTCAAAAGCGTCGTATGCCTGGTTGACAACTTCCTCGCCAACCAAAATATTGCCAAGCACCGCAAAGTCATCGCCAAGTTTTGAGCCGCGCCAGTCGTTAATTTAACTCTCGGAATAACAGAAATACAATTAAGTATCGAAGCAATCGCTTTTAGTCACAATGATTTGTGCAACGGACTTGTGATCTTTATCGCGATATATATAGTTCAGGCTGTATTGCTGGTCTAATAATTCCTTTGTTTCGTCTGTTACACATGCATTTGTCGTTAGTTTTGCCAGCATAACCGTTTTGAATCTTTCCAGATCAAGATCTGCTTTCAGCCATTCGGTTAGAGTGTAGTTGTACAGCATTTTTTGTCCGTTAAGGGCAACATAATCAAGACGAGTGCCACTATCAACCATGGTTGGTAAGCTATTATTCATGGCTTCGATTTCTTGCGTTAACGCGTATTCAGTATCGCTAAGTACTAGCCAGAGATTTCCGGCAAATATTACTACATTCAAGACAACGGCTAATCTTGCAAGGACAGACCAAACAGCATTACCTTCATATTTTCCGGCACTTCTCCAGATAGCGATTAATATAAAGAAGCTACCTGCGGCTAGTAACCAGTAAGCCCCTTGTAGAATGAGCAAGCCGCTTTCAGTTATAGCAAGTGATGAATAATTTGCGTCAAGGAGGGTCATTAACGCTCTTATCCCGATACCACTTATTAGTACACCAAACACCCAATAAGTGATAACTAGTGGTATATCCCCTTTAAAAAGTGCAACTAGAAGGTTGTTTTTCTTTACTTCTTCCGCATTTTCCATCGAACGTAAATCCTTAAAATAATTGCGTACTAACACTTTGTAGACGAATGAAACTGGAACTAAGCGTTTATGATGCGTTGAATGATTCGCGATAATAAGGCGCACGCTTTATAGTATCTCTATTCGAAATATTAGTATTTTATGGCTAACTCAAAGTATTAGTACGGGGTTCACTAGGGGACATTCTATTTGAAGCGTATTAAGCTAGTTTGCAGACAAATATTAAAGGATTAAAATTTGAAACTCCTCACAGTATTTACCGTCGCGTTTTTCAGCGCATCTAGCATCGCAGAAACTACCATTTATGACGAGTCGCGGGACAGGCACATTCCAATAGAGGTATCGTATCCAAGCTCAAAAGATCAATGTTCTGCAGATAAGAAGTGTCCTGTTGCGTTACTGAGCGCGGGTTACGGAGTATCTCATACGAAGTATACTTTCTTATCTGATCAGTTAAACCAATTGGGTTACATGGTGGTGGCTGTTCGACATGAGCTGGAAACGGATCCGCCGCTGTCAATCTCTGGTAACCTTTATGAAAGCAGAAGCGAAAACTGGATTCGAGGCGCAGAAACACTAGATTTTGTGAAGCATAATCTTGAGCCACTGCACAGCAACTACTATTTTGACGACTTACTGTTGATAGGCCACTCGAATGGCGGAGATATATCCTCCTGGCTTGCGAACGAGGGAAAGAATTATATAGCAGCTGTAATTACGCTTGATCATCGGCGCGTTCCACTTCCGCGCAACAATGATATTAGCGTGCTGTCTATTAGAGGCAGCGACTATCCTGCTGACCAGGGAGTTTTGCCTTCAGCAAAAGAGGCTGAGCAGTATAATATTTGCGTAACAGAGATACCGGAATCCCGACATAACGACATGACTGATTTCGGACCTAGCTGGCTTAAAGATGAAATAGCGCGAATTGTGGTAGAGCATATAAAAGCAGGGCGCTGCATCGTATTCACCGATTGAGCTGACAGCACAAACCAGCCGTCCACATCAAAACTAAGCTATAGAACTCAGTCAACTAAACACTAAGAATTAAAAAGGGAAGAAAAACAGGCATTCAAGAAATTGGTGCGTCCGAGTAGACTCGAACTACCGACCTCTGCCATGTCAAGGCAGCGCTCTAACCAACTGAGCTACGGACGCACTTTAAGGTAGGAATGTTCGCCTATGCGAACGGCGGCTATATTAGTCATTCGTACCGCCGCCCGCAAGTGTTTTTTGCCTCGTATAGCGCTAAACGGGGCTTAAGCGTTTACTTGCTGAGCAATTAGGCAAAAGCATAGCTCAGCAGGCCGCCAGTTAGCCAAATTACGGCAATTAGCGACAAGCTATTCATTAATTTATCTTTCCAGGACGAGTCACCGCCGTGGTCATGATCGTGATGTTTATGGCTCTGGCGTTGTTTCCACCACATATAAATTAATGGTGCCGACAACAGCAGCAGAATTATATTCAGCACAAAGCCATAGTTTAGCTGAAAGTGCTGTTGTTCGGCAGGCGACGACCAGGCGCTAGGGTCTGGCAGCATGTCCAAGGCTACCAGGCCGTAGTGCATGATAATAGCCGCACCTACTAAGCACACGAACAGCATGCCGGTTATGTAAAGTGCCATTTTCCAGCCGTAGTAGCGGGCGTTAATGCGAATGACCGGCAGCACCACTAAATCAGAGAAGATAAAGGCCATCACTCCCGCAAAAGCCACGCCCTCGCCGAACAGAACCGCAGCCAACGGAATGTTACCCATAGAGCCAATAAAGGTAAAAAAGGCGGCTATGGGGCCAACAACGGCTTGTTGCAATACGGCTAAAAAGCCGGGGTTGGCGGATTGTTCAGAGCCTACACCAATAAACAGCCATTCGAAGAAGGCGCCGGGCACAAAGGCGGAAATGATGCCGGCAACGGTAAAGCCCAGCAGTACGTCCTGCCATACCATTTGCCATTCCATGACGTATTTGTTGCCTACTTTCTGCCAAGTGTCGGACTGTTGTAACCGTGTCACCCAGTGGTCATCGTCAGAGTCTTTGCTGCTGTGATCATGGTCGTGCTGGTCGTCGCTGTCGTTTTCCAGCTTGTCGCGTGCACCTTGGGTAAGTTTGTCCGGGCGGGTTACCTTAATAAATACCCAGGCCAGCAGAATCAGTAATAGGCCACCCACGTACTCGGCCACCACAAACTGCCAGCTTAAAAATATGGCAATAACAAAACCAAGCTCAATTACCAGGTTGGTCGAGGCCAGCATAAAGGCCATGGTGGGCGCTAGGGCGGCGCCTTTTTGGAATAAGGCACGGGTAGTGGAAAGGGCAGCAAAGCTGCAGCTACTGGAGATAAAGCCAAAGAAGGTACCCAGTGCCATGGGCTTCATGCCGTCGTCGCCCATGGCCGAGCGCATGCGGGCACGGGTAACAAATACTTGTATCAGGCTGCTGACTATATAGCCCAGTACAAAAGCCCATAATGCCATCCAGAAAAAGCCAACACTGGTGTACGAGGCTTCACCCCATTGCTGCAGAAAATCCGTCATGCTTCATCCTTGTTATTTGAAAACAATGACTTAAGCCTAGCCAACTTGAAGGCTTTTGCAAAAACGGGGAGCGTGGAATTGCGGCACGTAGTAGCGCTGGACGGTGGTTTTAGCATCTCACCTGCGGTGGAACCGCATATATGGTCCCCTCCCGTTTTGCAACGTTCACTTCGTGGTAAATTTCGGGGCG
>JBBEBU010000022.1:0-34885 GCA_040882145.1 Idiomarina sp.
AGCTCGTCGGGCTCATAACCCGAAGGTCGTAGGTTCAAATCCTGCCCCCGCAACCAATTCTCGTAAGTACTGGTGATTTAGTTGATTTATGTCCCGTTACGAGAAGTAAAACAAAGGGTCCAGTGTTCAAAAAGCCCCGCAGCAGTTCGGGGCTTTTTACTATGTGACCTCTGCTGCACCGTTTCGACGGCCGGGCAGTCAACACACTGGGCGCTATGCCCTTTTTTTGTTTTTGGGAGAAGGCAATTTGGCACGCATTGAAGATCGCATTGCTGATTTGATTGAACCAGCCGTAGCAGCGCTGGAATTTGAGTTGTGGGGCGTTGAATACGTTCGCGCCGGTAAGCACTCAACATTACGAGTTTATATTGACCATGCTGATGGCGTGAGTGTTGATGACTGTGCTGACGTAAGTCGCCAGGCCAGCGCCGTGTTAGACGTTGAAGACCCTATTACCAGTGAGTATTTCCTGGAAGTGTCGTCACCGGGTATGGAACGACCCTTTTTTAAAGCGCACCAGTATACTGATTACATTGGTGAACAGGTTGCGGTAGAGCTTTCTGTTCCACAGCAGGGCAAGCGCAAATTCAAAGCGCAAATAGCCGGTGTTGATGGAACTAGCGTGCAGTTCATTGTTGGTTCGGGCGAGCAAGAACAAACCCTGAGCGTCACTGAAGCTAGCATCAAGAAAGCACATTTAATTCCACAGTTTTAGGTTAAGGACAGTCTTGGCGAGGCAACAATAATGACAAAAGAAATTTTAATGGTTGCAGAAGCGGTTTCGAATGAGAAAGCCGTTCCAAAAGAAAAGATTTTCGAGGCACTTGAGTCCGCGTTGGCACATGCGACAAAGAAAAAGTATGACGGCGACATTGAAGTGCGTATCAGCATTGACCGCGTTACGGGTGAATTTGACACTTTCCGTCGTTGGTTAGTGGTGGATGATTCAGACACGGGTTTAGAAAATCCGTACCATGAAATCGGTTTAGAAGCGGCACAGTACGAAAACCCTGAACTTCAGTTAGGCGATTACGTGGAAGAGAAAATCGAATCGATTGAATTCGATCGTATTACCACGCAAACCGCGAAACAGGTTATTGTACAAAAAGTGCGCGAAGCAGAACGCGCAAAAGTGGTCGAAGAATATCAGGATCAAGTCGGTGACTTGGTTAGTGGTACCGTGAAACGCGCGAATCGCGAGCACGTTATACTTGATTTAGGTAACAATGCCGAAGCTATTGTTTACCGCGAAGAAATGTTACCGCGCGAATCTGTTCGTGCCGGTGACCGCGTACGTGGTCTGCTGTACGATGTGCGCCCGGAAGCACGTGGTGCGCAATTATTCGTGAGCCGTACTCACCCGGATTTCCTGGTGGAACTGTTCCGTATTGAAGTACCGGAAATTGGCGAAGAAATGATTGAAATTCGCGGTGCCGCACGAGATCCTGGATCACGTGCTAAAATTGCCGTGAAGAGCAACGATCGTCGTATCGACCCGGTTGGTGCTTGCGTAGGTATGCGCGGCGCCCGAGTTCAGGCTGTGTCCAGCGAACTTGGTGGTGAGCGTGTTGACATCGTCTTGTGGGATGACAATCCAGCACAATTCGTGATTAACGCCATGGCTCCTGCTGAAGTTGCTTCTATTGTTGTGGATGAAGATTCACACACCATGGATATTGCGGTGGAAGAAGGCAACCTGGCACAAGCAATTGGTAAGAGTGGTCAGAACGTGCGCTTAGCAAGCCAGTTAACTGGTTGGCAGCTGAACGTGATGTCGATTGATGACTTCACTGAAAAGAACGAAGCCGAAGCACAACGCCTGTTGGATTTATTCACTAGCGCGTTAGAAGTTGATGAAGACTTTGCTGCTGTATTGGTTGACGAGGGTTTCTCTTCACTAGAAGAAGTTGCTTACGTGCCAATGGAAGAGTTGCTTGAAATTGAAGGCATGGACGAAGATATCGTCGAAGAGTTAAGAAATCGGGCGAAAGCCGTTTTAACAACCAAAGCACTGGCAAACGAAGAGTCGCTGGAAGGCGCTGAACCAGATGAGACTTTATTGGGGCTGGAAGGTTTAGACCGGCATTTAGCATTCGTGTTAGCAAGACACGGTGTCACAACACTAGAAGAATTGGCCGAGCAAGGTATTGATGACCTTGCGGATATCGAAGAGTTATCAAGTCAGCAAGCAGGCGAGCTTATTATGCAAGCCCGTAACATTTGCTGGTTTGGTGAAGAGAAATAGCGGTCGACGGGGGTACAACAAACTATGGAAGAAGTAACGCTGGATAAGCTAGCCAAAGATGTGGGTACGACGGTAGACCGTTTAGTACAGCAATTTGCTGAAGCTGGTATGAAAAAACAGCCAGGTGACGGTGTCACTGAGAGCGAAAAACAAGAACTACTAGCTTTTTTAAACCGTCAGCACGGTGGCAAAGGTTCGTCAGAGCCAAGCAAAATGACCTTGCAACGTAAAACCAAAAGCACCCTAAGCCTGGGCGGCGGTACTAAAGCCAAGGCGGTGCAGGTTGAAGTGCGTAAAAAACGCACCTACGTGAAGCGTTCAGCTGTGGAAGATCAGCAACGTGAAGAGCAAGAGCGTGTTGAAAAAGAACAAGCTGAAGCTGATGTGAAACGCAAAGAAGCTGAAGCTAAAGCAGCCGCTGAAGCAAAAGCTGCGGCTGATAAGAAAGCGGCCGAAGAAAAAGCGAAACAAGAAGCGGCTCGCAAAGAAAAAGAAAAAGCTCGCGCTAAGGCTGAAGCCGAAAAACGCGCTGCGATGACGCCGGAAGAACGTGCTGCTGCTGACGCTGCGAAAGCAGAAGAAGAGCGCCTGAAGAAAACTCAGGAAGAAGAAGCGCGTAAGAAAGCTGAAGCTGAAGCTGAAAAGCAAGCGGCGGAAGCTCGCAAACTGGCGGAAGAGAACGAAGGCCGCTGGCAGGAAGAAGAAGCCAAGCGTAAAGAAGCCGAAAAAGAAGACGTGCATTTTACTACCTCAACGCATGCTCAGGCTGCGGAAGATGCGCAGGATGTTGATGAAGAACGTCGTAGCCGTCGCAAGAAGAAGCGTCGTCGTGAAGATGAAGAAAAAGATGAAGCGCCACGTCGCGAGAAGCGTCGTAAAGGTGGACGCCGTCCGTCAACCTTGCAACAGGCATTTAATAAGCCAGCTGCACCAGTTGAACGTGAAGTTCGCATTGGTGAAACCATTACGGTAAGTGAATTAGCCAGCCGTATGGCAGTAAAAGCCGGCGACTTGATTAAAACCATGATGAAGATGGGCGAAATGGTAACCATCAATCAGGTTCTGGATCAGGAAACGGCCAGCTTAGTGGTTGAAGAAATGGGCCACAAATACTTATTGGTTAGCGACAACGCGCTGGAAGAAGCCGTGATGGCCGACCGTGGTGAAGCTGAGCAGGGCGAGCTGAAGCCGCGTGCGCCAGTAGTCACCGTTATGGGTCACGTTGACCATGGTAAAACGTCATTACTGGATTACATCCGCAAAGCGAAAGTAGCCTCAGGTGAAGCTGGTGGTATTACCCAGCACATTGGTGCGTATCACGTTGAAACCGAGCAAGGCATGGTGACTTTCCTGGATACTCCGGGCCACGCCGCCTTTACCTCAATGCGTGCACGCGGTGCCGGCGCAACGGATATCGTTATCCTGGTTGTTGCAGCAGACGATGGCGTCATGCCACAAACGTTAGAAGCTATTCAGCACGCGAAAGCGGCGAATGTTCCTATCGTGGTTGCTGTGAATAAAATGGATAAACCAGAAGCCGACCCGGATCGCGTTAAAAACGAACTGGCTCAGCGTGATGTAGTGCCAGAAGATTGGGGTGGCGATGTCCAGTTCATTCAGGTATCTGCGCACACAGGTCAAGGTATTGACCAGTTGCTGGAAGCTATCTTGCTGCAATCTGAAGTATTAGATTTGAAAGCAGTTGCTGATGGCATGGCACACGGCATCGTGATTGAATCACGCCTTGACCGTGGACGTGGACCGGTTGCCTCAATTCTGGTGCAAGAAGGCACAATTCGTCAGGGTGACATTGTTCTATGTGGCCTTGAATACGGTAAAATTCGTGCCATGCGCGACGAATTAGGCCGGGAAATTAAAGAAGCAGGTCCTTCGATACCAGTCGAGATTCTTGGTTTGTCCGGTGTCCCTCAGGCTGGCGATGAAGCCACTGTGGTTAAGGATGAGCGTAAAGCTCGTGAAGTAGCGAATTACCGTCAAGGTAAGTACCGTGATGTCAAACTGGCCCGTCAGCAAAAAGCGAAACTGGAAAACATGTTTGCCAACATGGAAGAAGGTGATGTCGCTGAGTTGAATGTGGTACTGAAGTCTGACGTTCAAGGCTCGCTGGAAGCTATTGCTGAGTCATTGCAGAAACTGTCTACCGACGAAGTGAAAGTGAATATTATTGGTAGTGGCGTTGGTGGTATTACTGAAACTGACGTTTCTCTGGCCAGTGCTTCAAACGCTATTGTGGTTGGTTTCAACGTACGTGCTGAAGCTGCTGCGAAACGATTGGTTGAGCAAGAAAGCGTTGATTTACGCTACTACAGCGTTATCTACGACTTGATTGATGAAGTGAAAGCGGCCATGAGTGGCATGTTGTCACCTGAATTCCGTCAGGAAATCATCGGTCTTGCTGAAGTTCGTGACGTGTTCAAATCACCGAAAATTGGTGCCATTGCAGGTTGTATGGTTACCGAAGGTGTGGTGAAACGTTCAGCACCAATTCGTGTCTTGCGCGACAACGTGGTTATTTATGAAGGCGAGCTGGAATCTCTGCGCCGCTTTAAAGATGACGTACAAGACGTTCGTAAAGGCATGGAATGTGGTATCGGTGTGAAGAATTACAACGATGTCAAAGCTGGCGATCAAATCGAAGTATTTGAAACGGTTCAGATCGAGCGGAGCTTATAAGCAGCTATGGCAAAAGACTACAGTCGTACAGAGCGGGTCGGGCAGCAGTATCAACGCGAAATCGCAACGATACTGCAGCAGGAAATTAAAGATCCGCGTGTAAGTATGGTGACTGTTTCCAGTGTCGAAGTGTCACGAGACTTGGCCTATGCCAAGGTGTTTGTGACCTTCTTTCACGACGATGAGGAACAGGTTAAAACCAGCCTGAAAGTATTGAATGATGCGGCTGGATTTGTGCGCTCATTGTTAGGCAAGCGGGTACGAGCTCGTATCGTACCTGCCTTGCGTTTTGTGCATGATCCGTCACTGAATGAGGGCATTCGCATGTCCCGTTTGGTAGACGAAGCGATTCAGCGCGATCGGAGCAAGAACAAGGACGACTGACATGGCACGACGTAAGTCCGGACGCGCCATCAGTGGCGTCGTATTACTGGACAAGCCTACCGGCATAACCTCGAATGCCGCACTTCAACAAGTGCGGCGTTTTTTTAACGCGAAAAAAGCCGGCCATACCGGAGCTCTTGATCCTCTTGCAACAGGCATGTTGCCGGTGTGTCTGGGCGAAGCGACCAAATTTTCCCACTACTTATTAAACGCCGACAAAGCTTACCGGGTAACCGCACGCTTGGGTCAGCGTACTACGACCAGTGATTCCGAAGGTGACCTGGTCGCCGAGCAAGTCGTGGATAAAACGGCCGATGAAATTCAGCAAATCCTGCCTGAATTCATTGGCGAACAAGAACAGGCTCCTTCCATGTTTTCGGCCTTAAAGCACGAAGGCCGACCACTTTACTACTATGCCCGTAATGGTATTGAAGTACCGCGCAAAGTGCGCACTATTACCATTTATAGCATTGAGTTTGTTGGTATGGAAAATGGTGATATCACACTGGATGTGGTGGCGAGTAAAGGCACCTATATACGTACGCTGATTGACGATTTAGGCCAGCGCCTGGGCTTTGGTGCGCATGTGGTTGCGTTACACCGGCACTGGGTAGCGGGTTTACAGGAACTACCGATGCTGACGCTGGAGCAGCTGGAACCCTTGGTGCCAGCCGAGCAAAGTGAAAACGACCAGGACTATCTGGCCTTAGACGCCGTGTTGTTAGCCAGTGATAGCATTATTAGTGAAATGCCGGTCGTGGTGCTAAATGCCGCTGACACCGCGGAGTTTCAGCACGGTATGCCGGTGCCGGTTACGGATAGCCTGCAAGCTGGCGCTGAATACCGGATCAAGAGCCAGGCTGATAACTTATTCTTAGGCATCGCCACAGCTGAGCTTTCGGCAGCGCCTGCAGGCGGTTTTATGTTGGCACCTAAGCGAGTGCTTAACGTAGGTGAACGGCTTACTAAGGACCATTATTAGCAATTGTATTGTGTTACGTAAGCACGTATAATTCGCGGCCACTGTATTGCTGAATTAGTGATCGGCAGTACTTAATTTACTTATTTTTTTAGGAGTTATACATGTCACTAACTGCAGAAGTTAAAGCTGAAATCGTTAAGAAATATGGTCAGGGCGAGAACGACACGGGCTCACCTGAAGTGCAGGTTGCACTATTAACTGCAAACATTAACGAATTGCAGGGCCACTTTAAAGCACACGCGAAAGATCACCACTCACGTCGTGGTTTGTTGCGTATGGTAAGCCAGCGTCGTAAATTGCTGGATTACTTAAAGCGTAAAAGCAATCAACGTTATGCAACATTGATTGATAGCTTAGGGCTACGTCGCTAAGTTATTACGTTGAAAAAAGGGCCGTTGGGCCCTTTTTTCATTTTAGCGGCAACTTTATTCGCATTATGCCTTTTCATTTGGGCGCACGTACATAGTTCCGCTATACTGTGCACGCACTATTTAAAAGTGAAAATGAAACTGAAAGAGAAAGGGCCATGAGGCCAAGCAAAAGCAAGAAATAGGTGAAGGAAAAATTAACGTGAATCCGATTACTAAAAAATTCCAATACGGTCAGCATACCGTAACTTTAGAAACTGGCGTGATGGCACGTCAAGCAACTGGTGCTGTGCTAGCAAGCATGGATGACACGACAGTTCTGGTAACTGTAGTTGCACGAAAAGAAGCAAAACCAGGTCAGGATTTCTTCCCATTGACCGTAAACTACCAGGAGCGTACCTACGCAGCCGGTAAAATTCCAGGCGGCTTTTTCAAACGTGAAGGCCGTCCTTCTGAAAACGAAACATTGACCTGTCGTTTAATCGACCGTCCAATCCGTCCATTATTCCCAGACGGCTTCAATAATGAAGTACAAGTTGTGGCAACCGTGATTTCGGTTAACCCGCAAATTTCTCCAGATATCGTAGCCCTAATTGGTACTTCTGCCGCACTATCTATTGCTGGCGTACCTTTTGCAGGTCCTATCGGCGCTGCCCGTGTTGGTGTTATCAACAATGAATACGTGCTGAACCCAAGTCAGGAAGAACTGACTGAATCACAACTTGATTTAGTGGTAGCTGGTACTGAAGGCGCGGTATTGATGGTTGAATCTGAAGCGCAGCTGCTGTCTGAAGACGTGATGCTGGGTGCAGTAATGTATGGTCACGAACAAATGCAAACGGTGATTTCTGCCATTAATGAGTTCACTGCTGAAGCTGGTAAACCGAAGTGGGAATGGACCGCACCGGCAGTAAATGAAGACTTATTAAGCAAGGTTAAAAACCTAGCCGAAGCCGGCATCGGCGAAGCGTATATGATCACTGACAAAACTGAACGTCGTGATCAGTTAAGCGCGCTGAAAACCGAAATTACCGCCAAGCTGGTAGAAACTGATGAAACGCTTGATGAGCGTGAAATCAGTGACTTGTTCCACTCGATTGAAAAAGACGTGGTTCGTGGCCGTATTATTGCTGGTGAAAAACGTATCGACGGCCGTGATCCGGATATGGTTCGTGCTATTCATGTGGCTACTGGTGTATTACCGCGTACCCATGGTTCATCACTGTTCACGCGTGGTGAAACACAGGCGCTGGTAACAGCAACCTTAGGTACTGAGCGTGATGCACAGATTATTGATGACATCATTGGCTCACAAAATAGCCGCTTCATGTTGCATTATAACTTCCCTCCATACTGTGTTGGTGAAACCGGCATGGTTGGCGTACCTAAGCGTCGCGAAATCGGTCATGGTCGTTTAGCCAAGCGTGGTATTCAAGCGGTAATGCCGTCGCATGACGAATTCCCGTACACCATTCGTATCGTGTCAGAAATCACCGAATCAAATGGTTCTAGCTCTATGGCTTCAGTTTGTGGTTCGTCATTGGCGTTAATGGATGCCGGCGTACCAATTAAAGCTTCAGTTGCTGGTATTGCCATGGGCCTGGTGAAGCAGGGCGATGACTTTGTGGTACTGTCTGACATTCTGGGTGACGAAGATCACTTAGGCGACATGGACTTTAAAGTAGCCGGTAGTAATGATGGTATTACTGCACTGCAAATGGATATTAAGATTGACGGTATCACCCGCGAAATCATGGAAAAAGCATTAGCGCAGGCGAAAGCAGCGCGGTTACACATTATTGGTGTGATGGACAATGCTATCTCTGGTCACCGCAGTGAACTGTCAAACTATGCGCCGCGTTACCACACCATGAAAATCAATTCGGATAAAATCCGTGACGTGATTGGTAAAGGTGGTGCAGTGATTCGTGAACTGACGGAAAGTACTGGTACTAACATCGAAATCAACGATGACGGCACCATCCGCATTGCGGCTACCGATCAGGAATCAGCGGATAAAGCTATCGCGCGTATTAAAGAACTGACTGCTGACGTTGAAGTAGGTGCTATTTACGAAGGTAAAGTAGCGCGTATCGTAGACTTCGGTGCCTTTGTCACCATTTTACCTGGCAAAGACGGCTTGGTTCACATTTCACAAATCGCTGAAGAGCGTGTGAATGATGTGAACGAATACCTGAAAGTTGGTGATCTGGTACCAGTGAAGGTACTTGAAATTGACCGTCAGGGTCGCGTTCGTTTAAGCATGAAAGAAGCCGCTGAGAAAGCTCCGGAAGCAAAACCGGAAGCCGCTGCAGAAGAAGCAACTGAAGCAGCTTCAAAAGACGACGCATAAGCCTAGCGCTGGTTGTTAAAAACCGGCTAAGCAACAGCTAAGAAAGTGAAAAGGGAGCCAGCAGGCTCCCTTTTTTATTGGCGCAGCGCTTTTGTTTCGCTTCATAAGTGTGGTGTAATGTGGGTATACCAAAGGGGTCGTCGTCATGAATAGTTTTCGCTTAGTGTTACTGTTGGGTGTTGTTAGTTTAAGTGGGTGTGCCAGTCAGTCTGCCTGGCAGCAAAACTTACCTGTCGCGGAGCCGGTGCAAACGCGGTTCGCTTATGAAATTGAACTCGGTAAATTAAACGATTTTATGCGTCAGGATTTAGCTGGCGAACAGTTTGGCGAATTACTGTATCGCCGCGGCGCACTCTATGACGCATTAGGGCTGCGTACGCTGGCCAGAGTAGACTTCAATCATGCGCTGGAATACATTCCCGATCTTGCCAATGCCTACAACTATTTGGGTATTCACTTCACCGTACTGGGTGAATATCAGTATGCCTACGACGCTTTTGATTCGGTGCTTGAGCTTGAACCTGAGCATGGTTATGCGCTGCTTAATCGGGGTGTTGCTGCCTATTATCATGGTCGTTACGAACTCGCGCAGGCTGATATGCGCCGCTATGCAGAGCGTGATCCGACAGACCCGTACCGCGTGCTGTGGTTATACCTAGCCGAGCATGAAGTAGATGCCCAGCAAGCGCGTCGCAACTTAGCTGCGTACTATGCGGATATTCCGGAGTCTGAATGGGCACGGGAAATCATTGGGGTTTATTTGGGTGAGCAAAGCATTCCGGACTTTTTAAGTTCCGACTTTAGTGACACCACCAGTACAAATCCAAACACAGTGGCCGAGCGGCTCTGTGAAGCCTATTTTTATCTGGGCAAAATGCTGCAGCGGCAACAGCGCACTGACGACGCTAAACTATTCTTTCGCTTGGCGCTAAGTACCAACGTACTGGAATTTGTCGAGCATCGCTACGCCGCTGTTGAGCTGGCACGGCTGACTAGTGCAGAACCAACGAATGCCGCTAACTAACATAGAGTTAGCGCTATGCTAGCGGCAACCAAACCGGTAGCAGCTGTTCTTACCTTACTTAGTGTGCCACTGGTGGCAGGCCTATGGTCTGCCTCTGAGTTTAATCGCCAATCAGCACTTACTGAACCCACTCACGTAAACCCACCAGCACCGCAATTACCTGCTGGTCAGGCGTTTGCGAAGGTTACCAGCAGGGCACAGCTATACGCGCGACTAGGGTTGATTGCAGAGCCTCAGCAGCGGCGTTTGCTAGTTGGTGCGCAGCAATTATTTAAGCCTACTTCGTTGCCGCAGAATTGTGTAGCGGTGCAGTTACCCGAAACTGTTGAGCTGGCTTCAGTGCTGGAGCTATTTGCCGATTTTTCAGAACATCCGCAGGCCAAGTTAGGCTGGTGCTTTCAAGGCCATTTTGGTGAGTTAGTGCAGGCTTCGGTGCGTGGGCATATTAACTTTGTGTCCACACAACGTGCTTATGCCAAGGCCAACAGCATCCAGTTGCCAAGTGACGCCTCGGTTGATTTATTAGCGCACGAGCTGGCTCATATTGCCGGGCTGGCCGATGAATACGCAATGCGTGAACCTTTAGCGCAAAACTTTTGTCAGGGGCGCTACAATCACCCGAGTTTAAACGTGGTGGTAACTAACGGGCGATATATGAGTGCCAGCGAGCTGCAGGCCTTATGGCAGCAATTACCGTGGCAAGAGCAAGTGACACATTGGCAACAACTTGCGCAGCCAACGGCGCAGGGCTGGAAGCTTGGCAGTAGCAGTGAGCAGAAGTTTGGCTTGTTTCCAGCCGATACCTGTAAGCAGGTTGGTTTATTTGCCTGGAAACCGGTAGCAGAAACTACCGCCATGCAGCATTTTGATGTGCCGAAATGGCCGCAACTCTATCTTGATTTAATGCAGAATTACCTGAGCGAGACGCTACAGAGCAGTGGCAACCTGGGCAATCATGATCACGGGGCAGGCAATAGCGAAAAACCAAACCAGTGAACGCAACTTGTCAAAGTTAGCTAAATACAGCACGTGATAGCTTAACCGTAATACGATGAAAGCAACGGCAAGCCACTGGTTCTCTGGCGTGATTTGATCGGTTGTAATCACTAACAGCACCGCAGCGGCATACAACGGGAAGGCTTCATAGGCATTATAGTGACCGGCTACGGCCCGGGCGCCAGCGCCAGTTAAGCGCTGTTGCTGGGCACGCGGATGACGATTGTCGTAACCCTTGTCGCGGTTTTGGAAATACACCACCGGAGCTTTGGCAGCAAGAGGTAACAGGCCTGCTATTAGTAAACACCAAATTAAAAGGCTCATCTATTCTTCTCCAGTGGGTAAGTTCTTGCTATTTCACTTGTTTTTATTTCACTTCTTTACCAGCAGCTTGTAAGTCAGCGTGGTACGAAGAACGCACTAACGGGCCACTGGCAATATGGGTGAAGCCCATATCCACACCAGCCTGACGGAACATTTCAAAATCATCCGGATGCACATACCGGGTTACCGGTAAATGGTGACGACTTGGCTGTAAATACTGGCCAATAGTTAGCATGTCGACATCGTGGTCACGTAAATCCTGCATCACCTGCAGAATTTCTTCGTTAGTTTCACCTAAACCGACCATTAAGCCCGATTTGGTGCGCACATCAGGGCGTGCTTCTTTAAAGCGTTTCAGTAGGTCTAACGACCATTGATAGTTGGCGCCCGGGCGTGCCGCTTTATACATACGTGGCACAGTTTCCAGGTTGTGATTGAATACGTCAGGTACTTCGCCGGTCAGAATATCCAAGGCGACGTCCATGCGACCACGGAAGTCAGGCACCAGCACTTCTACCTGAATACCAGGCGAGTGCGCGCGAATTTCACGAATACAGTCGGCAAAGTGTTGCGCGCCACCGTCGCGAAGATCATCGCGGTCAACTGAGGTAACCACCACATATTTAACTTTCATGTCACGAATGGTTTCACCCAGCTTCACCGCTTCCTCGGCATCTGGAGGTAGTGGGCGACCATGGGCAACATCACAAAACGGGCAGCGGCGGGTACAAATAGCGCCCAGAATCATGAAGGTAGCGGTACCGTGATTAAAGCATTCAGGTAAATTTGGACAAGAAGCTTCTTCACAAACTGAATGTAAGCCGTGCTTACGCATGGCTTGCTTAATTTCGTCAATACGCTGGGTTGAAGATGGCAATTTCACTTTCAGCCACGAAGGCTTACGTAACATTTCGTCACGTTCGGTCGGAACCACTTTAACCGGAATTAATGCCATTTTGTCGGCATCGCGCATTTTTACGCCGGGTTCAACTCTAACTGGCTTTGACATAATCGAGATTGAGTCCTGCTTGCTGTGTGATAGTGGTGTATGAGAGCCGCTGTGCAAATTCTCTGGTAACCTTGTCGGCGGCTTCAGCAAAAGTTTGCGGTCCACCTAGTGATTTGCTCTGAATCATTTGTAATCCGGCATAACCACAAGGATTAATACGAAGAAACGGACTTAAGTCC
Source organism: Idiomarina sp. (assembly GCA_040882145.1). GTDB lineage: Bacteria > Pseudomonadota > Gammaproteobacteria > Enterobacterales > Alteromonadaceae > Pseudidiomarina. Next base: position 12,559 of record JBBEBU010000022.1, read on the forward strand.
ATGTCTATATTAAAGGCCAGACCATGGAACGAGCAGCCGCGCCGAATGCGTAACCCCAGTGAGCATATTTTGTCGTCGCCAACATAAACCCCCGGGGCGTCGCAGCGTGCCGCTGCGTCAATATTGTATTCTGCCAACACTGAAACGATGGTGTTCTCGATTTGGTTCACTAATTGGCGAACACCAAGTTTGCGGCGGCGTATATCTAACAGAAAATAAACCACCAGCTGACCGGGACCATGGTAGGTTACCTGTCCACCGCGATCCACCTTCACTACCGGAATATCACCCGGCGCTAATAGATGTTCTTCTTTACCAGCCTGGCCCTGAGTAAAAACCGGTTCGTGCTCCACCACCCAGAGTTCATCGGGTTGATGTTCATCACGCGCATCGGTAAATGCCTGCATAGCATGCCACACAGGTTCATAGGCTTGTCGTCCGAGTTGCCGTATGACTAGCTCCGCGGTTGCATTTAAATGTTCTGACGAATGTTCTGACATAGAAGCATTATACCTGCCTGAATCAGCCTCGGCTAGCGGCCTGAGCTAGAGTACGTAACGCACGTCTTCGATGTCCGCTAAGCAGCGGTACAGCGTTTCTATATGTTGCTGACTTTCAACCTTTACGGCCACTGAAATAGAGTGGTAATTGCCTTTGCTGCTCGGTTTTACCGCTGGCGAATAATCGCCAGGCGCATGTTCCTGCAACACCGCTATTACCTGATCCGGTAATTCAGGCGTGGCAACACCCATTACTTTAAACGTAAAGTGGCAGGGAAACTCAACCAATTCATCAAATTTTGTCTTTTGCATTGTATTTTCCTCAGCCCGCAGCTTGCTGCTTGGCTGCAGCAATAGGCGCATTCGCACGGAATAGTTCCGCTAATTGGCGGGTCATAGCGCCGGGTCGCCCGTCTGCTACCTTGTGCTCGTCCAGCCAACCAACCGGCTGAATTTCACGGCTGGAACTGGTTAAAAAGCATTCATCGGCTGCGTACAGGGTGTCTAAATCAAAAGCTTCTTCGCGCACGTCAATGCCATGGTCGCGCGCCAGTTCTACTAACCAATCGCGGGTAATGCCGGGCAGTATGAGTTGATCTTTTGGTGGCGTTATTAATTGACCATTTTTCACGATGAAGTAATTACAGGATGCACCTTCAGTAACCCGACCGGCGCGATGCAACAGTGGCTCCATGCCACCCATAGCAACGGCTTGCTGCTTCAACAGAATATTGCCTAATAAGCTGATGCTCTTAATATCACAACGCAACCAGCGGATGTCGTCCATAACACACACGCGTACCGGTTCTGGCAATGTGGTTGGCAGTTGAATATGAGTGGCGCTAATAAATACCGTTGGCGTTAGCATGCCGGTGGGTAAGTGTGAGCGTTTGGTATCAGCGCCACGGGTTACCTGCAGATAAATAAAGCCGTCGGCAATCGCATTCTTTTGAATGGCTTGCTCGAACAGCTGCTGCCACTCAGAGTCACTGCGATTGGCTATGCCTAAGGCCGACAATGAACGATTAAGTCGTTGTAAATGACGGTCAAGTAGAAATAACTGACCGGCATACACTGTAACCACTTCATAAATTCCGTCGGCAAACAGGAAACCGCGGTCAAACACCGAGACTTTGGCTGCTTCGGCAGGCAGCCAGTCGCCATTTAAATAAACCGTTTCGGCCATTTATTCGCTACCAAATTTCTTTTTCAAATAATCTGTCAGGCGTTTAAACACGCCACCTTCTTCAACTGCGTGCAAAGTGACCAGCGGGAAGCTGGCAATGTCTTCGCTGTCTAACTGCAAGTAGACGCTGCCCACCACTGTGCCTTTTGCCAGCGGTGCTTGGAGCTCTTCGTTCAGCTCAAAGTTGGCTTGCAGGCTGTTGCGTTGACCACGCGGCAGAGTAATCACAACGTCATCGCTAACACCCAGTTCCACTTCGTCGGTATCACCACCCCAAATGCGATGGCTGACAAAGCTATCACCAGCTGCGTATGCGGTTACGGTTTCGAAGTAACGGAACCCGTAGTTCAGTAGTTTTTTGCTCTCAACTTTACGTTGTTGTTCGCTGGTTGTCCCCATGACTACCGAAATAAAGCGCGTGTCTCCGTCTACCGCAGAGGTTACCAGGCTATAACCGGCTTCCTGAGTGTGACCGGTTTTAATACCATCAACATTCATGCTGCGGTCCCACAACAATGAGTTGCGGTTGTACTGCTTAATATTGTTGTACGTAAACGATTTTTCGGCGTACAACGCATACTCTTCAGGGGTTTCTTCAATCAGCGCCTTAGCTAAAATAGCCATGTCGCGAGCTGTGGTGTACTGCTCCGGGTGCGGCAATCCGTGGCTGTTAGCAAAATTCGATCCGGTCATGCCAAGGTCGCTGGCATAAGCATTCATTAAATCGGCAAAAGCTTCTTCACTGCCGGCAATATGCTCAGCCATGGCAACACAGGCATCATTTCCTGAAGAAATAATAATGCCGCGATTTAAGTCGGCAACAGAAACCTGTTTGCCCACTTCAATAAACATTTTTGAGGACTCAGGAAAGTTCTTTGCCCAGGCGCGTTCACTTATCGTAACTAAATCGCTTGGGTGAATACGTCCGGCCTGAATTTCACGTCCGATAATGTAACTGGTCATCATCTTCGTCAGGCTCGCTGGTGCTAACCTTTCATCGGCATTTTCTTCCGCCAAAACCTTACCGGTAGTGAAATCGATAAGCAGATAACCTTTGGCGTTTACTGCGGGTGCTTGCGGAACCACAGCACTTGCGGCCGCGCTCATCACAAAGGTAGAAAGAAAAAGAACTATTAAAGCTGTTCGAAAGTGACTAAACATCATGGGTGTCTCTGTCGGTTAGTGAAATTAGATAATTCGTATGCAAGCAGCGCCGTACGCACATTCAGCGCTGCGGATTATAGCATTATAGGGGGAGCTTTAACCATATTTAGGGCAGTTGAACCCGAAAAACATCATGATGTCCGTTGTCTTTCAGGCGCTGCAATAAATCGGTTGCTTCCGCATTGGCAAGGGGCCCCAGCACTAAGCGGTATAGACCATCATTTGCCTGGGTAGTTGCAGGAACTTGGTAGAGTTGCGATAAAGCGTCGGCTTCTTGCTGTAAACGTTCATCATTGGTGCTCGCCATTACCTGAATAAAGTACTTGGGTTCGTTGGCGGGAGCTTCTGCAGGGGTAGTTGCTACGGCAGGAGCTGAAGCAATGATTGCCGACGGCGCTGCTGGCTCTGGTGATTCGGCAACTTCTACCAGCGGTGCTTGCACGGCTTCAACCCGCACGCGTGCGGTGCCGGTGGCGAGCATGCCAATTTTGTAGGCGGCAGAGTAGGACAGATCTATTAGTCGGTCGCCATGAAAGGGACCGCGATCGTTTACCCGCACAATCACCGACTTGTCGTTGGCCAGGTTAGTCACTCGCACATAAGTTGGTAACGGTAGGGTTTTATGCGCGGCACTCATGCTGAACATATCGTAATACTCACCATTGGAGGTGAGGTGGCCATGAAATTTTTGCCCATACCAGGACGCGGTGCCTTCTTGTTCATAGTCACGAACATCACCCATCACATGATAGGTGTTGCCGAACAATTGATAGGTTTTGTTGCCTTGTCGGCTGGGTGGTTCTTGCCGTGGAATCGGATCCCGTAGCTCTGCAGTAGTAGGTAGCCGCACCGGGGCGGCATCCTGACTCATGCGATAACGACCGTTGGAGCTGCTACAAGCTTGTACTAAGCCAAGTACAAGCAACCCGAACACGACTTTATTACTGTTGGCTATCGGCATAGTCTTGTTTAATCTGCTCACTAAGTTGATATACCGCCATGGCGTACAATGGACTGTGGTTATACCGCGTAATCACGTAGAAGTTTGGCAGCGTCAGCCAGTACTCATGACCGTCTGCTATTTCTAACTCCAGCACATTCGCATTCATGGCATCGGCAACCTGAGGTTTTACCTGCTCAGGAAGTTGCAGTCCGGCTCCGGTTAGTTCAGCAATAGTTTGTGCTGGTTTTAGCTTGCCGCTAATCAGTTCTTTGGCCGGTGCTTCGCCACTCAGTGGGAATGCCACCGGGTGTCCGGTACTCCAGCCGTGCTGGCGGAAGTAGTTAGCAACACTGCCAATGGCATCAACCGGATTGGTCAATAAATCGCGTTGGCCATCGTCGTCAAAATCAATAGCATAATGGCGGTAACTGGACGAAATAAATTGCCCGAATCCCATAGCACCAGCGTAGGAGCCCATAAGATTTTCGTGATCTAACTTTTCTTCGCGCATTAGCAGCATAAACTCAGCCAGTTCCTGGCGAAAGAATTTCTGGCGGGGTGGGTAGTGAAAACCTAAGGTATAAAGGGCATCAAGGACTTCATATTTACCTTTGTAAGTGCCGTAAAAAGTTTCCACACCAATAATAGCCACAATCAGGTGGGCCGGTACGCCGAGTTCTTGTTCCGCACGAGCCAGAGTATCTTTATGTTCCGCCCAGAATTTAACGCCGCCGGCAATGCGCTTCTCGGTTAGAAAAATAGGATGGTACTGATACCAGGGTTTGGCTTCCCAGGGGCGTTGAATTGCCTCAAGGATGTCTTGGTTTCGATTCGCTTGATGCAGTAATTGTTCTACTTCGCTAGCACTGAAGTTGTGCTCCGAGACCATTTTGTCAATGAAGGCTTGCTGCTCGGCCGGGTCAATTTTGTCGGTGTTGGCAACAGCTGGTTGAATCCAGGATTGTGCCAACAACCCTGCTAAAGTTACCCATAACCATGGTTGCATTACTTTCATTGTGTACCTCGTAGCCTATGTTGTCGTTGCCGCTATTGGCCCCGCATTACCAGACGCCGATGCGTGGCAATACTCATTAACATGCCAAAGCCGGCCAGTAGTGTCACCATTGAGGTGCCACCGTAGCTGATGAGCGGTAATGGTACACCCACCACCGGCAGTAGTCCCGAAACCATACCAATATTTACTAAAACATAAACAAAGAAGGTAAGTGTTAAGCTGCCGGCCAAAAGTTTTTCAAACGCGCTTTGGGCACGAATGGCAATAGTAAAGCCACGCAGAATAACGAAGCCGTATAAAATCAATAGGCCAGCCACACCAATTAAACCAAATTCTTCGCTGAACACGGAAAAAATAAAGTCAGTGTGGCGTTCGGGCAGAAACTCCAGCTGGGATTGGGTGCCTTGCAACCAGCCTTTGCCTTCTAAACCGCCTGAGCCAATAGCAATTTTAGACTGAATAATATGATAGCCCGCGCCGAGTGGATCGCTTTCTGGGTTTAGAAACGTCAGCACCCGCTGACGTTGATAATCGTGCATTAAGAAAATCCACAACACCGGAGCGAATGCGGCTGCCGCGCCAATACAAAAGAAAATCAGTCGCCAGCTAATGCCTGCCAAAAAGATAACAAACAAACCTGCCGAGCCAATCAGTAAAGACGTGCCCAAGTCCGGTTGCCGCGCAATCATTAGGGTAGGTACCAATAACAGCAGGAAAGCGGCAAATACTCGTTTTAACGATGGCGGTAAACCATGTTCTGAAATAAACCAGGCTAGCATCATGGGTACTGCTAATTTCATAATTTCAGACGGCTGGATATTGGTTACGCCAATATCCAGCCAACGCTGTGCGCCTTTCGCTGAAACCCCAACTAGCAATACTGCTAGCAACAGGGCCACGCCAAAGGTAAACAGGGGCAGGGCAAAACGCTGCAAGGTCGGTGGCGGAATTTGTGCCACCACAAACATGACGAAAAAGGCGAAACCAATGCGTATAGCTTGCCGCTGAATTAAGGCAAGATCTTGTCCGGCGGCGCTATAAACTGAAATCAAACTAAGTACCGACAGGCACAGAAGTACCAGCAACAAAGGCCCGTCAATATGGAGCTTTTGCAGGATCGGATGGCGTTGACGTTCAGCATTGGTTTGCATGTTACTGCTCTTCCTCTTCCTTTGCCGCGACACCAAAGTAGAAATCCATAAGGTCGCGCGCCGCCGGTGCGGCAACACTGCCGCCGCCACCGGCGTTTTCCATGGCTATAACCACTACAATCTCAGGCTCTTCAACCGGGGCATAACCAACATACATGGCGTTGTCGCGATAACGTTCTTCAATATCTTCGGCAACATATTTTTCGTCCTGACCAATACTCTTCACCTGCGCTGTACCGGTTTTGCCGCCTGACGTATAGGGAGCATTTCTGAATGCCGTGTGGGCGGTACCTTTCACGGTACTGACAACGTCTTCCATGGCATCCAGCACAATATCCCAATACTCGGGATTATTCAGCGTTACCGGTGGTTTTTCCTCAATTAATGCTGGGGTGCTGACCTGGTCGGTTACTGTTTCTTTTAACAAGCGAGGAACCAGGTGCGTGCCTCTATTCACCACTATGGCGGTGCCAGCCGCTAACTGTAATGGCGTTGCTGTCCAGTAACTTTGACCAATACCAACCGAAACGGTTTCACCCGCATACCAGGGCAGATTAAAACGCGACCGCTTCCAGCCCCGCGTTGGCATAAGCGCGGCAGATTCTTCGGCAATATCAATACCGGTATATTCACCAAAACCGAACTGAAACATAAACTCAGACATTTTGTCGATGCCAAGTTTCAGTGCCAGATCATAATAAAAGGTATCGCAACTTTCGGTAATAGCCGTACTAACATTCACCCAGCCGTGGCCCCATTCCAGCCAGTCACGGTAGCGGTGATCGACGCCCCGAATTTCAAACCAACCGGGGTCCCAGATGCGGGTTTTCGATGTAATCAGTTCTTCGTTCAAGCCCAGCAAGGCAATTTGCGGCTTAATGGTTGAGGCCGGTGGATAGCCACCTTGTGTCGCGCGGTTCAACAATGGACTTTCAGTGGAGGCAAGTAAACTCTGGTAGCGCGCGAAGGAAATTCCGTTAACGAACCAGTTGGGATCGTAACTCGGCGTGCTAGCCATAGCCAAAACACCGCCGGTGCGGGTGTCCATAACCACAATAGAGCCGCGCTTCTCGCCCAGAATTTCAACCGCTTTACGTTGCAGGTTGATATCGAGTTCCAAATAGATATCGCTGCCAGGTACCGGGGGTTCCACTTCGAGTGCGCGTACTTTACGGCCGCGGTTGTTCACTTCAATTTGCTGGTAGCCAACAGTACCGTGCAGTACTTTTTCGTAAAAGCGCTCTACCCCAAGCTTACCAATAGTTCGGGTTGCCGCGTAGTTTGCTTGTTGCCCGCTTTCTTCCAGCTTTTTCACGTCATTGCGGTTTATTTTGGCCACATAACCCAGCGCATGCGTCAGAATTTCATCATGCGGGTAATAACGGATTAACCGCGCTTCAATAGAAACACCGGGAAATTTGTGCTGATGTACGGCAAATTTCGATAATTGCTTTTCGTTCAGGTTGTCTAACAAGGTTACCTGGGAGAACCGGCGCTCGCGGGCGCGTTGCTGATGAAACTCGCTAATGACCGTGGCCTCCAGATCCAGCAACTGCGAAAGCTCAGCCAGCGTGGTATCCAGATTACGAACTTCTTCGGGGGTAATTTCAATACTAAAAACCGGACGGTTTTCTGCTAGTAAAATACCATTGCGGTCATAAATAAGTCCACGGTTCGGTGCTAGCGGAACAATCTTGATGCGGTTGTCATTAGAGCGCGTTTGAAAGCCTTGATGCTGAACCACTTGTAGTTGATACATGTTGTATAGCAACAGGCCAAATGTCGAGTACACCAATACTAAAGCAACAGCCACCCGGCGGCTGAATAAACTGGCTTCGGCATTGTGGTCACGGATAGTCGCGCGCTTTTTTAACATAGTTATTCGCGATGGTAAGGATGGTTACTGTTCAGGCTCCAGGCCCGGTAAAGACTCTCTGCAACCAGTATTCTGACCAAAGGGTGTGGCAGGGTCAATGCTGATAAACTCCAATGTTCGCTGGCGGCTTGTTGACACTCAGGTGCTAACCCTTCCGGGCCGCCTACTAATAAGCTGATATCGCGGCCATCCATTTGCCAGTGTTGTAAACGGGCAGCTAAATCGGGAGTCGCGTAGGGTTTGCCGGTAACATCCAGGCTGACAATGCGGTCACTTTTGCCGACAGCGGCTAGCATTGCCTCGCCTTCAGCCTTGAGGATGCGAGTAATGTCGGCATTCTTGCCGCGTTTCCCGGCTGCCACTTCAGTGAGCTGTAACTGACACTCAGCCGGGAAACGTTTTTGATAGGTTACAAAGCCGGTGCTGACCCAGTCTGGCATTTTGGTGCCTACCGCTATCAGCTGGATTCGCATTAGGGGTGACCCCAAAGTTTTTCAAGTTCGAAAAAGTCGCGCGTGGTTTCCTGCATCACGTGAACGATAACATCGCCCAAATCAACCAGTACCCACTCTGACTGCTCGCTACCTTCAACACCTATGGCAGGAGTACCTGAATACTTTGCTTCGGTGGCAACGTGATTGGCAATACTGCGCACGTGAGTTTTGGAGCTACCTGAGCAGATAACCATAAATTCGGCGATGTCAGTTTTTTCATGGACATCAAGTACTTGAATGTCACGACCTTTTAATTCTTCAATTTTTTCGATAACGAAATTACGCAATTGTTCAGCTTGCAAGACAGTAGATCTCCGCTACGCCATGAGGGCGTATTAAATAAAATGAATAAGCTCGCATAGTTTAACACGGAGCCGGTTAGAAAAGCAGCTAACGATATAGCTGCTGTTGTTTAATATAATCAGCAATAGCTGCTGGTACCATATCGGTCCAGCGGTCATTATGCTTTTTTATTCGCTGCCGAATTTCGGTCGCTGAAATATCAATCAGTGGCGTTTGTGCAAAGTAAATGCCGCCAGCTACTTGCTGGTGAAGTGCACCAAGTTCGAGTTCGCGGGCCGTTACAAAGGCGTTAAGCACCGGTTTCAGGTGTCGCTGAGTGTTGCCGCGACGCATCACCACCAAATGCGCATGGTCAACCAACTGTTGCCATTGATGCCAGGTATCTAGTGCATTGAAGGCATCCATACCTAGGGCAAACACCAGCGTATCTTGCGGATACTGTTGTTTCAGCTCAGCTAGGGTTATGGCGGTGTACGAATGCCGGTCTTGTTGTAGTTCCCAGTCTTCTGCCTGCAAGCGTGGATCCAGTTCACAGGCCAGCCTAACCATTTGTAGCCGCTGCTCGGCACTTACTGCAGGGGTTTGCCGGTGCGGTGGAATCGCGCTTGGCATTAAGTGAATAGCTGGTGCTGACAATTCATCCGCTAAGGCTAACGCCGGCCGAATGTGGCCCCAGTGAATCGGGTTAAAGGTGCCGCCAAAAATAATTCTTAACATGGGCTTATATCCGCGGCAGCTTATGTTTGGCACTTAAGGCCAATACCAGATGTACCGCCAATGTGGGTAAGTGCTCGCCCGAGTCGCGTTTAAAGGCCAGTTCAAAGCGACACAGTAAATCGCTGATAACCGCTAAATCTGCTGGTGTTAAGCGTTCCAGCCAGGCTTTATAAGCACCGTGCTGACTTTGCCAAATGCCTAGTCGCTGTGCGGCATAAGCAAAGTCCTGCTGGTGTTGCAGCGCTTGTTTCAGTTGCCACAAATGCTGGAACTCGCGTTGCAGCACCCATAGCAAAATTGCTGGCTCAACGTCACCGCTTAAGAGTCGTTGTAAGCGATGTAATGCCTGCTCTACGTTGCCTTGTAATAAGCTCTCTTGCAACGCAAACACCTGAAATCGGCTGCTGTCCTCGCTATGACTTTGTACCAATTCCAGGGTAACGGGTTGTGGTAAATTCTGCAGGGCCAGCTTAATTAGTTGCTGGTCCATGGCCAGCAGGTTTCCTTCGTACCAGTCCACCAGCATTTGTACCGCGGCATCATCCAGTTGTAGCTGATGCCGTTTGGCGCGTTGATGAATAAAGGCGGGCAGGCGGGAGCGGTCGGGGGCGCTAACCTGTATTAGCGGTCCTAGCTTATCGAAAACGGTAAACCATTTGGCTTTCAGTTGTTCTTTTTTTAGCTTGGGCCCACAAAGAATTAAATGTTGGTCCGGCGGCGGTGCTTCGGCATAACGTTTTAGGCTATCAGCGCCTTCGCGGCCCGGTTTGCCGTCTGGTAATTCCAGCTCTACCAACTTACTACTGGAAAACAAACTCATACTTTGCCCACCAGCAGCCAGGCTATTCCAGTCAAAGCCGGCGTCCTGTATCAGGTGCTGGCGCTCGTCAATACCGTTGTCCACGGCATAGCGACGAATAATTTGTAGACAATCATCACGTAATAACGGCTCATCACCGAAGATGCGCAGTACCTGCGGTAAACCGTTTTGCGTTAGGTACTGGGATAAATTGTCAGGATTAATAACCATAGTTACCGCGACTGGGTGTCGGTTAATTCAGCAATCAGTTGTCGTAATACCCTACGGGCTGCTTCTTCGCGCATTTCACCAACTAAAATTTCACGTTCCCGGGTTTTTGCCAGGGCAAAATTCGGGTCATCCTGATAGTCACGATACACTTCTAATTCGAACTGCTGTGGATCTCGTTGCTCGCGCAGCAATTCATAACTGACCCGATAAATAAGTTCATATTCAGCAACCTGGCCGCTGGCAGACAACGACAGCGTGCGTCTGTCGAGCTGATCATTGTTGATGCGAATAGTAACTGGGGTATCCTTATCAACCAATTCAACGCCAGCAAGCACTAAGCGCTCACGCATAACCTCGGCAAATTGACTAAACTGGGGAGCGCTTAGTTTGGCCTGCTGCAATGACGCTGGCAGTTGATAATCGTCACGCAGCTGAAAGCCACAACCGGCCAGCACTAGGCTAAAGCCTAATACCAGCATTAGTTTCAGTGACTGCTTGTTATGGCTGCGCGAGCTTGGTTGCATTAGCTGACTACCATGTTAAAGATTTTGCCGGGAACATAAATTTTCTTCCGTAGCGTTTTACCTTCGGTAAATTTACTAACGTTCTCATCGGCCATCGCAATAGCTTCAACTTGTTCGGCGGTAGCGTCAACCGGCACGTTAATTTTGCCGCGCATTTTACCGTTCACCTGAATCACGATCAGTTGCTCAGAAGCTATCATGGCGCTTTCGTCCACTGCCGGCCAGGCCGCAAAAATTACGTCGTCCTGGTGGCCTAAGGCCTGCCATAACGCTTCCGACAAATGCGGCGTAATCGGGGCCAGCATTAATACCACCGCATCTAGCGCTTCTTGCATTAACGCAATGTCAGTGCCGCTGTCCAGTGGCGCTTTCTGTAATCGGTTCAGCAGCTCCATAATAGCGGCAATCGCGGTATTAAAGTTCTGGCGACGACCCATGTCATCGGAAACTTTCGCAATGGTTTTGTGCAGTTCGCGGCGGAGTTCTTGTTGGTCGGTATTCAGTGGTGTGGTCGCGGTGTTCTGGTGAGCATTGCCATCGGCTGTGTTCACTAACTCGTAGACCAAACGCCAAACCCGACGTAAGAAGCGTTGCGCGCCTTCAACACCGGAGTCGGACCATTCCAGAGTGGCTTCCGGCGGGGCTGCAAACATCATGAACAAGCGCACGGTGTCGGCGCCATAAAGGTCTACCATCACTTGTGGGTCAATACCGTTATTCTTGGATTTTGACATTTTGGTCATGCCATCGGCCTGCACGGGTTTACCATCTTGTTTCAAAATGGCACTGGCAACTTCGCCTTTTTCGTTGCGCTTCACTTCCACGTCCAGTGGTGAATACCAGGTGCGGCCGCCTTTATCGTCTTCACGGAAGTAACTATCGGCTAATACCATGCCCTGACAAAGTAAGCGTTTAAATGGCTCGTCGGAATCCACTAGGCCGGTATCACGCAGCAATTTATGGAAGAAGCGCGCATACAACAAGTGCAAAATAGCGTGCTCAATACCACCAATGTACTGATCCACCGGCAGCCAGTAATTGGCTTGTTCCGGGTTCAGCATACCGTCGTTAAAGTTAGCGCTGCAATAACGCGCGTAATACCAGGACGACTCCATAAAGGTGTCGAAGGTATCGGTTTCGTGTTCGGCTGGCTGCCCTTCATAAGTGGTTTTACGCCACTCAGAGTTGGTTTTCAGTGGTGAGTTATTGCCATCCATAACCACATCTTCGGGCAACCGCACTGGTAATTCGGATTCCGGCACAGGTACGGACTCACCATTTTCCAGATTCAGCATTGGAATGGGGGCACCCCAGTACCGCTGGCGGGACACGCCCCAATCGCGCAGGCGATAATTCACCTGCCGTTTACCAACCTTATGTTGCTCAAGCCAGTTGGCAATTTTTTCAAAGGCTTCGGCGCTAGTCAGGCCGTTGTAGTCGCCTGAGTTAATCACCGTACCCTGCTCGGAAATAGCACCTTCGGCCAAATCATTGTTGCCTGTTTCGGCGTCTACAACTTGCTTAATGGGTATCTTATAAGCCGTGGCAAATTCCCAGTCACGCTGATCGTGACCTGGTACTGCCATCACCGCGCCAGAGCCGTAATGCATGAGCACAAAGTTGGCCACATAAACCGGCAGCAAATCACCCGTTATTGGATGAATCGCGCGAACCCCGGTATCCATGCCTCGCTTTTCAATAGTGGCAAGATCGGCTTCAGCCGTTTTGGTGTTTTTGCACGATTCAATAAACTGGGCTAATTCAGGATTATTGGCTGCTGCTTGGGTAGCCAATGGATGTTGCGCGGCAACCGCCATGTAAGTTACCCCGTACAGGGTGTCCGGCCGAGTGGTGTATACCCGCAATTTTTCCTCGGACTGTTGTAACGAGTATTCAATTTCAACGCCCTCGGAACGACCTATCCAGTTGCGCTGCATGGTTTTAACTTGCTCAGGCCAGCCTTCGAGCTGATCCAGATCCTTTAGCAATTCATCAGCATAGGCGGTAATTTTAATAAACCACTGTGGAATTTCTTTTTGTTCCACACGCGCACCTGAACGCCAGCCGCGGCCATCAATAACCTGCTCGTTGGCAAGTACCGTTTGGTCAACCGGATCCCAGTTCACTGTAGCGTTCTTTTTATAAACCAAACCCTTTTCATAAAGCTTAGTGAAGAACCATTGTTCCCAGCGGTAGTAGTCGGGTTGGCAGGTAGCCAACTCGCGTGACCAGTCATAACCAAAGCCTAACGACTTCAACTGCTCACGCATGTAATCAATATTTTTATAAGTCCAGCTAGCCGGTGCTGTTTTGTTCTGAATAGCGGCATTTTCAGCTGGCAGACCGAAGGCGTCCCAACCCATAGGTTGCAACACGTTTTTGCCCTGCATGCGCTGATGGCGTGCTACCACGTCGGCTAAGGTGTAATTACGAACGTGCCCCATATGCAGCTTGCCACTCGGGTAGGGGAACATGGCCAGACAATAGAACTTGTCTTTAGAGGCGTCTTCAACGGCCTTAAAAACTTTGTCCTGTTCCCAACGTTGCTGAATAGTCGATTCTAATGCTGCGGGATTATAATGTTCTTGCATTCGTAATAACTTCCAAAGCCTGAAGTGAAAAAAAGGAGATCACAAAATTGTGTCGGCAACCTGCCGCATAGCTGGCTTAGCTAAGCGCGTACCACATCAGTAACATAACCACTAAACCGGCGGCGCCGAAAAAGCCATATTCTACCCGTGCTTGTTGCTGCGCTTCAGTATTTTCAGGGTCGCTGTGTAATAAAACCATCAGTAAGCTGCTCACGCCGATAACGCCCGCGCCAGTCAAAATGGCAAAAATAAATGCATCAATAATATTGGTCATAGCACTATCCTGAAATCGTAAGAGGTGATGATAAATAAACGAACTTATTCGCTATAGTTTACTGTTTCTTGCGCTGTTTGACCATGCTGAAACAGGTAATCAAAGCACAACAAATCGCGAGTAGCCAGGCACCTAAATTACCAAATTGGTGATACCAGGTACTACCGGTAACTAAGGGAACTTGGGCGCTGACTACCTGCTCGGTAAATTGTTCGCCTGACGCCAGCCAACGGCCTTGTTCATCAATAATGCCGGTAACACCACTGTTGGTTGCGCGCAATAACGGTCGGCCTAATTCTAAGGCCCGCATACGGGCAATTTGCATATGCTGCCAGGGGCCATGGGAGCGGCCAAACCAGGTATCATTACTAACAGTAAGTATGAAGTTGGTAGCGCTATGCAGATTTTCACGTACTTGCCCCGGGAAAGCTATTTCGTAGCAAATGGCTGGGGTCAGCAAATAGCCGTTCGCCTGTAAATTTTCTTGCGCAAAGCTGCCTCGCGAGAATGATGACATAGGTAAGTTAAATAAGGGGGCTAGTGGGCGTAAAATTTCCTCAAAGGGAACGAACTCGCCAATCGGTAACAACTGATGTTTTTGGTATCGGTTGGGTGCCAAATACTCATAGTTGGTTGCTATCTGATCCGTTACCGAAGCTTGCGGTTGTTGACCCAGCACAATTAAACTGTTGTAAAACGTGTCGTCGCCACGGCGGTAGTCAATAATACCGGTAACTAAGGCGGTATCACTCAACTTAGCGGCTTGATCGATGTTGGCTAACACGTCACCAGCAAAAGGTTCCAAAATAGTAATGGCTGATTCGGGCCAAATAATGAGTTCGTGGCTGTTATAAAAAGGGCGGCTTAAATCCAGATACTTCAACACCGTTGGCCATTGCTGCTCGGCGTCCCATTTTAACGATTGGGCAATATTGCCTTGCACGAGCGCTATTGAAACGGTTTCGCCGGTGCGTTGTACCTGCTGTTGCCAGCCTAGCGTTATAGCCAGCACAAAAGCTACTGCCGGCACGGCCAGTAGCCGCCAACGCCGCTCGGCAACTGCAGCCGCAATAGCCGCAGCCATAATCACTAGCACGACACTAAGGCCAACTTCGCCGATTAACGGAGCAAAATTAGCCAGGTTAGAGTCTATTTGCGAATAGCCCAGGCTTAACCAGGGGAAACCGGTAAATAGCCAACCACGTAACAACTCGGCGATTAACCAAAATAGTGGTAGTACCCAAATAGCCCCGCGGGTGTACTGGTGTAGCCAACGCCATAACAGGAACGCCAAAGCGGGGAATAAGGCCAGATAAATGTAAAGCGCCGCCAATATGCCAAGGGTGGCAAGCATAGGTAAGCCGCCAAACTGGTCTATGCTGACATAAATCCAGCTGAGCCCTGCGGCGAACCAACCTACGCCAAAACTGAAGCCGAGTTTCCAGCCTTCGCCGGGGGTGGTATCCCAGCCGCACCAGATAACCCATGCCAGCAATGGAATCGTGAGAAAATAAAAGTCAAAAGGCGCATAGCTAAAGGTTAGCAATGCGCCCGCAATACATGCCGTTAGCAGCTTTAAACCCGCGAACGACCAGCTATTTGTCTGTGGATTGCTGCTCATCAACCATCATCTTCTGCGGTGTGGCGTTGCGGGAAAGTCACCTGAATTTGTTGAATTCGACGTTTATCGGCACTGGTTACTTTAAACACAATGTTTTCCAGAGTGATTTCTTCGCCAGGCTGCGGCAAGTGACCAAAGCCATGCGCAACCATACCGCCAATGGTGTCGTATTCTTCATCGTTGAAGTCAGTATCGAAGTATTGGTTAAAGTCTTCAATGTTGGTAAGCGCTTTTACCGAGTAGCGTGATTTGTTGATTCGACGAATGGCCGCTTTACTGTCTTCGTAATGATCGGTTTCGTCTTCAATTTCGCCAACAATTTCTTCCAGAATGTCTTCTATGGTCACCAGCCCAGAAACACCACCGTACTCATCAACCACTATCGCCATGTGGTAACGCTGTGAGCGGAATTCCTTCAGCAGCACGTCAACGCGCTTACTTTCAGGAACGATAACGGCGGGGCGGATGACACTGGCCAGACTGAAGCTTTCTTCAGACATATTAAAGCCGTACGGCAGTAAGTCTTTGGCTAGCAAGATGCCTTCTATGTGGTCTTTGTTTTCACTAACCACTGGATAGCGGCTGTGTTGGCTATCAATAACAATTGGCAGAAACTCTTCCACACCCTGATTGATGTCCAATGTAACCATTTGCGAGCGCGGTACCATAATGTCGCGAACTTTCAGTTCAGCAACATCAAGCACACCCTCAATCATTTCTTTGGTGTCATTATCTATCAGGTCACGTTCTTCTGCGTCCTGAATTAAGTCGACTAATTCTTCCCTGCTTTTCGGTTCTCCGGTAAACACCTGTAGCAAACGTGATGCCCAGGACTTACTCGAAGAACCGTTTGTAGAGTGGGGATTATCATCGCTCATTAGCTGGTATAGCTCCAATTGTTAGCATGTGGTTTATGGTTGTTCTTGATAGGGGTCCGCAACCCCCAATTCAGCCAGAACTTTACGTTCCAGCGCTTCCATATGTTCCGCGTCAGCATCTTCAATATGGTCATAACCTAGCAAATGCAAGGTTCCGTGTACAATCATGTGTGCCCAGTGGGCTAGTTCGGTCTTATTCTGCTCTTTTGCTTCGGCAACCACTACCGGCGCACAAACTACCAAATCGCCCAGTAACCTTACCGGCAAGGGAATGTCTGAATCAAAAGGAAAGGATAAGACATTAGTGGCGTAATCGCGACCTCTGAACTCGTTATTTAACTGTTGACCTTCTTCTGGATCAACAAATCGTACGGTAAGTTCACAATCATCGGTGGTTTGGTCTGCCTGCAAGGCCGCGGTTACCCAGCGAGTTAACTCAGCTGCGTCAGGTATGTTCGTCAGACTGGTGGCAACCTGGCGGTCGATGATTATTTTCATTGCGGTTTTTGCTCAAAGCTTTCGTAAGCTTGCACAATGCGTTGTACCACTGGATGGCGAACGACATCGGAAGCCTGGAAAAAGGTAAAGCTAATGTCTTCCACGTCGTGCAGCACTTCAATAGCATGCCGCAAACCTGATTTGGTACCACGCGGTAAATCTATTTGAGTAATATCGCCAGTAATAACAGCACGGGAATTAAAACCAATACGCGTCAGGAACATTTTCATTTGTTCACAGGTGGTATTCTGGCTTTCATCTAAAATAATAAAGGCATCGTTTAAGGTGCGGCCGCGCATGTAGGCTAGTGGCGCTACTTCTATCACGTTGCGTTCAATAAGCTTTTCAACTTTTTCGAAGCCCAGCATTTCAAACAGAGCATCGTAAAGTGGACGCAAATAGGGATCTACTTTTTGGGCTAGGTCACCGGGTAAAAAACCAAGTTTTTCGCCAGCTTCAACGGCTGGGCGCGTTAACAGTATGCGGCGAACTTCCTGTCGTTCCAGCGCATCGACAGCACAAGCAACAGCCAGATAGGTTTTGCCGGTTCCGGCTGGGCCAATACCAAAGTTCACATCATGGGTAATAACGGCACGCACGTAACCCGCCTGATTGTGATTACGTGGTTTAATCAGGCCGCGCTTGGTTTTAATGTGAACCATTTTTTCAGCAGCCGGGTCGCCTTTATCAGGTGCTTGCTCAAGTACCTTGGCAGTTTGAATGGCCAAATGCACTTGTTGTGGTTCAATCCGTTGTGACTTGCCTTTTACCAAGGCGGTTTCAACGTAAAGATCGCGTAGAATTTTTTCGGTGGCAGTAACCGTATGCTGCTCACCAATCACCCGGAACTGATTGCTCCGGTGGCTAATCTCAACGCCTAAACGACGTTCCAGATGTTTAATGTTCTCGTCAAAAGCTCCGCATAAATCGGCTAAGCGGCGGGTATCTGCGGGTTCTAGTGCTAAATCAAGAGTAATTAAAGTTGCTGTCAAAGGATCCTCGAATTTGTTGCGCCAGTTGGCGGCGTAAAGGTTGTAACACCGAGCTCATCGGGTTGCGAACCTGGTTTTTTGGCTAGAATTTGCTGTGGTGCGGTATCAACACGCAAGCCCATTTCAGCTTCAGTTCTAATCACATCGCCACGTAAAGAGTTGGCAAATACATCGGTAATTTTCACATCAACAAACTGACCAATCATGCCAGGCTGACCGATGAAGTTAACCACGCGGTTGTTCTCAGTACGGCCACTTAGCTCCATTGGGTCTTTTTTCGATGGACCAATAACTAAAATACGTTGTTCAGTACCTAGCATGCGGCGCGCATGATTAAGTGCCTGCTGGTTTATTCGCTGTTGTAACAGTTGCAGCCGCTGTTTTTTGGTCGCTTCGGTCACATCGTCGGGCAAATCTGCCGCCGGTGTGCCCGGCCGAGCGCTGTAAATAAAGCTAAAGCTTAAATCGAAATCAACGGCCTGAATTAAATCCATGGTGGCTTCAAAGTCGGCGTTGGTTTCACCCGGAAAGCCAATAATGAAGTCCGAAGACATAGCAATATTCGGACGTACTTTACGTAGTTTGCGAATTTGCGATTTGTATTCAATGGCGGTGTGGCCACGCTTCATTTGCGTTAATACGCGGTCTGAACCGCTTTGCACCGGCAAGTGTAAATGATCGACCAGTTCCGGAATGGTTGCATAGGCTTCAATAATATCGTCGGTAAATTCCACCGGATGCGAGGTGGTGTAGCGAATCCGGTCAATACCATCAATGGCGGCAATTAAGTGCAACAACTCCGAGAAACGGCATACTTTACCGTCGAATTGCTCACCCCGGAACGCATTCACGTTCTGGCCTAATAAATTCACTTCCCGCACACCTTGATCGGCCAACTGCGCAATTTCATACAACACATCGTCAACCGGACGACTGACTTCTTCACCACGAGTGTAAGGCACAACACAGAAACTACAGTATTTGCTGCAGCCTTCCATAATCGAAACGAAAGCGCTTGGGCCTTCGGCGCGAGGCTCCGGCAAGCTGTCGAATTTCTCAATTTCAGGAAATGAAATATCAATCATGGGAGCATGATCCCTTTGCACTTGCTTCACCATTTCCGGCAGGCGATGCAGGGTTTGCGGACCAAAAATAATATCTACGTAAGGCGCACGCTCACGAATGTGATGCCCTTCCTGAGATGCCACACAGCCACCCACGCCAATAACCAAGCCCGGCTTTTTATCTTTCAGCGTTTTCCAGCGACCTAACTGATGGAATACTTTTTCCTGCGCTTTCTCACGAATAGAGCAAGTATTCAGCAAAATCAGGTCGGCATCTTCAGGTTCTGCGGCAGCCTCGTAGCCGTGCGTAGCATTCAGTAGATCCGCCATTTTGGCCGAATCATACTCGTTCATCTGGCAACCCCAGGTTTTGATATATAGCTTCTTGGTCATGATTGTAACTGTGCCCACACTGCGTGAATTTCTATGGCGGTTATTTTATCGCGTTATTGCGCTAAAGGCTAATCTTCATATCTCGCTGCGACGGCGATTTCGCAGGGCGAAATAGCCCGCTACCATAATGATGAGCGTACCGAATGCCATGTGCCAATAAACCGGTTCCTGCCAGAAGAAATAACCAAAACCGGCAGCGAAAATAACCGAGCTGTAAGTGAACACACCCACACTTGCGGCAGGGGCTAAACTGAAGGCTTTGGTCATGCCCAGTTGGCCGGCGGTAGCAAATACGCCAATGGCAACCAACCCAAGCCAGTGTTCTTGTGCTATAGACTCCCATAACCAAATCAATGGGATAGCCGACAACACCGTTGAAATGCTGGCAAAGTAAAAGACGATTTTGCTGGTGGACTCGGTGCCGGACATCTGTCTGATTAAAGTTTTGGTAAAGGCTGCCAGTACGGCAGCACAAAACGCCACGGCAATCATGGGCGACAAGGTCATGTGGACTGGGTTTAAGAATACGAACACCCCAATAAACCCAATAAAAATAGCGAACCAGGTTTGGCGGGTAACGCGCTCATGCAGCCAAATACGACCAATCATTGGGATCAGAAACGGCGTGAGTAACAACACCAGAGTTGCCTGTGCCAGCGGTAGCGCAGCAATGGCATAAAAGAATAGGTACATAGCGGCAATGCCGGCAATACCACGCGAGAGATGAAAGCCCCAGGCCTTGGTTTTAAATGCGCCTGGGCCTTTGCGCCATAACCATGGTAGCAACACTAAAAACGCCATAATATTGCGAAAGAACACCAGTTGTTCTTCCGGTAAGTCGGTGCTCAAATATTTTACTAACGCGCTTACACTGGCAAAGCAAAACTCCGCACCGAGTAATAGTACAGCGGCCAGAAAAACCCGAGGTGGCGGCAATTGAGTCGTTGCTATCATATAGCGGCGTGTTCCTGAATACTTGGTTAGATGGGCGTACCCTAGCGACTAGCTATAGTATCACTGAAAAGGAATTTTTTCTGGTGCGGCTGGTGTATTCTGGTGGCGTATTTTCATATTATGCAAGCCTGAGCTGGGCTTAACAACGGTTGATGCATTACAACCCGGAGTTTTCATGAACATTGTAGTGGTTGGCGGCGGACTGGTCGGCGCCTCAGCAGCCCTGGCACTGGCGCAAGCCGGGCAGCAGGTGACGCTAATTGAACGAGCCGAACTCGGCGCTGTTGCCGCTGAGGCGAAGGATTGGGATTTACGCATTTCTTCAGTTCATCAGCAAAATCAGCAGTGGCTGGCAGAGCTAGGTGTGTGGTCGCAAGTACCACCAGCGCGGCGGTTTGCTTACACTGAACTGGCGGTAGCTAGCCAGGGTGGCGCTAAACTCACGTTCAGCGCAGCGGATGCAGGTTTCGCGGAACTGGGCTTTATGGTTGAGAATAACGCCCTGCAAGGTGCGTTATGGCAGCAATTAAAAGCCGAGCAGGTGCTGTTGCGTTGCCCCGCTGCGGTGCAAAGCATTGACTGGGAAGCCAGAGTTATTACCACTACCGAAGGCCAGCAGCTGCCGTTTGATTTATTACTCGGTTGTGATGGTGCTAACTCGGCAATCGCAAAACGAGCCGGTATTGGACGCCGCGGTTGGGATTATGGGCAGCGTTGCATGCTGGCCAATGTTATTACCGAACAACCCTTGCCGACGCAAACCTGGGAGGTATTCCGGGCGGGTGGTCCCTACGCCTTGTTACCCCTGGAAAAACACCGGGCATGCCTAATTAACTACCAGGACAGCCAAGCTATTAGTGAGCTCCAACAACAAGGTGACGACGCCGTTGCAGCAGAACTAGCCAAGTTATTCAGTCCGCATATTGGTCGCTTCCAATTACAACCAACCAATAGTTACGCCAGTTTCCCCATTCAGCGGCACACGGCGTTGAGGTATCACGCGCACAACTGCGTTGCCTTAGTAGGGGATGCTGCACATAGTATTCATCCGTTAGCCGGTCAGGGTGTTAATTTGGGTTTCGCCGACGTGCAAAGTCTAGTGAGTCAGCTTAGTACTCAAGACTTGGCTACCGCATTGTCTGGCTATGAACGACAGCGGCGCGCGCTGAATCAACGCATGATGCGCGCCATGGACGCTATTCACTATGGCTTCGATAGCAAGCATTTGATGGCAACCTGGGGTATTCGGGGGCTGTTCGCGGGTATTGCTCACTTACCACCACTGAAACGGAAAATTGTGCGTGCCGCCATGGGGTTATAACCGCAGCGTCAGTCCGGAGGTGCCTTGCGCATTTTTTTTACGGCACCACGTTTTTTCTTACTTTCAATTCGGCGTTTCTTGCTGGCCAGTGTCGGGCGGGTAGCAACCCGTTTCTTCCGAGTAAAACCAACACTAGCAACCAGTTTGATAAATTGCTCTAAGGCTAGTTCGCGGTTGGTTGCCTGACTACGGGTTTCCTGGCTCTTAATAATGATTTTGCCACTTTGCGTAATGCGATGATCAGACTTGTTCAGCAGCCGGTGTTTATAAAAGTCAGGCAGTGACGATGTGCCAATATCAAAAATTAGTTGGGCGGCAGTAGCTACCTTATTTACGTTCTGGCCACCGGCTCCGCTGGAGCGGATAAACTGCCATTCAATTTCCTGTTCAGGAATGCTTACGCGCTGGCTAATTTGAATCATTTAGGGGCTCGGACACTTCATCATTAGGGGAAAGAGTGAAACTAGATTAGCGGGAACGAACGCCAGATACAAAAAAACCGCCAATGGCGGTTCATTTTTGCTTACTACTTTATTTGTGTTGCAACACCACTTTATTGAAAAGTGGTGCGGAGGGGGGGACTTGAACCCCCACGAGCTTGCGCTCACTAGCACCTGAAGCTAGCGCGTCTACCAATTCCGCCACCACCGCAACAAAATAAAATAAGGTAATATGGCTGGGGTACCAGGATTTGAACCTGGGAATGGCGGGATCAAAACCCGCTGCCTTACCGCTTGGCTATACCCCAACATAAATACCCAAAACATTCACAAAGCACAAGATTGGCTGGGGTACCAGGATTTGAACCTGGGAATGGCGGGATCAAAACCCGCTGCCT
>JBBEBU010000022.1:34985-64555 GCA_040882145.1 Idiomarina sp.
TACCGCTTGGCTATACCCCAATCCAGTATGTCGATTCAATATTGGTGCGGACGGAGAGACTTGAACTCTCACGCCGTGAGGCACTGGAACCTAAATCCAGCGTGTCTACCAATTCCACCACGTCCGCGAAAATATTGGTGGCTACGGCGGGATTCGAACCTGCGACCCCAGCATTATGAGTGCTGTGCTCTAACCAACTGAGCTACGTAGCCTGACCTTTAAAACTTGCTTGTGCGCTCTGCGAGTGCGGCGCGTATTATGCAAATCAGGGTGGTTAGCGTCAACCTATTTTTCGCAAAAAAGCAGCTCTGGTACATTGTTTGGACAAAAAAAGACAGATTCGCTGGTTTTTTCAGCAAAACGCCATTCGTTCTTACCAAATAACAACAAGTCTGCATTTTTGCGAAGCTTAGTTACCAGGGTAAATCATCGCCGTTGCTATGTTTAAATTGCCCGGTGGTTTTCAGGCTAAGTTCATCAATGCGCTTTATAATTCGCTCGGCTGCTTCGTCGGCACTAATGTCACCGGCGTGGTTCACCATATCGGTTTGCACAAAGCCCGGGTGAATCAAGGCCACCGCAATGCCTTCATCTTTTAAATCCAGTGCTAAGGATTTACCGGCCGCGTTTAAGGCGGCTTTGGACATCCGGTAACCGTAGCGACCACCGGAGCCGTTATCAGCAATAGACCCCATGCGGCTGGTTATCATAATAACCTTGCTGCCTTTTTTCAGACTGCCGTGCAGAGTGTCGGTAACATTCAGCGGCGCAATGGCGTTCACCTCGTATTGGGCGCGCATAGTGGCACTATCAATATCGCCTAAGGATTCATTGTGCAGTAACCCGGCATTATTAATCAGGGTGTCTATTTTGCGATCTTTCAGTTCATCTTGCAGGCGAAGTAAGTCCGCTTCACGGGTCACATCAATGCTATCAAGGATTTCCGCACCAGTTTCTAGCAACTCGGCGGAGCCCTGACGGCATACGGCAATCACATGATCGCCGCGGGCACTGAATTGTTTGACCATAGCTAACCCGATGCCGCGGTTGGCGCCGGTAATGACAATATTCTTCTTACTCATACATACTCCTGTAGCGGTTTGCTTACATGCCGCCTTGTGTTAGCCGTTTCGGATCTAACAGGCGACGCAATTCGTCTTCACTTAAATCGGTGTTTTCTTTGGCGACATCCAGCACCGGTCGTTTCTCTTTATAAGCCTGCTTGGCAATGTCTGCGGCTTTGTTATAGCCAATGACTGGATTTAATGCGGTAACCAGTATCGGATTTTTGGACAGCGCTTCTTCCAGTCGGTCGTTATTAACTGTAAACGAGCTAATTGCTTGCTCGGCTAAGGCATGGCAACCATTGGTCAGCAGTTCCAGGCTTTGGCTTAAGTTCAGTGCAATCACCGGCAGCATCACGTTCAGTTGGAAATTACCAGACTGAGCCGCAGTGGTAATAGTGCTGTGGTTACCGGTAACCTGCGCGGCAATCATGGCCACGGCCTCTGGAATCACCGGATTTACTTTACCGGGCATAATGGAACTACCGGGTTGTAGTGCCTGCAGGCTAATTTCACCTAAGCCAGCCAGTGGACCGCTATTCATCCAGCGCAGGTCGTTGCTGATTTTCAGCAAGGTACTGGCCAGGGTCGTGAGCGTGCCGGACAACTGTAAGGACAATTCCTGCCCCGCAATACCGGCAAATAAATTACCACTTGGACTAAACTTAAGCTCGGTGAAATCGGACAGTGCCACGCTGAAAGCCTGACTGAATTGTTCCGGGGCATTAATACCGGTACCAATAGCAGTGCCGCCTTGCGGCAATTGTTGCAACCGCGGTTGTAATTCTTCTAGCGCAGTTAATGACAAGCTTAATTGATGCGCCCAGGTTTCGAGTTCCTGTGCCATCGTCAGCGGCATCGCATCCATTAAATGAGTCCGGCCGGTTTTAGTAACATCTTGCAAATTAGCGGCTTTGTCGCGAATGGACTGAATTAACGCTTCAATGGCAGGCTTTAGTTGCTGCTCAAGTGCCAGCGCACTGCTAATTTGAATAGCGGTGGGCACTACATCGTTACTGCTTTGGCTGCGATTTACATCGTCATTCGGGTGAATATCAATCTTGCTGCGTTCGGCTAAGCCAGCAATAACCTCATTCATATTCATATTACTGCTGGTTCCGGAACCGGTTTGGAACACATCTACCGGAAAATGATCGTGCCAGCGCTCTTCGTATATTTCCAATGCGGCACGCTGAATGGCCGAGGCTTTTTCGGCGGGTAGGTCAGCGTGCTCCTGGTTGGCCTTGGCGGCACAATATTTCACCAGTGCCAGCGCTTTAATAAAGGCCGTTGGCATAGCCAGACCGCTGATTTTAAAGTTGTTCACAGCGCGTTGCGTTTGCGCGCCATAGAGTGCGTCAGTGGGAACCTCAATGCTTCCCATGCTGTCTTTTTCAGTACGAAACCGAGTCATGCTGTCGCTCCCTAGTTGGTGGCTTCCATTACTTGTATGGGGGCAGGTCAGAAAAGATCAATCTAACGGGAGTTGCCGTAGCTATATAAGTTAGCTTACTCTGTTCAGAATGACAGGAGAAAAGAAATCATGATGCGACCACTGGGTAGCTCTTTTTTGATCGGTTTGTGCGCGCTGGTAACAACCACAGTGCACAGTGAGCCGGTGCAAGTGACGCTAACGGATGCCGATGGCCAACCGCTTGAATTTGCGGTCATAAGCGTGCCGGGTGAACCCGCACGTCCGCTGGAACAAGCGATTATGGACCAAATTGATGTGGAGTTTCGGCCACATGTATTAACGGTGCCGGTGGGCAGCAAGGTACTGTTCCCGAACAGCGACAATATTCGCCATCATGTTTATTCGTTCTCCGCAGCAAAAACCTTCGAAACTCAGTTGTACGCGAACGAAGCCCGGCCAACTATTTCCTTTGATACCGCCGGAATTGTTGCGCTTGGCTGCAACATTCATGACCAAATGCGTGGCTACATTTACGTTAGCCCGCACCAACAAAGCAACGTAACCGATGCCACCGGCCAGGCTACCGTGAATCTAAATGGTGATGCCGAGTTGCTGATTTGGCACCCATGGCTGCAGCAACAAAAACGTGAACAAATAACAGTGGCGGTAAAAGACGACCAGCGCGAGCTTAGTTTGCAGGTAGATGTGAAAGCCCCTGAGCAAAGCGAGGAAAAGCCATCACGCTTGCAAGACAGGTTCAATCGCCGGAGTGGCAATGATTAATAGCTTTCGGACGCGCTTAATTGTGTTGTTTGCCGGCCTGGCCGGCGGCGTGCTGTTGGTGTCCTTACTGGCGGTGTGGATTGCGACTAACAACCAACTGAATCGTACGGTAGAACGAGAGCTTACGGTGAGTGAACGGGTGTTTCTTGAACTGGTGGAGCAACGCGCTACACAGTTAGGTCAGGCGGCTAGCGTATTAGCCGACGACTTTGGTTTCCGCCAGGCGGTAGCCACTAACGATGAAGACACCATAGTGTCGGCGCTGATAAATCATGGTGAGCGCATTCAAACCGATTTAATGGTTTTGCAAAATGCCGCTGGTGAAGAAATAGCCTCCACCCATGATATGAGCGAGCTGCCGGTTCTGAGCGAACTCATTGCCATGGGGAACGAGCAAGGTATTGCTATTGTTGACGGGGAAATTTTTCAGTTAATTACGGTACCGGTTCGCGCACCCGATTTAATTGCCTGGGTTACCCTGGGTTTTAGCATAGATGCAGAACTAACCGCTGAGTTGCAGGCGCTGGCCAATGCCGATGTGACTTTTTATAGTACTGATACCAATAGTCTATTCGTTTCCAGTTTAGGTGCAACGCAGCAACAAGAGTTTCAGGCGGGTCTTAGCGAACGCCAACAAACCTTAAGTGAATGGTTGAGCAACCAGCACTTAGCGGGTCAAAAAGTTAGCTTAGCTAATTTTGGTGAAGCGTCGTTAACCGTTTTATTAAGTACCGATTTAGATGCCGCTGGCGCCGAATTCTCGCGGTTACGTCAGCAATACTTGTTAATTGCCATTTTAACCTTGTTGGTGGCACTGCTGTTGGCCGTAGTGACCGCGCGTCGCATTAATGCTCCGTTAAAAACCTTGACTGAAGCGGCGGAACAATTACAGCGCGGCGACTACACCTCCCCCATAAAGGTAGAGCGCAGCGACGAATTTGGTCATTTGGCGAATACCTTTAATGAAATGAAAGTGGCCGTAGCCGAGCGTGAGCAACGCATATCCTTTCAAGCCGATCATGACTTACTAACCGAACTACCAAACCGGCGGTACTTTCAACGCGCATTGGCGCAAATGCTAGACACTAACCAAAGCGGCTTTTTGGTGTTGCTGAATATCAACCGGTTCCGCGAACTAAATGACAGTGTTGGTCAGCGCATTGGCGATCAGTTGTTGCAACTGATTTCGCGCCGGTTGCGGGGCTGGAAAAGCAGTGAATGGTTTCTGGCGCGGTTGGCAGGTGATGAATTCTTGCTGGTTAATACAGCCTCAGACCAAGAACCTGTGGTTGGTGAAATTGAAGAACTATTAGACTTGTTACAACAGCCTTGGTCGTTAGACGGCACCAGTTACTTGCTTACCTTTAGTGCGGGGATAGTGAGCTTCCCCGAACATGGTGCGGAAACTGACAGCCTGGTGCGTCGAGCGCAGATTAGTCGTGCTAAAGCGAAAGAAGATAAACGTTCACTGGTGATTTACGAAGCCGGTATGGACGAAGTACATATGCGCCAGCTGCGTATTCTGCGCTGCCTACCGGAGGCCGTAGAAAAAGACCAACTGGAGCTGCATTACCAACCGAAAATCAATTGCGCAAACGGCAAAGTGAAAGGCGCTGAAGCGCTTATCCGCTGGCAGCATCCGGAGTTGGGGTTTGTTCGCCCTGATGAGTTTATTCCTCTGGCGGAGCAAGCCGGTGAGATTACCCGCATTACGCGTTGGGTGTGTTTGCAGGTTATTCAGCAGTTATTGGTATGGCAGCAAGCCGGGAAGCAACTATCGGTGTCGCTAAACTTGTCTGCGGTTGATTTAATGAGTGACGGGCTAGCCGATTTCTTAAGTCAGGCGGTGGCAGGCAGTGGTATCGAACCTCATTTATTGACGCTGGAAGTGACCGAAAGCGCCATTATGCACGACCCTGAAGCGGCTATTGCCCGGCTGCAGAAACTTCAAAGTGTTGGCTTGCGTATTTCGATTGACGACTACGGCACGGGTTATTCGTCGCTGGCGCAGTTAAAACGCTTACCGGTTAACGAATTAAAAATCGATCGCTCCTTCATTCAGCACCTGGCCGAAAGTGAACAAGACCGCATGATAGTGCGTTCGACGCTGGCGCTGGCTCATGATTTTGGGCTGCAAGCGGTCGCTGAAGGTATTGAAGAAGAGTCCGCCTGGACAATACTAAAAGAATTTGGTTGTGACGAACTGCAGGGCTACTACTTCAGTAAGCCACTGCCAGTTGCTGACTTTACGCAGTGGCTGCTAACACAGGAAGAGGTGATTTCATCATGATAAAAGCAAAGCAACTGGCTTTGAGCGCTGGCATTTTAGTGGCGTGTGTAAGCGCCACAGCACCCGCATACGCGGATAATGGGCGTTTGTTAGCAACCGGCGCAGCCAGCACGATTGAAGGCGCTAGCGGTGGCGGTATTGTGCCCTGGGCTACCTTAAGTAGCTATGCCAGTGAAAATCAGTGGGGCGCCACCGTCGCTCTTGGTGAAGTACAAGTAGATGACTTTCGCTTGTCGGTGCAAGGTGCCAGTTTAACTTACGGTAATCGCGTGGAAGTGTCTTATGCCAATCAAGTGTTTGATTTAAAAACCATAGGCGGTGAGCTGAAGCAGGACATTTTTGGCCTGAAAGTGCGCGCTTTTGGTGATTTGATTTATGGTGATTTGCCGCAGGTAAGTGTGGGCTTACAGCATAAGCGGAATCGGACATTTGACTTGCCGCAGACAGTAGGCGCTGCTGATGATTCGGGAACCGATGTCTATATTAGTGCGGCCAAGGCCTGGTTGGATGGCCCGTTTCACCGAACCTGGCTGGTGAACTTAACGGCGCGCGCTACCAAAGCCAACCAGCTGGGGTTATTAGGGTTCGGTGGTGATAAAGACGACGATTATAGCATTCAGGCGGAAGCTTCCGTGGCCATGTTTATTAACCGTAAACTAGCTGTTGGGGTAGAGTATCGGCAGAAGCCGGACAATTTAGGCTTTGCCCGTGAAGAAGATTGGTATGACGCCTTTGTTGCTTATTTCCCAACCAAATCACTGTCTATTGTTGGGGCTTATACCGACTTACAATCTATTGCCGGGTTGGACGATCAGGATGGCTTCTACTTGTCCCTGCAGGGCACCTTTTAAGGAGAACCGAAGATGATGTTTAAAACGCGTTTACTGGCGGCCATGCTGCTGCTTGGCCTGGCCGGTTCGGTGCAGGCTGACGACTCTTTATACCAACAGCTTGGTGGCAAACAGGGCATTAGCAACGTGATGGCTGAAATGCTTTACGAGCTAGCCGGTGATGACCGCATTGCTGATCAATTTGCTGATACTGATATTGACCGCTTGCATCAAATGCTAACGGAGCAGGTATGTGAAATAAGCGGTGGCCCGTGCACTTACACTGGCGAAGACATGGTGAAAATTCACACCGGTTTGAATATTACCAACGCGGATTTCAATGCTTTGGTGGAGAATTTAATCATTGCCATGGAACGTGAAGACGTGCCCACAACGGCGCAGAATCGCTTGTTGAGCTTGCTGGCCGACATGCATAACGAAGTGGTTGGGCTTTAAGCATTATGGCGAAGTTCAAAATCCCGCACACGCTGGTATTAATGACCTACTTAATGCTGGCGGCCTTAGTTTTAACCTGGATTATACCTGCCGGTAGTTTTGACAGAACTGAAAATGCTGCTGGGCAAACGGTAGTATTGCAGGGCACTTTTGCAACCATTGACGATCAGCCAGGGGTAAATCCACTTAATTTATTTACCGTTATTCCGCGCGCGCTAGCCGATGCGCAGGGCGTGATCTTCTTTGTGTTTCTGATTGGCGGGGTGATGGGCATTATCCGTAAAACTGGCATGTTAGATGCGGTTATCGGACGCCTGTTAGAGAATTTTGCGGGTAAAACCGGCTGGCTTATTTTTGGCGGCATGCTCACTTTTGGGATCTTTTCGGCACTCATTGGGGTAGCCGAAGAGTACTTGATTTTTGTCGCCCTGTTAGTGTCGCTGTGCCGGGCTTTAAAACTGGATGCCATTGTGGCTATGGGTATTTTAATTGTCGGCTATGGTATTGGCTACGGGCTGTCGTTATTTAACCCATTTACCCTGCTTATTGCGCAATCTATAGCCGAAGTGCCGCCAGCATCGGGGCTTGAGTACCGCTTAATGTTATGGGTGCCCATGTTCGCTATTGGCTTTCATCATGTGTATCGCTATTCACGGCGCGTACTGACGAACCCGAAAAGCTCGTTGTTGTACGATGTTAGTGGCGCGAATGCACCGGAACAAGACAACACCTATCCGGCATTAAATAATCAGCACAAAATTATCCTGCTGGGCTTTGTTGTTGTGCTGGCGGTGTTGGTGTGGGGTATTACGCAACACGGTTGGTACTTAACCGAATTGAGTGCTCTCTTTTTAGGGTTAGGGGTATTTGCCGCCGTAGTCGGGCGGTTGTCTACTGATGCAGCGGCCCGTACCTTCATTGAAGGCGCTGCTGAGTTAACTGCAACGGCGTTACTGATTGGTTTTGCGCGGTCTATTGCTCTATTGCTGGAAGACGGGCAGGTGCTGGACACGGTTATTTATTACCTCTCGATGCCGGTAGAAGCCTCAGGAGCGCATTTAGGTGCCGTGATGATGCTGGTGATTCAGTCGCTGCTGAACTTCTTTATTCCGTCAGGCAGTGGTCAGGCCTTTGTCACCATGCCGATTATGGTGCCTATTGCAGATACCTCGGGGATTGGCCGTCAGGTAGCCGTATTAGCCTTTCAAATGGGCGATGGCCTGATGAATATGATAGTGCCAACCAACCCTGTGCTGATGGGTATTCTGGGCTTGGCAGGCATACCCTACGACCGCTGGTTCAAATTTGTCGCGCCTTTGCTGATCAAGCTGCTGGTGTTCTGTGCTATCGCGTTGGTGATTGCGGTAAGCATCGGTTATTAAGGTACCTAAAGGGAATAAAAAAAAGCGCTCACGGGTTACCCTGTGAGCGCTTTTTTGTAGCTGCGTTAGAACTAACGGCAGCTTATACGTTAAAGCGGAACAGAATCACGTCGCCGTCTTTCACAATATACTCTTTACCTTCTTCACGGCGACGGCCTGCGTCTTTCGCGCCTTGCTCGCCACGAAACTCAATGTAGTCATTAAAGGCAACTACCACAGCGCGAATAAAGCCTTTTTCAAAATCGGTGTGAATTTTACCAGCTGCTTGCGGTGCGGTAGCGCCGATTGGAATGGTCCAGGCGCGCACTTCTTTTGGGCCAGCGGTGAAGTAGGTTTGTAAGTTCAGCAATTCATAGCCGCCGCGAATGACGCGGTTCAAACCAGGCTCAGTTAAGCCCAGGTCAGCCATGAATTCTTCCCGTTCGCTGTCATCAAGCTCAGCGATTTCAGCTTCAATTTCAGCACACACAGGCACCACAATAGCGTTCTCGGTAGAGGC
Source organism: Idiomarina sp. (assembly GCA_040882145.1). Lineage (GTDB taxonomy): Bacteria > Pseudomonadota > Gammaproteobacteria > Enterobacterales > Alteromonadaceae > Pseudidiomarina. Next base: position 43,704 of record JBBEBU010000022.1, read on the forward strand.
TATTTCGCGAACCTTGTCCAGATAAGGATTGTTTTCAAAGCCATCGTCATTCACGTTGGCAATGTACATGGTTGGCTTCAGGGTCAGCAGGTTGTAAGAACGAATCGTAGCGCGTTCATCCGCTGTTAGGGTGACTGAGCGAGCCATTTGGCCTTCTGCCAGCGCCGGTTGCAGCTTTTCCAGTACTTTTATTTCAGCCGCGGCTTGCTTGTCGCCACCTTTGGCTTTTTTGCCAAGGCGATGCAATGATTTCTCAACACTGTCTAAATCGGCTAAGGCCAACTCGGTATTTATAGTGTCAATGTCTTCCGCTGGGTCAACTTTACCCGCAACGTGCACAATATTGTCGTTTTCAAAGCAACGGACCACGTGACCAATAGCATCGGTCTCACGAATATTTGCCAGAAACTGGTTACCCAGGCCTTCGCCTTTTGACGCACCTTTTACCAAACCGGCAATGTCCACAAATTCCATGCTGGTTGGTATGATGCGCTGCGGGTTAACAATGTCAGCCAGCTGCTGTAAACGCTCATCTGGAACAGGAACCACACCCGTATTAGGTTCAATGGTGCAAAATGGAAAGTTTGCCGCTTCAATACCGGCCTTGGTTAAGGCGTTGAAGAGGGTAGATTTGCCAACGTTGGGTAAGCCTACGATGCCACATTTGAATCCCATACTATTACTCTCTCGTTAGTTCTGTCAGGTGGTTGCCTTGAAGCTATGCAGGCGTTGTTGTGCGGCAATTAAACCGTCTTTGAATAACAGGTCGATACTACGGCAAGCTTCATCTATAGTGCTGTCGAGCAATGCTTGTTCAGCCGTAGGTGCTTTACCCAGTACAAAACCTGTTACTTTTGATTTGTGCCCCGGGTGTCCAATACCAATGCGCAAGCGCATAAAGTCAGGGGTTCCCAAACAGGCGATTGTGTCTTTAATACCATTGTGACCACCCGCGCCACCACCGAGTTTAAATTTGGCAGTTCCTGGCGGTAAATCCAGTTCGTCGTAGGCTACTAACACTTCTGCCGGCTCAATTTTATAAAAATTAGCCATAGCTGCGATAGCTTTGCCGCTATTGTTCATGAAGGTTGTAGGAACGAGTAACCGAACATCCAGCGCACCTTGTTGAATGCGTGCCGTCAGGCCATAAAACTTGGTTTCTGGGGTTAGGGTAAGTTGGTATTGCCGTGCTAGTTCGTTAACCAGCCAGGCGCCAGCATTGTGCCGGGTTGAAGCGTAGTCGGGGCCTGGATTTCCCAGGCCCACGATCAAACGAGGTGTTGTCATAACAACACTTATTCGCCGTCTTTCTCTTCTTTATCTGAATCTTTGTCAGATGCAGCCGGTACGTCGCCAGCTTCAACTTCGTCAGTTTCAGTGTCGTCTTCTTCTTTTTGCAGACGTGGTGCAACAATAGACACAACCGCTTGGTCGTGGTCTTCACCTTTGTGCAATTCCATCAGCTCAACGCCTTTCGGTAATTGCAGATCGGTTAAGTGCAGGTTTTCACCTAAAGCCAGGTTTGCGATGTCAACTTCCAGGTATTCTGGTAAGTCTTTCGGCAAACACTCAACTTCAACGTCGTTCAGGTGATGCACTACAACACCGCCTTCGTCTTTCACGCCTTTCGCAGTTTCTTCATTTAAGAAGTGCAATGGAATGTGCGTGTGTAACTTCTGACCTTTTTCTACGCGCTGGAAGTCAAGGTGAGTCAGTTTAGGCTTGTAAGGGTGACGTTGGATGTCTTTCAAAATAGCCTGGTGCTTCTTACCATCAATGATCAAAGTCAGGATGTGTGAGTAGAAGCCTTCGTAATCAGCCATGTTGTTAATTTTATTATGATCCAAAGTCAGCGCTACCGCTTCTTTCTTACCGCCATATAAAATCGCAGGCACTTTTTCCGCACGACGCAGGCGGCGGCTCGCACCTTTCCCTGAATCGGTACGCAGTTCTGCGTGAATATCGTATTCGAATGTAGACATAATAATAGTCTCTCAAGTAGTGAAATAGTGTGTTCGTTATTCGCGACCAAATACCGAACATGAACCTCGTTATTCGAGGGCGCGGAATAATAGCATTGAAAGCAGAGTAAAGGCAATGGAATAAGCGGGACTGTGGTGAAAATCCAGCGCCATCAAAAAAGCCCGCAAGCGGGCTTTTTACATGTTTGCATAACGACCTGGATGGTTCAGGTATTAATATTCAAACATGGCCGAAATAGACTCTTCGTTACTGACTCGACGGAGTGCTTCAGAAAGCATGCCGCTTAAGGTTAGCTGATGTACTTTCGGACAAGCTTTCATATCCGGATGCAGCGGTATGCTGTCGGTTACAACCACTTGGTCGATATCTGAGTTAGCAATGTTTTTCACTGCGTCGCCAGAGAATACCGGGTGCGTTGCATAGGCAAATACGCGCTTGGCGCCGTGCTCTTTTAGTGCTGCTGCGGCCTTACACAAGGTGCCGCCGGTATCAATCATGTCATCGACGATAATGCAGTCACGACCCTGAACGTCACCAATAATATGCATAACCTGGGATTCATTGGCTTGCGGACGGCGTTTATCAATGATGGCTAAATCAATGTCGTTTAATAGTTTGGCGATAGCGCGTGCGCGCACAACACCACCGATATCAGGTGAAACTACTACCGGGTTGTCATAATTCTGCTGGCGCATGTGCTCAAGTAACACTGGGCTACCGAATACGTTATCTACCGGTACGTCGAAAAAGCCCTGAATTTGTTCGGCGTGCAAGTCAACGGTTAGTACGCGGTCAACACCAACACTGGATAAGAAGTCAGCAACTACTTTGGAGGTAATTGGTACCCGTGCGGAGCGAACCCGGCGATCCTGACGTGCGTACCCAAAGTAAGGAATTACTGCCGTAATACGGCCAGCTGAGGCGCGGCGTAGCGCATCAACCATAACAATAAGTTCCATTAGGTTGTCATTGGTAGGGGCGCAAGTTGACTGAATAATAAAAACGTCTGATCCACGCACGTTTTCGTTAATCATGACATTGATTTCGCCGTCGCTGAAGCGACCAACTTCGGCCTCTCCTAACTTGATATACAGGCGGTCGGCAATTTTTCTGGCAAGTTCTGGCGTGGCGTTGCCAGCGAATAGCTTCATGTCAGGCACACTAAACCTCGGGTCTGGTTGTGGGTTTGCTCTGCATGGCCAGTTCTAGTTCAGAACTGACCGGAGACTGATTTAAGCCGCGAGCAACGAACCCATTCCACTGTGGAGGGAGTTGCGTTAAGGCTTGCATGGCTTCAGTTTGGCTGGTGAAACAACCGAACACGCAGGCACCTGTGCCGGTTAACCGAGCCGGAGCGTATTCTAGCAACCACGCGATAGACTTGGCAACTTCGGGGTGAAGTTTACTAACCAGTTGCTGGCAATCATTGCGGGTGTTTTGCAGGTTCCAGGTTTGCAAGGTTAGTGGGCTGGTTTGCCGGGGGAGCTGCGGATGCTGGAACACTTCCGCCGTGCTGACATGCACTTGCGGGTGAATCACCAAATACCAGTACGGCTCTGGATTCACGGGTTGTAAACGCTCGCCAATGCCTTCGGCAAAGGCCGCCTGGCCCAATAAAAATACCGGTACGTCGGCACCAAGCGCTAACCCAAGTTCGGCCAGTTCGGCATCACTAATCGTTAGCTGCCAAAGTTGGCGCAGCGCCAGCAAGGTTGAGGCGGCATCAGAGGAACCGCCGCCCAGACCGCCGCCCATTGGAATGTTTTTTTCCACGGCAATGGCCACTCCCGGCAAGGGTTGTTGATGCCATTGTTGCAGGGCTCTCGCGGCTTTATAAATTAAATTATCAGTGGGTGCGACAGCAGTGGGATTATTCAGCAAGGAAATTTCATTGCTTTTGTCAGTGAGCTTAAAATGCAGCGTGTCGCCGAAATCCAGAAACTGAAATACTGTTTGTAAGTCGTGGTAACCATTTTCGCGGCGGCCGAGTATATGTAAGAACAAGTTCAGTTTTGCGGGCGCAGAAACTGTTAGTTGAGCGGCGTCCATGTTGAAATCCTTAACCTGACTAAATACTGATCCGAAATAAGCTCGACTTGATGCGGCAATACTAAATTCTGTTCGTTTAATTGCACTGCCTGGTAAGCCAGAAATTTCACCTGCCATTGTTGCTGGTCGGCTGTCACCATAAAGTCAGCAACTGTCCCGTCGGCTAAATAGCGAATTTGTTGACTACTAACGGGTAAGGCGCCAATCACGGTTTGCTGCAATAGTTTCACCGGCAGTGGCAAATTTAAGCGCTGCTCAAGCAAGGTGGTAATGTCGGATGCCCACAGCGGTGCTTCACCATCCCGTTGCAGCACGGCACCACTAGCATCGGCTGTTAAGGTAGCCAGCGTGCCCTTTAACGGGTGGGAAAAACGCAGCTGGGTGGCGCTTGGTTGATGCTGCCAGCGCAAGTAGACCGCGTGACGCTCATCTATCATGCGCTCAAATACCGCAATTTGCCCATCCAGTTGCCAGGCCTTTAAGTTAGCCAGTTGGGCCTGATGCGCCCGGGCCTCCGCTGAAGCCGTTGCGGTGGTGCTGCGCTCAGGTGGTGCACTGGCGCAGCCAGCAACCACCACGCAAATAATACTTATAAGTAGAATTCGTAGCATGAGTTGGTAACGTATTCCCTGTAATAGACCCGGCATAGACTACCCGTTGTTGCGGCCGAGGTGAAGTAATAAGCATGGTGCTCAGACTGCGTGAGTGCTTTTCTTAACAGGCGCTTTGACGTACAATTAGCGCCGTTTTCTTGTCCGTACAGGCTGTTCATTCACGCATTTATGACTATCTTTGCCGTTGGCGTTAACCATACTACCGCTTCTGTTGACCTGCGCGAACGCATTGCGTTCACCCCGGAGCAACTGGAATTAGCTCTGCCGGCGCTGCAGCAGCTTGGCGGTGTCAACGAGGCCGTGATTGTGTCTACCTGTAATCGTACTGAGGTTTATTATCAGGGCGATGCCTCAACCGATCTCATTTTAGGCTGGATGGCCGGCTACCACCGACTGTCGCTGGAGCAGCTTCGCCAGCACGTGTACGCACTAAGCGATGAACAGGCGATCGGTCACTTAATGAAAGTAGCCAGTGGGTTAGATTCGTTGGTGCTGGGCGAACCACAAATTCTAGGGCAAGTGAAGCAAGCCTATCAGTTTGCTAAACGTCACTCTGCCTTGGGCGGTATTCTTGAGCGCTTGTTTCAAAAAACCTTTGGTGTGGCCAAAACCGTGCGTACTGAAACCGGAGTAGGCCAGAACGCCGTGTCGGTGGCCTTTGCTGCGGTAAACCTGGCGCGTCATATTTTTGCTGATTTGGGCAAAGCCAATGTATTGCTGGTGGGTGCCGGCGATACCGCTGAGCTAGCCGCTCAGCATTTGCGAGAGCAAGGTATTGAACGACTCATGGTGGCCAACCGAACGCTGCAACGAGCACAGGATTTAGCCCAGAAATTTGCCGGTGAAGCGCATGGGTTAGCCGAACTGCCGGAACTCCTGTTCCAGGCCGATATAGTAATTAGCTCAACCGCCAGTACCTTGCCTATTATTGGTAAAGGTTTGGTAGAAACAGCATTGAAGAAGCGCAAGCACCGGCCCATGTTATTTATTGATTTGGCGGTGCCACGCGATATTGAAGAACAAGTGAATGAGCTCGATGACGCCTATTTGTATACGGTGGATGATTTACAGGGAATTATTACTGAAAACATTCGCAACCGTGAGCAGGCCGCCGCCGAGGGTGAACAGATTATAGCGGGGCAAACCGCAAGCTTTATGAGCTGGCTTCGGTCACTCAATAACGTCGACATGATTCGCGATTATCGTAGCTACAACCAAAGCCTGATCGACGAGCAATTGGGTAAAGCTATGGCGCAGTTAGAGGCTGGTAAAGAACCCAGCGAAGCGCTACGGGAATTTGCCACCAAGGTATCGAAGCAGCTACTGCATGAGCCAACTCAGGCTATGCGTAAAGCCGGTGCTGACGGCGACATAGCGGCATTGGCCGCTTATCAAAAACTTTATAAGCAACAATCAGAATAAGGTTACAGATTCAGTATGAATCCATCGATTGAACGCAAGTTGGAAGGGTTATTAGAACGCTATCAGGAAGTGCAGCACCTGCTGGGTGATGCCAGCGTGATTCAGGATCAAAATAGATTCCGGGCGTTGTCACGTGAATATTCTCAGTTGGAAGAGGTAGCGGCTTGCTTTACACGCTTCCAACAAGCACAAGAGAACGCCGAAGCAGCGCGTGAAATGCTGCAAGAAGACGACGCCGACATGCGTGCTATGGCGGAAGACGAACTTGCTGGTGCCGAGCAGGAACAGGAAGAGCTTACCTCACAGCTACAAATTTTATTGCTGCCAAAAGACCCGAATGACGACCGCCCCTGCTATGTTGAAATTCGCGCCGGTGCCGGTGGCGATGAAGCCGCGATTTTTGCTGGTGATTTATTCAAAATGTATGGTCGCTACGCAGAAAATCGTGGCTGGCGCATTGAAATAATGAACTCCAGTGAGGGTGAGCACGGCGGCTATAAAGAAATTATTGCGCACGTTAGCGGGCAGGGTGCCTATGGGCGCATGAAATTTGAATCGGGCGGACATCGGGTGCAACGCGTTCCGGAAACAGAATCACAAGGTCGCGTGCATACTTCCGCTTGCACTGTTGCTGTGCTTCCTGAAGTTCCGGAAGCCGAAGCGATTGAAATTAATCCAGCTGATTTACGCATAGACACGTACCGCGCTTCTGGTGCTGGTGGTCAGCACGTGAATAAAACCGATTCTGCCATTCGTATTACCCACGTGCCCAGCGGCATTATTGTGGAGTGTCAGGACGAGCGTTCACAGCATAAAAACCGCGCCAAGGCGATGTCGGTGTTGCAAGCTCGTTTGCAACAGCAGCAGGATGACAAGCGCGAAGCTGAAGAACAAAGTACCCGGCGTAACTTAGTTGGTAGCGGCGATCGTTCCGAGCGCATCCGAACTTACAACTATCCGCAGTCACGGGTAAGTGATCATCGCATTAACTTAACCTTGTACCGCCTGGACGAAGTGCTGGCCGGGTCGCTGGACCTTATTCTGGAAGCCATTATTCAGGAACATCAGGCCGACCAACTGGCCGCGCTTTCTGAACACTAACCTGAACTGGGTGTGCAGCTTTGACGGGAAATGACATCACCATAGCCGAGTTACTCGAGCATGCGAGCCAGCAGTTACAAAGCTCAGACAGTGCCCGGCTAGATGCCGAGGTACTACTGGGCTTTGTACTAAAAAAAAGTCGTACCCAGTTACGCACTTGGCCGGAAACAGTCGTGACTGCCGAAGCGCAGGAAGCGTTTTTAAAGCTGCTGGCCCAGCGCCAGGCGGGTCAGCCAGTGGCCCATCTTACCGGCGAACGTGAGTTTTGGTCATTACCTCTGCACGTGAACAACAGCACCTTAATACCCCGGCCAGACACCGAAACGCTGGTGGCCGCGGCACTTGATTTGCAACTTCCCGAACATGCTGAAGTGTTGGATTTAGGCACAGGTACAGGTGCTATTGCGCTGGCTATAAAGTCGGAACGTCACCACTTTCAGGTAACCGCGGTTGATAAGTCTGCCGCAGCGGTAGCGCTGGCGAAAGAAAATAGTGCTCGCCTGCAACTGCCAATTACCGTACTGGAAAGTAATTGGTTTAGTGCGTTGGAAGCGGAGCCGCGATTTGATTTAATTGTGTCGAACCCCCCTTACATTGCGGCGCAAGACGAGCATTTAAGCCTTGGTGATGTGCGCTTTGAGCCGCGTAGTGCCTTGGTTGCCGAGGCGTCCGGGCTGGCCGATATTCAGGCCATTATTGATTTATCTCAGTACTATTTAAAGCCCGCTGGCTGGCTGGCAATAGAGCATGGCTGGCAACAGGCTGAAGCGGTGCGCGATCTTTTCATTAAAAAAGGTTACAAAAACGTTAGTAGTCTGGCAGATTATGCTAATGTTGATCGTGTGACTATAGGGCGATTTTCCACAGCGAACTAACCACTTACACCAACCGGCGAGTGGGTAAGCAGCGCTAGAAACGCTTTCGGTTAGTTGCCGATGATTGTGGTAGAGGAGTGTACCGAGATCATGAACAATCCGTATATGTTTGCCGATGAACCGGCAGTACAGGCAAAAAAACTGCCTGAAGACTACTGGAAAGTTCTCATCGTAGATGATGAACCCGAAGTGCATGCTGTTACTAAACTCGCCTTAAGCGATTTCAGTTTTCTGGGGCGTGGGCTTAAGTTTTACAGTGCTTATTCTGGTGAGGAAGCGCGGGAGTTAATAAACGACCACCCGGATGCTGCTATTGTTCTATTAGATGTGGTGATGGAAACCGATGATGCCGGTTTACAAGTTGCTCGCTATATTCGTGAAGAAGTACACAACAGATTCCCCCGTATTATTTTGCGTACCGGCCAACCAGGTCAGGCTCCTGAGCGCACAGTTATTATTAATTACGACATTAATGACTATAAATCGAAAACCGAATTAACCGCCCAGAAGCTCTTTACCACGGTTATGTCATCGCTACGCTCTTACCGCGATATTATGTCTATTGATCAAAGCCGCCAGGGACTTGAAAAAGTTATTGCTGCAGCTACTAATTTGTATGCGTTGCAGAGCATGGAAAGTTTTGTCGATGGCTTAGTGCAACAGTTGAGCTGGGTACTAGGTGGCGCACGCGAAACTTTTTATGCGGTCGCAGACCGAACTGGCCGTAGTGACAGATTTGAAGTGAAAGCTGCCTATGGCCGCGACTCTAATGAAGCATTGGGGCAGGCCATCCGCTCGGTGTTACCACGTGATGCATTGGCTGAAGTGGACCAAGTCGTGCGCACCCAAAGCGTTTACTATGGCGACGACTTTGCTCTGGCTTATTGCCGCAGCAATTCTCAGCCGCAGGGCGCCTTGCTGTTTTTACGGGGGTTTTCCAGAACCCTGACTGAAGACGACAAGCATTTATTACAGCTGTTTGCTGAAAACGTGCAGGTTGCGCATGATAACGTGATTAGCTGGCAAGACGCCGATCGCTTCTTGGCCACCTTGGCCGACGAGTGGATGACCGAGCTAACCGGTGGCGAATCAGCCAGAGCCAGTAATCCGGTTGCCGCTTTGGCGCATCAACTGAGTGAAGGTGTGAAGCATAATGATACCGCGCACATGATGGCCGCAACCCGGCTGTATCATCAGGCCGAGGGCATGTTTCAACAGCTGCAGCAGGGTAATACGGCGGCCACTATCGCGATTTGTCAGCAGCGGATTAATCGTTCCTTGCGCGCTTTATCGGAAAGTAAGCATCCGGCTACGCAAATGGCCTACCTGGCCTTGCGCGAGCGGTCTGAACGCTGGGACGGCATGGGCTTACCAAGTGGTAAAGAAGGCGCCCAAATTGCCCTGACCAGCCAAATCGTTCAATTGGCCGGTTTACTGGGCAACTGGCTGGAACAAGACCTGGACCAAGATGCCATTCTGGCCCGGCTGGACTCAGAGCGCGGGCGTTATTTTGCACCCGAGTTACTGGACTATATTCAATCTCACTTTGCCGACCTGGCAACTACTTATAAAAAGACACAGGGCTAACTACGCATGTACATGATGTTCAAACACCTCCACCTCACTTTTATTGCCATAAGTGTGATATTATTCGTGGTTCGTTTTATTTGGCGTTTGCGCAATTCGCCCAAGCTGCAACAGAAATGGGTGAAAGTTGTTCCACATGTGAATGACACCCTGTTACTGATCAGTGCTATTTTGCTGATGATGCAGATTAACCAGTATCCATTTCAAACCCCGTGGGTTACCGACAAACTCATTGGTTTGATTGGTTACATTCTGGCCGGTCTGGTAGCACTAAAAGCCACGACTAAAGTGTGGCAAATTGCCGGTTTTGTGGTGGCAATTGGCTGGCTGGGTTTTCTGTTTCACGTGGCGCTGAGTAAGCAGTCACTGATAGTCGGTTAACAGGCCGCAAACAAAGCCGTTTGGTCTAAAGAATGATGGAGTTTCATGGGTTTTTCCTATCTTGAAGATGTTGAGCAGGAAGTACTGCCAACCATAGAAATTATGTGGGAAATCAGCCGGGTTTTTCATAGTGACAGCGATCACTATGTGGCTGATTTTTATAAAATGATTGGCCAACTGGCTGAACGTTATCAAGATCAGGCTCCGGCTGAGCGGCTGCTTAGCATTTGCGACGCCTTTTATCTGGAGCTGGGCTTTACCGATGCCCCGGAACCTGTGGCTGGTAGTCGCCGCATTCTTATCGATCGCGTGATATCGCTGCGTACCGGCTTACCGGTAACCCTGGCATTCTTGCTGCAGGAAGCCGCCAGTTATGCCGGTTTACAGCTCGATATTGTGGATTTCCCAGGTTACCCATTATTGCGCTTTGACGACAACCAGCAGAGTTTGTTTATTGACCCCATTAACGGTGAGGTTATGGCAGACGACTTATTGCAGTTGCGCTTTGAAGACATGACCGACGACAGTGAAACCTTCTCGTGGGAAATGGTTGAAGCGACGCCGCAGAAAGCAGTGCTGGTGCGTTATTTAAGTGAATTAAAGCACGCCTTTATTAATGACGAAGACTTTGAACAGGCGCTAATAGTAGTCGAAATGCTACTGACAGTATTACCTGATGACCCTTACGAAATACGTGATCGCGGTTATGTGTTTGAAGAGCTAGATTGCCAGCACATTGCCGTTGACGATTACCAGTATTTTGTCGAACAATGCCCCGATGACCCGAGTGCACAATTGTTGCGTCTGCAGCTTGAAGGCTGGGCAGCACCACAACGTGTCTTGCATTAAGAATAAAAACAACAACTAAAAGCGGGCAAACGCCCATGGAGTAGAAACCGTGGAAACAACACCTTTGATTACCAACGACGGCATTATTTTTGGTCTTCTTGCGGTTATTCTTGGCGCCATTTTTTATACCAGCCATAGTTCGCATCCGGTTTGGCAAAAAGTGTATAAGTTCGTTCCGGCGCTACTGTTTTGCTACTTCATCCCGTCGCTGTTAAACACTTTTGGTATTGTCGATGGTAATGCCACCAGTGTGTATCCGCTGGCGATGAACTACTTATTACCCGCCTGTTTAGTGTTGCTTACCTTAAGCCTTGATTTTAAGTCTATTCTACGGCTTGGCCCGAAAGCGCTAATTCTGTTTTTAACCGGTACCTTAGGTATTGTTATTGGTGGCCCCATTGCGCTGCTAATTGTTTCTGCTATTTTCCCGGAAGTATTGAATAACGCAGGTCCGAACGAGGTTTGGCGCGGTATGACCACTATTGCCGGTAGCTGGATTGGTGGTGGTGCAAACCAGGCCGCCATGAAAGAAGTGTACGAGGTAGGCGGTGACATTTTCTCGGCTATGGTGACGGTCGATATTATTGTCGCCAACTTATGGATGGCCGTGCTGCTGTATATGGCGGCCAACAGCAAACGTATTGATACTCGCACCGGGGCCGACGTTAGCGCTATTGAAAACATTAAGCAGCGCATGGAAACCTACGAAGCTGAGCATCGCCGTGAAAGCTCCTTGCGTGACGTGGTACTGATTATGGCGGTAGCCTTTGGTGTGGCTGGTATTGGTCATTGGGGCGCGCAAGTTATAGTGCCCTGGATTAGTACCAACGCGCCGGGCCTGGCCAACTTCAGCCTGGATAAAAGCTTCTTCTGGTTGATTGTTATTGCGACGACTTTGGGTATTGCGCTGTCGTTTACGCCAGTGCGCCGCTTAGAAGGGGTAGGGGCATCTAAGTTTGGCTCGCTGTTCGTGTATATTCTGGTAGCCGCTATTGGCTTGCACATGGACGTGACCGCCATAATGGATGTACCTAAGTACTTCTTAATTGGTGCCATTTGGATGGCTGTTCATGCAGGTCTGATTTTGTTAGTAGCCAAGTTGCTGCGCGCTCCGGTGTTTTACATGGCGGTTGCTAGTCAGGCGAATGTTGGCGGTGCCGCTTCAGCACCAGTAGTGGCGTCTGCATTCCATCCGTCACTGGCACCTGTGGGTGTGTTGTTGGCGGTGCTGGGCTATGCTGTTGGCACCTATATGGCTTATTTATGTGGTCAGATTCTGCGCGTCATTGCGGCTTAATAGCGCGGCTTATAAGCGCAGTTTCTTATGGTAAGTAAAAAGGATTAAACCAGTGATAAACACCCAAGTAATTCAAGTTGGCGACGTGAAAGTAGGGAATGCACTGCCATTCGCACTATTCGGTGGTATGAATGTGCTGGAGTCTCGCGATCTGGCCATGAAAGTTGCCGAGCATTACGCTAATGTAACGCAAAAGCTTGGCATTCCTTTTGTGTTTAAAGCGTCTTTTGACAAAGCCAATCGCTCGTCGATTAATTCCTACCGCGGGCCTGGAATGGAAGCGGGTTTGCGCATTTTTGAAGAAATTAAAAACACCTTTAAAGTGCCACTTATTACCGACGTGCACGAACCGCATCAAGCGGCACCTGTGGCTGAAGTGGTGGATATTATTCAGTTACCGGCGTTTCTGGCACGGCAAACGGATCTGGTCGTAGCTATGGCTAAAACCGATGCGGTTATTAACGTGAAGAAGCCGCAGTTTCTGGCACCGCATGAAATGCGTCATATTATTAAAAAGTTCGCTGAAGCGGGTAACCAGAAAGTTATTTTGTGTGAGCGTGGCTCCAGCTTTGGTTACAACAACTTAGTGGTTGATATGCTGGGCATGGACGACATGAAGCGCATGGCCCCGGTGATGTTTGATGCTACCCATGCGCTACAGCGTCCGGGTGGGCGTGCGGATTCAGCCGACGGCCGCCGCGCGCAGGCCGCCGAGTTGGCGCGTTCAGGTTTGGCGTTAGGCTTGGCTGGCTTATTTATTGAGGCGCATCCGAACCCTGATGAAGCCTTATGCGACGGCCCTTGTGCCTTGCCTCTGTCGAAATTAGAACAGTACCTGGAACAAATGAAGGCAGTAGATGAGCTCATTAAAAGCCTGAAGCCGTTGGATACCAGCGCTACTTAACTTACTCATTTTTCTAACGGTTTTATTCTGGCGCAAGCGCTTGCGCCAATCCCGTCCATACGATAAATTAAACACATGTTTAAAATTGGTGTTTAGGTATGGCCGCGAGAATCTCAACAAAAGACAAAATACTGAATGCAGCGGAAGCTTTGTTCGCCGAACATGGCTTCGAGCAAACCTCACTGCGTCAAATTACTGCGGATGCCAACGTCAATCTGGCTTCGGTAAACTATCATTTTGGCTCTAAAAAGGCGTTAATTCAGGCGGTTATAGCACGCTATTCCAGCCTGTTTATGCCGGGGTTAGATGCTAAATTGAAACAACTGCAGTCTCATCCTCAAATTTCTACCCGGGAAGTTTTTGATTGTTTTCGTGAACCATTACGCGACTTGGTTCATATCAATAAACGTGGTCCGGCAATTTATTTAAGTTTGCTGGGTTATGCCTACGCAGAAATTCAGGGCCATTTGCGCCGCTTCACCATGCAGGAATACGGTGATGTGATTTTGCGTTTGGTAACTTTGCTGCACGCAGCAAACCCGCAATTAACCGCTGAAGACGTATTCTGGCGGCTTCATTTTGTGCTGGGTGCCACCGTATTTGCGCAAGTATCCAGCCAGGCTCTGCAGGAAATAGCCAAGGCCGATTTCAATTCGGACGTTAGCGCCGAAGATATCATCGACAAACTCATTCCTTTTATTGCGGGTGGCTTAGACGCTCCGCACGAAAACGAAATTTAAGCTACATTTAACTTAGGTTTACTAGGTTCTGGAGAACACCATGGAAATTATTATTCTACTGCTGGTTGCAGTCATAGTTGTTCTGGCAGTGGGCGATATTCGCCGCAGCCTGATAACGCGACCGTTTTTTAAGGTTTTTAAGCGTATTCTACCGCCAATGTCGACGACTGAGCGCGAAGCAATGCAAGCCGGCGACGTATGGTGGGATGCTGAATTATTCAGTGGCCGACCAGACTGGGAAACCTTGCATAAGGTTCCGGTGCCAACCTTCAGCAAAGAAGAGCAACACTTTATTGATAACCAGCTGGAAACCTTAATGGGCATGCTGGATGATTTCGATATTGTGCAGGAACGTCACGATTTACCGAAAGAAGTGTGGGACTACATTCGCAAAGAAAAATTCTTCGCCATGATTATTGGCAAGGAATACGGCGGTTTGGAATTTAGTGCTGCGGCGAATTCGCACATTGTGTCACGTATTGCTACCCGTTCAATTAGTGCTGCGGTAACCGTTATGGTGCCGAACTCATTAGGTCCGGGCGAATTGCTGACTGAATATGGTACGAAAGAGCAAAAAGACCGTTGGTTACCAACCTTAGCTGACGGTACGGACATTCCTTGTTTTGCTTTAACCGGCCCGGAAGCGGGCTCTGATGCAGGTGCTATTCCGGATTCAGGCGTTATTTGCAAAGGTAAGCACGAAGGCAAAGAAGTCGTTGGCATTCGGCTGAACTGGGACAAGCGTTACATAACGCTGGCACCTGTAGCCACAGTGCTAGGTTTGGCCTTTAAGTTATACGATCCCGACCAACTTATTGGTGACAAAAAAGAGCTGGGTATTACCTGTGCGCTTATTCCTACTAGCCATGACGGTGTTGAAACCGGCGAGCGTCACTTCCCGCTGAATCAGGCCTTCATGAATGGTACTACCCGTGGTAAAGACGTATTCATTCCGTTGGACTGGATTATTGGTGGTGTGGATTACGCCGGGAAAGGCTGGCGTATGCTGGTTGAATGTTTGTCAGCAGGGCGCGGCATCTCGTTGCCAGCCGTTGCAGCGGCAACCGGCCACCTGTCACAACGCATGACAGGTGCCTATGCGTATGTTCGCCAACAATTCGGTTTGCCAATAGGTAAGTTCGAAGGCGTGCAAGAGGCTATGGGCTTTATTGGTGGGCATAACTACATTATTGAGTCTATGCGTCGGCTGACTGTTGCTGCATTGTGCGAAGGCAAAAGCCCGTCGGTTGTTACGGCCATGACTAAATATCACATGACAGAAATGGGTCGTGATGTGATGGACCGAGCAATGGACGTTCATGCTGGTAAAGGTATTCAGCTAGGTCCGAAGAACTATCTTGGCCATGGTTACATGGGAGTGCCAGTTTCTATCACGGTAGAGGGCGCAAACATTCTAACCCGTAACCTGATGATATTTGGTCAGGGTGCAACCCGTTGCCATCCGTATGTACTGAAAGAAATGGATGCAGCAGCGAACCCTGATGAAGAAGAAGGATTGCGCCAGTTCGATTCCTTGTTAGTGAAGCACGTTGGCTTCGCCGCTGGTAACTTCTTTATGTCGTTATTGATGGGCCTTACCGGTGCTCGCTTTAACAAGAGTCCGGTAAGCGGTCCAACCGCGCGTTATTATCAACAACTGTCGCGTGTAAGCCGCAATCTGGCGTTGGTGGCAGACTTGTCCATGCTTACCTTAGGTGGTGATTTGAAGCGCAAAGAAATGATTTCTGCCCGCTTAGGCGACGTGCTAAGTCACTTGTACATGGCTTCAGCGGTACTGAAGCGTTATGAAGACGACGGCCGTCAGGCAGCGGACTTACCTTATGTACAATATGCTATTGAGCATCACTTGTATCATTGTGGTGAGGCGTTCAGGGGTGTGTTTACTAACTTCCCGAACCGCTTTATTGCCTGGACTATGCGCCTGGTTACCTATCCGTTTGGTATTCATTTCCGCAAAGCGTCAGACGACGTGCTGCAGGCCATTAGTGACAGCATGATGGTGGCTGGTGTGGCCCGTGATCGGCACACCTTCCTGTGCTATTGGAAAGACGACGCCAACGACGCGACTGGCCACATGGAAAAAGCCTTCTTAGCCATGCTTGAGCATGAAGATTTGTATAAGAGCTTACGCAAAGCCGAGAAACGTGGCGACATAGCGCCAGACTTGCATGGTGATGCGTTGGCGGATGCGGCGCTTGCAGCCAAGCTGATTGATAAGAAAACCGCAGACGCGCTGCGTGAAACGGAAGCACTGCGTATAGGTGCCATTGCCGTAGACAGCTTTAAAGGCGATGCGCTTAGCAAAGGTGACTTTGAAGTAGTGGATGCGGTGCGTACGCCGGCACCTGCGAAAAAGCCTGCGGCGAAAGCCTCAGCGGCTAAAAAGCCAGCCTCTAGCTCCTCGACGGACGGTTCTGCGGCCACCAAAAAATCGGCAGCCAAGAAACCAGCAGCGAAAAAGCCCGCCGCTAAAACGACGGCGAGCAAGTCTGCTAAAACGGAAAAGTCGACTGACAATTAGTACTCGGTGCGCCACTTCTCAATAAGTAGCGGTGGCCGCTCGGTTTGTGAGTCAGAAAGTGTAGCAGCCTGCGATGCGGGCTGCTGTTTTTCTACCAACCCCGTTACGCCACTACCACTTGCCGGACAACTGCCGGTACTAATATACTCGTTTGCTGCACCTTGCAGCGGATCTTGCGGGTTACCCCAGTCTGCCACAATGGCGTCTTGTACCGGACAATTTGGCGCTAAGCCGAAGTAATAATCACCCTGACCCAGGGCATTTACCGTTTCAAAATTCACCACAAAAGTGCGTTTATCGCACAGTTGCGACACCGACTGACCTACCGGCTTACCACAGGTTGTGCTGCCAATGGCGACTACCTCGACAAAGGGCCGTAGTGAGTTGATCAGAATTTCTGAGGATGAACAGCTGGCACCAGTGGTTAATACAAACACCCGGTCTAAATCGAGCTGCTGTACACCATCAACCAGACTAAACAATGCGGTTTGATTGCGGTTTTGATTGTTACTGTTGAAGTTGTAGGTAACAAACACATTACCCAACACATTATTGCCTGCCGCCTGACTGGCTAACTGATTGGCATAGTTAATTAGGCCACCGCCGTTGTACCGCACATCAATAATTAAATCGTCCACGTTGGCTGCTGCCATTACGTTATAGGCTTCGTTTAAGTCCTCGCCGGTGCGCTCAATAAAGCTGTCCAGCACAAAGTAACCAACCTGCCGGTTGTCGAGCGTATACACAGTGGGTGCAAATACAGTATTGGTTTCGACTTCGGCTTTGGTAACTTGTGCGCTTTGCTCGCTGCCGTCGGGCTTGCGCCACTCCAGTTCTACAGTGGTGCCAACCGTACTAGGGCCAAAGGCTTCATTCAGGCGGTTCTCAGCCAGCAAGGTGCTGACCGGCTCGCCAGCAACACTGATTAGCTCGTCGGCACGTTGTAAGCCGGCCTGAGCGGCAGGGGAGTCGTTGTATACGTAGCGCATAAGTACGCGGTTGTCGGCGGTTATGGCGCTGGAAAAGCCAAAGCCGGCAAAAGAGGCATCCACAAAGCGCGCCTGGTATTCAGCTTCAGTAAGTAAAAAGCTGTATCTGTCTTGGGGTACGCGAATATTGGCCAGTAGTGCATTCACGTCGGGATAGTTATTCACATCAATATTGGCAGGCAAATCGTCGGCCCAAAAGTAGTCTTCGTACATGTAATCCAGCAACAATTCTTTTTGCCCTTGTACGCTGCACACGCCAGCACCACCACCCGGTAGTGGTGCTATTTCTTCGCTACCGCAGGCAGCAAGAAGAATACTACTAACCACAACAGCCACTTTGCTGGCACGGTGTACGAAAGGTTTCAGGGCAGGTACAGGCATGGTGATTCTCACAAGTTAACAAGCTGTTAATAAATGATTCTAACAGAACTTTGTGGTTGTGCGTCCAGCACAAATTTTTCTCGGGTGACGAACGCGCGTAAATTTGGCAAACTGCATGCCGTTTCGTGTTCCCGAACACTGTTTTCAACTGCCAAAGAAGAGCGTGCTATGACCGCAGTAATGGTTGATTTGCAAGGCCCAGAATTAAATGCCGAAGAACGTGAACTGCTATCGCATCCGGCGGTGGGTGGCGTTATTTACTTTACCCGCAACTACGAAAACCCCGAGCAGATGACTGAACTGGTGCGCCAAACCCGTGCTGCTGCGCGTAATCCGCTGATTCTAGCGGTAGATCATGAAGGTGGGCGGGTACAACGTTTCCGCGATGGATTTTCAGCCATTCCGGCCATGTACAACATTGGTGAACAGGCTACTGATTTGGCGCAGGCGCAACAGTGGGCGCAGGAACTAGCCTGGCTTATGGCCACCGAAGTGCAGGCGCTAGACATCGACATTAGCTTTGCGCCGGTGCTGGACATTAAAGGCGTAAGTGCTGTTATTGGCGACCGCGCCTTTGGTGACGACGCGGCTGCCATAGTGCCTATTGCCCGCGCCTTTATTCGCGGCATGCATCAGGCGGGGATGAAAACTACCGGAAAACACTTTCCTGGCCACGGCTCAGTAGTGGCCGACTCGCATGTTGACATTCCGATAGACGAGCGCAGTTGGGACGAAATCAATGCCGTAGACATACCGGCATTTGCAGAGCTAGCTGGCTGCCTGGACGCTATTATGCCTGCGCACGTGATTTACCCTGAGCTATGTAAGCACCCGGCGGGCTTTTCACGTTTCTGGCTGCAAGAAGTGCTGCGCAAACAACTAGGCTTTCAGGGTATTATTTTCAGTGACGATTTAGCTATGGCTGGTGCCAAGGTAGCAGGCAGTATGAGCGATCGTGCCCATGCCGCGCTAGAAGCTGGTTGCGACATGGTATTAGCCTGTAATGACCGGCAGGGTGCAATTGAAGTTATAGAAGCAGTGCAGCCAGTTGTAGAGCAGGCTAAGCAGCGTGGCGATAAAGGTGACAAAGTCTACCGGGCGCTGGCCAAGCCAGCCGCACTACCACTGACAACCCTGCGCAACCATCCGCGCTGGCATGGTGCGCAAAAAATTATTGAAAGCTTAAGCTAATAGCGGGCTATTCATAAGCTAAGGGGTCGGTCTGCTGGTTAGCGGCAAAGGCTTCCAGCCGCTCGACGCAGGCACCGCATTTGCCACAGGCTTTGTCGCGACCGTTGTAGCAAGTCCAGGTGTTGGCGTAGTCCAGCCCCATAGCAAGGCCGTCGGCCAAAATGGCGGCTTTGTCTTGTTCAAGGTACGGCGAGTGCACACGTACCGGCTCGTAATTGGCCAGCAGGCTTACTTCGTTCATTTTCAGCACAAACTCGGGGCGGCAGTCGGGGTAAATGGCGTGATCGCCCGAATGCGCACCGTAGTAAACCGCATCGGCTTTTAGCGACACCGCATAGCCAATGGCCAAGCTTAATAAAATCATGTTGCGGTTAGGCACCACGGTAGACTTCATTGAGTCTTCTTCGTAGTGGCCTTCAGGTATGTCGATATTGTCGGTTAACGAGCTACCGGCTAATAACTGGTTAATAGCGGTAATGTCGACTATTTTATGAGGTATTCCATGCTGTTCGCATACATTGGCGGCATAGTTTAGCTCTTTTGAGTGGCGCTGGCCGTAATCAAAAGACAAAGCATAGACTTCGCAGCCGTTAGCCAACGCACGGTGTAACACCGTAAATGAGTCCATTCCGCCTGAATAAATAACCACAACCTTTTGCGCCACAAGGGTACCCTCTTTATACTATGCTGCTGAAACAGCGTTATCCGGTTTGCGAGCGGATAGTTTAACTAATTTTTACGGCAACTGCGTGGCTATTCGATGCTCTATCCTATAAATGAAATTTTCCAGACCATTCAGGGCGAGGGCATGTTTACCGGCGCGCCGGCTATTTTTATTCGCCTGCAAGGTTGCCCGGTAGGTTGCCCCTGGTGCGACACCCAGCACACCTGGGAATTGGAAGCGCAGAACAAAGTAGCGGTAGAGCAGGTTATTAATAAAGGCGCAGCGGCACCCACCTGGGCCGAGCTAAGCGCTGAAAACATTGTGCAAGCCTTAGTATCCGCAGGTTACACCGCCAAACATATAGTGCTAACCGGCGGCGAGCCTGCCATGTACGACCTGCGCCCACTAGGCGAAGCGCTGGAAGCCGCAGGCTACCGCTTGCAAATAGAAACCAGCGGCACCTTCGAACTACAGCTTACTGCCAACACCTGGGTTACGGTTTCACCAAAACTGGACATGCCCGGCGGCTATTTAGTGCGCCCCGATTGCATGCAACGCGCCGATGAAATTAAGCACCCGGTTGCCATGCAAAAGCATATCGATGCGTTAGATAACCTCTTAAAACGTTGTCCGCCAAAAGCTACAACTACCATTTCCCTGCAACCCATTAGCCAGCGCCCACGCGCCACTGAGCTTGCCATTGAAACCTGCATAGCCCGCAACTGGCGACTGTCGGTACAGCTGCATAAGTACCTTTCCATAGAGTAAGCGATCGCTGATATTCCCAGCGCTGCTCCGGCAGCGTCCTATACTTGTATCTGACTTTTTTCATAGGTAATGGCTTCTGAGCACCTATGTTTCTTTCCGAGCTTAAAACAATAAATATATTAGTGGTAACTTTGAATAAAAGATCTACGGCGATTTTACTGAGATGTAAATCCGATATTGAACGGTTAAAACATAAATTTTGGGAAGGGCTTTAGATATGTTAATTCTTAGCAGGAGTATGGGAGAGTCGTTAAAAATTGGTGGCGATATTACCGTGACAGTCTTAGATATCCGCAGAAATCAAATCCGCCTAGGAATTAATGCTCCCAAAAATGTTGATGTCTATCGTGAAGAAATTTATTTACGGATTCAAAGTGAAATAGGCGAAGAGTGCGGTCAAGAGTGAAGAGCAAGCTACTAAAACGAACGTCTTTAATATGCCAGGAGTGGATTGTAGTGGCTGGTAAGGCCTGAGATTTCCCGACACCTTTTATGGTAAAAATGTAACTATGACC
>JBBEBU010000023.1:0-220856 GCA_040882145.1 Idiomarina sp.
GATAGAGCGCTGCCCTCCGGAGGCAGAGGTCAGAGGTTCGAATCCTCTCGGGCGCGCCATTTCCTAGGTTTGTAAATATTTTCTCCCTTTTTAATTATTCTTTAAACCGCTTTTTGATGTTTTTTCGATATGACCGTTAGCTATTGTGGTTTATTTTGGGCTGTAACAGGGCTGTTTCTATTGTGTGGCCGTGTTTGTTGTTCGAAAGTTGAATTCGGGAGTTTAAATAACTATTCGGGAAAGTTTTATATTTTCAGTTGATAACCTTCCAAGTATTTTTTTGTTTGGCTTAGTTTTTGTATAATTTCTAAATAATCGGACTTTGTCGCGATTGCTGTAGCATTCAAATCGTTGACCATATGCATAGTCCCTTCGGCGTTTAAGGAAAGAGGATTATGAATTTGATGGGGTACAACAGCAAATAAGGGTCGGTTTTGTTCAACACAAAATTTGGCTTGCGTTAGCGAACCACTTTTGATTTTTGCTTCTATAATAATTGAGCCAGCAGATAGCCCTACTTGAATACGGTTCCTCGGCACAAAATGATGCTTCTTGGGTGGCACTCCCACTGGATGTTCTGAAATCCAGCTGCCGCCAGACTCAAGAATCTGAAGCCCTAAATTAGCATTAGTAGCAGGACTTGGCTTATCAAGTCCACCGGCCAATATAGCTATAGTTTTGCCTTTAGCCTCTAAGCAACCTTGATGTGCTGCTGCATCTATACCAAGTGCTAATCCGCTTACTACGGCCCAGTCGTGCTCTGCTAAATATTTGGCCACGCGTCTAGCTATCTCTTTACCGGCATCAGTTGCCTCGCGAGCACCAACAATTGCAACCCCAGGAAGGAAGTCAAATATATCTTTGTTACCTCGAACAAACAGCATTGGGGGGGCGTCTTTAATTATTCTTAAATAATTTGGATACCGCGGATCATTTATGCAACGCATCGAAACGCCGTGGGATTTATTTTTCTCATAAAACCATCTAGCATCATCCCAATTTTTGCTACTAAGCAAATCAGTATTAGGAAGTTGTTGAGATAGTAATAAGTTTGCAGCCTTTAAGTCAAAAGATTGCGATCCAGCTGTTGGATTCAATAAAACCTTTTTGATTTGAGCTGAAGTTACATTTCTCTTCATCAATGCAAGAGTCAGCACTTGATAAAAGTAGCAAGACTTTTGTTCGTTAATCATCATGAGTTCGACCCAATGCAACCATTACGACTCTTTGTGCACCAGCTGATAATAGTAAGCTCTTGCAGGCAAGCAGACTGCTGCCAGTGGTGGTTATGTCATCAAATAAGTAAACCGTCTTATTTTCCACCTCATAAGGTCGAGTCACCTCTATAGAATCTATATGAAGTTGTTGGTTTCTAGGGCCACCATTGGCTGCTTTAGGAACGGTTCTCGTTCGTCTTAAATAACTTTGGTCGTTCTCAAAAGAATACCTTTCTTTGATATTAGCCATTAGTTCGATAAGACCGATAGAAACATTATTTTCTGAATGGGATGGCACGACACAAAATATTTTTGGCGATTTGTCGAGTAAACTTGTGATCTGTGGATTAGTTAAAACTTTAGAGAAAAACCTAACTGCGGGTTGTCTCCGCCTATGCTCAGTGTTTTTAAGGTTTAAAAGGGTGTTTGTGATTTTATCTATTTTAGGGTTTTGGCCAGAATTCCAAGGGTGATAATCATATAAATACATAATGTTATCGTAGTCGATGGCGTAATAAACCTTTGTGTATTGTGTTGGTAGTGAACTCATATCCATAGATTCTTCCTTCAAGTGCTATTTAGTGCACTTCATTAACTTACTAAACCATGCTAACGAAAACAGCGAAAATTACTAGTTTATTTGCGCAGTTATCTGTAGTTATTAACACTAATTAAGCTAATTACATAGTCCGTTATTTTAGTTTTTTATCCTAAAAAACTTTGTCTACCAGAACAAATTTCAAACACCATTTTTTGAGTTCTCATGTATATGTTCAGGTTGCATCTTATTTACAATACCGTATTTGCTGATCTTTGAATCGTCATAAGACACTCAGTGGCCTTGTTTTGGCAAGGTCTGGCTTTTCTATACATTTTTGCTCGCCTAATATATACGCGATCGCGTATCTTTCTGATTGTATACTCAAACGCGTATAAATATTGACTTATACGTACTTGCGTATATAGTAGGAGTTATACTAGATTGCGTATAAAAGGTGCCTAATGAAAGTTACTAATCCAAAAGCTCTTGCGGCGTACTTACGAGATGAGAGGAAACGCCGTGGTCTGAGTCAATCTGCGGTTGCAGACGAAGTAGATCTGCGGCAAGGAACCGTTTCCCGGTTTGAATCAGCCCCCGAGAAAATGCAGCTTGATACGCTATTCCGTTTGTTATCATCTTTAGAACTCGAGCTATCAATAGAGCCTAGAGACGCCAATGCTCGAAATAAAGTAGGTAGTCATTCTTTGAATGATGGTAAATGGACTGAGGAGTGGTAATGGAAACGCTCGATGTATATATGAATGGCTACCGGGTTGGGTATTTACGTCGAACGGATTCCGGTGCTCACTCTTTCTGTTACGATGACCAATGGCTCGTTAAAGAAGGGGCTCGTCCAATTTCCCTGTCCTTGCCGTTACGGCAGGATGAGTATACTGGGCGAAGCGTCATTAATTTCTTTAATAACTTACTACCGGACAATGAAGAAATTAGGAACCGGATTGCTGCACGCTATCATACAGGCTCTGATCAACCCTTTGATTTGCTATCGGCAATAGGGAGAGACAGTGTCGGAGCGTTACAATTTATTCTCGAAGGAGAGCAGCCAGGGAGTATTCGTGAACTTCGATATGAGCAGCTTAGCCAGGAGAGATTAGAAAGCATTCTGAAAGGTTATCAGTTGCAGGCTCCCTTGGGCATGATCAGAGAAGTGGACGATTTTCGCATTTCGATTGCGGGCGCTCAGGAAAAGACCGCGTTATTGAAAATAGACGGCCAATGGTGCCTTCCAAAAGGAAATACGCCAACTTCTCACATTATCAAACTGCCCATTGGCAAAATACAAAGCCATGATCACACAATTGATTTGAGTGACAGTGTTGAAAATGAAATGTTATGCCTGAAAGTCGCACGAGCATTTGGCTTTGATGCACCCGACTGTGAGGTTATTACAACGCCAAATATTAAGGCATTAGCTGTTGAACGTTTCGATCGCAAATATGCCAGTGACCATTCGTGGTTGATGCGCTTACCTCAGGAAGATTATTGTCAGGTATTTGGTTTACCATCTGGGCGCAAATACGAATCGGATAATGGGCCATCAATTGCAGAAATCATGAAACATCTGCAGGGCTCTGCCCAGTCAGGTAGTGATCGTGAAATATTTATGGCAACTCAAGTGCTGTTCTTTATGCTCGGGGCTACTGACGGGCATGGAAAGAATTTTTCCGTTCATATTGAAGCCTATGGGGCTTATCGACTGACGCCACTTTACGATATTATTTCTGCTTACCCTGCTGTAGGCGGAGCCGGTTTAAACATTCGGGAGCTAAAACTCGCGATGAGCTTGCGTGGCTCTAGCGGAAAAAAGTGGAGTATTTACCACATTTTTAGACGCCACTTCTTAAACACTGCGAAAGAATCTGAGTTCAGTCAAACTAAAATGAATGAAATTATTTCACGGATGTGTTGCCAGGTGGACGATGTTATCGAACAAGTGCAAAACGATTTACCCGATGATTTTCCAGAGCATGTATCGGGCCCAATCTTTGATGGCATGCGCGCTCGTAAAGAACGCTTAACTAGCGGATCTGCTGCATCAGTGCGTTGATATGAACCAGGGCACTATCGATAACCTTATACCCGCAATCATCGTCGTCGAACGCCAAGAATAAATCAGTTCCTGCAAGGAGCACCGCCTGAGCGCCTTGCTCTGAGCAAAGGTCAGATCCAATTTTAATGAGAGTCTCACTTTCGGTTTTCGTCGCTTCGCCTCGGGTTGCCATGTTCATGTAAAGTTCGTTCACCAATTCAAGGTCATCACCCTGCGGTACGATAAGTTCAGCAGCGGACACGCCCCCAAAAAGACGGGATTCCATTGTGGACTTATTCCCAAGTATCCCAACTTTCTCAAAGCCCTGCTTTGCCAAGTAACGCTCCATCTCGCCGATCAGACTTACTAAGGGTAACGGCGAGACCTTAGAAAAGTCTTGTTCGCAAAAGTGGCCAGCAACCGAGGCCAGCGCTACCATTTCCGCGCCGGCGGCTTTTAGCCGATTGGTTAATTCGAGATAAATCTGAGCTTGCGATTCGGCTGAGCCAGATTTCAAGTTTTCAACCAACTCTGACATTTGTGCGTGTACGATTGTCAGCTCAAGTCGACCCCCGCTGCCATGACTTGCCTGCCTAACCAAATGCCGGTAATAAAACTCAGTTGCGCCGGGCCCAATTCCGCCAATAATTCCTATGTGCATCTAATACTCCTTTTTGAGTAAAGCATACTTGATAGCGAAAAATTTATAACGTTGTTACTATCATCCGAGCTAAAAACAATCATTATTAATGCGAGTCCCATATGCTAAAAGCCCGTTCGTTTTATATCGCTCTGTTCAGTGCCGTGTTCTTGCAAGCCTGCTCTCCGGGAAATCAGGAAGCCATCAACAGCTCGTCATCACACAGCCTGACCTTGTCTGAGGCTAATAAGCTGATGGAGTTGCCACTGCATTGTGTTGAAACACCTTACCCTTATAAAACCGGAGTGGTGCTGGGCAGCGCTGCCGACTTAAAGGAACCTTCAGTGCTGCACCCGGTTTTTTACGGCTGTTTTGACTGGCACAGTGCGGTACATGGTTACTGGTCAATGGTCACTTTGCTGCGGCAGTTTCCGGACTTAGAGCGGGCGGACGAAGTAAAAGCGGTGCTGAAACGCAATTTAACGGCAGAAAACGTTGCCCGTGAAGTGGACTTTTTTAGTAAAGACATTAATAACTCGTTCGAGCGCACCTATGGTTGGGCCTGGTTATTAAAGCTGTCTGACGAACTGCATGCATGGCAAGACCCAATGGGTAAACAGCTGGCCGCTAATTTACAGCCACTAGCCGATTTAATCGTTGCGCGCTATATCAACTTTTTACCCCGACTGGTTTACCCGGTGCGTGTGGGCGAGCATGCCAATACCGCCTTTGGCTTAAGTTTCGCTTACGACTACGCCGTTAATCGACAAAATGCGGAACTGCAGCAATTAATTGCTAAGCGCGCTAAAGGTTATTTCCTGGAAGATAAAAACTGCCCTATTAGCTGGGAGCCAAGCGGCTACGATTTCTTGTCACCCTGCCTGGAAGAAATAGGCCTAATGCAGCGGGTTTTACCAGAGCAACAATTTTTGACTTGGTTAGACGACTTCATGCCACAACTCGCTAACCCTGAATACAGTCTGGCTGTAGGCCAGGTCAGCGATCGGACTGACGGTAAATTGGTGCATTTGGATGGTTTAAACTTCAGCCGCGCCTGGAACTTATATGCACTGGCTAATCAATATCCACAGTACCAGCATTTGCGTAAACTGGCCGATCAACATATGACGCACTCTTACCCCAACCTGGTTGGTGACAGCTACGAGGGTGGTCATTGGCTGGGCAGTTTCGCCATTCAGGCGTTAAATCAGACCCAGCAGTAGTTGCTGGGTTTGCAGGCATTAGCACTGAAGCGTGAACTATAAACGCCCCAGTCTACGTAAATGTAATACTGTTTTTGGCAAATATAAGACATTCCCCAATGTTAAATTTGGATTTTTCTAAACGCGTTGTTATTGATACCGCGACGCAAAAGTGGATTGATAGCCCCGCGTCGGGTGTACGCCGCAAATTACTGGAACGAGAAGAAGCAGAACGAGGCCGTGCAACCAGCATTGTCGAGTACAAACCCGGTGCCTCTTTTAAAACTCATGAGCACCCGTTGGGTGAGGAAATTCTGGTTCTTGAGGGTATTTTCTCCGATGAAAACGGAGACTACCCCGCCGGCACTTACATTCGTAATCCGCCAGGTAGCTCACATGCGCCCTTTAGTAAAAATGGCTGCAAACTATTAGTGAAGCTCCACCAGTTTCAGTCCGATGACACTAATGTTGTCCGCATAAACACCTATGAAACGGATTGGTTACCCGGTCAAGGTGGCCTGCAAGTTATGCCTTTACACAGTCATGGTACTGAACACATTGCATTAGTTATGTGGCCAGCCAAAGAGGTTTTTAAACCACACCGTCATATGGGTGGTGAAGAAATATTGGTATTGTCCGGCGAGTTTTGTGACGAATACGGTCGCTACCCAGAGGGTACTTGGTTGCGCAGTCCGCATATGAGTACACACCATCCTTTTGTTGATGAAGAAACTATTATTTGGGTAAAGACAGGACATTTGGGTATTTAAGTATACTCAGTAACTATTGCGCCTACCGGATTAACTAAAGTCTTTCAGCTTCAGATGGCCGTGTATTGAGTCGGCAAGAGCTTTTGGAACCTCATGCTCAGTGGCTAATTCGCGCCACTGAGACACTGAGTTGATAACGTCATCAATAATGGCATCAATTTCTTCACGCGCTACGCGTGGCAGTTGAGCGTTCGCAAGCGCGTAAAAATCGGCGCGGGTATGGCCGCTGCGCTTGCACCTTTGTAGCGAACTTCAATAGTATTAATCACCAGTCCAGCTCCTCATTATCAGCAGCTTGCACACGCTTTTTGCCGCTTGCTCGTTGCTTCTTTTTGGTGCTACTTTTCAGTAGTTGCACCGGGGAAGCGCCCTCGTCTGGGAATGCGGCAAGTAAATTGTCGATATGACCCAAAGCCTGAAGAATCGAGACATAAGTTGGTAGGGTGCTTTTACCACTTTCAGCAGCTTTAACAGCGTTAAGAGAGACCTTGGCTAAAGTTGCTAAGTCCTCCTGAGTTAAATCTTGGTTTAACCGATATTGCTTGACTCTTTGACCAATGATTGGCGGAATACGCTTGTAATCCATATAAAGAACCTTATATAGTCTTTAATTCTATTATTTGAGTTTAGCAGACTATTTAAAGTACGTAATTATTTTTAAATGAAAGCCTTTATCTTGAGTTACTATAATCCGATTACTAAATTGATGAGCTGTACAACATGACAAGATTACTTATTCTCTCACTCACGCTATTTATCAGCGGCTGTGCCAGTATCCCCATCAGTACCATGCTCACTATGAGTTCCTTTGATGCAGAAGATTTTATTCGTATTCAGCCGCAAGAGCTGGAGGCGAAAATTCAAGTGGACGACCCGGTAACAATCAGTATTGATGAAACCCGGCTGGCGCTTGAACTCGACACCCAAAAGGGGTTGTTATCCTATGAATTTCCGCTGGTGCTAGTGGAGCAAGTGAAGATTCCAGCAAGCCCCGGCTTTTTTTCCGATGATGTGGCAAAAACCGAGTACAGGCTTGAGCTATCTGAGCAAGGCATTGAAGATTTCAAAGCTGTGAAAGAAGTATTTCAGGAGCGACAGTCCGGCCAGCTAGATTTTTCGGTGCTAACAAATATCTACGAGTTACCAGAGGATAGCGAAACGGTGCGGATGTCGATATTCCTGCAATTATTTGAGGACGAGGGGTTCTTTACCTTGTTTTACGATGCGGAAATCGAGATCAAGTACAAAGACTAGAGAACCCTTCTGCTGCTGCATATCCGAGGTTTTATCCGGCCATAATCGTTGGCCGGAAAAGGCCTTTTAAGGAATTACTCCTGTTAGTCTCCCGATAATAAGCGATCTATCACTACCAACTAAGCGTAGTGCAATGGGATATAGAAATTTAAAGGAGGATATTTATGTCTAATGGGACGAATACTCAGAAATCAGCAGAATTTACCGCGCCAGGCTTAAAAGAAGCGGCCGCAAATAAAACCATTCAGTTGCTTGATGACAGAATGGTTGCGCTAATTGATTTGCAACTGACGCTGAAACATATTCATTGGAACGTGGTTGGACCGAATTTTATTGGCGTTCATGAAATGCTGGACCCTCAAGTTGATTCAATTCGGGAAATGACCGACACAATAGCCGAGCGAATTGCAACACTTGGCGGTGTGCCACTTGGAACACCACAATCGATTGTTGACCGTCGCCGCTGGCAAGATTATCCAGTAGGTCGGGGCCAGGTAAAAGAGCATCTGGTCGCACTGGACAAGGTTTACAACGGTGTGAACTCGGATCACAGACAAGCAATGGAAAAGCTTGCCGACTTAGATCCGGTGTCAGAGGACATGCTAACGGGTCAATTGGCCGAGCTTGAGCAATTCCAATGGTTCGCCCGCGCGCACATTGAGTCGGCATCAGGTGAACTGACAGGTTAAGCAAAACCTTGGATGTTACTAAAAGGCCACCCCCATCGGGTGGCCTTTTTCATTCCGCATTAACACCAATTTCCATGGCAACGCGTTCGCCGTTTACTGAATCCACTTGCTTGGGCTCCAGAATACGCACTCGGTCGGCCGCAATGCTGGTTTCATCTTCGGCGTTAACCAGCGCGTGTTGCACCGCTTCTGCCCGAGCTTTGGCAATGGCGTGAAGCTCAGCCTGTGCAACCGACTGTGCAGCAACAACTTGCTTGGCTAGTTGGTTGCGATAGGCCAGAGCGTCGAAGCTAGGTTCGTCGGTTGACTCGGTTGATTGTTCAGTGAAGTAATCCTTTAAGGCGGTCAGGCTGGTTTCCGAGTAATGCTTGATAAACATGGCTTCAACCAGGTCCTGATTCGACTCGGCGGTAAGGCTGGCGTTGCTGCTTTCGCGGTTTTCTTCAGTGAGACGTTGCTGCAGAGCTTTGCTGGCTTTTTCGCGTTGCAAGCTTGGGCCGTCGAAATCTGGATTGAAGGGACCGGCGAGTTCCAGTATCAGATTCGGACGTTCATGCAAAGCTTTTCGCAGTTTGGCAATGCGCTGGCGCTGAGGTGGAAGCAACTCGCTGCGACCCGCTGCAAACTGAACCTTGCCAAGCTCTTCTGAGTCGGCCCCAATCAGGCTTGCCAGAAAGCTGAACGGCGCAGTAACCACCGACGTAATAGCGTTGCCTACGGCCTGCTGGATAATTTCTCCGAAGTCGAATTGCGGGTTATCAACATTACCGCTTACCGGTAGCGTAAGATCAATTACACCATTGCTGTCCTGCAGCAGGGCAATGGCCAGGTTCAGCGGTAAATCCATAGCATTGCTGGACGCCATTTTCTCGCCCAGCTTCAGGTCATGAAGTAATAGCTTATTTTTGCCGTCAAGTTGGTTCTGGTTAACGGTATAGTTGAGATCAAGGTCCATGGTGCCGCCTTCAATTTTACGACCGGCAAACTCCACGGTGTACGGCGAGTATTCGGGTATCTGAAGGTTACGGAAGATAACGTGAATATTCGTTTGGCGCATGGGGTGCCAGGCGTGCATGGCGCCCTCCACTTGCGCCAGGCCAAACTCTGCTACTTCGCCCTCAAGATTCACGCGGGCTGGCTCAGCCGAGCTGGAGCTTAAGGTGGAGATTTCTCCGCTCAAGGTGTGAATGCGGGTGGCAAAGGGCAGTGGTAGCGAATTATCGGCAAACTGAATAGTGGCGTCGCTCAGCTTAATGCCGTCAATAGTTATAGCGAATGGATTTGTTGGTTCGCTTGGTGCTGTTTCAGTATTTTCCGGGCTACGAACCACCAGTTGCCCAAAGTTGGTGCTTTTGTCTTCAAAAATAACAATTCGGCCCGTTAGCGCCGCAACATTGATTGGTGCTGTGGTTAGCTGCTGCTCGGCTAGGTTTAGCTTGATCTGTTCGGTATGAAGACGCTGCCAACCGATAAGTGTTTCGCTGTTCGAGTCTTTGCGTATGCTCAGTGAATCGACGCCTGCCGAGCCATCGAACGCCAAAGGTTGCTCGGCGTTTGTGTGTAATTGCCCACTAACGGTTAATGTGCCGCTATCCAATTGTACGTTCATAAACTGCTGCAGGTAAGGTTCAGCCTGCTTTAATGCAAGGTCAGTAATATTGGCATTGGCATCCATGGTGAAAGTGGGTAGCAGTTGCACTGTGCTGTCGAACTTAAGCATGCCACCGCCCGCTACTTGCGCGTTCATCGTTAGCGCAAAGCTCGTACCTTCTTGTAGGGAGAAATGTTCTACCGACAAGCCAATATCCTGCAGTGCCAGCGAAACCGGAGTTGGCGCCTCGCCATCAGCGCTCTGCAGGTTGTCAGCAAAACGAACCACACCACCTTCTACTTGCAGTTGGTTCAGTTGTAGTGCCGGTAGTTGTGCTGGTGCTTCTTCAGCCGACGTTTGGTCATTGCTGTTCGCCGTGGCCAGTCGCGACAAGCGTGTTTCGCCAGAGGCAAAGCGTTCCTCCTGAATGACCGGCTGCTTTAGCTGAATGGTTTCGATGGTCCAGGCCTGGTTGGTAATGCTCGACCAGGCAAGATCAACGAACAGATGGTCCCAGCTTAGCAACTGCTGGTTGTCGATATCGTCAAGTTCAACGCCGTTAATGCGCAGGGTTAGTGTGTAGGGGTTGGTTTGTACGGATTCGATGCGAAGCTCGCGGGCAAAGTCTTCTTTTGCGGTACTTTGTGCCACGCTTTGAATTATCCAGGGTAAGCCGAAAAAGCCCAGCAAGGTGTACACAATAACCAGTACCAGCAGCCAGAACCGAATTCGGCGTGGGGACGCCCATTTTGTTCTTACATAGCTACCGAATTGGTTGAGTGAACTGCTGTGCATAAGTCAGGCTCCGTTGGAATGAACAATACTGCACAGTGTAGACGATTTTGCCGCTCGTGTTTCTAGTCTCTGGATAGCAACCTACATCCACAGCACGCTTAGCGAGAGTAATAGCATAAAGGCGCTGAAAAACATTACCCCATACAACACGCAGGTTAGGCTGAACTTCAGTATGGTTTTGACCCAATTCTGGTGGTAGTAAAACTTCTGGCAGAGAAATAGATACAAAGGCATCCAGTACAACACCACCCATTCTAACCAACCGACAATGCTGGCTAGCCAGGGTATGGCGACAGCGTCTCGAAATGCCCCAAGTAACAGATAAAATATACCCACCTGTAAAATAAAGCTGTGGCTATTCAGAGCCATAATCAGGTGTTCCATATAGTAGCGGTCGGAACGGATGTATAGAATCTTCAGCAACAGGGCAAACAATGGCAGTAATAGAAACATCATTTGTGGCGCCAGCGAAAAGAACTTATTCGTTGCCAGCTCTGGGTTGGCAACAAAGGCGCTGAATTGCCGGTTAACGCGTTGTTGCGCAGGTTCTGATAGAAATGGCATTTCCAGGGTGAACTGTTCGTTACCATCGGCATTTTTTATCGAAACCAGACCGTTGTTCGGCAACTCTGTTTCGGTGCTGCTTGCCACCGCAGGTTCTGAATCACTGGATGGGTCGGGCACTAGTTGCGCCAGAATTAAGAAGGCAATAATAGAAGTAAACAAATACATGCGTAGCGGGGGTACGAAGGGCACTCGGTGCCCTTGTACATAATGGCTACTTAAATAACCCGGACGAAACCACAACGGGAACAGCGTGCGCCAGAGCCGGGCGTCCCAGTTACTGAACTCACCCAAAAACTCGGTTACCACCCCGGCAAGGTTGCGAATATAGTTCTTTTTTTCCTGGCCGCACCGGTGGCAAAATTTGCCATGTAAGGTGGTATAACAGTTGTCGCACTGCTGTTCCGAGGTTGTCATATTATTCCACCGGTTTTAAACGCGCTTTAGCGGCAAGCTTAGCACTCATTTTTCCGGTTGCAGCCCAAACACATAAAGCTCCCCAGGCTATCACCGATAGGCCGGCGGGAACATTTAGTACGGCAATTTTAACCAGGTGTCGGCGATTAAAGAACACCGCCAGCACCGCTGGTAAAAACCATACGGCCAGAAATAGCACACCGAAAAGGACTAGTGAGAAAGGGTCCGCTTCCTGCACAGCGCTCAAGTAAGTGTTTAAAATTTCCATTGGTTAATCCTTTAAAGTTGGACGTTGTTAAGTGTGGACAATTTCGATTTCAGATCGGCAACTTGTGCTGCTTTACCTTTTTGAACCACGGTGTTCAGTGCACTCAGATTTGCCACAGTGGCGCGCCAACGACTCCGAAACGTCGGGTGAAATATCCACATATCCTGTTCCGAGTATAAGGCATCTAGTTCCTGTGCATAGTAAAATAACTCATTGACTACCATGGTTAAATCTACATGGGTTTGCTGCTCAGACAGGGTGCTGAATAATCTCTGCATGGGCTCACTGTCGTAGTCCGCATGCTGGAACCAGCTGTAGATAAATCGTTGGTTGTAGGGGTTTTCACGTTCAGCTTCATAAGCTTCATAGTAAGTTTCCTGGTGTTTGGTGTGTTTGCCTTTTAAGTCGGCGCACTGCCGTGCGCTGTTACAAAATTTATTTTATTTTTTTGTGTAACACTTTGCCGGGTCGGCCAGACTTATCAGGCGAGCACGGTAAACACAGGAACTAAGTTGTGCGCAGAAACAGAATCAATTTAGCAGTGAGGCTTTTTTGACCATACTTGATACCAACGCAATAACGCCGGAAGCGTTTTTACTGCAGCTATGGCAGCAAAATCATCAGGCCATCAGCCGAACCTTGTTGGCTGCCGAGGCAGACCCTGCGGCCCGGCAGGATCTAAAACAGGATATTTTCATGGCGTTGCATCAATCGGCAGTGCGGCTGCAGGCTGCAGAAAATCCACGTGCTTATTTGTTCCGCATTATGCATAACGTGACCGTAGACCATATTGCCCGGGCGCAACGCTATAAATGGCAGCCGTTAGATGAACACATTCAGCAAACCTTGCTGGACGATTGCCCGTCAGAACAGGTTGATGAACAGCTACAAAATCAGCAATTAATGCTAGCTGTGCAGAAGTTGTCGTTGGCCAATCAGCAGGTTATTTTGCTGGCGCTGGAAGATTTGGATGCCGCTGAAATTGCAGATATTCTGCAGATTAAGCAGGGTGCAGTCAGGGTGCGGTTGAATCGGGCCAAAACAGAACTTATGGAGTTAATGCAACATGGCTGATGACTTTGACTTTGCAGCACTGGCAAAAAAATGGCAGCAGCAAACCACGGCTGATACTGCGCCGGGTGCTGAGGATTTGGCCCAGGCAAGCCGCCGTCAGCGGAAACAACGCGCGTTAATGTATTTTGAATGGCTCAGTGCTGTGGTCATGGAGATAGCCGCCGTGTGGTTGTTGGTGGCCATTCCGGGTTGGCTTGGGTATTTGTCCGCGGCTTTTCTAATGCTTGGCGCGATTAGTACATTTTATGTCAGTCGGCAGGTGCACCGGCCAATACTGGCGTATGACAACTGGAGTAGCAGCGGCTTAGTGCAATTCCGTCGCCGAACCTGCCAGCTTAGCTTGCGATACTATCGTTACATCCAGTTTTCTTGTGCTGCGCTGATACTCTTTTCTGCGCTACTTTGGCTGCTGCGCTGGTGGCAACTGACCGAAGCCTCACTGGATTTGCTGTTATTTTATACCCTGCTGGTGTCGCCGCTATGCCTGGTGGGCATTTATCAGTTGCAGCAAAAAATACGGCTTAAAGCCGCTGAACTGCAACAATTGTCGGCGTTAGCGAAAGACTTTGAGCAAGGCGAGTAATTCTAACGCTTTGTGCTCGGCAACCGCTCACTATGCAGCGCGTGTTTACGCTTTATTTACGCCGGAACTCACGCCACAGCAGCGATCCCCAACTAGGCTTAAGGAATAGCCTTACAGACGAGCTTGGGAGTAGCAATGGATCTGAAAAGTGGGTATCCGTTTTGGGCCATGAAGAATGGCCTTATGTCGACCTTTCCGGCTCTAAAATCCGATATAAACTGCGATGTTGTGGTGATTGGCGGCGGCATTACCGGTGCTTTAGTTGCGGACGAGCTGGTGTCCGGCGGCTTCTCTACCGCCGTGGTGGAGCAGCGTGATATTGGCTGGGGCAGCACCTCGGCCAGTACCGCCTTGCTGCAATACGAAATTGATACGCACTTGGCGGATTTGGTTAACTGGTATGGCGAAGAGAACGGTGTAAAAGCCTATCAGGGCTGTGCCGATGCGATTGATTCGCTCGCGGAGCTTGCTACCGAGGTGGGTGATGTCGATTTTGCGCGGCAGCAAAGCCTATATTTTGCCAGCCTGCCGAAGCATGAGCATGTTCTACACAGCGAGTTTATGTTGCGCCGAAACCATGGCTTTAAAGTTGACTGGCTTGAAGCTGACGCGGTGCAGGAACACTATGGTTTATCCTCATCGGGCGCTATTCTGACCCACCATGCCGCGCGCATTGACCCTTACCGCATGACTTATAAATTGCTGGATCGTGCAGTGGCGCGTGGGGCACAGGTGTATGACCAAACCACCATTGAATCCATTACTCCAAGCGACACCGGAGTTACTTTGCGCACTGAAGAAGGTGCTCAAATTAGCTGTAAATACGTGGTGATGGCGGCGGGCTATGCCTCGCAAAAGTGGTTGCAGCAAAAGGTTTCTGAAAACCGTAGCACCTATGTATTTATCACTGATCCGCTGGATGAAGATGTACTGGGGCAGCTTGCCAACACCATGATGTGGGAGTCGGCACGGCCCTATTTATATTTCCGCAGCACCGGTGAAGGGCGCTTATTGGTTGGCGGCGAAGACGACGATATTGATATTCCGTCGCGGCGTGACGACCGGGTGGAACGCAAATGCCAAAAAATGGTGACGCGTATTGCGGAGCTGTTTCCCGGCTTTGAACTACAGCCCACGTTTTCCTGGGCGGGTACTTTTGCTGAAACGTCCGACGGTTTACCGTTTTTTGGGCCAAACGAACAATACGGTCCACGTGTACTTTTCGCTATGGCCTACGGTGGCAATGGTATTACCTACAGCATGATAGGTGCAAAATTGCTCCGTGACCAAATTGAAGGAAAGGAGCACGAATTAACCAAACTGTTTTCGTTTGACCGCGTTGACTAGTTACTGCAATACATTTCCCCTCCTCGTTAAAACGTCGCTATAGCTCCTGAACATGTGACCGTTAAATAAATGTTTGCATTTATACTGTATGCCGCCTAGTATACAAATTACTGTGTAATGCACAGTATGTAACGCACAGTATAAATAAGGACTCACTATGGCTACTGCACCACTGGATAAACTCAAGCTAGAACTGCGCCGCGGCGTACTGGTTCTAGCTGTTCTAGCTTCGTTGCGTGAACCTCATTATGGCTATTCACTGCGTCAGCAATTGCAGGATGCAGGAGTAGATATTGATGAAGGTAGTTTGTATCCGCTCATTCGCAGATTAGCTGAGCAAGGGTTGCTGGAAAGTGAGTGGCGGCAAGGTGCAGGGCGTGAACGGCGTTACTACCAATTATCCACGTTGGGTGCCGAGCTATTAGAACAACTAACTCAGGAGTGGACCTCGCTGAACAGCGCGATTGGCCCTCTACTGTTGCTTAAAACCGATGAGGAGCAACACTAATGGATATGGTAGAACGTTATATAGCGGCTGTGCAGCGCGAGTTGCCAGAAAAAAAGCGCGATGATATTGGTCGCGAACTCAAGTCCAACATTCTGGATCAGATCGAAGCCTTAGAGGCGCAGCAAGGTAAAATATCTGATAACCAGGTCGCTGAACTGCTAAAGGCAATGGGGCACCCGCGTAAGGTAGCCCTGCAGTTCTGCCCGCCAACCCCGCTGGTAGTTGCGCCACTTATGCCGCTGTATTTGCTGACGCTGTATATGGTGCTTGGCGTGTTGTTTGTGATTTCAACCATTGAAATCACCGGTCATTGGCTTGGTGGTGCTGAAATGAGCCTGTTGTTGTTCCTGAAAGGCCTGGCAAGCAACTTTCTGGAAAGTGCTTACTTTGCATTCACGGCAATTACTATCGGGTTCGCGGTGATGAGCCGTGATCGGAAGCGGGACACTGCGGACGTTGTTGAAACCTGCAAGTGGAGTCCCGAAAAGCTCCCCAGCGCAGGCAAAAGCTGGCAGCATATTAGTTTACAAACTATCTTC
The DNA here is from genome assembly GCA_040882145.1 of Idiomarina sp. GTDB lineage: Bacteria > Pseudomonadota > Gammaproteobacteria > Enterobacterales > Alteromonadaceae > Pseudidiomarina. The sequence goes on from JBBEBU010000023.1 coordinate 16,050, forward strand.
AGTGATCTGGCGACACTGCTGTTCTTAGTGATGTTGATTTGGTATCCAATATGGCAACCAGATAGCGGTGCTCAAAGTATTTTTACCGCGCAAGCCCTGACTATTTTAAGCTGGCTTACACCAGTAATCGCAATTGCTATTGCACACAGCTTGTGGCAACTACGCAAACGGTTATGGAGCCGCAATATGCTGCTGCTTAACATTGCCGTTAACACCGTGTTTTTACTTACTGCAATCTGGTTGATGCTAGAACCTGTGTTGGCAATCAATGAGATTGTGTGGCGAGCAGAGGTGGCTGTCGCCATTGTTGAGCGAAGTGTTGAGGTGACGCTGCTGGTAATTGCACTCATCGTCGCTTATGAAATTGTCCGGGATATACGCCGGCTGGTTCGCAATTAGCGATCAAACAAACAGCCGCGCTTTACTGCGCGGCTTCCATGCAGATTACTCTGCAGTTATATTAACCTGCCAATTGAGCGTAACTGTTATCAGGGTTCAGCCGGAAATTGTTTATATCCGCTTTCGGGGAGTGGCCAAACAAACGGCTGTATTCACGACTAAACTGCGATGGGCTTTCATAACCCACTTGATAACAGGCGCTACTAACATCCATGCCCTCAAACAGCATAATACGGCGAGCTTCATGCAGCCTGAGCTTTTTTTGAAACTGAATGGGTGACATGGCGGTGACCGTTTTGAAGGCTTGATATAAAGCGGACTCACTCAAATACACTTCATCAGCCAGGTCTTTTACGCGCAGAGGTTCGCGAAAACGACGTTTTAAAATGTCGATAACCCGAGCGATACGACTTGCCTGACTGTCAATTAGGTTAAACTCCCGCAATAAACCGCCTAGTTCGCCCAGCAGCAAACGGTACATCATTTCGCGCTTAATCAGCGGTAGTAGTACTGGTGCTGCATCAGGCTTTTCCAGCAGTTCTACTACGCGCTCCAGTAGCTGCATGATGTCGCTATCAACCTGACCTACGTACAAACCACTTTGTGACTTGGGCGGTGCAGGAATACGATCACCTAGCAACAAAATCAGTTCGCGTAATTCAGCAATGTCGAAATTGAAGCTCAAACCAATATAAGGCTTGTCCTCAGACGCAACTGAAACTCGGCCGGAAACTGGTAGCATGACCGGAATCAGCAGGTAGTTCATTGCTTGATAGGTAACCCGGCTGCTGCCAACGACAAGCTCTTTTGCACCTTGCAGCATAAAGCAAACGGCTGGGCGATAAACAATAGCGCGAGCCTGAGATGGGTTACTTAGGTGCATGAGTGCAATGTCATCGATGGCAGTCGGCGTAATGCTGTCTTTCGTCAGCAAAGGCATTAGACGCTGCATCAGGTTGGCTTTTCGCTCAGCAAGATACTGGTTGGTGATAGTCATAGTTCCCGGCCGCAGATAGGTTTAGTGAATAGCTACAGAATGTAGCTTCTTGCAGTATAGGCACAAGGATTAAGTATCTACCAGAAACTGACCCCGAGGTTATAGGATTAGGCAAGTATTGCGTAGGATCTTACATGTCGGGGGATGTTATTCGTTAAGCCAGCCAGGGTGCTTAAGATTTCGGGAAGTTATCCAGAACCATGTCTGCCACAGCATACAAATCTTCAACCGAAGCGCCATTATTTGCTTGCACGGACATGCCTTGCAGCACCGTGCCAATGTAGGAGGAAAGCGTGGCGACATTTACATGCTGTGGCAGGTCACCATCTTGTTGCGCTTTTTCAAAACGTCGCTGCAGCGCTAACTGGCCTTCCCGGCGACGCACAATCAGTGCTTCTTTAATAGTGGCAGAAGCATCGCTACAGGATAACGCCCCCTGAACGATGACACAGCCTTGCGGATGGTCGGCGTTCGCCATTCTCTCGGCGGCACCGCGTAGCATGGCTTGCGTTACCAAATAAGCGGTTTTCTTTTGCATCGCTGAGTAGAAGTAAGCTTCGGGTCGCTTTTCGTAAAGATCGATAGCCTGTAAAAATAGCTGTTCTTTATTGCCAAAGGCGGCGTACAGGCTGGGCTTGTTAATGCCCATCACGGTTGTCAGATCGGTTAACGAGGTGCCTTCGTAGCCATTTTTCCAAAACAGCTCCAACGCTTTGCCCAGTGCCTCATCTTTATCAAATGAACATGGTCTTCCGCGACAAGCGGTTGGCGTTTTCGTTGGCATAGCTTCACTCCTCATCAACACGTTGTGCCTGTGCTGGCACGGCCACATAGTAAACAGGCGGATGAATCCTGTCCAGCAGTAGTCGTCCTGGTTAGCTCCTGAGAATAAGCGTACCGATTCGAGACCGAGAGCTGTGCTTCGTGGTCGGCTCTATAGAAATAGGCAAGTAGCAGCTAGTTTTTGGCATGCACAGTTCCGCTTGACCTGATTATACTTTATCCCGTATTCGACACAGCCCGTTTCTGGCTGCTTCAGTTATTTCTACGTCATTCTTTCGTATTTAGTTCAAAATATATATTTGTACCAAACAGTACAAAATGTCTTGACAGGAAAACTTACCCCTATATTATTACCGAGCGGTACATAAATAGCTAGTTCTATTTGAAGCGCGCTTGGCAGCGTCTAGCACCAATTTGGAGAGCAAGGTCATGAGTATGGCAAACACAGTGAAGGTTTTTGTAGTAAGTATTGGCGCGTTGGTTTTAGCCGCGTGCAGTAATCCGCAAGCGGCGGAAGAGGCGCCGGCGGCCGCTCTACCAAAAATTAGCGTGGCGCAGGTCGTTCATGAGCGCATTACCGAGTGGGACGAATTTACCGGTCGTTTACAGGCGCCGCAGACAGTTCAGTTGATACCGCGAGTGTCTGGTTATATTGAGAAAGTACACTTCAATGAAGGCGCTTTGGTTAACAAAGGCGATTTGCTGGTGCAAATTGACCCGCGTCATTTTGCTACTGAAGTTGCCCAGCTTGAAGCTGAGCTGGAAAGTGCAAAAAGCGCCTCATTGCAGGCGGACAAAGAGTATCTCCGAGCCGAAAAGCTAAGTAATCAGCGCGCTATTTCCGGAGAACTTCTGGACAGTCGCTTGGCTCGTATGCAGCAAACGGCTGCTACCGTAGCCTCAGTTGAAGCAGCCTTGCAGCGCGCTGAACTGGACTTAAGCTATACCCGCATCACCGCCCCAATTAGCGGTCGCGTGTCCTATGCCCAGGTCACTGAGGGCAATTTTGTGAACGCGGGGCAAAGCCAGCTCACCAGCTTGGTATCAACCGACAAAATGTATGCCTACTTTGATGTCGACGAACAAAGCTATTTGAAGTATGTGCGGCTAGCCGAAACTGGCAAACGGGCGGACACCCGTGCTGAGAACCCGGTATACATGGCGCTGGCGGACGACAGTAGTTATCAGTACGTCGGTCGTGTTGATTTTGTCGACAATCGCATTGACGCCCAGACCGGCACCATTGCCATTCGCGCCAGTTTCCCTAATGACGAGAACGACCTGCTACCGGGGTTATTCGCCCGTATACGGTTGGTAGGAAGTGACACCTATGAAGGTATTTTGATAGACGAAAAGGCCATTGGAACCGATCTGAATAATAAATTTGTACTGATCGTTAATAGTAATGACGAACTTGAATATCGCGCGGTTGAACTGGGTGAAAAAGTTAACGGCTTACGCATTGTGCGTGAAGGCTTAGCTCCCACGGACACTATCGTCGTAAATAGCCTGCAGCGCGTGCGTCCAAACATGCAGATTGATCCGCAGTTGGTGGACATGACCAGCAGTGAGCAGTTAGCGGAACTGCGTAGAGTTCAACAGCGGCTAGATCAAGCGAATAACGAGCTGACGGCCCAAACCGGTTCAGCAGATAACCACGGTTAAGGAGCCGCCCATGTTTTCTCAATTCTTTATTCGGCGGCCTATTTTCGCCGCAGTGATTTCGCTGTTGTTCCTGATTACCGGGGCCATTGCGGTATGGCAGTTACCCATTACGGAGTATCCGGAAGTGGTACCACCAACGGTAGTGGTTACCGCTAACTATCCGGGGGCCAACCCAAAAGTAATCGCTGAAACTGTAGCCTCACCGTTGGAGCAGGAAATTAACGGTGTTGAAGACATGCTGTATATGTCTTCTCAGGCCACTTCTGATGGGCGCATGACCTTAACTGTCACTTTTGCCATTGGTACCGATGTGGACTTGGCTCAAACGCAAGTGCAAAGCCGGGTAGAGCGAGCAAAACCGCGCTTGCCTCAGGTCGTGCAACGCTTGGGTGTGGTTACCGAGAAGTCGTCACCGGATTTAACCATGGTGGTGCATTTAACGTCGCCAGACGACCGTTACGACATGCTGTATTTGTCGAACTATGCGGCGTTGAACATTAAAGACGAGCTGGCAAAAATTGACGGTGTTGGCGCCGTGCAGCTATTTGGTGCTGGCGAATACAGTATGCGTATTTGGCTGGACCCGAATAAGGTATCGGCATTGGGCTTATCGCCCGCTGATATTACCGCGGCTATTCGCGAACAGAATCAACAGGCCGCAGCAGGCAGCTTAGGTGCTCAGCCAAGCGGCGATGCCGACTTTCAACTGCTAATTAACGTGAAAGGCCGGCTGGCGAGTGTGGAAGAGTTTGAAGACATTATTATTAAGGTGGGTGGCAACGGTGAAATCAGTCGCGTAAAAGATGTCGCCCGAGTTGAGCTGGGCGCTTCAACCTATGCGTTGCGTTCATTATTGAACAACAAAGATGCGGTTGCCATACCAATTTTCCAGGCTTCCGGTTCGAACGCCATTCAGATATCGGATGACGTGCGGGCTACCATGGCCCAGTTGTCTAAGGACTTTCCGGACGGCTTAAGCCACGACATCGTTTACGATCCAACCGTGTTTGTGCGCGGCTCCATTGAAGCTGTAGTGAAAACGCTGCTAGAGGCAGTATTACTAGTCGTTTTGGTAGTAGTGCTGTTTTTACAAACCTGGCGGGCTTCCATCATTCCATTGGTTGCCGTACCTGTGTCGCTGGTAGGTACGTTTGCCTTTATGCATTTGCTTGGCTTTTCCCTGAACGCCTTGTCGTTGTTTGGGTTGGTACTGGCCATAGGTATTGTGGTGGACGACGCCATTGTGGTGGTGGAAAACGTGGAGCGGAACATCAGTGAAGGCTTATCGCCCATAGCAGCTACCCAGCAAGCCATGAAAGAAGTAACCGGACCTATTGTTGCTACCACATTGGTATTGGCAGCGGTGTTTATTCCTACGGCATTTATGTCGGGCTTAACCGGACAGTTTTATAAGCAGTTTGCGTTAACCATTACTATCTCAACTTTTATCTCGGCGATTAACTCACTAACACTTAGCCCGGCGTTGTCTGCGCTTTTGTTGAAAGGTCATGGCGAGAAGAAAGACGCACTGACTCGTGGCATGGATAAGTTGCTAGGCGGTTGGTTGTTCGCTCCTTTTAACCGCTTCTTTGCGCGCTTGTCTCAGGGTTATGGCTGGCTGGTTAAAAAGGTAATACGTTTCGGCGTTATCGTGGGTGTTCTTTATGTCGTACTGGTGGGGGTAACCGGCCTGCAGTTTGCGACTACGCCAACCGGCTATGTGCCTGGTCAGGACAAGCAGTACTTGGTTGCTTTTGCTCAGTTACCTGATGCGGCCTCACTGGAACGCACGGAAGAGGTGATTAAAGAAATGTCGCGGATTGCGCTGGAACATCCTGGCGTAGCCAACTCTATTGCGTTTCCGGGTTTGAGTATTAACGGTTTTACCAATAGTCCGAATTCCGGAATCGTATTTACCGGGCTAACCGGCTTTGATGAGCGGAATGACCCGTCGTTGTCGGCCAATGCCATAGCGGCCGAGTTGAATCAGCAATTTGCCGGTATTGAAGATGCCTTTATTGCTATTTTCCCACCACCTCCGGTGCAGGGGCTGGGTACTATTGGCGGTTTCCGACTGCAAATACAGGACCGTGGCAACCACGGTTATGAAGAGCTGTACAAGGTAACCATGGAGGTTATGCAAAAAGCCTGGGCAACGCCTGAACTGGCCGGAGTTTTCTCCAGCTACCAGGTGAATGTTCCGCAGTTGGACGTGGACATCGACCGTACAAAAGCCAAGCAACAAAGTGTGAGTCTGGACGAGGTTTTCCAAACGTTGCAGGGTTATATGGGATCGGTGTACGTGAATGACTTTAACCGCTTCGGCCGTACCTATCAGGTGAATATGCAGGCCGACGAGCAGTTTCGTCAGACCCCGGAGCAAATCAGCCAGTTAAAAGTGCGTAACAGCAATGGCGAAATGGTACCGCTGGGCTCATTCATCAAGGTTACCAACTCCGCTGGGCCGGATCGCGTGATGCACTATAACGGCTTTACCACTGCTGAAATCAATGGTGGCGCGGCGCCGGGTTACAGCTCCGGTGAAGCTCAGGCGGCGATAGAGCAGATCTTGGCTGAAACATTGCCAAACGGCATGACCTACGAGTGGACCGAACTTACCTACCAGCAAATTCTGGCAGGTAACGCGGGAATGTTCATTTACCCGTTGGTGATTTTGCTGGTGTTTATGGTGTTAGCGGCTCAGTACGAAAGCTTAACTTTACCGCTGGCTATTATTCTTATCATTCCAATGACACTACTGTCGGCGTTAAGTGGCGTGCTGATATACGGCGGGGACAACAATATCCTCACCCAAATAGGCTTAATAGTGCTGGTGGGGCTGGCTACCAAAAATGCCATCTTGATTGTCGAGTTCGCCAAAGAGCTGCAAGACCATGGCATGAGTGCTATGGACGCCATTCTGGAAGCAGGCCGCTTACGTTTACGGCCCATTCTAATGACGTCTATTGCGTTCATTATGGGTGTGGTGCCCATGGTGTTTTCCACCGGCGCCGGTGCTGAAATGCGCCAGGCAATGGGTGTTGCGGTATTCGCGGGAATGATAGGCGTCACCATTTTCGGTCTGATTTTAACCCCGCTGTTTTACTACATGCTGGCAAAACGCGGTGAGAAAAAAGCCTTAGGGCACAGCGCAACCACAGATCCCGCAACCACCACATACTCGGAGGCAAATCATGAGTAACATATTAAATTTATCGATGCTTAGCATGGTTATGGCTACGTTAACTGCGTGCGCTGTGGGGCCTGACTACCAACCGCCGGTGAAGGTGGCAGATATCACCTTAACCAGCCCGTATCAGCAAGCAGAGCATTCACAAAGCTGGTGGCAGGCATTTGACGATCAGGCTTTGAACCGGTTGATTCATACAGCGCTGGTAGAAAACCGCACGCTGGCGCAGGCTCGAGCGAATGTTGATAGGGCCTATGCCGTGTTCCGTGATGCCGACAATGATTCCTTTCCTAAGGGTAGGCTGGAGGCTGGCTATCAGGCGAGTGAAAACAGCACGCTGTCGGCGGTTGATGATGGCGTGATTACCCGCGGATATAGCAATGGCGCTAGCTTGAGCTGGGATCTGGACTTGTTCGGTAAGCTGCGTCGTGCCAGCGAAGCTGCTCAGGCTCAGGCGCAGCAAGCAGACATTTTATGGCACGATGCGCAGGTGCAGCTGATCAGTCAGGTGGCCACAAGCTATGGCGAATACCGTGGAGCTCAGTTACGCCTGAACGTCGCTGAGCAAAACCTGGAAAACTTACGCCAAAGTCGAGCCATTGTGGAAGCCAGATTGGAGGTGGGTATGGCCTCCGAGCTCGAGTTGGCGCAAATAGATGTGCAATTACACAGGGTGCAAGCTGACTTACCTTCTTATCAGTTGGCTCTGTTAACGGCAGATGCCACTTTATCCGCATTGCTGGCGCAACAGCCGGGGCAGCTACAACTGGACGCCGACCCCTATTTACCTGAACTTAGGCAACCAGTGGCTGTTGTATCAGGCCAAAACTACCTTCACTACCGTCCGGATGTGGCTAGCGCCGAGCGATTACTTGCCGTGCGTACCGCTAATATTGGCGTGGCTACCGCCGATTTATATCCGAATTTGTCGGTGGGTGGTTTTTTAGGTTTTCTTTCCGGCCCGGGGCTAACGCTTAGTAGCGACACCCAAAGTTGGTTGGTAGCGCCAAGTTTAAGCTGGCAACTGGGTGACTTGGGTTCGGTGAAAGCGCGAATTGGTCAGGCTGAAGCCAGCGCGCAAATGGCATTGGCTGAGTTTGAGCAGCAAGTGTTTGATGCCCTGAACGAGATGCAATTGTCGCTTCATAGTTACAATCTCAGCCGCAAACAGCAATTGAGTTTGGAGCAACAGTGGCAGGCCAGTACCAGGGCCGTGGAAATAGCCCGGCAGCGTTACAACGCCGGTAGTAGCGAATTCCTTGAGCTGCTAGATGCTGAGCGTGAATTGCTGCGAAGCCGCGACCAACTCGCACAACTGCAACAGCAAAGCTTTATTCGGTTAGTCGGCATTTATCGCAATTTTGCTGGCGCGATAGAAGTGCGCTAATCGGCCATTCATTACGAGTTAACAAAAAGAGTGTTGGGAAAAAACATGTACACCTATTTGATCATTAATAGTAACAATCGTTTTGCTCAGCAGTTTATGCAAACCATTCAATCTTCAGACAAGGCCGTTTGGGAGCTAAACCTCACCAGCGACAGCCTCGCTGAAGAGGGAAGCAAGGGGGCGATAAGTGTTTGCGACCCTGCAGATGACTGGAGCTTGAACTATGAAATTGAACGAGCGTTTTTTGAGTTTCGCTCATTTGATGAAGTCATTTTCTTCCCGGCCGAGCTGAATTCAGATGCCTTTGAAGCGGTTTCGGGCCGGGTCATTCAGGAGCAGATTTTTAACCAGGTAACCACGGTAATAGCCATATATAAAATTTTGGCCGAGAAGTTGAGGTTACAAAACTATTGTAAAGTGACGCAGTTTCTTTATAGCGATTCTTATGAGCATGTTGCTACGTCGCCGCTGTCTTTAACGATAAGCGGCGCGCTGCGCGGATTTGTTAATGGTTTCCGCAACGAATTGCAGCAGCGTAATGTTGCTATTGAGGTTAAGCCCATTTTGTTAAATAAAGAGGTTTAGCAAACCAGATTTCTGAATCGCCGCTAGTTGACTGTACATTCAAGAGTCTTGACAGTATACAAAATAAAGTGCATTATTATGTACGTTTTAATTTGAGGTGAGCTATGGCTGTTCAATCAATTTTGGCTGAAAAAACAGTTTCAGTCTCTGAGCTTAGAAAGAAACCAACGGACTATTTCATCAGTGAACCTGTTGCTGTTTTGTCCAATAATAAAACAGTAGGCTACATGGTTAGTGCTGAGGGATACGAGCAGATGGTTAAACTGCTAGAGTCTAAGTCTCAAAGCTCACAGTTTCGTCCCTCAAGTAAGCGATTAGCTTCAATAGCAGCGCTAGGTGCTGAGCAATTATTGGAAGCCTCTGAGCAAAAACTGGGTGATTTTGAAGAGTGATCCGAATTTTCAAAAGCCGGCTCATGCAGGACCTGTTATCAGATGACGAGTTAGACGATTTAGTTGCGGATTTCCGGCTTTATAAGAGCACGGGGGTTGTGCCCGATAACTTTGGGCGTGATGTGCCTTATGACCACCCTTTTACTTTACCACTTGTGAGGTCAGAAGAAGTTCGGCATATTCACTTGGGTAATACAGAGCAACCCTTGCCTTTAAATAGAATACAATTTTATAGAACCAGCGATACTCATTTGGTTTACTGCCAAGGTGCGTCCAGCAATGACGCATATTTGCTCATGACAATTTTATCCACAAACGGTCACGACCAAGCCAAGTCGCGAGACATCATGTATCGCCTAGGACAAATGGCCGAGATTTTTCGAAATAAATATTAAAGGCGGTTATTTCTCGAGTTCTGGTAATGCTTGATGAAGATGCGGCATCGGAAGGTTAAGCGCTAAACCAAGTAAGCTGCCAGTTGCCTGGCTATGAACCAACTGCAGACGTTCATCGGTGATTCCTGAAGCAATATCCATGGACAGCTGCATAGCAGTTACTCGCCATCAACACCCTCCAATATCGCGGCAGCTTCGGCAACAACGGCGCTTAACTTCGAGGTGCCGGTTGTATCCCGAAAGCCGTGATTAAGTCCTGGCAACATTTTAAATTTTACATTTGATGCGCCATTACCAATGATGCTTGCCACCTCTGCTTGTGTCATTTCTGGGTCCACGCTCTTGTCCTCAGCAGATTGCATGATTAAAACTGGCGCATTAATGTCATGGAGCGGAGCAATAAGGTCGCGCGTTAAGGCATCTTTCCAAAATGCATAGCCGTGTCCGCTTACTTCAATGGGGAAAGCTTGTTGGCTCGCAGCTATCTGTTCAGCGAATTGTCTAAATCCTTGTAAAACCGATTCCCGAGCGGAGTCAGGCAGGGTTTTCCTAATACTGTATTCAATATCATGCTGAAAGCTCGACGATCCTGAATTTAATGCCAACACCGCATGAAGACCCGTAACTTGTGCTGCAACCGCCAATGCAATTGAACCACCTTCGCTACCGCCTACTAAGGTGACTTCATCATAGGAATCTTGCAAAGCCTTTATAACGCGAACCCCATCTTTAATTCGTTGTGCCATGCTGTCGTGTTCAAGATAGCTCGCCGGGCAGTCATCCCGCTCGCCCTGTACATAAGACAAATTCTCGTCAATGCCATATTTCTCAACGGTTAACAGCGCGGCATCGGGTGCCAATACTTGCCAAATAGTTTTCACCGAACTCATGTGTCTGACGCTGTTGCAGTCAGAACCCTGAAACACTACGAGTAAGTTGTCGGCATCGGGATTGTTCAGGTGGTAACGGATTTCGGTTTTGTCGTCACGATATAATTTGTTATCGGCATACGCTTCAAACGGCCATAGCAGCATCAAAACTAGGGTTATTAGGTAGGGTTTCATTTTTTACAATTTGTTATTTAATGGATTTCTTTAGTGGCGGGCAGGCTATAAAAGTTCCCACGCCGATTCCACTTAGCTGAGCGATATCCTCTGCGCTAAAACAATCCATTTCCCCATGGATCTCGTTTTAACGAGCATGACACCGAAATTCTCTTTCCCATGATTAATGTTGTTTGGTTTAAGCGCGATTTGCGCCTGACTGACCATGCTCCGCTGCTGGCAGCTCTGCAAGCAGACAAGCCTGTGTTGCTGCTGTATGTGGTGGAGGATTTCCTGCTCGAGGATCCGCACTACAGTGAACAACATTGGCGCTTTATATGGCAATCGCTCATGGCCATGCAGCGCGAGCTTAGTCAGTACAATCACCAGCTGTGCATTTGTGCCGGACAGCTCTCAAGTATTTTGAACCAACTACGCACTAGCCATGGTATAGACACTATTTATAGCTACGAAGAAGTAGGCATAGCCAGTACCTTTGCTCGCGATAAAGCGCTGGCACGCTGGTGTAAAAAGTACGGCATTAACTGGCAGGAGTTTGCGTACGGGGCAGTGCAGCGAGCTTTACGGCACAGAAAGGGCTGGCAGAAGCGCTGGCACTCAGTTATGCAGGCGCCGCTGGAAACTCCAACGAAAGCGCTGTGGCAGCAAGCCCAGGTAGTCACTGCTGCGGACGTAGGTTTGACACAAACGCCGCCGTCACAAAGCTGGGTAACCAACGATGACCAACGGCAACCTGGTGGGGCTGAGCAAGCGTGGCGCGTTTTTAAGGATTTTTTTGCCGGTCGCGGTAAGCGTTATCACCTGGATATATCAAAGCCAGGGCCAAGTCGGCTCAGTTGCTCGCGGCTGTCACCTTACCTTGCCTGGGGCAACCTAAGTATTCGCGAGGTGTGGCAATATGCTTTTGCGCACAAGCAACAGTTGGGTTCACGAGCATGGCAGGCATTCAGCTCGCGTTTACACTGGCGCTGCCACTTCGTACAGAAGTTTGAAAGCGGCCATGGCATGGAGCTGGAGCATTTTAATCCGGCGTATAAAGATTACCCGTACCGCAGCGACGCCAAGGTTGAGGCAGACTTAACCGCCTGGCAACAAGGCAATACCGGCATTCCTATGGTAGATGCCTGCATGCGCAGCCTGAACCAAACCGGGTTTTTGAATTTTCGCATGCGCGCCATGCTGGTGAGCTTTTTAAGCCATCACCTGAATATTGACTGGCGCCTGGGCGCACCGCATTTGGCGCGAACTTTTCTCGATTTTGAGCCGGGCATTCATTACCCGCAACTAAATATGCAGGCGGGGGTAACCGGCATTCATACCATTCGTATTTATAATCCGCTGAAGCAGGGACAAAAGCAGGACCCCGAAGGGAGATTTATTCGTCAGTGGGTTCCGGAGCTTGCCGATGTACCGGATGCCTTGGTGCATCAACCGTGGGAACTCACCAACATGGAACAGGCGATGTATGGGTTTACCCTTGGCCAGAATTATCCGGCGCCGGTAGTCGATCTTGAAACCGCGGGGCGCGAAGCCCGCGAACGTTTATGGTCATGGCGCAAAAGCTCGCAAGTACAACAGCACAGCGCTGGTTTATTGGCCAGACATACAACGGGTCGGCGCAAATAATCGAACTTGTTGAGAGCATTTTTAGTGGAAATTTGTTTTTCTAAAAGGCATGCTCGAGAACTTGTATAACTTTCAATAAAGGAAATGGGCGTGATTAGTAGCCAAAAAATTCTAACAAGTTTAAAGCGTGTTCCATTTACTGTTGCCTTAATTTTTATTGTTGCAGGGTGCAGCGCAAAACCAACCGATGTAACAGCGAAGAAGTTGCAATGGGCGGACACTGCAACGGTTCAAATGCAACTAAACTCCGGCGAGTTAACCAGTGTCGAGTTGGTGCAGTATTACCTTGACCAGATAGCCGCCAACAATCACAAGGGTCATGATATTCGGGCGATTATTGAAGTAAATCCGGCCGCGCTAGATCGTGCTCAAGAGTTGGATGAAGAGCGTAAGGGCGGCTACATTCGCAGCCCGTTGCATGGACTACCGGTAGTTTTGAAGGCCAATATCGCGACCAATGACGAAATGGCGACGACAGCGGGCGCAACAGTAATGAAAGATTTCATTACGACCAAAGACGCAGCGTTAGTAACACAACTGCGCGATGCCGGCGCTATTATTTTGGGTAAAGCTAATTTGTCGGAATGGGCTAATTTCCGCGGTCAGAATTCAATTAGCGGTTGGTCTGGTATTGGCGGGCAAACTCGCAATCCCTATGTGCTTACTCACAATCCCTGTGGCTCTAGTGCCGGTTCAGGAGCCGCTGTTGCAGCTGACTTTAGCTTACTTGCTATCGGCACAGAAACGGATGGTTCAATTATGTGCCCGGCCTCGGTAAATGGTGTCGTTGGCGTAAAAGCAACGCGTGGCGCAGTATCGGGTTATGGCATCATTCCAATTGCCGCGGCTCAGGATATCGCAGGCCCTATGACCCGCCATGTTTTCGGTGCTGCCGTGTTGCTTGATGCAATGACTACAGTAGAAGCCAAAAGCCGTTACGGGGAATTACTGGCTGACGCGGCGAAACAGAATTTTAGCGGGGAATCTGTGGTTGTTGTTCGTGCATACGATGAGCAATTTGAAGGCGTTAAAGTAATGACTGATAACCTGGTTCGCACGTTAAAAAGTAAAGGCGTGGAAGTTATTGAAGTTAACGAATGGAGCTTGCCTGACGAGCTATATGCTAATGAGTTCGAGGTTCTGCTTTACGAATTTAAGCGCGACTTAAATAACTGGCTGGCTGAGTTCAATGCTCCGGCGACTGACATGCAAGCTGTTATTGATTACAACCTAGCCAATGCCGACACTGAGTTAGCGCTATTTGGTCAGGAGTACTTTGACCAAGCCGTAAATATTAATCTTGATGATGCCGCTAAAAGCTACAACGAAGCGCTTTTTAATAGTCGCCGTTTGGCTGAGGCACACTTGAATCGCTACCTTAAAGAGCAAGGTGTAAGTGCTATATTGATGCCTTCCTATGGGCCTGCGTGGCCAACACCACCGCAAGAGGGTGTGGGTTTTAGCTTTGGTACTTCAACTGCTGCAGCGGTTTCCGGCTATCCGTCGATTACGCTTCCGCTGGGAAATGAAGGCTCACTGCCTTTAGGTTTAAGTGTGGTGGGATTGCCTTGGAGTGAAGCCAGCTTGTTCAGTTTAGCCGCAATGCTTGAGGCCGAACTTGGTGGTTTCAGACCTCCGAAGTTCTTACCTAGCTTAGAGGCAGGTGTAACCGCTGATTAACTAGCTCTTATCATCTATAGCTCGCCCCCAGTAGAAATAGTAAATGCATAATTCTATTGGGGGGCATCAACATCCCTACACAACCACTCAGTCATGTACATTGGTAGTCGCTGTTTTAGTCGTAGATTGCCTATCCTGAACTCTATCTGACAACCATAAAACTTATATATACAACTTATATTTAATATCTTGTTACAAAATTATTGCAAACAAATTTAAGTTGTGGTGTTCTTGCGTAATGCAGGCTCTAAATCAGTCTGTATTATAATTTTACAATTACTTACATTTAGAAATAATTATACAATTCGAAGAATAATAAAAACTCAGGGAGTTCACCCATGCACAAACAGTCAGTATTGACTCGTTCAATCCGAACGATTCTCTTCGCTGGTGTTAGCTCAGCATTTTTCGCTGTACCTGCATCTGCGCAAGATCAACAGCAAGAAGGCGCGGAAGACCAAGAACGAGTCGAGCGTGTTCAAGTTACCGGCTCTCGGATTGCACGTCCGGAGCTATCTCAAGCAGCACCTTTATTAGTTATTGGCGAAGACGAAATTGAACGTTTTGGTACGCCAGACTTAGGTTCAATGTTGGCCGAACTGCCAGCCATCGGTGCTACCGATACGGTTATCGGTAACCGTGAATCTGGTGCTAGCGCTGGTGTGAGTTCTGCTGACTTACGTCGCCTTGGTGCGGCTCGTACACTGGTACTCATTAACGGCAAACGTCACGTTGCTGGTGAGCCAGGTTCGGCACAAGTCGACTTATCAAGCATTCCTTCAAGCATGATTAAGCGTGTTGAAGTAGTTACCGGTGGTGCTTCTGCCATCTACGGTTCAGATGCGGTATCAGGCGTTGTAAACGTTATTTTAAAAGACGACTACGAAGGTTTGGAATTGAGCGCAACCGGCTCAGGTTCAACTGAAGGTGTTGGCGCTAAAGCGCATCAGTTTACTATTCTTGGTGGCGGCGACTTTTTAAATGGTCGTGGTAACGCAACATTCTTTATGACGCAAACTCGTTTACAAGAAACACTTGAAAACGACATTCGTCAATTTGAGCGCTGGGGAACAGTTTTAAACCCAGAAGACACTGGTCGCCTAGATGGCATTCCGGATCGGATTTATGCTAAAAACGTTGGTTCAGAAATGATCAACAGCTTCGGCGTTATAAACCCGTTCGGTGGTGGTCCACGTTACACCTTCGGTGCCGATGGCTCTCCCGTGCTGCAACAGACTCGTGATCTTGACAACAGTTTCGCATTTGGTAGCTTCCCGGACGGCTGTGATACCTGCTTCTTCGGTCAAGACTATGTAAACTATCAACCAGAATTACGTCGTGAGACTGTTGGCTCTACACTGAACTTCCGTATTAATGATTCTGCTGAGCTTTATGGCGACTTTAAATACTCACGCGCAGATATTGAGCAACAATTTCAACCGTCATTCCGATTCGGCAACATCACTATTGATGTAGAGAATAACGCGTTTTTAGATGAGCAGTTACGTCAGGAGTTGCTAGACAATGGTCAGTCCACAGTCAGCATGGCGAAATTCTTCGAAGAATGGGGTAACCGTACTGCTGATAACAAGCGTCAGACGTTTCGTGTTGTTTCAGGTGTAAAAGGTGCGTTCGATATTGGTTCTACGCTGCTAGATTATGATTTGTATTATTCTTATGGCGAAACCTCGAACACTCGTAAAACCCTAAACTCGCTCGTTCCTGGTAACTTTGTAGCAGCGGTTAACTCAGAAATTGATCCTGAAACAGGTGAAGCTGTTTGTGCCGACCCATCTCAGGCTTCGGTTAATTCTCAGAACTGCGTACCATACAATCCGTTTGGGTTTGGTCAAGCTTCACAAGAAGCCATTGACTATGTTTCAGCTGACGTAACTCGTACTGACACTATCACGCAAGAATATGTTGGCGCGTCTTTCGTTACCGATACACGTGGTTTCCTTGAACTACCGGCTGGCTATATCGACGTAGCTTTCGGTTTTGAGTACCGCGAAGAAACCTCTGAAACTATCACTGATGAATTTACCCGTCGCGGTTTAACAGCTAACGCTGCAACTCCAAATGAATACGCGGATTACGATGTAAGTGAAGCGTTCATTGAGGTAAATGTTCCGCTGTTAAGAGATGTTGCATTTGCGAAAGAGTTGAGCGTTGATGCGGCATTCCGTAAAGCAGACTACTCGCATGCTGGTAAAGCCGACGCATGGAAAGTTGGTCTTGTGTATAGCCCGGTTGACGATATTCGTTTCCGCGGTACTTTAGGCAAAGCCGTTCGTGCGCCAAACATTACCGAAGCTTTTAGCCCGCAGTCTCCGGGATTCGCACAGGTATCAGATCCGTGTGATGCCGACAACATAAACCAGAATCCGAACCGTGCATCTAACTGCGCAGCCTTAGGTATTCCAGAAGGCTTCGAGGCAAATGATAATGTTAGTGTCAATTTGATTTCGGGTGGTAATCCGGATCTAACGGCTGAGGAATCTGATTCAATGACATTTGGTGTGGTTTACACACCGTCATTTATTGAAAACTTCTCAATTACCGCTGATTTATATGACATCGAAATTTCAGATGCAATTACCTTTATTGCTGCGCAAACGGTTGTCGACAACTGCGTAGACTCTGAAGGTGGCCCATCAGCGACGTTCTGTAATCAAGTTACTCGTGACGCTTCAAGCAACGACATTTCATTAGTGCAATCTGGCTACCTGAATGCCGCAGCTTTGAATACTAAGGGTATTGAAGTAGATATTAACTACCGGACTGACTTGGTACGTTTTGATCTACCAGGTACTTTGCAAACCAACTTGTTCATTAATCACTTGTTAGAATTGGAGTCGTTTGAATTCCAAGACCAGCCTGATTTGAACAATGATGAGCGCGGTGAAGTAGGTGACCCTGAATGGCAAGCTCGCTTGTCGGTAACTTATGCACTAGACAACCTCAGCACAAACTGGTCAGCACGTTATATTGACCGTTCTGCGTTGTTTGATGTAACGCCACGGTTAGAGTCATACGAAAACGTATCACCTAACTACATCGGCTCTCTGGTGACACACGACTTGTCAGCTAATTACAATGTAAGCGACAACTTCAGTGTCAATGCAGGTATCCGCAACGTGTTCGATAAAACCCCTCCGGGCTACACAGGCAATGCCCTGTATGACTTGGTTGGTCGCCGCTTCTTTGCCGGTGTTGAATACAAGTTCTAAAACTAATAACTCCCTGGAAAGCAAAAGGCCCTCTTTATGAGGGCTTTTTTTTATTTGCTCGGGCTCGTTTCTGATTGTTATCAGAACGCTTTTGCTGGCGGGTCACTGGCTCCCGACTTGTTTCTCATTGACTAAAACTCAGGGTTGCCAGATAATTCTGGCAACCACTCGCAGGTAGCCGCATGAACAACCAACCCCGTCACTGTGTTCCCCAACGGATTCAACTGCCTCTGGTAGTGTTATCACTACTGGTGTTGCTGTTTGTTGTTCTATCTTCTGCTGCGCAGCAGCAGTTTTTCGCCGCGCGAATGGATCAGGGGTATGTTGGAACTCTTAATGATTTAACCCTTGCCAGCCACAGCGAATCCTATCGCACCCAAATTGGCAAACATAAGCAAAACACTGCAGACACCAATGACAGTGATCCGAGCGACTGGTGGTGCGACCATTCTAAGTCACTGTGGCTGCACCTTTGTGCCAATACTGCTATAGCTGCACAGAGCGCATGGGCTTCGCTACTTATACCTCGTTTTTTACTTCCGCTACTTCGTGCTCCTCCTATTGGCGTAATCCTCCGTTAGTTTACCGCTGTCCAGAATCTGACAGCTATTTCGGTTATTGAAGTTTTTCGAGGATTGCGTATGAAATCGCTATGGTCACGGGCCGTTGTGTACGGTCTGGTCATTGTGCTCGGGCTGCTGAGCGCATTGCCAAATTTTATGACTCCAAATAGTTCCAGCCAGTTGCCTAACTGGTATCAACAAAACAGGGTTTCCTTAGGTCTCGACCTACAAGGGGGCTCACATTTATTGCTGGAGGTGGACGTACCAACTCTTTTTACCAGCGAGCAAGAAGCTATTGCCGAAGACTTAACGAAGTCACTGCGTGAGTCGGGTATTCACTATCCACGGCCCATAATTACTGACGAAGGCATAGAGCTCAGATTGCGGCAACCCGAACGTTTGGCCGAAGCGGCCAGCCTCGCCCGAGAGCTGGCCACGGATACGCCAAACGGCGAACGCCGGTTTAGCGTGGATTCAGTTAATGGACGTTTAGTGCTAACCCTAACCGATGCCTGGCGGGAGAGTTTGTCCCGGGATGCGCTCGAGCGAAGCCTGGAAGTGGTGCGGCGCCGGCTCGATGAAACCGGGTTAGTGGACCCAAGCATTACCCGCCAGGGTAGCGATGGAATTTTAGTACAAATGCCGGGTGTTGCGGACCCTAGTGACATTCGTGAATTGCTGGGTACCACCGCAAAAATGACTTTTCATTGGAGTGCTCGCGACAGCGGTGAGGGTGATGTTGCCACTATTGTGCTACCGGACGTTAGCGCCCAGCGGCAGTATGTGCTGGAGCAACGCGTAGCTATGGCGGGAGAGCATATTCGTGATGCTAGTATGGCATTCAACCCTGACACCGGCCAACCCGTGGTTAACTTTAAGCTGGACAGTGAAGGTGCCCGCCTATTCGCGGAAATGACACGTAATAACATTGGTCGTCCGCTGGCGGTGGTGTTGGACAGCAAAGTGATTACCGCGCCTGTGATTCGCAGCGAAATTGCTGGCAATGGTGAAATTAGCGGGGCCTTTAGTGTTAAAGAGGCTGGCAATCTGGCACTAATGCTCAGAGCCGGCGCTTTACCAGCACCATTATATGTGGTGGAGGAGCGCACCGTCGGACCTGATTTAGGTAGTGATTCCATCGCCATGGGCTTAACCACAGGACTGGTGGGTGCGGGTATGGTTATTGCCTTTATGATCGGTCTGTACGGGCGCTGGGGGCTAATCGCCTGTGTGGGCTTAACAGTGAATATTGGTCTGGTATTTGGCATTTTGAGTTTACTGGGTGCCACTCTCACGCTGCCGGGCATTGCCGGTATTATTCTGACCATTGGTATGGCGGTAGATGCGAATATTCTGATCAACGAGCGCATTCGTGAAGAGTCTCGCCGAGGCAAACCAGCCTGGCTGGCGCTGCGGGAAGGTTTTGGCAAGGCCTACCGCACTATTATGGATTCCAATTTCACCACGCTGATTGCGGTGAGCTTGTTATTTTTGTTCGGTAGCGGGCCGGTTAAGGGCTTTGCCGTGACCATTGGTATTGGTTTGGTGACGTCTTTATTTACCGCTATTGCGGTGACTCGCTTGATTATGGAATGGCAGATCAAAAATAGGCAGCGGCAAGTTCTGCAAATTTCCGGCATTGCCTGGCTGGACCGCTTAAGCGAGCGCGGCGTGAACTTTATGCGCGGCCGCGTGCTTGGTCTGCTGGCGTCAGCAGTGCTCTCGCTTGCGGCGGTCGCACTCTTTGTGCAGCCGGGTCTGAAATACGGCGTCGATTTTACCGGCGGCACTGTGGTTGAGGTGCAGGCGCAAGGGGTTTCAGTGGATCAACTACGCAGTAAGCTGCAGGCAGAAGATCTTGACGATGCCGCGATCCAGGAAGTGGGTAGCGAAGGTCGTTTTCTGGTCCGTTTGCCGGCTGCGCATGCAACGCCGGCGGCAACTGCAGAACAGGTAGACTTGCTGAAAAACGCAGTAACCTCGGTACAGCCGACGGCGGAATTTCCGAAGGTGGATATGGTTGGGCCGAAAGTTAGTGGTGGGTTTAGTGACGCGACTATTTTGGCGATTCTGTTAGCCGGTGGCGGTATGCTGGTGTATTTATGGCTTCGCTTTGAGTCTCATTTTGCCCTGGCAGCCACCTTAACAATAGCCTTGGATTTAACCAAAACCATTGGTTTTTTTGCTCTGGCCGGAGTTGAGTTTAACCTGACGGCTGTGGCAGCGCTGCTGGCGCTCATTGGCTATTCAGTGAACGATAAA
Source organism: Idiomarina sp. (assembly GCA_040882145.1). Taxonomy (GTDB): domain Bacteria; phylum Pseudomonadota; class Gammaproteobacteria; order Enterobacterales; family Alteromonadaceae; genus Pseudidiomarina. The sequence goes on from JBBEBU010000023.1 coordinate 36,268, forward strand.
GTGGTGGTGTTTGACCGCATTCGCGAGAACCTGCGGCGCTCGCCCGACATGCCCATGCTGGAACTGCTAAATGAAAGTATTTCATCTACGCTTACCCGCACCGTGTTTACGTCGGTAACAACCTTCCTGGCGTTACTACCTATGGGCATTGCCGGTGGTGCAGCAGTTGCTAGCTTTGCATTGCCGATGCTGTTTGCGATTGTCATTGGTACCAGTTCGTCAATTTTCATAGCCTCACCAATTTTGTATTATCTGGGACAGCGGCGTATGAAAAAAGGGCTAGCCCAATTACGGCCGACGGACGAAGAAATCCGCAAGGAACTGGAACTAATCCCTTAAGCAGGTTGCGCCCTAAACGAAATGACTAGCCCTCCGCGTGAGGGCTTTTTTTTTGCATCTAGAATTCACTTTGGCGCGTAGTTACCATTAACAAAGCGTAATCCTATATAAAGGCGAATTATTCATGGACAGAAAGGTAACGCCATTACTGAGCGCTAGCTTGGGACTAATTTTGGCAAGCATTACTGGCGCTGCATCTGCCAAAAACCCAAACTGGGATGTAACCGGTAGCGCCGTATTTATTCATCAGACAGCGACTAAATCGGACGCACAAAGCGAATCAACAGCCTCTGGTGATTTGTATGTTGAGCATACTGCTGACGCTGGCAAGTGGCTGGTGCATCTGGAAGCAAGTACCACCCCAAAAGCACAGGGTGTTTCGGCTCTTTATCCCGAATCAAATGGTGACGCCGGATCTGCGCTAGATGGCAATAGTAATGGTCGATTCCAGCTTTCCGAGCTTTATTACACGCGTACTTTAGTTAAAAATCAGGAGATTTCTGCAGGCCTTATAGATATTTCCGGTTTGTTCGAACAAAGTAGCATCGCCAGTGACGAAGGCATTGATTTTATTGCCTCACCCTTTACCGCGAATCCCACGATTGAGTTTCCGGACTATACCTTAGGTGTTGTTTACAAGGCGCAACTAGCGGATAAGCTCACCTTTCGATCGGCGTTAGCCAGTTCAAACGGTTTGGCCGATAATCCTCAACGCTCATATTCACAGCTACTGACACTAGCTTCCGACAATAAAGGCGTTTTTGGTATTGTGTCGGCCAGTTGGCGACATCAAGGCTGGTTGGTTCGCGCTGGTACCTGGATAAATACGGCTGATCATCAAAGGCTTGATATGACCGCAAATAATGAAAAAAATTATGGCGGTTATCTGTTGGCAGAGCATAAACGAGGCCGGCATACAGCCAATTTTCGTATTGGAGCGGCAAACTCCGACACTAGCCGAGGCGCTACCTTTACCAGCCTGAACTACCAATATGAGTGGGACAAGTTGACTGTGGGTGCCAGCGCTGGCCGCACCTTTTTGTCAGCCAAAGAGCCAGATAACAGGCTAAGCGATACCGACCATTATGAAGTGTTTTTGCGTTACACGCTAAAGCAAGGGCTGCTGCTTACGGGCAATGCGCAGCACATTATTGATAGCAATTTCGGCGATCGAACCAACAACCACAACGGCACTATTTTTGGCGTCCGTTTAACTTGGCTTTATGACTAGCAGATCAATGCGCCCTATAAATTCTTACCATACTCGGTATCCATTAGTGCTTGTTGCGAAATTTTAATTCTTGTAGCATCAACAATATAATAACAATACGTCGTTGGCATTAACCTCTCCGCGATATTGTTGTCATTACAGGGTAGGTTTCAGTCTCAATTAGTGGTGCTGATCGTAATAATTGCAGGAAAAAAAGATGAAGCCTGGGTTGTTTATCTTGATGTTTATCGCAGTACTAAGTGGGTGTGCTGTGAAGCCTGTCGTGTCTGATACATCAAGTTCCGCCGTTGCCGCAAAACCAGATAATGCGTCAGATCAGGAAGCTGATGTGTTTTCCCGGCTAAGAGGACACTGGGACGATTTGCATCCAAACGCTTGCCGAGACTCGCATCAACTAAGTTTCAATGATGATCGAACTAAAATGTATATCAAGTCCGACGACGGGGGCTGGGTAACGGAAGACGACAAACGAAACGTATTTAGCTATGACATACTTAGCGTGCATCCAAACCGCCTGCGAACTCAGTTGGAGAACGAGCCACGCCTTGATGGGGAAGGTGAGTCTGTGGTTTGGCACATTATTCTACTGGACGACAATACTCACTGCTGGGGTCGCGACGACTGGCATCCAAGGTCGTGCACGCCGCCGCGTATGCGCTGTCCTGGCTAGTTAGGATACACGCTGTTTTTTAGTCTCGAAGTAACCGCGCCCAAATGGTATTACTTTCGGTTTTGCATCTGAACAGGTGTACTTCATGAGCGACAGCTCGCCTTCATGGTTTTCCAGCAATGCGGTGCAATTTTCTACCCAATCACCGGTATTGGCGTAAACCAGTTCGTTTGTGGTCACTAATTCAGGATGGTGAATATGGCCACACACAATTCCGTCCAAGCCTCGTTTAGTTGTCTCACGCAGTGCGGCGGCGCGGTAGTGACCAATCACTTCTTCGGCTTTTCCGATTTGGCTTTTTATATAAGCCGCCAGCGACCAATAATTGTGGCCAAACAGGTTCCGCACGCGGTTGGTTTGACGATTCAGCCATAGTAGTAAGTCATATAAGTGGTCGCCCACAAAGGAAAGTAACTTGCTATGGCAGGTTTCTGCATCAAAAGCGTCGCCATGCATTACCAGCAGGCGCTTATTGGCCGCCGTAGTATGAATGGCTTGGCGTTGAATGCGAATGCTGGCTACGTCGGGGTGGCGATACTTGCGCATCACTTCGTCATGATTGCCGGGAATGTAAATAACCTCAACGCCGTTGCGTGCCATGCTTAGTATTTGTTGAATAACCTGGTGGTGCCGGGTAGGCCAGAATAGTTGCCGCTTCATCGCCCAAAAATCTACGATATCGCCAACCAGATACAGTCGCTCAACATCAACACGTTGCAGTAGGTGCAGTAGGAACTCGGCTTTGCAGTCCTTCGAGCCAAGATGTACATCGGAAATAAACAAGGTTCGGGCATTCAGACGAGCTTGCGGCATTAGGTTCTCCCGCTGTGGGTTTCGTCAATACTCCGCTGCTTTGGTGAACGCGCGTTTACAGTTCATTTAAGCTTTTGTGACACGTGCAAAAAAAAGCCACCTGCATGTGCAGGTGGCTGTTAGCTTCGAACCTATTGCGATTAGTTCAAATCAAACCGATCGGCATTCATCACTTTGGTCCAGACTTTCACAAAGTCGTGCACGAACTTCTCTTTACTGTCGTCTTGTGCATAAACCTCGGCGTACGACCGTAAGATTGAGTTTGAACCGAACACCAAATCAACACGGGTTGCGGTAAAGCGTACCTTGCCGCTGTTACGCTCAACAATCTCGTACGAGTTTTTACCCGTTGGTTTCCATTGGAAGTTCATATCGGTCAGGTTAACGAAGAAGTCATTCGTTAATACCCCTTCGCGATCGGTGAACACCCCGTGTTTGCTGCCACCAAAGTTAGTTCCCAGCGTACGCATACCACCCAACAGCACGGTCATTTCGGGTGCGCTTAGGCCAAGCAACTGCGCTTTGTCTAACATCAGTTCTTCCGGCTTCACTTTAAAATCGTTCTTTAAATAGTTACGGAACGCATCGTGCACTGGCTCAAGTGGTTCAAAGCCTTCCACATCGGTTTGTTCTGCAGTGGCATCACCACGGCCCGGTGCAAATGGCACGGTAATGGTTACACCCGCGTCTTTTGCAGCTTTCTCAACTGCGGCGCTACCGCCTAAAACGATTAAGTCGGCAATGCTTAGTTTTTTCGCTAAGCCGCTTTGAACACCTTCTAATGCTGTTAGCACTTTTTGCAGGCGCTCAGGTTCATTGCCGTGCCAGTTTTTGTGCGGCTCCAGGCGAATACGACCGCCATTAGCACCACCTCGGTTATCTGAACCACGGAAAGTACGGGCGCTGTCCCATGCCGTTGCAACCAACTCCGAAACGGTTAAATCAGTAGCCAGAATTTTGGCTTTCAATTCACTGATTTCGCTATCTGAAAGTGTGTAATCCACGGTTGGGATCGGATCTTGCCACAGTAAGTCTTCACTTGGCACATCGGCACCTAAGTAACGACTCTTCGGACCTAAATCACGGTGCGTCAACTTGAACCAGGCGCGTGCAAATACTTCGTTGAAGTATTCCGGATTATTATAAAATTTCTCTGAAATTTTACGGTACTCAGGGTCCATCTTCATGGCCATGTCGGCATCTGTCATAATCGGATTACGACGAACACTTGGGTCTGCCGAATCCACTGGCTTGTCTTCGTCTTTAATATTTATCGGTTCCCACTGCCATTTACCGGCCGGGCTCTTCTTCGATTCCCATTCGTAGTTCAGCAATAAGTGGAAGTAGCCGTTGTCCCATTGTGTTGGGTTGGTTGTCCAGGCGCCTTCTAAGCCACTGGTTACTGCTTCACCACCTACGCCACTAGTTTTGCGGTTGTTCCAGCCAAAGCCTTGCTCGTCAAGCTCTGCAGCTTCCGGCTCTGGGCCTAAATCTTCTTCCTTACCGTTACCGTGGCATTTACCCACAGTGTGACCACCTGCGGTTAAAGCACAAGTTTCTTCGTCATTCATCGCCATGCGCTTGAAGGTTTCGCGCACATCGTGAGCCGTTTTCAGTGGATCAGGGTTACCGTCAACACCTTCTGGGTTCACGTAAATTAAACCCATCATTACGGACGCCAATGGATTTTCTAAATCACGCTCGCCGGAGTAACGGCTATTCTCTTTGTCACTGGTCGCCAGCCATTCTTCTTCCGGCCCCCAATTAATGTCTTTTTCTGGGTGCCAAATGTCTTCGCGACCACCGGCGAAACCAAAGGTTTTAAAGCCCATAGACTCATACGCCATGTTACCGGCCAGAATCATGAGATCCGCCCAAGATAATTTGTTGCCATACTTTTTCTTAATTGGCCACAATAACCGCCGCGCTTTATCAAGGTTGGCGTTGTCCGGCCAGCTGTTTAGCGGCGCAAAACGTTGGTTACCAGTACCGGCACCACCACGGCCGTCGGCCACACGGTAGCTACCTGCTGCGTGCCAGGCTAAGCGAATCATCAATCCGCCGTAGTGACCCCAATCGGCTGGCCACCAGTCCTGACTGTCTGTCATTAAGGCTTTTAAGTCGTCTTTTACGGCTTCAAGGTCGAGCTTCTTGAACGCTTCCGCGTAATTGAAGTTTTCACCAAGCGGGTTGGTCTTGTTATCGTGCTGATGAAGAATGTCTAAGTTCAGCGCTTTTGGCCACCAAGCCATCACATTGTCTGACGACGACGAATTCACGCCGTGCATCACTGGGCATTGGCCCGAAGTCTTTTCATTACTCATTTGGTGAGCTCCTTTTGCTTTTTCCTTTGAATATGAAGGTATTATAAATATGTCGCCGTAGCATCGAAAGCGGGTTTATTCGACTGCGTTGATAGGTTTTTACGATTCATTACATTTCTTATCGAATTTATACGCAGATAACCCCGAAAGTGGATTGCTTCAACGTCATGTAACATAAACGTCATAATACTTACGCCCTGCTAAAGTACAGTAGTGCCCAGTAAAGTAGTGGAGGGGCTATGAGATTTTTTCCAAAGGAACTTAGTTGGCTGGCGTTTAATGAACGCGTGTTGCAGGAAGCCGCCGATAAAACAGTTCCAGTTATTGAGCGGATGCGCTTTCTAGGTATTTTTTCAAGCAACATGGATGAGTTCTTCCGTGTGCGTGTGGCTGATGTTCGCCGCCGAATTTTCTATGCGCAAACCACCGCCGAGCATGCTGACGCAGAACAGTTGATGGCCGCTATTCAGCAGAAAGTGTTGAGCCAGCAAGAGCAGTTCGATAGCACCTACCGAGAGGTATTACGGGCGTTACTACGCAAGAATATTCGGGTGATTGATGAGCTTCAAACTACCGAGGAAGAGCGCACCTGGCTCACCACGTTTTTTCACGAAAAAATTAAGCGCTATATAGTTCCCTTGCAAATTACCGCTGCCACCGACTTGATTAAGGCCGTTAATGAAGACGCCACCTACTTGTGTGTAGAAATCGTTCATAACGGCGAAATAAGCTACTCAGCGTTGGAAGTGCCGCGCGACGAACTGTCACGTTTTATTAAGCTGCCGTTCAAAAACACCAAGCGCAATAAGCGGGTGATTTTGTTAGATAACGTGATTTGCTTATGTTTGAACGAACTTTATGAGGGCATAGTGCCCTTTGATTCGCTGCGCGCCTTTTCCTTCAAACTAACGCGTGACGCCGATTACAGCTTGCTGCATGACATTGATCAGAGTGTGCTGGAACAAATGGAAGAAGGCATTCGGCAACGTTTTGAAGCTGAACCTGTGAGGTTGGTTTATGACAGCAGTATGCCACGCGCCATGCTGTACTTTTTACATGATAAATTTGAATTGACCAGCCATGACTCCTTAGTGGCTGGCGGGCGTTATCGTAACACCCGTGATTTTGTGAAGTTCGAAAACTGGGGCCACAAATCACTGGTGAATCCTTCGCTCACGCCGCTGGAACATCCTTATTTGGTGAACCATCGAAATGTGTTTGAAGCGCTAACCAAAGCCGACATTTTGCTGCATTACCCCTACCATAAATTTGCGCATGTAACCGAACTGGTTCGCCAGGCGGCTTACGACCCCCTAGTGCAGAGTATTCAAATCTGTATTTACCGGGTGGCACCACACTCACGCATTGTTCACTCATTAATTGAAGCGGTGAACAACGGCAAAAAAGTCACTGTAATGGTGGAATTACAGGCGCGCTTTGATGAAGAAGCAAACATTGAATGGGCGAAGCGAATGACTCAGGAAGGCATTCATGTTTTGTTTGGTATCAAAGGCCTGAAAGTTCATTCCAAGCTCATTCTGATTAAGCGCAAAGAACAAGGCGCGGTGCGCCGTTATACGCATGTGGGCACCGGTAACTTTAATGAGAAAACCGCCCAACAGTACACCGATATTAGCTTGCTAACCTCGAACCAGGAAATTGGCGAGGACGTTGAAAAGGTATTTGAGTTTTTAGAGGCCCCATACCGACACTTCCACTTTAATCATGTCTGGGTATCGCCAATCAATACCCGCCACAAGTTCGGCAAAATGCTAGCAACGGAAGTGAAAAACGCGAAACATGGCCAGCGCGCCGAAGTGTTTTTGAAAGTAAATAACCTGGTTGACGATGCTATTATTGAACAGCTGTACGACGCATCTAAGCATGGTGTAAAAATACGCATCATTGTGCGTGGTATGTGCGCGCTGCAAGCTGGCATTAAAGGTGTAAGCGACACTATTGAAGTGATTAGCATTGTCGATCGCTTTTTGGAGCATTCGCGCGTTTTCTGTTTTTACAATGGTGGCGATGAGCGTATATTCATTTCATCGGCCGATATAATGACTCGAAATATTGAAGAGCGCGTGGAGCTTACGTGCCCCATATTTGGCCTTGAATTAAAGGACCAAATTAAATCAATTTTAGAAATACATTGGCGCGACAACACCAAAGCGCGAATCATAGATGCTAATCAGAGTAATAGTTACAAAAAACGCGGCAACAAGAAAAAAGTGCGCTCGCAACTCGCTATTTATGATTATTTAAAAGCGCGCAACATGAAAGCTAACGAGCCAGGCAGCACGGAGCCGTAACCATGAAAGAAGAACATTTTGCTGCATTAGATATAGGTTCCAACAGTTTTCACTTAGTCACCGCCCGGGTCATAGACAGACACTTGCAACCGCTGCTGCAATTTAAACAAAAGGTGCAGCTGGCGGGTGGTTTGAACAAAAAGAAAAAACTTACCAAAGACGCCATGCAACGCGGTTTAGACGCGCTGGCACTTTGTGCTCAGCGGCTGGATGGCTTTCTTCCCGAGCATGTGCAGGTAGTCGCAACGCACACCTTGCGTGAGGCAAATAATGCCGACGTATTTCTGGCTCGTGCGGCTGAAGTGTTTCCTTTCACGATTAATATTATTTCCGGTCACGAAGAAGCGCGACTGATTTATAAAGGTGTCGCCCAAACCAGCCCCTATCAGGGTAAGCGCATGGTATTTGATATCGGGGGCGGCAGCACGGAGGTGATTACCGGTCATGAATTTGAACCTGAAATACTGAGTTCAGGTTCCATGGGTTCGGTAAGCTTTACCGAGCGTTATTTTGCCGCGGGTGAAGTAACCGAAAAGCGTTTTAAAAAAGCACTGGTGGCCGCTCGCAGTGAGCTGGAACCTATTGCGGCCAGTGTTCGTAAGTTTGCTGCCGAGCGGGTGATTGGCACCTCGGGCATGATTAAAGCCATTAGCAAGTGGGTGCAACTACGCGATCAATCGACGCCCGGCCAAGTAACTCTTGAGCAGGTGTACAAGTGTCGGCAAGAATTGTTGCAGCATAAACACATTGCTACGTTCGAAGCGCTTGGCATTGAACCCGAACGCAAAGCCATACTGCCAGCGGGCCTGGCCATTCTAACGGCGTTAATGGAAGAGCTTGAAGTGAAGTCACTGGAGGTTCATGACGCAGCTCTGCGAGAGGGTGTGTTATACGAATTGACCGACCGGGTGATTGGGCACCAGGATGTGCGCCAGCGCACTGTGGAAGCTATGGCAGCACGCTATCGTATTGATAACAGTCATGCCGATACGGTTGCGAAAACCGCTATGCTAATGCTGAGTCAGGTGGCGAAACAGTGGCAGTTGGATGCTAAAGATTGGCAGCAACGCTTGCAATGGGCAGCGCAGTTGCATGAAGTTGGTTTGCACATTAACTCCACCGGCATTCAAAATCACTCCGGTTATATTGTGCAAAACGCCGACATGCCGGGCTTTAGTAAAGAAGAGCAGCTGTTACTGGCAACCTTGGTACGCAGTTTCCGTAAACGGATCCGATTTGATCGCCTTCCTACGTTGCATTTATTCGAAGGCCACGACGTGAATCGGCTGGTTGCGCTGCTGCGCTTGGCGGTACTATTTAACACCGATCGACAGCCATCGTTACTGCTAGACCAACTGCAGGTAAAAGGTGATTTATTGCTGCTGTATTTAACTGCGAAAGGGTGGGAAAACCCCATGCTGGTTAGCGACTTAGAAGCTGAAGTAAGACAACAGCAAAAGTTAGGTATTCAGTTACGTTTAATTGGTGAAAATTAACCCGTGACTGGCGCCACGGGTTAGCTACGGATCTAACTTACAGTTCTTGCTTTGTTGGGCGAATAATCATTTCATTTACATCAACTTCGCCCGGCTGCTCAATCGCAAAAGTAATAGCCCGAGCAATGGCATTCGAGTCAATAGCATCGTTGTACAAATCATCGGCCATTGCTTTTGAGTCCTTGTGACTAATATGATCAGTCAGCTCTGTGGCTACCGCGCCCGGCGAAATATTAGTGGCGCGAATTTCGCCATTTGATTCCTGGCGAATGCCTTCACTAATAGCTTTCACCGCAAACTTGGTCGCGCAGTAAACAGTGGCTCCGGGAAATACCACATGACCGGCAACAGATGACAGATTAATAACGTGACCGCTGTGTTGTTCACGCATGGTTGGTAGCACTGCGCCCACACCATACATCACACCTTTAATATTCACGTCTATCATTTGGTCCCACTCATCCACTTTCAATTCGTCCAGCGGTGCAAGTGGCATTAAGCCAGCATTGTTTACTAGTACGTCAATACGACCGAACTCGTCACGCGCCGCTTTGGCAAGGGCTTCAACCTGATCTCGCTTAGTTACGTCAACGGTTTTGTAAATGGCTTCGCCGCCGCTTTGCTTAATGTCATCAACCAGCTTTTTCAAACGCTCCTCGCGACGTGCGCCCAGCACCAGCTTGGCACCTTTAGCCGCCAGCATTTTTGCGGTTGCTTCACCAAGGCCACTGCTGGCACCGGTAATAATAACTACTTTTCCTTTTACTTCAGACATGATGCCCTCCGTTAATGATTACAACTTGTATACCTATAATGAATGAGGGCGTGAGACTGTTTTTCAAGGGGTAAACTCCGATCCTATTCGAGCTTTGCTGGTTGATATACCAAACCAATAATACCGTTTAGAACCTGACATTCAGTACCCGAGAGTTGAACTTGGGTGGCAGTTTGCATTTGAATCTGAGCGCTAAACTCGTCATTTACCAAACTGATTTGATCTTGTGTCTGACACAGGCCTCGGAGGCTATCTATGATGCCACGCGCGTTCATGAAGTCGGTTGTGGGTTTGTCATCAACAACGGATCCAGTAGTACTCAGGGTCACGTCTGTTAAACCTCGGGAATTGAATTCTTCTGCTCGTAAAGTAGCGCTACTACCGTTCACTAAATAGTGAAAGTTAGCTGCTACTGCAGAATCGCTTTGCTTAGCTCCGGTAATAAAAAATACACCGCGCTCCCCAAGCACCTCAACTTGATCCGAATGAACATTAACCAGTAAAGCTGTGGTTTCATCAATGCCAACGCCCAGTGGCGCACCGGTTTCCGCTACAAGTTCCAGCAAACGGGCCTGACGGCCGCGCTCAGAAAAGTGCGTGTCGATAATTCCGTACTCGAACAAACCTAATCCTCCCAGCGGATGATAAGTCAGGCTGTCCTGGTGCGTGTTGCGGGGGCAGCTGCCGTCGCGATTACAACCAAAACTTGGCGGTTCTGAGGCTATCGCGCCATCTATTAAGGCCGATCGGCTGCTACCGTTACTAATCATTGGTTTTCCAGTCATAACTGCGGTGCCTGCACTGGTGCCGCCCAACACTAACTGATCGGCAAGCACTTTTGTGTGAATCATCTGTAATAATTCAGTAGCCTGATTATCTGCATTGATGAAGGCTTTACGGGTTAAACTTTGATCGCCACCATTAAAGAAAATGCCGTTAGCTTTTGCCAATAACTGTTTAGCTTGCTCAGGATTCTTACAAAACTCCAGTTGTCGCTGATGCAGTCTCGGCTGCACTCTGGCGCGTTGCCAACTACCTAATTCCGCTGCCCGGTAAGCATCTAAGTTAGCGCAGTCGTTGTTCTGTTGTGCCGCAACTAAGGCTGCATCAACTGGCAGCCAGGTTGTTTTTGCCCCAGCCTGCGCAAATAAATCCAGATAGAAATCAACGGCATCCAATGGATCACGAGACGATGCTGTTACTACCAGAATGTTAGGCTGCGGATTGTTGTTTGCCTGTTCAGCCAGTTCAACAAAGCGTTCAACAATGGCTACTGAAGCTTTGTTCTTATTCAGCTCTAAACGTACATGTTCGCGTTGCCCACGGGGTACTGGCAATTCGAGATGATCAACCACCCGATTCCACTCGGCATCCGATAATTCGTAGTAAATTTCTTCGGTGCTCTGACGTTTAAATGCATCACTAAATTGGGCTGCTGTTACGCGCTCATTTTGGCCGAGTTCATTGTGTAAATAGTCGGCAACTGTTTTCAGTGCTTCGGCTAGTTCATCACGTGTTTTGTGGCGAGACTTTGGCCACAGTGAATTGTCTAATAATTGCACAATGGCGGTATCTGAAATACCGATATAGCGAGTTGTTCGAAATTTTTCCAGATCAATCCAATCGCTATTTTTGCAATTATTCGGCGCCATGCTAGAACAGGTTTTTAAAGCGCCGCCGGCTAGTACTAATTGATAGTCCAAAGGCTTTTCTGGCAAGGCTTCCGCGGGTTTTTCTGCGGTTGATTCAGCATGGGAAAAACATGACCAGGTGATGGTAAATGCAAGCAAGTAATAGCGTATCGACATGCTGAAATAATCTCCGTTCGGGGAATTGACAGGCTGACAACCTAGTGCTAGAAATAGTGCCTGTCAATTAAGTTGATGACAAAATTGATGCAAAATTTTGCAATCATTCATTCAAATAACAAAAGCAAAAACGGAACAAAAAGATGTTGAAAAAAGCCATTCGGCTCAGCACTTATCACTACCGTAGCTTTTATCTCTCCGACTGGTGGGACGAATAGCATTGCGTGATAACTCGTAGGAGTTATCGCGTCAGTCTGTGCGATTCCACACCCTGACGTTTATTTCTAAGTCTTACTTAATCGCTTGGGCACCTTTGCGTGCATGGCTTCCTTGCGAATAACTATTACTATAAATTCAAGGGTATATAACATGTCACCATTTAAAATCTTGCTTCCAATAGCGGGCTTAGCCCTGTCTCCTGTGGCTTTAGCTATGCAGGCGCAAATCGATTCAGAAGCGACAACAGAACAGTCAGAAGTAGAACGAGTTACGGTAACAGGTTCAAAAATTAAGGGCGTTGACCTAGAGGGCGCGCAGCCACTTACTGTGGTTGATGCAGAAACTATTGCGAATAGTGCGGCAGATAATGTCAGCGAGTTATTAAAATATTTAGGCGAAACCCGCGGTGGTACTGGTAGCTTCAATACGTCCAGTAGTGGTGCGCTGCAAGGTGATTCACCGGTTGGCCAAGCCGCCGCATCCTTGCGCGGACTAGGAGCATCCTCAACACTTACTTTGGTAAACGGTCGACGCATTACCGGCAGTTCATTCGCCAACAACTTTGAAAATTTTGTGGATGTAAATAGCATTCCATTGGCTGCCATAGAGCGAATCGAAATTCTAGCTAGTGGTGCCTCAGCTACTTATGGTGCTGATGCCATTGCCGGCGTTATTAACTATATTTTGAAAGACGACTACGAAGGCGTTGAAGTAAACGCTACGTACGGTAATTCTGAAGCCTCAAGTAGCGACGACACGATGTCGCTGAATCTGTTGGGCGGAAAGAACTTCGGCCGCTCCAATCTGACCGGTTATATTGACTATTACAAGCGTACGCCGCTGTATGACCGAGACCGCGATCAAACCGCAGTCAGCTTTTTCCCGAGTCAACAGGGCATTTATCCAAGCTTTAACACGCCATTTTTCGATGATATCGATTACGTTGAGCAAAGCTGTCCTGATGAACAGCGCTACGACGGGCGCAATGAGAACTTTCCTACCAGTAGCTTTGGCGAGTACTGCGAATATAACCAAAACGCTTTTGTGCCAACGTACGCAGGTCTTGAGCAGTTAGGTGGTGGCCTGAATTTTAATACTCAAATCGGCAATATCAGTTGGTTTACCGAAGTTATGGCAAGCCAAACAAAGTCGGAGAGTAATTCCACCGGTGCCCCCTTTAGTGGCTTTGCGGTTGCCTATGATCACCCTGATTTCCCCAGCGGTTTGAAGCAACGATATAACGATTTATATGACGATTTAGGTTTTGCTCCGGACTCCAGTATCAACGCCTGGGGACGCTTCCCTAATGGCCGAACGCTAACCAACGAAACTCAGTCTTTCCGAGTTGTTTCTGGTTTAAGTGGCTACGTTGGCAGTTGGGATTGGGAAGCGGCGGTTAGCTATTCCGAAAGTGAATCCGAGCAACGGGCTGTCGCTGGGGTTATTAACGAAAGCAAATTCTCGGCTGCCTTGCTTGGTGAACTCTGCACTGATGGCAGTGTTGACTGCACACCAGACAATGGTGGTATTTGGTATAACCCGTTTAACGGTCAAACAGGTAATGAGAACGTGTTGCCGTTGATTGAAGAACAAGTTCCACGTAACGGCGAATCTAAGCTGTTGGCGTTTGATTACACTATGTCCGGTGACTTGTTCGATGTCGATAGTGGCACCGTGAGTGCAGCCTTTGGTGCCGAGTATCGGAAGGAAAAAGTTTCGGACAATCCGGATCCGCTTGCTCGGGGTACGTTTGAAAACAACTACGACCCTGCGGTGATTGGTTTCGGTTCCACCGGAGCGCAGGCGGAGCGCAGTCAGTGGGCGGTATTCACCGAGTTGTTCGTGCCAGTTACTGAACGTATTGACGTGCAAATTGCCGGCCGATACGACCACTACGATGACTTTGGTGGGGACTTTAATCCAAAAGTAACGGCGCGCTATCGTGCCAATGACGACCTGCTATTCCGTGCTTCTTTCGCACAATCATTCCGTGCCCCATCGTTGTCGCAAGTGGGCGCTGAGGTAACTTTAAGCTCTTTTGTACTGGATTGTACTAATGAGTTTGTGGGGAATTATTGCTTTGAAGGTGACGTGGACGTGAGTTTCCTATCTAAGGTGTTCGGTAACGAAAACCTGGAAGCGGAAACCTCGGATTCGTATAACGCAGGTTTGGTTTGGAGCCCATCGCAAGAATCTACGCTAACAATCGATTACTGGCGCTTTGAGCATGAGAACATTGTTGGGGTAGATGGTGAATTCCTTCTGCTACGCAGTATTACTGACCCAGACTTACGTTTTTGTGGTGAAGTACCGGTCACGGCACAGCAGGGTATCGGCTTTGAAGAGTGTGATGCCAATGGCAATGGGGTTATTACCAGTCGCATAGAAGGCGACGTGAATCTGCAACTTGAGAACCTGGGTATTCAAGAAACAGATGGTATTGATATCACTTATACGCACGACTTTGATGGTGGTGTTTATGGTGATTTCCGCTGGACGCTTGATGCTACTCACGTACTGAACTTTGACCGTCAAAAGTCAAAAGAAGCAGAGGTTGAACACTTGGCTGGCGATTGGCGTTATCCGGATACCATAGTGACCGCGCGTTTGAATTGGGATCATGACGATTGGTTTGGCGGAATTACCGCACAATATACTTCAGGCTACGACGACAATATTGAAGGTCTGAATGAGGCCGAACTGGAACGTTTGGGTATTAGTGCCAATCGCCAGATTCCAAGCTGGACAAAAGTAAATGCCAGTTTAGGTTATGACGTTAGTGATTCACTGACGCTGCGCTTTAAAGTCGAAAACTTATTCGACCGCGACGCGCCGTTAGCCTACGGCACCAGTGCTAATGTTGACCATTTCAATCATGATACTATGGGTCGTTTTTATCGCCTAAGTGCAACGTATCGATTCTAATGAACCTGCGTTGATGTATCGCGTTCTCGTGGCAACACGGGAACGCGATTTATTGCTTACTTAACTGAAAAGTAACTTTGTATGCGTGCACAGCACTCCCGATTTGTCATGCCTGACGCCCTGGTTATATTGTTTTTTATAGCTGTGGCGGCGGGTTTAGCTGCGTGGGTGGTTCCCGCAGGTCAGTTTTCGACGGAAACCGTTACGCGAATAATTGAAGGTGAACCTCAACAACGTGAGGTCATAGTACCCAGCAGTTTTACCTTCATTGAAGACGCCTCTTTTCAACGTCCATTTTTTGCCGAAGGCGGCGAGATGGGCATTGCCAATGTACCTTTTGAAGGACTGGTTGCCGGAACAAAATGGGGTTCTGCCATTGGCGTTATCGCGTTTATGTTGGTGGTTGGCGGTGCGTTTGGCATGGTGCTGAAAACTCGGGCGATCGAAAACGGAGTTTTAGCGTTAATTCAGCGCACTCAAAAGTTAAACCAAGCCTTTATTGTTGTCATGTTTTTGCTGTTTTCTCTCGGTGGCGCAATTTTTGGAATGGGCGAGGAAGCTATTGCCTTCTGCTTAGTCTTACTTCCGGTGATGCGATCGCTAGGTTATGACGCGGTAACAACAGTACTGGTCACTTATGTCGCTACGCAAATTGGCTTTGCGACGTCCTGGATGAATCCATTTAGTGTGGCCATTGCTCAGGGAATTGCTGAGGTACCTTTATTATCAGGCGCATTTGAACGCATCATTATGTGGTTTGTTTTTAATGCGTTCGGGTTATTTTTTACCTTACGTTATGCGGCCCGGATTCGAACCTATCCAACTGCAAATGAGCATTCTGTAAACAATGGTGACGGCTCTAACAGTCAGTACACACATCTTGATTCGTTCATTTTGTTAGCCTTTGGTGCGGGTATTGTTTGGGTTATTTGGGGGGTGATGAAGCACGCCTACTTTATTCCTGAAATTGCCACTCAGTTTTTCGTGATGGGTATGGCTTGCGGTATTTTAGCCGTTTTAGGCGGGCGGTTACGCGCGAACGATTTGGCCGACGGCTTCAAGCAGGGTGCCAGGGACTTGCTGCCCGCAGCGCTTATTGTTGGTTTCGCCAAAGGGCTAATTCTCCTGCTCGGCGGGGATAGCCCAACCGAAGCTTCAGTACTTAATACTGTATTGCACTATGCAGGTTTGTTAATTGGGGACTTCTCCACCGTTATTTCGGCTGTGTTTATGCTGATCTTTCAGTCGGTCTTCAACTTCTTTGTTGCGTCCGGTTCTGGTCAGGCCGCTTTAACCATGCCGTTAATGGCCCCGTTGGCTGACTTGGTAGGTGTTAGCCGACAAGTTTCCGTGCTGGCATTTCAGCTCGGCGATGGACTTACCAATATTATTATTCCCACTTCAGCCTCTCTTATTGGCTGTTTAGGCGCGGTGAAACTCGACTGGGGTGACTGGGTAAAAGCGATTTGGCGCTTTCAGGTCGGGCTCATGCTGTTATCAATGGCCACCATTGTGGTGGCGGTTGTCATTGGATTCTAAAGGTAAATTATGTCACTTACGCTAATAAAAAATGCTCACGTTTTTGCTCCGAATGACTGCGGTGTTCTCAACGTCTTAGTAGGTGGCGGGCGGATTTTGGGACTAGGGACAAATTTAGATATAAGCCTTAGCGGGTGTGATTCCCAGATGGTAACTATAGTAGAGGCCAATGGGCAGCGGCTTATTCCCGGTTTGGTTGACCCCTTAGTACATATTTCAGGTGGCGGGGGCGAGGGCGGGTTCCACACCCGGACTCCAGAAATGAAACTTACCGAGGCAACATTAGGCGGCGTAACCACTGTCGTTGCCGCGTTAGGTACTGATGCATCAAGCCGGTCGTTGACCGAATTGCTGGCCAAAGCATATGCATTGCGAAATGAAGGTATAAGTGCCTACTGCTATACCGGGTCGTACGAAGTTCCGGTGCGAACTTTTAGTGGCTCGGTGCGCGACGACATTATGTTTATTGAAGCTATTATTGGGGTGGGTGAAATTGCCATCTCAGATCATCGGTCGTCGCAACCCAGTGTAGCGGAACTAGCGCGTATTGCCGCAGATGCGCGAGTGGGTGGAATGCTTTCCGGTAAATCCGGTATCGTTTTGGTGCACGTTGGAGACGGAGCTAAGTTGCTCTCACCCTTACATGATGTTGTTGCGAACTCTGAAATTTTGCCGTCCCAGTTCTATCCAACGCATATTAACCGCACCCAGGCATTACTTGATGCCGGTGTTGAATTTGCTAAGGCCGGTGGTTTTATTGATTTAACCACGAGTACAACCGAGCAATTACTTGCTGGTGGAGAGATTGCTGCAGCAAAAGCCCTGAGTTATGCGCTTCAACAAGGTGTGCCTGTTACTCAAATAACGATGAGTTCTGATGGCAATGCAAGCTTACCTGATTTTGATAAAGCAGGTCGTTTAATAGGCCTGCAAGCTGGTCGTGTGGCTAGTTTGCTGGAAAGCGCTGCCGAAGCCGTGGCAAATGGTTTATCAATAGAATCTGTTGTGCGTTCAGTTAGTACAAATGCCGCCGATATATTAAAGCTACCGCATAAAGGAAGAATCGTAACTGGCGCGGATGCAGATCTGGTGTTGCTGGATGATAACTTTAAAGCACAGCAGGTTTGGGGAAAAGGGAGGCTTCTGGTGGCTGACTATAATGCCTGCGTGAGCGGTCATTTTGGTTAAAGCGAAAAGCATTTTGATGCAAAACTGCTACGCTTAACCTTGGTTAAGAAATTGTTAAGACGGATTTTGTGAGGGTTTTAAATTTGTATAATTGTTGTCTATACCAAAGGTTTAAATATCAACCAATTATCAACAGAAACCCTATTAGTTATTCTCTATAATCGCCGTCTTTCAAGTTACATGATCGGAGTTCCCCATGAGCATGCGCAATCTAAAAATCAAACAACGCCTGATACTAAGTACTGCAGTACTTGCCGTTGGTATTGTGGCGCTATTGCTGCTTGGGCTCTATCAGAGTGCGCAAAAAGACTCGCTGGCGCGTGGCCAGGTGTTAACCCAGGCGCTTAGCAGTAGCATGCTCACATTGCGTCGTAACGAGAAAGACTTCTTGATGCGACAGGATCCTAAGTACCTCAACACCTTTGAAGGTAATGCGGCCAGCTTGTTGCAGCAAAGCGCAGAACTGCAGCAAGTTTTAGTAAGCCACGGCATGCGGACTGACCTAATTGAGAAGTTTGACGACAATATTGATACTTATCGTGAACGTTTTGAAGCTGTGGTGGCTGCCACCACCCGTTCCGGTCTTACCCAAGAATTAGGGTTACAGGGCACCATGCGTGAGCGCGCCTATGCGCTTGAAGATGAAATCAGTAGTGCGGAACAGCAGGTACGCCTATTGACGCTGCGGCGGCACGAAAAAGATTTCATCATGCGGCAAGATTTAACCTATCAGCAGCGTTTCAACAATGATGCCAATGCTTGGTTGGATAACGCCAGCGATGCGGTCGTCATTGGCGCACTTGAAGCTTATCAGGACGCATTTAATGCCTATGTAGATGAGCGTGTGTTTATTGGTCTTGATCCGAAGAGCGGCACCTACGGTGAAATGCGTGCTGCGGTGCATGATAGCGAAACCAATTTAGCCGAGTTAAGTGAGCGTCTTACGACGCAAATGACAGATGCCCGTGAAAGCTTAAATACCTTGTTTGTGGTTGTTGCGGTGGTCGTTTTACTTATTGTGGTACTGCTTAACTTATTGATTAGCAGAAGTATTATCCGGCCGTTAGTGGCGATGGAAAACGCTATCGGTGAAATTGCTGATCAATCTGATTTGAGCCGCCGTTTGGATGAATCCGGCAAAGACGAGCTGACCTTTGTAAATGTGAGTTTCAACCGCATGATGACCCAGTTCGAAGACGTGATTCAGAACTTGAATGATGCCTCTGACCAACTATCGGCGGCGTCGCAGGAGCTCAGTGCGGTAAGTGAAGAAGTGAGTAATATCGCGGTGGATCAGGAAAATCAGACCACCATGATAGCCACCGCAGTAACCGAAATGGCGTCGGCTATTCAAGAAGTTGCCGGCAACGCGCAGCAAGCCTCGCAATCGGCTGACGAAGCCAATAGTGAAGCACGCCGTGGTCGCGAAAAAGTTGCTGACAACATTCAGGCGATGGAAGACCTGCAACTGTCGGTCACAGGTACCAGTGAGCGGCTGCAAATTCTGAATGACCGCACCCAGGAAATCAGCGATGTGGTGAATGTTATTCAGAACATTGCCGAACAAACTAACTTGTTAGCATTGAATGCAGCTATTGAAGCCGCGCGTGCTGGCGAGCAGGGCCGTGGTTTCGCGGTAGTTGCTGACGAAGTGCGTAGTTTGGCTGCCAACACGAAAAAGTCTACTGAAACTATTCAGGCTACCACTGAGCGTTTATTGCGTGGTGCTCGCGAAGCTATGGAAGCGATGACAGTATCGTCTGAACAAGCCAGTGAGAGTGTTGAGTTGGCACGTCAGGCAGGCGAGTCCTTCAAGGGTGTGAATGAAGCTATTAGCACAGTTACTGACATGAATATTCAAATCTCCACCGCCACTGAAGAGCAATCAGCAGTTGCCAATGACATAACCAAGAACGTGAATGGTATGTCTGACAGCGTGCGCGAAGTGGTTACCGGTGCCAATCAGTGTGCGCAATCTAGTCAGGAACTGGCGCAACTTGCAGCTGATTTACAAACGCAAGTGACGCGCTTCCGGGTTTCTAAAAAGCGCTAGCTCTTCAACCTGCAAGCTGATTAGCCGCTTGCCAGCACAAAAGCCACTGTCTAGCTTAGCTTACACCCTGACCGCATTGTATTGGTCGACAGGGTAGGTTCCACCGACTATGGTTTATGGCATTGCCGTTGCAAACTTATGCAAGCCTTAGGAGATAAACCAATGCCGAGTGTTGCATCGTCTGTTGCTGAAGGAAGCTGGTTGGAACAGACTTTACTCGCGCAGTACATGGGTGTGCGCGCGCAAACCATGGCGCTAATTAAGTCGTTGAGTGCCGAAGACATGATGTTGCAGTCGATGCCCGATGCAAGCCCAACCAAATGGCATTTGGCGCATACCACATGGTTCTTCGAGACTTTTTTGCTGCAACCTCACTTGAAAGGCTATCAGCCATTTAATGAGGCCTATCAATATCTGTTTAATTCCTACTATGAAACTGTGGGTGAGCGCCACCCACGCCCCCAGCGCGGCTTACTTTCGCGTCCTCCATTGACTGAAGTTTTAGACTACCGTGCGTACGTTGACGCGGGCATGGAATTGTTGCTGGCAAAACCAACCAGTGCAATTGAAGCTGCGGTAACTATTGGGTTGCACCACGAAATGCAGCATCAGGAATTACTGCAAACCGATATTAAACACGCGCTGTCATTAAATCCGTATGCGTTGAATTGTGATGCCGCAGCCTCGCCTGAAGCGGTTAACTCAGATACCAAGCACAGCCCCGATTTTATTCATTTCAGCGGTGGCTTGTCGCAGCTTGGCACTGACGCAAACGAGTGCTTTGCTTATGACTGCGAACAGCCGCGCCATCAGGTTTTTATTCCTGAGTTTAGCCTTTGCGAACGGCTGGTGACCAACGCCCAATGGCTGGAATTTATGCAGGATAATGGTTATCAGAATCCGCAGCTGTGGCTTTCTGATGGTTGGACGACTGTGCAACAGGAAGGCTGGCAGGCACCGCTCTATTGGCACCGTGATGGCGATAAATGGATGACCATGACCCAGCACAACCGGGTGCCGCTAGATCTGAATGCGCCGGTTTGCCATATAAGTTATTACGAAGCTGACGCATTCGCGCGTTGGATGGGTTGCCGTTTGCCAACCGAGTTTGAGTGGGAGTTTGCCGCGCAAACGGTTGAAGTCAGTGGTAATTTTCTAGAGTCAGGGCATTTATTGCCACAACCGGCACAACCACAGCAAGGCCTTAAACAATTATTTGGAGACGCCTGGGAATGGACTCAAAGTCCGTTTATCCCTTATCCCGGATTTAAGCCACCGCCGGGCGCATTGGCCGAATATAACGGTAAGTTTATGGCCAATCAGTGGGTGCTGCGCGGCGGTTCATGTGCAACGGCAACGCAGCAATTGCGGGCAACCTACCGTAACTTCTTTTACGCCCATCAACGCTGGCAGTTCACTAGCTTACGGTTGGCGAAATAAATTCAAAATCAGGACGGTTTATGAAAGATGAATTTCTACAGGATGTTCTGGCGGGATTGCGTTTGCCGCAAAAAACGCTATCACCGAAGTATTTTTATGATGCCAAAGGGTCAAAGTATTTCGATCAAATTTGTGAGTTAGAAGAATACTATCCGTATCGCACCGAATTACGATTATTGCCGCAAGTTGCGCGCGAGTTAAAACAGTATTTTAGTGAAAAAGCGGTTGATAACATTCGGCTTGTTGAGTTTGGTGCCGGCTCTTTACACAAGGTAAAACCGGTGCTGAAAGAGCTCACTATGGTGAAGGAATTTACCGCTATAGATATTTCCGGCGAGCATTTACAAGAAGCCTCAAATGAATTGGCGGCAAGTTTTCCGAAGTTGCCGATTAAGGTGGCGCAGGGCGATTTTACTAAACCTATTGAGCTGGAAGCATCAAACGCTACGCCTATGGGCTTTTTCCCGGGCTCTACTATTGGTAATTTTGATCCCGAAGACGCCCTGGAATTTTTGCAAAATGCGCGTACCACACTAGGCAAAGGCAGTTACATGCTGCTGGGCGTTGATACCAAGAAAGATCAGCAGATGCTGGAAGATGCCTACGACGATAGCCGCAATATTACGGCGCGATTTAATAAAAATATTTTGACGCGAATTAATCGTGAACTGACTGCTGACTTTGACCTCGACCAGTTTGAGCATGTTGCGTCATATAATCAGCAGCTTGGTCGAATTGAAATGCATTTGCGCAGCCTGATTGCTCAGCAAGTGCAGGTTGCGGGAGAATTGTTCCAGTTTGTGCAAGGCGAAACTATTCACACGGAAAATTCCTACAAATACCATCCGGAAGAATTTGATCAATTGGCCACCGCGGCAGGTTGGCAGCGCGAATGTTTGTGGCTGGCACCCGAGGGTATTTTTGCGGTCATGCTGCTTACCAACACCAATCACTAGTGCCAACACAGCGGCCAGTGTGCAGGCAGCAGCCACAGCTTCAGCTGCTAAACTAACTACCAACTAAAACTTGACGTAAACAGGAGGAAACTCATGGCGAAAGTATTACTAATTACCGGTGCCTCTAGCGGCATTGGCGAAGCAACAGCGCGCAAAGCAGTAGCCGACGGACTAAAGGTTATATTAACGGCGCGGCGGGAAAAGCTGCTGAACAAGTTAGTAGACGAATTCGGCGATGATAACGCCATTGGTGTGGCCGCCGACGTTTCCAACTATAAAGAATTAGAGCATGTGGTGCAAAAAGGCGTCGACAAGTTCGGTCAACTGGATGCTGTGTTTGCCAACGCCGGCACCGGTGTTTCATCGCCGGGTGTTGAAAAAGGTGATCCGCAAGAATGGGACACCATGATTGGCGTCAATATTAATGCGCTGATTTATACCGCGCGCTTAACCTTGCCATATTTGCGCAAAAGTACCGGACACTTTTTAATGACCGGCTCAGCCGCAGGACGAATTATCCTTAAAGGCTCTGTGTATGGAGCAACTAAGTGGTTTGTACACGGCTTTGCGCAAAACCTGGCCGAGGAAATGAAAGAATGGCAGGGCCGTTGCACTACCATAGCCCCGGGCATGGTAAATACCCCGTTCTTTGATGAGCCTAAACCTGACAAGCTCGACCCAGACGATGTTGCTGATGCCGTGTTATATGCGATCAACGCACATCCGCGCAATTGTGTGCGCGAAGTATTTTTGATGCCGGCTAACTAGTTGGCGCGTTAAACTTCAGCGGATTCAAATTGAGCGTTGGCGGTCTTAGTGCGTGGCTGCCAGCGCTGCATTTCGTATAAGCGCGATTGGCAACGGGCGAACTCAAACTGCAGTTGCTCAGACTGATACAAGTCATCAATGCCAACGGCTGCGCTCACAACAAGCAAGCAGCCGCGGTCGTAGCATTCATCCACTAACGCCAGAAAGCGGCGTGCTTGATTGTCTTTTTTACTCACCTGCAGATCTTGATGCTCGCGTTGGTAGGTTTCTTCCACGCCATGCAGAATGTCCTTTTCGGCAATATAGGTAAATTGCGGTACGTCGTGCACCACCATCGCTTCGTAGTTACCTGCCAGCTGCATATAGTCCCGCTGACTGCGCGGACCCTCACACAAGGCGTCAAAGGTGAACGCAATCACCTGCGGATTCCGCCACAGTGCCGGAATATCGCGCCCAAGCACAGGCTCTACAGCATGCTCCTCAGTGGTGCCGTATAGTTGCTCAGCCTGCTGTCGCAACAAACCGGCTGCCGCATCAATATGGTAATAATGAAGATCTGTCTGTGTTAAGCGGCGGTAGTCGGTGCCGCTATCTAACGCCATGATGCGACAGTTTGTTTCCAGCAGCGCAATGGTAGGTTCAAAGCGTTGGCGTTGCAGGCCATTGCGATACAGCTGTGAAGGTGGTGCGTTAGAGGTGGTTACCAGCACCACGCCGCGTTCAAACAAGTAACGCCACAATCGACCCAGCAGCATAGCGTCGCCAATATCCTCAACAAAAAATTCATCCAGACATAGCAGCTGGTATTGTTCTGCCCAGTCTGCGGCAATCACTTTTAGTGGATCTTCAATACCGCTGCAGCGATTAAGCTCGCCATGCACCTGCGCCATAAAATGATGGAAATGCAGACGAACTTTTCTGGTTAACGGCACCTGCTGGTAAAAAAAGTCCATGAGCATGGTTTTACCACGGCCCACCGGACCCCATAAGTACACACCTGTTGCCGGCGTATTTTGTTGCAGTTGCAACGCAACAACGCCAAGCTGCTTGGCAACCTGGCGTTGTTTGGAGTCTACGACCAACTGCCGCTGGGTAGCCCAGTCGTCAAAGTTTAGTTGGTTAATTTGGTTACCCGTAAGTAAGGGCGCAGGGTTTCCCAACCTTGTGGGAATTTTTGCTTGGCATCTTCGTCGCTCACTGTTGGACGAATAATCACCTTGTCACCCGGCTGCCAGTCTGCAGGGCAGGCAACTTCTTGTGAATCTGTGGTTTGCAATGCGTCAATTACCCGCAAGATTTCGTTAAAGTTACGGCCGACGGTCATTGGGTAGGTCATTGTCAGACGAATTTTCTGATTCGGGTCGATAATGAATACCGAGCGCACTGTTGCTGTAGTGCTTTCACCGGGGTGAATCATGTCGTAAAGCTCAGCAATTTTTTTGTCTTTATCTGCCACTATTGGAAACTCAAGCACGGTATTTTGTGTGTCGTTTACATCGTTAATCCAGCCCTTATGGGCTTCTACGGTGTCAGTAGATAAACCGAGCGGCTTCACATTACGCTTTGCAAAGTCCGGGGCCAGTTGCGAAGTGCGGCCCATTTCCGTGGTACATACCGGCGTGTAGTCGGCCGGATGGCTGAAAAAGAATACCCAGGAGCCTTTTGCCCAGTCGTGAAAATCAATTTTGCCCTGAGTGGTGTCTATCTGAAAGTTTGGTGCGGTATCGCCGATACGTAATCCCATGTTGATATCCTCATGTGTGTGGCAAGGGAATGATGGATTAAACCATAGCAGAGTTTCTTTTTGTTCGGATTATAATATTTACGAATAACTCATAGCGAAATCATCCGTGCATAGACCTTTGCCAATTCCCTGTGTAAAATTCGGCCTCTTTTGACTCGATTGCTTAACAGGATAAACCTATGGGCCGCGCCTATCAGAACCGTAAAGAATCCATGGCGAAAACTGCCAATGCAAAAACCAAAGTCTACAGCAAGTATGGCCGAGAGATTTATGTGGTCGCCAAGCAAGGTGGCGTTGACCCCGATGGCAACTTAAGCCTGCGCGGCTTAATTGACCGCGCGAAAAAAGACCAGGTACCTGCACATGTAATCGAAAAAGCTATTGATAAGGCCAAAGGTGGCGCGGGCGAAGACTACGTTCCGGCGCGCTACGAAGGGTTTGGCCCGGGCAACTGCATGGTGATAGTGGACTGCTTAACTGACAACCCCAACCGTACCATTGGTGATGTTCGTAACTGCTTCACCAAAACCAAAACCAAGCTGGGTACGCCGGGTACCGTTGCACATATGTTTGATCATTGCGCCATTCTGGCCTTTAGCGGTCAGGAAGAAGACGCTGTGTTGGAAGTGTTGATGGAAGCCGACGTTGACGTAACAGATATTGAAGACGAAGACGGCCGCTTGACGGTATTCGCACCACCTACCGAATACGCAAAAATGAAACAGGCTTTGGCTGATGCCTTTGGTGACATCGACTTCGACGCCGACGATATTCAGTTTATTCCGCAAATTACCACTGAAGTGAGCGGCGACGACGTACCTATGTTCGAGAAGCTTATGGATATGCTTAACGACTGTGACGACGTACAAAACGTATACCACAACGCCCAAATCGTTTAACTACTAAGCGTGAGAAGGTATTAAACGAATACCTTCTCTATTTTGTACTGTTGCTGATTAACCTGATCACCAACGTGGTTCAGTAGCTGCGACGATTTATCAAACTCGCCCAATAATTCGGTCATGTGTTGATGAAAGGCTGCTATCGTCTCTGATTGCTGCACCATCAGCTCGGCTGACTGATTCGCCAGTCCACTTGATGACTGCGCCTTGCCTTCTATATCAAGCAATACCCGGGTGAGTTTAGTCACTAGATTCTGTTGTTCCTCGTTCGCATCGTTAATGTTCGTGTAGTGACCGGAAATATTGCTCGCAGCACTTTCTAGCCCCGCTAGTATAGTGCGGATGTCGGTCAGCGACGTTTGTGTTTGATGCGATAACTTTCTCACTTCATCGGCGACTACTGCAAAGCCACGGCCATGTTCACCCGCACGGGCCGCTTCAATAGCCGCGTTGAGGGCCAGCAGATTGGTTTGGTCAGCAATATCAGCAATAACTTGCAGAATATTTTCCACTTCGTTCACCGAGCTATTCAACTCGCCCAGTGCCGACCGGCCATTACCAATGGTGTGACTGGCATTCTCAGTTGCGCTTAATAACCGTTTGTTGTCTTGCTGACATTCTTGCATGGACTGGAAGGTGTCATCTGCATTGGTTTGTAGTTCACCGAAACTGGCCGCTAAACGTTCGGTAAGGTCACTTAAATCTACCAGTATTTGCTGCTTGCGGGTGGCGTTATCGGTACTGTCGCGAGAACGGGAAATAATCTCACTGACTTCTCGCGAGATTAATTCCAGCGCATCTTTCACCACATCCATTTGCTGTTTTTTCTGTTCGGATTCGTTGCTGGTTCGCTCCAGTAGTGCATTAAAACCCGCTGCAATTTCACCCATTTCGGTGTCTTTGTCGGCACCGGGCAAGTAGTCCAAATCGCTCTGATCCGCCAGTTTACGCATGGCGTCGCGTAACATGCGTAGCGGCTGCAGTACCATTTTGCGCAGCAACACAAAGTTTACTGCCGCAACAGCTAGTAGCAGTACCACGAAAACCAGTACCAGAACTTTAATTTCTGCCTGGCGCTGTTGTTGTTGCTCGGTGAGTGACTGTTTAGCGGTTACCACGGTTTGTTTCAGTGACTCTAACTGCTCGCTAAGTTGCGTGAAAGCTTGCTGACGTTGGCGGTTTTGCTCAATAGTACGAGTGAGCTCGCCAGGGTAACGACGCACCAGGCTTTGCAGTTCGCCAATAATACCAGCACCTAAGTCTTTGGCTTCGCGGGGTACTAACACCATAGATTGATCGGGTAGGGTTTCCATAACACCCAGCAGCGGCAGCTTGGCGAGTTGTTCAATGGTTTGCTGCATGTCGCTTAGCGTTTTAGTTAGCGTGGCTTCTGAACCCGCATTTAGCATGGCTTCACGTTGATGTATAAGTTGGTTTAATAACTGAATTAATTGACTGGCACCAGCTAAATAGTCGCCAGCTATTTGTGGTGAATCGTTGCGGCCTTCATTGGCATAATCAACCAGGCTGGCAACCTCATTGGATAGTCCAATTTCAGCGTTGATAATGAGTCCGTTAGCGGCACCTGAAAGCTTACCAATGGCACGATAGTCGGTATCTATTTGTTGCTGTATTTGCTCAAGTTGCGCGCTTAGCTGCGTAAACAGCGAGTTGCCTTGCACAACTTCGCTACTTAATACCTCAGTAATAGCCTCGCGAGCTTCACCTAGTAACACCGCATTACCCGATAACAGGTAATTATTCAGCGGCGCGACCACATTACTTTGGATAGCCTGTTCTATTTGCTGATAGCTGCGACTTTGGTTGTCGAAATAGTTAATTTGGGTATTCGCCCACAGCAATACGCCCAGGAAGAGAACGGACAGTGCTGTTAAAACCAAGGCAGAAATTCGGCTAAATACAGAAACGCGCATAGGAAAGGGGGCACCACAACTAGATTGTGCGGCTACTATAAAGCACCATAATGACACTTTTATGACGAGCTGCTAGCCCGTGTGGAAGTCACTTGTATAAAAAAGCCCGCTTATAAGGAGCGGGCTTTGTTTCGCGTGCAAATGGGTCATCAATCCAATTCAGATAACTCATCAACACCCATGTGAAACAGCGTGAAACCGAAAATATCGGCATACTGCTCAATGGTTTTTGATACTGGCGTACCGGCGCCATGACCTGCATTGGTTTCAATGCGGATCAACTGCGGGGTTGCATGAGAGGCTTTCGCTTGCAGTTCGGCCGCGAACTTAAACGAGTGAGCCGGAACGACACGGTCGTCGTGGTCACCTGTGGTAATTAAGGTGGCCGGATAAGTGACGTCTTGTTCAACATTATGCACCGGCGAATAGCCAAGTATGTATTTAAACATTTCTTCGCTTTGCGCCGAGGTGCCGTAGTCATAAGCCCAGCCCGCACCAGCGGTAAAGGTGTGATAACGCAGCATGTCGAGCACGCCAACCGCCGGCAACGCGACGGCGAATAGCTCAGGGCGCTGCGTCATAACTGCGCCTACCAGCAAGCCACCGTTAGAACCACCACGCACCGCCAGTTTGTCCGAGCTCGTGTAGTCTTCGGCAATCAAATGCTCAGCGGCAGCAATAAAGTCATCAAACACGTTTTGCTTATTCAACTGGGTACCGGCATCGTGCCATTCTTTGCCATACTCGCCACCGCCACGCAGGTTAGCTACGGCATAAATACCGCCCATCTCCAACCATACCGCATTGGTGATACTGAAAGATGGCGTTAGGCTGATATTAAAGCCGCCGTAACCGTACAAAATGGTTGGGTTGCTACCGTCCAGTTCCAGACCTTTTTTGTGAGTGATAATCATAGGTACTTTGGTACCGTCTTTCGAGGTGTAGAACACCTGCTTAGACACATAATTATCTGAGTTAAACTTGGCGCCGGATTCTGCATATACCGAAGACTCGCCAGACTCAGGAGCAAAGCTATAAATGGTTTGCGGGGTGTTGTAGTTGGTGAAGGTGTAGTAAATAACCTCATCCTCTTGCTTACCCGAGAAGCCACCAATACTGCCAACGCCCGGTAGGGTTACGTCGCGAACCAGTTCACCGTCGTAGTTGTACTGTTTGATTTGAGCAATAGCGTCAACCATGTACTCCGCAAAAATATAACCAGCACCAGTAGCCGGACTCAGTACATGCTCGGTTTCCGCAATGAAGTCCTGCCAGTTTGCTACTTGTGGTTCACTCGCGTCGACCCGCACGACACGCTCATTTGGCGCGTCCAGATTGGTTGAAAGGTATAAAGTGCTGCCACGATTCGAAAGTACCGAGGTATCTGAATCGGTATGATCAAGAATGGTAACCAGCGCACTGTCGGGCTTGCTTAAGTCACGCATGAATAGCTTGTTGCCGGAGGTTGAATTGGCCGCCGAAATAAACAAGAAGCGGTCGTCCTCGGTCACATCGGCGCCCACATAACGATGCTTGTCTGCTTCAGTACCACCGAAAATAACCGGGTCATCGGCCTGTGCCGTACCTAGTTTATGGTAGTAAAGCTTGTGCTGATCAGTCTTGGCCGAAAGCTCGCTTCCTTCCGGCTTGTCATAGCTGGAATAATAGAAACCTTCATTGCCGAACCATTCGATACCGCTGAACTTCACATCAACCAGTTCAGCTTCAAGTTGTTCTTTGGTTTCAGCATCAATCACGATAATTTTGCGCCAGTCACTGCCGCCTTCAGAAATCGAGTAGGCCGCAATAGAACCGTCTTTCGAAAAGCTCAATTGCGCCAGCGAGGTGGTGCCGTCTTCGCTGAAAGTATTGGGATCAAGAAACACTTCCGGTTCGCCGTCGCCTTTCTGGCGGTAAACCACGTATTGGTTTTGTAAGCCATCGTTCTTATAGAAGTAGGTGTAGTCGCCTTCTTTAAACGGCGCGCTGATTTTTTCGTAATTCCATAAAGTAGATAACCGCTCGCGAATTTGCTCGCGATAGGGTATTTGCTCCAGGTGCGCAAAAGTGACGTCGTTTTGGGCTTTTACCCAGGCTTCTGTTTCCGGGCTGCGGTCGTCTTCCAGCCAGCGGTAGGGGTCAGTTATTTCGGTATTAAAATAGGTATCAACCACAGTGCCCTGACGGGTTTCGGGATAATTAATTTCAGCTGTTCGCATAGAATCTTTGGCACTACTTGAGTTGGTGGGTTTTTCCGCTTCGCCTGAGCAAGCGGTAGCTAAGGTTAGAGCCAGCGCACTGGCAACCAGATATTTCATGACAAAGCTCCTGCATAGAGTTCGTTGTTATTATGATTGGGCAATAAGCTATCAGGAAATTCTACAAAAGGGTATTCCTGCAGCGTGCCTCCGCGCACATGGGTGCGGTGCAAGCTGAGCTCGAGCTTGATAGCTACTGACTACTGGGCCGAAGCTCGATAGTTAGGTAACACCGATGTCACCTTTTGCAGATAGTGGCGGGTTTCCTGATAGGGCAATTCATTCACTAGCCGCTGGTAAACCTCATCAGCAGATAAGCTGTTGATCACGCTAACGGCGCCTGCCACCTGCTTGCTGCCCTGCGGATGAAATACCGAGGCCACATTACCTGCGCCGGTATTATAAGCCGCAATCACGCAGTACAACCGGCTTTGTGGGTCGGTAATTGCCCGTAAATAACGGCTTTGCAGCAAATGTATGTAAGCTGTACCCATGCGAATATTCTGGTCGGCATCAAATAAAGTACTCTCCGATGGCATACCTGGCACATCAAACACCAACCGGTTTACGTCTAAGCCGGCACTGCTGGGCACTATCTGCATCAGCCCAAAGGCCGGAATAGGCGATTGCGCCAAGGGGTTAAAGCTTGATTCAGTTTGGGTAATCGCAAATACCAATTCCGGCGTTACATCATATTCACTCGCGTAAGCGCTGATGCTGCTTGCATAAGCTTGTGCCCGACGCTGATAAATATCGTCCCCGGAAATTTTAATGCGATACCTTTTAATGCGTTTTTCAACCGCCGACTTAGGCTGTTCCACTTCATTTGCTGTGGGTTCAGATAGGGTTTGTGGTGGCACAACCAGGGCCTCTTCTTCCGCTACCGCGGTTGCAGCTAAATCAGCTACCGATACTTCCGGCGCAAAGGTTGAGAGCACTTTACGGTCATTCACTATACGCATACCAGAGGTTAACTCGGCCTGCGCCAGAGTATCGCCCACGGATTGTGTTTCTAAGCGCGACAGAGTGCGTTGAACCATGTTTTCGTCAGGCTCTGACTGCGGATCAACCAACATCTCAATACGAATTTCACCGAGTTCGTAGTCAATGACTACCTTTTCGTCGAGGTTTTCCGAGTAATCGACGAACTTTTCCTGGGACGGCAACTCAGCTTGTTCCCCCCAGTGCTGTTCAAGGCGTTGTTTGAAGGCCTGGTAATTACTCAGGTAGGCTTGGTAAAACTCTTGTTTCTGTTGCTGCTGCGTTTGCTTCCACTGCTCGTAGTCGTTGGCTTGAGCCGCAACAGGAGCGGAGGTTCCTGTTGCGGCAATACCCAAAGATCCCATAGCAACTACATAGAATGTAAACGCGCCGAATGAAAATGGACGCATTGCATTGTCCTTATGGTTTGCTCAAGGGTTAGGTGACTAACCCTGGGCTTAGCTGCTCAGCTTTATTGTTTTAATTGCTTGGCCATATCATCCAACTCTTGCTCGGCCTGAGCAATCAGAAACTGACGATATAGCTGGGGGTCATCATCACCAACGGACTGATTCACCAAGGAATTGACGTTTTCTTTGTAACCGGCTTCATTCAAGCCAACTAACACGTACATGCCACCGGTTGGGCTTACCTGAGTGCGATAAATACGTGAGAACGTTAAGTTCATAGCGGTTACGTTTTTGGTCAGGTTTTCAATACTGTCAGAGTTTAGGTTCTCACCATCGGCGGTGTTGTCCGTAGTAACCCGTGACAACTTGGCTTTGATGTCGGCAGTAAAGTTGTTGGATAACGCGGCTCGTGCTTCCGTTGCAGCAACGTCTTTCATCACCCCTGGACCAGCAGCCAGTTTACGAGAATAGCCAACGGCCTGTACCCAAATACCTTCGACCGGCTGTTCACAAAGCCATAAAGGTGCGGCTTGCTCGGGTGCGTCAGGGTACGTGCATTCCTCGTAAGAAATATTGCCCTGATTAGAAGAACTACAACCAGCCAAAACCAGGCCGGCAACAATTGGTAAAAGAAGCTTTTTCATGTCAGTGCTTTCCTTGGTTAACATCCCGACGGATAGTTTAAGCTATAGTACAAATTTTGCGCAATATCGGGTTAGTCCGCAAAATGCGACTGGTATTCAAACCTTGTCAGAACCATGTCTGCTGCAGTTTCAATAGCAAAATCGCCAACTACAAAAAAGTTTGGCCGAAGGTTGCGGCGTAATGTTTCAATTCGCTCACTTACGGCATCTTCTTCGGCCATTACTAATTCATCATTCAACGCGCTAATGTTGGTTAATACCACCTCGCGGTCCGAAAATTGCGCGGCGTAGTCAATGTAACCCATAAACTGATTTAAGAATAAGCCCTGTCGGCCCAGCTGCTGACCTTCGAGGTAATACATAAGGTTAGTGCTGTCGGTAGTAAAGCGGCCATTGAAGCGACTGTATTCAGCCAGTGAAAACTCACTCAATGCGCGATTATAAAACCGTACCGACGGATAAAAACTGTCGCGTAGTGAGGTAACCATGTAGCCCCGCACCCGCCCGTTGACTACCGCTACACCAAGCAGGTATTTGGGTGCGTGGTAGTAGCGATATTCCAGCTCAGGGTCGGTTTGGCTGGGTTTAATGAGGCGTGCAATACCAAAAATATCTTCTAGATAGCGCGGGTTTGAACCCACGGACACTTCGGCCAGGTTGTTTAATTCAACACGATCGGTGAAATGGGTGATGAAGCTGTGATACGCATAGGTTAGTAATTCTTTCGTATCGGCGAACTGACCAAAGGTAATCATGACAAAGCCCAGGCCGATAATCACATCACGAATACGCAACCAGGGCGTTCGTTTAATGCGAACCGTGTTTATGGTGTCACTGCTGTGCGGGCTTTGTTCGGTGCTCATGAGTGCACTCCTGGCCTTCCTTGTGTTCGCTGCATTCCTTGCATCACTGCCACAATGTGCATCGAATAGTATAAAAATCAGTCGAAACCTGAGATTTGATTTTACCTAAGGTTAAGATGGTGTAAAGATTAAAATGGTGGCTTTATCTAGACCCTATTGCGTAGACTTAAATTTGATTGGTCGAGTTTTACACCCTGCTGCCGATACAAAATGAAGTGGAAAATATAATAAGAGGCACCCGATGCTCCGTTCAATGAAGTTTACTCATAAGGTGGTAGCAACCGCTGCCGCTATTCTTGTGGTTGTGTTTGGGGCTTTTACCCTAAGCAACTTTCTACAGATGCGAGCGCAAACTCAGCATGATTTGCGGCAACAGCTGCAGGCTTTGTCACAGTCGGTATCGCAGAACATTGCCAATTGGCTGAACGTGCGCTCTGATATTATTGTGGCGACGGCAAATGCAGTGACTGCCAGCGACGACAAGGACGCCATTTTAGCGAAAGTAAAGCAGTCGCGCGGCGCCGGTGACTTCAAAAACGTGTATGTAGGCTTGCCCGACGGCACTTTTATTCTTGACGACCAAACCATTGATTTACCGGCTGACTATGACGCACGGTCACGGCCCTGGTATCAACTGGCGGTAGCAGAAGATCAGGCTACTTTCACCGAACCCTACATTGATGTAACGACCAACGAGTTAACTATTTCTGCGGTTATGCCCATTGCGCACAACGGTCGCTTCGGTGGCGTTGCCGGCGGCGATATGATGCTGGACGTTATTAGCACTATTGTGAATCAGGTCGATTTTATGGGGCTCGGATTTGCGTTTCTGGTTAATGCCGACGGCAAAGTGTTAACGCATACCGACCAGCAGTGGGTTGATAAAAACATTCGTGACTACCTGGGCTCAAACGCCACTATTGATACTGCTTTCAATGATTATCAAATTGCCGGCAAAGAGCATCTGGTTAGCTTCCAGCGCGTTGAGGGCATTGACGGCGTGCAGTGGTTCCTGGCGGTGGCGATTGACCGTGACGCCGCGTTTGCCAATGTTGCCAGCTTTGGTCTCACCGCTATTGCCTTTATGGTGGGTGGGGTTATAGCTGTGGTGCTGCTGTTTTCCTGGCTACTACGCATTCTGTTGCGGCCGATGCACCGGCTGAACGCCGCGGTGAAAGATTTGGCGGAAGGCGAGGGCGACTTAACCTTCCGACTGCCAGTTGAAACTGAAGACGAATTTGGTGAGCTTTCGGGCGCCATGAATACCTTTTTAGAAAAAATCCATCATGCCATATCGGAAGTGAACCAGGCGGCTTTGCAGGTGGAAACTAACGTTAAAGACATGACCGATGCAACTCAGCGTTCACTGACGGTTTCTGACCAACAAAGTGCTCGCACGAATGCGGTGGCCACGGCTATTAATCAGCTTAATGCCAGTTCGTCTGAAATTGCTGAAAATGCGTCGTCGGCATCGGCACAAGCTAGTCATGGTACGAAAATGTCGGCAGCCAGCCGGCAAGCCCTGCAAGCGAATATTCACGCCATTACTGAGTTGTCAGACAGAATGGAAGCGTCCAGCGCCGCCATTGCCAAACTGGACGAAAATACCCGCAATATTGAACAGATTCTGGAAGTAATTAAAGGCGTTACCGAGCAAACCAATTTGCTGGCACTTAACGCGGCTATAGAGGCAGCACGCGCCGGTGAAGCCGGCCGCGGTTTTGCGGTCGTAGCCGACGAAGTACGCGGGCTGGCGCAACGCACCCAAGACTCAGCGCAAGAAATTGAAAATATGATTGAAGTGCTGCAAAAAGGCACGCAAGATGTGGTGGATGTTATTTCCCAAAGCCAGCAAACCAGTGAGTCTTGTGTGAAAACGGCACATGAAGCCGAAGAACATATGCAAGATGTTGATACCGCTATTGCAGAAATGGATTCGGTGAATCACTCGGTGGCTTCGGCAACGGAAGAACAAACGACAGTGATCAAAACACTGGATAATGACATACATGATATTAGTGATTTAAATCAGCAAGGTATTCAAAACTTGCGAGACACTAATGCAGCTTGTAAGGCACTGCAGGAACAATTTGAACGACTGGAAGCTATGGTGCAACGCTTCAAAGTGTAGCGAAAACGTGTTGTAGTGCCCGGTCAATGACAACCAATTAAAGGAAGGTGTTATGAAAAATTTAGGATTATTACTTACAGCGGGTTTGTCAGCAGGAATTTTAATGATGCCGGCCGCCGAAGCACACCAGCATAAATCGCATAGTGAACGTACGGAAGCACCAGCAGACGCTGTTGCTTACATTATTTCACCGCAAAATGGTGAAAAAGTATCGACGAAATTCAAAGTGAAATTTGGTTTAACTGGCATGGGCGTAGCTCCGGCAGGCGTTGATGCACAGCACACCGGTCACCATCATTTGATGGTTGATAAGCAAGAATTGCCAGCACTGGATAAACCTATGGGTGGCGACGTGATTCACTTTGGTGCTGGTCAAACGGAAACTGAACTGGAATTAGAGCCAGGTGAACACACGCTGCAAATTATTCTGGGCGATATGAACCACGTTCCACATGATCCGGTGGTGGTTTCTGAAGTTGTAACTATTACTGTGGTTGAAGACTAATCTAAGTCAAGTTCAAGCTGGTGCTGCACGTTCGGTTCAGGCAGCGCCACGCTAATTCCTATCAGGCGCACGGCACGTTGCTTTCGACGCGCCCAGGCTTCATTCAGCAGTTGATAAAACAGGCTCGGCGAGGTTACCGCCCGAGCCTTACTTACGGTGGTTTGGTTAAAATCCTGAAACTTTATCTTCACCGTTTGCGTTTTTATTGGGGTGTCTTGCCAGCGTCCGCCACCTAAGCGGCGTTGCAGCTTAGGTAATAAGAACCGCTCCAAAAACTGTTCGGCTTGCCGCACATGTTGAAAATCAATTTCCAGCGTTTCTTCAACCCCGACACTTTTACGCACCCGCTCAGTAATAACCTCGCGGTTATCAATGCCTGCGCAGCGTTGATGTAGCAACCATCCCGCCTTTTCGCCCAGTACTGCTTGTAAATCGGACATGGACGCCGCTTGTACGTCGGCACCTTTGTGAAAACCAACGCGCTGCAAACGGTCTAAACTTTTTGGACCAACGCCAGGGATTTTTTTCAGGCTCAGGGCGCCTAAGTAGGCATATACCTGTTCTGGGGCAACTAAGAATTGCCCATCGGGCTTGCGTTCTTCGCTGGCTATTTTGGCCACCATCTTTTGATTCGAAATACCGGCCGACCCGGAAATGCCAAGTTCCCGAATACGCGCCCGCAACGCTTCCATGGTTAAGGTAGCGCTGCCTTGAAACTGGGTGTTGTCGGTTAAATCTAAATAAAATTCGTCAATAGATGCGGGCTCGACCCTATCTGTAACTTCATGCAAGCATTCCAGCACTTGTTTGGAAAGCGAGCGGTAATAGCCATGGTCAGGTGTTACGAAATGCAGTTGCGGGCATAACCGGCGTGCCTGAGAGCCGGGCATAGCGCTGCGCACGCCAAATTGGCGTGCCAGATAGTTAGCGGTTGCGACCACGCCCCGAACGCCACCACCGCCCACAGCAAAGGGGCGATTCTTTAAACTTGGATCGCGTAAGACTTCGGCGCTGGCAAAAAACGCATCGAGATCCAAAAGGGCGATTTTACGCATAGTTAATGAACTGTTTAACCTTTCGTTGAATATGGCTATAATCGCAACAACTCGCTGGGTCTGCAACCGGACCAGTAACTTGCAGGAGAACGACGTGAAGATGTTGAAAGTAGTGAAGTCCCGCCGTGTAGTGGCTATGTTATTAGCTTTTGCAATGGGCACCGCCAGTGCAGCAATGATGCCGCAAGACATGTCTGACGAAGCCATTGCCGAGCGCATTAAGGCAATCGGTAAAGTAAAACTGGCGGGTGATGAAGAAAGCAGCCAGCAAGCATCATCGGATGGTCCGCGTTCGGGTCAGGCTGTGTATGACAAGTTTTGTATGGCTTGCCACACTTCGGGCGCTTTAGGTGCACCAAAAATTAATGTGGCAGCTGACTGGGAAGAGCGCTTGGAACAGGGTATGGAAACTGTGTTTAACCATGCGTGGGACGGTTACAATGCTATGCCTCCAAAAGGCACCTGTAACGACTGTAGCGAAGAAGAAATTCAGGCTGCTATTGATTACATGATTGCGGATATTTAAGTAACCCGTCATACCCGCCAATAAGTGAATTTTTAAAAACCGCCGTTGGGCGGTTTTTTTGTAGGAATTGATTAAAAAATAAGCTACAACTAGGCATCCAACTTTGCGTTGTATGCTTTTCATCCAGCGCAACAAGCGCTATACTCCAAAGGTTGGAGAAACTTTATAGCCTCGTTAAAAACATAACAATTAGAATATAAAACGCTGGTGTCGAACAGGCACTCAAAGCTAAAGGATTCACCAAGGGCAGATGACAACCAAAACCGACCCGAATCATCACGATCTAGCGCGCAAGCAGAAAGTGATCGACCGACTGAAAAAACTGACCGTAAAATACCGTCAGGCTGAAGTCGTGCAAAAAGCGCTGTTCAGAATTTCTGAGCTGGCAGCTTCGGTGCGGGACATGAGCCATTTTTATCCTTCCGTGCATGCCATTATTGGCGAGCTCATGTCTGCCAAAAACTTCTATATCTGTTTATACGACCAATCCGAAGGCATCGTTAAGTTTGTTTATTTCGTTGATGAATATGACGAAATGGAAATCTTCGATCAACTGCCAGTGGCGGACTTAAGCCGCGGTTTAACCGGTTACATTCTGCGCACGGGTAAGCCTTTTTTATGCACCACCGAAGCCTTTGAGGAACTCAAAGCCCGTGGCGAAGTTGAGTCTATGGGGGCAGCCCCAGTTGATTGGCTTGGTGTGCCGCTAACCTCAGGCCAAAATGTGCTGGGTGCTATGGTTGTCCAAAGCTACAACGAAGAAGTGCGCTACGACGAAAGCGACAAAGAGCTACTGACATTCGTGTCACAACACGTGGTGAACGCGCTGGAGCGCTTGCAACAGCGTGAAATGATGCAAAACGAAATTGCCCATCAAACTGCTGAGCTACGCCACGCCAATGAAAGCCTGATGAAAGAAATATCAGTGCGAGAGCGTGCCGAGCGGCAAACAGCGGTGCTGTTTGCCATTTCCGAGCTTACCAATATCTCGGAAAACATGGATAGCTTCTACCAAAGTTTGCACCAGGAAATTGGTACGCTTATTCATGCTGAAAACTTTTTCCTCGGCTTACTCACCGATGATAAAAAACACCTGCAATTTCCTTATTATGCCGACCAAGCCGATAAAAAAGGTAGCCGTCGCCGCTTGGGACGAGGTATGACTGAGTACGTTATTCGTACCAAGAGCCCATCCTTTATTGATCGTGCCAAATATCAAAAGCTGGTGAAAGCTGGCGAAATTGAGCACGATCCTAAGTACGGCAAACCACCGGCACAGTGGCTGGGTTCGCCGCTGATGATGAACGAAGAAGTGTTCGGTGTGTTAGCGGTACAAAGCTACGAAGAAGAGTTTGTATACCAGCAGGAAGATTTGGAATTATTGAATTTCGTATCACAGCACGTAGCCGTTGCTATTGAGCGCAAGCGCAATGCGGAAGAAATTCAGCGGGTCAATGCTTTCTTAGAAAAGAAAGTGGCGGAGCGCACCGAAGAGCTGGTTGGCGAAATCGAGCGGCGTAAAAAAATTGAAGCCAAGCTTTATCATGATGCGCACCACGACACGCTTACCGGATTGCCCAACCGGGCATTTTTCACCGAGCGATTGCAGCATGCGCTGAATCATAAAAAGCGTCACCCGAAAGACAACTTCGCGGTGTTGTTTGTGGACTTAGATCGCTTTAAAAATATCAACGATACGCTGGGCCACTCTGCTGGCGACCGTTTCTTATTAGAAGTGAGCCGCCGTATTGGTGACTGCGTGCGCGAAAATGACACTGTTGCCCGTTTAGGGGGCGATGAATTTGTTATCTTGCTGGACAGCATGTACTCCATTGAGGATGCCAAGGACGTCGCTGCGCGGATTATTGAAAAAATGCGTCAGCCCTTTAACTTCAGTGGCAGCGAGCATTACTCCGGGGCCAGTATTGGGATTGCGGAGTGCAAATCCGAAACGGATTCAGCTGAGCGGTTGTTGCGCGATGCTGATGCCGCTATGTATCACGCTAAAGGGTTAGGTCGCGGTCGCTTCGTGTTGTTTGAAGACAGCATTCACCAAGGGTTAGTCGCATCTATTAATCAGGAAACGGCGTTGCGGCAGGCGCATCTGAACAAAGATTTCCGAGTTTATCATCAGCCTATTGTTGATTTAAAAACCGGTGATGTGAAAGGTTTAGAAGCCTTACTACGCTGGCAGCGTGGGAAAGAGCTGGTGAACGCCGAAGACTTTGTTCAGCAAGCCGAAAAATCCGGACTTATTATTAATTTAGATCGTT
Organism: Idiomarina sp.; assembly: GCA_040882145.1. Taxonomy (GTDB): domain Bacteria; phylum Pseudomonadota; class Gammaproteobacteria; order Enterobacterales; family Alteromonadaceae; genus Pseudidiomarina. The sequence continues at coordinate 75,350 of JBBEBU010000023.1, forward strand.
GGATACTGCAGCAGTCTTGTGAGCTATTAAAGGCAAGAGCCAAGCAAAAAATTGAAACACCCTACTTGCACGTTAATTTATCGGTCAGCCACCTGGTAAAAAGTGCCTATGTGCGCGAATTAATGAAGATAGTTGAAACTGCTGGCATCAAGCCATCACAGTTGGTGTTTGAGTTCACTGAAACAGAGCTTATTAGCCATGGTAAGCGCACTTTGTCTAGTTTACGTACGCTGTCAGAGTTTGGTATCAAGCTGGCGCTGGATGATTTTGGCCGCGGTTCTGGCCCACTGCAGGTGGTGTACACCTACCCGTTCGACTTCCTGAAACTAGACCAGCAATTTGTGGCGCACTTAATTGATAGCGACAGAGCCCAGGCGATGGTGAAAAATGTGGTGGCCTTGTGTGCCGATTTGGGGATTTCAATTTATGCCGAAGGCATTGAAAGCAAACAACAGCAGGCGCTGTTGCTAGAACTTGGCGTACGTTTTGGTCAGGGTGAACACACTGGGCTAGCACGTCTGCTGAAATCCCCAACCGAAGCAATATCTGATTGCGCTTAACGCTTTTTCAAAGCATTCCTGAGCATCGCAATACCAACTGCATTTTTTTCATCCTGCTCTTCATCACTGACAGGTTTTTTGCTGTCTTCCCATTCCACATCGTCTTGCGGCAATTCCCACAAAAAGCGACTCGGTTCGGGCCGAATCACTTCACCATACTGGCGCCGTTCTTTGGCCATGGTAAAAATAAGTGAGTGCTGAGCACGGGTAATGCCTACGTAAGCCAGGCGGCGCTCTTCGTCCACCATATTGTCGTCAACGCTGCTCTGGTGTGGCAGAATACCTTCTTCCATACCCACCATAAATACGTGCGGAAATTCCAGTCCTTTGGACGCATGCAGCGTCATCAGATGTACCTGATCGCCTTGTTCGTCTTCTTCGTCGCGTGACAGCATATCGCGCAGGGCCAGCTTGCTCACGGCTTCATCTAGAGTCAGGGGCTGGTGCTCAGGGTCGCCTTTGAGCATTTCGGTAATCCAGCGATACAGTTCATTCACGTTCTTGTAACGCATTTCAGCGGCTTTGGTACTGGCACTGGTTTCAAATAACCAGTCTTCGTAGTGAATATGCTGCAGCAAGCGGGAAATAGCCTGTGCTGCATACTCAGGGTTGTCGCAATCACGAGCGGTGGAGGTAATCAGCTGCACAAACTCTTGCACCGCTTGCATAGCACGTGTACCCAGCTGGGTTGTTAACCCACTATGCTGCGCCGCCTCCAGCAAACTAATGTGCTGTTTGTTGGCAAGCAGGCCAATACGCTCGAGTGTTTGCGGGCCGATACCGCGTTTCGGAATATTGACCACCCGAATGAATGCTGTGTCGTCGTTCGGATTCACCAACAACCGCAAATACGCCATGATGTCTTTGATTTCTGCACGGGCAAAGAACGACTGGCCACCGGTCATGCGGTAGGGAATACGGTTGCTCAGCAAGGCTTTTTCAAACACCCGCGCTTGATGGTTACCCCGGTATAAAATGGCAAACTGGTGATAGGGGGTTCGGGCCAGGAATCGTTGGCGCACTATTTCGGCCACCACACGCTCGGCCTCGTGTTCCTCATTACGGCCATAAATAACCTTCAGGGGTACACCGTACTCCATTTCCGAGAATAACTTCTTCTCGAACACGTGGGGGTTATTGTCGATTAATATATTGGCAGCTTTCAGAATGCGTCGATGCGATCGGTAATTCTGTTCCAGCTTAATTACTTTCAACTGCGGGAAATCATTTTGCAGTAGTGCCAGGTTCTTGGGCTGGGCGCCGCGCCAGGAATAAATAGACTGATCATCGTCACCCACCACGGTAAAACGCGCGCGCTCACCAACCAGGTATCGTACCAACTGATACTGACTGGTATTGGTATCCTGATACTCGTCCACCAGCAAATACCGAAACTTCTTCTGCCAACGTTCGCGCACTGTTGGATTATCGCGCATCAGCAGCGTCGGTAATAAAATTAAGTCGTCAAAGTCGAGGGCGTTGCAGGCGCGAAGATTCTGTTGGTAGCGACGGTAGCACTCAGCGAACAGCTTTTCGTCTGGCAATTGCGCTTGTGCGGCGGCTTGCTCAGGGCTCAGCATGGCGTTTTTCCAGTTGCTAATTTGACTGTTCAGCAGCTTTAGCATGGTCTTGTCGCCATCTAACTCGTCTTCAGTCAGCGCTTTTAACAGGGCGAAGGTGTCTTGATCGTCAAACAGCGAAAAACCGGGTTTCATGCCAAGCGTTGCCACTTCGCGCCGAATAATAGTTAAGCCCAAGGTATGGAAGGTAGAAACCGTTAAGCCGCGGCTTTCTTTGCGCCCCATGGTTTGCTTCACCCGCTCCTTCATTTCCCGTGCGGCTTTATTGGTAAAAGTTACCGCGGCAATATGGCGCGGTGAGTAATCACAGCGTTGAACTAAATAAGCGATTTTTTCCGTAATAACACGCGTCTTCCCACTCCCGGCACCGGCAAGCACGAGCAAAGGGCCACTTATGTAGTGCACGGCTTCTTGTTGGCTGGAGTTTAATAGCATAATGGTGCGATAGCATCCTTTGGCGATTCGGGAAAAGGCAATAGCAGGCGATTTTAACCGAAACACCTGCTAAGCTAAATGGTATTCAACTGAGTAATGAGGTAGCACCTGTGGACGCAAAGAAAATAGAAGATATCGCCCGTCAAATTAACGATAGCATTCCAGCAGGTATGAAAGACTTTGCCGGCAATATGGAAAGTCGCATCAAACAGATTTTACAGCAACAGCTGAGTAAGCTGGATGTGGTGACTCGCGAAGAGCTCGACTTACAACAGCAAATGCTGTTGCGTTTACGCCAGCGCGTGGAAGCGTTAGAGGCCCAGTTGGCAGCCCAAAACGAAACCAACAAAGATAGCGACTAACTTACTGGCGGCGCTTACAATGCGCCCAGTCTTGCTGCGGATATTCTGGCTGTTTGGTGTTAGCAAAGCGCTCTGCAGTCGCAGCTAATTGCGCACGATACTCGGTAAAATCGAGTTCGCCCTGTACCAAATGGCCTAAATCACGCTGCACGTAGTAAGCTATTTCACCCACTTCATACAACACCGACTCTTTATCTTCCCGAACGAGTGCGGTTGCATTGGCATCAAGTTTTGCCATGCAGCACTCCTGCAGTTGGTTATTTAATTCGCGAACCACTGAGCGCGGAGAGCCCATATTGCCAGTACTATACTGGCGCAGCGGTTCTAATTTCTGATAGGTTTCATCAGCAATAGCTGTGGTTTGTTCCAGCAGTTGTAGCGATTCCTCCGCCAGTTGGTAGTTTAGTACCGTCAGGCGTTGGCGGCTTTGCTGCGCGGCTTCTTCGGATAGAAACAGATCATCACTGACTAAGGCACGCCAGCGCTCATTTAACAGCCGTAGGGTGCGAGTGTCGTCTGGTTTTGCAGCGTATTCGATTAGGTTTTCAGAAAAATCACAGACTTTCGCTAGCGACACCGGCGCCACTTTAATGGGAGCGCGGTCTGGCTCGGGCGAGCAGCCGACCAAGCTGCTAGACAAGAATAATAGCGCAATAGCCGCGTAGCTGTTGTAAGCTTTCATCAGATTTTTCCGTAACGTAAATTTTTATCTGGCCGTGGGTTGACGGCACTGCAAGAGGTCGCCAGCATACCATAACGGCGTCTTTTCCAATATCTTAAAATGGTCCCGTGGAGGTAGCATTCGTGGCACAGTGGTTAGATGCAGAAGTAGTAGAAAATTATGCCTGGAATCAGGAATTATTCAGTGTTCGGGTACGAACCACCCCGTTTGAATTTGTGGCCGGACAGTTTGTTCGATTGGGAATCACCACCGCAGATGGGCGCGTGCAACGGGCTTATTCACTGGTAAATGGCCCTGATGCTGAGGTGCTGGATTTTCTAGTTACGCGAGTGGAAGACGGCAAGTTGTCACCATTACTGCATCGTCTTCAACCAGGTCAGACGTTGCAAGTGAGTCAGCCTCCCAGCGGCTTTTTTACTTTGAATGAAGTTCCGGATGGCGACAGCTTATGGTTACTCTCATCGGGTACTGGTATAGGGCCTTATTTGTCGATGTTGGCAACCGACATTCCATGGCAACGATTTAAGCGAATTCATTTGGTACACGCGGTACGCCATACCTCTGATTTGGCTTATCGGGCGCAGCTAGAGGCCTGGCAACAAAGCCATGCGAAGCAATTTAACTATGTGCCGGTGGTATCACGGGAAAAATGCGATGGTGCGCTTCGTGGGCGTATTCCCGCGTTAATTGAAAGCGGCGAATTGGAAGCTGCGGTTGGCGATCAGCTAACTAGCGATGCGCAGGTAATGATTTGCGGAAATCCGGACATGATTAAAGACGCAAAAGTTATTTTGGATGCCAAAGGCCTGCCTAAAAATTTACGCCGGAAACCAGGTAACGTAACCGTCGAGCAGTACTGGTAACTAACGTCTTTACCAGAGCCGGCGTTAGCCGGTTGCTGGTTGGCTATAAACGCCCAATGAAAACGGACGAATAATTTTTAGTATTTCTGCCTGACGAAGTGCGGGCTCGTTGGGTAAAGCAATTTTATCGTCAATAATTAGCGTTGCCAGCCCATGCACCAGTGACCAGGCTCCCTGGGTGGTGGCATGGTGATTTAGCTGCTGATGGTTCGCCTGTTGCAGGGCTTCACCGACGGCTTGCTGAATGGGTTCGAAACTCAAGCGACCGGCGTTGCTGCGGGCATCTGAGGGTGCCATTTGTGAGAGTTCGTTGCCAAACATCAAACGAAATAGCTGGCGGTGTTCCAGTGCGTAGTTAATGTATCCCAATGCAATACGCTCAGCCTTTAACTCTGCTGAACTGTTGCGCAGGGATTCATCAATGTACTTACGCAACTGAATGAAACCTTCGGTTGCAAGAGCTTCTAACAAGGTATCCTTGTTATTGAAGTGATTATAAGGTGCTGTTGCACTCACCCCGGCAGCCTTTGCTAAGGCGCGCAGTGTCAGGCCTTTCATGCCCTCATTGACAAGGATTTTCTCAGCCTCAACTAATAACGCTTCTTTCAAATTGCCGTGATGATAAGGACTTTTCAATGTTGCGCCAGCCTCTTAGGAAGATTGGGGGTGTTGGTTACCTGCCAAAAGTATAAACACAGCGGGAACCAGGTAAAAGGATAGTAATACTGAAAGTAACACACCTCCGGCTACGGCCACAGCAAATGGTGGCCAAAATGCGCCGCCGCCTAAAATTAACGGCAGAAAACCGAAGAAGGTAGTCAGTGTGGTGGAGGTAATATGTTTAGACGAATGCATCACTTCCTGTACCACGTTGTGAACCTGCAAAGGTTGTTTGGCCGCCGCCTCTTGTAGCGAGGTCAAAATGATAATTGCGGCGTTAATGGCAACACCAATGGCACCGATAAGACCAATAATGGCCTGTATTCCAAACGGGTAGCGTAAAACAATTAAGCTGAACAGGCTTAAGCCCACCGACAGTAAACACACCAGCAAGGCAATAGCCGACACCCGAAAGCTGTTGAAGGTCATGACTATAGTGATAACGGTTAGCGAGATCACTAAGCCCAGCACCGCTATCAAATTGCGAAGCGTTTCCGCGCGTTCTCCCGCGTCACCGCCAAAGCTAATTTCATAACCGGCAGGTACCGCCAGTGGATTCAGTTCGAGTGATTGCTGAACCTGTTGAAACACCACATCGGGTAATACCTGCGTATCAATAAACGCCTGCACAATATTCACCCGTTGGCTGTTTAATCGGGTTATTTCACCCTCAGCAGGAGTCACCCTTACCGAGGCTATGGCTTCTAGCGGAACTGTGCCACCAGCCGGTGTTTGGATCGGTAAACTAAGTATATTGGTGATAGATTCCCGGTTGGCGCCACTGGCTTTTAGCCAAACCGGCACTGCCACGGTATCTTCCAGAATGAATCCTGCAGCGGTGCCAATAGTTGCTAAACGAACTTGCTCAGACACTTCGGCCGGCGTCAGTTGCAAGGCGCGTACGGAAGCGGCATCAATGTCTAACTGGTAGCTGGGCGAGCCGGCAGTTAGTGATGCCCGGGTGGAGGTTACCGCGTCAATGTCCGCCAAGCGCAGGCGTAGTTCGTCACCCAATCGCTGCAATACGTTAAGGTTGGTACCAGTCACGCGAATCTCAACCGGTGCATCAACCGGTGGCCCCTGGTTCAGTTTACGAACTAACAGCTGGGCCGCAGGGAAACGCATTGCCAATTCCGGTTGTAAACGCTGCACTAACTGCGCGGTGATTTCAGCAGCTTCAGTTTGAATATAAATATGCGCATAACTAGGGGTGTTGTCTTTACCGCTGCGAATGTTGTAATAAAACGCCGGAAAGCTCTCGCCCACAATATAACTGACAGCCTTTACACCTTTGGTTTGGTTTAAATATTCCAGTATTGGCTGTACTTGTTCCGTGGTGGCGGTAAGTGAGGTCAACTCACTAAACTGTACTTCAAGATGAAATTGATCGCGGTCTACTCCCGGAAAAAACTGAGCGGTTAAGGTTGGGAATAAAACGAATCCCGCAATGGGTACTAGTAGTGTCAGCGGTATGGATTTGCGTTTGTGAGAATAGGCCCACACCAGCGACTGGCTGAATTTTAATGCAATGCTTTGTTGCCACTTCCAGTCGCGCTGGGGCGTTGGAAAACGTGTGAGCACCTGACCTGCAATAGCCGGGGTTACAATCAGCGATAACAGCAGAGACGCAACCAGCATCACTATAACTGAAATGGCGATAGAGCCAACAAAGTCACCCGAAGGCCCGGGCAACATCACCATTGGCATAAAGGCTAAAATAGTTGTCATAGTTGAGGCCGAAAGGGGTATCCACAAGCGCGCAACCGCTTTATGAATTGCTTCCTGTACCCTTAAGTGGCTTAGGTTTTTCTTAATCTCATCGGTCATCACAATAGCGCTATCAACCAATAAGCCCAGCGACACAATAAGCCCGGCAATGGACATTTGGTGAATAGTCATGTCGATAAAGCGGAACACAATCATGCTTAATAGCGTTGCCAGCGGAATAATACTGGCAACAATAAGCGCCACCCGCATTCCCATAGTGACAATCAAAATAGTAATAACCAGCACAATACCTATGGCCAGATTAATCAGTAGGTCATTAATTTTTGCCGTGGTGTAGTCGTTTTGATTAAAAATAGTTTCCAGCGCTATATTGTCTGGTAATTGCCCGGCAAACTGTTCAACACTGCTATTGATTGCGTGTGACCAAACATGAACCTGCTTGTCAGGTTGCATGCGAGCGCCCACTAAAATGGTCCGTTGCTGGTTGTGATAAGCCGCGCGGGCTAAGGGTTCGCGCAGCCCTTTTTCAACGCTGGCAACATCAGCTAATAAAAGGGTTTGGCCGCTTGCCAAGGCGGTAATGGTGGTGTTCATTACGTCGTCAACCGACTGAAATTGATTACCGGGTTGCAACAGGAGATCGGAGCCAGCAGATTCAACCTTACCGGCACTTTGCTTAATGTCGTGTTGTGACAGTATGCCCACAAGATCTGCTAGCGTTAGGTTGGCTTGTTTTAGTTTTTGCACGTCAACGGCAACGCGAATGCGTTCTTCATTCATACCAAAAATGCGCACCAGCTTGGTATTGGGAACCAGTCGCAGCTGATCCTGAAGGCTTAGCGCGTAGCGTTGCGCCAGCGCAATATCTTGCGTGCGGCTGGGCGTAATACTGACAATGCTGGTGTAAGCGCCGGCTCTGTCGCTGTCAAACACCGGTGTTGAGGCACTAGCGGGTAAGGCAGGCTGTGCCTGAGCAATCGCATCCCGCACTTCTGACCAGATGCTTTCAATGGTGTCGGCTGGCACAAACGAAGACAACTCAATTTGAATCACCGAAATATTCTGCCGCGAGGTTGAGTTTAGTTCATGAATTTCGTCAATTTCGCGTAGCTCGGCTTCAATACGTTCAGTTACCATAGCTTCCACCTGAGACGCTGTTGCACCGGGAAAACTGGTCACAATAGTGGCGAACAAGTTGGTAATAGTTGGGTCTTCCTGGCGTCCAACAGAACTGAGTGAGGTATAGCCAACTACCGCTAGCATTACTATCAACAGGGCCAGGTAGCGCCACTGCCGATAAAACATCAGGGCGATCATGGACGTAGGCCTACAGCCGTTATTTGCTGGCCAGGCACGACTTTATTTAAACCCGCCTGAATGATGACAATTTCACGAGGCAGGTCACCTTGTATATAGGCTTGCTCGTGTTCCATGTGGAGTACTTTTACAGCTTCTGGATGAATGCGTTGTTGCTGATCGAGCAAGTAAATAATCCAGCGACCTTTGTCTTCGGAAGTCAGGGCCGTAGCGGGGATCCAGTAGCCAGCCTGTTCCAATCGATTCGTTACGGCAGCACGAACTAACTGGCCGGGATAAACTGGCGCTGACTCAAGCTGAAAGAGCAGGTCAATGGTACGGCTATGCTGCGCTTGCTGAATATCACGACCTATTAAACGACCGGTTAACACCAGCCCATCAGCTTCCAGCTTAACCGGCTGCTTGAATTCAAAGCGTTGATACAACTGGCTGGGTAACCCTATTCTGGCCCGTAAATCTTGTGGATCAACCAGCTGAAATACCGTTTGACCACTGGCAACAAACTCATTGTTGTTGGTAATGCGCTTGGTGATAACACCGGTAAAAGGCGCGTATAGTTTCTTTTTCTCAATTTCCAACCGCAACTGCGACTGCTGGGCTTGCAGTTGGCTTACGGCATCTAAAGCCGCCTGATAGCGGTAATTGGCATCATCAAATTCTTGTTCTGACACGCGGCTATCATGATACAGGCTGGCTACTCGTCGGTAACTACGCTCAGCTAGTTCAGCTTCAGCTTGCTGCTGGCGCAGCGCGGCATCAATGCCGATTTTACGCTCAGTCAGCACGCTCACGTCTTGTTCGGCCAGTAGCTGCCCTTGTTCTACTTGAGCAAAATCATCCACATGCAGATGCGTGACTTTACCGGCAAACTCAAAGCTCAGGTTGGCTTCTCGGCTGGCTTCAATAACACCCGTGTAGCGGGCGCTAATTTCTACGAAGTTTTGCTGTTGATAAATGCCAACCGGCATTGCCACTGCTTGCAAGGTGTTGGAGTCGTTTCCGCTATAGGCACTGCTGGTTAAACAACTAAGCACTAGCAGCCAAAAAAATTGATGTGGTGTTGTCATGGGTTTTTCCTCGCCTAACCCGAAATATATTTACAGTGTAAACTTAACGATGTAAATTTGCCAAATAAATTTATTGAGGGAACAATAATGGCAAAACCTTATCTTGGTTCTTTTGAGTGGGGCGAGCATTCGAATGGCATCTTAAGTGCTCAGAATAAGCTTAAAGTGCTACAGCTGCTGGCGAAATCTCAGCTAGGCCAAACTTTTAGTAAGCTAGGGCAGCGGTTGGGATTAGATCAAAAAAATCTTGCCCGGCTAAACTTTGATGCGATTAAAGCTCCGGATACTAGTGTCTGTAAAACTGCGCATATGCAAGCGCTGACTATGTACTCACCTGAACTGATGTTGCACTGTATCCGAACCTATTTATTTGCGTGCTTATTCAGCCAGTACCATAACCAACAGCCGGATTTTGAACTACTTTATATAGGTTGCTTACTTCATGATGCTGGGTTAGCTGGTAGCAACCAGTGTCAGTGCACAAGTAACGGCTTCCAGGTGGTTGGCGCGCGTTATGCCTATGATTTCGCAGTCGGTCATGCGCAACTGGCGGCACGTCGCGTGGCGCTTTATGAAAGCATTAGTTACCACCTGAATCCTTTTGTACCTTTTACTGACCAGACGGTGGAAGCAGCGCTACTGCAACGCGGCGCTATGCTCGATGTGATTGGTTTAAATCATCATCAGTTGGGTGAGCAACTTATTCAACGCGTTAATAAATTTGCGCCGCGCGATGGCTTTACTAAAGCCATTGTTGGTTCCATGCAAACTATTGAACACGCACCGGGCTCGCACGCCCATTTTTTGGGTAAGTTAGGTTTTGAAAAGCTGGCATCAACAAACAAAATTGACACTATGGTGAACTCCTATGATTAAACCGCTGAAAGAAAGCTCGGTAAGTATTTTGGTATACGACGACGCCGAGGTTCTTGATTTTTCGGGACCATTTGAGGTGTTTGCGGTAACCGGTCAGGTGTCACCTGAAACTAAACTGCGAGTAAATATAGTGGCCGAAGACAAGCGCATCTACGATGCCGTGAATGGCTTCAAAGTTGTTCCTGACTATGTGTTATCGGAACTGGAAAGAACCGATGTTCTGGTGATCCCCGGCGGTTCTGGTTCGAAGTTAGCCATGAATAATCAAGCGTTATTAAGTGAGTTAACTCGTCTGACCGAGCATGCCTCGGTGGTGCTTTCAATTTGTACCGGCGCTCGCTTATTAGCAAAAATGAATTTGTTGGATGATCTGGAAGTAGTTACTCATCATCAAGCCTATGAAAGTCTTGCGGAGCTAGCACCAACGGCCAAACTTAATCGCGAAGCGCGTTTTATAGATACCGGAAAAATAATTACCACCGGCGGTATTTCCGCGGGCATTGATGGCGCTTTCCACGTGGTTGAACGCTTTTTCGGGAAAAAAGTTGCAGACAAAACAGCCGCTTATATGGAGTATCAACGCTAACTAATTAGCGAAAAAGCTGCGTAACTTCTGTACCAGCTCGGTAGGCTTTTCTTCTATAACCAAATGGCCCGCATCGGCAACATAGGAAACCTGTGCGTTTGGCAACGCGTTCGCCAGTTTTTGCGCATATGAAACCGGTAACCAACTGTCTTGTTCGGCCCAGATAATCAGAGTTTCGATACCTAGATCACAAAATTTATCTTCTAATTCAGCCGTATAAGTTTCACTGGATTGCTTAATCTGGCGGTAAAAGGCGGGTTGTCCTAGTTCCGTTGACCAGTACGACAGCGTGTGGTCAATAACGGTAGTGCTGATTTCAGTAAATGCGGCAGTTTCAATATAGGCTCTAACCAGCCCTTTGTGAATGGCTGCTGGTAACTGCTGAAAAACCTCTTCATTTGTCGCCACTAACCGATAGAAATCTGAACCCCAGGGGCGAATAGCCACGGGGTCAATAAGCGCAATTTTACCAAATTCTTGTTGGTTTAATAAGGCGGTTCGCAGCGCCGTAGTGCCACCGAAATCGTGGCCAACAATCAATGGGTTGCGAAGTTTCCAATGCTGAATAAGAGCGCTAAGTAAGTCATTCTGAATACCAAGCGAGCAATCCTGATCGCTTTGATCGGATTGGCCAAAGCCCAGCAAATCGAAATAATATACTTGGTAGTGCTGCGCCATGGCGCGAATAATAAAGCGCATGTTGTACGAAGACCACGGCGTTCCGTGAACCACAATGAGCGGCTCACCAGTGCCTGCTGAGTCCCATTTCACCAGTCGGTTCTGGAAGTAAAAGCTTTGCGTTAGTAACCATTGTTGGTTGTTAGTCGGCATAGTTTATCAGTGTGAGTTGCAGCCAGCGGACTGACAGGAAACCGGTGTGCCGGCAGCATTAAAATTGAGCGGGCAGCAGCTAAAAATAGCGTCTTTCAGTAGTTTTCGACCGCGTTGTACGCGTGATTTTGTGGCGGGTAAACTAAGTTGTAAGCGCTTAGCAACATCTTTTTGTTTTTGACGCTCTAAATCACTCAATATGACCGCCTCACGGTAAATATCCGGTAAGTTATGCGTTAACGAGGCTAGGCACTGGCTAATATTACTTTCACGCTCAAGTGGCTCATTGAAGGCTTGATCATGAATCACTTCATCGAAGGTTTCAAAGCGGGATTGATAACGATAGCTATCGTTCAGCTTATTGCTGGCAATAGTAAACAGCCAGGATTTAAATTTACTTAAATCTTTTAGGGTGTCGCGCGCCTCGTAGGCTTTTACCAGAGTGTCTTGCAGTATTTCCTGCGCTAAATCGGCATTCTTGGTTTTGGCAATTAAGTAGGCTAACAACGCCTGACTGTGGTCTTGCCAAAGTTTCTCTTCAATTCTCATGCGTTTCTCCTGAGAAAACGCCGGACATAAATAGTCCGGCGGCTAATCGTTACTGACAACCGCAGCCGCCAGCTTTTGCTTGCGCTTGTTGGCTACCGCAACACTGTGGTTTTTCACTAGGAGCACAACAGCTTTCTTGCTTAGCCGGCGTGCAACAACCTGATACCGGTGTTGGCTGTGGTTTGTGTTGGGTGCTTGATGGGCTTTTATTTGCTTCGTGTGACATGGTTCGTTCCTCTTGGTAAGTGGCTTTCACGTTCTTGTGGAAGACGAAAAAGACGCAAAAAAGATGCAAGCTTGCTGCCATCATACGACTAAAAAATTCTGCTTCTATACACAGGTGCATCTTTTTATAGGGTACAGCGTCAGGTAGAAAACGATTAAAAAAGATACAACAGTTCTGTCGTTTGATCAGGAGAATTGCGATGAAACAACCCTTCAGTCAGCAGCTTTTTCCATCGAGTAGTTCTTTTTTATACTACATAGAGGAGGGTAGCCTTGGCTTTATTACAGGGGTTATTGCGCAGCATCCAGTTACGGGAAAGCTGATTTCCGGCGACTTTTCAGCACAGGTTGAACAAACTTTTCATAACTTAAATGCGCTGTTGGCCGAACTTGGTTTGTCGAGTCATGATATTTCGCGTACTTGCATTCAGTTGTGTGGCTATTCTCACTTAGAAGAACTGAATCAACTTTATTCAAATTATTTTAAAGCCCCCCGGGCCACGGTGCTGGTTAACACTTTGCCACTGAATGCAAAAATTCAAGTGGACGCCGTGGTGCGTTTGAAGTCAGAGCCGCAAGCTAAACTGCAAAGGGTGAAGGGGAATGCGCAAGCCTGACTTAGCAGTTAACTAATCTTTGAACTTTGAGGACACTGAGGACAATTTCTGGGACAGATTGTTTAGTTCACCAGAAATTGACTCAACATCTTTTAATAGGCCCTGCGCCTGAGTAAAGGACGATGTCATCTTTTCGGTATTGCTTACTATCATGGCTGCAACCGTTGATTGCTGGCGAGTTGCTGCGGCAATTTGCGTGTTGAGGGTATTAATTTCATCAATTTCTAAATTGATACTAGTAATAGACCCACCTGCATCTGTGGTTAGTTGAGCGCTTTCACTAGCAGTTTGTATAGCATCGCCAACAATGCTCACGGTACTGTCGATGTTCTTTACCAGTTCGTTTAACACATTGCGTATGTTGGAAACCGAGCTGGCTGTTTTTGATGACAAATGGCGAACTTCTTCGGCTACAACGGCAAAGCCCTTGCCATGCTGACCCGCCCGGGCTGCCTCTATAGCGGCATTTAACGCCAGCAGGTTGGTTTGGTCGGCAATATCGTTAATGTTTTTCAGTATATCGGTGACTTGACCGGTTTGTTCCGACAACTTATGAATAACTTGTCCGGCGGTTTCCATTTGTTCAGTCAGTGAGCGTGAATGGGAGACCGATTTATTTGCTTTGGCTAAGCCCGTGTCAGCAACAGATTTTGCATTTTCAGCACGATCAGAGGCCTGGTGCGCTGATTCACTAATTTCGGTCACTGAATTTTGCATTTCCAACATGGCTTTGGCCACCTGTTGCACTTCCTCAGCTTGATGATCGGTCATTTGATTCAGTGAATCCATGCCCTGACGGAGGTTTTGCGCGCTATCTCGTAGGGGCTCTATCAGTTGAGTAATATCGCCGAAAGAGTTCTGTAACAGGCTGATAAACGCATTAAATTCTTCCGCAACGCGGCCGAGTTCATCGTTACTGTTAATGGTTAAACGTACCGAGAGCGACCCCGTACCTGTGGCAAGTTCGTGCAGCGAACGAACCAGGGAGTTTGCCACTACAACTATAGAGCGGCCAATAAAGTGGCCGGTAACCGCAATCAGCAATACCAGCAGCACACCAATGGTTGTGGTGGTGGTAAGCGCACTTTGCATGTTGTCGCTAATGTCGTTTAATTCGTGCTCAAAGGCTTCATGCGCGTGCTGGTCAAATGCCTCGAACTCTTTGCTTAATTGATTAAATAGCTCAGTTTTTCGCTCAATGTCTTTACCTACCGTGTTGAAATCAACGGTGCCATCAACAAAGGAAGACGCAATACGGGACGATAGCTGTGTATAGGTTGTCAGCACCTGGTTTGATTTAATAAGTTCATTATAACTGGGGTCAATTTGAGTAACCTGCTGAATCAGTTTGCTCAGATAGCTACTACGTTCCTTGGCGTTATTGAGTAAATCCGGGTCGGACAAGGTAACCGCTTGAGTGAAGAATTCGTCAACGGATTTGAACTCGACTTTGATTTGGGAGGCCAGCATAGATATGTCGTACATTTTATCCTTCACTAGTGCCAATCCGGTATTGCTCTTCATGGTGAAAAGCATAGATGAGCCGACTACGCAGGCGAAAGCTAAAGCGGCCATAGCAATAATTAGCCAGATTTTTTGTAAAATGGATAACTGGTTTAACACCGCGGGATGCCTCACAAACCAAACTTTAAGATTTCGAAGTTAAGTGTTTGAAAGGCTTAATTATAGGTACAGGGAGTGTGTAAAAAACCGCTACACCACGTTAACCGGCGGCTCTGTTTCTGACCAGTTCAATCAGCGTTTTACGTGTTTCATTTAACAGCGCATGAGATTCGCTATTGCTGACTATTCGGGCTAGCTGAATAGTACCCAACATGGATGTCACTATGAGATGACCCAGTTGTGCATCGCCGGCGCGTGACGCGTAATCACTCAGCCAGGCTTCAACGTGACTGGAAAACTGAGTTTTTAAATCATCAGGAAGTCTGGCGATATCGCTTGCCAGCGCACCAACAGCGCAGCCCTCGGCAGGTGTATCGCGATGTTCAATTGCAAGGTATTGCTCAATTAATGAAATCAGTTGCGCCTTAGCATCGGGCTCAATATTAGCCTTACTAGCCAGGCGTTCATGAACCTGATGGAAGTTTAGCGTTACCGCTTCCAGCACTAGTGCATTTTTAGACGGGAAGTGCGCATAAAAGCCGCCGTGGGTAAGTCCTACGCGCTTCATCAGTGTACTTACGCCGGTACCTTCTACGCCAGTTTCTTTAAAACTTCTGGCCGACTCTTCCAGAATATGTTGCCGGGTTCTGGCTTTGTGATCTTTGGAATAACGCAACTGACCCTCAAGTTTTTTAACAAGCTGTACTGGTAAGTATAACCTAAGCTGGATCCGTTACAATCGCCTTTGTAGCAAAGGCTGGCGGCCGTTTTATAGCGTCAGATAGGGCAAAATTTTCTACTTGCATCGGCAAAACCTTCTGATTAAATTATGATCATCATATAAAGAGGGTATGCAAATGACTATTTTGTTCAGGGTGCTAGTGATTGGTTTGGTTTTGGGTTTTACATCTCATGCTGTAGCACAGGTAAAGTTTAACGGTTTCGCCTCTGTGAAAGCAGGTATGACCCTGGGGTCAGACGACGAGCTATACAAATACACCGATCAGTTTTCGTTCAAAAATGAAAGTTTAATTGGCTTGCAGTTCACGGCTGATTTGCAGGAAAAATTATCGGTAACCGGCCAACTGCTAGGTCGCGGTGGGGAAAGCTATGACGCCGGATTTGAGTGGGCTTATATCTCTTATCGCGTAAATGATCAGATTAAATTAAACGCTGGCCGGCTTAAAACGCCTTTCTATAAATACACAGATTTTGTCGACGTTGGTTATGCTTACGACTGGATGCGTGTACCCCAGGCCGTTTACAACCTTAACTTTACCAGCCTTGACGGTGTGTCTTTGTATTACACCTCTGAGTTTCTGGGGTTTGATTCTAGCGTATTGCTAAATGTGGGTACCAATGACGGCAACCCGGAGATTAATGGCAACATTGTGCAGGGGAAACTGCGCGATGGCTACGCCATGACCTGGGAGTTAAGCCGCGATTTCATCGCGTTGCGGCTAGCTCACTTGGGTGGAGAACTGACCATGAGCGACCCTCAGTTGAATGGCTTTGCCGACATTTTGACACAGTCTGGATTTGGCGATTTAGCGGATAGTTTATTACTGGATGAAGATCGCGCTAAGTTTTATGGCGTCGCTCTAACTCTGGATAAGAACGACTGGATATTTGTGAGTGAGGTTACCCAAACAAAGTTAGCTGACACCTTGATTGCCGACCGCCGCGCATACTACGTGTCTTTAGGGCATAGGTTTGGTGAGGTCACGCCTTTCGTTTCTTTCGAGCATATTAATAACTCGGCGAAGTCCGAGATCTATCAGGATATTCCACCGCAGGTGCCATTCTATGCGCCGTTAGTGGGTGCGGTAGAAAGCTTCAAGGTAAAAACCGAGGTGTGGAATCTTGGCATGCGCTACGATTTTCATCCATCGGCTGCCTTTAAAGTTCAACTAACGCAATCGGAAGACAAACTAACTAACGAAAAAGACCAACTGCTAACTGTTGGTATCGATCTGGTTTTCTAAGGGGGCAACATGTCAAAACTACTAAGCGCATTCATCCTAATTTTACTGACATTTCAGGCTCAGGCTGGAACCAGTGTGATTGTGCATCCTTCCAATAGCTTTAGCTTAACGGCAGACGATGTTACTCGGCTATTTACTGGTCGCAGTAAAACATTCCCGGACGGCCGTACCGCGGTTCCGGTGAATCTGACCGAAGCTGTTGCTGTTCGTGCAGCATTTGACGAAAAAGTACTTGGGCGTTCATCCAGTCAAATTAAAGCGCACTGGTCGAAACTTTTGTTTACCGGCAAAGGAACGCCACCGAAAGAGGTCGACTCCGATCAGGAAGTTATAGACTTAGTGAAGAGTAACCCGAATATTATTGGCTACATCAGCAGTGAGAATGCAACTGGTGATGTAAAAGTTTTGCTGTCGGTGGACTAATATACTTGGTTCAGAGGTACTGCAGTGAAGCATGTATTTAGCACGGTGTTATTTCAATCATCAGCCCCGTTTTCGCATTATGTGGAGGATCAGGGGCTGGGGTTTATCTCAGGAATTATTGCTCAGGATACAACATCCGGCTTGTTGATGGCCGAGGATTTCGAACAACAACTTTTGGGCACCCTGAATAACTTAGGAGTATTACTAAGAGAGGTAGGCCTCACTGAAAAAAACGTTATTCGCACCTGTATTTATTTACGCGACTATCAGAATTTTGATTGTTTGAACAAATTATACGGTGCTCACTTTTCTAAGCCGTATCCGGCTAGAACAACCATTGCGGTTGCAGATTTACCCCTAAGCGCGAAAGTGCAAATTGATGCTGTTATTAAATTGGCATAGGCATGAGCAGTTGCTCATGCCTTTTTTTGTAGCCAATGCTAATAGCGTTAGCAGCAGGATTTAGTGGGAGCATCAACCGTTTGGCAGCAGTTGGGATTATCTTCGGAACTACAAATGCCAGTGGCGGGTAAGGATAGCTTTACATCGAACGCTGCGTCGAAATCGCCGTCCAGATAAGCAACCACCGAACGCACTTGTTCATAACCGACAATCATTAAAAATCCCGGGGCGCGGCCGTAGCTCTTATTACCCACAATAAAAAAGTTCGCTTCCGGCTGTTTCAGTTCCCGTGCTCCGTGAGGCGCAATGGTGCCGCAGTGATGGAAGTTTGGATCTATCATATGGGCTAGGCTGCGAACGCACTCAAGCCCTGGGTCTAAATCAATGCGTAGTTCGCGATTCATGGTTAAATCCGGGCGTTGGCCGGTAGCAACAATAACGTGATCGACACTTAGCTCGGTAAACTCGCCTGAGGCTGTTGTTGCGGCCAGATACACACCGTTAATAGCTTCAGTAACGGCATATACTTTAAAGTCGGTTAAAACCTTCAACCGACCACTTTCAATCAGCTGTTGTAATTGGTTACCAAGGCGGGCTCGTTCTGGTAGCTCGTCCTTAACACCACCGCCGAAAACCCGGCGAGTATCACTGCCGCGTAAAATCCAAAACAGTTCAAGGTCGTTTCTGGAGCCAGCCGCCTGTGCCAGTGAAATCAGATTATGGGCGGCAGAATGGCCAGAACCAATGACTGCCAAACGGCGTTTTAGCCAAAGCGATTCGTGAGCCAGATTAGGCATACCGTAACTGATATAGGCGGCGGCATCGTCTTCGCCGTCAGCGGGCAGTCCGTTGGCGCCAATGGGGTTCGGCTGACCCCAGGTACCGGTTGCATCAATAACAGCCGCGGCCAAATATTCCTTGCAGCCGCCGCCGGAAGTTCGGGTTTTTATCAAAAACGGAGCTTGCTCGCGGTTTACTACTTTAACTTTATCGAAGGTTTGACGCGAAATAGCCACAGCTGTTTCTTCGTAGTGAATGAAAGGTGCTATTTCGGGTAATTGGGCAAGTGGCTCCAGATAGGCTTGATAAAACTCACCGGCGGTTGGGTGCGCGTTTTCGTCGGGCGCTTCCCAAGCTGACGCTTGCAGCAGTTCAACAGCGGCTTGGTCAAGGTTATATTGCCAGGGTGAAAATAGCTTTACATGGTCCCATTCTTCCATGTGTCCGCCAACACGATCGCTTCTCTCAATAATCATAAAGGACATTTTGCGTTTCGCGAGATGTGCTGCAGCGGCAAGGCCAACCGGCCCGGCGCCAATAATCACGACTTTATAGTCATGGTTTTCAAGTACAGATTCCATTACTAATGCCTTTCGTTGGTGATAGTCACCAACCAAGACGTGCCGGTTAAAGAATGGATGCAGTGCTACATACTTCATTATACTTAGTTAGAGCTCTGGGAAAGCCAGCGCATGTGCCAGCTTGCCATCGAAGGGGTAGCGCTGGCGCTCCCAACCTTCAACGCCGCCAATCATGATTTTCACGTTGAAACCAAGCCCGGCAATGATGGCAGCGGCTTTATCTGCAGCGTTACAGTGCGTGCCGGCACAGTAAACAACAAAGCAGCGCTGTTCGGAATGAGTTTGCAATACCAGGAGTTCGGCACGACTCAACTCACTCACAGGTAAGTTGGTTGCTCCCGGTAAATGGTAATGCTCAAAGGACTTTTTACTGCGCACGTCAAGCAGAATAAAGTCGACGTTACCTGTTTGATAAGCTTCATAAACATCCGCGCAGTCGGTTTCAAACTGCAACTTAGCGGCAAAATAGAGCTGACTTTCATCTGGGTCTGCAGGTGGCGTAGCCATTACTTTGGAAACTGCTGCTGAATGTATCATGGGTATCCTCGCTGAAGCCTCTGCTGAGGCTAATCACTGGTGGATTAACGAGAGTACGTTTGGACTTGGGGAAAGAATAGGTACACTTGCTTAGCATAAGCTATGCACAGCTATGAACTTGGCTTTGACTTAACGGGTGAGTTGAAGCGTGAGTTCAGGCTACCGATGCCGATCGGTTCCGGTTTGCGCGGGTGATTAAACTGCCAAGTGCTTTCATAGCCGTGCGGAATTCGGCTTCCCAGGCGCTTGCGAAGGATATTCGCAGGCAGTTCCGAAATTTGCCGGTGGGTGAAAAAATCGGTCCCGGTGCGATGGAAATGGCTTTGTCCAGGGCTTGCCCCGCCAGCACCACTGAATCTATATGCTCCGGCAATTCTATCCATAGCACATAGCCGCCCTGAGGTTTGCTAACGCGAATATCCTCGGGGAAAAACTCCTCCAGCAACTGCTGCGTTCTGTTCAGTGCACGCTCGTACTCACCTTTTACCTGCCGCAAGTGGCGGTCATATTTTCCGGACTCCAAAAAGTAGGCAACCGCGAGCTGGGTAATTGACGAGCAGGCTAAATTGGTGGTGAACTTGAGAAACTCCAGTTTGTTCTGACGATGATTGGCGGTAAGCCAGCCAACACGCAGATCAGGCGCTATCGTTTTGGCAAAACCGCTGCAGTAAATAACATCAGCGGTGTTATCTAACCCAAGAAAACTTGATGGCCGGGCGGCACTAAAACCAAGATCGCCAAAGCTGTCATCTTCAATTAACGGAACTTGTTTGGATTTCAGTAGTTTCAGAATTGCTTTCTTGCGGTAGTCGCTCATGACATAGCCGAGCGGATTACTAAAATTAGGCACGATAACGCACGCTTTTACCGGCCAGTTTTCTAACGCCACCTGCAACGCTTCAGCAGCAATGCCTTCGGTTGGATGCGTTGGTATTTCCAGCGCTTTCAAACCAAGCGATTCAATGACTTGCAGAACACCATAAAAAGTCGGTGACTCAATAGCGACAATATCGCCGGGCTTAGTGGTAGCTCGCAGCGCCAGTGTTAGCGCTTCCTGACAACCGTTTGTTACCAGAATATTTTCCGGCGTCACCATAGCCCCGGTCTCGGCCATTCGGCGGGCTAGTTGCTGCCGCAATTCGGGCGCTCCAGCAGGCATTTCGTAACTGGCTAAACGCCGTTGCATGCGAATCGCTTTGGTGAGAGATTTTTCAATTCCTCGTAGTGGTAAGAAAGCGGACGCGGGAATGGCAGACCCCAGCTTAATCACGCGCGGATCACTGGCGGCTTTCATCATGGCCATGACCATTTCTTGCCCTTCTACCGCACAGGGTTGCGCATGAGCGTTGGCGTCACTTTGTTTAATGGTTTTAATGTCGGCGCGAGGGCGGATAAAAAAGCCGGACTTGGGGCGGGTTTCCAGATAACCGTGATCCTGCAACTGGCGGTAGGCCGCCAGTACTGTGGCCACACTCAGGTTGCGGTGAATGCTCATGCGCCGAATACCAGGCAACCGATCGCCAGCCAAATAGTGGCCGTTATCAATTTCAGCTTTTAACTCGTCGGCGAGCTCTTGATATAAAAATGACATGGCGATACCCCGCAGTGGTTACCTGCGCAGACGGCCGCGGTGTTCATCTGTGCTGGTCATTTCATTAGTTGTCTGTATCTGTATAGATTAAGTGTAAGCAACTAGCCTGTCAATTCATGGTGCAACTCATTGGTGGATGCGCCTGCAGGTATTTAGATTAGTAGGGTGAGCTAAGGTATTCGAGTTCGAAATCTGAATGGCCTGATTACTCGGGAGACATACTATGTCAGGTCAGCAAACTACAGAACCGCCCCCTGGGCTTAAGGTAAATGCTGAAGCAAGGGAGCTTAGAAAATTTGGAGGGAACCTGGAAATCAGAACTTATATTAGTACGCCGTCGCCTACAGAAACGGCAACGTTGCAGGTTGGTGATGCGCTTAATTTAGGATTTTATAAAGTGGGGCCGTTGCAGGTGGTGGCCGTGTTTCGGCATGGCAAGTTGGTTGGCGGTGTCGCAAATCATCATCAAACCTTAAAAAGCTACCTGGCCAGAGGCTACAAGTTTGAAGTGGAAGTGGTTAGCAAGCGGTGTGACAAGTTCGAAATTATTATCAGTTCCGTGTAATGGAGCCAGGTGCAGGAGTATGAGTTTGTGAGTTCAGCAGAAGAAAAACCTATTTACGTGATTGGTGCTGGTGCTATCGGGTTTCCCTTGGCGGCTTGCCTAACGCTTGCCGGTCGTTCGGTGGTTGCTGTGCGCAGCAGCCGCAGTGATATTTCCTCCAGTGTGGTGGCGGTTACTATGCATCACAATGGCCGCCCGGTCAGTGTGGCGGTGAAAACCATTTCATTAAATAAGTTGCCAAAACTGGATGGCATTGTGGTTATTGCATCGAAGTCATACGCCAATAAAGCCATTGCCGATGCACTGAAAGAGAAATCGGTTACGGGCCCTGTGGTGGTCATGCAAAACGGTATTGGTGTTGAGCAGGCGTTTATTGATGCTGGTTTTAGCAATATTTACCGTTGTGTGCTGTACCTAACCAGCCAGTCTTATTCTGAATACGACTTTAGCGTAACGCCGGTAAGGCCTTCGCCCATAGGCATAGTAAACGGCAATGAGTTTGAACTGTCTGCCTGTATAGCAAAGCTTCATACCGAAAACTTTCCATTTTGTCGTCAGCCAAATATTCATCGTGAAGTGTGGAAGAAAACCATCGTCAATGTTGCCTTTAATTCCATTTGTCCGCTGCTGGGTGTCGACAACGGTATCTTTATTCGCGACACCAATGCCGCCAAGTTGGCGCGTGAGCTAGTACAAGAATGTTTGCTACTGCTAAGTAAGCTTGATATCGACTTGGAAGAGGCTGAACTGATGACGCAAATCATGACTATTAGCAGTCGCTCCGATGGCCTCTACATTTCCACGCTGCAAGACATAAACACCGGCCGTCCCACTGAAATCGAATTTCTGAATCTGGAAATTGCACGCATTGCGCGAGCGCTTAGTCCTAGCCTTGAATTACCGAAAATTGAGTTGCTTGGAAACATGATCGCGGCGAAGTCGCAGCTGGGCCTTAAGGTTAAATAAGTAGCAGATGAAAGGAGGAGCCGGCTATGACCACATGTGAAATTCTGCAGTTTAAGAGCCAGTACAACATTTGGATGAATCATCAGCTTTACGAAATCTGCTCGGATTTAACCGACAGCCAACGGAAGCGCGATCTGGGTGCTTTTTTTAAGTCTATTCACGGTACTTTTAATCATATTTATCTGGTAGACACGCTTTGGTTATCGCGGTGTTGCGACCAGGTTATAAGAGTCGGTGAGTCTTTGAGTGACGAAATTTTCAGTGACTTTGAATCATTGCGCTTGGCGCACACCGCAATGTCTCAACGGCTTAGTCAATTTGTGGAAAGCCTGAGTGAAACCGATTTAGATGAATTTATCACTTACAGCAGCATGCAATCCGGAAGGCAAAAAACACTGCCACTGGGCTTGTTGTTATTTCATTTGTTCAATCATCAAACCCATCATCGGGGCCAGTTAACGGCCATGATCTCTCAGTATGTGAGCGACTTCGGTAGTACTGACATGATTTTCATGCCCCTGGCCGAGGTCTTCTTTAAAACGCCAGTTGAGGAATTTATCGTATGAGTGGAAAAACACTGTCAGTGCTCGACTATCTAACCAAACTTGTTGTTGGTCATCTGCAACCGGATGACAAAACTCACATGCTGTATCCAACCGCTATATCGCAAACGTTGAAGATGCGGATTGTAGATGTAGGTGAGGGTAAAGCGACCATTGAAATGGATACCGATCCGGACATTCACGGTAATCAGCAAGGGACTGTTCATGGCGGTTTGCTGGCGGAATTAGCAGACGCGGCAATAGGCACCGCACATTCGACTTTAATGAGTGAAACCGAGTCGTTTACTAGTATCGAGCTAAAAATGAATTACTTTCGGCCGGTTTGGACCAATCGGCTGAAGGCTATTGCACGGCCCGTGCAGTCGGGCCGTACTATTACACATTACCAATGCCAGATTGTTCGTGATGACGGCAAAGTTGCGGCACTGGCCAGCAGCGTGGTTATGACGCTACGCGGCGAGAAAGCCGCAGGGCGCTAATTCGCTTTGGTTTTCTTGATAGCCGCGTAAATAACGCCAATAAGTAAAACCTGAATAAAGGTTCGTAAAAATAGAGGCGTTGCGGGTCGGCCATTAAATGGAATGTCATTCAGTGCCGCATTTATGTTGGCCGGGAATACACAAATCAGAAACAGAATCAGGCACACACCGGTGAGTTTTGCGAAGCGCGGAATAAGTATGCCGAGGGCACCGACAAACTCGAGTACGCCTGTGGCATAAATAATCCACATTTGTTTAGGTACTGGGCTTGGCAACATGGCCAGCATATCGTGTTTTAGTTCAGTGAAGTGCGCAATGCCAGTGGTTATAAAAACAACCGCAACAGCCAGACGCAAGCTGTGCTGCCAGGTCAGTTCAGAGGCAAACTGCCAGTGTGGTTTGAGCAGTCTTCGGCAGACTTCGAACACAGGTATCGCTATAAGCAATAGATATAAAACAATCATGTTCTTTCCTTTTTTAAGTTAACAGTGTTAATATTGGTCATTATATAAGCGCATTTAAAAAAGTAAATGTGAATTTTAGAACCAGGTAGGCAAATTATGTTGCTCAAATTATTCCGATTCGGTTTCAGTTGCTATGCACGACTATTTCCGGTGCGAGCCCGCGAAAGCGCGCGCAAGCTGTTAATGACACCGCGCCTGAGCACTAAGCCACTGCGTGAACTCAACGACCTGCCAAATCCAGAGGCCTTGCCGTTAACAAGCGGCGGCATGCTGTATAGCTGGCATGGCGGCAGTAAAACGGCTGTATTCCTGCATGGTTGGGAGGGCAATTACCTGCAGTTTCAACCGTTATTCCGAAAGCTTTACACCAAGGGCTGGAGTATTCACTCCATTGCAGCGCCGGGGCATAAAGGTACCGCACAGTCCGAATCACACCCGCTTAAGTTTCTGGAAAGCTTACAGGAAGTGACCGAGTTTATTGAGGGTATTGATTTGCTAGTCGGGCATT
This sequence comes from Idiomarina sp., assembly GCA_040882145.1. Classification (GTDB taxonomy): domain Bacteria; phylum Pseudomonadota; class Gammaproteobacteria; order Enterobacterales; family Alteromonadaceae; genus Pseudidiomarina. The sequence continues at coordinate 99,755 of JBBEBU010000023.1, forward strand.
CCATGGGTGCAGGCGTTTCTGCGGTTTATGCGGCTAGTGCTGGGGTACAAGGACCGAAAAAACTCGTGCTTTTTGCGCCACCTTCTTCGTTTCATAACGTTTTGCAACGTTTTTGCCGCTTCATTGGGTTACCCACATCCCATCAACTTCCCTTTATAGATTACGTAAGTGACTACGTACAAAAACCGGTTGAAGAGCTGGACTTGATTGGCAGTGGGCACCAGATAACGGCAAGAACCTTGGTCATACACGATTACGCTGATAAGGAAATCCCGCATAGCGAGGGCCACGCCGTTGCCAAAGCTATTCCGGCAGGCGATTGCATGAGTACCGTGGGCTTGGGGCATAGGCGCATTCTGAAAGCAGATTCGGTTATTGGCAAAGTACTGGAGTTTGCTAATACTGATTAAGATACAAATACGTTGAATAAATTCATTCTAATATTGCTTACAAAACGTTAACATTTAATTTCTGTACTCTCCAAGAAACCAATCTGGCATATATTACTCGAGAGTAGTTAACTATAAGTGGGCTCAACATCATGGTAAGAATTCTAAGTTATATAATAGCCATGACGACGGTTATTTTAAGTATTTCGGGCTGTACATCTTCCAAAGTTTATTTAAATAGTTACGCTTTGGAAACGAATGATAAAAATCGCGTTGCAAAGGTGCTCGAATCCAAAGGCTTCAACGTGGAAGTTATTAATCTGGAATTTCCAAGAAGTGTTGAGTCGTCAGCTATTATTGTAGGCTCTAATGCGTGGTTGAACGAAGATGTAATCGAGGTTCGGGACACATTAGTTAAACTTGGTTTCAGTTCCTTAGATGTGCAACTTATTACTTCTGGGAATCACTGGTACCGCGGTGGCAATATCGGGGTTTATTTACGGTCAAAAAATAGTGATGTTGTTACCGATGCTGATCTTGCAGAATCGTATAAGAGCCTGGAATGCAATACATTCAGGGAGCTTATATTAACGGAAAACTACAGGTTTTCAGTTGTTAAGGATGACGGAAGCGTTTTGAATGGCGTGTGGTCGGCAACGAACTATCCTTTTTTACATTTAGAAAACGATGAACCCTATGTTGATTTCTTTTATCAGGCAGAAGTCATTGCAAAAATTGAGGCGGGAAAAGAAATTAAGGTTATCCGCTTAAAACCATTGACCACTACCGCTACTCTTGAAAGTTGTATATTAGAGCAAAATACCTGGAGTTAAGTGCGGCGCCAACAAAAATTCCGAACAATGACATGGAAGCAAAGCGGACTGATAAATAACGAGATTCCAGAATACGTGAACAGCTACAAACAGTTAAGCTGCACCATACTAGTTCAGGCACCTGAAATTTTTTAATCTTATGGTTTTCGCCAACAAGGATGTGGCATGAAACTCGCGACGGTGTTTACCCGCGCGGTGCAGGGCATTAGCGCACCGCAAGTAACCGTAGAAGTGAACCTATCCGACGGTTTACCGGCTTTTACCATTGTGGGAATGCCCGAAGCTTCGGTGCGGGAAGCCCGTGACCGGGTGAAAACCGCTCTCGTGAACGCTGGTTTCGACTTTCCTGCGGCCACTAAAATTATGGTGAATATGGCGCCTGCTGATGTTCCCAAGCAGGGCGCACGTTACGATCTCGCTATTGCCATTGGTATTTTGGTAGCCTCAAATCAACTACCTGAAGCCGCTGTTGCCGGTCGTGAGTTTTATGGGGAACTTACCTTAACCGGTGACTTACGCGGGGTTCCGGGCGTACTCCCCGCCGTCATCGCCTGTCGTGATGAAGGCCGCGAAGCCGTTATTCCGCAGGCAAATCAAGCCGAAGCCAGCGTGCTAAAACAACAAGAGTGTGTGGCAGGTATTAGCTTGGCCGATGTTTATGAACACCTTCATGGTCGCCATCCGTTGCCGTTTATTAAATCGCTGGCGGAGCAAAAAGACTATGACTACTTTGGCGATATTGCCGACGTTGTTGGGCAGCAACAGGCAAAACGAGCGCTTTTGTTAGCTGCGGCAGGTGGTCATCATTTACTATTTGTCGGCCCGCCTGGCACGGGCAAAACCATGCTGGCGCAACGATTGTTGGGGTTACTACCGGCGCTGTCAGAAGCTCAGGCGCTGGAAGTGGCAGCCCTGCGGTCAGTCAGTGGTCAGCGCTTTGAACCCGAGCACTGGCGGCAGCGAAGTTGCCGTGCGCCGCACCATAGTTGTTCGGCGGCGGCGCTGGTCGGCGGTGGCTCTCCGCCGCGACTGACATTTCCATCGGTATAATATAATAATGGCTAATAAATCAGCGAAATGCACAACGTTCCAGTGTAATGTATGATAACACTACTCTGTAGTGCATTGAATTCTACATTGTTATACAGGAATGCATTGCATGCCCGTTAGAGATATTCCTAAAAACTACCGAAACATCACTGGTAAAGCGTCTTCCAATAAGACGGAAACTGCATACTTTGAGTCGGGGTTAGAGCGAGACTTCCTCTCAGTTTTGGAATTTGACAAGGATGTGGTGACTTACGATGTGCAGCCAGTAGCTATTAACTGGTTCGATACAAAAGGCAAACTGAGAAAATATACGCCGGACGTTTTGGTTAAAACGGTAGACTTTGAGACAAATAAGAAGACGATAACGCTATACGAAGTTAAGTATCGTGATGATATCCGAAAGAACTGGAAAGAATTGAAGGCAAAATTCAAAGTCGGCATTAGGTTTGCTAAGAAGCAGGGTTGGCGATTCAAGCTTATCACGGAAAAAGAAATTAAGACGCCATACACCGACAACGCCCGTTTTCTAGTGCCATACGTGAATCAAACATTAAATGAAGCGTTCGAAAACCTTATTTTGGATAAACTTTCAGCGTTAGATGAAACATCTGTTGAAGTACTGCTAAGCGAACTTTCAAAGGATCCGTGGCGAAAGGCTGAAATTTTGCCAACGATCTGGAAACTGGTCGGCGATAAGCGTATTGGGTGCGACCTATTCCTTCCTATAACAATGGCCTCGCCTATTTGGGATGTCGGAGAGTGATATGCGAGCAAGTAAAAATGCAATAAGACCAACCATCGAAGAAGGAAGTGTGGTTTTTGTCGGAAACGACGAGTTCATTGTTGCCCAAGTCACAGATATCGATGAGGTGATAGGCGAGAACGTGCGCGATGGAAATCTGCAGACATTGCCACTTAGTGAATTAAGCCTGAAAGCTGAAGCGACGCAGGAAGATAGGCCGAAAAGTAAAGATTCATTATCAGAGCAAGACTGGAATATCGCGAATGAGCGATATGAAATTATTCATCCTCTGATTAATCGACCAAGCCGGAAAACAGAAGACGTCGATCGCCTTGCGGAAAAACATGGTTTACACCGTAATACAATTTATTCGTGGCTGCGTTGTTACGAACAAGAGGGACTGGTAAGTGTTTTAGCTCCCAAGCAACGAAGCGACAAAGGTACAACTAAAATTGATAACCGCGTTGAGCATCTGATTACAGAAACTATCGAAGAAGAGTACCTGACTAAACAGCGGAAATCAGTATCGTCTTTAATCAGAACAATAGAAGCGAGATGTAGACGCGCAAAGCTTCCTTGTCCGCATGCTAACACTATCCGTAACCGCGTAAAGAACCTGTCTGATGCTATAAAAGTTCGCCGTCGCTTTGGTTCCCGAGCGGAGCAGGAATTATACCGTTTATCGGGAGGCGAGTTCCCTGGAGCTGACTACCCGAACTCATATATTCAAATAGATCATACCCGATTAGATATTATCCTCGTCGATGATGAGCACCGGTTACCTATAGACCGGCCATGGGTAACGATGGCGATTGATGTATTTAGCCGGATGGTAGTCGGCTTTTATATCTCTTTTGATACACCTAGTGCGACCAGCACCGGTATTTGTTTGTCAAATTCCATTTTATCAAAAGACGCGTTTCTATCTGAGCATGATATTGACGCTACGTGGCCGTGTCGGGGTTTCCCTCGTGCTGTCCACGCGGATAATGCCAAGGAGTTTAGGGGGAATGTTCTTAAAAAGGCATGTGTTGAGTATGGCATTGACTTAATATGGCGTCCGGTCGCGCGGCCACACTTTGGCGGGCATATTGAACGTTTGCTTGGGACGTTCGCGAAGGAAATTCACAATCTGCCTGGGACGACATTTTCAAATATTCAGCAACGAGCAAATTACGATTCGACAAAAAATGCGGCATTGACTCTATTAGAGTTTGAGCGCTGGCTTGCGATCCTGATTACTGAGGTTTACCACCAGCGTGTGCACTCCGCAATTCAGTGCTCACCTATCGAAAAATATCGCCAGGGTATTTTAGGTACCACTAAAACTAAAGGGATCGGATTGCCTAGTCCAGTATCAGATCCCCAGCGGTTGAAGCTTGATTTCTTACCGTTCGAGCATCGGACGGTTCAAGATTACGGCATACGACTTAATAACATCTTCTACAACAGTGAAGTATTGGGTTGTTGGGTAAATGCGACTGAAAGCACCCGAACCAAGAAAAAACGAGAATTTCTTGTTCGATACGATCCTCGTGATATGAGTCGGATATGGTTTTTCGACCCTCAACTAGCGCAGTATTTTGAGGTGCCTTACCGTAACATGACACATCGTTCCATTACTCTTTGGGAGATAAAAAAGGCGCATGAGCGCTTACGCGAAGAGGGTTATGCAAATATAGACGAGGATATGATTTTTGACGCGATTGAACGTATGGAAAAGATAACTCAAGCGGCTATCGAGACAACCAAGTCCGCACGCAAAACGGTAACCAGGAAAAAGGTTGCAAGCAAAAAAGCAAATCAGCATCTTGCGAAAGCTCCAAAGTCGGAGTTACTACAACCGACTGATATTGACGATGAAGACGACGTCGATGAGATAGAGCCGTTCTCGGAAATGGAAGAGATATCAAATCATGACTGAGTCACTTGATAAGGCTAAATACAGTCATTTGAACCAAGAGCCACAAAGTGTTCTTGATCGGCCCCTGAAAGAGCGCATTAACTATATTCGCTCACCTCGTTGGATAGGTCATCCGACTGCGCAGTCTATATTGACGCAACTAGAAGATTTGATTGAATTTCCCAGAAATGATCGGATGAAGAATCTTCTCATTTACGGCGAGAGCAACGCTGGAAAATCGATGATTGCCAGACGATTTCAGGAAAAACACACAGTACAAGAGCTCAACGATGAAAAACGATTTGATGTTCCAGTTCTGTTGATACAAGCACCACCAACGGCGAATGAAAATAGATTGTATGGGAATATGCTTGATGCAGTCTTTGCGCCTTTCAGTAGTACGTCAAACCCTGATAGGCGATGTCGTCAGCTCCATAAAATCTTGCCCGAGCTCGGCGTCAAGGTTCTGGTTATAGATGAATTTCATGCAATGCTAAATGGTCCATACGATAAACAGCGCCAAATTGTTACTGCATTACGTTTATTTAGTAATGATTTAAAAATTCCAATAGTGGGGCTTGGCACGGCTTCCGCACTACGAGTCCTTAAAACCGACTCACAGTTGGATACGCGATTTCGAAAAGTCAGTCTTCCACGTTGGGTATTTGGTACTGATTTTCGCCGTTTACTCGTGAGCTTTGAGCGAATGCTGCCGTTAAAAGAGCCGTCTGGTTTATCAGAAAAGGTTATAGCAAAGAAGATTTTCGACTTGAGCGAAGGCGTGATGGGAGAAGTATCCGATGTTCTTATTGAAGCATCGGTTAGCGCACTGAGAGCAGGAAAAGAGCGAATTGATATGGCTCAACTTAAGTCAATGAATTGGGATAAGCCCTCTGATAGGCGAGTCCAAAAGTGAGTGACTGGCCATTGGGACGGTGGCCTATATTTCCTCATCCGAAAGAGGATGAACTTTTTTCATCTTGGATCGAGCGACTCGCTATTGCAAACGGCACGAAAGCGAACTTACTACTAACTCGCGTAGGGCTTCTAAGTAAAGGCAAGTCACTTCGCCGCATCGATAATATTTCGACACCAAATATGCTAACTACGCTTGCCCAGCGAACTGGCAGCAATCTTGCCGTGCTATGGGGAACCACAGCAACTGAGTACCATCAGCATCTAAGCATAGGTTCAACAAAACGTCCCCGGCATTTGTTGTTGCTCGGGTTGGAGGCGTTTAAGAATGAGCGCTATTTTCTTCAGTTTTGCCCACTATGCTTACAAGAAAGTAGTTACTATAGGCGGTTGTGGCGAATGTCCTGCGTAGTTGCTTGTCCGACACATGGTGTCGCACTTCATGACAAATGTGCTGAGTGTCAGGCCCCAGTTAATGTATTTGGAAATGATGAAAAAAATAAGGCAGACGCCTACGATGGTAGCTTAAGCCGTTGCTGGCAGTGCGGGGTCGACCAAAAAGACGCTCCTGTTGAACTTGTCGATGAGCGGTTAACAAGCTTTTGTAGGAATATCAGTGAGGCTGTACGCTTTTCACAAATAGCACTACCGGGAGATCGCTGGTGTTATTTGGGCAGCTACCTACATATCATTCGCCAGCTAGGTCATGCCCTACTTCAAGCGCAGCGTAGCCGTTATGATGGCCTGATAAATGATTTAGATGTGCTGCCACTTATAGTGCGTCTGGAAATTATGGAAGAAGTAGCGGAAGCATTATCTTTGGTACCTGAAAGCTTTGAACGGGTGTGTACTCGATGGGGGATAACGCCATATATGCTAAAGACAATGGAGCGAAAAAGTGGCTTGATTTTACATTGGTTTGACGAAAGCTGTTTGTGGCCGATATCACCAAAGTTTAATGTAGTAACTCATGCTCAAATTTCTTCTGCAGTTAGGTTAATGCGCGAGAAAGGTTTAAAGGTAAACTGCTATTCAGTTAATCGCTTTATGGGACTTAATGAATCGCCGGCAGTAAGCCAGTTTTTCGGTCATTCAAAGCTAAAAGATTAGCACCAATCTCCTGCAGGCTTTATGGATATATTTGAAGTTATCAAGTTGACGGTCCCCCAATAAAAAGATCCACAAGAGCGATGAATTTGGGCATGATTGACGGGCCCCCATTTTTAGAGCTACTCGCAGAAGTTGGATAATATCTCATCTTTCAAGCAACATGCTTGAATTGAACAACATTAGGCACACGCAGCGTTAAATTTTCTATGAATATAGATCCGCTTCTGAATCAGACATTGACCCATATGGAAAAGACAGTTGAGAGTCTCCTTAAGCGAGTGCCCCAACCGAAGAAGGTTCCGTACAAAGACGGGTTCGTCTTTCGCCATACTGAGAAAACGGTGCATCAGGCGCTTGTTCAGAAATTGGCAAGGCTAGTTAGCAGCCTGCATGCTACTCGGCTGCTTTGGACGCACGGCTTTGTGCAGGAACAGGCTTCAATGCAACGCATTTTGGATGAACTGCAGGAAGATATTACCTTTTTGGCGTTCGGGATTATTTTCCAAGATTGGACAAGCCTTCACGATGCCTATCTTTCAGCGTTTTTTGAAGAGGAGTTTGATTCAGAATTAGCAATGACGTCTTCACAGCGCAGGCCAATGATACCACGTAAGAAAATTCGTTCCTGGATTGCCTCCGTCGAAGGCGCGCAAGACCCTAGTACAGCGCGAGAGGCGACGAGAACTCTCAGCAAAGCGTACTCAGGATATGTCCATGCCGCATCTCCTCATATCATGGAAATGTTCGTTGGAGACCCACCACGATTCCACATGAAAGGGTTAGGTGGAACGCTGAGACACGCTGAACATCGTGCAGACCTATGGAACAATTTTTATCGTGGAATTCTTTCCTTTGCATTCGCTGTCAAAGCGTTTGGTGATGAGGAAGTATTCAATACGCTCAAGAACTTTGCAGCCGATTTCTTGAGGGATTCAGGCAATGACTATGTGTCGATAGAGTGGGACGAAATTTAACAATACCACTACGAGTTACTGAAACCGTATTGATAGCAAAGGTTGGCGATACAACATCATGATTTAGTAAATTTTAAAGGCAAAGAAACTGGCCCGTATAGGCTCTTATCCGCATTGTGAATCTAGATATCTTCTTATGTCATACATATCCATAAGAGAACCTGATAGCAGCATTTCTTTCGGTGAGTAATTGTCAAACGCTTTATTTCCATGTGCTATCCATTCTATATGGTGCTGCTTCTGCAGAAGCAAAGTTGACAGGCCCTTATGCATACCAAGAATTAGTGAAACCCGTGTTCGCTGGTCAACAGTTAAGCGACCACCCAAGGTGTTTTTGAAATCACCCTCAGTGACGCCTAAAGCGAGCGCTTTTTCTTCATCGGAAAACTGCCAACTATCTAGTATCTGTATAGCTATCGAGAACATACTACTATCATCTTCTAACGTACGGCTCTGATGCCATTGCCGAAGTTCGACTGGGTCACGAAATGCTATTTTATCTTTCACTAGGTATCCCCCATTCCAGAGTTTAATCCTCATTTATAACCATAGTAAATATAGGATTAGCCAAAAGGACTTGCTGGTAAGTCCTCCATCGTGAGGTGTAATTATTGGTTGCCTGCATGCATGCTTCTAAAATTCTAAATCTAACATGCTGCCATCATAACAGTTCTAATTTGATGGCCAAATTAGCTATGCCACTACATTATTCTTGAGCAATTAAGGTTGCTTTATTTTTCCTATAGACTCCAAAATATTCTGAACTGTAGATTTTGTTCGATCTATTTCTTCAAGCATTATATCTAGCTGTTTAACCGCTCCCCTCTTAGCACGGTTTAACTCTCCTGTTAAGCGGGGCAAATCTGCGATGCTATCCCGAAGTGAACCTAAAGAAATTTCCGCCCCCGACGCCTCGGTCAACATTTCCTTTAATCTAAGATCTAATCCACTCAGACTGCTCGACTCTGAGTCTTCGAAATCTTCGTAAAGAGCCAATAAATTACTAAGTGCGTGGAAAGCATCACGACGGGCTTCTGAATAGATGGGGAGTTGCAGCTTTATTGTCTGGGCGAATCTGGAAATATCGTCAGACGACATCTTGACAATTTTTCGCGCAGGTTTCCCCATGCGTTCGTCTTCGGTTAACGTGTTAATCTCGGTAACACGTTTCATCATAAGACCACCAACTCTGTTTGTTGCATCTGATATTGAGTTCAGTGTTGAGCTAAGTATATCCATTTGAGATTCATAAATATCGGCGTAATCCCAGAAGCCGAGATCTGTATCCAAAGTTTCGAGTCCATCGTCTAACGTTGTCGCAGATTCAGATTGTCTTTCATCATTTTTCGTATCACTAACAGAGCGGTTATGACTGGAAAATTTTTGTGCCAAGCTCGACAAGTGGGCTCGAAGCGATGATTCAAACGAAGAAGTATCTTCAAAAGTTGAATAAAGCCCGCCTATTTTCCCTAGCGTTTCTTTAAACTGCTGAATCTGAGTTAATTGCTCAGGTTCTGCTTTGGAAGGTGGTATACCGACGTCTTTAAAGTAAACCATTAAATCAACGGCATTGTTATCCTTTTTATACCGCTCATACGCCCGATAGAATTCTTCAACAGTACCTGATTCTGCTCTCGGGGTTGGGGTCCCGATACGGCCCCAAAGAATTCCCAAAAAGACATCGTAATCGTCGGGGAGTTGTCGATTAAGAACATCTTGGGGGTCAGTTCCGAAACTTGGCCGAGAATGCGTTTCCCACATTATCGGTTCCAATCGAACACCTAAACTACTGCTCCACGTTCTATTTAATTCACTAATTATCGCTTCAAGAACTTCTCTCTCTGCAGATACGTCAGACGGAGATGAAATAAATATTGTAATTACAGATTCCGTTCTTGGCATATTAAAAATTCCTTTCGTGAGCTCAAAAAAATTTAAAATGAAAGCAAGAATATCTATACACATCGCATGCGCTTTGCTTTTAAATCCTCTTCGAGTCTCAACAACAGTTAACCATCTAGGACCGCAGATTGCGCATATCTCTCACTATAATTTGCGTTTTTGCTTACAGCCAAAATTACAAATTCTACCCAATAGCAGCATATACTTTAGCTTTCTCCACTGGCAAGGATAGAAATGAAAGATCTTTCATTACACGAAACAATTTTACTCATCGAAGAACTTAAACGCGCACGAGAGGGCTGGCTTTGGAGTTACGAAAACTCATCTCGCAAAATAGATGAGTTATCTAACCAAATATCGGAACTTCAACAAACCGTCAAGATGTTCATATCTCCGAACACGAGAGAGGATTAAGCGTTCGTAAGTAGTAGTCACATTCACTGAATAACTGAATCGCCAATGATTTGCGGGACACTTAGGAGCCATTTCTCAGTTTGGTTCTAAGTTTTGTTGTCGCTAATACTTTTCAGCTCTTCTACTTTAACTAACAGCTTATCGAAACACTGCTCGCATAAATCGAAATTCATATTTTCACCATCACGTTTAGAGCCGTAACCGAACTCTGCTTTTAGCTGAGCAAATGCTGAAAAGTCATCCAAATTACTTAAATTTCGCTTGGCGAATTCCGGTACCACGCTTTTATTACAAATATCACAAGTAATATCGGATACGACCATTGCCTGTCCAAGGGTTTCTTTTTTCACAAAAAGGCTCTTCTTTGCATTTAAAATGTAGAATAAAAATAGTCTAAAAATGCAATTTAACCCAGGAAAATAGATTTCCTCATTCTTTTCCTTGAAAACCAAAAAGTAAACTATTGGTCATCATTGGGCTGCATTCACTATGTCAGGGTACTATTCTTGGGGGAGAGGTCAACTTCAGAAAGCCATCAAGATGCTCACATCACCGACCACGAGAGATAATTAATCGCTCGCTTGCCGTGATTCACAAAACATGGGGAACTTGTTTTGTTAACTTTTCGAATTGACCTTAAAGTCAGCTTTCATTGAAGCGAAATCAAATGGCGCAATAAATAATTGCAATTATCACATACGAAGTGGCTCTTTTTGAGTCATATTGGTATGTTTACAGGAAGTCTAACTGAAGGATTAGAAATGAGTAGAGCCGGAATTCAGTCGAATAGAGGTGATGGTTACCAAACTCTGGTTGCTTTTGGTTTAGCACTTACAGTTCTCTCTGATGCTGAATACGAATGGCTTGAAGTCGATTCGGTGAGGTGGCTTGTTGACGACGCCGTAATCGGGAAAAAAGATGGAGTAGTGATTTGTTGTCAATGCAAGAAAAATCAGGCGCGACATAGCGCGTGGACAATTTCGGATTTGGAAGATGAACTGGTAAAAGCTATCAAACTGACAAACCGAGATTCAAAAGCACTTATTCGCTTTTACTCACGTAGTAACTTTGGTCATATCTCAGCACTCAAAGAATTCAGCAAAAACTATCCCGAAAAAGATCTTTATGAGAAGAGCCTAACGCAAGCTCATAAAAAGACAAATCAGAGTTTGGATGCCCTACTCAAAAAAAATTATTCGTCTCTCTCTACGTTCGAATTCCTTAAGCGTCTCGACTTTGAAGTCACTCCGTCATTGGATCGAATGAGAGAGATTATTAAAGAGCGTTTGAGGAGCTTAGTAAGCAACGCATCATTTGCGTTTGATACTTTATTCTCCAAGTTAAGCTATTTAGCGATGCGAGAGGAAAGGACAGAGACAGGGGTTGCTTGTCCGCATCGGCTTACAAAGGAAGATATAGTTACCGAACTTGAAGATTGTGGCGCACTCCTAACGCCACCAATAGATGAGCAGGAAATTCGTTCATTTATTAGCGATATTTCTGCCATTGGTCGATCATGGAAGCGAGATATCGCTGGACAAAGGATTTCTAGTGATACTGTAACTGATTTAGTTCACGCTATAGATGCGCAGCATCAATCTATTTTATTGACTGGTACCCCAGGGGCCGGGAAAACATGCGTGATGCTAACTCTACAAGAAGAACTGGAAAAGAAAAGTGGTGAGCTGAGTAGTCCAGTTCCAGTATTTATTCAAACGCGAGAGTTTTCTGATACATCTACAGTCAAGGAGCGGCAATCAATTGGTTTACCTTCAAATTGGGTAGAGAAACTATCCCGCATATCCGAGAAACATCGTGTTGTTGTATTACTGGATTCGCTCGATGTATTGTCAATATCTCGAGAACACAAAATACTAGATTACTTTTTGGCCCAGATTGACCGATTGATGCAGTTACGAAATATAACGGTCGTTACTGCCTGCCGTGACTTTGATAGGAAGTACGATAAACGAATAGCGCAGCGCACGTGGGGTAAATTGGTATCGTGTTTACCGTTAAGCTGGGAACAGGACGTAAAACCGCTATTAGACAAGTTAGGGATAAACTCTGTAGTTATTGATGATACAACTCGAAAGTTAATCAGTAATCCTCGAGAGCTAGTGCTGTATGTTGAGTTAGCTGCTCGTAATGGCAGCTTTGATGTGATTAATAGTCAATCTCTAGCTCAAAAGTACCTTACTACGATTGTTGAAGAAGATGACGCTTTGGGTCAGTCGGCGATAGAAGCTCTAGAATCTATGGCCGCTACGATGCTAAAGAATCGAAGCTTGGCTATTCCCGTTCAACAATTTACAAGCACCAGAGACATCCAAAGAAGGCTGCTTTCCAACCAAGTATTACTTGAAAATAAAAACGGTCAACTAACTTTTGGGCATCAAACATTGCTAGATGTTTTAGTAAATAATAGAGCTATTCGGCGTGGCCTGACACTGTACCAATTTATTCAAGAGTTGCCGGCTGTTCCATTTGTCCGCCCTAGTATACGAAGTTTTACCTCTCTAACTGCTTCAGGCTGCAGGAAAGATTTTCGTAAGCAAATACGGAAAGTTTTACAAAGCGATTTACCATTTCATATTCACCGATTAGTGGCGGAAAGTTTTGTGGAGTTGCCTCCAGAAGATAATGATTGGCCCTTACTTCGGGACTTAAGGGAAGAGTATCGAGATATATTTCACATTATTTATTCGAAAGCTCACAAGGTGAAATGGTGCCAATTTTGGTTTAAATATCTTGTTCCATACTTATGGGATCTCGACGACAAAGAGGCCTTAAGAGCCCACGCCGAGCGATCGTCAATATGGATAGACACTGAACCGGAAAAAGTTAGCAGCTACTGGAATGAAGTATTTATGCAAGAGGTTTTAGAGCCAGAACGCTTTGCGGTTTTAGTTACCAGTGCGGTAACGCAAGCTAAAGAGTCGAATGTATCTGCTTTTATTCCATTGTTAAGGAAAACGATAAAGCTCCGAAACTTGCAGTACAATTTTCTGGGGGAGGCTTTAGCTCGCAGCATCAAGTTGAATTATTTAAGTGATAATGAACTATGGTCTTATATCTCGGGCGACCTCGACAGTAGAGATATCTTACATTACCGACTAAATGACAAGCTCAGATGTGGCCCTAGTGAGTTTGGTTCCAAGTCTAACGATTTTTTAGAAAGTCGGATGATTGAATCATCTGAATTACTTAGCCTAGCTATTACTGCTATAGAGAGCTGGAGTTTCGAGCAGCAAGATGCCTACTCCTCAGGAATCTCTTTAAGAGAAGGGTTTCTTGGCTTCACTTCTTATGAAAAGGAGCATTCCCAACAAGACATGCAGGGCTACGAGAGTATCAATATTTTATTTGACGCCATTGAGAGCGCGATAAAAAATAATGCTGAACTAAATACCACCTGGTGGGTATCAAATTCCGTGCGGTTATCGCAAAGTTGCGAAGGTTCCTTGAGGTATTTTGCAGTTTTAGCACTTACTTTATACCCGACTAGAAACATTGATGTGATCAGTCAGACGGTGTGCCGCGATGACATATTGTATTCAAACTTGGACTATGAATTAGGTAATTTAATTAAATCCTCTTTCGTCGCTTTAGATCCAAAAATACAAGATAAATTGCAATCCCAAATTTTAAATCTATATGAAGAGCATTCTTGCAAGGAAGATTTAGATTACTGGGTCGTATCTAAAACGGCTCAATTGCTCTTAGCAATACCTTGCCACTTTCGCTTAGAAAGTTCTAAGCAGATATTAAGTAAATATGAAACATCGGCCTGGCCTTTATTGCGAGAGCCAAGCATACGATTAAAAGGCGGGGTCGTTAGAGCGCCTTTCCCGTTTAATCAGTTCTTGCAACTCAGTGATAAATCAGTTGTTCGGCTGCTTGAGCACTACGAAAAAGAGCCAAATACCCATATTTGGGATGAGCTATTGGTTGGCGGTAAGAGCGAGGTTGGTCATCAGCTTAGGGAAGCGGTTTCAAGAGCTCCCAACAGGTTTCTTAATTTACTGAATGATAAGTGGAATAAAGTGCCCGAAGTATTTCGCGATGACATCATGTCAGGTTTGGCTAGACATATTGAAGGATTATACGGCAACTTGGGCTTAAACGATAACTGGAAACCTATTGAGTTACCGACGCCCCAACAACTAGCGTCTAGAATAATAAAAGAGCTAAAGCACCACTCAAGTTATTGGCGTCACAATCGAGCAGCTTCAGAAGCGTTAAGGAGCTGTTCACATGTGATTGAAGGTAGAACGAATATTTTACTTTTTTCATTGTTGTTAAATGAGTACTTAACCTATGAAGAAAATTTTGAGCAATCAAACTTAATTGTTGATGGTCTTAACATGAGAAAAGGGAAAGCCGCAGAGGCTGCTGTTATTTTGGCGATACGGCTTTCTGATAAGGAAATTATAGTTCCAAGTGAGTTAGAAAATTTACTGGTTGAATTTTCTAAAGATAAATTGCCCGGAGTTAGAGCCATTGTTCTGAGACGACTACCTAACTTGCAAGCGAGTAACCAAAAGTTAGGATGGGATCTGTTCAGTTACATTATGAGTGATTCAAAAGACGAACTTTGGAGTATAGCCGAGAAATGTCTATATCATTCCTATTATCGAAATCCTCAGTTAGTCACGCCGTGGCTTGAATTTATACTTGATAGATATAATGGTAAAGCTCTAGAAACCTGGGCAAGGATTTCCGCATTAGCCGCATTATCTAATAAAATTGAGTTTTCGGCATTTTTAGAAAAGCTTAGTGAACTTGAGAGTGTCGACGCTTGGTCTGGAGCTCTAAGCGTTTGGACTCATCCAGAGAATGCGAAGGCAAATAGGGATCAATGCTTTAAAGGCATTGCAGAAGCCACTCAGGATGAGACAGAAGACGCCAAACTGAATGCTCGGAAGCTTCAAAACCTATTTCAAGCCGATAAGCCTATAGTAGAGATCCCTCTTGAGTTACTTGAACGATATTTTCATTTACTTGAGTCTCAAAATAATAATGATCGACCCAATATGTTTGGTGTCGAGGAGTGGTTAAATGCTCTTTCAATGAAAAATCCGCATTATTGTGTTAAAGCGATGAATATCTTTATTGAGTACGTAAATCGTACTCGCTATCCATTATATGGACACCACAACAACATAACCCAACTTCTTACTCGTTTGTTTGGGGTGGCTGAAGAGTATGAAGAGTCAGATAACGGGATTATGTTAGGGCAAGTGATAACTATGCAAGACTCGCTTTTAAAAATTGGCGTTAAAGGAATATATGAATGGCTTGAGGCAGCAGAGAGGCCATAAGCAGAGAGCTTGGATAACATCGTTGTTGCTGTCAAAAAATGTCTGCTAAAATCATTTTCGAGTCTTTAAGCAATAGTAAAATAGTTATTAACCCTATTGGTTCCGGCTCATTTGACAATTTGGAAACTAAACATGGTATTTATACTGCAAAATCCAGAGGCGTCTAGTCTTGCAGAATCAATCGATAATTTGGCTAACGGTGCTGATTGCGGTGGAGGAGTCTTTGCGTTCGCTTCTAAGGGTGGTATTGATACTCTTCTTGGAAGCAATAATATTAGATCTATGCTCGAAAGAGGGGGCACATTCCGGTTAACGGTTGGAGTGGATGCAATAACTAATGCAGAAGCACTGCTATGTCTTGAGAGCTGGTTGGAGAGATTTCCTGGGGTGCTTGAGACGACAATCTTTTACCACACTAAAAGAGATAGCACTTTCCATCCCAAATTCTGTTGGTTTCAACATGAAAATAGGCTTTGCTTATTAACCGGTTCGGGTAATCTCACGAAGCGCGGATTAGGGAGAAGTGCGGATGGCCGCCATTTGGGTAATTGGGAAGCTTTTAGTTTTCAGGATCTGACAGGTTCGGAGAAAGAAGCAGCTCAGACTGAAATTCAGAGCTGGTTGGATGCGCAACGCAATGCTGGACGGTTACGCTTACCTGATGACGAAGACGTACGTGAAAGAGCAATGACTAATGGACGCGTGCGTTTCATTTCTAATACTGCGGGTGATGCGTCGGTAACAACAACCGACACAGATCCTGATTCCACCGATCATAGAGTGCTTGTTGATGATGGAGTTTTCAGCACTCCAGAGGTATTAGTGCGTGAGCTTCCAAGGAATCGGAGCGGTCAAGCTGACATTGGGAAGCGCGCATTGACAAAGTTTTTTGGCTATGAGGGGCAACCAAAAAACGTGTTAATTCAACATGTATCACTAAATAACGTGAACGGTGAAGTTGAAGAGATACGTATGTTCGTTAATAGCAGCAGCAACTATCGTCTTGAACTTCGCGCTATAACTTACTTTCCATACGAAGTAAGAGCTGATGATAGTAGGATGATTCTTGTTGCGACTAAATTAGATATGCAATCTTTTCGCTACACGGTAGTGCCAATTACGGACGAAAATTATGATCAAGTAAGTTCATTACTTAACCCATTGAGGAATGGCCAAAGGCGTGTCATGAGAGAAAACCTCGTCACGCCAGAAAACTTAAAAAGTGCATGGCCTAAAGTACCTTCCAACTTACTACCAATAGAGTTATTCACTAGTGAACTGTAGAATTCCGTTTAAATAGCTGCGACTCCTCTATCGGAAACATTTTAAGAGAACTTCTGAATGGTCACGACTCTTTAGCTTAAGTGCACTGCTGTTGAGTTTATTATGAGTAACTCCATCGATGAAACAAACCTTTACTCGGTCATAATGTTTATGAGCTAATTCAATAATATGCTCCATAGATACTACACGAGGATGCGTACCATCGCCGTTTTCGTGCGGAGAATATGATAGTACTAACGGTAAATCTTGCTCTCTAACTGTCCTAAAAAGGGAATTAAAAGCATTTGGAGCAGTAGATTTAATACAGAACTCCGATTGGTGACGACTTTCGCGATAAGCCCCGCGACTTGGAATTTTTTTACCATTTTTAACAATTCGAGAGACTACTGGTTCATCGCGTAGGCACATAGTTTCGAGTACGTGATAGAAACGGCTGTAATGGTCGCGTGTATATGGTGGATCAGCATACACCACCGAGTATGATGATGAATTTGCTGACAGAGCTTCTAAGTAATCTTGGCGCAATGCCTTTGGCTGGCCAACCGCTCGGGGCAACATTGAATATTTACCAAGCCATGCTTGATAAATTTCAAGCACAGGCATTGAGCGGTCTCTTGCCACAATTTTAGCCAAGCTACTCTTAATAGTTCCGGTTTTATTTCTAGGCTGAATTGGTTGAGCAAACTGCTTCCCTACCGTATTCACGAGTTGGCTCGCAGTGCTCAAAACCGCAGCCATCAGTGTATCCCGATGTTGATGTTCGGAGCAGACGGCAACGGATAGAACTGCATCAAGTAATGCCGCCTGAGTGTACGAAAAATAAAGCCCACCAAAATAGCGCGTTACAGTTGTATCAGGTGATTTCCATAAGTTTGCTCCATGTAATCGCAAGATCGCGTTTTGCGCTGCATCATTAAGTAGCGATGAGGAGAGGTTAACGTTATGTGTTTCACGAACCGCTAGTGGAGGAGATTCAATTAGCGTAGCCAAAGCTTGAACGTCTCCAGAAGCAGCCTGATCAAGGCACCATCTTTCATGCTTTATCAGTGGCTCTAGACACCAAAGTAATTGCTTGGTTGTTTCATTGTGTAATGCGCGTTCGGATAATTGCTTTATTTCTGTATTTGAGAAAATCGACGGGCATAAGACGGCAGAACATAAGACACGTGAATACTCTTGGACATCCACAGTAGTTACTTCGCGTTCAGCCCCTAAAGCAGCCCCAACGGAACCTGTTCCAGCAAATAAATCGAGTAGCCGCCCACCGCTAGGGTCGATATCATTGATCGCAGTTTTAATCGTCGAAGTGAAACTGGCTTTACAACCCAGATAATATACAGGTCGAAACACTTTTGACTGCCATTCTAATGGTATTTTAGAGGCGGTATAATTCAAAACCACCCCCGCCGCTCCAGCCTACCGTTTGGGATACGCCACCTGACTCTCCGTTAATAACTTGTTGCAGTCTATCAGCGCAATGCGTTTCGATATGCTCGCCTAACTCAATGCCTATATACGCCCTACCCATTTTATGAGCGACTGCGGCAGTAGTGCCCGATCCTAGGTAGGGGTCAAGCACTAAATCACCTGGATTTGTGCTTATCTGAAGTATACGATGAATTAACTGTTCAGGTTTCGGAGTGTCAAAAACCGATGCCTCTTTAAATAATTCTAGAAGATGCTTTTTCGCACTACTGGTTGTGCCGACTTCCTCTGCTCGCCAAAGAGTTTCAGGTGTCAGCCCGCGTTTTCGCTCCGAAAAAAACTTTTTTAATCGAGGGACTGCATTTCCGTCTTTGCCAAACCACACATTATTTTTTGAAATTTCTTCAAGCATCTTTGACTCGGAATATATCCAGCATCGACCCTTCGGGGGCTGGTGGATTTTTCCGTTTGGTGCTTTAAGAGCATAATATTGATTTTTTGTCGCGTGACCCGATTGAACATTTGCGGATACGGACTGCCAAGGGCCGCGTTCGTCGGCATCTGGATTTTTGTACCGCGCTTTTACTTCTTCAGTCAGAGGAAGCGAATTACGCACTTTTGACCAAACACTGAGATTCTTTGCATATACTAGGAGATACTCATGGTTTCGTGAAAGTACTTTGCGATTCTCACGTGTTGTTCTGCGCTCCCAAATAATCGTGCCAATAAAATTAGAGCGTCCGAAAACCGTATCTGCCGCAATTTTGAGATAGTGAAGCTCGGAATCGTCAATTGAAATCCAAACACTTCCTTCTTCACAGAGTAACTTCGTAATGTGCTCTAAACGCGCGGTCACAGCTTTCAACCATTCTTCATGGGTCATGTTATCGAAATAATGCAGATAGCTCTCACCATTGTTATATGGTGGATCAAGATAAACACATTTCACCTTCCTCGCATGTGTTTCGCTAAGAAGCTTGAGTGCAGCCAAGTTATCGCCATGGATCAAGGTGTTTCCGGTTTCAGTTGTACCCAAAGACCATTTAGTAACCTTTTTTAAATTGAGGTCACTAATGCAGTTTGAGGACCAATCAATGCCATTTGCTTTATTGGTGGATTTGCCAACATTATCAAGAGTCATATTCTCACTCATTGGCTTTTCCGTATGTTACGGTTAGAGGAGCTACTAAGATTATCATTAGGTACTTCTTTCGTTTCCTGCCACTCACGCACCACTTTTATAATTTCCTCGTCACCAAGTAAATTTAATAAATTTAGTAACGCCTTCATCGCTAAGGGCGCATTGGTTCCCCTCTGATATTCCAGATAAGTACGGTGACCTACACCAATTTTGAGTGCCATTTTTTCTTGAGTGATTCTTCCTTTTTCCTTGGCCTCAATCAGATGGTGAACACCTCTTATTAGTTCTTTTAGTTGCACTGAGAATCCCGGCGGCAGTTTTAATACAAAAGATTAAAACCAAAAATACCCATAAAGTCAATATTTATATCTTTATTAGATATAAAACAATGTTTAAAATTCATATTTTACTGATAAAAGTAATTAAATAATTCATTTTTATACATAAATGTGTATTTTTGTTTTGGTGAAGATTTGCTTGTCTTTATAGGATTTTTAACAATAACTGCTAAACGAAAATAACATTCTTGGGAGAGCGATGTAGCCGTCTCAAACAATCAAAAAGCTTTGTTCAAGGAGCTACGATTGAATACCGAGGAAACTAACTTCGTGGCTCCGTTAATGCAATAACTGAATCACTATCAGTTCACTAGAGATTTCCCTAATAGAAGATTGGGGTAACCAGATGACTACTCATTTATTACTACAATTCCAGCAAGCAATTTTATTTTACTTGCGCCTCTTGAAAATAAAAAAAACGCCTATAACTTATTAGATATGTAATTGTTAAGAGCGATGGGTGTCGATGCAACATAACCGTGCTGAAGTGAAAATATTGAGCCTTAACGGAGGCGGAGTCCGAGGTCTCTTTACGATCAGTGTACTTGCTGAAATTGAGCGGATTTTAGAAGAGGAGAATAACCGCGTAGATGTCAAAATCGGTGAGTACTTCGATTTAATTACCGGTACATCAATCGGAGGATTGTTAGCTTTGGCTTTGGCCTCTGGGAAGAGTGCTCGGGAGTTGGAGAAAGTGTTCCGAGAGGAGGCTTCAAAAATATTTCCGCCTCTTAGTAAATGCCGGAAGGCTTGGAGAAAGCTTTTTGGGGCTGCCTACAGTAGTGAACCTTTACGCAACGTTGTTCAAAGCATGGTTGGCGAAGATACTCGATTTCATGATCTAGGTATACGGGTCATGATTCCTGCTATCAACCTTTCGACTGGTAAACCCCAATTTTTTAAAACGGCCCATAATAGCGCCTTTTCCCGCGACGGTCGCTTGAAGTTGATTGATGCAGCAATGGCGACTTCAGCGGCTCCGACTTATTTCCGGCCTTATTACTGCGAGGATTTATCCGCTTACTTTGTGGATGGTGGATTGGTTGCCAATAACCCGAGTTTAATTGGTATGCACGAAGTGTTTAGGGATATGGGCGAGGATTTCCCGGACGCTACTGCGAGTGATGTAAAAATCCTTAACATTGGAACTTTAGGGGAGGAGTACACAGTCAGTCCTGCAGCACTTTCAGCGAAGCGGAACAATGGTTATTGGAAGTTGTGGGGAATCGGTGAACGTTTGGTGCTTACCACGATGACTGCGAACCAACTACTGCATAAAGCGATGTTGCTTCGTGAATTAGCGCATTCAGGCGCTTTGGCGAATTATGTATATGTAGATGACACCATACCAAACGAAGCAGCGAAAGATATAACCATTGATAATGCGAGTGAAAGCAGCTTACGAAATCTCGCTAGTAGAGGTAAGCAAATTGCTACTGAAAGATACACGGCAGATAGGAACTTACAGCATTTTTTCAAACATCAAGCAGCGCCTTTTAAGCGCCGTAGCAATAAGGAATAAAGATAATGAACTGGAACACACACCATTATTACACGGCGCGAGATAGCGGTCTTTACAGTAAGCTAAGACTAAATGATAGTGCTAAGCAAAGTCTAGAGCAGCTTCGGGGCGTTGTTCGATCTCGTATTAAAGAAATCTTTGAAGAAGCTAAAATTCTTGCAAAAGAGAGTGAGGAGAAGAACCTTTCTCTTGAGGTTATTCATGAGCGTTTGATGAATACAAAGTTTAAACATCTAGATAACGAAGCCCGCAACGATTTAGCTAATTTATTCAAGGAAATGGAGCCGAAAGCGCGAGAAAGTTTTTTGCAATTGACTCCGCGTTTCTGGACTCAAGGTAGCTTTCAATACGATACATTAAATCAGCCATATATCGTACCTCCACAAGAAATGGATATCGATGATGGTACGTATCTCCCGATGGAAGTGTTTGAGGGAACGCCCGTGGTTGGTCACCGACTGCTTCTATTATTGGTTGATACAGCTTTATGCTCACTGGCGAATGAGAACCTGAGTTGGTATTTTGAAGCAAAACGCACTTGTGGTCGAATTAAAATACCAAGCCACAACACTCATATTGATGTGCCAATGTATGCCGTCCCAAGAGAAGAATTTTTCAAAAAAGTAGAAGCTACGGCTCGGATTAATGAGCATCGCGCGTTGTTTGGGGAATCAGAGCCCCTAGAGGATGAGAGAGCTTCCTTTAAGTTAGATCCCGATAACGTGAATTTAGCGTTACGAGAAGGTGATCAAAAATGGTGTAAAAGTGACCCTAAAATAGTAGCAGACTGGTTCAACGACGAATGCACTTACTATGGCCGTCATCTTAAAAAAATATGTCGATTTATAAAAGCTTGGCGCGACGTACATTGGGAAAAAGGTGGTCCGTCGTCTATTACACTAATGGCAGCCGTCGTCGAAGCATTTAGATCAACAAAAATAGAACCATCGGACTTGGGAGCAGGTATGATTGCGGTCACCGAGAAGTTACCTGAAATCTTCGAAAGAGGTATTGAAAGTCCAGATCACACTGATGAAAAGCTTCTCTTTCCGCCTACTCCAGAGGACCCGGAGTTTAAAGCTAGCGTAATTACTAAATTACGAGAGCTACATCAGAATCTTTACTATGCTCAATCTGCGGAAAGCAAAACAGAAGCTTTTAATTACTTAGCAAAAGCATTTGGAAACCGAGTCACTGATGATGATCTGATAGTTCGATCTGAGGCGGCGCCGGCATTTGAAGCTGATCCTGAAGTGACTTCAAAACCTAAGAAAATTAGCAATACTCTATCCAGCGGATATCAAGACATTGCTTGAGGTTCATAATACCTTGATAGAACGCGGGTTTCATTCTGTCGAAACCCGCAAACTAGATGCTTACCAAAAAATTGCGCAGCTTCGCAACTCAGAGCGATGCTACGTGAAAGATTTCATTATAGGTGATGATACGTTTCAAGTGGGGTTAGTTGTAGCAAGCGATCCACATGTGGAACTTCCTAATGCGGTCATTCTTTTTTATCCAGAAAAGTATGCAGGTAAATTGCTTCCTCACGTAAACGCTGGTAACTACCTGTGCTATGTAGAGTCGATGGAGGCGGACTGGGATTCAAATGATATCCGAAGTACGTATTCGAGCGTCGATGACCAAATACAAAAAACACTGCTATCTTCTATTCGGTCAATCGAAGAGGGGAGTCCAGATGACAAAGAAATGGCTGGAGAGTTTGCATCTTACTGGGAGCCACACGACTCGCTTTATTATTTTGTCAGCGAGAGCAGACCGATAAATCTTGTCGCTTCATTTTCACAAGGACGTAAAATCCCAAATGTAAATCAACTGAGTGTCTACAGCAGAGAAACAGAAGACGACTATAGAAGGTGGCTTTCTCAACGCAATCAGATAGCTAAAGATAGCCTATATAAAGTTGGTCTGATTCGCGTAAAACCGACCCATATATCAGGCATTAGCTGGCCTCCTGAAAGCTTATCAAACGTGCTGGAATGGCTCAGGCTAGTCGACCGGCCAGCCTTTGACAAGATGGTCGACTACTTCGCAACGAAGCAGTCAAACTATCATATTTTGTTACTCGATGTTTTTAAGCAGGATATGATCGCTTTTCAAGTCCAGCTCAATCCGAACATATTGAATCACAAGAGAAAGTTGTGCAGATTAAGTGGCCGACAGCGAAAGCGGTACGCAACAATTTTAGCAAGCAAGCCGGCTGTAGAAAGCTTTCATCGCCTTGGAGTTGTCAAAGCTGACAAAAAAACCATATTGACTCGCAATCGACGGCGTCCAGAGATTGGTGATTTAAGCACAAAGAATATAGCACTTATTGGTTGCGGAACGATTGGAAGTCATTTAGCCGGATTACTTATTCGTGCTGGGGCTGGCTGTGGTGCTGCTGATTTTCACTTATATGATCCTGACAGATTAGAGCCTCATAATTATAGCCGCAACGCCCTTGGCAGCGCCTATTTTGACAGGAATAAGGCAGAAGCCATGTCTGAGCAGCTGAAGTCATCATCACACCTCGTACATTCTATCTTAGGTATACCAAAAGCTTTCCCTATTTCAGCCGATAGAATTGGCGCTTATGACATTGTACTCGATGCTACCGGTCGACCACCCGTATCACGAAGACTTGCTTACAAGGCTAGAGAGTTAGATGATGAAAGAAGGCCGATATTGATACATGGATTTAACGATGGTAATGGGCGAATCTCTAAAGTTATTATTGACTCTGGGGATGCTTGTTACGGTTGTTTACTATCCAATACTGAGTTCTATAATAGTGACGAGATGGATATTCGCTTTACACACATTGATGAACGCAACGAGAAGCGTATAAGCTGCGGCAACACCTATACACCCTATGATGCTGCTGTTAGTGTGATAACAGCAGCTTTAATGCAAGATGCTGCATTGCAAACTTTGGAAGATAATTTTACGTGGACTTACTCTGAGCATGTGTTAGACGGCCGGGTGTTTGTTCAACCAATGATTTTGACAGCACAAGTAAACTGCAGAGTTTGCAATGGGCGTTAAAGAGTGGGTTTATACGGACCATAATTCTCGCCTGGTTGTATTTAAAACTCACGCTGTTATACGTTTATTACACCACCGACAAGTAAAGCTACAAGCGCGTGAAGCGGGCGGTGTTCTCATTGGCGAACGTCGTGGAAAGCACTTGGCGGTATGTTGTGTTTCCGAGCCAGGGCGAGGAGATAAACGAAAACGATATTTGTTTATTCGCAAGGGTAAACATCATCAGTCACTGGTGGATAGCCGTTTTCGTGAATCGCAGGGTACTCAACAATATTTGGGAGAATGGCACACTCACCCTGAGGACCATCCTTCACCATCATCTATGGACATTAAGAGCTGGAAGACGAAGGTTGATGATTCGAGGCCAATGATAATCTTAATCATCGGGAGGAAGTCGAATTGGGCGGCCTTATTAGAAAGTGGGGCTATCAACCCTCTTATAGTTATTTAGGGCCAGATACGTTCATGGCTCCGAAAATAGGAGTAGCCCAAGCGTCTGAGGAGTTTGAAAATTTTAAAACGACTGCTGGGAGCTATTACACCGGGAAAAAATCACACGCTCCATTGGGCTATTGTCTGAACAGCTTCTGCGGCGACTCATGCTTTACTCAGTCTGGTATTGAAGCCGCTGTTTTAGATACATGGGAAAAGACTGAAAGCCTATTGATATGTTAGTATTTTTTTGAGGAACAGAGGTCAGGTTTTTTGGAAATAGAATTCTACGTCATGAGCAAAATTACAAAGATCGCATGCGATATTATTAAGCCCGTGGTCCTCCCCGTTAGCACACTCCAGCTTATCCCTGATTATTCTAATTTCGCCAGAAACTCTGCGTAGTTCAAACTTAATTGCCTCTAGTTCATCACTAGAAAGTGAGATCCGGCATAGTTGTGACTTATCATATTTACTAACGTCATTGGCATTTAAATAGTAGGCTACCTCAACACCTTCTGTCCTTCTTTTAAACCCTTGCCGCATCAAATAAGCTTCATTTTCAGAGTTATCAGCTGTAGCTCTCTGTTCTTTTCTTCCATCATCAAACAGGTAAGGGAATATTGAATCTTTTAAAGCTTTATACAGATAACCTTGCTTACGATGTTTTTCAGCTACAAACCAATGTATGTCGGATCCTTCCATATCAAGGACAATTGCTACACACTCAATATCATTCGTGATAAAAAAGAAACGGTAACTTTCTTCGTTACATAGCTTGCCAGTTGGGAATTTATCCCATACTTTTGCGACCTCAACATCAGAGCTAATTTTATAGCTACTCATGGGGACGAGCCAAACTCCTGAATTATAGATATCGATAAATTTTTCTAGACTTTCATTTTTCATCCATTATCTCTAGGGTTAGTTTACTTAAGGTCATTTACACATCGATAAAGCCATTGCTTTCATCTACCGAAGTTACATTGTAGGAGACTGGTCCCACACCGTTTAAAATCAGCTCAACCTTAGTCAATTTTTCCCAATCTAGAGTCCTTCTAATTGTTTCATCGTATATAATAAATCGCTTAATATCAGCATAACGCGTTAATAATTTGACAGCATCGCTCTGTTCTGGAGTTGGGGCTGTGCCTCTTTGGTTATAATGGGTATAATCTACACTCAATGTTCCACCATTTTGCGTAATATTTTTTCCTCGTAATTTGTTTGTGTACCTTTCGACCCCGTGAAATACCGCATTAATAGAACTTTTCCCTAATTTAATCTTCATAGCCACTGACCTTTCGAGTTGTATGCTGTTAGTAAAATATTCGAGTCCTAAGATATTATGTAATGTAACTACCCCGTAAAATAATGCAGCTCACTCGTAGAGTTTCTTTTAAACTAAAACAAAGGATTTTTACACACCTTTATATTCTATCCAGCCCAAAATACTCTTTTTATCCAAAACAAGATTATGCCCATTTCCAAATACGATGTGAATTTCTGAGCCCAAGCGAGTAAGGATCTTTACCGACTTTAAAGTACACGAGTGGCTGTCAAAGCTGTCATAAAGGAGAGGCATTTGGTCTAACCTTGCACACGACTTCTTATCAAGCATCACATGCACATTTTCAATAGTTCCCAATTTATACCATCCTAAGATTTTATCAGGTAGCCCCGAAAATATTAGTGTGAACAAAACTAGCGTCATGAATGAAGACAAAACAAGCCGGGAACGCATGGACGCTTGCTTGTCATGACTATATTTCAGGAGAGAGAGGAAAGGGGTTATAGCAACAATTATTGTTAGGAATAGTGAAAATAAAAGAGTCTGAAGCTCACTCATACTTCCAAGTTCAGTGAGCACTGAATAAGTCATGATCGCACACACAAAAAGGTAGAACGAGGTGAAGATAGTGTTCATTAAAATGAACGCAAGAAATTTGAACTTACTATATTTGCTGTGCGAGATTTTTACATAAATCCATAGGAAGTTAATTGCTAGGGTTGCAGCGAATATCAATGTCCACCACCAACCATAGATTATTGGCGTCACCACTAAGGACGTTCCTAGGAGAGGAGGCAATCCAAAGAGCGCTATAAGTGAACTTACTTTTGGTTTATCGCTTTCTTTTGTCTTATTATTTTTAGTCTGTTCGTTGTTGTTTACATTCTTTTTGGGAGTTTCTGTTAAGCTGAGCCCGTCATCATCTTGAATTTCACTAATATCAGCAAAAACCGAAGGTAAATGAATCACAGTAAAGAGTAAGAAAATAATTGCGAAAGCGCTAAGTGATGCTGTGCCTAGAAGCAACCAACCAGTCGATAGATCAACTACAGGGAATATGCCAACAGATTTAAAAAACCATAGGTAAATTACACTTCCTAAAATGACAGAGATTGCTAGGCAGCATGAGATCACGTTTTGCCAAAAATAAGTGCTAATTCTTTTCGATACAGTCATCATGAAGAATCCTTTTCATTTCGGTTTTTAAAGCAGCCAAAACACGTCACAACTCCACAAGAAGCCCTTATAAACTTGATTAGTTCCGTTGGCTTAATTGTGTGTTACTGATGTTTAGTGGTTTATAGTTGACCCTTGCTGATAAAGGGCAAATATTTCAATACAAAGAACTCGTTACAGTTTGCTAGTTTTTTTCTATAGCTTTTTTAATTCTTTCAGACAGTTTAATCGCATACTCAGGCTTGAAAACCTGCTCTCTTTTTAAGTGCTGTACAATTTGTTTAGCCAAAGGTTTGCCGTTAAGCGACCATCCTCGGTGATTTACCGTTGATTCAAGAATCGCACTTATCTCACGTTCGGATAAATCCTCAGACTTGAGTATCATTATTGAGTGGCGATCGACCTCGTACCATCCGTTGCTCGCAAGCTTCATTTTTCGCTCGGTCTCAAATAGATAGTAGCTTTGGCCGGAGGTTGTCACAATGCGACTGATAAGCACTCTTCGAGCTCGATAGCTTACTGCAGAATGTCTATTTTGGCCTCGGTGATAATTCAAATTATCCCAAGTCGATAGGCGGTTATTTTTTTCGACTTTGGGAAACTCATATATCATTTTGCTATGAAGGCTTAACTTTGTAGAGTACTTTTTTACAAGACTATCTAGAACATCAACGAAGAGTTCTACTCGGCTGAACCTTTGCGGATACGTCTTTTCTTTCGTGGGTTGCAACGGTGGTTCGTCAGAGTCAGTACCTCCCCAGCCTTGCGAGTCATCATCACCAAGTCCTCCAGCACCAACGCCTTTCGGATCTCCTGTACCCTGATTCTTTTCATTTACCTCTTCGTTTTTGTGCGCTTCTTGGCGCTCTTTCCTTGATGGCGTCGAATGTAAATCTGGGAAGAAGGAGACCGAGTTTAGTGCCGTTGTGATTGGTTCGTAATCCCCATTAGGATCTTTATCCGGATCAACATCGTCCGGTTTAGGTTTGTCTTTTGGGGGCTTGCGAGGCCCTTTGCCACCCCTATTTTCTCCTGGTTCAGCATTGGGATTTAGATCCCCTGGGGCATCTCTAAAGAATGTAATGTCGATAAACGGTGGAGACATACTCACAGACAACATTTGAAAAACAATAAAAGACGAATGGCCGTCTTCTTCGCTATACATCCACTTACCGACTAAGGATAGGTTGTGCTTACCAGCTATCGGTATGCTGGTTTGCGGTATAAGAGAAGTAAAGTTTTTGTTTTTCTGAGCGGCTAAGATCTTAGATACACGTTTATATGCTTCTTGATAGATGTCGTCAAATGCCAGCATAGCGCAAATTTTATGGCTGCTGTCATAAACATTCTTTCGAAGTTGGATGAACGCATGTTTTGTATTTTTATCAATGAATGTCTTTGAGGAGTCAAACAATGAGTCGAGCTTCAAATCCATTTTAAATGACTGAGTTAGAACAAAAGTATCTGGTGCAAAGAAAGTTTGGATTATGACGATGTGAGGGATGATTATCGACTCTTTCTTGTTTAGCTCAATTACTTCAAGGGTGCTACTTGTATTTTTGATATGATAAGGGTGATATTCAATAGGCAACCAATAAGCGCTCTCGCGTTGAGAACGTGCGGTAATTGTTTTAGTGTTTCCCCTATTAATCAGCGTATTATTGAAGCTAGCTACCTCATGATGTGCGTCGGCTGTTTGGTAAAGCGCACTATCGTGCCAAATATCGCCAAGCTTGAGCACTCCTAATAATGCAACTGGGACGGCCACCTTGGAATAGGTGTATTTTTTGAATGATGAAAGCTCCAATTTGAAATAGGGAGGAGGTGTCTCTAATTCTAATATGAAAATTTCAATTACCGGAGTTGGCCGAACTTTTTTCCCGTCAAAATAGGATACCGCTCCGAACCAGCTAATCCGATAATATTTTGTAGGATCGGGTGTAATAGTTTTGAATGTTGTATCTTCATCGGCAGTCATGCAGAACTATATCTCACTTTAAAAGTAATCAGTTCATTACACTTTATCGATATAAAATTACATTACAACACTGTATAGAACAAAATACCGTTAGAAATGACAGCGACCAGGAGAGATTTCTTTAGCGCATCAAAACGTACTTTTCTTAGACGAGCTTGCGGAATTTTCTAGGCACGTTCTAGACTGCCTGCGCGAACCCCTTGAAGCTGGATGCGTGACTATCAGCCGGGCCGCGCAGCAAACTACGTTTCCGGCAAGATTCCAGCTTATTTGTGCACTGAACCCTTCGCCTTGCGGGCATTTTGATGGCGACTTAAGTAGCGCCCGAGCCACCCCGGATCAAATTTTAAAGTACTTAAACAAGTTGTCGGGACCCTTGCTAGATCGCATTGATATGCAGGTATCAGTTCCCCGTCAACCCGAAGCACTGCGACAGCAACAACCCGTTCATGAGCCGCTAAGCGCAAGCTGGCGCACGTTAGTAGTGCAAGCACGGGAACGGCAACAGAAGCGCCAGCAGTGCTTAAACAGCGAGCTGAATACCAAGCAGTTAACTGAACATTGCTTACTTACTGAGGAAGACCATGGTTTTTTAGTGAAGGCTATCGAAAAGTTTGGTTTATCGCATCGTGCCTATCATCGGCTGCTACGACTAGCCCGTACTATCGCCGATCTTGACGGCGTGACTAACATCACCCGCCAGCACTTAGCCGAAGCGCTGAGCTATCGCGCGCTGGACAGGCTATTACAACAACTGCGCGATTTGTGACTAGCGCTTGGCGGGATGACTATGACAAGACTCGGCTTCATTTCGCCAATGTAATTATTGATTGAAATATTCTTGACTGGCTCGAATTGATTGGTAGTATAATTTTGGCTATTTTTTTAACATATTATTATTACTTTGAGCGAAATAAGTATTCGGCTTTGACCACTTGTGCGGGAATTTCTCGAATACCAAAAACAGTTTTTTTAAGGAAGAAAAAATGACTAGGCTTTTTTTTATCGGATTAATTATTTTTGTTACGGCTTTTGATGCAAGTTCAGGAAATTTTGACTCATTTGGATTTAAAAAATCCGACTTTGTAAGAATGACAGAAAAGAAGACCTTTTTCATTGATGGGCTAGAAGGTCGTCAAAGGAAGTTCGAAGTATTGAGCTCAAACGTTAATAACATTGGCGTTCTGGTCAGAGAGGCTCAAGAGGTTGGCAGCCCGCAAAACACAGCATATATATACTCAAAGGGCGATTCGCTTGAAGCGTATTTTTATATAAACGGCAAAGAGTTATTTCTTGATTTTGATGGTAAGGGGCGACCTAGTTTAACCGAAAGGGAAACTAATTCGCCTGCTTTTGTGGACGATGCAATAGAGACCTTAAGTTCTGATGTAAGTTACCGTAATAGCACGAATGAGTATTCTATTGCTTCCGCTGGTATATCTTTAGACAAAGTCATCCGTGTTTTGATTGTTTTAAGCCCACAAGCGGAAGCGGAAAGTTGGGACGTTGAACCGACGATAAGCCATTGGTTCTCAATGGCTAATAAAGCTATGTCAAATAATGACAGAACTGATGTCATACTTCAGCCCGCAGCTATTGTGACCTTGACTAGTTACCCTACGACGTTACCTAATGACATGAAAGCGCATCTAAACTGGGTTAAAAATAACTCTGGTGTTGGACAAATACGCTCTCAGCACAAAGCTGATTTAGTTTCCTTGGTAATTGCAAATGCACAGAGCGCCTCTAACAGTAAAGTCTGCGGTTACGGCTATATCAATTCAAATTATGGCTCTGGATTCACTGCATCAAAAGTTTCCAGTGGGTGCGGTAGTTTGACATTCGCTCACGAAATCGGACACAACCTTGGTGCTGAGCACGATCCATTTATTCTTAAAGGTGATACTCCAGCTTATTCATACGGTACCGGATACGTAGATAGTCAAAATTCGTTTGTGACTGTTATGGGGTACAATAGCCCTGGAAGTGCTTGTGAGGGTTGCATTCGTATTCCATATTTTTCCTCTTCTATTACAACTTCAGAGGGCTTACCGATTGGCGTTGCCGGGATCAGTGAGAATGACCGAGTTATAGCAAACCGCGCCGCCACGGTAGCGGGCTTCGCTCCGAAGTATACTTCAGATATTCCTAATTTAAATGATACGCCCTTATACTGCAGAGCTCGTGGACAACTCGCATGGAATGCTATTTCAGGTGCCGATTCTTATAAACTTTACTCTAGCTCATACGGTACGATGATCTACCCTGACGTCATATATGAAGGATCTAGCTTGAGTTACAGCTATAATTTTCCATCATAAAGATACTTGGCTATCGCCTCATGTAAAAATGGGATTTGCGGCGAAGCGTCTTCGGCTATTAAGATTCGATACTATTCCCCATGCTTATAAGCGGAGATAGTCATATAAATTAATCAGAGGATGCCCAAGTAGAAGAACCGAGTTTTAACTTCTATTGACTTGGGTATCCTATGAAAAATGCGACTTCTTCACGCAACACTTCACACCTAAACTTGTAACTGAATACTAGAACCGCTAACAGCAAAAAGATAATCCTGAAAATGTAGCAGCGATTGGCTTGATGAAAAGTTAGGAAAACTATATAGACAAAAGGATCTCATTTATAGGCGATGTTTTTAATCCATTGTAGTCTGAAAAAGTGAACGAAAATAAACAAGTTCATTTGACTGATTATCTAGGCACTTTATTTATTATTCACCATATTTTTAAAGAGTGAGAACAACATGAAACTCAACATGCTAAAAAGCTTTCTATTAATCGTTACAGTAACTATCTCTTTAGGTGGTTGCGGTGGTTCAAGCGACTCTGATGAACTTACTATATATCGTGTCTCTGTAGCGTCTAAACCGATGTATTTTGGAGTAGGTGCCGCTTCAACGCCAGTAATTGATGGAGTGGCGGTAGTTCAAGGCGGGGTAGACACCGTTGCAAGCGACATTTTTAATTTTGACTATGAGTTTGGCACATCTTATGAGTTGCGGGTTACTCAACTTAAGGCGGCTGCAGATGGCTCCGATGGTTCTACTCAAGTTTTAACAGATTTAGTGGAGGTAAGCTCATCTGAAGCCGACGGAATTGGCACAGAATATGTTTATAACGAGGTTGAGTTGATCGAAAATCCATTTAGCGATAAAGAGGACGGGGTTTACGGGTTTTATCAGTACGAATTTCTTTGCGCTGATAGCGTGGATTGCGATGGCTTAGTCGCTATCGGTGACAGTGGCGGCCTTGTAGAGCTGATATTTGAGTATACAGGTGGAGATGTGCCAATTACGTTAGTCGAGTGGAATTAATAACTGTTTCTTAAGAGAGTCCCTGCGCAGAATTAGAAAGCGTAATTATTCTTTAACTGGCGGTTGATCTTTATAGTCAACCTGCCAGTTACGGTTCACACGCCTAAGCTTGTACATTTCGGTTTTTTGCCTAATTTTATTAGTGATTAGCCTATCTAATGCTACAGTGGATGTCTGATGGCAGATATGCGCAGCACGCTTGTCTTACCAATATCACGCATTATTTTGTAATCCCCCCATTATTAGAATCACTCCTGAATGAATTGAGCTGTAGCAATGGGGCCGCTTACTGCGTTAGTAAAAGCAACTAACGCCGAACAGACCACTTCCGTTGTTGCATGATCCCTCAACTGGTCTATCAGCGGGTAGATTTCAGATCGTGGGCCATACAGACCGACAGCAACTGCGTAATTTATAACTAGCTGCGCTTGGCAAAAAACTTATGAATAGCTGAGCTTACCGTGGCAATGTCGCCGGCAGTCACGTCTAAGTGCGTGACTAAGCGCATGCGCTGGCTGGCTGGAACACGTATCTGTTGGGCCATTAAATCATCGGCTAAGGCTTTGGCTGTGTCCGCATCCGGCAGGTTCAGATACACCATGTTGGTGTGCTGGGGTTCCACCGAAATGGCGTCAATGTCTTGCAGTAACTCGGCCAGTTGCGCGGCATTGGCGTGGTCGTCGGCAAGCCGGTCTACATGGTGTTCGATGCTGTGATCAATGGCTGCCGCTAAAATACCGGCCTGGCGCATTCCACCGCCGAGCATTTTGCGCCAGCGGCGCGCTCTGGCTATTAATGCCTCTGAGCCACAAAGTAGCGACCCAACCGGTGCGCCCAGCCCTTTTGAAAAACAAATAGAAACACTGTCGAATGGCTGGCTTAGCTCGGCCACTGAACAGCCTGTTGCGACTGCGGCATTAGCAATACGGGCGCCGTCTAGATGCAATTGTAAACCATGGCGATTGACCAGTTCACGCGCCTTCAGCATGTAAGACTGCGGAATCACTTTCCCGGTGTGGGTGTTTTCCAGAGCCAGCACACGGGTAATTGGAAAATGTGGGTCATCGGGCTTAATCCGCTTTTCAACCAGAGCCAAATCAAGCGTACCATCGCTCTGTACTTCGAAGGGCTGGGGTACTATACCACCTAAAACTGCAGCGCCACCGGCCTCGTATCTGTAGGTGTGGTATTCCTGACCCACCAGATATTCCTCGCCGCGCTGGCAATAACTAAGCAAGCCCAATAAATTACTTTGGGTGCCGCTACTACACAAAATGGCGTCGGCTTTGCCACTAAATTTGGCAACGCGTTGTTCTAGTGCATTTATGGTTGGGTCATCACCGAATACATCATCACCCACAGGCGCTGCGGCCATAACGGCGCGCATAGCGGCGGTAGGGCGGGTAACAGTGTCGCTACGTAAATCAATGTAATGCATAAACTTCAGTAACTTCCTTATTCAGTTGCGCTCTCATAACCCCAGGCTGGTGGCGGCACAGCAACTGGTTTGGTTAAATCAAAATGAACTTCGAATAAACGGCCCGGACGCGACAGCTTATAGCTAAAGGTGTTGTCGTCAATAAAGGTAATGGTCCAGGTGTTTTTCTGTGAGGCAATTAAATCGTTCGCCGCAAAAATGGTTTTGCTGGCCTCGTCTACGGGAAAGGCTTGTTGATTAGCCGTGCCGGGCTCGTTGGTGTGTCCACCATAAGGCGAGGTGGCATCTGGCGTACCGTCTTCGTGCAAGTGAATGTGTTGCAGTTGTAGGCCGGTATCCGTTTCGCTGATAACCCAGGTACGTGAGCGGTCTTCACCTACATGTAGTGGGATTTTTACTTCGTCGGCAACACAGTCGCGAATGTGCATAACCAGCCGTTGTTGCCACACGCTGTCGTCGGTATCGTCGCTGACGACTTCGCCCTCAAAAGCTTTACCGCAATAGGCAGTGATGTTAGCCAGAAACTGTTGTTGAACGTTTCCGGATACACCTGCATTCGGTTCGCTAGTTTGGTCACAAGCACCAAGTAACAGCACAGATGCCAGGGTTAACGGGAGAAAACGAAGTGCGCGTGCTTTGGTCATGATACTTGCCTCTTGAAAATTCGTACCTACACTTTGCCATAACTTATAGCAAAAAGCATGAACAGAATTGCCCTCTGACATTGGCATAACAGGTCTGCTTCATGGATAATAGCGAGCATATTTCGCGCATGCTTTGCAGCGGCAAATGAACGACCCGTGGCAAAGTTAATTCGCCCAACACAAAAGGGACAACGCATGAAAGTTTTCACGAACGTACTGGATATGATTGGTAAAACACCAATGCTGAAAGTGAGCAATATGGATACCGGTCCGTGCGAGCTCTATTTGAAACTTGAGCTGATGAACCCAGGTGGTTCTATTAAAGACCGCATTGCGGTGAGCATGATTGAAGCGGCTGAAAAAGAAGGCAAGCTGAAGCCGGGTGACACCATTATTGAAGCCACCGCCGGTAACACAGGTTTAGGTTTGGCATTGGTTGCCGCCAGCAAAGGCTACCCGCTGCAAATTATTATGCCCGACAAAATGAGCCAGGAAAAAGTAAATAACCTGAAAGCTATGGGTGCGCAGGTCACTATGACTCGCTCTGACGTGCAAAAAGGTCATCCTGAGTATTATCAGGACATGGCAGCACGCCTGGCCGAAGAACATGGCTACTTCTATGTAAACCAGTTTACCAATCAGGCCAATGTGGACGCGCATTACCGCACCACCGGACCAGAACTGTGGGAACAAATGGACGGTAACCTGGATGCCTTTGTATGTGGCGTAGGCTCAGGTGGTACTTTAAGTGGTGTGGGTAAATTCCTGCGTGAACAAAATGCCAAAGTAGACTTAGTGCTGGCCGATCCTGCCGGCAGTATTTTAGAACCTATGGTGAATCGCGGTGAAGTTGTTGAAGCCGGCAGCTGGCTGGCGGAAGGTATTGGTGAAGATTTCGTACCTGAAACCTGTGATATTGAGCTGGCCAACAAAGCTTACGCTATTACCGATAAAGAAGCCTTTAACACGGCGCGTGAAGTGCTGGTGAAAGAAGGCATTATGGTGGGTTCTTCCAGCGGTACGCTGATAGCAGCTGCGCTGCGCTACTGTCGTGATCAAACCGAGCCAAAACGCGTAGTAACCTTAGCCTGTGATACCGGAAATCGTTATTTGTCCAAGCTCTACAATAATGACTGGATGCGTGACAACAATTTATTAGACGGAGAATAAAGCATGTCCGACAACAAGAATTTGAAATTTGCCACGCGCACCATTCACGGCGGTCAGTCGCCTGAACCTGTTACCGGTGCGGTAATGCCTCCAATTGTAACCAGCTCCACCTACATTCAGGAGAGCCCGGGTGTACACAAAGGCTTTGAATACTCGCGCTCACATAACCCGACGCGGTTTGCCTGGGAGCGCTCGGTTGCGAACCTGGAAGGTGGCAAGCAAGGTCTGGCGTTCGCCTCTGGTATGGCTGCTACGTCAACCATTATGGAATTGCTCGACAGCGGTGATCACGTGATTGCTATGGACGACTTGTACGGCGGTACTTTCCGTTTGTTTGACAAAGTTCGTGGTCGTTCAGCCGGGCTGAAATTTGATTATGTAGATTTAGCCGACATTAGCGCTATTGAAGGCGCTATCAACGACAAAACGCGCATGATTTGGGTGGAAACCCCAAGTAACCCAATGCTGAAATTGGTTGATATTGAAGCCATTGTGAAGCTGGGTAAAAAGCACGACTTATTAGTGGTCGTAGACAACACCTTTGCGACGCCATACAACCAGCGTCCGCTGGAAATGGGTGCCGACATTGTTATGCACTCAGCTACTAAGTACTTGAATGGCCACTCTGACATGGTTGGCGGTATTGCCGTAGTTGGCGATAACGACGACTTAGTAGAAAGAATGCTGTTTTTACAGAACTCAGTTGGTGCTGTTGCCGGTCCGTTTGACAGCTACCTGGCGCTGCGCGGCGTGAAAACGCTGGCACTGCGTATGCAGCATCACAACCAGGCGGCAATGCAATTGGCCGAATGGCTGGAGCAGCATCCGCAAGTTGAGAAAGTTATTTATCCAGGACTTGCCAGTCACCCGCAGCACGAGTTGGCAAAACGCCAAATGAGTGGCTTCGGTGGCATGATTTCTATTTTGCTAAAAGGTGACATTGAAAAAGCCCGCCGTTTCCTTGAGTCGGTAGAAATTTTTGCGCTGGCTGAAAGCCTTGGTGGCGTGGAAAGTTTGATTGAGCATCCGGCCATTATGACGCATGCGTCTATTCCGAAAGAAAACCGTGAAAAACTTGGCATTCTCGACAACTTTGTACGCATTTCAGTGGGTATTGAAGACTTAGAAGACCTTATGGCAGACCTGGATCGGGCGTTAAGCGCCTGATCTAGCGAGGCTATTTACATTCTTTTACAATAGATTAAAAAACTAGTAGGCTTATTCCACAATAAAAATATAGAACAATAAAGGAATACAACTATGCTACTTAGCCTCCTATTATTACAAGGGTTAGTGGCGGCGCTGTTGTTCTACGTGCTGGCCGGGCAATATCAGCGTCAGCCATTGTGGAATATGCTTGCTGTTTTAATCAGTGGTTTTGTACCGCCGCTAAACTGGTGTTTATTATTGGTTGCTGTGGGTGTTCGTATGTGGCGCCGCAGTCCCTCAATGGTAGCTGCCAAGCATTAAACTAAATCCGGAGAAGTCGTTAGTATGGCATCAGAATTACGTCCATTTCATTTAGCAATACCGGTGGATGATATTGCCAAAGCCCGGGCCTTTTATGGCGATGTGTTAGGGCTGCAGGAAGGCCGCAGCTCTGAACAATGGGTAGACTGGAACTTCTACGGACATCAGTTTGTGACGCATTTGGCACCCGATCAAGTTGCCAAACTCCATCATAATTCGGTTGACGGGCATTCGGTGCCGGTGCCGCACTTTGGTGTGGTGCTGACTATGGCTGACTGGAAAGCTCTGGCTGAACGTGTGCAGCAAGCCGACGTGAAATTTGCGATTGAGCCACATATTCGCTTTGAAGGGCAGCCTGGCGAGCAAGCCACCATGTTCTTTTACGATTATTCAGGCAACGCGCTTGAATTCAAAGCGTTTCACGACTTAGGCAAATTGTTCGCCAGCTAAGGCGACATTCCCACCACTTAAAATAATGCCCACGTCCTGCTGTTCAAATAACTCAGGGTGATTGATAACGGCTGCCAGCGTAATAGCTGCTGATGGCTCCACAATAACCTTTAAATGCTGCCAAATTAGCTGCTGCGCTTTGCGCGTGTCGGTGTCTTCTACTAACAACACCTGATCTAGGTGGTCATTCAGAATGCCAAAGGTGTGGTTACCCAAACTAGTCAGCAAGCCGTCACAAATACTCACAGGTTTCCGTGCTGGTTGAATATGG
The DNA here is from genome assembly GCA_040882145.1 of Idiomarina sp. Classification (GTDB taxonomy): domain Bacteria; phylum Pseudomonadota; class Gammaproteobacteria; order Enterobacterales; family Alteromonadaceae; genus Pseudidiomarina. The sequence continues at coordinate 137,723 of JBBEBU010000023.1, forward strand.
CCCTTGGCTAGTGACGCATGAGCATCGTCGGCGTTGGCGGGTTCGGCACCGTAAACGGCATCAATACCATGCTGGCGCGCTACTACTGTGCTGCCACTAAGCAAGCCACCACCGCCAAGCGGGGTGAGCAGCCGGGTTAATTTCGGATATTGCTGTACCAGTTCCAGCGCCGCGGTGCCCTGGCCCTGAATAATATGCGGGTGGTCATAGGGTGGAATAAAGCTTTGTTCGCTATGTTCGGCTTGTTGTTGAGCCACAAAGGCTTCACGTGCCTCCATGCCCGGCTCAATCATCACGGTGTTGGCCTGATAACGGGCTATATTCTCTTGCTTTACCTTAGGCGCAGTGCGTGGAACGGCAACGGTTACTGCGATGTCGAGTAATCGGCCGGCACAAGCTAATGCCGCCCCATGGTTACCGGACGACACCGTATACACGCCCGCTTGCCGCTGGTCAGCAGTTAGTTGCAATAGGGCGTGGCAGGCACCACGAAATTTAAAGGCGCCAGTGCGCTGCAAATTTTCGCATTTGAAGTATAATCTGGCAGACGTCAGCGCATTCAGTTCTTCGTTACAAAGAACAGGCGTTTTGACCGCATAGGGTGCGATCATATCGGCGGCAATCTGGATTGCCGGATAATAATTAGCAATATCAATGCTTTTTGACATCAGAACCCTCGGTCATTTAATTAGATAACTGTTGGTCACTTAAATGCAGCTTATTTTGCGATCACCGCAAGCGCGCGACTGTTCTGGGCAGCGGCCATTTATGGCAGCGCGACCTCCTATTTATACCATTGAAGGCACGGAATCGACATGGGTAGTTTAAATACATTTGAACGAATACGCGCACTTTCCTTTGAATATCAAACCATTATGGCGCTTTATCTGTGTCAGCGCATGCTACCGAATTACGAGCTGTTCCATCAGGTAACTGGCTTTGGCGATCCCAAGCCATTGAATAGCGCGTTAAACGCATGCTGGGACTGGGTGTGGCAGCCGAAGCAGGTAAAAGTAAATTACAGCCGCTGGCAGGAAAAGGTTGAAGACGTTGCGCCAAGTGAACACGGGCATGACATGCTGGGGGTTTATCCGGCCATGGATGCCTGCACCGCCGTCAGCACTTTGTTGCAGGGACTCATTGATGGCAATAGCAGCGACATGATTGATGTAGCCAAAATCTCTCAGGCCAGCGTGCAAAAGTTTTTGGAGCTAACCGAAGGTGAGCATTTAGATGCTCCTGAGCGGGAAAAGATGCTACGAGAACATGAACTCACCAGTTATGAAATCGAAATTCAGCAGGCCATGCTGCACTTTTTAGAGTCGCAATATGGTACCCAGCCAAAACCATCGAAGGCGCTGGTGCAGCAAATTCGTGCCATGGTGCAGGAAGAGGGCATTTCCAATATCGGTGTTGATATTGAGGCGCCGTCTGCCGCTCAGGCTCGCGGCGCCGAATAGCTGCCGATTACTATTGGTTGCGCTGGCGATGCATAATGGCCAGCCAACCAATAATGCCAAATATAAATACTTGCCAGTAGTCGCCCCGGCGCCAGTTGATAACATGCTTGTAGGTGGCCACAAACATACCTAGTTGCAGCAAATGCATAATCACCAGTATGCCCAACAGCAACAGGAACACGCCGTACGCGCTGCCTTGGAACGGCCATACTACGTTGGCCAGCAACACCGCCCAGATAATGGCGAAAATAACCCGGCCCAGCCAAATTCCTAGTTTCATGACCACTTTAGTTTCCTCGTTTTTGAAATAATTTATAGCTGACTTGCCCGGCTTGTTTGTCGCGATGCAGCTGCCAGTTGGCCGGCCACTGGGCGGTCAATTCGCTTTCAGTTTCTACGTAAATCCAGGCGTTGTCTGCCAACCAGCCGGGTTGCTGTAGGGCTGTGATAACCTGAGGTAGCAACTGTTGTCGAAATGGTGGATCAATAAACACCACGTTGAACGGCGCCTGCGGTGGTGTTTGCAAAACCTTCAGGGCATCGGCTTGCAACACCTGCCCGGCAGCATCCAGCGTTTTTAGGTTCTCGCTAAGACAGCGAACCGCCGCAGCCTGTTGTTCTACCATCAGCGCATGAGCTGCACCGCGCGATAGCGCTTCGAAAGCCAAGGCACCAGTGCCGGCAAATAAGTCCAGTACCCGGGTATCTTGCAGTTCAAACTGCAGCCAGTTAAATAGCGTTTCGCGCATCCGGTCAGTGGTTGGACGCAGCCCCTCGGCATCGGGAACCGCAAGTTTACGGCCCCGCCAGCGGCCACCAATAATGCGTATGTTGCCGAGGTTTTTGGCGGAAGATTTTGCCATGCGAAAGTAACATCCTATAGTAACGGGCAGTGCTTTGGCATTGCCTCGTGAAGCAGTCGTCAGCAGCGGTTGCTCATGGTAAACTCACTTCCATCTGGCAGGTATTGTAAACGGGGTTCTAAAACATGGCAAAAGGGTCTTTCTTCGGATTATTTGGGTCGAAGCCTAAATCTAAACAAGAGTCGAAACCGGAAGCGGAAGAAAAAGCTGACGATAAGGCGAAGCAAAATGAAGAAGAACAGGCAAGCACGCCACCTGAAACTAAGCCGGTTGCGCCCGAACCATTAGAGCCGGCACAGCCACAACCGGAGCCAGAACAACCTGAACCGACGGCGGCCGAAGCCGCGCCAGAGCCAGAATCCGTTGCCGCTGCCCTTGCCCCCGACGCTGCCGAAGTGTGCGCACAGGTTACTGCGGAAGTGGCTGCCCGCGAAGCACCAGCCAAGCGACCTAGCCGCAAGGGCTTGTGGTCGCGGTTAACTGACGGCTTGCGGAAAACCTCAGATTCAATCGGCGAAGGTTTGTTTGGGTTGTTCCGTGACAAGCAAATTGATGACGAATTGTTTGAAGATTTAGAAACCCAGCTATTAACGGCTGATTTGGGTGTGCCTACAACCACCCGAATTGTGAAGCGCTTAACGCAGCAAGCCAATCGCAAGCAACTGAAAGACGCCGAAGCTTTATATGAATTACTGCAAGAAGACATGGCTGAAATTCTGGCGCCGGTAGATAGGCCTTTAGTAATTCCAAACCAGGATGGGCCTTTCGTTATTTTAATGGTTGGCGTAAATGGCGTTGGTAAAACCACTACTATTGGCAAGCTGGCGCAACAATTTAAGCGCGAAGGCAAGTCAGTAATGCTGGCGGCGGGCGACACCTTCCGTGCCGCGGCGGTTGAGCAATTGCAGGTGTGGGGCGAGCGTAACGACATTCCGGTTATAGCGCAGCATACAGGTGCGGATAGTGCGTCGGTTATATACGATGCGGTGGAAGCGGCAAAAGCGCGAAACGTTGATGTACTGATTGCCGACACGGCCGGGCGGTTACAGAACAAAGCGCATTTAATGGACGAGCTGAAAAAAGTTGTAAGAGTCATGAAAAAGCTCGACGTAAACGCACCGCACGAGGTTATGCTAACGCTGGATGCTGGCACTGGTCAGAATGCAATTAGTCAAACCAAACTCTTTACCGAAGCCGTGGGCATCACAGGTATTACCTTAACCAAATTGGATGGCACCGCTAAAGGCGGAATTATTTTTGCCATTGCCGACCAATTTGCCATTCCAATTCGGTATATTGGGGTTGGTGAGGGCTTAGAAGATTTACGTCCATTTGTAGCGAAGGAATTCGTGAATGCGCTGTTTCGTCGCGACCAGCAGTAACAGTAAATTCCATGTGCCAACGGGAAGCAGGCAATGATTAAATTTGAGCAGGTCAGTAAAACCTATCCGGGCGGCTTCCAGGCGCTTAGTCATGTCGACTTTCACCTGCAAAAAGGTGAAATGGCGTTTCTGACCGGCCATTCGGGTGCAGGCAAAAGTACTCTGCTGAAACTGATAAGTATTATGGAGCGGCCTACGGCTGGTCGGGTACTTATTAACGATCATGATCTGAGCAAAATCCCCCGGCGGCAAGTGCCTTTTGTGCGCCGCGACATTGGCATGATTTTCCAGGATCATCGATTGCTGATGGACAAAACCGTATTCGACAATGTGGCGTTGCCGTTGCTTATTGAAGGTTACAGCATCCAGGAAGCGCGCAAGCGTGTGCATGCCGCGCTCGACAAAGTAGGGCTGGCGGATAAAGTACGGCATTACCCGATGATGTTATCCGGAGGTGAACAGCAACGGGTGGGTATTGCCCGGGCTGTGGTAAACAAACCGCCTTTATTGCTGGCTGATGAGCCTACCGGTAACCTGGATCCGAAGCTTTCAATGGATATTATTCGTTTGTTCGAAGCTTTTAATCAGGTTGGTGTTGCGGTTCTTATTGCCACGCACGATCTGGGCCTAATCGCCCGCATGCGCTATCGCACGCTAACGCTGCGTGAAGGCAAAATGATTGATGATGGCCTGCAGGAGCCGTCGGCATGAGTTTATTATTCCGCAATCGCAGCAGCGCCAAAGGCAGCGCGCAAGGCGCCCGGCAGGTAAAAATTTCCGGCTTTCGCCGTTTTGTCATGTTCTTCGTGCATAATGCGCAACAAGCCGTCGGCAGTTTGGGTGAATTGGCCCGTTATCCCTTTGCATCCATGATGACCATGGCGGTATTGGGATTAAGTTTAACCTTGCCGGCTACGCTTTATGTGGTCGTGAAGAATACCCAAACCGTGGGTGCCCAGTGGCAGGAAGCTTCTGAGCTAACATTGTTTTTGCAAAAAGGTTTAACTGAGCGTGAGGTGGAAACCTTTACGCGCCGCGTGGGCTTAGACAAAGAAGTCGCTAGTGTAGAACTGATTCCTAAAGCAGAAGCTTTGGAAGAGTTTAAAGAGTACTCAGGTTTCGGTGAGGCGCTGGATTACCTAAATAGTAATCCGTTACCAGATGTGTTGTTGGTAACCCCGGCTGAGTCCATGCGCTCGGCCGCGGCGGCACAATCCTTGTTGCAGCGGTTTGAGCGTGAACGCGAAGTCGATTTTGGTAAATTGGATGTGCAGTGGTTAAACCGCTTGCAGTCGTTATTGGATTTAGTACGCGATAGTTTTGGCGCCTTAGCCTTTTTATTATGCGTGTCGGTGGTGCTGATTGTAGGTAACACTATTCGCCTGAACATTCTGAGTAAGCGCGACGAAATTGTAGTGATGAAGCTGGTGGGTGCAACAGATGGTTACATTCAACGTCCCTTCTTATATACCGGTTTGTGGTACGGTATTGTTGGTGGGGTCATTGCCTGGCTGGCAACCTTCATTTTACTGTGGTGGATAGACGGCGCGGTAATGAGAATTACGGAACTGTATGAAGGGCAGTTTGAATTAGCCGGATTAACCGGCACTGAAATGCTTATTCTATGGGCAGTGGCAATAGCCTTAGGGCTGATCGGATCTTATTTAGCGGTAAGAAAACACGTTAGTGCTATTGAACCTCGGTAATCCACTCCCCATATTTAATCGTATAATGCTGAAGGACTGGCATAACGGATGTGAATATTGCGCTTCGCTTCGACTTTGCTAAAATAACTGGTCTAATGAACTTTCTAGCAAAAAAATGGTCAATTGAGGCAGCAAGTGAAGCTGTCAAAGAGGATGTAATTGAATGAGTACTGAACTTACAAAAATGGCGTTAGCGGTTCCCCAAAGCGGGAGCCTGGAAAGCTATATTCAGTCAGTCAATCGCATTCCGATGCTAAGCGCGGAGGAAGAGCAAGAGCTTGCCGAGCGTTTGGTTGCCGAAGAAGATTTACAGGCAGCACGCCAACTTATCATGTCGCACTTGCGTTTTGTGGTGCATGTAGCGCGTAGCTATTCTGGGTATGGCTTGGCCCAAGCCGACCTGATTCAGGAAGGTAACATTGGTTTAATGAAAGCGGTAAAACGCTTTGACCCGTCGTTTGGGGTTCGCCTGGTTTCTTTCGCGGTGCATTGGATCAAAGCGGAAATTCACGAATATGTTTTACGTAACTGGCGCGTAGTGAAAGTAGCTACCACCAAAGCACAACGTAAATTATTCTTCAATTTACGTAAGATGAAGAAGCGCTTGGGTTGGTTTACGCAAGACGAAGTAAATACTGTGGCTGAAACTTTGGGGGTAAGTACCTCGGAAGTGATGGAAATGGAAGCTCGCATGAGCGCCCACGACCAAGCGTTTGAATTAAGTTCAGACGATGACGATGCGCGTGAAAGCAGCAACTATTCACCAGCTCAGTATTTGGAAGACAAGCGTTCCGATTTAGCTACGGAAGTAGAAAATGAAGATTGGGAAGCGCACACTAACAAGCGTTTGTTTTCGGCTATCAAAACCCTTGATGAACGTAGTCAGGACATAGTGCGGGCGCGTTGGTTAGATGACAACAACAAGAGCACCCTGCAGGAACTGGCAAACAAATATGAAGTGTCAGCCGAGCGTGTGCGTCAGCTTGAACAAAATGCCATGAAGAAATTACGCAACGCGATGATTTAATGGATTGTCGCAAAGGGTGTGGTGCTTGCTGCATCGCACCATCAATATCCTCGCCAATACCAGGCATGCCCCAAGGAAAACCCGCCGGGGTTCGCTGTATTCACTTAACTGATGACTTTTTATGTGGTTTATTCGGGCAACCGGAGCGACCACCTGTGTGTGATCAGTTTTCCGCAAATTTAGATAGTTGTGGCAGCAGCCGTGATGAAGCGTTAATCCTACTTACCGATCTTGAGCAGCAGACGAGCTGATTGCTGGCGGCAAACGCCGTTCGTGTGTGAGTAATTCAGACATCGGAACAACCTTTATACCTAATTGCGTAAGCTCGGGTAACCGCTGCTTTAGCATGGCTATGGTAGCCGGGTGTGGATGCCCAATGGCAACCGCCTGGCCGTGCTTAAGTGCATACCGGATGAGCTGGTCGAATTGATTATTCAGACTTTCCTCGGCAGCACTGTTGTCCAAAAACACATGGCGACGTGAAGTGGGAATACCTGCTGTCTGCGCGGCTTGTTCGGCAACAGTGGCAAGGCTGGTGCGGCTGTCAACGAAATAGAGTTTGCGGGCACTGAGTTCCTGCATTAACCACTGCATGGGCTGCTGTTGCTCGGTGAGCAGGCTACCCATGTGATTATTGACGCCAACCGCCGTTGGCAGTGATGCTAAAGCTTTGGCAACCGTGGCCTGAAACTCAGCCTGAGTCATGGCTAGAGTAAGCCCTCCGGGGCCCAGTTTATTGCCATTGTGTGCCTGCATGGGCAGGTGTGCCATCACTTCTTTATTGGTTTTGCCAGCGGCTACTGCTAACTTCGCTGCTTGCGGTGTATGCGGTAAAATAGCCAGGGTTAACGGGCTGGTAATGGTGAGCACTGAACTGTCCTGACGGCTGTTACCTACATCATCAATGATAACGGCTATGCGAGCCTTAGGCTTATCCGCGGCCGCTTGCACCATGCTTGGCACAGTCAAACACAGAGCTACAGGTATAACTTGCAGCCACCTTTGCATTAGCGACACCATTGGGTTGGATTCACGGCATTACCGCGTACGCGTAGCTCAAAATACAGCGCAGGGTCAGATCGACCGCCACTTTGCCCCATTAATGCCACGGTTTCGCCGGCACGCACTTTACTGCCTACTGGCGGCAGTATGGTTTGATTATGGCCATATAAACTCATATAACCGTCGCCATGGTCTATGACTAGCAATAAACCAAAGCCACGCATCCAGTTGGCGTACAGCACACGGCCATCAGCAATGCTGACAATTGCCTGGCCTGAGTCACCGTCAATAAGCACCCCTTTCCAGTCAACCGAGCCACTGCGCGAGGTGGCGAACAAGCGTTGTACCCGACCTTCGGTGGGCCAGCGCAAAGAACCTTTTAATTTACTCAGTCCGCTGAGCTGAACGTCGTCGCGTAAAGCCGCAATAATGGCATCCAGAACGTTCTCAAGTTCGGCCTGATCTTGTCGCAGTTGTTCAATGCGTTGGGTGTCGGAAACCAGTTCACGTTGCAGTTTGGCAACCAATTGTTGTTGCTCATTTTGTTGTTCGCGCAGCACCGTTTGTTGCCGCTGTTGTTGTTGTTGGCGCTGGGCTAATTGTTGTTCTTGTGCCGCAACCTGTTCCAGCACTTGCTCAATCTCTGCGCGAGTTGCCAGCACCGCTTCAATTTCTTCAATGCGAGCTTTGTTCAAATACTGATAATAGGTGAGCATGCGTTCTACCCGCGCTGGGTCATCCTGATTCAATACCATTTTTAAGAAATCATGCTGGCCACCGCGATAGGCGGTATCCACTTGTTTTTCAAGCAGTTCCAGTTGGCGTTTTTCCTGTGCCTGTAGTTGTTGCAACTGGGTGGCTAGCTCATCTAAGCGTAATTGGATGTCACGCAAGGCGTTTTCGGTGTCATTTAATTCAGTGGCAACGGCACTAATTTGCGCTTCCATTTGCTGTAGTTGTCGCTCGGTGCGCGACAGGCGGCGCTCGCGCTCGCCCATGTCGGCCTGGCGCTTCTCCAGTTCCTGCTGAATAGCCTCAAGTTGGGCTTCGGTGGCGGCCCGCTCAGCTTCGGCGTCGGCGTTTTGTGCCTGTACTGGCGACAGTGCCAGAATGGCAAGCGTGACCAGAAGTAGTACCAGGCTGAGCAGGCGTTGGCTCACTGCTATTTAGCTCCGTCTTTTAGTTGCATAATGGGCGTGCCGGTCATTTCCTGCGGCTGTTCCATTCCCAGTAAATGCAGCATAGTTGGCGCAACGTCTGACAACCGCGCACCGTCACGGGCATTAGCATTACGACCCACATAAATAAATGGTACCGGTTGACTGGTATGAGCGGTGTGCGACTGGCCTGTATGGTCGTCGTTCATTTGTTCGGCATTGCCATGATCGGCTGTAATCAGGCACTCACCGCCAACTTTCTGCAGAGCTTCTACGACGCGGCCAACACTTTTATCAACAGCTTCACAAGCCTTCACTGCCGCAGCAAAATTACCTGTGTGGCCCACCATGTCGCCGTTTGGATAGTTACACACAATAACGTCGAAGCGACCACTGTTAATGGCATCTACCAGCTTGTCAGTTAATTCTTCCGAGCTCATTTCCGGCTGCAAATCATAAGTAGCCACATTAGGGGAGGGTACTAATACACGTTCTTCACCCTTGAACTCCTGTTCGCGACCACCACTGAAAAAGAAAGTTACATGCGCGTATTTTTCGGTTTCTGAAATGCGTAATTGCGTTTTGTCATGCTTGGCCAGCCACTCGCCCAGCACGTTGTTTAAACTTTCAGGGCCATAGGCAACGGCGCCGCCGGTTAATTCGGCATCGTATTCGGTCAACATCACGAATTGGCTGAGATTAGGTTTGCGGCTGCGTTTAAAACCGTCAAAGCTTTCAGTTAAAAATGCGTGACTAAGCTGACGCGCCCGGTCAGCGCGGAAATTCATAAAGAATACCGCATCGCCGTCGTTAATAGGCGCGGCGTCGCCAATTACCGTAGGCGCTACAAATTCGTCGCGTTCATCGCGCTCGTAAGCATTGGCCAGCGCATCTTCTGACGAGTCAGCCTGGTGTTTACCTTTGCCGTCAACCAGCAGTTGCCAGGCTTGTTCAATACGATCCCAGCGTTTGTCGCGGTCCATCGCAAAATACCGGCCACAAATACTGGCAAAGCGTCCGGTACCGGCCTGAGCAAAACGATTTTCAAAACGTTCCAGCGTAGGCTTTGCTGAACGCGGCGGGGTGTCGCGACCGTCAAGGAACCCGTGCACATAAACAGTTTTAGCGCCTTTTTCGGCGGCCAAATCAACCATGGCCAGAATATGATCTTCGTGGCTGTGCACACCGCCTGGCGACAGCAGGCCCATAATGTGAATGGCCTTATCGTTACTAATGGCAGCGTCAATGGCGTCAGTTAATACTGGGTTGTTGCGGAACTCGCCGTCGGCAATTGCTTTACTAATACGGGTTAAATCTTGATACACCACGCGTCCGGCACCAAGGTTTACATGACCAACTTCAGAGTTACCCATTTGTCCGTCGGGCAAACCAACGGCTTCACCGGAACCATTCACCAGGGTGTGTGGGTATTTATCCCATAGCGCATCCAGGTTTGGCGTGTTGGCTGCGGTTATAGCATTATCGGGAGCCGCTTCACGGTGGCCCCAACCGTCTAAAATCAATAGCGCCAGTGGTGTACGATTGGTGGTCATGGCAACCTCAGTGTTTTAAATAGAATCAAAAAGTTAAAACCATTTTAAGTGATCTTAGCCAAGAACGCATCTTTAGCCGCCACATTCCGATGGAATAGCCGAAGATAATGAAAGCGCCATATTTTGCTGGCAACTCGATGCTTAATCGGTATACTCTGTGGCCTGTTTTTAAGCTGCAGCAACAGGAGTTTTAGCAGTATGGAGCAACTCATTGAGTTTGCCGGTGATCATTACCTGATGTCGCTGTTGTGGGTAGGTTTGCTATTAGCTTTGGTTGTCACTTTGGTGCAGTCGAAGTTATCAAATGTAAAAACGTACACGCCGCAACAAGCTACGTTACTGGTTAATCGTCAAGACGGCGCGTTTCTGGATATTCGCTCAGTAGAGGAATATAAGAAGGCGCACATACAAGGTGCTATCCACCTGACAGCGGAACGCGTTAAGAATAACGACACCGCTAGCCTTGAAAAATTTAAAGATGCCCCCATCGTGGTGGTATGTGCAACCGGATTAACCTCGAAAGCTGTAGCAACACAATTACAGAAAGCAGGGTTTAGTCAGGCTGCAGTAATGCAAGGCGGGATATCAGCGTGGCAAAGTGCCAGTTTCCCAATGACTAAAAAATAAACGTATCAATATAGGAATTTTTCGCATGGCTGAAGAACAGCAAGCAAACGGCGCTGCCGCAGAGCAAGAACAGCAACAACAAGCATTCGCAATTCAACGTGTTTATACGAAAGATGTGTCTTTCGAAGCACCGAATTCGCCGCAAATCTTCCGTAGAGAATGGAAGTCTGATTTGAATCTTGACCTAAACGTTAAGAATGAAAAAATCGAAGACAACCTGTACGAAGTTGTATTAAAGCTTACCGTTACCAGCAAAATTGATGATGACGTGGCCTTTTTATGTGAAGTACAGCAGGCTGGTATTTTCACCATCGGTGATCAGGTGGAAGAAGGTCAACGCGCGCACATGCTGGCAGCATTCTGTCCAAACATTTTGTTCCCGTACGCTCGTGAAGTTGTATCTAGCCTGGTCGGCCGTGCAACATTCCCGCAACTGAACCTGGCTCCAGTAAACTTTGATGCTGTTTTCGCACAGCACATGGAACAGCAACAGAAGCGTGCGCAAGAACAAGCTGACGCCTGAAAAGCGCAGTTGCACTAATATGAGTGACCAAAAAGTCACAATTCTGGGGGCGGGATCTTATGGGACCGCCCTTGCTTTATGCTTTGCCCGCAAAGGCGTTGATACCCTGCTTTGGGGTCGTAGTGCAGAGCATATGGCGACTATGCAGCGCGAGCGCGAGAACCAGCGCTACCTGCCTGATTGTAAATTCCCCGATTGCTTAACGGTTACCAGCGACCTTGCCGCCACTTTAAAAGATGCGCGTAATGTTGTGGTGGTGGTACCTAGTAGTGCTTTTTCGTCGGTGCTGGCTGAGGCTAGTCTGCTATTACCAAAGAATGCTCGCATTGCCTGGGCTACCAAAGGGCTTGAGCCAGACACTGGCCGCCTGTTACTGGATGTTGCCAAAGATATTCTGGGCGAAAGCCGTTCTCTGGCCGTGCTGTCGGGGCCAACCTTTGCGCTGGAAATGGCGAAAGGGCTTCCGACCGCTATTTCAATGTCGTCAAACGACCCCGAGTTTGTCACCGAACTGTCTGATATGTTGCATTGTGATCGCAGCTTCCGGGTGTATACCAACGACGACTTCATTGGCGTGCAGTTAGGTGGTGCGGTCAAGAACGTGATCGCCATTGGTGCTGGCATGGCTGACGGTATTGGCTTTGGTGCGAATGCGCGTACGGCGTTAATCACTCGTGGTTTAGCTGAACTTACCCGCTTAGGTTTAAAGTTGGGCGCGAAGCCGGAAACTTTTACCGGTATGGCCGGGCTTGGTGATTTAATTCTTACCTGCACCGATAACCAGTCGCGTAATCGGCGTTTCGGTTTGGCGCTGGGCAAAGGCAAGTCGGTTGATGAAGCGATGCAGTCTATTGGTCAGGCGGTAGAAGGTTATCGTAACACCAAAGAAGTGGTTGCGCTGGCGCGTCGCAACGATGTTGAAATGCCGATTTGCGAACAGTTGTATGATGTTTTGTACGGTGATACCACGCCTCAGCAAGCCGCTATTAATTTGCTTAGCCGCGCTCGTACCTCAGAGTAATTTCAACCAGAATAATTTGAAAACGCCGGTTAGGTTTCCCCTAACCGGCGTTTTTTGTTTAGCTTAATAGCTGTTGTTCAATAGCCTGCCACTGCTCATCAAAGTGGGTGGTTGGCAAACGTTTGAAATCTGATCGTACAAATTGGCTTACTTTGCCGTCCACATAGGCCAGTAGTAAGTTAGCCAGTACGCCCTCATCTAGACTAAAGCTGGCTTGTTCACGCAACTTACGTTCGCGCAGTGCCTGTTTGACCTGACTTTCTATTTTCTCAAATAAGAGTTCCACGCGGGTGCGCAGGCGCTCATGTTCACCCATAAGTGCATCACCGGTCAGAATGCGGCTAATACCCGGATTGCGTTCGGCGAAAGTAAGCACTAACTTGAGAATCACCTGACAGCGAGTCAGGGTGTCTTTTTCCATCTCCAGAATTTGATTGATACGCGACAAAATAGTGTCTTCGGTAAATTCAATCAGCCCTTCGAACATCCGCGCTTTAGATGGAAAATGACGATACAGCGCGGCTTCCGAAACACTTAGTTCAGCCGCCAAACGCGCAGTAGTAATGCGCTGACCGGGGCTGGTTTGTAACATGGTGGCCAGGCTTTGCAGAATCTCTTCACGACGATTACGTTTTTGTGCTGTCATGATTAACTATCCTTGTTTTACTGTTTACCCGAGTGGCCGAAACCGCCTTCACCCCGATCGCTCTCAGTGAAGCTGTCTACTACCTGAAACTGCGCTTGAACGACCGGTAAAATCACCAGTTGCGCAATACGATCGCCCGGCTCAATGGTAAAAGCCCTGGTTGAACGGTTCCAGCAGGATACTTTCAGCTCGCCCTGATAATCCGAATCAATCAGCCCCACCAAATTGCCAAGTACAATACCGTGCTTATGGCCAAGGCCTGAGCGAGGCAAAATAGTGGCGGCCAGACCCGGGTCGCCAATGTGAATCGCGATGCCAGTGCCAAGCAAATGGGTTTCGCCCGGCTCAATGGTTAATGGGGCATCCAGGCACGCGCGTAAATCTAATCCGGCTGAACCAGGTGTGGCGTATTCAGGCAGGGCAATGGTGTCGCCCACACGAGCATCTAAAATTTTTACATCAATGGTTGTCATGTTGCTGCATGTCCATAGTTTGAATGAGTAAGAGGGTAGAAACTTCAGGAATGGTTCGGCAAGTGCTCTGCTATTCGCGCCAGCATCGCCTGTGCCAGCTGCACTTTCGGCATGCTGGTAAACGCGTGCTGCTGTAATTGCTGCCGGCTGTCCTGCCAGTACAGAGTTACCGCATTGTTGTCGCTATTAAAGCCAATAGTCTTATCGCTCACATCGTTGGCTGCAATCATAGTTAGCTGTTTGCGCTTCAGTTTATCCACCGCATAGCCTTCGACATTGTTGGTTTCCGCGGCAAAACCTATGGTTATCGGCGGATTCTCCAGTGCCGCAACTTCCGCAAGAATATCCGGATTGCGCACTAACTGCAGGGTGAATTCGTTGTGTTGCTGTTTCTTCAGTTTTTCACTTGCAACTTCGGCAGGGCGATAATCGGCTACCGCTGCGCAACCAATAAAAATATCGGCGGCGGCTACCTGACGCATTACCGCCTGGTGCATGTCTTTGGTAGAAACCACATCAATACGATCAACGCCAGCTGGTGTTGGCAGTGAGCAAGGGCCTGCCACCAGGGTAACTCGGGCACCCATAGCGGCTGCCTGAGCAGCCAACGCAAAGCCCATCTTGCCGGAACTGTCGTTGGACAAATAGCGAACCGGGTCAATCGCTTCGCGGGTAGGGCCAGCGGTTATTAATAGATGCTTACCGCTTAGCAAGGCTGGCGTTGTTGTTAGCAACTCAGCTAACTGTTGTACCAGCTCCAGCGGCTCTAACATGCGGCCGGCGCCAATATCACCACAAGCCTGACTGCCACTGCCTGGGCCGAACACCGCCACACCCCGTTGCTGTAACAGTGCCAAATTGGCGCTTACCGCTGGAGCCGCCCACATTTGTTGGTTCATCGCTGGGGCAATAGCTAGCGGTGCGGCGGTGGCTAAGCATAGTGTACTGAGTAAGTCGTCTGCGAAACCATGCGCGAGTCTGGCCATGGTGTTGGCACTGGCTGGTGCAATTAACACGGCATCAGCCCACTTGGCCAGTTCAATGTGGCCCATAGCGGCTTCGGCGGCGGGGTCCAGCAAATCCTGATTTACCGGTTCACCGGACACGGCCTGCAGGGTGAGCGGCGTAATGAAGGCGGCGGCACCTTGGGTCATTACCACGCGCACATTCGCACCTTGTTCACGCAATCGGCGCACCAAATCTGGTGTTTTGTATGCGGCAATACCACCACTAACACCAAGTAGAATATTCTTTGTGGCTAAGGAAGCCTGAGTTTGTCCTGCGGACATAAGCGGTTACCTATCCTTATGGGTTCAGTGCCCGCCCAAAGCGGACCACTGTAAAGCCATGTTAATGCCCTAAAGATAGCATGAGCAGCAAGGCTTTGGCGAGTTGTCGCAAGGGCTTATTACCGACAACAGAATCAGCGTTGGCTGGCAATACGGCGCACCAGTTGAACGCTAAACTAACAGCTTGTGAAAAGAGCCCGGAGGCAGCCGCTGGTGAGTGTGCTAAAACAACCTGAAAAACCCAAGTCGTCATTTAAACTCTGGCCGCAAAACGAACGGCCCCGCGAGAAGTTACAGCAACTAGGTAGCGCAGCGTTAAGCGACGCCGAACTACTGGCGATTATATTCGGCACCGGCGCCCGGGGGCAGGATGTCGTATCCTTCGCCCGCGATCTGCTGGGGGTATTCGAAGGTATCGGCGGGGTATTTGCCGCCTCACGCAGTCAATTGCTGCAGCAAAAAGGCGTAGGCCCGGCCCGCGCCAATCAACTGCTGGTGGTGATGGAACTGGCCAGACGTTATCTGGCCTGGCAGTTAAGTCGCAGCGATGGCTTTACCGATCCAACCATGGTGCGTGATTACCTGACCACCAAGCTACGCGACCAGCCGCGTGAAGTCTTTGTGGTGTTGTTGCTCGATAGTCAGCACCGCCTACTGAAATACTGTGAGCTGTTTCACGGCACCATTAATGCGGCGCCGGTGTATCCGCGCGAAATCGTGAAACTGGTATTGGAGCATAATGCGGCGGCGGTCATTCTGGCGCATAATCACCCCTCGGGTGTGGCGGAACCCAGCCAGGCCGATCAACGGGTTACTGAACGACTAAAAAATGCGCTCACCATGATCGATGTGAGCTTGTTGGATCATTTTGTGATTGGTGCCGGTAAGCCAGTGTCCTTTGCTGAGCGGGGCTTACTCTAAGCCTTAGTGTAAAACCACATACGCAGTTGCTTGAAATGCACGCAAAGTACAAAATGATCGGCCGAAACACTGGCGCTTTATTGCTCTGTCTTGTATAGTAGCGCACCATTGTTTGACTGCACCACAAATGGTTTTGCCATTTGCTTGGTTTCGCATCGCTGTAAAGCTGGTGTGACAAGGGTTAAACGTGGATCAGATAACTCATATGCATGATCATAAAGATCAAAAAAACGCCGTGATGACTTGATTGCCGAGCCTATTTGCTGTATAAAATGCGCCCTCGGATTTCAAGGCAAGGCCGCGATGGGCGACAGGCGAGCTTGAAGCAATTTTTGGAGTAAAAACGATGTCACGAGTATGTCAAGTTACAGGAAAGCGTCCGGTTTCAGGTAATAACCGTTCGCACGCGCGCAATGCGACCAAGCGTCGTTTCCTGCCGAACCTGCAATCTCACCGTTTCTGGGTAGAATCAGAGAAGCGTTGGGTTAAGCTGCGTATCACCACTAAAGGTATGCGCATTATCGATAAAAATGGTATCGACTCGGTATTAGCGGATCTCCGCGGCCGTGGCGTTAAGGTATAAGGAACTAGATCATGCGCGATAAAATTCGTTTAGTATCTTCAGCAGGAACTGGTTTTTTCTATACTACAGATAAAAACAAGCGCACCATGCCTGAAAAAATGGAAATCAAAAAGTTCGATCCAGTGGTTCGTAAACACGTGATTTTCAAAGAAGCTAAAATCAAGTAATTAAATGGCAATAGCCGTTTAACTGCTACAAAAACACCCGCCTTCGAGCGGGTGTTTTTTTGTCTGTTTTTCGGCTAGATACCGGGAAACTAGCGGGTGGGGTCAATAACGCCATTGATGCTGGTGTTATGGCGGAACCAACCGGTAATACTATAACGATCGCGGTGTCCTTCTTGAACCTCATGAACAAAAGTGTCACTTAGAAACAGCACCAGAGTGCCGGCCTGGGGTAACACCGTCTGCAATACCTGATGGTGGTCGTCATACATCACCAGTTCACCACCATCCTGAACTTGCCAGTCAGGATTCAAGTACACTACCGTGGTGAGAATACGATTGCTACGGCCTTTAAAGGCGTCCAGATGCTTGCGATAAAAAGCTCCGGGCGGGTAGTGCGCCAAATGTGACTCATAATCGAATAAGCCCATAAATAGCTGGCGATTCAGTTGTTGCTGAAGGTTGGCCATGGCGTCTAAGTAAGCGCGCTCAACAGAGTCCTGAGCCCGTAGCCAACGGATCCGGTCCCGTCTAACCTGCGTATTCGTGGTGTAATTGTCGGCGCGTCCAACACCAGCTTGTTGCCAGTCGGAATCCTTTAGACCCAGCGCATAGCGGTACAAATAATCCGCATTCTCTGGATTTATAAAGTTAGGTACAATGGCATAGCCTTGGCTTGCTAGTTCATCAATAGCGTTATCAATCGCGGGATGATTCTCTGGCTTGCTAATCGGCTCCACAAGGGACACCATGAGTATTCCTCAGGTAGAAGTGTTATCAGGTAATTCAGCTATATCACTATAGCGCGAAATATAGGGGAACCTTATGGTTCAGCGCAACGAGAAACATGGCATTTTAGGTATAAATTTAACACGCCGGGGTTGGAACAACGTACTTATTTACGTGATTCTGGCTATCGCGCTGTTGTTTTGGAAGGTATTCCCGGTGCATGAAGACATTAACACCAGCAGCGCGCCAACCGGCGTTACTGATGAGAATGTGGTGGAGTCAGATGCAACAGGTAACATCACCGCGCTATTCCCCGATGTTGATATTGTCGAACTAGCCACGCCGGTATTACGACTGGAGCAAAGCGATCAGGGCTGGCTGTCTGATGATCAAGTCGTGGCAGATCAAGCTGGTGCCGAGCACTTAATTGAACGCTGGCAAACGCTGCAGGTGAGTGTGACAGAGCAACAACCGCAGGGGGTTGCCCAAGAAATCATGGTGCGTTTGGCCGACGGCCGACCACTGATTGTGCTGGCTTTGTATGAGCGACCGGTGCCTATTATTCAACTACCGGACGATGAAACTCATTATCGGGTCCATCAAATAACTTACAGTCAGTTAACCGGGGCCAACCTGAGCCTGCCGGAAACTAATTAAACTTACTATTAGCCGTGAGAATTAAGTAGTTATGCCTGAATTACCTGAAGTTGAAGTGAGTCGGTTAGGAATTTCACCACACCTTGAAGGGCAGCACATAGATCAAGTTGTGGTGCATGACTCACGGTTGCGCTGGCCAGTGCCGGATACGGTTCAGCAGTTAGCTGGCGCCGTTATCAATAAGATTGAGCGGCGCGCGAAGTATTTGCTGATAGACACCAATCAGGGCGTGCTGATTATGCACCTGGGGATGTCCGGCAAGCTACGGGTGGTGCCAGCGAGTACCACCTTGGTAAAGCATGATCATGTGGAACTGAAGCTGCACAATGGCCAGACACTTCGGCTGAATGATCCCCGTCGTTTTGGTGCGGTGTTGTTTAGTCAGCGCGAGGAACTCGCAGCACATCCGCTACTACATAAACTGGGGCCCGAGCCATTAACGGACGCCTTTAATACGGAGTATTTGCTTCAACAGGCAAAGGGGAAAACTCAGTCAGTAAAAACCTTCATTATGGACAATCACGTGGTGGTTGGTGTTGGTAATATTTATGCCAACGAAGCCTTATTTAAAGCCGGAATTCATCCGAAACGTGCGGCCGGAAGAATCAGTAAAGCCAGATATCAAGGTTTGGTTGCGTTAATTAAAGAAACGCTGCACGCCGCCATTCAGCAAGGCGGTACCACCTTGCAGGATTTTACCCAGGTAGACGGTCAGCCTGGCTATTTTAAGCAACACTTATTGGTTTATGGGCGGGGCGGCAAAATGTGCATGACCTGCAAAACCCGGTTACGGGAAATCAGGCTAGGCCAGCGCAGCACAGTTTACTGCCCGCAATGTCAGCGTTAATGCCCTGGGTTAGTGTTGGTTAATAAATCGCAGTAAGCGTTCGCTAAGTTCCTCACCATGCGCAATGAATGGCGCGTGAGAGGCTTGTTCAACAATCCACTGGGGTGAAGCAGGCAGCAACTGCTGAACAGCCTTAGCGGCGCCTACCGGAACTAAGGTATCGCGCTCGCCATATACCCGCCACAGCGGGCATTGCAATTGCGCCAAGCGACTGCGTAAGTCGGTGTCCGCCAGAATTTTTAACCCACCGCGTAGTGCAACCAGTTCTGGTAACGGCTTTGCAAAAACCAATTCTTTAATGAGCTTGGTGTCGGCCCTTACGTTTGGGCTGCCCATGGCTTGTATCGCCAAAAACCGCGCCACGGTTTGCTCGAAGTCGTCTTTCAATTGGCGTTGAAATAATCCTAACACCGATGCTTTCATGCCCGGCCAGTTATGATCTTCTAAAAACCGCGGTGAGCTTGCCATAGTGGTAAGCGTTTGCACGCGTTCAGGCGCCTGCAACGCCAACTCTGTGGCAATCAGACCACCCATAGACCAACCCAGCAAGTGAAACGAATCAGGTAACTGCGGCAGCAATAACGCAACGTAATTCGCTACTGTGACCTCGGTATCTGCAGGCCAGGGTGAGTCGCCAAAGCCCGGTAAGTCAATGCAATGCACGCGCAAGTGGGGGGTTAGAAACGGCAGTAGCGGTTGCCACACCCTGGCGTTCAGTCCCCAACCATGGAGTACAACTAAATCCGCGCCTGCGCCACTGCTTTGCTGCCAGATATTGGCTACCATTAGGTTCTCTTTATGCTTGGGGGAGAGCGCTATGGTAGCTTGGCTGTGGGGGCTTGCCAAGACTTTGGTTGGGCAAATACAACCCGGTTGCTGCGGTTTGTGTTTACTACCTTTAGCGACAACCGAAGTGCATTTTTGCCGGGTTTGTCTGGCCGATCTACCGCGTTTTCCGCCGCACTCCATTCGCAACTGGGCACCGAGTGAGGAACGCACTGATGCCTGTCGGTTCTGGTTCTGTGCCTTACCCTGGCATAGTTCCGCTCGTTACTTAATTCAACAATTCAAATTTTCCCAACAACCGGAACTTGCCCGGATATTGGCGCCATTGCTGGCGGCGCATGTCACGCGTTGCTATCAGCAGCATGCACAGCCACTACCGGATTACATTGTGGCCATGCCGCAAACCGCACGACGCTGGCGTCAGCGTGGGTACAATCAGGCTGGGCTGCTGGCTGCCAACCTGACGAATTTGCTACCTGTTAGTTACTGGCCGGGTTTGCTCCGGCGACTGCAACACATGCCTGAGCAGCATAAATCGTCGGCACAGCAACGCTGGCAGAATTTGCAAACCGGGGTGCATTGCACGGCTCAGTTGAAGGGGGAAACTATTGCGGTGATTGATGACGTACTTACCACCGGAGCTTCAGTTACTGCGGTAGCAAAAGCATTGCGGCGGCGAGGTGCCGCGAAGGTTGATGCCTGGACCTTCGCTTATACCTTGCCGCCGCAACGGGATTAGTGCTTAGTGAGCTTCGGCAGCCGCTTCTTCTGCGGCTGCGTTTTCTTCGTCACTGGCACTTGGAGTAATTGCCGGCGCTATAAAAATAGCGTTGCTTAATAGTTTTGCGGAACCCCAGAAGAAAGCTCTGAAGTTAACGTTGTCAGCAAAACCAATAACCCGTCCGGAACCGTGGCGGTGAGCAACAATAGCTGCCTTGCTCGCCAGTACTTCACGGTTCTGTTCGGCGGCGTAACCACTTAGTAACGGCGACTGTGCATAGCGAGCCGCAGTAATAAATGGCTTATCAGATACCTGCATAGCATTCAGGCTATCTTTGAAAATAGGCAGTTGCTGACGTGGAAAACCAAACGCCAATGGATGGCTGGTATCCAGTTCTAAACCAAAAATAGCACCCGCAACACGGCGTTTACCATAATGACTGTCCATATCCTCAAAGGTCAGTTCGCTGGTATCAAACTTCTCAGCAAACACATCTTGCTCAATAAAATCAGCGGCAAGAATGTCGTGCTCAGCTAACCAGCGCGCACCGCCTTGTTGACCAATAATGGTACCGCCTTCGCGAACCCATTTATCCAGACGTTTAGCGGCGTTTTCTTTCAAGGGAGAGAAGCTGCCGTCCACCATCAGAATATGGGTATAACGCGAGATGTCTGAGCGAGCCAGGCGATCCGTATCAATCATGCTTACCGGAATGCCCACATGGCGATCCAGGTAGTACCAGGCTTCACCGGCTTCATACATGCTCGCACCAGGGCCAACTAGCATCAGTACTTTCACTGGGTCTACCGGGCGTAAGTTACGGCTGCCTAAGTCCATACCGCTTGGTGTAAGGCCAGAGGTAATAGCGCTTACTTCCAGGCTGTTGTCGCTGGCAACCGAAGCCAGAATGCGCTGAACTTCAGCCCAGTCTTGTTCCTGATAAGCCTTGGTTACTACCACGGCGCCCGGCTTGAAGTTGGTATCACCAGCGGTTGTTTTCGCGGTAAATTCACCATAGCTTTGACGCACGTGAACGTCTGCTTCTAATAAGGCTTGTAACGCGCGCGGAGCAAAGTAGTTGTCCCAACTGAAAGCGTAAGCATAAGCGTCGTCGGTTAACACAATACGTGTTGACGGAATGGGTTCCCAAGCGGTATCGGCCAGACGCGGGCTGCGCCCGTCGTAGCTGTCAAACTCCACGTTAAACGCCATTGGCAAAGTCCAGCCAGATACATCGTAGAAGGTGTTATCCAGAAAGCTCTGGCGAGTGGTGAAAATAGCCCGAATTAGCGTGTACTGCGGCTGCGCTAATGGCACAAAGTAGGCTTTACCCGCTTTATACTCGGTGTCGTTAGCTTCTAAGTCGCGCTCTAATGGATACGCTTTAATACCATGTTGATGCAAAATACTGAGTAAACCGTTCAAACGTTCCGGGTCACTGGTTTCCTGCAGCAGGTAACCGTCAAAATCGGCGTCTTTAGCGGCAGCCATGGCATCTTTAAAGAACCGCTGTTGATAATCTAAAAAGCGCTCTTTATTGTCATGCGTACCATATAAAGTCGTTAACGACGTGGTTAGCTGGTTCTGAATAGTGAACGGGAAGCTCACTTCGCCATTAATAGAATCCTGCAAATGACCACGGCTTGATGCTTGTTCAAACAAAATACCAATAGCGCCGTGTACATCCGGATAAGTTGAACCTTTACCAATGTAAAAGTCATCGAATGCTTCTTCGGTGAAATATAAGCGACCTTGTTCATCCAGGGCGCTGGCGTGACGCTCAGCTAACACCGAGGTTAAAGTCACGTTTTCTTCCGGAGTGTGCGGGTTACGACGAGTTGGAATACCCGGCTGGAAGAAAAACGTGCTGTTGGTACCCATTTCGTGAAAGTCAGTCAGTACATTTGGCTTCCATTTTTGGAAGTTGGCAATGCGTGCCCGGGACTCTGGATGTTGTAGTAATAACCAGTCGCGGTTTAAGTCAAACCAGTAGTGGTTTACCCGGCCGCGAGGCATATCCTGAACATGTTCACGATGCTGCGGGTCGGCGACTAAATTTTGTGATTTATGCTGATTTGCCCATTGGGCAAAGCGCGCTAAACCGTCTGGATTCAAACTTGGATCCAACAGAATAATAGAGTCATTCAGTACCTGCTCTAACTGCTCACTTTCGGCAGCGGCCAGATAGTAGGCGAATAGCAGGCTGGCATTACTGCCGCTAGGCTCGTCGCCGTGAATGCTGTAGCCCATGTAATACACTAAGGGTGCAGTAGCAGGGTCAGCGTTCTGGCGAGGGTCAGCAACGGCTAAGTGGGCCTGGCGAAGCGTTTCAATATTCTGCTGATTTTCTGGGGTGGTGATTCGTACCAATAATAGAGGACGTTGCTCATGGGTGCGGCCCGCAACTTCCAATTCAAAGCGATCGCTGTGCTGGGCTAACACTTCCATGTAGCGTACCAGTTGGTCGTGGCGCACATGCCATTGCCCAACTTGATAACCCAACACTTCTTCCGGAGTGGGAATGTCAGGGTTGTAAGTGACGTCTTTGGGCAAGTAGTCTTCAAGTTCAACTGCGTTTGCCGGCAGGGTAGATACAAGCCATACCAACGGCAGTAAAACACTGATCATCAAAGCACGAAGCATAAGTTATCCTCTATTTGAATTTTCTTCAGCCTAACAAAAGGCACGGTAACGCCCAAGTGCATTACTATGCAATGCGCATAATTTGCGATAAGATATACCCTACTAAAATACTCAAGTATAACGTTGAGGTGATTTCGTTATGATCCGTATTACTGAAAATGCGCAGGCGCACTTTTGTAAATTGCTGGCCGATCAGCCAGATGGCACCAATATTCGGGTGTTTGTTGTGAATCCGGGTACTGCCGGTGCCGAGTGCGGCGTTTCCTATTGCCCACCAGACGCTGTTGAAGGCGACGACCAGATATTGCCATTTAGTGGCTTTGACGCCGTGGTTGATTCCGGTAGCGCACCCTTTTTGGAAGATGCTGAAATTGATTTTCAGCAACAAGAGCTTGGTTCGCAGTTAACGCTAAAAGCGCCAAACGCAAAAGCACGCAAAGTAGCTGATGATGCACCTTTGATTGAACGTGTTGAATATCTTATACAAGCTGAGATAAATCCGCAGCTAGCAAGTCACGGTGGCCGGGTGTCTGTAACGCAAATTACCGATGACGGTTTTGCTGTTTTGCAATTCGGTGGCGGCTGTAATGGCTGCAGTATGGTAGATGTAACGCTTAAAGAAGGTATCGAAAAACAGTTGTTGTCGCACTTCCCGGAAGAATTAAGTGGTGTGCGTGATGTGACTGAACATCAACCTGGCGAACATTCGTACTATTAATTGCGGTATTTAAGTTATACAACTTTGAAATATTTTTTGTAAACTTGTTGCAAAGATGTGATCCCCGCCAAAATACCTCGCGTATTTGATCGTGCCTAATCAAACACGAGGACTTCATTATGAAGGGGATCACGAAACTTTCTGCCACCGCATTAGCGGTTCTTACGTTATCTGGTTGTGACTGGTTTGACGGAGACGATAATACCACTGAGACGGTAACGCCGCCACCGCCACCAAGCTCAACTTTCGTTCGAGTTCACCACACCTCTGCCGACGCACCTGACGTTAATGTATTAGTTAACGGCGCCGCTGCGTTAGAAGCTGTACCTTACCAAACCTCATCTGGCGTGCTGGAACTTGACGCTGGCGATTACGAAATTCAAGTTGACGGTATTTTACCTGGCGGTGATGTTGCCACGGTCATTGGGCCGGCTGATTTAAGCTTTGCTGCCGACACCCGTTATGAGATTTTCGCGGTAGGTAAAGTGGGCGATGAGTCTATTGCACCGCTAATCCTGGAAAATGCGGTAACACCTGTAACTGACGGTAACGTGCGTGTTCAAGTCGTACATGCTGCACCTGACGCACCGGATGTTGACGTGTATGTAACGGCTCCGGATGCGGCTTTAGCGGACGAAACGGCTGTTGGTACCCTGGCGTTTGGCGACAATACGGCGCAGCTTGAAGTACCAACCGGCGACTATCAGATCCGCGTCACTGTGGCTGGCGATCCTGCTGCCGTGGCCTTTGACTCTGGTACGGTAAATTTAGACGCGGGCGCTGATTTAGTGATTGCCGCCGTTGAAAATACCGCTGCTGGTGAGTCACCGGTTGTTCTGCAAGTATCGGATGGCACGACGACTGAGTTAGTGTATGACGTGAATTCGGGCAGCAATCTGCGGGTTGTGCATGCCAGTGCAGATGCACCTAACGTAGACATCACGTTAAACAATGCGGCTGAACCAGCGATTGCTAACTTAGCATTTGGAAGCTTTGCAGGCTATGTCAATTTAGCTGCAGACGATTACCTGGTTGATGTTGCCGCCGCTGGTGGTGACCCGGTGGTTATTGACGATGCCGAACTGACTTTGGAACTTGGTGCACAGTACAGCGTGTATGCCATCGGTGGCTTAGCTGATTTAGCCCTGGCGGTATTGCCGGAAAGCAATCGCTCCATTGCAACTGCTGCGCAACTGCAGGTAGTACATGCCTCGGTATCTGCCGGTAATGTTGATATTTACCTAACCGCTACCGATGATATCAGTGAAGCTGAACCAGCTGTTGGTGACGTTCCCTTCACTATTGACGATTTAGTGTCTACCGGTAATCTGCAAGTAGCTGCTGGTGACTACGTGGTCACTGTTACTGCTGCTGGCACTAAAGATGCGGCTATTGGTCCGATTCCGGTAACCTTGGAAGCGGGTGGTGTATACACTGCGGTAGCTGTTGATGCGAACGGCGGTGGTTTACCACCACAGCTGATTCTGCTGGACGACTTTGTTGAATAAGTAAGTTCTATCAGTTTGGTTGCGGTTAGTAAGGTTTATATACCCGCAACCAAACTGCCTGCGCCACGCCGCGGGCAGTTAAGAAACCTGCTAACGCCAACCACAATCCGTGGTTGGCGTAACTTTGTCCAAACCACCATAATGGTATAAATACCAGCACGGCTGCTGCCAGCATTGTGTTACGCATGGCCGCAGTTAATCCAAGCCCAATAAAAATGCCATCATAGAAATAGCTCCAATGCGCTAGTAACGGCAGCACAATGAGCCAGGGTAAATAGGCTTCCGCCGTGCGAATGACTTCTGGTAAATCAGTTAACAGGCCAATAATCTGGCTACCAAATAACGCAAATACCAAGCTATAAACACAGGCAAATAGTACCGACCAGAGTAAGGTTAACTGACACCAGTAGCGTATGCGGCGCGGTTGGCCTTGCCCTTTAGCCGCACCCACTAATGCTTCTATCGCGTAGGCAATGCCGTCTAATCCCAGCGAAATCAGCAACAGGAACTGCATCAGTACCGCATTTGCCGCCACTACCGTATGCCCATAGCGGGTGGCATATCCGGTCATGGTGGCAAGGCATAACTGCAGTACCAGGCTGCGAATGAAGACGTCGCGATTCATGCCCATTAATCGAACTAATAGCTGTTTATCAAGCCGAAATTGCAGTCGGTAGCCAAGCACCCGATGCAGGAAATACAGGCCAAGTGCAGCGGTTGCTACTTCAGCGGCTACCGAAGCCCAGGCGGCACCCGCAACGTTCATGTCTAACCCGACAATAAGTATAAGGTCGGCGGCAACATTCACTGCATTGGTAAACACAACTAGGATCATGGCCAGGCGACTTTGCTGACAACCGAGCAATACGCCTAACACCACCAGATTAATAAGGGCGGCAGGAGCAGCATACAGCCGAATTTGAATATAGCTGTTGGCAAAGGTTTTAAGCTCAGCACCGGGGGTGGTGAGGAACCAGGCTAGCTCCATCAGCCAGGGGCTTAGCGCGATAACCCCAATGCCCAGCCCAATAGCGAACCAAATCGCATGATTGGTGAGCTGCAGTTGTGCGGCTTGGTCGCGAGCACCGAATGCCTGCGCAATAACGCCGGTAGTGGTCATGCGTAAAAATATGGCAAGCAAGTAAATAAAGCTGACAATCATTGCGCCCAGTGCTACCGCGCTTAGGTAGATGGATTGCGGTAAATGGCCTATTATGGCGGTATCGACCAAGCCTAATAATGGCGCTGCAATGTTCGATAAAATCATGGGGATCGCGATGGCGAACACACGCATATGATTGTGTCGTGAAAAGCCGAACAAAGCTGTCACAGCGAACTCCATGGGTCCAGTTTGGATGACGAAGAGGTTTTAGCAATGCGTACTATGTCAGTGATTGTAACGGTTTTTTTGCTTGTCGGCAGCTTTGTATTTACCAGTTTTCCGGCGTATGCGGCACCTAAAGGTGTGGTTATTCTGCAATACCATCACGTGGGTGACGATACGCCACGAGTCACCTCGTTAACCGCAGATGAACTGCGTGCCCAATTGCGGCACCTGCAACAGAATAACTTTCAGGTGATCAGTATGCCCGATGCTGTTGCTACTATTAAAGGCAATGGCGAACTACCTGACAAAGCCGTTGTGCTGACTTTTGATGATGGCTGGCGCAACGTCTACGAGCAGGGCGTGCCAATCTTGCGTGAGTTTGATATGCCGTACACCATTTTCATAAATCCGGCGCTAATGGAAGAAACGCCGCGGTTGTATATGACCTGGGACCAACTGCGCGAAGTTGCCGCTGAAGGGGCAACCATTGCGAACCATTCAAATAGCCATGATCATATGACCTGGCGGCGTGAGGGTGAATCAGAGAGTCAGTGGCGGCAGCGCATGATGAACGATATTGAAGGCGCGCAGGAATTACTTGAGCAAGAACTTGGCGAACAACCACGGTTATTTGCATACCCTTACGGCGAATACAATCCTGCTTTGGAAACCATCCTGGAAGACTTGGGCTACATTGCTTTTGGTCAACATTCCGGCCCTTGGGGTAAGCACTCGCCGCTCACTGGCGTTCCGCGTTTTCCAGCATCAGGTAATTATGCCAGTGTCGAAGGGTTGCGAGCGAAGCTTACCAGCTTACCTCTGCCGGTTACTGAAGTAGCAAACAGCAATATGATTCTGGAGCCTCAGGAAACCAAACCTAAACTAACGGCAACGGTGGACAGTACCGATGATTTTTACCGCAGCAGCATGCAGTGCTTTATTGGCGGTGAAGTGGTGAAGCCAGAATGGGACGGGAAAACCTTTTCAGTGCAAGCGCCGGCAGCCATTAATATTGGCCGATCACGCTACAATTGCACGGTGCCAAGTATCTCAGCGGGTGGTCGTTACTACTGGTATTCGCAGCCGTGGGTTCGCCCCAACGAGCAGGGGCGTTGGCCAGATTAGTCCTGGTAGCGGTCAGCTAAAATCGCGAAGTCGCGTTCCAGGCTAGTCATATCTACAGTCGGAATTTCGCCGCGCACATGTTCAGCATTGAAGATGGCGTGGCGGTTCCCATCGGGGTCAACCAGAATAATAGCGGCGCTGTGATTCACTAAATAGTCGCTCTCACCTTCATCCGGTATGGAATACATAAGGCCAAGGCCTCGCACAAAGGGGAATAAATCTTTGTGTTCTGCACGTACACCTTCAAAATCGTCACCAAAAAAGCCGGTGTAATCGGTTAGGCGTTTAATATCGTCGCGTTGCGGGTCTACTGAAATCAACCATACTTTGACTGGGGCTGAGGCAACTTCCTGCAGTTTGGGCAGCACATCACGCAGTTGCGCCATAGTCGTGGGGCAAATGTCAGGACAGAAGGTGTAGCCGGTAAACAGCAAGGTCCATTGACCTTCTAGATCGGCAGGACCAACCTTATCGGCAGCGGTGCTTGCCAGAGTAAAATCAGTGAGTTCACGGGGTGGTTCATATACCAGCGCCGTGGTGGGCTGTTGCTCACCAAACTGCTGATAACTAATAATCCCAATAGCAGCGGCTGCTATAGCTATTACCGCGATAATAAATTTTTGCATCACAGCACTCCTGCAGCAGCCTTGCTGCACGTTAATTAAAGCTTAATGTAATGGTCTGCCAATAACACTACGAACAACACCATAAGGTGCCAAATCGAGAAGGTAAACATGGCGTAAGCTGTCTTTTTCGTCGGCGCGAACTTGAGTTTCCAAGCGTAACCCAGGAATACGAGGTTTAAAATGGTCACGCCAACCAGATAAATCACGCCCGACATGCCCACCAAATATGGCAGCATACAAACCACAGCTAGCAATACGGTGTAAAGCAAGATGCAGGTTTTGGTGAAGGCAACGCCGTGGGTAACTGGCAACATAGGGATATCAGCTTTGGCGTAGTCTTTGGCGCGATGAACGGCTAAGGCCCAAAAATGGGGTGGCGTCCAGGTGAACACAATCATCACCAACAATACCGCATGTGCATGCAGTTCGTTGGTTACGGCTGTCCAGCCAAGTAATGGTGGTGCGGCTCCCGCCAGACCGCCAATCACGATGTTCTGTGGCGTGGCACGCTTTAAGTACATGGTATATATAATGGCGTAACCAACCAGGCTCGCTAAGGTTAACACTGCGGTGAGTGTATTTACCCATACCGCTAGAACGATATAGCCAATAGTACCAATGGCTGCCGAAAAAGTAAGTACTCGCTTCGGCGACAGAGTGCCTGATGGCAGAGGGCGGCGCAGGGTGCGTGCCATTTTCGCATCAATGTGGCGATCAACCAGATGGTTAATGGCTGCGGCTGAACCAGCCATTAAGCCAATACCAATAAAGGCTGGAATGATAATTGCCCAGCTCGGTAAGGTTGGAGTTGCCAGACACATGCCTACAACGGCGGTAAGCAATAGCAACGCAACCACCCGCGGTTTGGTTAACTCCAAATAGTCACGCCAGCTTACCTGGCGTTTATGTTCGTTCGACTGATGTTCTGTAACTGTTGATGTTGTGGGATCTGACATCTCTACTTCTCCCCCGGATTTCACGCTTTTCGCGCGATATTATAATTTAATGCAACCAGCGACAGCAGCAACAAGGCCCCAACCGCATTGTGTGCAACAGCAATTCCTAGCGGCAACATGAACACCACATTACTAATACCCAGTGCAATTTGCACGACTAGTAATAGTGCAATCATATTCAGGTTGGCTTTCATTAACCGCGACTGCGCATTACGCCAGCCTTTAATAAGTAAGTAGCCCACTACCAGCAGGGTAACAATAGCTCCCACGCGATGGGCAACATGCATGGTCATGCGTTCGGCATAGTCGTGGGCGCCGTATTGATAGCTGTCGGCTGCAGGAACCGAAAATGCGCCTAAGATATCCAACCGCTCACTCCAGTTGCCTTCGCAGATAGGTAATTCGGTACAGGCTAAGGCAGCATAGTTAGCAGCTACCCAGCCACCTAAGGCAATTTGTCCAATAACAACCATCAGGGCAAAGGCGGCTATTCCACCCAGATTGCGCATCGCGGTATCCACGCCCATTAATTGATGACGGTTAAGTCGTAGCGACAATAAAAAGAGCAATGAAATAGTACTAAAACCGCCCAGAAGATGGCCCATAACCACTACTGGTTGTAAATTCATCGTTACTGTCCACATACCCAGGGCGGCCTGGAATATAACTAATGCCAGTAAGAGTATAGGCAGCTTTAGTGGTTTACGCGGAATCGCGTGGCGCTGGCGGTAGGCAACCACCGCGATAGCCAGAATCAACAAGCCCAGAATACCTGCGGCATACCTGTGTACCATTTCGTTCCAGGCTTTGTCCGATTCAAAGGGTGCATCGGGGAAGGCGCTGGCAGCAAGATCAACACTTTCGGCACTTTGTGGAACGCTCAGGAAGCCGTAACACCCTGGCCAGTCGGGGCAGCCAAGGCCAGCATCCGTTAGCCGCGTGTACGCACCTAAAACAATAACTACCACTGCAAACATCAGACTAAATTTGACGAGCGTACGCATGGGGTCACCTAACCAATTTTTGAAAGCTTAAGTAGTTTACGTAAATCCGACAGCATACTTTTGGCTTCGGCGCGCATTGCTGTCTCGTCAGCAAAGGTTTCGTAATGAAGAATCACATTGCCCAGCGGATCACTAATAAATATGCGATGTGGCGGTAAGTCGGCCAAGGCAGCGATAAGTTCTGGGTTGTTCACGTGTTGAACCATAGGTACTTGATCGAGTGAGAACTCGATATCACCACTACTGAGAACCAGGGGTTGCACACGGTCTGATTCACGACCAAGCGCGATGTCGGTTTGATTCAGCGCGTATAGCGCTTGTTGGCATTGCGCTTCGCAATTACCCTCAACCACGTAACCAATACGCCACTGCGCTGGCAGTGTTTGGTTCAAGGTATCGCCAAGTTCTATAGGTGGTACCAGCATAGTGCCTTCATTGGTAACCCCACCCTGATACCAGTGGTTATCAAGCACTACTTTGGCAATAATTACTGGTATTGCGAAGGCGATAATAACCGCCACTAGGGCAATGCGAGCGCGGAATTGGGAGCTCATGCTCACTCCTCTGATTTTTTAGTTGTGCGACTGGCAAACAAAAATACCAGTGCGCAGGCCAGCGCCAACGAAAACCATTGTAAGGCATAAGCCTGATGTTTCGTCGGGGCCATTACCTGAGGTTCCCACTGCCGTGGGTAGCCCAGTTCGGATGACTCAGAGAGTAGCACCATATAGGGTTGCAGTGGAATGCCTGTAGCGGCTTCCAGGCGCTTAAACTCAAATTGTTGTACCCGTAGTGGCCAGCTGATGTTGGCAAAGCTTTGTTTCGCCAACTGAAATGCCGCCTGATCCGGATAATAAATAAGCCCGTTAAAGTTTTGCTGACCGCTAGGCAGGGTAACGTCGGGTAATACACTGCGATCTGCAGGTGCCGGAACCCAGCCTAAGTTTACTGGAACTTTGTTAACCAATTCCGGGTGCGTCAGCAACCCAATAACCTGATAGCCAACCACGCCATTGAATATTTGATTATCGCGCAAGAAATAACGCTCAGGATCAAATTCACCATACACCTGAACCTCGGTATAACGCGGCGGTAGTTGATCAGTTTGTATGGTCGCAAGTGGCTGTTGGCGTACTTGTTCGCTGCCACCAAAGTCGTCAAATAGTTGCTGCTTTTGATTGGCGCGTTCAAGTTGCCAAAAACCGAGCTTGACCAATAAGGTGATTGCCAGCAAAGTGACAAGGGTCGGAAATAGCTTGAACGAGAACGGGCCCCAGTTCAGTTCGTATTTACTCATAAAAAGGAAGACCCATGTTACTTGTTGCTAAAATCATACTAGCACTACTGCTGATATTTACTTTAGTGAATCTATTTAAAGCCTTGTTTGCAATGCTGCGGAATGACCCTACAAAACCTTCAATGTCACACTTTCTTGGGCGTCGGGTTGGCTTTTCAGTATTAGCAATAATTATAGTGCTGGTGCTCATGGCTACCGGAGTACTGCAACCAAATCCACGGCCGTACTAACGTACGGCTCAGGATTTGAATACCTAACCAGGAAGTTAGAATACGTAAACCACAAAGAACAAGCATACCCAAACTACGTCAACAAAGTGCCAGTACCAGCTTGTTGCTTGAAAAGCGAAGTGACTTTCTGGAGTGAAGTGGCCTTTTAATACCCGCAGGAACATTACAATGAGCATAATGGTTCCAAGCGTTACGTGCATGCCGTGGAAGCCGGTCAGCATGTAGAAGGTATTGCCGTAAATGCCAGAATCCAGTTGCAAGCCTAAATCGTTGTAGGCGTGCACATACTCAGCGCCTTGCAGATACAAGAAGATCAAACCCAGAATAATAGTAATGCCCAGCATTACTTTTAACTGACCGCGCTTGTTCTTTTCCAAACCAACGTGAGCAAAATGACAGGTTACCGACGACAGCACCAATAAAATGGTGTTGTATAAGGGTAAACCAGCCCAGCCCATTGCCTGCGTAGTAGTACCGCCTGGCGTTTCCGTTAGCGGCCACATAGCACTAAAATTAGGCCATAGAACTTCATTGGTCATGGCGTTATTACCGGCACCACCTAACCATTCCACGGCAATCACACGGGCGTAAAACAAGGCACCAAAGAATGCTGCAAAGAACATAATTTCTGAGAAGATAAACCAGCTCATACCCTGCCGGTAGGAGTTACCTAGTTGATCGCTGTAAAGACCTTGCATAGATTCGTTGATTTGGTCACGAAACCAACCAAATAACATCACCAGAATAACGGCGATACCAGCAAACAGAACATTCACGCCGAAGCCGCTTTGTTCTTTGCTCATATCTATTACCGCATGACCGGCACCAAATGCGATAAGGCCAAGCCCTATAGCACCAACGATTGGCCATGGACTGGAGGCCGGAACGTAATATTTTTGTTGTTGTTCTGCCATAACTATTCCTTATTCGGCACTGCTCATTTGAGCGAGTACGTCGTCAGTAGCATTAGCCGTCATATCATAGAGCGTATATGACAACGTTAAAGTCGTAATGTGTTCAGGAATATCCGGATCTAAGTAAAACTGCATTGGCATGACGGTATCGGAATTCGCCTGCAACGGCTGCTGATTAAAGCAAAAACACTCAGTTTTATTCAGGTAAAGCGCGGCTTCGCCTGGAGCTACTGAAGGAATCGCCTGAGCAACCATGTTGTTTGGTGTGCGGTTATGGGCCAAAAAGTTAACCACGCGAGTTTCCCCGGGGTGTACTTTTACTTCTTTTACTTCCGGCCCAAAATCCCACGGCATACCTTTATTGTTCCGGGTAATGAACTGGACGCGTACCACCCGTGATTTATCGATTTCACCAACGGCAACGGCTGCTTGTTCGTTCTTCGTGCGGCCGTTAAAGCCGGTGATATCACAAAACACATCGTAAAGTGGCACTAGCGCGAAACCAAAGGCAAACATACATACCACGGTAACTAGTAGCCGCTTCACGATGCGGCCATTATCAGGGCGTTGTGTCTTTTGTTCGGTCATCGCGGTGTCCTCCAAACTCTACTATTTGATTTCAGGTGGTGTTTCAAAGGTGTGGTATGGCGCCGGCGAAGGCACTGTCCACTCTAAACCTTCAGCACCGTCCCAAGGCTTCGCTAGGGCTTTTTCGCCACCGCGACAACACTTAATCACAATCCACAGGAACATTAGCTGGGTGAGACCGAAGGCAAAGCCACCAATACTGACGATTTGGTTAATGTCGGCAAATTGCAGCGCGTAATCCGGGATTCGACGCGGCATACCTGCTAAACCTGCAAAGTGCATTGGGAAGAACAGCACGTTGACCGAAATAATAGACAACCAGAAGTGCCATTTGGCCAAGGTTTCGTCATACATATGGCCGGTCCATTTTGGCAGCCAATAGTAAGCAGCCGCCATAATGGAGAAAATCGCACCTGTTACCAGTACATAGTGGAAATGCGCCACTACGAAGTAGGTATCGTGGTATTGGAAGTCAACCGGAGTAATGGCCAACATTAAGCCGGAGAACCCACCAATGGTGAACAGTATGACGAAGGCCAGGGCAAATAGCATTGGTGTTTCAAACGTCATAGAGCCACGCCACATAGTGGCAACCCAGTTAAATATCTTCACGCCCGTAGGTACTGCGATAAGCATGGTGCAGTACATAAAGAACAGTTCAGCAAAGACCGGCATACCTGTGGTGAACATGTGATGCGCCCACACCAGGAACGACAGCAACGCAATGGCCGCCGTGGCGTATACCATGGAGGCATAACCGAATAGGGGTTTGCGCGTGAAGGCCGGAATAATAGCCGAAATGATACCGAATGAAGGCAGTATCATAATGTACACCTCAGGGTGACCGAAGAACCAGAAAATGTGCTGGAACATAACGGGGTCACCACCACCGGCGGCGTCGAAGAAGCTGGTACCGAAGTATTTATCGGTTAATACCATGGTTACCGCACCCGCCAGAACCGGCATCACGGCAATCAGCAGGAACGCAGTAATAAACCAGGTCCACACGAACAATGGCATCTTCATATAACTCATGCCAGGGGCGCGCATGTTCATAATGGTCACAATCACGTTGATAGCGCCCATGATGGAAGAAATACCCATGATGTGCACTGAAAACACAAACAACGCGGTGGAATCACTGCTGTAGGTAGTTGACAGCGGCGCATAGAAAGTCCAACCGAATGCCGGTCCGCCACCTTCCATGAATAATGAACCTAATAAAATCGCGAAAGCGAAAGGTAAGATCCAGAAACTCCAGTTGTTCATACGTGGCAGTGCCATATCTGGCGCACCAATCATCATTGGAATCATCCAGTTAGCCAAGCCGGTAAAGGCTGGCATAACGGCACCGAAAACCATGATAAGACCGTGAACAGTAGTCATTTGGTTAAAGAAATGCGGGTCAACTAACTGTAACCCCGGTTGAAATAGCTCGGCGCGAATAACCATCGCCATTGCGCCGCCCACCAAAAACATAATGAAACTGAACCACAAATAAAGGGAACCGATATCTTTATGGTTGGTGGTAAAAAGCCAGCGGGTTACGCCCGTAGCTTTGTGATCATGATGGTCGTGATCATGGTCGTGATCTTGAATAGCTTCGCCTGCAGTACTCATAGCCAGCTCCCCTTATTGATTCATATATTCGTTAACATCAGCGGCTTGAACCCGCTCACCGGTATCGTTACCCCAAGCATTTCGCTCATAAGTAATAACCGCCGCGAGCTCACGCAGGCTTAACTGATTACCAAAGGCTTGCATAGCAGTACCTGATGCGCCGTTTACGACCACATCAATATGCGCTGGAATATCATTAAGCGCCATGTCACTGCCTTTCAGTGCTGGGAACACACCCGGAACACCTTCACCATTTGCTTGGTGACAAGCAGCACAAGAGCCAAGATAAACGCTTTCGCCAAGATCCATTAACTCGTCCATGCTCATTTCCATAGACATCAGGCGTTGTTCTTCTTCTTTGGCTTTAAGTTGGCGTTCTTCTTCAGCAGCTATCCATTGTTCGTATTCAGCTGGCTCTTTCGCGATAACAACTACTGGCATAAAGCCGTGGTCTTTACCGCAAAGCTCTGCACATTGGCCACGGTAAATACCCGGCTCATCAATACGAGTCCAGGCTTCGTTAATAAACCCAGGGTTAGCATCTTTTTTCACCGCAAAGTCAGGTACCCACCAGGAGTGGATAACGTCATCAGATGTAATCAAAAAGCGAATTTTCTGCCCGGTAGGAACCACCAATGGGCGGTCAACTTCCAGTAAGTAATTTTCGCCCTTATCAAGACGGTTGTTGATTTGGTCCTGCCGCGTGGCTAGCAGACTGAAATACTCAACGTCGTTGTCAAAGTATTTATAGTGCCATTTCCACTGAGAGCCGGTAACTTGAACGGTCACATCAGCATCTGATGTATCTTCCATGGCAATCAAGGTAGTGGTGGCCGGAATAGCCATACCTATAAGGATCAGGAAGGGAACTATGGTCCAGATAATTTCCACTTTAACGTTTTCGTGGAAAGTAGCAGGTTTAGCCCCTTTTGAACGGCGGTGTACGAACATGGACCAGAACATGGCACCAAAGACGACAACACCTATTACACAACAGATATAAAAAATCGTCATGTGCAGGTCATAAACACGCGAACTTATATCCGTTACCCCACGGGTAAGGTTAAGTTGCGATTCAGCAAGGGCAGATGAACTGAACAATGCTGTTAACGCTAGTATTAGTCTCGTTTTCACGCGACAACTCCTCTCATTCTTCTGACGCGGCAAGCCACGAATACACCGAAGTGCGAGTCTGAAGAACAAAGAGGTAAGCAGAAAAAGGAATAACTTTCCCCAAGAAATCGCTTTCCCCGCTAACCCTTTGTTATGGTTATTGTTATAAAAATATAGTTAGTAGTGCGTTAGCAGTTAAAATCGCAGCCAATGTAGCATGGACTGACGAAAAAGACATCGCAAAAGTTAACAAAATTGGCAAGAGGTTACGAGCTATTTTTTCAACTAATCGTATAAAAAAAGGGCTGCGTGGGGCAGCCCTTGAACAAAAGACTCTGCCTGAGGATTAGTGGAGTGGGGTACGCAGAGTCAATTCTGAAAAGATAAAACTGGTGGTTTGGCTAACCCGGCTGGCCATTTTGATACGCTGTTGCGTACGTGGCGACACGCCTTCCAGCCAACTAATAACAACACCGCTGGTTCCGGCCAATATAGCTTGCTCGGTGGCCCACTCGCGCTGGTCGTTGTCTTTGCCTTGAATCCAGCGAATGCGGCCACGGCTGATCCCCTGATCGGCCAAACTCTCAATTTGTTCGCGGCTTGCGCCTATTACCGTCACCCATTTGTGGGTTTTCATTGCCTGGGCAACCACCGTAGGTAATACCGCGGCAAGATCCTGAGTACTATCTGCATTGATATCTGCGACCTGATTAGTAACCAGAGTTGGATTCTGTTCCGTTGCTACATTTGTAATCATCATAACCATGCTCCATTTCGAACAATACCAACCGCTAACCCTTCAATCGTAAAATACTGTTGTGTAAGGTCGACGGTAATGGTGGAGAATTCATCGTTTTCAGGATGCAGCAAAATTTTGCTGCCTTGTTTTTCAAAGCGTTTCACGGTCACGTCTTCGTCAACGCGAGCCACTATAATTTGGCCATTGCGGGCTTCTATGGTTTTATGTACAGCCAGTAAATCACCGTCAAGAATGCCGATATCTTTCATGCTCATGCCATTAACGCGCAGCAGGAAGTCCGCGTGCGGGTTAAATAGGTTTTCATCGATACGGTAATGACTCTCAACGTGCTCTTGCGCCAGAATAGGTTCACCGGCGGCCACACGACCTATTAATGGCAACCCTTCCGGCAGCGGATCTTCAACGCCAACCAAACGAATGCCGCGTGACATTCCCGGTAGCATCTCAATGACGCCTTTTTTGGCCAGCGCTTTCAAGTGATCTTCCGCTGAGTTAGCAGAACGAAAACCGAGTCGCTTAGCTATTTCTGCGCGCGTTGGCGGCATACCGGTCGCATCAATATTATCTTTGATTAAATCAAAAATTTCTTGCTGTCTTGGTGTTAATGGCTTCATTTGAGATACCTGTTTATCTATACAGTACACTGTGAGTATATACAGGTATTTCAAATGTACAAATATTTTTTTCATGGTAGTTAACCAAGGGCAGGACAAAGAGGACAAAACCAAGCCTCAGTGCTATGCTAGGAGCCCGTCTGTGATTTAGGGTAACAACATGAATTTGAGAGGATTCTGGTATTCGATATTGCGCTGGCCAGTGCGTTGGCTAACGCGGTTTGAGGTTATTGTTGATGCTCCGGAAGATGCCGAAACTAAGGCTACCGACACTGTTTACGTGATGCGGTCGAATTCAGTAGCCGACTTATTAGTGGCACAACGCGCGCTGGCAAAGAAAGGGCTCGCCGATCCCAGATCACCGCTACGTATCGGTAACACCGAGTTACCCCGGGTGATGTTGTTAGCCGAAGCCGAACCCGACTCGTCGCGCCAGGCTATTGATGAGTTTCATCAGTTACTTGAATTTCATCGGCAGCATCCTCAGTGCAATATTCAAGTACTACCACTAGGTTTGTTCTGGGGGCGTAAGCCTGGCCAGGAGCGCCGCGAAGGCCAGACTATGGTGGCGGATGTTGATAACCCGGGCATGTGGCGGAAGTTTTTATTAGTGTTGTTTTCCGGTCGCAATATTCTGGTACGCGTGAGTCGTCCGGTCAGTTTGCGGCGTATGACCGACGACTTTGGCAGCGATCGCCGTATTGCCCAAAAGCTAACCCGCGTTGCTCGCGTGCACTTCAGCCGGATGCGCCATGCCGTGGCGGGCCCCAAACTAACGGGCCGGGATCAGGTGATTCGTGAGCTGCTGGCAACTCCGGCATTACAAAAGGCAATTCGCGAAGAAGCGAAAAGTCGCAAAGTTAGCCAGCAAGAAGCAACCAAAACCGCTGAAAAGTATCTGCGTGAAATAGCCGCGAACTATAGTGAAACCCTAGTCCGGGTTTTAGACCGATTCATGTCCTGGATGTGGAGTCGCATTTATAACGGTATTGAGGTGAGCGGCGGCGATAC
Source organism: Idiomarina sp. (assembly GCA_040882145.1). GTDB lineage: Bacteria > Pseudomonadota > Gammaproteobacteria > Enterobacterales > Alteromonadaceae > Pseudidiomarina. Next base: position 175,914 of record JBBEBU010000023.1, read on the forward strand.
CTTGCGTAAGTTGGCGCAGGCTGGTCATGAAGTTATCTACGTGCCCTGTCATCGTAGTCATATGGACTACTTACTGCTTAGTTACGTTATTTATAAAGAAGGGTTAGTGCCACCGCACATTGCCGCTGGCGTAAACCTGAATTTCTTTCCGGTAGGAAGCCTGTTCCGCCGCGGTGGGGCTTTCTTTATTAGACGCAGCTTCCGTGGCAACAAACTCTATTCCGCGGTGTTCCGCGAATACCTGTGTCGATTATTCCAAAAGGGCTACCCGGTTAAGTACTTCACCGAGGGTGGCCGCAGTCGCACCGGGCGCTTGTTGCAACCGAAAACCGGCATGATTGCCATGACGGTGCAGGGCATGCTGCGCGATCAACAGCGCCCGGTTTCGATAGTGCCAGTGTATCTTGGTTACGAACACGTGATGGAAGTGAACACTTACTTAAAAGAGTTGCAGGGCAAAACCAAAGAAAAAGAGTCCATGTTTCAGGTGCTGAAAACCGTGCGCAAATTACGTAACTTTGGTCATGGCTATGTGAATTTTGGTGAGCCACTTAATTTAGGTGACGCGCTGGATCAAATTCAGCCCCAGTGGCGCAATTCCATAACGCGCGGTGCCGAAGAACCGGAACGCCCAAAATGGCTAACACCGACAGTAAATGTGTTGGCTGAGCATATTATGCAGCGTATTAATGATGCGGGTGCGTTAAATAGCGTGAACCTGACCGCGCTTGCCCTATTAAGTGCGGAGCATCATGCGCTAACGAAAGAAGAGCTGGTGGCGCAACTCGGTTTGTACACCAGCTTGTTGCGCGAGGTCCCATACAGCGAAACCGCGACCGTACTTGAAGGTGACGGCGAGCGGCTGTGGGAACTAGCGCAAACCATTGATAAGTTCAGTGTGAAAAGCGACAGCATGGGCGAAGTTGTGCATATTGACGGTGCCAATGCGATTGCTATGACTTACTACCGCAACAACATTATTCACATGATGATTGTACCGGCGTTATTAGCCAGCTTTGCCATCGCCAATAAAGGTTTTAGCACGGCCGCTGCGGCTGATTTTATTGCTGAGCTGTTACCCATGCTAAAAGCCGAGCTATTTATTAGCCATGAACAAGACGATGTGCCGGTGTGGGTGGCGGCCTTATTGGAAGAGCTCTGTGCGCAACAGCTGATTGAATCAACCGATAATGGTTGGCAGGTGGCTGAACGCGAGAGCCGGGCTTACTTTCAGTTACGTTTACTGGCGCGGGGTAGTAGTGAAACCTTGCAGCGCTACGCTATTGTATTGGAATTATTGCAACAGGCTCAGCCAATTTCCCGCCATGACTTGGAGCAACACGCGACCACCTTGGCGGAGCGCTTGAGTGACATGCATGGTATTAGCGCCCCCGAGTTTTTTGACAAAAAAGTGCTTAGTACCTTTGTGGCAACCTTAAAAGCCCTGGACTACATAGTAGTGACCGAAGAAGGCGATCTTGCCGCTGACGAACGGGTTGGTATATTAAGCGATAAGGTTGATGAAATGCTGGATACCGCTGTATTGCAAACGATACGGCAGTCAGTGCGACGCTTACTGGACTAAGCGGTCGAGCTAAGCGTTATAGCCAGAAATGGGCCGCCAGGCCACCAGTGATAGCCATACCTACATAATGATTATGTAAAAAGGCATGGAAACATCGCTGTGGGTCGCGGCCGCCAATTTCGCGCTGCTGATACACAAACAGCAATGCACTTATTGCCAACGCCGCAAAAAACCATAAGCTGAGATTCAGCGCCAGACCTATCCAGCTCAGCAAGGCCAGAGTCGCTAATTGCAGCAGGCCAATGATCAGTCGATCCCATTTGCCGAATAAAATAGCGGTGGATTTAATACCTACTTTCAGGTCATCAGCCCGGTCGGCCATGGCATACTCGGTGTCGTAAGCTACTGTCCACAGCAGATTAGCGATAAATAACACCCATGCGTACCAAGGTAACCCTTGCTCCAATGCCGTAAATGCCATCAGCATACCCATGCTAAACGCCACACCAAGTACCAGTTGGGGCAACTGAGTAAAGCGTTTACAAAAGGGGTAAAGCGCGGCAACGGCAACCGCGACAACACTCAGTAATAGGGTTTGTAAATTCAGCTGCAGCACCAGCAGAAACGCGAGTAGTAGCAGGCCGGCGAACAGGGTCAGCGCTTGCCAGGGTTGCACGGCGCCAGTAGCCAGAGGCCGGTTGCGAGTACGTGTGACTTGCCCGTCTAAATTGCGATCGGCATAGTCGTTAATAACACAGCCGGCTGAGCGCATCAGAAACACGCCCAGCATAAAAATAACCACAATACGTAGCGGCGGCTCGCCAACCCCGGCAATAAGCAGCGCCCATAATGTTGGCCAGGCTAGTAACCAGGTGCCAATTGGTTTGTCAGCGCGCATGAGCAACCAGTATGGCTTTAGCTTATCCAGCATCACTGTCACTCCTGATAAATCGCCGCAGCGCCAATAAATACCTCAGCTACCAGCACTTGTTGCCCGGCAGCGCGGAAACAACTGCGTCGGCCCCATAAGGGTTGTGACTGAAAACCCAGTTGTTGATGCAAGTTACCCAGTACAGTGTCCGCCGCGAACTGGGCCACTTCAATAGGGCCACGGATTAAATCTGGTTGACGGAACAGGTGCTCACCCAGCGGGCGTTCGCCCAAATGACTTAAGTTTAATTGTTCATCGTGCAGGGCAGGTTGCGGGAATACGCTGCGAGCGAATACCCAGGGCTTTTGGTCACACCATAGAATAACTTCGCGCACGGTTCCTGCGGCATGCTCGTCCAGCCATTTTTGCTCGTCGGGTAGAATAGGCGCAGGTTGTTGACCCAATAGGCTAACCCGAAACTGGGCTGCCTGTGCTTTCAATTTTGCCGTTAGCGATTCAGGGTCGAGCAACCAATTGCGTTGAACTGCTGTCAGATTATAGTGATCGGCGGTTTGCCAGTTGCCAGCGCAGCCCAGCGGAAATTCGCCAATGGTATTTGTTAAAACATGCATGATTTCGTTTCAAACAAGAGTCATAATGGCTGGAGCATAGCAAACATTAGTGGAACCAGCATCTAACGAACCCGAATTTAAGTAAACGTTTCGCGTAACTGGTCGATAACTAACACAAGAGGCGACAGCGGATGTGTCGCGGCTCGGCGGATGAGGGCAAGGGAACACATGAAGATGAATCATATATCAATCGCTGGTCTGTCAGTAGCGGTGTTACTGGCAGCTATGCTGGTGTTGGCAAAACCTGCTTATGCCCAGTCAGAGCCTGCTTACTATGGCTTTGAGCCCGACATTACGACGAACTATGTGCGTACCGACGATCACTTCCGCATGGGTTACATACGTGTGGCAGTAGAAGTCATGGTGCCCAGCACCGGTGATTTAAGCACGGTTGAGTATCATGCTCCGTTACTTAGAAACGCCTTTATCCGAATTTTCAGTAAAGCGTCTGAGCAACAAATTAAGTCGCTGACCGGTCGTGATGATTTGCGTATGCAGTGTTTAGAAGAAGCGCAGCGCTTGATGCGACGGGAAACTGGCGAGCCCATCATTCGTGATGTGTTGTTTACTAAATATATTTATCACTAACCACCACACTAACGCCGTGCTTTAACAACGGCGTTTGGCTTTTGGTACGAGCAGATATAAAGCGGCACCCACCAAACCACTGATCAAGCCAGCTAAATGCGCTTCGTTGGCAACGGCCACCCAAAGTAAGTCGGTATACCCCAGTAACAACCAGCCAATCATAAATACTAACAGCCCCGGTGGCAGGTAAAGCGGATGTCGTGGCTTGTTAAAGCTCAGTACCGCGCAGAACCCGAAGAGCGCGTAAACCACTCCCGACAGCCCACCAAAGTAGGGGCCGGTACTGTAAAGCTGGGCCAGGTTAGAAACCACTGCACTACCAATAAACAGCGCAACCAGTACTGGCCAGCCGATGGCTAATTCAATTCTGCCACCCAGATACCACCACCAGAACAAATTAAACACAAAGTGCATCAGGCTAAAGTGCAACAGCACCGGGGTTACGAATCGCCAGGCTTGTATACCGGGCATTTCAGCGAAATAGTCACCAATGCGCAGACTGGCAAAAATGAATTCCTGCAAGGGCGTTTGCAGCAACAAATAAACCAGCGTAACCAGAATAGCTACGGCAACGGTAAAATTGCCGGCTTGAGCTCTGATTTTGTGCAGTAGAGGTTTCAGCGAGTTGTCTTGCCGGGAAGGCCGTTGAACGTGCTGTTCGACTTGAGCTTGCGCGGCAACGTCGGGGTTGGCTTTGAAGGCATCAATTTGCTGTTTAGCAATAGCATAGTAGCTGGTTTGAGTAACCCAAAGTTCGAGTTGTTCACCGCGTTCGTTCACCGTAACTGGTATTCCCTGCTGAGTTAAAAAACTGTGCAGGGTGGCCATGGTCTCAGGCTTACGCGTGGTGAACATTTTTTTCATCAGCTGTGCTCTATTGCGTCAGGAAATTCGTGAGCCCAGGCCGTAAAGCCGCCGTCCATGCTGGCAACATTGGTAAGCCCTTGTTGCAGCAAGTACTGGGCGGCGCCCTGGCTACTTATGCCGTGATAACATACCACCAATACCGCGTCGTCATCGTCTACTTGCTGTAAAAAATCATTCAGGCTGGCATCGGTTAAATGAAAGGCGCCGGGAATGTGACCCATAGCAAAAGCCTGTGGGTCGCGGATGTCTGCTACTTTGGCAGAACCCGCAGCCCACTGTTGGTGCGCGTCGTGTAACTGAATGCGCTTAAACTCACTCATTTGGTAGTCCAGTCCAACACAACTTTGCCCGATTCACCGGAACACATAATGTCAAAGCCTTCCTGGAACTTATCAATAGGTAGCTGATGCGTCAGAATCGGGCTTAAATCCAAACCAGATTGCAACAGGCTAGCCATTTTGTACCAGGTTTCAAACATTTCACGACCGTAAATACCTTTAATAGTCAGGCCTTTAAATATGACCTGATTCCAGTCAATCGCAACGCTTTCCGGTGGTATACCTAGCATGGCGATTTTGCCACCGTGGTTAATGGTGTCCAGCATTTGCCGAAAGGCTGAAGGCACACCTGACATTTCCAGGCCCACGTCAAAGCCTTCTTTCATGCCCAGTTCAGTCATCACGTCTCGAATATTTTCTTTGCTAACGTCTACCGCACGAGTAGCCCCCATCTTCAGCGCCAGTTCCAAGCGGTAAGGGTTGACGTCGGTAATCACCACGTGGCGAGCGCCAACGTGTCGCGCTACCGCCGCTGCCATAATGCCGATAGGGCCAGCACCAGTAATGAGCACGTCTTCGCCAACCAGGTCAAAGGCCAGTGCGGTGTGTACTGCGTTACCAAAGGGGTCGAAAATAGCGGCCATTTCGTCGCTAATATCGTCAGGCAACTTAAAGGCATTGTCGGCCGGAATGACCAGATATTCTGCGAATGCACCCGGGCGGTTTACGCCTACGCCCACAGTGTTACGGCACAAGTGCCGGCGGCCGGCACGGCAGTTGCGGCAATGCCCACAAGTGATGTGGCCTTCACCGGAAACGCGGTCACCTTTTTCAAAACCACGCACGCCGTCGCCCATAGCAGCCACTTCACCTACGTATTCGTGACCAACTACCATAGGTACCGGAATGGTTTTTTGTGACCATTCGTCCCACTTGTAAATATGCACGTCGGTGCCACAAATGGCGGTTTTGCGAATTTTAATTAATAAATCGTTGTAGCCATACTCAGGCATCTCGGCATCGGTCATCCAAATACCGGGTTCTGAATGTAACTTCGCTAATGCTTTCATTGTCACTAATCCTCTGCGTTGCGTGAGGTGACTTAAATAACGCCCAGCTCTTTCCCTATACGGGTAAACGCGTCAATGGTTTTATCCAGTTGTGCGCGAGTATGAGCGGCTGACATTTGGGTACGAATTCGTGCTTTGCCTTTGGGTACCACCGGGAACGAGAATCCGACCACATAAATACCTGCTTCAAGCAGACGGTCAGACATTTCCGAGGCTTTCTTGGCATCGCCAATCATCACTGGAATAATAGCGTGATCGGCACCACTTAGCGTAAAGCCGGCATCGGTCATTTGGTTCCGGAAATAACTGGCGTTGTCCCACAACTGCTGACGTAACGCATCACCTTCGGCCAGCATATCCAGCACTTTGATAGACGCCTGCACAATGGCCGGAGCTACCGAGTTAGAGAATAAATAAGGGCGTGAACGCTGACGCAGCCATTCAACCACTTCCTTTTTACCCGAGGTGTAGCCACCGGAAGCACCGCCAAGCGCTTTGCCTAAAGTACCGGTAATAATATCTACGCGGCCTAAAACGTCGCAGTATTCGTGCGTACCACGGCCTTTCGCGCCAAGGAAACCTGTCGCATGACAGTCATCCATCATCACTAACGCGCCATACTGGTCGGCCAGGTCACAAATACCTTTTAAGTTGGCAATAACGCCGTCCATTGAGAACACGCCATCGGTGGCAATCAAAATATGCCGGGCGTTGTCCGCTTTGGCTTGCTTTAACTGAGTTTCTAAATCAGCCATATCGTTGTTTTTGTAACGATAGCGCTTGGATTTACTTAACCGAATACCATCAATAATGCTGGCATGGTTCAGTTCATCACTAATAATGGCATCTTCCGGGCCCATCAGGGTTTCAAACAAACCGCCGTTAGCGTCAAAGCAAGACGAATACAGAATAGTATCTTCGGTGCCTAAAAAGTCACTTAGCTTCTGTTCCAGCTGCTTGTGAATATCTTGCGTACCACAAATAAAGCGCACCGAGGCAGTACCAAAGCCGTGGCTGTCTAAGCCGGCCTTAGCCGCTGCAATCAAATCCGGGTGATTTGCCAAACCCAGGTAGTTGTTTGCACAAAAGTTAAGTACCGGCTTACCGTTACCCACTTGAATTTCTGAGCTTTGCTCGCCCAGAATAATGCGTTCTTTTTTGTACAAACCTTCGTTTTTTACGTCTTCCAGCTGTTCATTGAGCTGTTGATAAAATGCGTTTGTCATGTAATTCTCCGAGCCAATAAGCTTAATGAAGGTATTTTACCTGATTCAGGGGGTAATACGCACCCCCATTCTGATTTGTCTTGCTCGCAGCGGAGTCTGATATGCATAAATTTGCCATTTACCCAGGGACCTTTGATCCTATTACCAACGGTCATGCTGATTTAATCGAGCGGGCATCAAATTTGTTCACTGAGATTATTGTTGGCGTTGCGTCCAGCCCCAGTAAAAAGCCTTTGTTCACCTTAGAAGAGCGAGTGGCCTTGGTACAGCAGGTTACCGAGGGGTTAGATAATGTCAGAGTGGTAGGGTTTGAAGGGCTCCTGGTTGATTTTGCGAAAAGCCAAAAAGCCACGGTATTAATTCGTGGCTTGCGGGCGGTATCTGACTTTGAGTATGAATTCCAATTGGCCAACATGAACCGCCGTTTGCACCCGGATCTGGAAAGCGTATTTTTAACGCCGGCTGAGGAAAACTCTTTTATTTCCTCAACGCTGGTAAAAGAAGTGGCCTTGCATAATGGCGACGTACGCCAGTTCTGTGATGCGCGAGTTGCCCAGGCATTGCAAAATAAGCTGGCCGGGCGCTAAGTTCCTCACACCCCTTAACCAGCGAAAGCCACATCAATAAATACCCACAGCAGCAATAGTGGGCATATCAAGCGCAAATGCCAGAACAACAAACGAAAGCGCCAATGCTGCTGCGCTTGGTCTTTGAGTTTGTTGCTGCGACTCCAAAGCCAGCCCAGCACAATAAAGTAAAACAGACCGGATAATGGCAACTGGAATTTGGTCACGTAGGCCACCGTCCAGGCGAACAGCGGTACAAACCAAATCACCAGTGCAATAGCAAATATCGCAATAGCGGCAATTACCAGAGTCGTTGCACGGCGGCGACTGTGCTGGCGCGATTCCAGTAAATAGGCAATGGGCACTTCAGCTAGCGAAATAGTGCTGGTTAAAGCGGCAATGCTCAGCAACAGGAAGAAGAAAAATCCGAGCCAGGGGCCAGCGGCGCCCATACGTTGGAATAATTCCGGCAAGACATTAAAAATAAGCTGGGCTTCACCAATCAACTGACCGTTTTCCGATACTTGCATGCCTTGGCCCATGGCAACGTAAAGCGCAGGGATAATGAGCAGTCCGGCCAGGAAGGCAATAAGGGTGTCCAGCGCGGCCACGGATATGGCAAGTTGGCCGATGTTGGCATCGCGGTTTAAATAGGAGCCGTAAATCATCATGCCACCAAGACCAATAGACAACGAGAAAAACGCTTGGCCCATGGCGGCAACCACCAAGTTCGGGTCGCTAAAGCCAGCCATGCTGGGCTGTAAGTATCTGGCGAAGCCTGCGCCTGCACCCGGTTGCATGGCAATGTAGCCAATCAGCACCAGCAGTAACACCACCAGTAAGGGCATTAACCGGCGCGACCACACTTCAATTCCATTGCTAACACCACGTACCACAATAGTGCCGGTGCCGATTAAGAATACCGCCACAAAGACCAGATCACGCCACAGCGAACTGGTGGTTAAGGCTTTATGCGCTTCAGGCCAGTCCACCGCCAAGGCTAGTGAGCCCAGCGCATGAGCCAGCATCCAGCCGGCTATAATATGGTAGAAGCTTAGCATTAGAATCGCGCCACCAACATTTAGTAAGCCGACGCTTTTGCCTAAACCGGCCCCGAGCCGATGCGGGCGTTGTGCTAACTTACCGAGCGCGGCAACGGGGTTCGCCTGCGCCTGATGACCAATACTCAATTCGGTGTACAGCGCCGGAATAGCCAGAATGACAACCACCACCAGATACACCACTAAAAATGCCGCACCACCGTGGTTGGCCACTTGTGTTGGAAAGCCCCAAATGTTGCCCAGGCCGACCGCCGAGCCGGCAGCGGCAAGAATAAAACCCAGTCGGGTACGAAATGAATCACGCATAGGAATCACTCAGTGCATTAGTGGTGGCGAAGTGGCCTTTAGCAGGGCACTTTTCGCAGCAGAAAAAAGTGCGCGCATTTTAGCCGATGTAAGCCCCGAAACTCTATCTTTTTCGAGGATTTCGAGTTATTATCGCCGCCCAAATTTCATAGTTGCTACTTTGTTGTTAGCGCCTTATACGCACCGAGACGACCCGCAGGAGTCAATAGCATGACTGATCTGGATCTGCGCCAATATGGCATCACAGACGTCACCGAAGTTGTTCATAACCCATCTTATGAGCAGTTATTTGAGGAAGAAACTCGTCCTGAGCTGGAAGGGTATGAAAAAGGAACTGTGACCGACTTAGGCGCAGTTGCGGTTGATACCGGTATTTTTACGGGTCGTTCTCCGAAAGATAAGTACATCGTTCGTGATGAAACTACCGAAGATACGCTGTGGTGGTCTGATCAAGGCAAAAACGACAACAAAGCGATTTCACCAACGGTATGGTCTGATTTAAAAGGCCTGGTGACGAAGCAATTATCTGGCAAACGCTTGTTTGTGGTTGATACCTTTTGTGGCGCCAATGCCGACACCCGTCTGGCGGTGCGTTTCATTACCGAAGTGGCGTGGCAAGCGCATTTCGTAAAAAACATGTTCATTCGTCCAAGTGACGAAGAACTGCAAAGCTTTAAAGCCGATTTCGTGGTTATGAATGGTGCCAAGTGCACCAACCCGAACTGGGAACAGCAAGGTTTGAACTCCGAGAACTTTGTTGCTTTCAACTTGACTGAGCGTATGCAGTTAATTGGCGGCACCTGGTACGGCGGCGAAATGAAGAAAGGTATGTTCTCCATGATGAACTACTTTTTGCCACTGCAGGGGATTGCGTCAATGCATTGCTCAGCGAACGTGGGTAAAGAAGGCGATGTGGCGATTTTCTTTGGCCTGTCAGGCACAGGTAAAACGACTCTGTCGACCGATCCTAAGCGTGAGCTAATTGGTGACGATGAGCACGGCTGGGACGACGACGGCGTGTTCAACTTTGAAGGCGGCTGTTACGCTAAAACCATTAACTTGTCACAAGCAGCGGAGCCAGATATTTATAACGCGATTCGTCGCGACGCTTTGCTGGAAAACGTGGCCGTTGGCGCCGACAACAAAGTTGATTTTAACGACGGTTCAAAAACTGAGAACACCCGCGTTTCTTACCCTATTTATCACATCGACAATATTGTTCGTCCGGTGTCTAAAAGTGGCCATGCGAAAAAAGTAATCTTCTTAACTGCGGATGCTTTTGGGGTGTTACCACCAGTAAGTAAACTAACGAAAGAACAAACCAAGTACCACTTCCTGTCTGGCTTCACGGCTAAACTGGCCGGTACAGAGCGCGGTATCACTGAGCCTACACCTACCTTTTCCAGCTGTTTTGGCGCGGCATTCTTAAGCCTGCACCCAACTCAGTATGCGGAAGTGCTGGTAAAACGTATGGAAGCAGCTGGCGCAGAAGCTTATTTGGTTAACACGGGCTGGAACGGTACAGGTAAGCGTATTTCTATTCAGGCTACCCGCGCTATTATTGACTCCATTTTAGATGGCAGCATTGAAGACGCTGAATTTGTGCAACTGCCATACTTTAATTTAGCCATGCCAACCAATTTACCTGGTGTGGATAACGCGAATATTTTGGATCCGCGTAACACCTATTCTGCGGTCGACGCATGGGATGCAAAAGCCCAGGATTTAGCCGCACGTTTTATCGCAAACTTCGAGAAGTTTACTGATAACGACGAAGGTAAATCGCTGGTTGCCGCGGGACCTCAACTGTAACCGTCACGAATTCAGTTAACCGATAAAAAAAGGTCAGCAATTGCTGACCTTTTTTTATGTTTGTTACAAAAGCTTAGTCGCTACTGGCGGGTAAATTATCGGCGTGGTCTAACTCGTATGGAGGTAGGCCGGTTGCCTGTTCAACCAGGAATTGATCCATCCAGCGCATCAACCGCATGCTGAAGTCTAATTGCGCTGCCGCTTTGCGATTGCCGTGGCCTTCGCCCGGATAAAGTACTAGCCGCACTGGCACATTGCCATGAGTTTTCAGATAGCGGTACAGTTCCATCGACTGGCTTGGATGGACTCGGGTGTCTTCTTTCCCATGCATAATCAGCAGCGGTGTACGGCCTTTTTCAGCATGATAAATAGGGCTACGTTCCAAATACCATTGCCATTTGTCCCAAGGGTAACTGCGCGCATGTACCGCGTGCATTTCTTTTGGAATGTCGGTAGTACCAAACTTAGACAAATTATTACTGATGCCTACCGACATAACGCTGGCGGCGAAGTGCTCAGTCAGAGCTGTGGCTGCCCAGGCTGAGGCGTAACCGCCATATGAGCCACCAGTAATGCCAACTTTGGTCTCGTCAACCAGGCCCATAGTTACCAGATGATCCTTCCCGTCGACTAAATCATCAAATTCTTTGCCGGCGTAGTCGTCTTGTCCCAGTTTTGAAAACTCAACACCGCGGCCAGTGCTGCCCCGATAGTTCGGGAAGAATAGGGCGTAACCTTGCGCTGCAGCGTGTTTCACCGGGCTGGCGTAGCGATCCAGCCAACCATTACTGTAATGCGCTTCCGGACCGCCATGAACCACCATAATTAGTGGATAACGCTGCCCTTGCTGGTAATCCAGCGGATACACCAGTACACCTTCCAATTCCACGCCATCACTGGCTTTATAGGTTATGCTTTGTTGTTCTGGCAAGGTCACGTCAGCCAACCACGGGTTAGAATCGGTTATGCGTTGTAAGCCTCTGCCGTTATGTCGATAAAGCTCCGTTGGGTGGCTTGGCGTGTGTGCCCGCATCAGAATGTCGGACTTACCTGCTGAGGTAGCAATATCAATGACAATAAGTTGACCTGGCTCCACCAACTGGCGGCTTTCAAGCCACTGCATGGTCAGCGCCCGTACTTCGGATTCGGTACCAATGTGGCCCAACCAAATAAGCTCTTCATTGGTGCGCCAGCCAATATCTTTCACCTGGCCCTGATAATCGGGTAGCACCTCACGCCGCTCGTGCTCAGCCTGGCTATCGTAAACATACAGACGGCCAGTCGCCGGGTCGTTGTAGTCGGCCGTACCAATAACCGCCAGATAACGGCCGTTCGGTGAAAACTCAGCATAACCAAGTTTACCCGAGCTTTCATAAGTATGAACAAATTCGCCATTAAGGCTCAGTAGCTCATAGCTGCTGCTCATGTAGTTGTCGTCAACTAACCCGGTTGGCGCCGTGCGCACCAGTAACTGGTCGTGGTCAGGACGAAAAGCGACCGAGAACACTTCGCGGTCGTTGGTCAGGCGCTCGGCACTAAGTTCGTCCTGGGTCAGATCGAGCAAGTACACATTGGTGAATTTTTGCTGCTCTTCATAAACCTCGGCTTTAAAGCCTTTCTCGGCAAGCTGTTTGGTTGTGGCGGGGCTGGCTTCTTGCGCCAGAAAGGCAAGTTGTTCGCCATTGGCGCTAATGGCGTAATCACTAATACTGCTGTCAAATTCGAAGAGTTTTTGCGCTTCACCACCACTAGTGGAAATAGTGTACAAACTGCGATAATCATCGCCGTCGCGTTTACTTAAAAAGTAAATACGGTCGCCTTGCGGCGCATAAGTTACCTGCGCAATGCCAGCGTCATCCTGAATGAAGGTTACTTCGTTGCCTTGCGCGTCAAGAATCAGCAGCGCGCTGCGGTCACTACCATCCTTATCAAGATAAGGCGTGCGCGGCAGGTTGCGGGTAAAAGCCACCGTTTCCTGCGTCGGCGATAGCGCTGCGCTACTCACCGACTTTACCGTAACGGTTTCGGCAAGCGTCATTTCACGGGCCATAAGTGGCAATGAACAAAATGCCGCGGCCAGACAACCAATCAGCAAACGTCCCATACTATGCTCCTTTAACTTTTATCGTATTTTTCTAGAGTTTATCAGCAAAGCTATTGACTTCCCACGCATACACGCCACTCTTAGGGGCTATATACAAGTGACTGGATTGTTGAAGTTATGATGGATCAATGGCTCATAGGCGGCATTTTAATAGTCGCCCTGGTACTTTTTGTGGTGGATTACTGGCGCTATGACATTGTTGCCATGATGGCCTTGCTTGCCGCCGCTTTACTGGGATTAGTGCCAGCCGGTAAAGTTTTTAGTGGCTTTGGTAATGCGGCTGTGATCACGGTGGCTGCAGTACTCATTATAAGTCATGCCATGTGGCGCTCAGGAGTAGTTGATACATTAGCCTCCCTGATGAAAAAGGTGGGCGATAAAGCCTGGGTGCAACTGATTGCATTAACTGGCCTAACTACCTTTTGTTCTGCTTTTATTAGCAACACTGGTGCTATGGCCATTATGATCCCGGTTGCGTTGCAGCTGTCGCGCAGTGGTAGTGGCAACGCTTCATTGATTTTAATGCCGATGGCATTTGGTTCTTTGTTAGGCGGCACTATTACCATGATAGGTACACCGCCAAACATCATCATTTCTGATATTCGCCGTGAAGTAACCGGTGAATCCTTCGCTATTTTTGACTTCAGCCCGGTTGGTTTAACCGCCGCTATCGTTGGTTTGGTATTTATGTGGTTGTTGTCACGCTTTTTGGTTCCCAAAAAAAGTGGCAGCGAAAAATCTGATTCACCCTACGATGTCAGTGCTTACTTAACCGAGCTTTATGTACCTGAAGGTTCTCATTTTGTAGGCGAGACAATTTTTGAATTGGAAAATCAGGTTAAAAGTAACTTCGTTATTGTGGCACTAAAACGCGGTAAGGAGCGCTGGTCGGCACCGGCCCGTTACCGCCGCATGAAAGCCGACGATGTGCTGATTGTAGAAGCTGATGCGGAAACTATTCAGCAGGTGCTGGATATGAGCGGTTTAGAACTGAATGCCGATGAGGAGCTGGACGAACGCTTTTTAGTCTCCGACGATATCTCGGTTATTGAGGGTATTGTTGGACACGACTCTCGCCTGATTGGTCGTTCAGCTTCAGATTTACGCTTACGCCACCGTTTTGGTGTGAATGTGTTGGCCGTAGCCCGGCAAGGGCAAACCTTGCCTCACAACCTCAGTAATATTCGCTTTAAACCGGGTGACGTATTGTTGCTGCAAGGCGATGCCGAGATTCTGAATGACGTGTTTGAACGTTTTGGCTGCTTTCCATTGGCTCAACGCAGTATCCGCATTGGTTCGGAACGCAAGCTGTGGCTACCGCTGGGTATTTTCGGCGCTGCTATTGGGTTGTCGGCGTTTGGATTAGTGTCGGTGCCGGTGAGTTTCACGCTGGCAGCTGGCGCCATGGTGGTCGCGAATGTTATTCCAATTCGAGATTTATATACCAGCATTGATTGGCCCATTATTGTGTTGCTTGGTGCCACTATTCCGTTAGGCGCCGCACTTGAACAGAGCGGTGCCGCCGATACCATAGCAATGGCAGCACTGGCGGTGAGTGCTGACGCGCCGGCTTTTGTTGGTGTCGGTTTATTGCTATTGGTGAGTATGCTGCTATCGAATATCGTCAATAACGCCGCCGCAGCAGTGCTAATGGCGCCTATAGGTATCAGTATGGCTGCCACCTTGGGGGTTAGCATGGACCCATTCCTCATGGCCGTCGCCATTGGTGCTGCGTTGCCGTTCTTAACGCCAATTGGCCATCAGTCGAATATATTAGTCATGGGCCCGGGCGGTTACGGTTTTGGTGACTACTGGAAGTTAGGCTTGCCGCTGTCCCTAGTGCTGGCGCTGGTTTCGATACCACTGATTTTATGGGTGTGGCCGCTGTAGGTTAGTCTTCTGCGCGGTGGTTTGCCTGCTTAACCTGGGCAACCGCCGCCTGATCGTGTTGCACGGCGGCGGCACCGCGAGCGACCAAACGCACCTGCTGAACCGTAGCTTCAGTCAAATCCTCACGTTCCTGCGGGTTGCTGTCCAGGCTATCGGCACCGGCACTAAATACGATCCGAACAATCGCATCTGCCTGTAGTTCAGCTAACTGGCGGTGGTATTTCTGCTCGTCTACCAGGTAGTCAACCAGCTCGGCTTTAAAATGACTTAGCTCGCGTGCCACAGCTAGCCGGAACTCCCGTGACGTGCCGGAGCGCTCTTGCAGCAACAAACGGAAGATTGCGGTGTTACCGGCAACAAACTGCATAAAGGTGTCGACCGAAGAGCGAATGATAGATCCACCCCGTGCTATTTGCTGTCGGCTTTGGCGTAACAACTGACGCAGTGCCAGGCCGCTTTCATCGACTAAGGTTAAGCCCAGTTCTTCCATATTCTGAAAATGACGGTAAAAGGAGGTTGGCGCAATACCGGCCTCGCGGGCGACCTCGCGTAAACTTAAGCTAGCATAACCGTGTTCCGCACTGAGCTGATTCATAGCCGCATCAATGAGTGCGCGACGAGTCTTTTCTTTCTGTTTGGCGCGAATACCAGTCATAGCCAGACCTTCTTACAAAATGAATAAAACGCTGCAAAAGTTTATCGCATTTTTACACAACATGAACTTGTTTCTGCTTGTGTTTGGAAAACGAACACGTTAAATTGAGCGTACACTTGTTCGCTAACTTTGCAAGTTTGTTACAAGTGCTTTATTAAACCAAGCTGGAACTGTTTTTTATATGCAAAAATTGAAGCAAACAGAGGCGCATGCGCCGGTTATTTGGCTGAATACCTTAGTGTTCGGCATTACCTTTTTGATTGCCGTGGTTGGCGTTCCGTTATACGGACTAACCCATGGCTTTAGCGGCGGATTGTGGCTGGCTTTGGTGCTGACCATTGGTTTTGCCGGTATCTCCATTACCGCCGGTTATCATCGCTTGTGGTCACATAAGACCTACCAGGCCAACCCGGTACTGCGATTTGTTTTTGCAATTGGTGGCGCACTGGCGCTACAAAACAGTATTTTGCATTGGTCGTCTGATCATCGCGAGCACCACAAGCATGTGGATCATGATGATCATGACCCCTATTCAGCGTCGCGGGGTTTTTGGTACTCGCACATAGGTTGGATGTTGCGTGAGTATCAACAACATCGTTATACCAATTACGACAACGTAAAAGATTTGCAGCAAGATCCTATTGTGATGTGGCAGCACCGTAATTACCTAACGCTAACGTTGCTGACCAACTTCGGCTGGCCAATTCTGTTGGGTGTACTGATGGGCGATATTCTTGGCGCCATGCTGTTAGTAGGCTTTCTGCGTCTGGTTGTGAATCACCACACCACCTTCTTTATTAACTCATTGGCGCACATGTGGGGACGGCAGCCATACACCGACCGTAACAGCGCTCGTGATAATGGTTGGTTGGCGTTTTTAACCTTTGGTGAGGGCTATCATAACTACCATCACATATTCTCGGCTGATTACCGTAACGGTATTCGCTGGTGGCAGTTCGATCCAACCAAATGGTTGATCAAAGGGTGTTCGTGGTTTGGCCTTACCTGGGGACTGAAAAAATGTTCTGAGTATCAGGTTGAGAAGGCGCGACTGGAAATGCAATTCCAGCGTCTGCAACAGGCAGCCAGTTCGAAGCCGCAGTACACACTGGAAAAAGTGCATGAAGAATACGACCAGTTACTACTGAAATTAAAAGAGTATTATTTGGCGCGTAAGAAGTTGCTGGATGTCCGGGCGAAAGCGCTGCGGGACCAAATGCATCTGCCAACATTAGCGCAACTGCAACAACAAGTGCGCGATTTAAAGCAAGCGTTCAAAGCGCAGCGGCGCGACTTCCGGGAGCTACTGGAAAGCTACCAGCGTAATCTCGTCAGCTAGTTTCCTACGGTATTCAAGCACTTAAAAAAGCGGCATATATTTGCCGCGTTTTCTGTGGAAGTCCTTGCAATTCTACCATGCCTGTTCAATAATTGACCTTCAGACACACAACGTAGTAGGAGGAGCTCATGGACATAGCAGGCGCATTTAGTAGTGCGAACTATGGTATGAATCGTGCTTCAGAGCAGGTGTCACAAGCCAGTGCTGAAATAGCCACTGCACCAGGACGTATCCAGCAGCAACAGCAGGAGATAGCTCCCGCAGGTGCCCAGCAGGCTACCGAAACCGCTAGTGAGACCTCACAAAGCGTAAATGCTAGCAATAGCTTGAGCGAGTCTATGCTCAATCAAACGGTTGGCGAAAGAATGTTTCAGGCTAACGGCAAAGTTCTTGAAACCGCCGATGGCATGTTAGGTTCTTTAATCGACGTTAGGGCCTAAGGCTAGCGCCGTGAATATCACCACTGCATTTCCGAATTATCCAGTTGCGGTTGTACCCGCAGCTGATTTGGTGCGCAGTGAAAACCGCAATCGCGAACTCGTTAATCCGCCAACTCCAACCGAATCCTCGCCACAGCAACGTGGTTTAGGCCAGCAAGGCGAGCCTGGTGGTCGGAACCAAAATGGCGACGCTAAGGATTCAGCCGCGCAGGTGAATAATTCGGCTTCGGCGGCCGACACAACTACCTCTGCAACAGATGCTAGCAAAGCTGACGCTGATAAACCGGCAGTGGATGAGAAGGCTAAGGGTGAGCAGTCTGCCCGCAATGGCGAAACTGATCCAGATAGTCCTGAAGCGAAAGAAGAGCAGGAAGAAATACGCAAGCTGGAAGCAAGAGACCGGGAAGTTCGTATTCACGAGCAGCAGCATGCCGCTGTTGGCGGTCAATACGCTGGTTCACCTACCTACAGCTATGAGCGTGGTCCAAACGGTCGCAATTATGCTTCTGAAGGTGAGGTGTCGATAGATTTATCACCCATTCCTAATGACCCGGAAGCCACAGTTCAGAAAATGGAACAAGTGCGGCGTGCAGCGCTTGCGCCAGCAGAACCTTCTGGTGCTGACCGGGCTATTGCTGCCGAAGCTACTCAACGTGCTAGCGAAGCTCGCGCCGAAATGGCCAAACAAACGGCTGATATTGGTGACGCTGGTGTTGGTGACGTAAAAGCGCCAACTATGAATGCCGGTGAGTCCGAAGCTGAAGGTTTTACCGCTACCCAAACTGATGCAAACAAAACTCAGCCAGCCGCAGCTACTAACGGTATTGCCGGGCCTACTGTGGTGCAGCGTAATCTGGAAGTGTCAGGTTCCGCATCCGTGCAGTCGATGACTGATTATGGTGCTCGCGGTGACCGCATCGGCGCGTATTACGCCAACGCGGTATCCAGTCGCGACGCAAGCTTTTCGCTCACTGCGTAATTCAAACTACCCTTTTCTCGCTTTCTGCAGTGCTTCAGCTAAGGCGCTACCCATAGCTGTGTTTGCCCCACCCGCTGGTGCCTGTTGACGCTGATTGCTCTTAGCTTTCGGCTGCGCGGTTTGCCGCTGAGGTTTATCTGCGGTGGGTTGGGCCTCAGGCAAATCGTCCTGTAAACGCATGGTTAAACTAATGCGTTTTCGCGGAACATCAACTTCGAGTACTTTGACTGTTACCACGTCACCGGCTTTCACCACTTCGCGTGGATCGCTAACGAATTTATCAGCTAGCGCCGAAATGTGCACCAGACCGTCCTGATGCACGCCAATATCAACGAATGCACCAAAGTTAGCCACATTACTAACCACACCTTCCAGCGTCATACCAGGTGTTAGATCTTTAATGGTATCTACGCCTTCCTTAAAGTTTGCGGTTTTAAATTCCGGGCGTGGATCGCGGCCGGGTTTTTCCAGCTCCAATAAAATATCTTTAATGGTAGGTTCACCAAAGGTTTCGTCTACATAATCAGCGGCTCTTACGGCGCGTAGAAAGCTTCGGTCACCAATCATTTCGGTAAGTTCACGTTGTTGTTGCTTCGCTA
The DNA here is from genome assembly GCA_040882145.1 of Idiomarina sp. Taxonomy (GTDB): domain Bacteria; phylum Pseudomonadota; class Gammaproteobacteria; order Enterobacterales; family Alteromonadaceae; genus Pseudidiomarina. Next base: position 194,722 of record JBBEBU010000023.1, read on the forward strand.
TGCGAGTGACTACCGGATAGGCTTCCGGGTGCACCGCTGAGGCGTCAAGCGGATGTTTACCGTTCATAATGCGTAAGAAACCGGCCGCCTGCTCGTATGATTTCGGTCCCATGCGCGCTACTTTCAGCAACTGACTACGGGAGTCAAAGCGACCATTGCTGTCGCGATGCAGAACGATATTCTGAGCTAGGGTTTTACTGAGGCCAGAAACCCGCGCTAACAGGGGTACTGAAGCGGTATTAACGTCTACGCCAACGGCGTTTACACAGTCTTCTACAGTGGCATCCAGACTTTGCGCCAGCTGTGACTGACTAACGTCATGCTGATACTGACCAACACCAATCGACTTAGGTTCTATTTTCACTAACTCAGCCAGCGGGTCCTGCAATCGACGGGCAATTGAAACGGCACCCCGAATCGACACGTCTAGATCTGGAAACTCTTTCGCGGCAAGTTCAGAAGCCGAGTAAATTGACGCCCCAGCTTCGTTTACGATAACCCGAGTCGCCCTAATTTCACTGTGCTGTTTCAGCATATCGCCAACCAGCTTGTCGGTTTCGCGCGAGTAGGTGCCGTTACCAATACTAATTAAGGTTACTTTGTACTGCTTGCACAGGGTTGCCAGCGTACGAATGGCTTTATCCGTTTGGTTCTGCGGCTGGAATGGGAATACGGTGTTGTGCGCCAGTACCTTACCGGTACCATCAACAATGGCAATCTTAATCCCAGTGCGAACGCCCGGATCCAGGCCCATAGTCACTTGCGGGCCGGCTGGGGCGGCCATGAGCAAATCTTTTAAGTTGTTGGCAAATACCAAAATGGCATCGGTTTCGGCAGCTTCCCGAATGCGCCCCATCAGCTCTGTTTCCATGTGCAGCAGCAATTTAACACGCCAGCACCACTGTACGGTTTGTTGTAGCCAGTCGTCTGCTGCGCGGCCCTGATGCTTGATTTCAAATTGATTCGCAATGAGTTGTTCGCAGTAACTGCGGCGACTGCTGTCTTCCTGACCCGGGTCGGCATCCAGTTGCAACTGCAAGAAGCCTTCATTGCGGCCGCGAAACAGTGCTAAAGCGCGGTGCGATGGAATGGTTTTTAGGGCCTCGTGAAACTCAAAGTAGTCACGATACTTGGCGCCATCTTGCTCTTTTCCCTTGGCAACCTGGCTCACCAAGTGCGCGTTCTGCCATAAGTGGTCGCGAACCTTCTTCAGTAAATCGGCATTTTCAGCAAAACGCTCCATTAAAATGTAACGTGCGCCGTCTAGTACCGCCTTGGCATCGGCAAAGCCAGCTTCAGCGTTAGTATATTCGCTGGCGGCCTGCTCGGGATTCTGGTTTGGGTCGCTATGAAGTAAGTCGGCTAGGGGTTCAATACCGGCTTCGCGAGCAATTTGACCCTTAGTGCGCCGCTTGGGCTTGTAGGGCAAGTACAAGTCTTCCAGTTCGGTTTTCGAATCACTGCTTAAAATGGCTTGTTCAAGCTCAGGGGTAAGTTTCTGCTGGTCACCAATGCTAGCCAGAATGACCTGTCGGCGGTCGTCCAGCTCGCGTAAGTAACCCACCCGCTGTGCCAACTGGCGCAATTGGGTGTCATCCAGACCGCCGGTTGCCTCTTTCCGATAACGGGAAATAAAGGGCACTGTAGCGCCGTCATCCAGTAAAGCTATAGCGGCATTTACCTGGCTAATTTGAACCGCAAGCTCGGTGGCGATACGTTGACTAATCACACTCATAACATCTCTCAAGCAGTGAATTTAAATTTCGGAAAGTAAGGCGCGCAGTATAGCAGTCTGATGGCTATTATGGGTGTTCAATTCTTCAGGAATTTCGACTTTACCTGCTCTTTACTGTGGCAAAACTTGCAAATATTCGAATATAGGGCTTAGCTATATATGAACACCATGAGGGTGTTGTTAAACACAATTGCTTAAGGAAAAAGTTATGTTACGTTGGGCCTTAGTATTTTTCATTGTAGCCATTGTTGCAGGCGTCCTTGGCTTCGGTGGTGTTGCGGGAGCAGCCACTGAAATAGCAAAAATCATTTTCTTTATCTTCCTCGTGCTACTGGTTATCTCACTGATTTCCGGAGCTGTGCGTGGTCGGGGACCGCGAGCCTGACCCGATAGTTCATGCATGGAATAACACTAGCTAGAAAAGCGACCAGATGGTCGCTTTTTTTATAGTATAATGCGCCAAAAAACTAGCTGGAGAAGACTATGCCTGACGTTGTCATTGCCTTTTTTGCGCTTGGTTTATTGGCGGGTTTACTCAAATCTGACCTGAAAGTACCGGGCTCTGTTTACGACATACTGACGATTTTGCTAATGCTCAGTATTGGTATCAAAGGGGGACTGGCGCTACATTCCGATCAGGACAGTATCCACCTTGGTCAACTGGCTCTCATTGGTGCGCTGGGTTTAATTATTCCCATACTCATTTATCCGGTGCTTAGCTATCTGGTTAAATTAACTCCGGCTAACTCCGCCAGTATTGCTGCTCACTATGGTTCGGTCAGCGCCGGTACTTTTGCAGTAGCCTGGGCCTTAGCCGAAACCGCAGGAATGCCACTGGCGCCTGAAACGACTTTGTTTTTGGTTATTCTGGAGTTACCCGCAATCATTTTGATGCTGGCTCTGCATCAGCGACGTCATGCCCAGGCGGGCGGTTCTATGGCGGCCATTTGGATTGAAGCGCTGACCAGCCGTGGGGTTATTTTGCTAATGGGCGGTCTATTACTGGGCTGGGCGTATGGGCCGATGGGTTTAGCGCCGATTGAAGGTTTGGTGGTGGATGGCTTTAAAGCCTTTTTGGCCTTATTCCTGTTGGAAATGGGGTTATGTACGGCACGAGTATTTCAACCCTTGCCCTGGCAGCACTGGCGGCTCATGCTATTTGCTGCGCTGGCGCCATTTCCGTTGGCCTGGTTCGGTCTTGGTTTAGGTTGGTACTTAGAGCTTCCGTCAGGCAGTATTCTGGTGTTGGCTGCACTTACCGCCAGCGCGTCCTACATTGCTGCCCCCGCAGCTATAAGAGCGGCGATTAAACAAGCAGATATAGGCTTGGCAATGTTGGCTGCGCTTGGTATTACCTTCCCTATTAACGTATTGCTGCATATACCTATATTGGCAAGTTGGTTGGGGTAGGTGATGAGAACCAATTTAATCACCCGCGCGGGGTATGAAAAATTGCAGCAGGAGCGCGATCAGCTGTGGCGCGTGGAACGTCGTGAAACGACTGAGAAAGTAACCTGGGCAGCCAGCCTGGGTGATCGCAGTGAAAACGCAGATTACAAATACAATAAACAGAAGCTGCGCCAAATAGACCGGCGTATTCGATTTCTGGACAAGCGTTTGGAGCAACTGAAAATTGTCGATTACTCAGCGCAGCAAGACGGCAAGGTGTTCTTTGGAGCCTGGGTGGAAATTGAGAATGACGATGGCGACACCCGCCGTTTTCGCATTGTTGGCCCTGACGAAATTTACGGCCGCAATGACTATATCTCCATCGACTCGCCAATGGCGCGGGCGCTGTTAAAAAAGCAAGTGGATGATGATGTTGAGGTGGTTACCCCCACCGGCACTAAGCAATGGTTGGTTACGGACATTGACTATCAGGCTCAGGAAAACATTTAGAAACAAAACACCCAGTGCTGAAACAGCGCTGTGAATTGGCAAAGTGCGCGCTTCCCCGTATATTGAGAGCATGTTAACAACCCATAACCGCCACTCGGCGGGCGTTGTTATGAATAAGGAAAGCTGATGTCACAGGAAACCTATAAAATTCTGGTCGTAGATGACGATGCGCGCTTACGTGCCTTGCTAGAGCGTTATTTGACCGAACAAGGCTTTTACGTTCGTGCTTCGGCCAATGGCGAGCAAATGGATCGTTTACTGGAACGTGAAAATTTCCACTTAATGGTGCTGGACTTGATGCTGCCAGGCGAAGACGGCTTATCTATTTGCCGTCGCTTGCGCCAGAAAAACAACGAAATTCCCATTGTGATGTTAACCGCCAAGGGCGATGAGGTTGACCGCATTATCGGGCTTGAACTGGGTGCAGACGACTACCTGGCGAAGCCATTTAATCCGCGTGAACTTCTGGCTCGGGTACGGGCAGTACTGCGCCGCCGGGGCAAAGAAATACCCGGCGCACCAAGTGCCGACGGCGAAGAAGTGAGCTTTGGCGAATTCCGACTGAATTTAGGTACTCGGGAAATGTTTCGCGGTGACGAGCATATGCCGCTAACCAGCGGTGAATTTGCGGTGCTAAAAGCACTGGTTACCCACGCTCGTGAGCCGCTGTCGCGCGATAAATTAATGAACCTGGCGCGTGGTCGTGATTATTCAGCGCTCGAGCGGAGTATTGACGTGCAAGTGTCACGTTTGCGCCGCATGGTTGAAGTAGACCCGGCCAACCCTCGCTATATTCAAACCGTATGGGGTTTAGGGTACGTATTTGTGCCTGATGGTAAAGCAAAATCGAATGGCTGATACGTCCTTTTCCATGAAGCGCTTGATCCCGCGTTCGGCTTTTGCCCGTACCCTTGGTTTAATCGCGTTGGTGTTACTGATAAACCAACTGGTGTCCTACCTCATGGTAGGCGTGTACGTGGTTAAGCCTAGTATTCAGCAAATGAACGACGTGATGGCCAAGCAGATTCAGGGTGCTTTGTTATTGCGTAGCTGGCATGGTGAGGCCGGTGTCGCCGGTGAAGCCTATGTGGATTATGCCGAGGCCACCGGAGTTTCCTTTTTAACCGTGCCGCAAGCCATTGAGCAAGGCCTGCAACAATCCACCCATTATCGTTTCTTATCCGAATCCATGAGTGAAAACTTACAGGAAGAGGCGGAGGTGCGGGTTGGTCAGGGTACTGAATACGTGGTGTGGGTGAAAATTGAAGCAGAACCGCAGCACTGGTTTCGTATTCAACTGACTGGTTTCGACGAAGCGCGCTTCTCGCCACTGGTTTTCTATCTAGTATTGATTGGCGTGTTAAGCGTATTGGGCGGCATTATTTTTGCCAACTGGCTAAACCGACCCCTGAAAGATCTAGAAGCGGCGGCGCGCAAAGTCGGCCGGGGCGATTACCCTGAACCTTTGCCCGAGCGAGGCTCTAACGAAGTGATTGCGGTAACCCGCGCCTTCAACCAAATGCTTAAAGGTGTGCGGCAACTTGAGCAAGATCGCTCGCTGATGATGGCGGGTGTGTCGCACGACTTGCGTACGCCGCTAACCCGCATTCGACTGGCCACTGAAATGATGTCACCGCAGGACAATGCTTTGGCCGACGGCATTATTCATGACGTGGACAACATGAATGCCATTATTGACCAGTTTATAGAATACGTGCGCACCGATCAGGGTGAAGATGCCGCTTTAGAGGACTTGAACGATCTGATTCACGAAGTGGTGGCCAATGTGCCGGCGAACTGGCAGAAATCTGTGGAGTTACAACTGGAGCGGATGCCGCCCATACAAATGCGGGTGGTTTCTATTAAGCGCGTATTACTGAACTTACTGGAGAACGCTGAGCGTTACGGGCATAGCAAAATCTTAATTCGTAGCGGCTATCATGACCAGCAACGCGAAGTTTGGTTTAGTGTGGAAGACGATGGGCCGGGCATTCCGGCGGATAAAATGGAGCACTACTTCCAACCCTTTACTCAGGGTGACAGCGCGCGCGGTAGTGGGGGCTCAGGTTTAGGTTTGGCCATTATTAAACGGATTGTGGAACGGCATCACGGCTCTATTCAGGTTGCGCAAAGTGATCTTGGTGGTTTATGCGCCCAAATTTTATTGCCAGTGCTGCAAGTTTCACCTGCTGCGCAGCCCGAAACCATGTCCGGGCGTTTACGCAAACTGGCAAAAGCTAACCTAAAGAAACGCGATTCAAGCCATTAAGCGCTGCTACCCGATAGGCTTCGGCCATCGTTGGGTAGTTAAAGGTGGTGTTGACGAAATACTCAATAGTATTGCCGCCATCCTTTTGCTCCATAATGGCCTGGCCAATGTGAATGATTTCAGCGGCCCGCTCACCAAAGCAGTGAATGCCTAAAATTTCTTTGCTTTCACGGTGGAACAAAATCTTCAAACACCCGACATCGGTATTGGCAATTTGCGCCCGGGCCAGATGTTTAAACAGCGCCCGACCCACTTCATAAGGCACTTTGTTGCGTGTCAGTTCTTCTTCGGTTGAACCCACTGAGCTGATTTCAGGAATGGTATAAATACCTGTTGGTATGTCAGTCACTAGCGCGCTGTCGCATTGACCATGCATCATGGCGGTAGCGCAAATACGGCCTTGGTCGTAGGCGGCGCTGGCTAAACTTGGATAGCCAATAATATCGCCCACGGCATAAATATTCTCAACTGACGTGCGGTAGTTCTCGTCCACTTCCAACTGACCGCGATAGTTAGGTTTTAAATCTACCGCTGCTACGTTCAGTTCTTCAATGTTCCCGGAACGGCCGTTGGCAAATAGCAAACAATCTGCGGTCATGCGCTTACCGGATTGCGTATGCAGAACCACGCCGTCTTCGGTGCCTTCAATGCTTTCAAATTCTTCATTATGGCGAATGACAACGCCGTTATTGCGCAGGTGATAGGAGATAGCGTCCGATATTTCCGCGTCTAGGAAGGAGAGTAAGCGCTCACGTGTATTTACTAAATCCACTTTCACGCCAAGCCCGCGGAAAATACTGGCGTACTCACTACCAACCACACCGGCACCAAAAATAATGATGCTGCGCGGCTCATGGCTGAGTGATAACACCGAATCCGAATCGTAAATACGCGGATGGCTGAAATCCACGTTTGGTGGATGGTAAGGCCGCGAACCCGTGGCTATAACAACCTGCTTGGTGGTGATGTGCTCCACCGAGTCGTCGGTTTTACGAATACTAATTTCGGTAGGTGACACAAAGCGCGCTTCGCCGTGAATCACATCAACATCGTTACGCTCGTAAAACGAGCTGCGCAGTTTCACCTGTTTGCGGATAACCCCTTGCGCATGCTTGAGGATTTCCACAAAGGTGAGGCCCCGCTGAATGCGTTCGCCGGAAAACAGGGGGTTGGCATTGTATTCAATGAGACGACTGACCGAATGCCGCAACGCCTTGGAGGGAATGGTGCCCCAATGGGTACAACCACCACCTATAACCTGATATTTTTCAATCATGGCAACGCGCTTACCGCTTTTTGCCAACTGCATGGCCGCGCCTTCACCGCCGGGGCCACTGCCAATAATTACCGCATCATAATCAGGTTTCTTTTTGGTCATGCTAAATCCTTTAATAATTCATGGTAGTGCTCAATACTCGGAAAGCCGGTAACCTGCTGAACAGGGCGTTGGCTGTCCGGATTCGCCACGCACAAACACTGGCGAATACCAAATTGCTGCGCGGTTTGCAGAATGCGCAGGCTATCATCAATAAATAGCGTGCGCTGGGGGTCAAAACCTATGTAGCTTTGTAACCTGTCCCACAACCGCAATGATTCTTTACTTGCACCGAACTGATGGGTAGACACCATGGCATCGCAATATTGTTCCAGTTCGGTACGCTCTAATTTCAAACTTAAGCTGTTCGGGTGGGCGTTGGTAACCAGCACAATATGCTTCTTGTTGGCACGTAATGCGGTTAGAAATTCAGGCACGTCGTCGCGCATCCGGATTAAATGCTGGAGCTCGCGTTTTAACGTCATTATGGGTAATTGTAGTTCACGCTGCCAGTAGTCAAGACAATACCAGTCGAGCGTACCTGCAACTGCGGCGAAAGCTTCAGTTAATTGTGCCTGAGCAGCTTCCGCTGTTAATTGATGGCGTTCGGCGTAGCGCTTGGGTATGTGTTCCAGCCAGAACTGATTATCAAAATGAAGATCGAGTAAGGTGCCGTCCATATCCAGCAAAACTGTATCGATTTCAGACCAATTCAACATAGGTTTTCGCCACAATTATGTTTATAGTAGGAGCTCCACTCGCACAGCATGCATAAACTACTATGGCAACGAAGCAAGTTCCAGAAATATTGACGCGTCAAACCGTTGCACGCAGCAGATTGTTGCGTATTGAAGCCGTTGATTTGCGCTTTAGTAACGGCGTTGAACGCCAGTTTGAGCGAATGCAGGGTAGCGGTCGCGGTGCCGTCATGATTGTTCCTTTGCTGGATGATGACACCATGATTCTGGTGCGCGAGTATGCCGCCGGGTTACACAATTACCAGTTAGGATTTCCGAAAGGATTAATTGACCCTGACGAAACACCAGAGCAAGCAGCGAACCGAGAGCTGAAAGAAGAAATTGGCTATGGCGCTAAGGTGTTGCGGCCGCTGAAAAGCGTCACCATGGCACCACAGTTTTTTGCCGCCACTATGCACATATTTGTCGCTGAAGAGTTATATCCGGAAGAACTTCCAGGTGACGAACCCGAGCCATTGGAAAAAGTACCCTGGTCGGTACACGAATCCGAACACTTGCTACAGCAGGCTGATTTTACCGAAGCACGCAGTATTGCTGCTTTGCTACTCTTCTTAAGAGAGCAGACGCAAGGAGTGAAGTAATTATTATGCAACAACTGCAAGCATTACTGCCTGAAATTGCGGACATTGCCCGACAAGCGGGAGCGTTAGTGATGCGCATGTACGATTTGCGCGAGTATCAGACCTATGAAAAAGCTGATGAGTCACCGGTAACTTCGGCGGATATGGCGGCCAACCGCTCGATTATTGATGCGCTAACCAGCTTAACGCCGGATATTCCAATTCTGTCGGAAGAAAGCGGCCATGTAGATTTTCAGCAACGCCGTGACTGGCCTCGCTACTGGCTTATTGACCCTATTGATGGCACCCAGGAATTCATTGCTCGCAGTGGTGATTTTGCGGTGAATATTGCATTAGTGGAAAAAAACGTGCCGGTACTGGGCGTTATCTACTGGCCCGCCGGTGATACCTTATACTCGGCGCTACGCGGCGCTGGCGCGCACAAAACCGATGCCCAGGGCACGCAACCCATTCAGGTTCGTAAGTTTGCTGATCCTGCCCAAGATCCAATTATTATCGCTATTAGCCGCCGTCAACCACGTGAGCGGGTGAGCCGACGGATGGCCAGCGACCGCAAAATTCATCCGCTACCGGCGGGAAGTTGCTCACTAAAAGCCTGCTTTATTGCCGAAGGCAAAGCCGATTGCTTTTTACGGGTAGGGCCAACCGGCGAATGGGACACCGCTGCTGCCCAAGTGATAGTGCATGAAGCGGGTGGGCTTATCGTCAGCGAGAAATTTGAACCGCTCACCTACAATGAAACGGTGGGACTGGGTAACCCGAATTTCTTAATTCTGGGCGATCAGGCCGTCAACTGGCGTGCTGTGTTCATTAAGCACAAACAGGGTTAGCTAAACTCCTGACCGAGTTGATCGCGTGGCATAATAGTCACGGTTTCGTGCAGTTCTGACCACACTATCACAATCTCATTGCGTTCCAGCTGTGCCTGTACCTGAGCCACTTTGGTTGCGAAGGGTACTTCCTGTTCGCCGTAATCGGTACCTTCGCGAAGTACGAATTCTTCAATCAACGCCTGCAGGGTGTCGGCATTTAGTTCTTGCCAGGGTATTTGCATTAAGAGTGCTCCAGTTGCTGCTGCAAATAGTGGTGCATACGATCCGGCAGCCAATGCCAGAACCGACCATTGTTCCAACCAACAAAGCCCATATGCCCGCCGTGTTTACTCAGCTCATAGGTTGTCGTGGCGGACAGTTCCTGTTCGGTCGGAATCACATCCTCGGTCATAAAAGGGTCGTCAGCTGCGTGAATCATTAGCAGGGAATTTTCAATCGCATGTAGCAGTGGCCGTGAACTGGCCCGTTTGTAGTAATCATCAACGCCATCGAAGCCATGCAGTGGTGCTGTGACCAAATCGTCAAACTCATAAAAGTTGGTTAAGTCGGCAATCTTTAAATCGCTCAGTGCATGCTCTTCATGAATAACACCGGTTGCTTGTTTGATAAGCATTTTCTGTTTCAGGCTACCTAACAAGTGATTGCGGTATACTTTCGAAAAACCCTCATTAATACGGTGCGCACAAGCGGCTAAATCTATGGGTGCGGCTACAACCACGGCACCGGCAAGCCCGGCCACGGGCGCTTCACCTAATAACTTGGTGAGCATGTTGCCGCCTAAACTGTAGCCCGCGGCTAACAATGGCCGGTTGGGGTTTTGTTGATGCAATTGCTCGAGCAATCGGCGGGCGTCGCCGGTATCACCTGAGTGGTAAGCGCGGGGAAGTTTGTTCACCGAAGGACCGCAGCCGCGAAAGTGCATAACAACTGAATTCCAGCCACTGCTGGCCGCTTTAACCATCATTTGCCAAGCGTAAGGCGAATCAACCGAGCCTTCTAAGCCGTGAAAAATAACCAATAATGGCGCGTCCGCTGAGTGCGGGCGATGCCAGAAAACCTCAAAAAAGTCTTTATCTAAGGTGGTTATTTTCTCCCAGTCACCCTTAATTTTCCGGCTTCCGGCAATGAGTCTTGGTAGCAATGTTTGCACGTGGCAGTTACTGCAGCCAGGCGCCGGTTGAAAAGCACTATTAATTATTGGCATAGTTGTTAGTAGTCTGGTCTTGAAGTTCTTCCTCTGCGCTCATCCAGTCTTGCTCACATTGGCTCAGTTGCTGCTGAGTTTGCGCCTGTTGCTTTAATATGTCGGCTAATTCAGCTTTGCGAGCTTCACTGTATATATCAGCATCGGCTAAGCGCTCATTTATCTGTTCAAGTTCAGTGGCTAATTTATCCACCTGCTGTTCCAGTTTACGAACTTTATCTTTTAGCGGTTTCAGTGCTTGCCGACGTTCAGCCTCAAGGCGCTTTTGCGCTTTACGGGTGTCGGCGCTGCCACTGTTGGCTTCAGCAGGGGCTGCAGCATCGGGATTTTTTGCCTGTTGCTGTAACCACTGATGGTAACTATCTAAATCACCATCAAACGGCTGTACTTGTTGATCCGCAACCAGATAAAAGTCATCCACAGTACTACGTAATAAATGACGATCATGGGAAACCACAATCATAGCGCCAGTAAAACTTTGTAAAGCAAACACCAACGCTTCCCGCATTTCTAAATCCAGGTGGTTGGTTGGCTCATCCAGCAACAGTAAGTTGGGCTTTTGATAAATAATCAGCGCCAGCACTAAGCGGGCTTTTTCACCACCACTCATAGGCGCAACGGCTTGGGTAGCGGCATCACCGGAAAATCCAAAGCCACCAATATAATCACGCAACTGCTGTTCACTGGCGCGGGCATCTAAGCGTTGCAGATGCAGTAAAGCGGACGCTTTCGGATCCAGTAGTTCCAATTGGTGCTGAGCAAAGTAGCCAAGCTTTACACTGGAACTTAAGGCCAGCTCACCCGCCTGGGGCTCTAATTGGCCAGCAATCAACTTAATTAAAGTAGATTTACCTGCCCCGTTGCGACCCAGTAAGCCGATGCGGCTGCCAGGCACCAGATTAAACTTAATGTTCTGCAATATAACGGTATTGCCGTAACCCGCTTGTAGGTTGCGCATAGTTACCAGGGGATTGGGCAGTTTGTCCGGCTCGGCAAACTCAAACCGAATCGCACTTTGTGCTCTAAGCGGCGCTTGCGCGGAGAGTTTCTCCAGCGCTTTGATTCGACTTTGTGCCTGTTTGGCTTTACTGGCTTTATAGCGGAACCGGTCAATGTAAGTTTGTAAGTGCTTACGCACCGTCTGCTCTTTTTCAAACGAGGCTTGTTGCTGGGCCAGCTGTTCAGCCCGCTGACGCTCAAACTGGCTGTAGTTACCGCTATAAGTACGGGTGGTTTTATGTTCGATGTGAACAATCTGCTGGGTTACGTTATCCAGAAAATCACGGTCGTGCGCAATAATCACCAAGGTACCGTCGTACTGTTGCAACCAGCCTTCCAGCCAGTAAATAGCATCAACATCTAAATGGTTTGTTGGCTCATCTAACAGCAGCAAGTCGGCGCGGGCAATAAGTGCCTGCGCCAGGTTCAAACGCATGCGCCAACCGCCGGAGAAATCTTTTACTGGTTGCTGCAATTGTGCCTGGGAAAATCCCAGTCCGGCTAACAAACTGGCTGCCCGTGGCTCAATGTCGTAACCGCCAATTTGGGCCAGTTGATCGTGCAGATCGCCAATCGCGCGACCGTCATCCTGCTGCTCGGCGTTGCTCAGCTGTTGTTGTAACTGACGATACTGTTTATCACCGTCAATTACGTAGTCTAAGGCGGAGCTGACCAGAGCCGGGGTTTCCTGTTTTACACTGGCTAATCGCCAACCCTTAGGAATGTCACAGTCACCGCTATCTAAGCTGATTTCGCCACGGAACAATGCAAACAAACTTGATTTGCCGCTGCCGTTGGCGCCAATTAAACCAACCTTGTGACCGGGGAAAACCGAAAAACTTGCATCCTGTAGTAAGATCTCTCCACCACGCATGAGCGTAATGTCTCGTACATCTATCATGTGGTCTCTATGCTATTATGAAGGCTTAGTAATGAGCTAAGCGAAGCTCAATCAAAGGGCTAGTATAGCCCATGCCAAACGGAGTGAATATGGCGCGACAACGGAAACGTTTTATTGCTGGTGCAGTTTGCCCAAAATGCGAGGCAACAGACACGCTTATGTTATTTTTTGAAAATAATATTGAGCAAGTAGAATGTGTGCAATGTAAGCACCGAATGAGTGAGCCCAAAGCCCAGGGCAGCGGTTCAAAGCGCCAATTCGATAACGTGATTGGCATTTTTGATCCACAAAGCGAGAACAAAAAACCGCACTAATGTCGATGTTTCATGCACTGCAACGCCAGAGGTTGAAATGACAGCAGCAACCAACTCGAAACTAGCAGCCGAGCTGCCTGCCGTTTGCTATCAAACCGCACAACTGCGTAACGGCGAGCAAGCGGCCGCCGATGCTGTTGGGGTGAGCATGGCTAAACTCATGGTCCGAGCCGGAGAAGCTATTTGGCAAGCCTCACAAGCATATAGCTTTGATCACATAGTGGTGGTTGCCGGGCCGGGTAATAACGGTGGTGACGGCTACGTGGTAGCAAATCTGGCACTGGCCGCAAAAAAGTCTGTGGTGGTTTATGCAACTGCAGCCAAATCAGCGCTGGCGCAACAAATGCGGGAAGAGTTTACCGCCGCCGGTGGGGTTGTTAAGCCATTGCAAAAGTTAGCTGAGGTTGATTTTAGCGGTGCTACCCTAGTAGTGGATGCATTATTAGGTAATGGGTTAAGCCGTGACGTGGAAGGTGAATTTGCCGCCGCTATTTTGCAGGTGAATGAAGCGCGGCAGCAAGGTCAGGTGACTGCTGTGGTTTGTGCCGACGTACCAAGTGGCTTACAAAGCGATAGTGGCCAACCTTTGGGAACCTGTTTTTACGCCGACACCACAGTGACTTTTATTGCTCTCAAAGCGGGGCTGTTAACCGGTGCTGCTGCTGATTACATAGGCGAGCTTAAGTTCGCTGGTTTGGGGGTGGCTGATGAATTTGCTAATCAGCAACAACCTTTTGCCAAGCGCCTGAGCTGCGAGTCGGTGGCTGCTTACTTAACCCCGCGTAAGCGCACCGCGCATAAAGGCGATGCCGGAACTTTACTGGTGCTAGGCGGCGCTCCCGGTATGGCGGGTGCCGCGGTACTGGCTGGCAAAGCGGCGTTGCGCAGTGGTGCCGGCAAAGTCATGGTGGGTTGCCATCCGGACAGCCAGGCGGTCATAGCGTCGCAACAAGCAGAGCTTATGGTGCATGCCATCAGCGCTGAGCATGCCCTACAATTGTTATTAAAACAGGCCGACACTGTTGTGGTTGGGCCCGGGCTTGGTCAAAGCGAGTGGGCGCAGATGGTATGGCAGCATGCAGTGGCGTCGGGTAAGCCGTTGGTGGTAGACGCGGATGCGTTACGTTTGTTAGCTCAGCAACCCTTGCCGCCAACCTCAAGCTGGGTATTAACGCCGCATCCGGGTGAGGCGGCAGAGCTGTTAAAAAGCACCACCAAACAGATTTCAGCACAGCGCTGGGACGCTGTGAACGAGCTCTATCAGAAGTACCTGAGTGAGAGTCTGAACAGCGCCGGGAACTCCGCTGGCATAGTACTACTCAAAGGTGCGGGTACGGTTATTCGCACGCAGCAAGGTTATGCGGTTAACACCAGTGGCACGCCAGCCATGGCCAGCGGTGGTATGGGCGATGTGCTAAGCGGTATTATTGGCGCTTTGCTGGCGCAGAAATTTCCGCCCGAGCAGGCGGTTTATCTGGCCGTTTGGATACACGGCAGAGCCGCTGAAGTGGCTGCGAAAAACGGTGAACGTGGTACTATAGCCAGCGATTTGCTTGATGTTTTACGTATATTAGTGAACCAGCCAAACTGGCATCAATAACCACGACATGGAATCAGCATGACTTCGAAGAACTGGCAGCTGGCAACGGAGCTGGAATTGTTAGACATTGCGGCCAATTTGGCTGCCTCTGGCGCACAAATGGAAAGCCGGGCTCTGGTGGTTAACCTGAATGGGCCGCTTGGCGCGGGCAAAACCACTTTTAGTCGCGGTTTTGTCCAGGCTGCTGGTCATCAGGGACACGTGAAAAGCCCAACCTATACGCTAGTAGAAAGCTACCAACTGGGTGACCTGCAAATTCACCATTTCGACTTGTATCGGTTGGCCGATCCGGAAGAACTTGAATTTATGGGCATTCGCGATTACTTTTCAGACGATGCAGTGGTACTGATTGAGTGGCCGGAACGTGGCAGCGGCTATTTGCCCGGTGCAGATTTAGATGTCACTATTGCGTATCAGGACATTGCACGTTCAATAACTATAACTGCGCTAACGGAAAAAGGTCGGCAACGGCTTGAACAATTGCCATGCAACACGGGTACTTAAATAGAGCGCGTTTTAACGCGCCGCACACAGCGCTATGGGTGTGTCTGAGTTTCTGCGTCATCATGCTTGTGTCAGTTTTGGCATGGCCGGCGCAGGCTATGGCCAATACCAGTATTGATAGCGTGCGGGTGTGGCCTTCGCCGGATAAAACCCGGGTTGTCTTTGATATGTCAGCAGCGCCTGATTTTAGCTATTTTACGCTTTATCAGGATAAGCCTTATCGCCTGGTTATTGATTTTCAAAACACCAAACGCAAAGCGTCCTTAACAAATTTGGGCGAAGAGTCGCTGTTGGTGCATAAAATTCGTACCAGTACCCCAAAAGATGCCGGTAGTACGCGGTTAGTTATTGAACTGGCCGAGAAAAGTGACGCCAAGGTATTTGCGTTACCTGCCAACGACACCTACGGTAATCGTCTGGTGGTTGATTTACCGGGCAAATCGGTGAAACGCAGCGGGCCGGCAAAATCAGTTGCCGAATTAAAAGAACGTAAGGTTACCATTGCGATAGACGCCGGGCATGGCGGCGACGACCCCGGCTCAGTAGGACCGGCCGGCAATTATGAAAAGCATATTGTCTTAAAAGTAGCGCGCGCCCTGGCCGAGCAAATTAATAAAGACCCGGCCATGCAAGCTTACCTAGTGCGCACGGGAGACTACTATGTTGATCATGGTATTCGTACCCAAAAAGCTCGTGACGCCAGAGCGGACCTATTCTTGTCTATTCACGCCGATGCCTTTACCTCGCCGCAACCTAACGGTGCTTCGGTATGGGTATTATCCAAGCGGCGCGCCAATAACGAACTTGGTCGCTGGTTAGAGACCAAAGAACGACACTCGGAACTGCTAGGTGGTGCGGCTGAAATAGTGCAGACGAATGATACCGATGGCTACTTAACCCAAACGCTGTTTGATATGCAAATGGATAACTCGATGGCCAGTGGCTATAGCGCAGCCGAGGCTATTTTGAACGAGCTTGGCACTATTACCAAGCTACACAAACGCAAGCCCCAAGCCGCCAGTTTTGCGGTGCTGACGTCACCCAACGTACCTTCGGTATTAATTGAAACCGGATTTATTTCAAACCCTGCCGAAGAACGAAACTTGATGAGTAATCAGCATCAGCAGAAGCTGGCTCGCTCGATTTATCAGGGCGTACGCAGCTATTTCACTCGCAATCCTATTGACGGTACTGTGTTTGCCCGCCCGCAACCAACCCGGCACGTGGTGAAATCGGGCGAATCCTTGTCGGTGCTGGCACAGCGCTACAATACTTCGGTACGCGCCATTCAGCGGCACAACAACATGTCAGGGTCGGTGTTGCATATTGGTCAGGTTTTAGAAATTCCTTCAACGTAGCGGGTTGTTAAGCATGCCTATTCAGTTACTTCCCATTAGTCTGGCCAACCAGATTGCCGCCGGCGAGGTGGTTGAGCGCCCAGCGTCGGTAGTGAAAGAACTCATTGAAAACAGCATAGATGCGGGTGCTACCCAGATTGAGATTGATATTGAGCAAGGTGGCGCCAAGCGCATTCGCTTGCGTGACAATGGGGCGGGCATTGTGCAACACGAGCTGGCACTGGCATTAAGTCGGCATGCCACTAGTAAAATTAGTAGTCTGGACGATTTAGAAGCGATTCAAAGTTTGGGTTTTCGGGGTGAGGCGCTGGCCAGTATCAGCTCCGTGTCACGATTACGTTTAACTTCTAAACCGCCCGCGCAAGAAACCGCCTGGCAAGCCTGGGTGGAAGGTCGTGACATGGCGGTGCAAACCAGCCCTGCTGCACATCCTGATGGTACCACTGTGGATGTGGTTGATTTGTTTTACAACACGCCAGCCCGGCGCAAGTTTTTACGTACTGCGAAAACGGAATTCAGTCATATTGACGAAGTTATTCGTCGTATTGCGTTGGTGCGGTTTGATGTGGCGTTAACCCTGCGACATAACCAGAAAGAGGTACGTCTGTACCGACGAGCCGACAGCGACAGTGGGCGCCAACAGCGACTGGCACAAATTTGTGGCAAAGCTTTTGCCGCTGGAGCTCTGCAAGTAACAGCCGGGCACGATCAGGTTCAACTGCACGGTTGGATAGCTCCGGCCGCTAGTTGTCGGCACCAGTCTGACATTCAGTATTTGTATGTGAACGGCCGCATGATGCGTGATCGGCTATTGCTGCATGCGGTGCGTCAAGCCTATGCGGATACTCTGGCAGAAGATCGCAGCCCCTCTTTCGTCCTTTATTTGGAACTGCCGGCTATGGATGTGGATGTCAACGTGCATCCGGCTAAGCACGAGGTGAGATTTCATCGTGCCCGCCAAATTCACGACTTTGTGGTGCAGGCATTACGGCCTGCGTTGGTGCAAAGTGCGTCAGCAGAACCAGCAGAACCTATGGCTGCTGTTAGCGGGCATCAGTATGCAAGTCATCCATCGCCTTCGGCGGCAGAGCTGGCTGAATTTAAGCCGCGCAGTGCCCATCCGTTACCTGGTATGCGCCAAACACCAGCGCCTGCGGCATTGCGAGCAAACGCACGGTTACTTAGTGGGAGCACTTCGCCTCAACCCGTTATCACGTCATCATTGATGGCTACAACAGACACTGCAGCGCATGATGATTGGCATTTACTGGGCGTTTTCCAGCAGCGCTTCGCTTTGCTGAGCCAGTCTGACTCGCTGGCGCTACTGAACTTGCAGCAGTTGCAGTGCCATAGCTTGCTAAAAAACATTAAGCAGCAAGCGGCTCAGGGCTTGAACGGACAACCGCTATTGGTGCCGGTGAAAATAGCCACTGCCGATGTGCGCGATCAGTTCGCAAAGCTGCACGCTCCGTTGTTGGCCCAGTTAGGGCTACAGATTCAAGCGCAACGCAATGCCATTGAAGTTCAACAGGTACCGGCGATGTTACGTCAAACCGATATTACCCGTACTATCCCTGTGCTGTTTCAGCACTTGCAACAGCAGCCGGACGCACAGCAACCAAAGGAACTAGCTGACAACCTGTGGCAGTGGCTGGTGAGCTTCCAGGTGCAGTCACACTATAGCGCCGCGCAAGCCGAGCATTGGCAGCAATGTTGGCAGCAGAACTTCAACAGTAGCAACCAATACTTGACGGCACTGCCGTTGCCACAATTGCCCGCGGAGCTTCGCCAGTGAGTCAGCAGCCCCATGTTATTTGCCTGTATGGGCCTACTGCGGCCGGAAAAACCGATCTTGCCATCGCGCTGCATGAGCATCTAAACGGCGCAATTATTTCGGTGGATTCAGCGCTTATTTATCGCGACATGACTATCGGTACCGCCAAACCAACCGCAGCCGAGCTGGCCCGTGCACCACACAAGTTAATTGATATTTGCGACCCGGCCGAAAGCTATTCAGCAGCTCAGTTCGCCGCCGACGCCAAGCGCGAAATTGAAGCTATTCTAGCCGCTGGTCGCACGCCGATTTTGGTTGGCGGAACCATGTTGTATTTCAAAGCCCTGCTGGAAGGCTTTTCCGATTTACCGGAGTCTCAGCCGCAAGTGCGGGCGGCCTTGCAGGCGGAACTAGATGAGCGCGGCAGTCCAGCGCTGCACGACGATTTAAAAGTGATCGATTCGGTCAGTGCCGAGCGTATTCACCCTAACGATCCGCAACGCATTTTGCGGGCGTTAGAAGTGTTTCGAATTAGCGGGCAGAGCCTAACCGAATTAAGTCATAGCCGAACCGGTGCGCTCAACTTACCGGTAAAGCAGTTGGCCATTGCTCCCAAGCAGCGACAAACACTGCATCAGCGCATTGCTGATCGCTTTGAATTAATGCTGCAACAGGGTTTTATTGAAGAAGTAAAAGCATTGCGCCAACGCGGTGATTTGCATTTGGATTTACCCTCCATGCGGTGCGTTGGTTATCGTCAAGTTTGGCAGTATTTGGACGATGAACTTAGTTATGACCAAATGGTCGAAAAAGGTGTCATAGCGACGCGGCAATTGGCGAAGCGTCAGCTTACCTGGTTGCGGGGGTGGCCTGGTGTCACTTGGCTGCAACCTGAAGCGGGTAATGTACTAGCGCAGGCACAGCAAGCGCTGCTGCAACCGGCTCAGGTTTTTTTCGGGTATTAGCCTTGAAATTTAAGAATTTAGCTACATATTCAAACTATTAACCTAAATCAGTAGTTGCAAATTTTTATGGCTGGGCTAGTGTTTATGAAACATGTTTTTAACATGTCATTCAGCGTGGTGCTAAACACGGCTGGTAAGCGGTAGTAACCCAGCGCGGTATAACAAGAATAAGGAATCACCAAAATGGCCAAAGGGCAAACTTTACAAGACCCATTTTTAAATGCGTTACGCCGTGAGCACGTTCCAGTATCTATTTATCTGGTAAACGGTATTAAATTGCAGGGGCAGATTGAATCCTTTGACCAATTTGTCATTTTACTGAAGAACACTGTGAGTCAGATGGTATATAAGCATGCCATTTCTACCGTGGTGCCAGCACGAATTCCAGCGAATTATATGGCGCAAGCGGAATCCGAGGACGCTGTTGAAGCGGACTAACGGACACAGTTGTCGAATGCTATAGAGGAGCTGTTATAGCTTGTTTGACAGGTTTGAAAGCGGTGAACAAGCCTTGCTTGTGCACGTCGATTTTCCGGTTGAAACCGACCGCGAAGATTTATCTGAATTAAAGTTACTGGTTAGTTCCGCAGGCGTAGAAACACTTGGTGTGATCACCGCATCGCGCAATACGCCGAGTTCTAAATTCTTTGTTGGTAGTGGTAAAGCCGAAGAAGTGGCTGCACAAGTGGCCGCTATTGGCGCTAATATTGTTATTTTTAATCATGCGTTATCGCCAACTCAGGAGCGCAACTTGGAAAAGTTGTGCCAGTGCCGTGTGCTTGATCGTACTGGTCTGATTCTGGATATATTCGCTCAACGTGCCCGTACCCATGAGGGTAAGCTGCAGGTTGAGCTAGCGCAGTTACGCCACTTATCGACCCGGCTCGTGCGTGGCTGGACTCACCTTGAGCGTCAAAAGGGTGGTATTGGTTTACGTGGCCCGGGTGAAACCCAGTTGGAAACCGACCGACGGTTAATTCGTGGGCGCATCCGTAATATCTTGGGGCGACTTGCTAAGGTAGCCAAGCAACGCGATCAAGGTCGCCGGGCGCGCTTACGGGCGGAAATTCCGACCGTTTCGTTGGTGGGGTATACCAACGCCGGTAAATCAACTTTATTTAATAAACTCACCGATTCGCATGTTTACGCCGCCGATCAGTTGTTTGCGACTTTGGATCCGACCTTGCGCAAACTGCAGTTGCCAGACGTTGGGGATGTGATTTTTGCCGACACTGTTGGTTTTATTCGACACCTGCCGCATGATTTAGTGGCAGCCTTTAAAGCAACGCTAAAAGAAACCCGCGAAGCGGATCTCTTGTTGCACGTGATTGATGTGACCGATGACCGTCAGCAGGAAAACACCCTGGAAGTAAGTCACGTATTAACTGAAATTGAAGCCAACGAAGTACCGCAGTTGTTGGTGTATAACAAAATTGACCAGCACGATGATATAACGCCGCGCATTGATTATGATGATGAAGGAATGCCGGTGCGAGTATGGTTGTCCGCACAAACCGGTGCCGGGGTTGCAATGCTTGAGCAGGCACTGACCGAACGACTGCGGCCACGCATGGTAAACTTAGGGCTGCGATTGCCGCCCGCACTGGGTAAGTTGCGTGGTAGACTGTATGCACTTGATAGTGTCACCGACGAAGCAGTAGCCGACGATGGCGCTTTAATTTTGCAGGTACGCATGTCTCAGGTAGACTGGCAGCGTCTGTGTAAACAGTATGAACAAGAATTTGAGCCGCAACATGGCGGCACCTTGCAAGGCTATGTAGAATAGCGCAGCTTTGTATTTTTTAGCACAACTTAAAGTTGGAGTAATCAATGGCCTGGAATCAACCGGGAAACGGTAACAACAATGACGATCGCGACCCTTGGAAAAACCAGGGCGGGCGTGATCAGGGGCCCCCTGATCTTGATGAAGCAGTACGTAATCTGCTCGGCAAGTTAGGTTTTGGTGGCAAGGGCGGTAATGGCGGCAAAGGCGGCGGTGCCCGCACCAGCGGCGGTGGCATTGGCGGTAAAGGCATAGGCCTTATTGTTGGTATCGCACTGGTTGTTTGGTTTGTTGCCGGTTTTTACACGGTGAAAGAAGCCGAACGTGGCGTTGTGTTGCGTTTTGGTCAGTACAGCAACCTGGTTGAGTCGGGTCTGCACTGGCGGCCACTGTTTATTGATACGGTAGACGCGGTTGATGTAAACAACGTGAAGTCGCAACAGTCGAACGGCTTTATGCTGACGCAAGACGAAAACGTTGTGCGGGTAGAGCTCGACGTGCAGTATCGCGTAATTAACCCACGTGATTATCTCTACGCTGTTGAAAATGCCGACCGGAGTCTGGCCCAGGCAACCGATAGTGCACTGCGTTATGTTGTTGGTCACACCACTATGGATGAAGTCCTAACGGTAGGTCGTGAGAGTGTTCGTGCTAATACCTTAGAAATGCTCGAGGATATGATTGAGCCGTATAACTTAGGTTTGCAGATTGTTGACATTAACTTGTTGCCAGCACGTCCGCCAGAAGCAGTAAAAGACGCTTTTGATGATGCAATTTCGGCGCAGGAAGATGAAGAACGCTTCATTCGTGAAGCTGAAGCTTATGCTCGTCAGGTAGAGCCGCTGGCCCGTGGTCAGGTTCGCCGTTTGATGCAGGAAGCACAGGCTTATCGCGAACAAATCGTGTTGGAAGCACAAGGTGAAGTAGCGCGCTTTAACGAGCTGCTGCCGCAATACCAGGCTGCTCCACAGGTAACACGTGAACGTATTTATTTGGATACGCTGGAAGACATCTACGCACGCACCAGCAAAGTGATGGTGGACGTAGAAGGCAGCAACAACATGTTGTATCTGCCACTGGATAAGATTTTACAACATCAGCGCGGCAGCTCGGGTACCAACTCGCAGCCAGTGCCTAAGTTAAATCTTTCCGATAACTTACAGCAAGATAGCGGCAACAGTACTACTAATTCTGGTGGTGCACGTGAGTCTAGTCGCTACAACGATGGCCGGGGGTAAGCTATGAAAAACGTTATCGCAGTATTAGTAATCGTCGCGATTGCCCTGGGTTTATCGTCAGTCTTTGTGATTAAAGAAGGCCAGCGCGCCATTGTGGTTCAGTTTGGTAAAGTGCAGCGCTCTGCTGACACTGGCATGCCAATTGTTTATGAACCGGGCTTACACTTCAAAATTCCATTTATTGAAGATGTGAAGCGTTTGGACGCACGGTTTAAAACACTTGATGGTGACCCGGATCGTTTCGTAACCAGCGAGAAAAAAGACTTAATCGTAGATACCTACGTAAAATGGCGTATCTCTGATTTCGCAACTTATTACCTGTCGACTAACGGCGGTAATCAGTTACAAGCGGAAGCTTTGCTACAACGCCGTATCAGCAGTGGTCTGCGCGCTGAGTTTGGTAGCCGTACCATTACTGAAATCGTCTCTGGTGAGCGTGATAACTTAATGCGTGAAGCCCTGATTCGTGGTGCTGACAGTGCGCGTGAACTGGGTATCGAAGTGGTCGACGTGCGAGTTATGCAAATTAACTTGCCAACCGAAGTCAGCCAGTCAATTTACCAGCGTATGCGCGCAGAGCGTCAGGCGGTTGCTACTGAGCATCGTTCAGAAGGTCGTGAGCAGGCTGAGTTTATTCGTGCCGACGTAGATGCCCGGGTAACTGTTATGTTAGCCGACGCCAAACGTCAGTCGCGGGAATTACGCGGTGAAGGGGATGCCATGGCAGCAAAAATTTATGCTGACTCGTATTCCAAAGACGCTGAGTTCTTCTCGTTCTTGCGTAGTATGGAATCGTACCAGAAGAGCTTTAACGGGAACCAGGACATGTTAGTACTGGATCCGAACAGCGACTTCTTCCGCTTCCTGAAAAACAAAATGGGTGACATTTAGTCACCCGTATTGGCATGTATAAGCAGCATTATCAGCACTTTTTAGGCAAGCATCGGGGCGAATTACATTGCGCCCCGCATAGCCATCATTATTGGCCGGATGTAACCCGCCAGGCGCACTTAGCCTACTGGGACGATTCAGCCCTTGGTGCCGATGAAAAGTGGGAGCAGATATTCTCGCAACGTGTGCCAGCCGTACAGCAGTTACTGGCAGATTTAATGAATCACCCACAGCCCGGGCAGTGGGTGTTTGCCAGCAATACCCACGAACTTTTGTACCGCATTATAAGTTGTTTTGATGCAACCAAGCCTCTCCATATACTAACCACAGATGCCGAGTTCCATAGCTTTTCGCGGCAGGCGCGACGCTTGCAAGAGCGGCCTCAGGTTACTATTACACAAATTCCGACCGAGCCTTTTGATACCTTTGCCTCGCGCTGGCAACAAGCACTCACGCAGCATAGTTACGATATGGTGTTCTGCAGTCAGGTATTTTTTAATTCCGGCGTAGTAGCGCCCTGGGTTGGCGACTGGTTGCATTTGGTTCCTACCAACACCACTGTCGTTATCGATGGGTATCATGGTTGTGGCGCTATTGAGACCGATTTAAGTGAGGTATGCGAGCGCATTTTCTACCTGGCCGGAAGCTATAAATACTTGCAGGCCGGCGAAGGCTGCTGCTTTATGAGCGTACCTAAAGGCACCCAGTTACGGCCTGAATATACTGGCTGGTTTGCTGATTTCGAGAACTTAGCAAAGCCGCAGCAAGGCCGCGTTGAGTACGCTGACGACGGCTTTCGTTTTGCTGGTGCCACCATGGATTTTACCGCGTTGTATCGGTTACAGGCGGTGTTGCAGTGGTGGCGTAACGATGGCTTAAGCGTTGCCGCTATTCACGCCTACGTGCGTGACTTACAACAGGCGTTTTTGCAGGAAATAGATAAGCTAGATCATCCGTTGTTAAATCGGCAGCACTTGCTGATGCCGAACGAAAACGAGCATGGACATTTTTTGACGTTCGCGTTTGACCGAGCCGAGCAAGTTACTGAATTAGCGCGACAACTGAACGCAGTTGGCATTAAAACCGATTACCGCAATACCCGCTTACGCTTTGGCTTTGCGCTTTATCACGAGAAAACTGATTTCAAACAGCTGCAGCAGACTACCGTCTGACGCAAATAGCTGGTAAAATCGCCGCCTTTCTTTGCATTCGCATTTGTAATCACAGCACGCATCAACATCGGTGAGTATTATCATGGGCAAAAACGTTGTCATTTTAGGCACCCAATGGGGTGATGAAGGTAAGGGTAAAATTGTTGACCTGTTAACGGATAAAGCGACCTACGTGGTGCGTTATCAGGGCGGTCACAATGCCGGCCATACCTTAGTTATTGACGGCGAAAAGACCGTATTACACTTAATTCCATCCGGTGTTTTGCGTGCCAACGTGAAATGCTTAATCGGTAATGGCGTAGTGTTATCGCCGGAAGCTTTAATGGAAGAAATCGCGATGCTGGAAAAGCGCGATGTTCCGGTTCGCGAGCGCCTGCTCATCAGCGAAGCCTGCCCATTAATTCTGCCTTACCACATTGCGCTAGACCAGGCGCGCGAGAAAGCGCGTGGCGCTAATGCCATTGGTACTACCGGTCGTGGCATCGGGCCTGCCTATGAAGACAAAGTAGCGCGGCGAGCGCTGCGCGTTGGTGATTTGTTCAACTTTGAACGCTTTGAACAAAAACTGCGTGACGTGATGGAAGTGCATAACTTTACGCTGGTTGAGTACTACAAAGAGCCAGCGGTGTCGGTTGACGAAGTGATTGCCTATT
The DNA here is from genome assembly GCA_040882145.1 of Idiomarina sp. Classification (GTDB taxonomy): domain Bacteria; phylum Pseudomonadota; class Gammaproteobacteria; order Enterobacterales; family Alteromonadaceae; genus Pseudidiomarina. Next base: position 219,468 of record JBBEBU010000023.1, read on the forward strand.
GTCGCGAAGTTGCTGAACAACTGCGCGGTATGATTGCCGATATTCCAAGCTTGCTGGATGAAGCGCGCAAGCGTGGCGACGATATTATGTTTGAGGGTGCTCAGGGCACCTTGCTGGACATTGATCACGGTACCTATCCGTACGTGACCTCGTCGAACACCACTGCCGGTGGGGTTTCTACCGGTGCAGGCTTTGGTCCGCGCTATATTGATTACGTGCTAGGTATTGTGAAAGCTTATACCACCCGCGTGGGTAGTGGTCCGTTCCCAACCGAGCTGGATTGCAATGTGGGCGAACATCTGGGCGTGAAAGGTCATGAATTCGGTGCAACTACCGGCCGTAAACGCCGTACCGGTTGGTTCGATGCTGTACTGGCGCGTCGTGCCGTGCAAATTAACTCCGTTAGTGGCTTCTGCTTAACTAAGCTAGACGTATTAGACGGTTTAGACGAGTTGAAAATTTGCGTCGGCTATAAGCTAAGTGACGGTACTGTGAATGATTATCCGCCGCTAGCCGCGGAAGACTATGACAAGGTTGAGCCTGTGTATGAAACTATGCCGGGTTGGCAAGGCAGCACTGTTGGTTTAACCGAGCACAAAGATTTGCCGACTGAAGCGCTGGCTTACATTAAACGTATTGAAGCTTTAACCGGTGTTCCGGTTGATATTATTTCAACCGGCCCGGACCGAATTGAAACCATTATTTTGCGTCATCCGTTCGCAAATTAAGCAATCGGACCCTGTTTCACTAAAAAATTAGCATTTTCTGTTGCATCAGCAAAATCGATACAATAGAATGCGCTCCACCTAACCGGGGTGCCGGCATAGCTCAGTTGGTAGAGCAACTGACTTGTAATCAGTAGGTCCCGAGTTCGACTCTTGGTGCCGGCACCAACTCAAATTGCGGGGAGGGGTTCCCGAGCGGTCAAAGGGATCAGACTGTAAATCTGACGGCTCAGCCTTCGCAGGTTCGAATCCTGCCCCCTCCACCAATGCATTGATCTTAAATGCGGTGAGTTCAGAAATGGTTTGAGGTGACCCGAGTAAAGGCATGCGGGTATCGTATAATGGCTATTACCTCAGCCTTCCAAGCTGATGATGTGGGTTCGATTCCCACTACCCGCTCCAATTATCAGAAAGTGCTGATATAGCTCAGTTGGTAGAGCGCACCCTTGGTAAGGGTGAGGTCGGCGGTTCGAATCCGCCTATCAGCACCACTCTCGGTTCATCCCATCTGTATTCTCGCACGAAGTTCAAGCTGTCACGGTCAGGTACACATTTTTTTATGTGCGCGAGTTTTTAACCGTGCCACCGTAAGTTGTCCAAAGAGAGGCTGTCATGTCTAAAGAAAAATTTGAACGTTCGAAACCGCATGTGAACGTTGGTACGA
>JBBEBU010000024.1:0-68708 GCA_040882145.1 Idiomarina sp.
GAGCGTGAGTATTTTAAGCAGGTAGAAGGTGTCTAGAAAAATCAGGCCTTACCACTTTGCTCCCACTTTTCCAAGTTAAACCTTACCTTATCCTATAATATTTGATTTATGTAGGCTTCAACTAAAATAGCAAAAAGGGGACATTCAGTTGCCTTATAAGAGGGGGTTATAGCTTTAGGTCTTGAAGAGGTTAGTTATTAACCTGAGTTGCAGTAGCCATACTGATTGAAGAAGTCGCTATAGTACCTGATACAGAAGGGATTCAGAGCCGCTATAGTTATTAAATAGTTTGAGTCTAAGGTTGTTCTGACAGCAAAGAACGTAAGCGAAGCAGCAATCAGATTCTCCAGCGGTAGATTACCTATTTAGACGATAAATTCTAATCTGAAACAGCTTTTCAAATGCCACACTACTGCAACATTCTAGCTATTCATTAAACTGACGTGAAACATAAGTTTTGAGAAGATAGTTTGTAAGTCTTTAATGTAAAAAGGGTTTCTGGAAAGGAAATTGGTCGGCGTGAGAGGATTTGAACCTCCGACCCCTGACACCCCATGACAGTGCGCTACCAAGCTGCGCTACACGCCGACCGAGTGCGGTATGTTACTGTATTGGCCAAAATAGGCAAGTGCTTTGGGGTTGTTTGCTGAATTTATAAGCACTATTTCCGTTCTTTTTTGGCACCGTCCTGACTGAAGCGTTTAAGCTCTTTAATGGCGTCTACCAGTACCGGTGTCGGTGGCTCTGCATTTTCAATAAGCGTGAAGTTGGTGCTGCCGAAAACCTGCATTTGGCCATTCCTGTCCAGTACCGTGGTTAGGTCTTTATCGTAAATCACAATATAAGGTGAAAAGCTTACTACCTGCGGGTAGCTGGACTGTTGCTGATGCAAGTTTTTGCCATGGCTCACGGCGCTTAGGCCGTTGGTGCAATTAACCATACTGCTAAGTACCGTAGGCACCAGATCGGTTAAGTTTGCTAACTGCTGTGGCGGAACCGCCAACTGATTATTATGTAGCAGTGGTACCTGTAATTTGTTTGGCGCTAAATCAGTTGCTGAGTTTATGCTCTGGCTATTGGCGCTCAAGGCCGTGATGTACACCTGACCGCTTTCGGCCAGACGCTGCTGCAAATAGGCAATGACTGGTTCAATATCAGCTACGCTGGTAAATACCATGTCCAGTGATGCCGTTGCGGTAACTTGTGTCGCTGCTAAGTCCGTCAGCTTTTCCTGCAGTACCGGCGTTAAATGGCTTGCGGTAAAAGACGGCGTGCTAAGCCAGCGTGGTGCCATACTGAAGTCGTTGAGTACTGGCAGGTAGGCTGGTTCTCGTTGTTCGTTCTGAATTGGCCGCTGGTAAATGTCTGCAATAGCGTAGCTTAGCTGAAATGCGCCCCGCGCCGCATCCGGATGGCCCAGCAGGGTTACCGGCGCCAGCTTAAGTTGCGGCAACCGTTGTAACAACTGTGCTTGCTGGGCGTTATCTAGTTGCTCAAAAACCACCAGGGTTACTGAGGCGGCATTTGGCACTTTTGCGCACATCAGTGGTGCGGTTGGGTAATTTAGTTTTAAATCATCGGTGGCGTTCATTATTTCCTGACGCGCTTCGTAAATCTGCGGGTCAATTAAGCCGTGATCAGCCATCAGCGTTTTGGCGGTCGTTGGATAAGACACCGGAAATAAGTCGTCTTGTTGGGTGATCGGCCGGTAGAACACGCCGTCAGCCCAAATGTGCACGCTGTGACTGACTAAAAAGCACAACACGAATACCGTGGTAATAGGCGCACCAATGCGACGCCGCTGAATGTCGTCCAGCCGCTTCCAGGCTAAATTGGCAATGACCACTTCAAACGCAAGAATGACCAGAAAGCTGAGCAATAAAGCCAGAATAATAACGAAGCTGGCACCGGCGAAGGCGGCTTCGGCGTCACTGGCCAGTTGCGACAGCGAATACGTATTTAAGTGATAGCCGTAATAGCGGAAAAATACCGCATCGGCAGCTAACGCAATCAGCCCCAGCGAGGCGAGCAATGCAGCTATACCTCTCAGCACATGGGCGTAGGGCACCAGCATGCAGAACGGGAAAATAAGAATAATAAAGAATACAAAGGGCAAGAAGGCAAAGTGGCCGATCCAGCTGATCAGCATGTACAGCACACCCAGCAGAGTGCCTGGTGATTCGGCGGCTTCTATATAAAGCGTACCTATAGCAAGAGAAACAAATATATTTACGAAGGTAAACCAGTGACCCCAGCTAATAAGCCGGGCGATTTTATCGCGCTGTTGTTGTTTTCCCATGCGTGCCGATTTCCTTGCGTGGTTGCCTAAGTAGCTAACTACTTACCATTTTTCGATGCCGCCGGAGCGGTCGTTAAGGATTGTAGCAGGACTTTGCCAAACTGTTCAGCTACAGCTTTACGCTGGGTATCAGAATAGCCTTGCTCGATGACATTCGAGACCGCGTTGCCAAGCGTCATTAATGCCAGGTTGGCTGGGGTTTGCTGACTACTAAAAACGTCCAGTACCTGTTCCAGCAATTGTTGCTGCTGCTTCGCATCGTATTTTGACAGGATTGGCATAGGCCTCACTCATAAGCATGTTAGAATGTTGCCATGTTAACATAGCAACCACTTCAGGAAAGCGAAAAAACAATGCAATTACAGGTGTCTGACAGCATTATTCATCAGTTTTATAGCAGTGCAACCGCAACCAGCAAGGGAATTGGTTTACGGCTTGCTGCCGAGCCTCACGCGGCTACCGAACAACTGGTGACCTTACTTACTGAACTTACCGATGTGTATAACGCTAAACCAGCCAAAGGCTATGCCAGTTTTATTGGTGCTGAAGACGACGGCGATGCCGGTGAGTTTCCTGAGCTACTGCAACAATGGCAAAGCCAGCAAATGTCGTTTCTGGATTATTCCCAGGCGGCCGCCCGTTTATTGCATCAGCAGTTAGAAAAGCACGGCATTCTGGAAGAAGGCTTCTTGTTGTTAGCGCATTACCAGCACATGACTAATGACTTCTTAACGGTTGGCTTTCTGCCAAGTAAAGACGGTGTCACTATCGGGCCGGATCTGGCAGTAGATAAATCGTCACAGTTGGACATTAGTCGCGTGCAGTTAGCGGCGCGTATTGATTTGACTGAGTTAAAGTTAGACCCTGATAGCCGCAGCTATATTTCCTTTATTAAAGGTCGCGCCGGCCGCAAGGTGTCGGATTTCTTTTTAGATTTTCTGGGCTGTAGCGAGCGAGTGAATGCGAAAGCACAAACCCAGCAATTGGTGGATCAGGTGCAGGCCTATGCTCAGGTAGAAGCCTTACCGAACGAAGCCGCCGTTGCCATGCGCAAGCAAGTTTATGATTATTGCGACGAACAATGGCAGCAGGGCGAGCAGGTACGCGTGAAAGATTTATCTGAACAGTTGCGTGGTAGTGTACCAAGTGAGCGTAGTTTTGCTGATTTTAGTCGCGAGCAAACGCCTGAGGAAATGCGCCTGCATGATGAATTTCCGGCCGACAAAAGCACGCTACGTAAGTTGGTGAAGTTCTCCGGACAGGGTGGTGGTTTAAGCGTTGGCTTTGATCAGGGCATGCTGGGTGAACGAGTGAAGTATGATCCGGCAACAGACACCTTAACGGTTCACGGTACGCCACCAAACTTGCGCGACCAACTGCGCCGATTCTTTGGAATTGATAGCTAAAACTAAAACAAAAAAAACGCCGGCATTGCCGGCGTTTTTGTCTATCATGTGCGGGTGGCCAACTGCCTATTTATCAGACTGTGTTGGCGTTATATTGGTAGCATGTAGTCCTTTAGGACCTTCTTCGAGTTGGAATTCTACGTCTTGGCCCGCTTTCAGCGTGCGGTAGCCTTCCATTTCGATAGTTGAATAATGCGCGAAAATATCGCCCTCACGATCTTCGGTCTCAATAAAGCCGAAGCCTTTTGAGTTATTGAACCATTTGACCTTACCAGTAGCCATACATCTACTTCCTTAAATATTCTGTATTAAAACATCATTATTGTTAGTATGACGTCGCATCTGCCTTGAAAAATCACATTGCGAGCGCCATGATCAACTCTAGGTAACTTCCACCATTAGTCAAGTAATTTGTGTGAAAAATAATCATTTTTGTAAAGCTTGCGTTAACAAATAATTGCACAATGATTGTGAGCGAAATTCCAAATTCAGCACTATAGTAATGATAGAGCGAAATAAATAATGAGTGAGTTTGAACATCAACATCAAAGTGGCGTCAAAGAAAAACACGAATTGAAACCGCCACCCATGTATAAAGTTATCTTAAATAATGATGACTACACGCCGATGGATTTTGTCGTAGAGATTTTGGTCCGCTTTTTCCGGATGAACAGTGAACAGGCTACCGATGTCATGTTACAGATTCATTATAAAGGGAAAGCAGTGTGTGGGGTTTTTTCAGCAGAAGTAGCTGAAACCAAAGTAGTGCAGGTAAATCAGTATGCCCGGGAACATCAACATCCGTTGTTGTGTACCATGGAGCCCAGTTAAATGCGCGCTATAGTCCGGGTGATATTACCTACAGTGTACCAGCGTACCGATGCAGTAATTAAGGAGTGCTTATGCTGAACAAAGCCTTAGAACTAACCCTGAACGACGCGTTCCGACTAGCTAGAGAGCGCCGTCACGAGTTAATGACCGTAGAACATTTACTGATTGCGCTGCTGGATAACCCAGATGCAGCCGACGCCCTGCGTGCTTGCGGCGCTGATTTTGAGCAATTGAAAGAAGAGTTAATTAGCTACATTGAGCGCAGCACACCGCGCTTCGAAGATGACACCGATCAGGTAGACACGCAACCGACCCTGGGCTTTCAGCGCGTATTACAACGTGCCGTTTTTCATGTGCAATCTTCCGGCAATGCCGAAGTTACAGGCGCAAACGTGCTGGTTGCTATTTTTAGCGAACAGGAATCTCAGGCGGTTTACTTACTGAACAAGAGTGATATTACCCGGCTTGATGTGGTGCACTACATTTCGCACGGCCTGTCGAAAGTGGATGATGAGCACAGCAGCGGTGAAGCAAGCACTAGTTCGGAAACCGAGCAGCAGCAACCGGAAGAACAACAGAGTTATTTGAAGCGTTTTTGTGTGAACCTGAACGCCCGTGCCCGGGCTGGTGAAATTGACCCGCTGATTGGTCGTGAATACGAGCTTGAGCGCTGTGTACAAATACTCTGTCGTCGCCGCAAGAACAATCCATTGTTAGTGGGCGAGGCCGGCGTTGGTAAAACCGCTATTGCGGAAGGTCTGGCGCTGCGTGTAGTAAGTAAAGACGTGCCGGAAATTATGCAGGACGCCATTATTTACTCGTTAGACATGGGTGGCTTGCTGGCCGGTACTAAGTATCGCGGTGATTTCGAGAAGCGTTTTAAAATGCTGCTGAAAGAACTGAAAGAGCAGGACCATGCGGTACTTTTTATTGATGAAATTCACACCATTATTGGTGCTGGTGCAGCCAGTGGCGGGGTGTTAGATGCCTCGAATCTGCTGAAACCTATGTTATCTAGCGGTGAACTGAAGTGTATGGGTTCTACCACTTATAACGAATACAAAAACGTGTTCGAAAAAGACCGGGCGCTGGTACGACGCTTTCAGAAAATTGATGTGGCTGAGCCTTCGGTTGAAGACACCACAAAAATTTTGCTGGGTTTGAAAGAGAAGTACGAGGAGCATCACGGTATTCGTTATACCCAGCCGGCTATTCGTGCGGCGGCAGAACTGTCAGCCAAGTACATTAACGAGCGCCATTTGCCAGATAAAGCTATTGACGTGATGGATGAAGCGGGTGCTAGTCAGCGCTTGTTGCCGCCATCGCGCCGGAAGAAAACCGTGGGTGTAGCCGATATTGAGCAAATTATTGCCAAAATTGCGCGTATTCCTGAGCAGTCGGTGTCTCGTACTGACCAAGACTTGCTGAAGCAGCTCGATCGTAATCTGAAAATGGTGGTGTTTGGGCAAGATCAGGCCATTGATAAGCTCACCGCTGCCATTCGCTTGTCGCGGTCAGGTTTAGGTGCAGAGCAAAAACCTATTGCGTCGTTCTTATTTGCCGGTCCAACCGGTGTTGGTAAAACAGAAATTACTCAGCAGCTGGCCACAGCTATGGGTATTGAGTTCCAACGCTTTGATATGTCTGAGTATATGGAGCGTCACGCGGTAAGCCGTTTAATTGGTGCACCGCCTGGCTACGTAGGCTTTGACCAGGGTGGCTTGTTAACCGATGCCGTTATCAAACATCCACACTGTGTGTTGTTGTTAGATGAGCTGGAAAAAGCGCACTCGGATATCTTCAACATACTGCTGCAGGTAATGGACCACGGTACCTTAACGGACAACAATGGCCGTAAAGCGGATTTCCGCAATGTGATTATTGTGATGACAACCAATGCTGGCGTGCGTGAAACCGTACGTAAATCCATTGGTTTCAAACAGCAAGATCACAGCCACGATGCTATGAGTGAAATCAATAAAATCTTCACGCCGGAGTTCCGTAACCGGTTAGACGGTATTGTCTGGTTTAATCACTTAACCACCGAAGTGATGCATCAGGTTGTTGATAAGTTTATTTGCGAACTGCAGGCACAGCTTGATAAGAAAGGGGTGTCGCTGGAACTTGATAAACAAGCGCACAACTGGCTGGCTGAACGTGGCTACGACAAGGAAATGGGTGCACGGCCGATGGCACGGATTATTCAGGAGCACCTGAAGAAACCACTGGCCAATGAAATTCTGTTTGGTAAGTTAGCTCGCGGTGGCAACGTGCAGGTTACTTGTGTAGACAACGAGCTCAGTTTCACTTATGAAAGCCGTGGTGAAACGGTCGAAACCTAATGGCTGGCGTTGCAGTAAATAAGCCAAGCAGATAAATAAAAAGCCGCTGAAGTTAACCTTCAGCGGCTTTTTTAATTTGTTTAGCATTTTTTGAGCAATAAATGCCTAAGGATTAGCGCGCGCGGAAAACGATACGCCCTTTAGTTAAATCATAAGGGGTTAGTTGCACGGTAACGGTATCGCCGGTCAGAATACGGATATAGTGTTTACGCATTTTGCCAGAAATATGCGCAGTTACCACATGGCCGTTCTCAAGTTCGACACGGAACATAGTGTTTGGCAGTGTGTCTAATACAGTGCCTTGCATCTCAATACTGTCTTCTTTCGCCATTCATATCCTCGGTAGTTTTGGTTTCGGTTTCTTATTAGTAGCCGTTATGTGAAGAGCTACAATGCGCCATTTTCTGGCACTTAGAATTACCGCTTACTTAAAAGTGGTCAGGATTTTAGCTCTTTTTCCCAACGATTGCCAATATAGCGTTCATTTGGCTTGAATTTAGCCTTGTAATTCATTTTTTGGCAGTCATCTATTTGATACCCCAGATAAAGCCAGGGGATTTGCCATTGCTTTGCCAACGCCAACTGCTGCAGTACACAAAAAGTGCCTAATGACCGCTGTGACTGCGACGGATCGAAAAAGGTATACATAGCGGAAAGTGCCTGCGGTAACCGGTCACATACAGCAACCGCCACTAGCGTATCGCCGCTGCGCCATTCCAGCCAAACTGGATCCAGCCAGTCGCAGGAAACCCAGTCTAAGAAGCGATCGGGCTGCGGCGGATACATAGCACCGTCTTGATGACGATGGTTGATAAAGGCACAGAACAGAGCTTGCTGCTCGGTACCAAACTCACCGCCAGTGGTTAACTGTAAGTCATTATTTTTGGCAAGTACGCGCTTTTGACTGCGACTGGTCTGAAAGCCGGCAACGTCAACTCGCAGCGATTGGCAGGCCTGACAATGATCACACCAGGGCCGATACAAATCATTATGACTACGCCGAAAACCGCGCTCCAGTAGTAACTGATAGTGCGCTGGGGTGGTTGCTTGCTGGGCGTCTTGCACCATCACCGCCAGACGCTCCTGCTGATTGGGTAAGTACCCACAAGGTGCGCTGCTGGTAAGTCCGAACTGCATGGTCATAAATTTCTTGGCTGCCAAAACTCGTGCTGAAGTGAATGTTGCTGAAGAATATTGAGTTTGTGCAAAAATAAATCTCTTGGCAAGGGCTTTGCGCCCAAACTAAACAAGTGTGCGTTACCTACCTGACAATCTATAATTTTGCCACCAGCGGCGGCAAAGTGACGACTGAATTCAATTAACGCCAGCTTCGAAGCATTGTCGTGCAACTGGAACATGCTCTCGCCACAAAACATAGCGCCCATAGCCACCCCGTATAAACCACCCACCAGTTGCTGCTCATGCCAAACCTCGATGGAGTGGGCATAGCCTAATTCATGTAAGCTTTGATAGGCCTGCTGCATGGCGGGGCTGATCCAGGTGCCTTCGTTGTGTTCGCGCACTTGCGCGCAACTTTGGATAACTGCAGCAAAGTTTTTGTTAATAGAGCAGGTGAGTTCAGTTTTACGTAAAAAGCGTCGCATGCTGCGACTAATGTGAATAGCATCTACGTCAAACACGGCGCGTGGGTCAGGGCTCCACCATAGAATGGGATCGTCGGGCCCAAACCACGGAAAAATACCATGCTGATAAGCGCTGATGAGCCGCGCTGGCGACAGGTCACCACCAATTGCCAATAAGCCATTGGGTTCCGTCAGCGCCGCACTGGGCGCCGGGAACACAATCTTATCTTGCGGTAGCTGTACCAGCACCGGCAAGCTCCTTTCGTTAGGTCGGTTAACCTAGGATTTGGTTAAGCCATCCAAATAGCGCTCGGCATCAAGCGCTGCCATACAACCGGTACCGGCCGAGGTAATAGCTTGACGATAAATATGGTCCATCACATCACCCGCGGCAAAAACACCCGGCACACTGGTTGCTGTGGCGTTGCCTTCCAAACCACTTTGCACTTGAATATAGCCATCAACCATTTCTAGCTGCTGGTCAAAAATACCTGTGTTTGGTTGGTGACCAATGGCAATAAAGCAGCCCATAACTTCAAGTTCACTCAAGCTTTGGTCATTGGTGTCTTTTACGCGCACGCCAGTTACGCCACTGTCGTCGCCAAGAACTTCATCAAGAGTCTTGTTTAAATGCAGGGTCACGTTACCGTTTTTGGCTTTATCCATTAATCGGTCAACCAGGATTTTTTCCGCGCGGAAGGTTTCACGACGGTGAATGACGTGCACTTCGCTGGCAATATTGGACAAATACAATGCTTCTTCAACGGCCGTATTACCGCCGCCAACCACGCACACCTTCTGGTTACGGTAAAAGAAACCATCGCAGGTAGCACAGGCAGATACGCCTTTACCCATAAAGGCTTCTTCTGACGGTAAGCCAAGGTATTTAGCCGAGGCACCGGTAGTAACAATCACTGAGTCGGCGGTGTACTTGCCAACATCACCGGTTAATTCGAACGGACGCTTACTAAAATCAACCGAGTTAATGTGGTCAAAAATGATTTCAGTATCAAAGCGCTCGGCGTGCTTTTGCATACGAACCATTAAATCGGGGCCAGTTAAGCCCTCTGGATCGCCGGGCCAGTTTTCAACATCGGTTGTGGTGGTAAGCTGACCACCTTGTTGCATACCGGTAACCATAACCGGGTTCAAATTAGCGCGGGCAGCGTAAACAGCGGCGGTATAACCAGCCGGGCCTGACCCCAGAATTAACAGACGGCAATGCTTTACTTCAGCCATGTAAGACTTCTCCAGTTAATCGTTTCGTTTTATTCGTTATAAGAATGTTCGGGTATGTTAAGGCTATGGGGACTGATTGTAGGTTTAACAAGCTTTCGGAACAAGCGTGATAAGCATTCAGGCAAAAAAAAGCCTGACCGAAGTCAGGCTCTGGTGGGGTTGGCTTAACCGCCAACCGCTTGCATTGGATCTAAGTATTCCAAACCAAGCTCTTCGCCTAAATCGTCGTGAACCGCTTTGTAGGTGATTTTACCCATGTGCATGTTCAAACCGTTACGCAGGTGAGCATCATTCTTCATGGCTGCTAAGCCTTTGTTAGCAAGCGCTAAACCGTAAGGCAGGGTCGCGTTGTTCAAAGCAATAGTCGAAGTACGGGCAACACCACCTGGCATGTTGGCAACACAGTAGTGAACGATGTCGTTCACCACATAGGTTGGCTCCTGGTGGGTAGTTGCTTTGGAGGTTTCAAAACAGCCGCCCTGATCAATAGCAACGTCAACCACAACTGAACCCGGACGCATGTTGCTTAAATGCTCACGAGTTAACAGCTTCGGCGCTGCTGCACCTGGAATTAATACCGCGCCAATAACCAAGTCGGCCTGACGTGAGAAGGTATCAATGGCATCAACCGTAGAGAAAATAGTTTTCACCCGGCCGTCGAACAAATCATCCAGCTCACGTAAACGTGGTAACGAACGGTCTAAGATAGTGACTTCAGCGCCCATACCGACAGCAATTTTAGCTGCCTGAGTACCAACAACGCCGCCGCCGATGATTAATACTCGACCTGGTTCAACACCTGGTACGCCACCTAACAAGGTGCCGCTGCCGCCGCGAGATTTTTCCAGGTTGTGCGCGCCAGCCTGAATTGACATACGGCCAGCTACTTCACTCATAGGTGCTAACAATGGCAAGCCGCCACGGTTGTCGGTTACGGTTTCGTAGGCAATAGCGGTAACGCCAGCTTCGGCCAGTAGCTTGGTTTGTACTGGATCTGGAGCCAAGTGCAGGTAGGTATAAAGAATCTGACCTTCACGCAGTTGCTTACATTCGTCTGGTTGCGGTTCTTTTACCTTCACAATCATTTCTGCTTTGGCGAAAATTTCTTTCGGGTCGGCAACAATGGTGGCACCCGCGGCTTCGTAATCTTCATTGGTAAAACCGATAGCAGCGCCGCCATTTTGCTCAACCATTACTTGATGGCCATGCGTAATGTATTCGCGAACCGCCGCAGGAGTAAGACCAATACGGTATTCGTGGTTTTTAATTTCTTTAGGAACGCCAATTAACATGGTTGCCGCCTTTTTTCATGTGCAAATGGAGTGGAAATAAGTTCCAACTGGGTGTGCGCATTATAAAGATAGTTAATGTGTGTTTCTTGCTTTTTTTACGTGTAAAAATAGTGTAAAACACTATTAAAGACCATAAAAACGATTGTTAACCATGTTTAATGCTGAAGAACCTGTAGAAATAACTATTGACCGAATTGACCGCAAAATTCTGCGTATTTTGCAGGACGATGGCCGCATCGCTAACGTAACGCTGGCGCAACGCGTTGGCTTAAGCCCCACGGCTTGTCAGCAGCGCGTGAGAAAGCTGGAACAAGAGGGGGTGATTGAGAGCTACCATGCTCGCATTAACCCGTCTAAGCTGGGTGCCAACCTGATGGTTTTCGTTGAGATTACGCTAACTAGAACCTCACCCGATGCTTTTGCTGAGTTTAGCGAAGCCGCGCGTAACACCAGTGAAGTACTGGAATGTCACCTGGTGGCAGGGGATTTCGATTTCCTGATAAAAGCACGAGTGCCCGATATGCCGGCGTATCGTAAATTGTTGGGTGAAACGCTATTAGTTATGCCCGGAGTGAACGAATCACGCACTTATGTGGTCATGGAAGAAGTGAAACAAGAAAATAAAGTGTTAATCAAAGGCTAACAAGCAGGCTGACTTTGGTTACAATGGGTGTTCAACAATAATTAAAAATAGTCCAGCTAGGAGCTTTACCATGAATCAGGCAGGTACCGCATGACAGGAATGCAACGCATACTTGAAGCTAGTCTGATCCTGTGTGGCGCTTTTGCGGTGTTCCTGCTGCTGGCGTTAACAAGCTTTCATCCGGCCGATCCAAGCTGGTCGCAAACTGGCTATCAGGGCAGTATTCATAATTCCGCCGGCGCTATCGGTGCCTGGTTTGCTGATGCGCTGTTATTTACCCTGGGCTTTGTTGCTTACTTAATTCCGTTTGGTTTTGCGGCATTGGGATACATGATGTTCCGCCGCCCACGCAAGCTTATTGAATTGGACTATTTAACCGTGGGGCTACGGTTAATTGGATTAATTCTTACCTTGGTGGGGGCTTCGGCACTGGCTTCCATCAACTTTGATAATATTTTTCAATTCTCCGCCGGCGGCGTACTTGGCGATGTAATTAGCTCATCGTTATTGCCGTACTTTAATTTATTGGGCACCACTTTATTACTGCTGACCTTCCTGTGCACAGGTTTAACCCTGGTTACCGGCATTTCATGGATATGGGTGGCCGACAGTATTGGCTCCGCTGTGATAACCGCCACCTTGTGGTTAGTAGCCTTTGTGAAAGGCTTTAGTTTGGGCCGTGACAAAGATTCTGATACTAAGCAACCCGCTGACAGCGAAGGGCCGGAAGTGTCGTCGCCGTGGAAAGAAGCCGAGCAGCTAGGTTACGAAGACCATGACGCGGAAGCTTTACCGGCCGCAAAACAAGGGCTGTTAGGGCGTTGGTTTGGTAAGGGTAAAAAGAGTAATAACGCGCCGCTTCGCGACAGCGAGTTAAATATTGCCGCTGACGAACGTGGTCGTGCCGATGAACCTGAAATTGATTTAGATGGTTTGTTTGGCGTGCGCACTGATACCGACCAACCTGCGCTAGGCACTAACAGCGAACCAAATGATCCGCCACGATTCAGTCGGGCGGCGAAGCAAAAGCTGGTTGATGATCCTGACGCAGATGCCGTCGCTATGGCACCCACGAAAGCCAAGCAAACCGGTGAGTCAACCGAGGTTAGCGTGGCTGAGGAAGTAGCTAGTAGCGAAGAACTCACTGGCTCGCTAATGCCGTCGCTGGAGCTGTTAGATCGCCCCGACCGCAACAAGAATCCGATTACCGAAGCTGAACTAGAGCAGGTGAGCAGGGCCGTAGAAGCCGTATTGCAAGACTTCGGTGTGGATGCCAAGGTTGCGAACGTACAGCCAGGTCCGGTAGTTACTCGCTTTGAACTGGATTTAGCGCCGGGTATTAAAGTATCCAAGGTATCGAATTTAGATAAAGACATTGCCCGTTCGCTGTCGGTTGAGAAAGTACGGGTGGTAGAGGTGATTCCGGGCAAGTCTTACGTTGGTTTGGAAATACCGAACAAATTCCGCGAAACCGTGCGCTTAAGTGAAGTTCTTAGCTGCGAAGCCTTCGATAGCAGCACATCACCACTAACTATGGTGTTAGGCGCCGATATTTCCGGCCAACCGGTGATTGTAGATTTGGGTAAAATGCCGCATTTATTGGTAGCTGGTACTACCGGCTCGGGTAAGTCGGTGGGCGTAAACGTGATGATTTTAAGCCTGCTGTATAAATCAACGCCTGAAGACGTGCGCATGATCATGATTGATCCCAAGATGTTGGAGCTGTCCGTGTATGAGGGCATTCCACATTTGCTGACCGAAGTGGTTACCGATATGAAAGATGCGGCCAATGCGCTGCGCTGGTGTGTGGGTGAAATGGAGCGGCGTTATAAGTTGATGTCGGCGCTGGGTGTACGGAATCTGAAAGGTTACAACGCGAAAGTGGCGGAAGCCGCTAAAACCGATAAGCCACTGCGGGATCCTATTTGGAAACCGGGTGATTCTATGGATGAGTTGCCGCCAATACTGGAAAAACTACCGAACATTGTGGTGGTGATTGACGAGTTTGCCGACATGATGATGATTGTTGGCAAGAAAGTAGAGGAGCTGATTGCCCGTATAGCGCAAAAAGCACGGGCGGCGGGTATTCATTTAATACTGGCTACCCAGCGACCTTCGGTGGACGTGATTACCGGTTTGATTAAAGCCAATATACCGACGCGAATAGCCTTTACCGTGCAATCAAAAATTGATTCACGAACTATTTTGGATCAGCAGGGCGCCGACCAGTTATTAGGTGCCGGTGACATGTTGTATCTCGCTCCAGGTAGCGGCGTGCCGATGCGGGTTCACGGGGCATTTGTGGACGACCATGAAGTGCACAAAGTGGTTGCCGACTGGAAAAAACGTGGGCGTCCGAATTACCTGGAAGAAATTTTAAAAGGTGGCGTGGGTGAAGATAACCTACTGCCGGGCGAACAACTGGAGCTGGACGACGGTGAAAGTGATGAACTTTACGACGAAGCCGTTGCCTTTGTAACTGAAACGCGACGTGTGTCGGTGTCATCAGTACAGCGCAAATTCCGTATTGGTTACAACCGTGCGGCACGTATTGTGGAACAAATGGAAGCCAGTGGGGTAGTAACCAGCGCCGGCAATAATGGTCAACGCGATGTGCTGGCACCTCAGGCACCGCGTGACTAATCACAACCTTAATTAGGTAGTCAACGAATGATGAAATCTTTAGTGATAGCGGCGGGGTTGTGGATTGCAGCCAGCGGCGTAGCTGCCGCACAAGAGCCGCTGCAAAGTGAGCAAGCACAGTTAATTGAGCGGCTAGAGGAATTGAACACGCTGCAGGCGAACTTTGTGCAATTGGTAAAAGACGCCAATGGTGATTTAGTCCAGCAACTGCAAGGTGCTATGGTACTGAAGCGTCCAAACAAACTGATTTGGCAAACGGATGCACCCGATGAAACATTGTTGGTGGCTAACGGTGAAACGCTCTGGTATCACAATGCGTTTATTGAACAAGTGACCATCTACGACCAGGCTGAAGCGGTGGCACAATCGCCATTACTGCTGCTACTGGACGCGGAAAATAACGACTGGCAGAACTACGATGTTGCTATTCAAACCGATGCCGGTGAGCACAGCTATACCATTACGCCGAAAGATAGTGCACAGAATATCTCGTCATTAACGCTGCGTTTCGCCGAAGGCGCTATCTTAAGTCGTATTACGCTGGATGATGGCCAGGGTCAGGTAAGTGAAATTAGCTTGTCTGAACAAGTGCTGAATGAGCGGGTATCCGATTTACGTTTCGATTATGAGGTTCCGGCGAACATTGATGTTGATGATCAGCGCACCCGTAATTAAGCCTGAGGGCATGTGTGAGTAACTTCGAACTGGGATTTCAACAAACCTCTGCTCAAGCCCCTTTAGCTGCGCGCATGCGCCCGCAAACGCTAGCTGACTATATTGGCCAGCAACACTTGCTGGCTAGCGGCAAGCCGCTGCGCAAAGCGGTGGAGCAAGGCCAGTTGCATTCGATGATTCTGTGGGGGCCACCCGGCACCGGCAAAACCACTCTAGCCGAACTTATTGCAGCTACCGCAAATGCAGCGGTAACCCGCATTAGCGCGGTAACTTCCGGGGTAAAAGAAATTCGTCAGGCCATTGCCGATGCGCGCGATCTGTTAGCGCAAAGTGGCCGCCGTACCATTTTGTTTGTGGACGAAGTACATAGATTCAATAAAAGTCAGCAGGACGCTTTTCTTCCGCACATTGAAGACGGCACTATTGTGTTCATTGGTGCCACCACCGAAAACCCCGGTTTCGAAATTAACAACGCGTTGCTGTCACGAGCCAGGGTATACCGGCTACAAAGTTTAACCCGGGACGACCTTAAAACCGTGGTAACGCGGGCGCTAGAGGACTCTGAGCTAGGCCTGGGCCAGCGCAAATTAACGCTAAGCGATGCGGCGCTGGACTACTTGCTGAATTCAGCCGATGGCGATGCGCGACGACTGCTTAACTTTATTGAAATTGCCAGTGATTTCGCTGAGCAGGGACAAGAGCTTGATGTAGCAGTGGTGCGCGACGCTATTGGTGAAAAACAAACGCGTTTCGATAATCAGGGCGATATTTATTACGATATTTTGTCGGCTTTTCATAAATCGGTACGGGGTTCCTCACCCGATGGCGCGCTGTACTGGTATGCACGGGTGCTGGCTGGCGGCGGTGACGCTCTTATTATTGCCCGTCGGTTACTGGCTATTGCCTCGGAAGACATTGGCAACGCTGACCCACGCGCGCTCCAAATTGCGCTGAATGCCTGGGACACCTACCACAGAGTTGGTCCTGCTGAGGGGGAACGGGCGATTGCACAAGCGGTTATTTATTGCGCGAGTGCGGCTAAAAGTAATGCGGTGTATAACGCCTTCAAGCAAGCGGTAAAGCTAGCGCAAGATGCACCGGACTATGCGGTACCGTCGCATTTACGTAATGCGCCCACCAAAGTACATAAAGCAGAAGGCTACGGTGAAGACTATCGCTACGCGCACAATTATCCCCATGCCTTTGTAGCTGGCGAGCGTTATTTGCCCGCAGCAATTGCTGATACGGTGTTTTATCAGCCCAATGAACGTGGCTTGGAAGCGAAAATATCCGAAAAACTACGCTGGTTACAGAGCTTAAGTGCTGCCAGCGACTGGCAACGGGATCCAAACGATGACTAGCTATTTATGGGTGGCATTAGGTGGTGCTTTAGGAGCAGCTGGTCGTTACGGTGTTGGCATGGCGCTATTGAATGTCACTAAGGCATTTCCTTTTGCGACATTGCTGGTTAACATAGTGGGCTCGTTTTTACTGGGTTTGCTGGTGATGAGTCAACAACATCAGCAACTAAGTGACAACCATTGGTTATTGTTCGGGGTTGGTTTGCTGGGCGCCTTCACAACCTTTTCGGCGTTTTCGCTGGAGGTGGTAGTGCTGGCGAATCAGGGGGACTGGCTCAAAGCCATGCTACACGTGTTACTTAACCTGGTGCTTTGCATTGGCGCGGTATTGTTGGCCATGGCTGTATATCCGACGCCGCAAAGCGCTTAATACGCAAGATTCATTTAACTTACTATTTCAGACAGGACGGTCATGTTAGACGCAAAATATTTCCGCAGTGAACTCAATCAAGCAGCAGAACGCTTGGCAACCCGTGGTTTCAAGCTGGATGTTGAACAGCTGGAAACGCTGGAGTTACGTCGTAAAGAACTTCAGGTTCGTACGGAGAGTTTACAGGCAGAGCGTAACAGTCGATCCAAGTCTATTGGTAAAGCCAAAGCTGCTGGTGAAGACATTGCGCCTCTGCTGGCGGAAGTTGATCAGCTAGGCAGCGATTTAGAGCAGGCGAAGAAAGACTTAGCCAGCTTACAGGACGAGCTGCAGAAAATTATTGAAGGCGTTCCTAACCTGCCAGCAGAAGATGTTCCGGTGGGGAAAGACGAGTCTGAAAATGTGGAAGTTATCCGCTGGGGAATCCCACGCGAATTTGAGTTTCAACCGAAAGATCATGTCGACGTAGCCCAGGGCTTAAAGGGCATGGACTTTGAAGCTGCGGCTAAGTTAACCGGCGCGCGCTTTGTGGTGATGAAAGGCGGCATTGCGCGCCTGCATCGTGCATTAACCCAGTTTATGCTGGATTTGCACACCACCGAGCATGATTACACGGAAACTTACGTGCCTTATCTGGTAAACCACGACACTTTGTATGGTACCGGCCAGCTCCCTAAGTTCGGTGAAGACCTGTTCCATGTGAAAGGTGCCACTGAACAGCAGGTACCTTTGTCATTAATTCCAACCGCAGAAGTACCGCTAACCAACTTAGTGCGCGATGAAATTGTGGAAGAAGAGTCGTTACCACTTAAGTTTACTGCGCATACCCCGTGTTTTCGCAGTGAAGCTGGTTCTCATGGGCGTGATACCCGTGGTCTGATCCGTCAGCACCAGTTCGATAAAGTAGAGTTGGTTTGGTTAAGCAAGCCGGAAGATTCCATGAACGCGTTGGAGCAACTGGTAGGTCACGCTGAGAAAGTTTTGCAATTGCTTGAATTGCCTTACCGTAAAGTAACTCTATGTACTGGTGATATGGGTTTTGGAGCTACTAAGACCTATGATCTGGAAGTGTGGTTGCCAGAGCAGAATACCTATCGCGAAATCAGCTCATGTTCGAATATGGGTGACTTTCAGGCGCGTCGTATGCAAGCGCGCTTCCGCCGTAAAGCAGCGAAAAAGCCGGAACTACTGCACACCTTAAATGGTTCAGGTTTAGCGGTCGGTCGTGCATTGGTTGCGGTACTGGAAAACTATCAGCAAGCCGATGGTTCAGTGATTATTCCAACGGTACTTCGTACGTACATGGGCGGCATTGAGCGGTTAACGCCGTAGGTTTTGATGTGGCCGCTAAATGCACTTCGCTGGTTTGGGTAAACCAGCGATGCGCGTGGCCTGCTTCGCCGGGCCTTTTGGAAATAAGCTATACAAATAACGGCTATTGCCTTTATCCGCCCCTAAACTTTTTGCGACCGCTTTTACCAGTACCCGCATGGCCGGGCTGGTATCGTACTCCTGATAAAAATTCCGCACAAAATGCACCACTTCCCAATGCGCTGGGGTCATTTCAATTGCTTCCAACGTGGCTATATGTTCAGCCAAATCGGGTGACCAGTCATCAAAATTGGCTAAATAATGATGCTTGTCGGTTGCGTATTCTTTGCCATTAAATTCAATCATAATGCTAATAGGTATACAGCGGGTGATGGGTCAAGGTGAGCTCCAGCCACTGGCTATCGGTGAGTAAACTCACTTGCTGCTGTTCGCAGGCTGAGGTTAGCCCAAGCGCTGCAGCGTCATCTTGCAGAGCTGCAATATGCAAACCTAAGCCCTGTAAGCGAGTTTGTAGCTGTTCATCAAGCAACCCGGCAATATGGCTACCAAAAGCCAACACAGTGTCACCTGCGCGCAAATTGTTGCTGCTATCAGCAAGCACAGCGCTAAGCGGCTGTTGCATAAGCTGGTGCAGTGCTGATGAGTTTAAGGCCGGATCCGACATAACCAGTTAAAACCTCAGTAGCTGGGTAAAGTGGGCGTGTTGCTGCTGCAGTTGTTGTTGCGACAATTCCGTCACCTCGATGCTGAGCTGCTCGGCAGTTAACCCAAAACGCTGTAAATCCTCGCTGGCTACCATAGGAGCCGGCACATCGAATAACTCCAGCATACCGTATTTCTTTTGCACCGAGGGCGTGTTGAAGGCCTCAGTAAGCGCTACCGGCGTTACCAGGTTAAGTATGGCATTACCTTGCAGCACGAATTGCACCGGAATATCTAGCGCCGCCGCATTTAGCACCACATCCAGGGCTTCACGAGCTGCCACAGAATCAGGACCTGCGGTTTGTATAACCAGCAGACTTGGTGTGGTGTGGTTCGACTGCGACTGGGTCATAAAAACTGCACCACCTTATCACTTTGGTTAATAGCCACCAGAAATTCGGTTAAACCAGCGGCATCAAAGGCTGGATTCAGATTCGATTGCCCACCGTCAACCGCGGCGTGAATACCGTAAAGTTCAGCAACCGTGTGGCACACTACCAGTGGTACCTGATGTGTGTGGGAAAAGGCTATCCAGTCAGCCGTATGCTGTGCGTTATGTTGCGACGCTAGTGCATGCAGAACCCCGGCTTGATAGAAGAATATCTGCTGTAACTGGTGTCCGTTTGCAATAGCTGCACGGGCATAGCGCAGCGCATGGTAACTATGACCAAGTTGTGGTGACTGCTGAATGCAAAGACTGATAGTTGCCATGTGGTTTATTATACTTTGGAAACAAAAAACAGAAACAAAAACGCCCCAATAAATGGGGCGTTTGAACTAAGTGTTGGCTTGCGAATTAATCGTTGCTGCCAAACGCCGTCAGCAAGTGAATCAAGCTGAGGAAAATATTATACAGTGAAACGAACAAGGTAACAGTAGCCAGAATGTAGTTACGCTCGCCGCCACGAATAATGGCGCTGGTTTGCATTAAAATGGCGCCTGACGAGAACAGAATGAATAATCCTGACAGCGCTAAGCTTAAGGCTGGCAACTGTAGGAAGATGTTCGCGACAAAGCCAATAACGATAACAAAGAAGCCGGCTACCATCATGCCGCCTAAGAAAGACATGTCTTTCTTGGTGGTGAGTACATAAGCTGACAGAGCAAAGAAGATAAGTGCTGTACCACCAAATGCGGTTACCACGACATCAGCACCGCCATTACCGATCACCATATTCAAGATCGGCCCCATGGTGTAACCCATGAATCCGGTAAGCGCGAATACAGATAACAGACCCGCTGAACTGTTGGACGTTTTGTGCGTTAAAAACAGTAAACCGTAAAAGCCGACCAGGGTAATAATCAGACCCGGGTGTGGCCAGTTCATTGCCATGCTGACACCGGCAACCGCAGCACTAAATGCCAGGGTTAATGCCAACAGCATGTAGGTGTTACGTAGAACTTTATTGACCTGTAATACTGACTCTGAACGAGCTGTATACGTTTGGGCTTCGTTACGCATTGTTTTCTCCGATTTAATTATCCGCCGAAAGGGCGTTACTTCTGCCACTTAGAATACAAGAACTGTGAAAAGGTTCCAACTATTCTCGTGGCTACAGCAACTAAATGTGGGCGAATTGTGTGCTTTTCAAGCAATACGTAAGAAAATTGCTAGTGGTTGTCTATTTTGCCACCAAACAAACCCATTGATTGAATTTTTTGCTTTACAAGCGCAGGTGCTCTCTTTATCATTCGCATCGTCTTAACGGCACTAAGTGTCACGAGGCTGCGGAGAGATGGCAGAGCTCGGTTTAATGCACCTGACTTGAAATCAGGCGTGGGTTCATTCCCACCGGGGGTTCGAATCCCTCTCTCTCCGCCACATTTTAAAAAAGCCCTGCAAGGAAACTTGCGGGGCTTTTTGCTTTTCTGGGTTAGCCTTTTGCAAAGGCGCGCCAGACGAGTGCCCCTCGCTCTTTTATACTGGTCTTACCTGTGTATAATCAAAGTTAACATTAAAAAGATAAGAAGGCCGTTACCATGAATTTCACCGAAACCTTAGCGCAGATTACGCCAGCTGCCGAGCAGACCATTCAACTGCCGACGAAGTGGGGGCAGGGACGCGCACTGTTTGGTGGTATTACCGCCGCTATCGCCTGGCAATGCGCGCGCTACGGTGCGCACGATGATCAGGCTATTCGGTCACTAAGCGTGTTATTTGTCGCACCAATTAACGATGGTGAAGCGCAGTTGGAACGTCGGGTATTGCGTGAAGGTAAATCGGTTAGCCAAATTCGGGTAGACATACTACAGGCGGGTGAAGTGGTGTTGTCGGCACTGGCTAGTTTTGGTCGTAGCCGGGAATCAACCGTTACTGTGGATGCGCATTCGCGGCCGGACATTCCAACGCCTGAGCAGGGCCCGCCAATGCCGGAAATGAGCATAGTGCCTGAATTTACCTATCACTACGACTACCGGGTTACCGTCGGTGGATTGCCATTTACTGGAAATAAATCACGTCAGTTTGGTGGTTGGATGCGTTTTCGCCATGAAACCACGCCAATTAATCCTGGCTTCCTGCTTGGTTTGGTTGATGCCTGGCCACCAGCCTTATTGCCACACCTGTCTCAGCCTGCGCCGGCAAGTTCGTTAAGTTGGACGATAGAGTTTATTGATCCAATGCCAGAAAAAAGCGCGCATGACTGGTGGCAATATGTAGCAGATATTGAGTATGCTGCCGATGGTTATGGTCATACACAGGCCAGTATTTGGGACAACAACGGTCGCTTAGTCGCGTTAAGCCGACAAACAGTAACGGTGTTTGCGTAAGGAGCTCTATGAGCGAGGTAACAGCGGAAAGTATTCGTCAACATTTGTGTGCTACCCAAGCCGGGTTTTCGCGCTGGTTGGCGGAACACCCGCAAATAGAGCCGATTCAGGCCACCGGACTGCATCCGCTGCAGGCCTTACCGCGCATAATTGTTCGCCAAATGCTATCGGGTAAGGCCTCGGACACCATTATTGCCCGCGCTGAGGCGAAAGCACGCCAGCAAGGTCGCAAGGATATTGCCGATCTGGATTACATCGACTTACTGGAATGCGGGTTAAGCCGCACCAAAGCGCAAACTATTATTGATTTTGCCCGCAGCTATGAACAAAACCCCTCCGCTGTTGATAGCTGGCCGTCGCTGAACGACGAAGCCCTAATGAATGCGGTAATGGCGCACAAAGGAATAGGGCGCTGGAGCGCATCTATTCTGGCGATTTTTCATTATGGTCGGGAAGATATATTTCCCGCCGGCGACAGTAGCCTGCGCAAAGCGATTCAATTAATTGGTGAGCAGGGGGTTTATATTACGCCAGCGAAAGCATCCCCTTATCGCAGCTATTTAGCCTGTTACTTATGGCAGTTGCTGGATCAAAAGCGTATTTAATATGTCAGTCGACATATAATCGTATTTGGCTCATGTCATTTGTCGTACTCATTTGCGAGCAATGGCTTCAATTCGTTAGTTATCAATAGTTTCTGTTGCAAATCCTACATAAAAAGCAAAATCTGAAATACCGGGCACAATCAAGTGCAATGGGTTCTAAACATAAGGAGATGTTGATGACACCTATTATTCTTGCGGTAAGTAGTGGTTTAGTACGTGCGGGCATGGAACATGTACTGGCAGAGCAATCAAACTATCAAATTTGCGCGAGCATAGGCACCTTTAACGAACTGCGCCAGATAGCAAGGGATTATCCTTATGCCACGGTGGTGTTGTGTAGTCAGCTCAGCGGTGATGCCACCATTGAAAGCTGGCGGCGGTTGGTAAAACGCTATCCTGATTTACTCTTATTATTATGGGGGCGTAATTTTCAGGACGTGCTGGACTTTCAATGCAGTATTAGCCAGGTCGATGCCTATTTGCTTGAACATTGCAGCTGCCAAGAGCTGCTGGATGCCATGGCGTCGATACGCTCAGGACAAATGTATGTGGCTTCGGCGGTTGCTGAGTATTTTGCCCGCAATCCGCGCAAGCAAGAACAACGGCAGTTGTTTGAACAACTGAGCGAACGCGAAATGCAGGTTACGCAAATGTTAGGCCGTGGTATTCGGGTTGCAGAAATCGCCAAACACCTTAATATCAGCACCAAGACAGTAAATACTTTTCGTTACCGTATCTTTGATAAACTTGGCATCAGTGGAGATGTGGCGCTATCGCATGTAGCGATTCGCGCCGGTATTGTAGACATTATGAACTTAGAGACTTAATGACACCTGAATTTGACGCTCAAGAATTTCTCCGTCACCTGACCCATCAACCCGGGGTTTACCGGATGTATGATGGCGAAGGTGATGTTATTTATGTGGGCAAAGCGAAAGATTTACGTAAACGTGTTGCCAGTTATTTTCGCAAAACCGTGGACAGCCCCAAAACCCAAACCTTAGTAAAGCAAATTCAGAATATGGATGTAACGGTAACCAATACCGAAGCAGAAGCCCTGATTCTGGAAAACAACTTTATTAAGAAATACCGGCCGCGCTACAACGTGTTGCTGCGTGACGACAAATCTTACCCTTATATTCTAGTGAGCAGCCATGAACATCCGCGCCTAGGTTTTCATCGGGGTACCCGCCGTGACAAAGGGGAGTACTTCGGCCCTTTTCCGAATGGTGTAGCCGTACGCGAAAGTTTGCGCTTGTTACAGAAGTTGTTCCCGGTTAGGCAGTGCGAAGACACCTACTACAGAGCGCGCAGCCGTCCGTGTTTGCAATATCAGCTCAAACGTTGCCTGGCACCTTGTGTGAAGGGGTACTGCACCGACGATGAATATCAGGAGCAGGTGCAGTTAGCGAAAGACTTTTTAAAAGGCAACAATCAACAAGTTATTGATGTGCTGGTGGATCGCATGGAGCACAGCAGCCAGGCGCTGGAGTTCGAGCGCGCGGCTCGCTTTCGCGATCAAATTACCGCGCTGCGACAGGTGCAGGAGCGGAACTCAGTTACTGGAAACCAGCAGGAGCTGGACGTGATTGGATTCTCGCGTAACGGCGGTATTTGTGCGGTGCATGTATTGTTTGTTCGTGATGCCCAAATACAGGGCAGTCGCAGCTATTTTCCAAAAGTGCCGACCAATACCGATGACCAGGAAGTGCTGGTGGCGTTTTTACTGCAGTTTTACCTGTCCGATACTGCTGGCCGTAAGCTACCGAAGGAAATTATTTTACCTGAACAAGACGAAGCGCAATCCGAGCAGCGCCAACAGGAACTGGATTTAATTGGGGAAGTGTTGGCGCAGAAAGTACGTTTAGCCAGCCGTGTTCGTGGTGAGCGTAAGCAATATCAGTCGCTGGCAGCTAAAAATGCGTTAAATGCATTAGAGAGCAAACTGAATCAGCAGTCGACCATGCGCATGCGTATTCAGGCGCTGGAGAAGGTATTGGATTTGGGGGCTAGCATTGTGCGGATGGAATGCTTTGATATTAGCCACACCATGGGGCAGGAAACCGTCGCCTCGTGCGTAGTGTTTGATATTAATGGCCCGAAAAAAGCCGATTACCGCCGCTACAATATTAGCGGTATTACGCCTGGTGACGATTATGCTGCTATGGCGAAAGCCTTAGCGAAGCGTTATGACAAGGCACGGGATGTTGGCGAAGGAAAAAGTAATATTCCGGACATTCTGTTTATTGACGGTGGTAAAGGGCAACTGGCACAGGCAGAAAATTACTTTGCCGACTGGGGCCGGGCGGCCCCATTACTGATTGGCGTGGCCAAAGGTGAATCCCGTAAACCTGGTCTGGAAACCCTGATTTTGGCTGGTTCACACCAAACTATTCCAATGGAAAAAGACGCCGCGGCGCTGCATTTAATTCAGCACATTCGCGATGAATCACACCGCTTTGCCATTACCGGGCACCGCCAGCGTCGCGCCAAAGTTCGGCGCACCTCTACCCTTGAGGATATTCCTGGAATTGGTGCCAAGCGGCGGCAGAAAATATTACAGAATCTTGGTGGATTACAGCAGGTGAAACAAGCTAGTATTGAACAGCTGAAAAGTATTCCGGGCATTAGTCCGACCATGGCAGAAACCATTTATCACGCGTTTCGTGACGAATAAAGGACGAAGTATCCAAAATGTGGAATATTCCTAATTTATTAACCTCTTTCAGAATATTTTTAATTCCGGTGTTTCTGGTGATTTATTACTTGCCGGGCCCGGAAGCAAATTTCTGGGCGGCGCTGGTTTTTGTTATAGCAGCAATTACTGATGCGCTGGACGGTTATGTTGCGCGTAAGTTTAATCAGTTTACTGCGTTTGGTGCTTTCTTAGATCCGGTTGCTGATAAAGTCATGGTTGCCGCGGCCTTGGTGGTGGTAGTCGAGCATTACGCAACCTGGTGGATCACCATTCCGGCGTTAACTATTATCAGTCGCGAGCTCGTCGTTTCAGCGCTGCGCGAGTGGATGGCACAAATAGGCCGTCAGGGGCAGGTGGCCGTATCGAATTTAGGTAAGTTAAAAACCATTGCACAAATGGTGGCTTTGGTAGGCTTACTTTGGGAAGCAAATACCTTTGTTATAGTTACGGCGACTATTCTTTTATACTTGGCTTTTGCGCTCACTTTATGGTCAATGTGGGAATACTTAAGGGCCGCTTGGGCCGATTTGAGTCAAAAATAAGCAAACGATACATGAAATAGTAAAAAAGCGTTGACGTGTTCGCATAAGACAGTAGAATGCGTCGGCACTGGATGCGGGAATAGCTCAGTGGTAGAGCACAACCTTGCCAAGGTTGGGGTCGCGAGTTCGAATCTCGTTTCCCGCTCCAAATTTTTATAAAACCCCAAGGCGGGTTGGCAGAGTGGCTATGCAGCGGATTGCAAATCCGTGGACCTCGGTTCGACTCCGGGACCCGCCTCCAAGTACGTGCAATACGTCACTTAAAAAAATCGAATGTGCCCGGGTGGTGAAATTGGTAGACACAAGGGATTTAAAATCCCTCGATCGTAAGATCGTGCCGGTTCAAGTCCGGCCCCGGGCACCACTTTTTTTTAAGACTCAAGTTTTCGGCCTATCGGCTAATCCTCATTAAACTTCCAAGTAGTACATCCAAGTTCACGCCAATTCATTCTTTGTTACCTTTCATGCCCAAACAGTTTTTGGTTTACCGGCAGATCTGTAATAAATTGATTCATGCCAACTATTGTTAAACGCAGGGTTAGGAGCATGAAGGTGATTATTGCAATTCTACTCGCACTTTCTTTTCTTTTTGTGGCCCTGGCGGCTCTGTTAGCACTCGACAGACGTGCGGATCGTACCCAGTGGAACAGACTAATAGCGCTGCAGCCTGATACCCCGAAGTTATTCGTGGCTGACATGGTGGCTGATTTACCGGAGCCGACGCGGCGTTATTTTCTATACACCATAACCGCAGGCACGCCATTACTGCCTGTGGCCGAACTCAGTATGACCGGCGTTTTTAGCCTTGGTACTAAGGAACAGCCTGCCTACCAACAAATGACAGCACAGCAGATACTGGCAGCGCCAAAGGGCTTTGTGTGGTCAATGCAAACAAACAGCGGGTTACCAGTGTCAGGCTCTGATTCGGCGAACTGGACTCGATTTCGACTATTAGGGCTAATTCCTGTTGCTCGTTTGGGTGGGGATGCCGATCATGCTCGATCCGCTTTTGGCCGTTATGTCGCCGAAGCTGTTTTTTGGACTCCGGCGGCTCTATTACCCAGCTCAGCAGTTAGCTGGAGCGAGCTTGATCAGAATACCTCCCGCGTAAGCGTGCGCCACGGGTCGCTAGAGCAGGCGGTAGACGTTACCGTTGACTCTGTTGGGCGCCCGGTGAAGGTGTTGTTTCAGCGTTGGAGCAATGCTAACGCAGATAAAAGTTATCGCTTACAGCCGTTTGGCGGAATCATGTCAGATTTTAGAGAGGTGGACGGGTATCGGCTTCCATTTCATGTGGAAGCGGGAAATATGTTCGGAACCGATGATTACTTTCCATTCTTTATTGCCGATATCACTGAGATTCGTTTTCCGCAATCAAGTCATTAGTTTTCAGCTAACCCGCTTTCGTTTGAAACTTAAGCTTTGCCTGTTCAAGGCTCTTTTGTTCACGTTATAACGGGCAGTTGTTCGGACTGTAAAATTTACGCAAACACGCAATCAAACCGCCAATTTCTCCTAACCTAACATTAACAATGTCATTCCGATTCGGACATACCTGTATGCACCTAAACAAATTGAATAACGCGCACTAGTTGCGGGAGGCATTTAAATGTCAGTTTCGTTTTTAACCGCCGCATTCGGCTTGCTATTAGTTTGTCTGGTGTTGCTGGATGTGGTGGTTACCACTATGACCATGAATGGTGGTGGGGCTGGAGCGAACTGGCTGTCTTATAACACCTGGAGGCTATTTTGTAGGGTTAAACAGTTGCAAGGAAGTTCGCGTATGCCCATGGTTACCGGGCCGGTGACGCTTATTCTGGTAACGCTGGTGTGGGTTGGCGTCACTTGGCTAGGTTGGGCATTAATATTCAGCTGGGACGCCATTTCGATTGTTACTGAGGACTCTAAGCGCTTAGCTGGACTGGCTGAGCGGATGTACTACACAGGTTACACGATAACCACCATTGGCTACGGCGATTTTCGCGCAGAAGGTACCTTAGGACAAATAGCCTCGGTTATTGCCGCTCTTAACGGACTATCGCTGCTGACCTTGGGTGTAACTTATAGTATGCAAGTGCTGACCGCGGTTATTGAAAAGCGCAGGCTAGCACTTATGATAACAGCGCTAAATCCACTTGCTGTCTATGCTAAATCAACAGATCCTCAGCAGTTACAGCGCCTGGCTGATGAGCTAGGTAAACTGGATAAAGATATTGCCAGTGCAGCGCAAAAGTATCTGGCATTCCCGGTTATCCATTTTTTTCCTGATCGACATCAACAAACCTCATTACCGTTAAAAATCGCTGACTTATGGCGGACAATGGACGTTATTAGCGCACGCAGAGAGGAACTTTCGGTAGCAACTTCAAATCAATTTGATAAAACTAAGTTACTCATACGCGTACTCACCAAGAATGCCATTAAGTGCCACTGGGCTTTTGAGCTTGGCGACAAAGCTGAGGATGAAAATTTGGCAACTGAACCACTTGAAACCTTAGTGAAATCTTACGTTGATACGTCAGGCTGGGATTGGAAAGCGGTGACTGCAATATAAAAACCGCTTCTCAGCGCCCACTTAGGTTTTTAAAACTGCGTTGCAGGCAGTTGTTCCAAGCTGGTTATAGTTATCGTAGGCTCAATTCCCCATGGGTCGTACACGGCTGAAGTATCGCGTTTAATCCAAGCAGCTTGCATACCAGCAGAGCGCGCCCCAATTACATCGAAACTATTGCTGGAGATAAGCCAGGCTTGATTGTGGCTGGCGTTAGCTCGGCGCAAAAAGTGACTGTATACACCAGGATTCGGCTTAAAAGATTGCATTTCATCAGTACTAACAATATCGGTAAAGAACTCAGTTAATTCGGCATGCTCTAATAATTGCTGTACTGCACTAGCATTACCGTTTGAGAATGCATACATGGCAACCTGACGTTCCTGCAAGGCTTGTAAGCTTGATCTAACGTCAGCAAATGCCGGTAGTTGCCGATAGGCGGCTAACAGAGCTTGCTGCTGCTCAGCACTCAGTTTGGTATCAAGCTCGGCATCAACATACCGCAATGCCTGTTCAGTACAGCTCGCAAAATTACAGTAATTTTGCATCAGCGCACGCCGGAATGAGTACTCTAGCTGCTTATTGCGCCAACGCCGGGAAAATTCTCCGGCGCGCTCACCAATATAGGTCTGCAACTTTTCGTACACGCCATTGGTATCAATTAGCGTACCGTATACGTCAAACGCCAGGGTCGTCATTTGGTTGCTCCAATTAGCAGGCTTTAAACCGAAAACTTGGTATCGTAATCACGCAAGTAAAATAGGACCCAGCAAGCGGCCCACATTGGCCATGCCGCGAAAAACAATAGGTTGTTAAAAGCGTCGAA
This sequence comes from Idiomarina sp., assembly GCA_040882145.1. Lineage (GTDB taxonomy): Bacteria > Pseudomonadota > Gammaproteobacteria > Enterobacterales > Alteromonadaceae > Pseudidiomarina. The sequence goes on from JBBEBU010000024.1 coordinate 28,710, forward strand.
ATATTGCGGCATTGACGACAGTGTAGATAGACCATGCAGCACAAATATCAACCCGTAAGTAATGGTTTTGCGGTAACCAATCACAAATGCCAGAACCACTATTAATTGCAAGACACCCAGTACTGCGGCCATGGTTGCAGACAAACCGCTGACACCGTAGAAACCTTCGAATACTGCTGCGGTATGGGTGGGGTTAACAAACTTATCCAGTGTCCATACCAACATCACAATAAACACGCCCAGCCGCAGTGCGAGCAAGGACCAGGGCAATTTTTTAGCTAGTACAGCGTCGCTACTGGTTGCATTGGTCATATTATTTTTTCTCCCAGCTAAATTTTTCGAATGGCTTGTCTACCGGGGTAGCGGCCAGATGGTTGGTGTAATTACTCATCACTTTTTGAGCAATACCCACCACAATTTCCAGCACGTGGCGCTTGTCGTAGCCGGCATCATGAAAGGCCTGTAAGTCATCGTTCGAAGCATGACCGCGGTTACGCACCAGAGTTAAGGTAAAGCTGCGCAATGCTTCTAGTTTATCATTCGGGAGCTTTTCACCGTTGCGCAGGGCACTGATTATGTTATCGCTAACATCGGTGCTTTTGGCAATACCGGTATGCGCCGCCATGCAATAGCGGCATTCGTGTTCGGCGCTAATACTGAGCCAAACAACCGACAGTTCGTCTGCGTTATAACGAGTGTTCTGAAACAGCTCATGAAGCTTTTGGTAACCTTCTAATAACTCGGGTGATTCAGCCATCACCGCGTGTAAGTTGGGTATCATGCCAAAGGCTTGCTCGGAGTTTTCAAGTAACGTTTTACTTTTTTCTGGTGCGGATGACTTATCGTGAAGTTTATATTCTGCCATGATTTCTCCGTTACAATTTGGTTGTTTTTGAGTGGTCGTTCAATTATTATTGATGACTATAGATGTAATTGAACGAACACTCAACTATTAGCAGAAAAATAGTGACTTGCTATTAATAGGTAAAATAAGCAATGCCAAGACCAGCGAAATTCGACCGAGAGACAGCCATTGGTAATGCGGTGCAACTATTTTGGCAGCGCGGCTTTTCGGCAACCTCAATGAAAGATTTAGAATTAGCATTAAATATGCGTCCAGGCAGTATTTACGCCAGCTTTGGTAGTAAAGAACAACTCTTTGGTATGGCTTTGGAAAGCTATGCCGAAGCCTCGTTAGCCAGGTTGACTGAACAAGTAGCGAATAAACCATCAGCAATTCAGGCGCTGGCAGGTTATCTTCGTGGTATGGCTGATGAGCAAGCGGAGATACCGCCGGCGCAAGCCTGTATGCTGGTTAAAACCTTATTAGAATTAGGCCATCATGCTTCTGAACTAGGCGCACGCGCTGAAGCTTTATTGCAGCGAATGGAAGCTACTTTCGCGGATATTTTGCAGCGAGACGGCATTCCCCGAGCGAGCGCACAACGCATTGCGAGTCGCTTGCAAGTTGGCATTATGGGGTTACGCAGCTATTTTCAACGTGACATTGGTGCAGCGCAAAAAGCGGACTTAGCGAATGCATTAGCTGACGATTTGCTGTTTTGGACGCAAACTTACCGATAAATAATGAATTCCTTGATCAAGAATAATTGGAAGAGGGTGATGAAGCTTATATTTGCCTTGCGCAAAAAGAGCCAGTCTTTCATAGTTAGCCTTTAGCGCTAGCCGTTGATGTTGCTGAGGAAGGATTCAAGCTTGTTTTTGAAGGATTTTTACCACGCCTTTTTACATGCACTGCGTAACTTACTACCCATAGTATTAGTGGTGGTGGTGTTTCAGGCCTTGGTACTGCGTCAGGTTCCCGATAATTTGCTCAGCATCAGCATTGGTCTATTGATCGTTGCGGCCGGTGTGGCGCTGTTTTTACAAGGCTTAGAACTTAGTATTTTCCCCGTTGGTAAAAGCCTGTCTAACCAATTCGCCAAACGTGGCTCTATTCCTATTTTATTAAGTTTCGGCTTCTTTCTTGGCTTTTCCGCGGTGGTTGCCGAGCCAGCACTTATTGCGGTGGCTGAGCAGGCTCAGCAGATCAGTCAGGGTCTTATTGATGCAGTAACGCTGCGGCTAATTGTGGCTTGTTCGGTTGGTTTGGTGGTAGCACTTGGGGTGCTGCGTACTATTCTGGGCTGGCCATTGCACTGGTTTATGATTATTGGTTATTCGCTGGTAGTGGCGGTTACTTATTTTGCGCCGCCGGAAATAGTGGGGCTGGCGTACGATTCCGGTGGCGTAACGACCAACATTGTAACTGTACCCTTGATTGCTGCTATGGGGATTGGTCTGGCCGCGTCAATTCGCGGCCGTAACCCGTTAATTGACGGCTTTGGTTTGGTCGCACTGTCGGTAATGGTGCCGATGATAAGCGTACAGGTATACGGCATTATTGTTTACAGCGATGCCGGTGGTGGCCCCGCGGTAGATGGCTTGCTCTATGAAAGCACGGCATCCAAGGGCTTTGGTCCACTGAAAATGCTGCTGGACTTGCTAACCATGCTGCGCGATGTATTACCCATTCTGATTACGGTTCTATTCTTCCAATATTTGGTCTTGCGGCGGCAGTTAACCAATCCCCGGTTAGTCTCTTTTGGGTTTGCGCTGGTGATACTTGGCCTGTATGCGTTTGTTGTGGGTTTAAAAATGGGCCTGTTTCCAATTGGCACCAGCATGGCCGAGCAGCTTATTGCGCATAATAACTATACCTTCGTGTACTTGTTTGCCTTTGCTATTGGCTTTGCCACCACTATGGCGGAGCCTGCACTTTTGGCTATTGGGCAACAGGCCGAGCAGGCTGCCTCCGGCAAGGTAAGTGGCAACGTTATTCGCATGTTGGTTGCAGCCGGAGTAGCCATTGGTATTACCGTAGGTGTGCATCGTATTATTGTGGGTGATTCTATTCACTATTACATTATGGGTGGCTACGCCCTGGTGATTTTTCTGACGCTATTTGCACCGCGCTATATTGTCGCTTTGGCCTACGATTTAGGTGGGGTAACAACCTCAGAGGTTACAGTACCACTGGTAACCGCGCTTGGTATTGGTCTGGCAACCAACATCGAAGGGCGAAACGTGCTTATTGACGGCTTTGGCTTGATTGCTTTTGCCTCAATATTTCCGATAGTGACTGTCATGATCTACGCTATTTTAATGGACTTTGTAACTAGGTTACGAGAGAGGCAAGTATGAAATTTTCAGTGCTAGTGGCCATAGTGCCCGAAGAAGTAGAACAGGAAGCTATTGATTGTGCGCGTGATTTAGGCGCCGGTGGTATGACGGTGTTTTCCGCCCGTGGTATCAGTAATAGCGTGAAGAAGACCTTTTTAGGGCTTACCTATGATGGTAGCCAGACGGTATTGATAATGGTGCTTGAAAAGAGTTTATCCGTACAAATTCTGAAGGCGCTGCAAAAAGTGGTAACTAAGGAAGACAATGATTCGAAAGGTCTTATTTTTACCACTAGTCTGGAACATCTGGCCGGTATTGACGTGAGTCAGGTGCAAAAATTTGAAGAACATGTGAAGCAATCTATTTAATACTGAGGCCAATTCCAATGTTAGTGAAAGACGTCATGATAACTAAGGTTCATACCGTATCTCCGTTCGCGTCGCTGCGCGAGGCGTTAAGCTTGATGAAGCGTCATAACGTGAAGTCGTTGGTGGTAGATAAAAGCTCTCCGCATGATGCTTATGGTTTGATCACTTACACCAATGTACTGAAAACAGTTATTGCTGAAGACGGCGATATTGACCTGCTTAATGTTTACGACGCTTGTGCCAAGCCTGCCATTACCGTTGGCAAAAGTTTGGCCGTTAAGCATGTCGCCGCACTGATGAGCGATCATAAAGTGAAACGTTTAGTGGTGGTCGATGACAATGATATTGTAGGCTTTATCGCCATGAACGACATTATGGATATGCTATTAAGTAAAATTGATTAGTGATGCGTAGGAGTTGTTATTCAAATGTGCTCGGAAGTGGGTTCATTTCGTCATATCTGTTATCGAAATGTAACGAACTTACGCGATAGGCCATTAGTCGCAAATCTAGCCAGGCATGATTGTAATCCGGCGATGCTCGCTCTATGTTCGGCACCTTAAGCTGAAAAGCTCCTTATTGGGGTAAGTCGGAGATAGTTTGAATGGATGCATTTTATAGCCTACCGCTCACTGGGCCAGCACATCAGCAGCTGGCCGATAAAGCCTTACCCATAGTGGCCAGCAACCAAATGCAAACTACCTCAGTAGCGAACTGGCACGAGCCAGCGGTGCGGGTGTTGCATGATTTCGCCAGTAAACCCCCGCTTCAACTGTTGCGACAAACCTCGCTGGCGGCTGCCGAAGCTCAGCTGCTACAAAGCGGGGAGTTTGAAGCGGTGGTTACTAGCAGCGAAGGCGGGTTAGTTGGGGTTTTGGCCTTGCAACATATTCATTCGCGCAAAACCCTGGATTTAGCTCAGCAGCAGCACCTTCGCTGGGAGCAATTGCGCGTTGAAAACGCCATGATTCCGGTTAACCAATTGCCTGGAGTTAGCTGTTCGCAAGTGCAGCAGGCTCGTATTGGCGATGTGGTGGCAACCTTGCAACAACTGGGTAATCACTATCTGTTAGTGCATACAAAAGATGCTGTTCGCGGTATTATTAGCGCTCTGACGATTCAGCGGTTAACGCAAGAAAGTGTGCCGCTGCAACCGCCATTATTTCCTGGTGCCGAAGCTGTTGTTGATAAAAGTACATCACCGGCCTCACGATGCTGTGGCGGGCGTGATTAAACCCCTGTAAGGAGCGGGTCTTGCAACTCTATCTTCAGTTAATAAAACGCTATCCCGCATTTTTACTCTTTGGATTTATTGCCACCTTCGCTTCCAGTTTCGGCCAAACCTTTTTTATTGGTTTGTTTAACGACTCCCTGCGCGCTTCTCACGATTTAAGCTATGGGGAATTCGGCAGCTTATATGCCGCAGCTACCTTCATTGGTGGCGTGTTGCTGATGCGCATTGGCGGCAAGCTGGATCAAGTGCCATTAGCTGCCTTTACCAGCTTTACGTTTGTTGGTCTTGCTATGGCTGCGTTGTTAGCTAGTTGGAACGCTCACGTGGTGATGCTGTTTGTGGCTATTGCGGGACTGCGTTTATTCGGCCAGGGCTTTATGGGGCATGTGGCCATGACCAGTATGGCACGCTATTTTGGCGCCAACCGCGGTAAAGCGGTTGCTGTAGCCGCCATGGGCTTCCCGCTTGGCGAAGCTACCTTACCTATTATCATGGTAGTGTTGGTTGCTGCGATTGGCTGGAGTGCACCCTGGTTGCTGGTTGCGGGCTTACTGTTAGTACTGTGGCCACTGATGTTAAAGCTGCAACGGTACAAGCCGGAAATTACCGCGACTACAACCAGTGGTAATGAAACCGAGCACGTACAGCTGGCCCTGCGCCAGCGCGATCTGGTGCGCGATCCACGTTTTTTAGCAGTGGTTCCTGCACTGCTGGGGCTGCCGTTCATTGTTACTGCGTTGCTGTTTAACCAATTGTGGCTGGCCGATCAGCAAAGCTGGTCGGTAGCGGCTGTGGCCGGGGGCCTAATTGTCTTCTCGGTCACTCGGGTAACAGTGTCGCTGATTGCCGGTAACATGATTGATCAAATCGGTTCCGACAAGCTGATTGGCGCTAATATTCTGCCGGCAACTCTGGGTGTGAGCCTGTTACTTGTTATAGATAACGTGATGGGATGGTGGCTGTTTCTTGGGCTAGCCGGCTTTAGCGCCGGTATTAACGCTGCAATTAGCGGCACCATTTGGGCTGAACTCTACGGTATTCAGCGTTTGGCCACGGTGCGCGCCTTGTATCACGCATTAATGGTGTTCTCGACCGCGCTATCGCCGTTAATTATGGGGCTAATGATTGATGCCGGCTACCAGATGGACACCATTATGATGTTGTTTACCTTAATACTACTGTTGGCCTGGCTGAACGCCCAGCGCTTAACGGGCGCATCGAAGCGCGCGAACTCAGCGTAAGCGCGCCTGCAGCCATTTACTAAAGGCCACCAAAGGTACCGGCTGGCGTGAACGTTTACGGGTAAACAAACTTAACGCCTGCGGCAGTTCCACGCGCAACTCGTTAAACTGTTGCAGGCTCTGCAATTGTGGGTGTGCCAGAAAATGCTCATCAACCAAAGTCACGGTTTGTGGTTTGGTTAACAAATCTACCGCCATACCAAGCGAATCTACAGCTGTTAGGCGTGCGTCTTTCGCGACGCTCTGGTGTTGCTTAGAAAATGCCTGCCATACCTGACTTTGTTGATTAATTAACCATTCCAGTTCGGGCAGCTCGAGCGCTCCCTGATAACTGGTTACCGGAATATAGCCGCAGCGACAAAGTGGGGTTTGTTCAATTTGTCGGTCGCGCAATTTACTACAACCAATCACTATATCTAATTGCTCGTGTTGCAGCTGTTCAATCGCTTGGGCGGCGCTATTACTTTGCAGGTGCAGAGGTAGCTCACTAAACGCCAGCTTAATATGCGGATAAATACCATAAAAGTCATGCAACTGGGGCGCTAGCCACCAACGCAACCATTCACCGGGCAGGGCAATGCGAAGCGTTGTAACATCTTCATCACCCAGGGATTGCGTTTGTTCCAGTAAGCGATTTAAACTGGCGAATATTCGTTGTAATTCAGGTGCTAGCCGCTGGCCAGCAGGGGTAAGCGCATGCAATCGGTTGTCACGCTGAAATAAGCGCGTTCCTAACTGCTCTTCCAGGGTTTGAATTTGTCGGGTAATAGCCGATTGTGAGACGCCAAGCTCTTGCGCTACCTGTTTGAAGCTACCAGCATAGGCTGCAGCGGCAAACACGCGTAAAGCATTTAGTGACGGCGTTTTATTGGTTTTTGAATCTGTAGTCATAATAAGCGCTAGCTACCTGATGAATGGCAAATGGAACTACCATATTCACTTAAATGCAATATAGTTTGCAATAAGGTGAATTATGTAGAAGCCAAGAGTCTGGCAGTTGAATAGGGTTTAGGCAAGGTGTTTTGAACCCTGTTTCAGTCAATTTTTCGTAAAGTTATAGGTAAGTAAGGGGCCGTGTGGATCTTTCAGTGTACTGGGCAGAGTTTTTAAGTATTGCGGTATTGCACCTGATGGCGGTGGCGAGTCCCGGCCCTGATTTTGCGGTAGTTACCCGCTACAGTATTCGCTTTGGACGGCAAACTGGATTATGGGTGAGTTTGGGCATAGGTGCGGGCATTCTGGTGCACATTGCCTATTCGCTGTTGGGTGTTGCGTTGCTTATTCACCGGTTCGAGTGGGTATATGTGAGCGTGCTGGCCATTGGTGCGGTGTATCTGGGTTGGCTTGGTTGGCAGGCTATTCGAGCCAAACCCAGATCGGACGCAGAATTACCCACAGCGCTGAAAAATAGCGACCAGCAGGGGGAAGTGAGCAAAGAAGTGTCGAATAGCCGAGCTTTTGGTATAGGTTTTCTAACCAATGGTTTGAATGTGAAAGCCACGCTGTTCTTTTTAATGCTATTTAGCACTATTATTGCGCCGGCAACGCCGACCTTGGTGAAGTTGGGCTATGGTATCTACATGGCCATGGCCACCGCGCTATGGTTTAGCCTATTAACGCTAGCCATAACCTGGGGGCCTTTTTACCGGCAGTTATGGCGCTACAGTCACTGGGTTGATCGCGCTATGGGGCTCGCTTTACTGCTAATCAGCGTTCATTTAATTAGTGAAGTTATTGCGCGTATATAAAGCATTCGAAGCACTTATTTAACTAAGGCTAACGCGCTATACTTAGCCCATTCATGGCACCGCTTTAGCGGCATAGCAAGAGCTTTTATTTTCATGCAGTTATTTGTAAACGATCTTACCGTTATCGACTTTTCGTATTTATGCCCTCAGCGGGGCATTGTTGGCGAGAGCTGGATAGTCGACATTATCTTAGATGGGGCGCTGAACGAGCAATCCATGGTGCTGGATTTTGGCCGGGTAAAAAAGCAAATTAAAGCTATTATTGATGACTCCGTAGATCACAAATTGGCCGTGCCTGCTGAACATGAATACACCCAGGTTACGCGCAACGAAGACAAAAGCAGTTATTGGGTTGATTTTATGCGCCCCAATGATCGCTCTATTCATTTGCATTGCCCCGCTGATGCCTTCGCGTTCATTGATGCTGAGCAGGTGACTATGGACACGGTGACCGACTATTTACGGGCGGTAATTAAACGCGAGCTACCGGACAACGTAGCGGGTTTACAGTTACAACTGCGTGCCGAAGCCATTCCTGGTGCTTTTTATCATTACACTCATGGTTTGAAGAAGCACGATGGTAACTGTCAGCGCATTGCGCACGGACACCGGTCACGGCTTTACATTAGTCTTGACGGGAAGCGTTCAGAAACGCTTGAAGCGGCCTGGTGTGAGCGCTGGCGAGATATTTATATAGGCTCACAGGAAGACCAGGTGAGCTTGGCTGAGGTAGATTGTTCGCAGGCAGCAGGGCAATGCAGTGAACATACGCATGCAGCTTATGCTTACACCGCAGATCAGGGTTTGTTTGAATTGCAGGTGCCGCGTGGTGAAAATTATATTATTCCAACCGATTCCACGGTGGAGTGTCTGGCCCAGTATCTTGCTGACCAGGTGAAACAACAATACCCACAAGCCAAAGTTCAGGTAACGGCATTTGAGGGTGTTGGTAAAGGAGCAATTGGTTATGCCTAAGTTTACGCTGGAAATGATGCCGAAAGTACGCATAGCACTGGTGGCTGTTGCCGCCTTAGCAAGCATGAATCTATTTGCTGTAACTTCAGTACATGGTAATGAAACTGCGGCAGAAAAGCTGCAATTGCAGGGCAAACTCACTCAGGGCGCGCTTATTATTGGTGCTACCGAACCCGGGAGTCAGGTAAAACTTAATGGCGAAGCGCTGGAAGTAACCCCTGCGGGTGAATTTGTTTTTGGTTTTGGCCGTGATGCAAAACTACAGCATCAGCTTCAGGTTGAATTACCTGACGGCAGCAACATTGAGCGGGAATTAGTGTTAACCCAGCGTGAGTATAAGGTTGATCGCGTTGACGGAGTGCCTGCAAGTACGGTAAATCCAAATCCGGAGCAGGTAAAGCGGGCCAGACAAGATTCTGAGCAAGTTTGGTTAGCGCGGCAAACCTTTAGCAACCGGCGTGACTTTCTGACACCTGTTATTCGTCCGGCTGAAGGGCGAATTAGTGGCGTTTATGGTAGTCAGCGGATTTTCAACGGCGAACCCCGCCGTCCTCATTTCGGCCTTGATATTGCAGCACCAACCGGAACACCGGTGGTGGCCCCATGGCCGGGTCGGGTTTTACTGGCTGTGCCTGATATGTTTTTCTCTGGCGGCACCTTAATTATTGATCATGGCTATGGTGTAACCACTACCTATATTCATTTGCACCAGGTGTTGGTGGAAGTGGGTAAAGACGTTAATCAGGGTGAGGTTATTGCTGAAATTGGTGCCACCGGTCGTGTTACCGGCCCCCATTTAGACTGGCGGGTGAACTGGCAACAAGAGAAGTTAGATCCTGCCTTGTTGCCGTTTCTGTTTGAGAGCGACTGATTAGTCGGTTGGCGTTTCTTCGCTAAGCGTCAACCAACCATTGATGAGTTCCGGGTGAGTAACACTGAGTACCCGTGAATAAGGCTTCGGCTCAGTCCATTCAATGGTCAAGGTCATCAGCTCATCACGCCTAAAGGCATGCACTTTGGTGGCTTGACCAGGCGCCATACGACTCAATACCTCTTTTACCGTGGTATCCGTTACCTGTAAATCATCAATAGCGATAATACGGTCACCTGCGGCTAAGCCCGCGCGTTTGGCCGGTTCATTGGTGTACACCGTCAGTAATTCCAGACCCTGTGATGAACCTTTATATTTCGCTCCTAGTTGCACCGGTAAGCTGTCGCTGGCGCGCTTGCCGTTATGACTATTATCGTCAGCGGCGAAGGTATGCTCCAGCTTAACTCCAAAGCTTTGCAGTAGAGTTTGTAGCGGCAGCGGTTTGGTGGTGCGAAGTGCGGTGTGCATAAACTCAGTTAAATCCACGCCCGGATAACTGTTTAAATGCTCCAAAAAGGTGTGGTCTTCGGTGCCTAGCTGGTCTTTACCGTATTTATTCCACAAATCCCGCATCACCTGCGCCAAGGTTAATTTATGGTCAGTTAACAAGCGTAATTGCAAATCTAAACACAAGCCAATAAGCGCGCCTTTAGCGTAATAGCTAATAATGCTGTTGGGCGCATTTTCACCTTGCTGATAAAACTTGGTCCAGGCTAGGAAACTCGATTCAGTTACGGTTTGAATGCTTTCACCCACCCCGCGTTGCACCCGCGAAATGGTTTCACCAACTAGGTTTAAATAGGCTTTTTCGTCAATGATACCCGCACAATGAAGTACGTAGTCGTCATAGTACGAGGTCATGCCTTCGTAAAACCAAAGTTGTTCGGTGTAGCTTTCGGCATCTAGCTGATAGGGCACAAACACTTTAGGTTTAAGGGTTTTAATATTCCAGCTGTGAAAGTATTCGTGGCTACACAGGCTTAAGAAGGTGCGATAGTCGTTATCAATAGCCACTTCACCAGCTTGCGCAAGATCTTTTCGTGAGCACAGCAGGGCGGTGGAGTTACGGTGTTCAAGTCCGCCAAAACCTTTGCCCACCACTAGGGTTAAAAAGGTGTAAGACTCAAACGGCGCGGGCTTGCCAAACATTTCCAGCTGGTATTCGCAAATGCGGGCTAAGTCGGCGGTTATACGCGCTGTGTCGGCGTAGTTTCTGCCCGCTAGCACTAGTGCATGCTTTATGCCACCGGCAATAAATTCTTCAATAACCAAATTGCCTAGCAGGAACGGGTAGTCAATTAAGGCTTCGTAGCTTTCAGCCTGAAAGCTTCCTGGTTTAAATGTATCGCCGGAAGTTCGCGGCATGCCGGTAGCAACTTGCCACTGGGGATACTGCTCGCAAGGTTCCAAAATCAACTCGCAAGGGTGGTCGGTTTGGCCTTCAACCGCCAAACATAAGCTACTGTTATTAAAGAAACCCCAGAATTGGTCGAGATAAGCTGTGCGAACCGATAAATCCCAGGCGTAGGCCTGATAAAATATCTCAACCGGGCCAGTTAACTCGCCAAGTTCCCAGGTGTGTTTATCAATCAGTTTTACGGCAACAGGTTCGCCGCGACACTGGGCATAAAGTCCCATTATATTCTTGGCGAAATCGCGGATCATGTAACTGCCCGGAATCCAGGCGGGAAGTTTGACGCGTTGCCCTTGCGTTGCAGGTTCAGGAATAGATAATTTTATCTCGAACAGGTGACCATGTACGTCAATGGGTGTTATTTTATAGGAAACCAAGAGAACCTCTCTGCTCGGGTGACATGCGAAAAGTCTTGAGTAGAGATTAAATCAGAACGAGTAGCCATAAGGAAGATTACTCACGTGGATATGCTAAAAAAAATATTTGAATTGCCAGTTGGACAGCGCGTTGAAATTCAAATCAATAAAACCAGTGTACCACTTCGTTTTCAAACGGAATTTGTAGGTATTATTAAAAAGCGATTCTTTATAGTTGCTATGCCCGACACGCGTAAATTCGGCGACATGCGTGATGCCATTTACGAGGGTGTTGCGGTTGTTGTTCGTTTTGTTTTAGAAGGGGACTTGGGCGAAGTTATCGCATTTCGTAGTGATATTGAGTTTATTACCAGTCACCCGACCAAGTTAATGTACATAGACATGCCGCAAATTGTCGAAAGTCGTCCTATTCGCAGTGATCGTCGCTTTGAAACGCGCTTACCCACGCAAATAACCAAAATCGCTGGCGCCGAGAATGATTATTCAGCTTTGGTGGTGAATCTGTCGATGAGCGGCTGTCAGTTGGTGGTTCAGGACCACGCCCTGGATGTAGAAAAAGACAGCCATATTGATCTGCGCTTCCAGTGGTTGCAGCAAGATATTACTATTACCGGCATTGTTCGTGATATACGCGTTATTGAACGTGACGACGAGAGTTCGCAAACCATGATGGGTATACAGTTTGCCCGTAGTCGGAACAATGATGACATTAAGCAGTTGTTTGCGGCGTCATTAATAGATATCGACAGTGCTGATTATTAGTCTAACGAACAGCCCCACCCACAATGCTGCGTTCAACAGCGTTCAGCTTGAGATAGAAATCAGTTTACCTCATTGGAACTGACGTATAATTCATTCCAAGAGAGGTCATCATGCAATTTAAGTTATCACAATGGCGCGGTTTACTTGACGACCGCAACCGCTTTTTCTGGGTATTACAGGGAGTCGGTTGGTCCGGTTATGCGCTAGTTCATTATATTGGCTCACTGATGCACGAGATGCGCGATATTTACGTGCTGATCTTGCTGCTGGGCGCCTATGCCGGTTTTCTGCTAACTGTACCGCTGCGCTATTTATATCGCCGTATCTGGGACGTGAGACCCTGGCAACTGGTATTGATCGTATTAACCTCTGCTTATTGTAGTGCCGTTACCTGGGCGGTTATTGATAACGCCACGTATTGGGAAATTTATAAATTCGGGTTTAGGCCTGAAAGTAACTGGTTCTACTTCAAGAACAGTTTGGCGAAGTTCTATATTATGTTGAGCTGGAGCGGCTTGTACTTCGGTATAAAGTATTACCAAATGCTGCAGGACGAAAAGCAAAAAGCCTTAGTGGCAACCTCCATGGCGCATCAGGCGCAGTTAAAAATGTTGCGCTATCAATTAAATCCACACTTTTTGTTTAACACCCTAAACGCGATATCGACGCTTATTCTGGTAAAAGAAAACGAACTGGCGAATCGTATGATGTCCAAGCTGAGCTTGTTTCTGCGTTTTTCACTGGATAATGAACCGATTAAAAAAATACCTTTAGATCGTGAACTCGATGCCTTGAAGCTCTATCTAGATATAGAAAAGGTTCGGTTTGATGAGCGCTTACGTGTTCATATAGATATCGAAGACAAGGCCAGAACCGCACTGGTTCCGAGCTTAATACTGCAGCCACTAATTGAGAATTCCATTAAATATGCCATTGCGCGCATGGAGGAAGGTGGCGAGGTAGTGGTTAAAGCACGGGTGCTGGGCGACGATTTGGTGTTGTCGTTATCCGATAATGGTCCGGGTAGTAAAATACCGCCTCAGGAACTGGTTCAATCGGGCGGAGTCGGTTTGGCGAATACACGCGATCGACTAGAAGCCTTGTATGGAAAGAATTACTCCTTTACATTGTCCTCTAACGAGCCAACCGGCTTATGCATTGATATCAGGATCCCCTGGGAACAGGTTGAAGGACTATGACAGAACGGATTAAGACCCTTGTGGTTGATGACGAATCCCTTGCCCGTAAGGGCTTGTCGGTAAGATTAGAGGATTTTCCGGAAGTACAGGTGTTAGACGCTTGCCAAAGTGGACGCCAGGCTTTAGAAGCGGTGAAGGCCCATCAGCCACAGCTGATGTTTCTGGATATTCAAATGCCGGGCATGAACGGGTTTGAAGTGTTGCGCGAAATTCGGCAACAACAATTGCCGATGCCGCTGGTCGTATTTGTAACCGCGTATGACCAATATGCGATTAAAGCCTTTGAAGTGCGTGCTATTGATTATTTGTTGAAGCCTGTTGACCACGAACGTTTGCAAAAGGCCATAGACCGCACCATCAGCACTATTGAGCAACAGCAACAGCAGCAGCAACAAGATAAGCTGATTAACTTAGTGGCTGACGCGACTGGTGAAGATTGTGAAGATATTTTAAAACGTTTAGCCAGCGGCGAAGACATCAGTGGTAGCCGTTACCCTGAGCATATTGCCATTAAAGAAAGCGGCGAAATAACCCGGGTAGCCATCAATGCTATTGAGTGGGTAGACGCTGCCGGCGATTACATGTGTATTCATGCGCAGAACGAAACACATATTTTGCGGCGCACCATGAAAGAGCTGGAACAAGAGCTGAATCCTCAGCGTTTTCAACGCATTCATCGTTCCGCTATTGTCAATATGGCGCACGTGGAAAAGCTCTGTAGTCGTCAGAACGGCGAGTATCATTTGATCCTTCGTAACGGAAAACAACTAAAAGTAAGTAGAAGCTATAAAGATAGGATTAAAAAGTTAATCCTCAATACTTAGGTGTTCTCTATGCGCTACTGGTTTATTGTTGCTTTATGCTGGTTGATGGTGGGTTGTTCCTCGCAACTCGGTTATCGGTTTGCCGACACCTTAATTGCCTGGAAAATTGATGATTACGTAACGCTGGATTCCACCCAGCAGGAGCGTATTGATCAGGATATTACTGAGCTTCACCAGTGGCACGCTACCTCGGAACTGCCGCTGTATCGCAATACCTTGCTGCAACTGCGTGATGCGGTGCAATCCAATACACTGACCAAAACCACCTTAGAACAAGTAACCAGTGATGGCTGGTATTTCTGGGAACGTGTTCGTTTACAAGCGCATCCTTATGCGCAGGAGTTATTACCCGAGCTATCAGAAGCTCAACAAGACGAACTTCTGGCCAACTTGCAAGACAAGCTGGACGAACGTAAAGAACGCTACCAAGAGCGTCTGCAAGAGTCTCCGGAGGATCGCTTTGAAGCGGCCTATGATGAGCGTAGTGACGAAGTAAGTGACTGGGTAGGGCGGTTAACCCAAGCACAGCAAGACCTGATAGCTGACTGGCTGAAAGCCGAGCAATCGCGCGGTGAAATGTGGTTAAATTACCGCCAGAGCTGGCTCGATTCGTTTGCCCAGACGTTACGCACAGGGCCGGAATCTGCTGATTATAAGGCTGAGCTTGAGCGGCTGATTGTGCAGCCGCAGAACTGGCGCAGTGAAGAAATGCAAGAATCATCGAAAGTAAATCGTGGTATTGATCAACAATATCTGCTGGCGCTATATGACAGTTTGAGTGAACGTCAACGCGGGCGCGTGGTACAACGAATTAATAGCTACATCGAAGATTTGGACGGCTTAATTAAACACTTTAAGAGTGCTGAATAAGCCGCCCGCAAGGTTTTATTGAACCGTCATGATTTTACAGGTGTTGGTAGAGCCTACTGTTTCCATTACATCACCGTGGGTTAAAATCACTAAGTCGCCAGAATTTACATGGCCTTTCTGTTTTACAACCGCTATGGCTTCTTTTACCAGTGATTCGGCTGGCCATTGAGTTGAATCAAATTCCACCGGATAAACCCCACGATACAGTGCGCATTTCGATCGACTGGTAATATGTCGTGATAGTGAAAATATTGGCAAGGTACTGGTAATACGTGACATCAATTTGGCCGTAAATCCAGACTCGGTTAGCGCAATAATAGCTTTAACCCCAGTTAAGTGGGTGGCTGTGTACATGGCTGCCATTGCTGCCGCTTCCTGAATACTGGCGAACATTTCCGCTAAGTCTTTATGTTCCAGTTGTGCCATAGGATGTGTTTCCGCACCCATACAAATTTCAGCCATCGACTTCACGGTTTCAACCGGATACTTACCAGCGGCGGTTTCTGCTGACAGCATGACCGCATCGGTGCCATCCAATACAGCGTTAGCTACGTCCATAACTTCAGCTCGGGTTGGCATTGGGCTTTCAATCATCGATTCCATCATTTGCGTGGCCGTAATCACAACTTTGTTCAGACGGCGCGAGCGCTCAATGATTTTCTTCTGTTTACCTACCAGTTGCGCATCACCAATTTCCACGCCCAAATCGCCTCGAGCAACCATTACAGCGTCGGAAGCGCGAATAATATCGTCGAGGGCGGCGTCACTGGCAACCGCCTCGGCGCGTTCAATTTTGGCGCACAGCAGGCCATTACCACCAGCCTCGCGAAGTAAGCGACGCGCTTGATTAATGTCATCGCTACTACGTGGGAAAGACACCGCCAAGTAATCAACCGCAATTTTGGCGGCGGTTTTTATATCTTCCAGATCTTTTTCAGTTAAAGCTGCGGCTGACAAACCTCCGCCCTGACGGTTAATACCTTTATTATTAGAAAGCTTGCCACCCACAGTTACCCGGGTAACCACTTTATTACCATTCACTTCAGTTACTTCTAATTGCACGCGGCCATCGTCTAATAACAGAATATCGCCGGCCAGCACGTCATTCGGCAGCTCTTTGTAGTCAATTCCAACCTGATGTTGGTCGCCATCAGCGGCACCAAGTTCGGCATCCAGCGTAAAAGTGTCGCCATTAACCAGCGTGATGCTGTCTTCTTTAAAGCGGGCAACCCGTATTTTCGGGCCCTGCAGATCACCTAAAATGGCCACATGACGGCCTTGACTGGCTGCAATTTCTCGCACTTGCTTAGCGCGTTGAATATGGTCGTCGGCTTTACCATGGGAAAAGTTCAGCCGTACCACGTTGGCGCCGGCTGCTATGAGGGCTGCTAATACGTCAGGCTTATCGGTTGCCGGGCCTAAGGTAGTTACAATCTTTGTGCGCCGTAGCATAGCAGTGCTCCTATTTTTAAATGATTTTCCGATTGGAATGCCCGCCCAGTTTGACTTTGGCGATGCTAATACTTGCCTATATTATCATAGATTTATGACACTTAAGGATAGCTCTATCGAATCTTTATGGTGGAATAAAATGCTTGTATAGGCGGAGTGACCATTGGCGTCTGCGGTCATTTTTCATTACAATAGCGCCACTTTTTTCATCTTTATCCTCAGAAAGGGTTTATCGCATGACTGATACGCAGCAAGATCAAACGTTAACAAGCTGGCAAGAACGCCAGGAATACGCCGAAATGATGCAACCATTATTGGGGCGCTTGTATCGTAATTCGGGTGTGGAAATACTGGTTTATGGCCGCACCTTGCTGAATGTATCCACCATCAATATCATCAAAGCGCACCGCTTGATTCGCCGTCATGAAGGCATGAAGTTGCGCTTGCGTGAAAGCTACCCGTTCTTAGAAGCTATTGCCAAGCTGAAGTTGGCACCAGCGCGTATCGACTTAGGTAAACTGGCCTTCAATTACTTGCACAAAGGGCAGGGCGAAGGTAAGAGCGTTGAGCAATACGTACAAGAGCAGTTGATTGATATTATTGATAAGCAAGATGAAATTCCGGCTCAGGACATCGTTTTGTATGGTTTTGGCCGTATCGGTCGGTTGCTGGCGCGGTTATTGATTGAGCGCAATGGTAGTAATAATAAAATGCGGTTACGCGCGATTGTAGTGCGTGGCGGTCGCGACGGTGACCTAGAGAAACGTGCCAGTTTATTGCGCCGTGATTCGGTGCATGGTCCTTTCAACGGTTCGATTACGGTAGATGAAGAGAACAGCTCGATTAAGGCCAACGGCACCAGCATTAAAGTGATTTATTCGGATGGGCCGGATCAAGTTGATTACACTCAATACGGAATTAACGATGCTATTGTTATTGATAACACGGGCATTTGGAAAGACGAAGCTGGCCTTGGCTTGCACTTAAAATCTAAAGGTGTGAAGAAAGTGCTGCTAACTGCACCGTCCAAAGGTAGCATTAAAAACATCGTCCACGGGGTTAACGACAGCGATATTTTAGCGGACGATTTAATTGTATCAGCGGCGAGTTGCACGACTAACGCGATTACTCCCGTATTGAAAGTTATTAATGATAAATACGGCATTCGTAATGGTCACGTAGAAACAATTCACTCCTACACTAACGATCAGAATTTAATTGATAACTACCACAAAGCGGACCGTCGTGGTCGTTCAGCGCCGCTGAACATGGTTATTACCGAAACGGGCGCGGCTAAAGCCGTGTCTAAAGCACTACCAGAATTAACCGGTAAGTTAACCGGTAATGCCATTCGGGTACCAACTCCGAATGTGTCTATGGCGATTATGAATCTAAATCTGAATACCGCCACTGATCGTGATAGCTTAAATGACTTTTTGCGCGAAATTGCATTGCATTCAAACATGCAGGCACAAATCGACTACACAGCCTCAACTGAAATTGTTTCTACCGATTTAGTGGGTTCACGCCATGCGGGTGTGGTTGATTCACAAGCAACCATTGTTGATGGTGACCGGGCCGTGTTGTATGTTTGGTATGACAATGAGTTTGGTTATAGCTGTCAGGTTATTCGTGTGGCTGAAAAAATGGCTGGACAAGAAATTCTAAATTTACCGAAGTAATTGAGAAAAGCGCCAGATCCGGCGCTTTTTTCATAAGAAAAAATAAAAAGGGTAATTCAAATGCATATAACTGCGCAGTTCGACAGTGGCAACATTGATGTCATTGAAGCTAAGTCACCAGAGAACATTCGTCTTGCCATTCGCAAAGACAACGAATCCGAGTTTTATCAGTGGTTTCATTTTAAACTTTACGGTGAAGCTGGTGTTGAACATGTCATGACCATCGAAAATGCCGGTACCGCAGCGTACCCAGTAGGTTGGGAAGATTACTCGGCACTGGCATCTTACGACCGCGAAACCTGGTTTCGGGTACCTACCAGCTACGACGGTAAACAATTAGTCATTAACCACATTCCTGATCAGGAAAGCGTGTACTACGCGTATTTCATTCCGTATTCCTATGAGCGCCATCAAGATTTGGTGCAGTGGGCGCAACAGTCTATGGACTGCCAGCATGAGCTACTAGGTCAAACGCTGGATGGCCGTGACATGAACCTGCTGGTTATTGGTGAACCTGATGCGGATAAAAAATCGGTATGGATTACCGCGCGTCAGCACCCGGGTGAGTCGATGGCGGAATGGTTCGTTGAAGGCGCATTAAGCCGTTTGTTGGATGACGAAGACGGTGCTGTGCGTAAGCTGTTACAAAATCACGTATTTTATATAGTTCCAAACATGAATCCGGATGGCAGCGTACGCGGTCACTTAAGAACCAATGCCGCTGGCGTTAACTTGAACCGTGAGTGGGCTGAGCCTTCCATGGAAAAAAGCCCGGAAGTGTATTTGGTAAAACAGAAAATGGCTGAAACCGGCGTTGATTTGTATTTGGATATTCACGGTGACGAAGGCTTGCCGTATAACTTTGTGGCAGGCTGTGAAGGCATTCCAAGTTACAACGATGCGCATAAGGCGTTAGAAACTAAGTTTAAAGATGCCCTGGTAGCTATTACCCCGGAATTCCAAACCAAGTATGGCTATGATCAGGACGCTCCAGGTGAAGCTAATCTGAGTATTGCTTGTGCCGCTGTTGGTGAAGCGCACAAGTGTTTAGCCTTTACCATTGAAATGCCGTTTAAAGACAACGCAGATCTGCCGGATGCCGATTACGGTTGGTCGGTAAATCGTTGTCGTCAGCTTGGTGCTGACACTATCAGCGCGATTTACGCTGTAGCTGGCGAGCACCGTAGCAACTAAGCTGCTACGGTGCTCGCTTTCATGAAGTTTTGCGTGTATAAAAACCATAAAATCATAAGAACCTTTAACTCGATTAAAGGCTAGGGGGATTACCTTGGACGCAATTAATAACTTTCTGCTTCTGCTGGATAGCTACTTAGGTTCAGCAGCTTACTTTCCTTACATCCTGCTGGGTGTAGGTTTGTTCTTCACCATTTACCTGGGCTTTCCACAATTGCGGTACTTCCGTCACGCCTGGAAAGTGATTAGCGGTAAATTTGATAAAAAAGGCGCTGAAGGCGATACCTCGCATTTCCAGGCGCTATCAACCGCACTGTCCGGTACCGTTGGTACGGGTAACATTGGTGGGGTGGCGCTGGCGATATTCCTGGGCGGCCCGGCGGCTTTGTTCTGGATGTGGATTACCGCATTTTTGGGCATGACCACCAAATTTGTGGAAGTTACCTTATCGCATAAATACCGCGTTAAAACTGAAGATGGCACCATGGCCGGTGGCCCCATGTACTACATGGACCGTCGCTTAAACATGAAATGGCTGGCAGTGATTTTCGCTATTGCTACGGTTATCAGCTCCTTTGGTACCGGTAATATGCCGCAAATCAATAACATTGCGGCTAGTATGCAATCTAGTTTTGGTATTGAACCCATGCTAACTGGTGGCATACTGGCTATTTTGCTGGCTATGGTCATTATTGGCGGTATTAAGCGCATAGCGGCCGTAACCTCTCGCGTCGTGCCGTTAATGGCACTTATATACGTGGTTGGTTCACTCAGTGTTATTTTCTATAACTTCGAGAATATCGGACCTTCCATTGCAGCTATTTTCACTGACGCCTTTACAGGCTCAGCGGCAACTGGTGGCTTCCTAGGGGCAACCTTCGCCTATGCGTTCAACCGGGGTGTCAACCGTGGTTTGTTCTCTAACGAAGCAGGCCAAGGTTCTGCGCCTATTGCGCACGCCAGTGCACGTGCAGAAGAGCCAGTATCTGAAGGTATGGTGTCTATTCTTGAGCCATTTATCGATACCATTATTATTTGTACCTTAACCGGTCTGGTTATTCTTTCCTCCGGTGTGTGGTCAGAAAAACACGAAAACATTTTCTCCCGTGCTGATATGGAATTTATCAGTGGCAATTATGACGATAGTCTTGCTGCCGACCGCGGCTCATTGCACGCATACTTAAACGATACCAGCGACAACGCAGTAGAACTTTACACTGGTACTGTTGAAGTTCGTGATGGTGCACCGGTAAGTAATGGCTACACCTTGTTGCATGCGCGTTCAGTAGCCGAAAATGTGCGCTTTATTGTGGCAGGTGAAGATCCGTACAACGGCGTTTTGCGGGTTGAAAACGGACAGCTTCGTAAAGACGATATTACGGTAATTGGTGAATCCCTGGTGCACTCGGCACCGCTAACGTCACTTGCCTTCTCGCGTGGTTTCCTGGGTGATGCCGGGGAATACATTATTCCCATCAGCTTGTTAATGTTCGCGTTCTCAACCGCCATTGCCTGGTCTTACTATGGTGACCGTGCAATAGTTTATCTGGTTGGACAAAAGGGCGTGATGCCATACCGAATCCTTTATGTTGCCGGCTTCTTTGTGGCGTCTTTTGCGGATACAACGCTGGTATGGACTATGTCCTATGTAGCAATAGTACTGATGACCCTACCGAACTTACTAGGTATTATTTTGCTGCGTAAAGAAATGAAATCTACCGTGAAAGAGTATTGGGTTTCGTTTGACAAAGATCGCGAGAAAGAGAAACAAAAATAAATCAATTTTTGTGCAGTTTGCGTAAATAAGCCCGTCGTTTGACGGGCTTTATTTATTCTAAAGCCCTCGCAAACCTTGAATTTACCCATAAAACCCTTATATTGCTTGGATTAGAGAGGAAAACGGGGAATGCTATGGCGCTAACCAATTGCCCATCATGTAACAAACGAATTTCATCGAAAGCACCAGAATGTCCGCATTGTGGTTTTAATTTGAAAGGCCAGTCCGATAGCGACCTGGACCGGGAATGGGCGCGTATGAAGCAGTTGCGCAAAGACAAACTGGCACAACAATCTATGCTCTCATTGTTAATCCTGATCGCAAGCTTTGCGTACTGGGCTATTCAACAGCCCGAACCAAAGTCGTTGGTGGCTAATATCAGTATTGGACTTATGATCGTTGGTGGCATCTGGTACGTCGTCACTCGTTTTCGTATGGCCTTTTTGGGTAAACGGCGGCGTTAATGAAATTTGAAGATTTAATTGCGTCTATTAGTCGCGAAACCTTTGAGCGACTGGTAAGTGCAGTAGAAACTGGGCGCTGGCTCGACGGCGCGGTTTTAAGTGAGTCGCAAAAAGAACAAACCCTGCAACTTATTATTGCTTACCAAGCCAAGTACTTACCCGGTGATGAACCGTTCCGAGTAGGCGCTGATGGTCAGTTAATTACGAAAACGAAGAGCGAAATGCGCGCGTCATTATCTGCCAGCGAACAGAACACCAGACACAACCCCGAGCAGAGTATCGCTCGCTTTCCACTTACCGACACCAATAGTGACTCCTAGTATGCTAACTCAGTTTTACCAAGATCTGATTACCCAAGCCGAAGCTATTACCGGCGACGAACCTAACCTGATTGCAAATTTAGCGAACATATCGGCGCTGGTGTACGATCAGCTTGATAACGTGAACTGGGCGGGATTTTATCTAACTGAAGGTGAAGACACGCTGGTATTAGGTCCATTTCAGGGCAAAGTTGCTTGTATTCGCATTGCTTTTGGTAGTGGCGTTTGTGGTACCGCTGCAGCAACTCAAGAAACGCAGCTGGTTGCTGACGTTCATGCCTTTGCAGGACATATTGCTTGTGACGCAGCGTCTGAGTCAGAAGTGGTAGTGCCAATTATGGTTGCCGGTAAAGTGGTGGCCGTATTAGATATTGATAGTCCGTCCCAGGGCCGTTTCAGTGAGTCGGATGCGGCTGGCTTAACCGCGCTTGGGAAAGTCATTGAGAAGCTGCAATGGCAGCGTTCATAAGGCCGCAGGGAACTTCACATGTGGAGTGAATTTGATATTCGTGCCTATCTTGTCAGCGAACATGATATGGCTTTTTTTGAAGGTGAAGAAGAGCAAGCCGCTGATCAATTGAATCAGATGCTGCACTTTATTGCCGATAATAGTGACGAAGACGATAGCTTGGAGCAATTGGAAGAAGTGGTACGCCGAACTTTATACGCGTGGATTGAGGAGCCTGAGTTGCTTGGTCTTGAAAGCGATGAAATGGAAGCGTACGTACTTGAACAATTAGCTGAGGTTCGCCAACAGGAAGAAGATACGGATGAGTGATATTGAACAAGGGAGTGGCGAAGTCGCCCCAAAAATAACCCAGAGTAAAGCGGTTATTGCCTACCTGACCGAAAAATTCCCCGAGTGCTTTAGCTTAACAGGCGAAGCCAAACCTCTAAAAATCGGAATTTTCGATGATTTAGCGACCCGTCTGGAGAATGATGAACGCGTCAGTAAAACGCGCTTACGAACAGCGCTTCGGCACTATACGAATAGCTGGCGGTACTTGCGCGTGGTGAAAGCTGGCGCCGAGCGCGTTGATCTGGATGGCAATGCTGCGGGTATTGTAGAAGAAGGCCATCAGCAACATGCTGAAGAAGAGTTAGCTGCATCAAAGGCGAAAGCAGCTGAAAAAGCAGCTGAAAAAGCAGCAGAAAAGCGCCAACAAGAAAAAGCTGCGAAACCAGAACAGAAACGCCAGGCGCGTGCAAAAACCCCAGCAAAACGCAAACCAGCTGGCAAACCTGCAACGCCAAAGGCCGCTAAAGCGAAACCTGTTAACCTGCAACAAGCGGAACTTAACCAGTTGAAAGTAGGTCAACAAGTACAAGTAAAAGTTGGTCAGGCACCAATGCCTGGACAAGTTGTGGCAGTTGAGCGGGACGATGTTCAGGTTCAATTGCAAAATGGTTTAACAATGAAGGTGAAAGCTGAAAATATATTTTTTAGCTAACTAGGAGTATGCGTATGAAACGCTTTGGTGTTTTGCCACTGTCTATAGCTATCGCTTTATGGACGCCCGTTACTCTGGCTATTCCGCCGGCTCATGAAATAACTGAGTTACCTGAGCTGGAGCCAGCTGAACATCATCAAGTGGCAAGTAAGCGCATTAATTCCTATTTCACCCGCTATCATTTTAAAAACATGACGCTGAATGATGAATTGTCGAGCCAAATTCACGATCGTTATTTAGAAGTGCTGGATTACGGCAAAATGTTTTTATTAAAAAGCGACGTGGAAGCTACGGAAGAGTACCGTACGCTATTTGACGACATGATTAACAGCGGCGACTTAACAATTGCCTACAACCTTCATGACAAAGCGCTGGAGCGCCGTTTTGAACGTTATAGATATGCATTGTCGTTGCTGGATGAAGACCAACCAATGGACTTCAGCGATGGCGAAGACAAATATTATTATAACCGTGAAGAGGCGAGCTGGCCGGAGTCAGAGGCCGAGCTTGATGAACTCTGGCGGCAGCGTGTTAAATACGACGCTTTAAACCTGAAATTGGCAGGTAAAGACTGGGCAGAAACGGTGGAAACCTTAGGTAAGCGTTATAACAGTACGCTCAAACGGTTAACCCAGACTAATTCAGAAGACGTATTCCAAGCCGTTATGAATGCCTTTGCACGTAGTGTTGAAGCGCATACCAGTTATTTATCGCCAAGCAATTCTGAGCGCTTCCAGCAAAACATGAACTTGTCGCTGGAAGGCATAGGCGCGGTGCTGCAATCCGAATATGACTACACCATAGTGCGCAGCCTGGTACCGGGCGGACCGGCTGATAAAAACGGTGGTATCGGCCCTGATGATAAAATCATCGGTGTTGGTCAGGGTGACGAAAAAGACAACTTCGTGGACGTGGTCGGCTGGCGACTTGACGAGGTGGTGGAGCTGATCAAAGGGCCGAAAGGATCAACGGTGCGCTTACAAGTATTAAAGGCAAGCCAGGGTGCAGGCGGCACTCCAAAAGAAATTACTATTGTTCGCGATGAAGTGAAATTAGAAGATCGCGCCGCGAAAGCCGAAGTAAGAATTCCGGAAGAGGGTGAGTACCAAGGCCGTAAAATGGGCGTGATTACTATTCCCGGTTTTTACAATAATCTTACTGCCGATGTCATTGATTTAATTGAAGACATGCAAGAAGAGAAAGTAGAAGGCTTGATTATTGATTTGCGCGATAATGGTGGTGGCGCGTTGAATGAGGCGATTTCATTATCAGGGTTATTCATTGATAAAGGACCCGTAGTACAAGTGAGTGATGCCAGCGGCCGTGTTGATGTTAGTGCCGACCGTGATGGTAGAACTTACTATGACGGCCCGTTAACCATTATGGTAAACCGCTACAGTGCCTCTGCTTCTGAGATTTTCGCCGCCGCAATGCAGGACTATGGACGTGCAATTGTGGTTGGTGAAAACACCTTTGGTAAAGGTACTGTGCAGCAGCATAGAGGCTTGCAACGTCGTTTCGACTTTTTCTCAGAGCCTATGGGTAGCGTGCAATACACCGTTGCTAAGTTCTATCGTATTGATGGTGGTAGTACGCAAATGAAAGGTGTGCAGCCGGACATTAACCTACCTGCATATATTGACCACGAAGAGTTTGGTGAAAGCAGTGAAGAGAACGCACTGCCTTGGGACAGCATCAAGCCAGCACCTTATGACATGGTGGCACAACCAAAACCAGATCGTCTAAAAGAGCTGCAGACACTAGTTGACGAGCGAATTGACGAAAACCCTGAATTTAAATATGTGTTTGCGGACATTGAAAGATATCGTGAGCAGCATGATAAAACCTGGGTTAGTTTGTCACTGGCAAAGCGTCAGCAAGAGCAGGATGAAGAAGATGCTAACCGCTTAACTCGAATGAATGATCGTTTACAGCGTCAGGGTATGGAGCCAGTGAAAGAACTTGAAGAGCTGGACGACATTGACGACGAGGTATTAGAAGCCGATCCTTACTTAGATGAAACCATCTATCTGGCATTTGATTTAATTGAAGAAAAGCAGCTTGTCTTGCAATAGCTAGTTGTTTGTTTGAAAAGCCGCAGGAATGCGGCTTTTCTGTATGCGCTTGTCAACGACTGCGGTTTTGTGGTCAGATAGCGGCTTTGTTTACATCCACAATAATGAATTGCACATGACAACTATAACAAATGCGATTTCAAGTCGGTGGTCAAGCCGACTTTCTTTTATTTTGGCCTCAACGGCAGCCGCTGTTGGCTTGGGCAATATCTGGAAGTTCCCCTATATAACTGGTGAGAACGGCGGCGGTGCCTTTGTTCTGGTTTATCTTGTGTGCATTCTACTCATAGGTATTCCGGTCATGATTGCTGAGGTGGTGATTGGTCGTCGTGGCCGTCACTCGCCGGGCTATGCTGCACGGGTGGTAGCGAAAGAATCTGGCCGCAGCAGTTGGTGGCAATCAGCCGGTTGGCTGGGCATGTTAACCGGTTTTTTGGTGCTGAGTTTTTATACCGTGATAGCAGGCTGGGCATTGGCTTACGTGTTCGAAGCCGGCGCGGGAACCTTTTCAGGGGCTAATACTGCAGCCATTAACGATACCTTTTTGGCCTTAACCAGCGATGCGAAAGCATTAACCTTTTGGCAAACACTGATTGTTGCCGGAACCGTGCTGGTGGTTGGTAACGGTGTTAAAAACGGCCTGGAACGCTCTGTGCGCTTCTTATTACCGGCAATGATAGCGTTGCTGATGGTGGTGGCGGTTTATGCCGGAGTTACCGGTGACTTTCAGGCCGCGGTGAACTTTATGTTCGCGCCGGACTTTAGTCGGCTAACGGTAAATGGCGTCATGATTGCGCTGGGGCATGCGTTCTTCACACTTGGGCTAGCATCGGGCGTGGTCATTATGTACGGCGCTTACCTACCGAAGAGCACCTCAGTGGTGCAAACCACACTGTGGATAGCCATTGCTGATACCTTTGTTGCGTTACTTGCAGGTTTAGCCATTTTCCCCATTGTATTTGGCTCGAATCTAGTTCCAGGTGCCGGTCCCGGGCTGATATTCCAAACACTGCCGGTTGCCTTTAGCACCATGCCGGCAGGTATTCTGGTTGGTACCACATTTTTTGTTATGCTGGTTATTGCAGCATTTACTTCGGCTATTGCAATGATTGAATCAGCCGTAGCCTTTTTAAGCGAACAACTAAAAATTGGTCGTTGGTCAGCTACGCTTATTGCCGGAACTGTATTGTGGTTGTTTGGCCAGTTAACTGTGTACTCCTTTAGCGGTAGCAGCTGGGCGCAACTCGATTGGGTGATTTTCGGTAAACCTATAACCAGCATCTTTGACTTTATTGACTACCTAACTTCGAGTCTATTGCTGCCTTTAGGTGGGTTGTTATTAGCAGTATTTGCGGGCTGGGTAATGCATTCTCGCTATAGTCAGGACGAGCTTGATACCAAACCAGCAGTATTTCGCCTATGGCTGTTCTGTGTACGTTGGTTAGCCCCAATCGCAATTACCTTAATTTTTCTTCAATTAGTTGGCGTGATTACGCTGTAACGTTCAATTTATAACGGAAACTAAATACTCATGAGTTCTTCGGATACAACAACCAGAACCCCGAGCTACATTCAGGCACTGATCCCTTTATTAGCACTCATCGCTATGTTAGCCACCTCAGTGTATTTATTTGGTGAGGATTCGTCATATGGTCCTAACCAAATCGCTTTGTTGGTTGCCGCTGGTATTGCCACCTTGGTTGGCTTTTATAATAAATACACCTGGAGCGACATAGAAGAGGGTATCACCGAGGGTATTTCTGTTGCGCTGGGCGCCATGCTGATTATCTTGGCGGTAGGTGCCTTGATCGGAACCTGGTTGCTGTCCGGTACGGTTCCAACGCTTATTTATCTTGGTTTGGAGCTGTTAAGTCCGAGCCTTTTCTACGTCGCTACTTGCGTTATTTGTGCCATTGTGGCGCTGGCTATCGGTAGTTCCTGGACTACTGCGGCTACTATTGGTGTGGCATTAATGGGGGTTGCCGCCGGTATGGGCCTCTCGCCGGCCATTACCGCTGGTGCCATTGTATCCGGTGCCTATTTCGGCGACAAAATGTCACCTTTATCAGACACGACCAACCTGGCTGCTGCCGTTAGTGGAACTGAGTTGTTTGCCCACATTCGTTACATGGGATACACCACGGTACCGTCGTTCGTGATTGCGCTGATTATCTTTTCCATACTAGGTTTTAATGCCAACACCGATGTTAGTTTAGTGCGCCTGCAAGAGATGCAAAGTGAGCTAGTAGCTACCTTTAATATCGGTTGGGAAATGGTGATACCACTGGTGGTGCTATTTGCTCTGGCAGCTATGCGTAAACCGGCGTTACCTACGGTATTTTTTGGCGCCTTATTAGGCGGCCTGTGGGCGGTGTTATTTCAACCGGAAATGATTGCGCAAATGGCCGGTGGTGAAACTGGCGCCTTTGCTACCTTAGCGGTGGTTTGGCAGGCGTTGGCCGACGGTACTGTGGTGGTTACCAGCAATGAAGATTTAGACTCACTGCTGAGCGGTGGTGGTATGAGCAGCATGCTTAACACTATCTGGCTGATTCTGAGCGCCATGACCTTTGGTGCTATAATGGAACGCACCGGTCTGTTAAAACGCTTTATTCAGGGCATGCTGGTGGCGGCGAAATCTACCGGCTCGCTAATTACTGCTACTATATTTACCTGTTTTGGTGCCAACGTACTGACCGCTGATCAATATATGGCTATTGTTCTGCCGGGTCGTATGTTTAAAGAAGAGTATGCACGTCGCGGACTGGATCCACGCGTGTTGTCACGAACGCTGGAAGACAGCGGTACTATTACTTCCGCACTGATTCCGTGGAATACCTGTGGTGCCTATATGTTTAGCGTGCTGGCAGTGAGCCCGTTTGAATATGGACCATTTGCGTTCTTCAACCTATTGGTGCCACTATTTGCAATCATTTTCGCCTATACTGGCTTTAGTATTCTTTACCTGAAACCAGGTGAGAACCAACAATCATCCAAAACCTTAAAGGTATAAGCTTTTTATGACACAACAATCGGCTGAAGTGGCGGCAACGCCAGCCATTGCTAAATTTCGTAAAGACTACAGTGGTCCCAACTTCACTATTGACGAAGTTGCGTTAACTTTTCATTTGGCCGACCACCACACCCAGGTGGTTAGTCAATTGAAGGTAAGGCGCGTGGGGGCACACCAACAACCTTTGGTATTGCAAGGCGAGCATTTGCAACTTGAAAGCCTGGCGTTAAATGATAATGACCTGGGCTCGGACCAGTTCCAGTTAAGTGATACTGAACTCACTATTGCAACTGATCTGGAACAGTTTTCATTAACTGTTACCACCATTGTGAATCCAACGGATAATAAGGCGCTGGAAGGGCTGTACAAGTCGGCTGGTACCTACTGCACTCAGTGTGAGGCCGAAGGCTTCCGCCGTATTACTTACTATTTAGACCGTCCTGATGTGTTGGCTACTTATACCACGACTATTTACGCTGATGCAGCGCAATACCCGTACCTATTAGCCAACGGCAACAAAATTGACAGTGGTGACACCGAGCAGGGTCAGCATTGGGTAACCTGGCACGATCCGCATCCGAAACCGGCTTATTTGTTTGCCCTGGTAGCGGGTGACTTTGACGTATTACGGGATCAATTTACAACTCGCAGCGGGCGTGATGTAGCGTTGGAATTTTTCGTTGATAAAGGCAACTTGGATCAAACCGAACATGCCATGCAATCGTTAAAAAATGCGATGCGCTGGGACGAAGAGCGTTTTGGTTTGGAGTACGATTTAGATATTTACATGGTTGTTGCCGTTGATTTCTTCAACATGGGCGCCATGGAAAACAAGGGTCTGAATGTATTCAACTCGAAATATGTGTTGGCTAATCCCAACACTGCGACCGATCAGGATTTTCTGAATGTAGAATCGGTGATTGGACATGAATATTTTCATAATTGGACCGGCAACCGCATTACCTGTCGTGACTGGTTCCAGTTAAGTCTGAAAGAAGGCCTGACGGTATTCCGCGATCAAGAATTTAGTGCTGATTTAGGTTCACGAGCGGTAAACCGTATTCAGGATGTGCAAATCATTCGCACCCACCAATTTAATGAAGATGCCAGCCCGATGGCGCATCCGATCCGGCCTGACAAAGTTATTGAAATGAATAACTTCTACACGGTAACTGTGTACAACAAAGGGGCAGAAGTTATTCGCATGTTGCATACCTTGTTGGGCGAGCAAGGCTTTCAACGTGGCATGCAGGAATACGTGCGTCGCTACGATGGCCAGGCGGTTACCTGTGAAGATTTCATTCTGGCCATGGAAGCGGCCAACGATCGTGATTTTGAACAGTTTCGCAACTGGTACCGGCAGGCTGGCACCCCATCACTGCAGGTTACGCAGAGCTTTGATGCAAGCAGCCAGCAATTGCGCCTGCGGATTACGCAAAGCACACCAGCGACACCAGGCCAGCCGAGGAAACAGCCGTTCCATATGCCGGTGGTTATCTCTGCCTACAACGACCAGGGTGAGCGCTTAGCGTTGCGTAGTTCTGCTGGCGAATATGCGCATACTGACACCGGCGGAACACTGCTTGAGTTAACTCAGGCTGAGCAGGAATGGGTATTTGAAAGTATTGCAAGCGAGCCAACACTGGCCTTGCTGGAGAACTTTTCCGCACCAGTTAAACTGCAGGCTGACTACAGCGCCGAGCAATTACGCTTATTAGCGGGTTGTGCGGACGACGCCGTGGTGCGTTGGGATGCGGTACAAAGTATGCTGCGGAAATTGTTGCAAGATGCAATAGCTGCCGAAACTTCGGCGCAGTTGTCGGAATCTGTGGCCACAACGCTACGAACGGTGCTGCATGACGATGTGGATCCAGCCCTACGAGCCCTGGCACTGGCATGTCCAAGTGTCGACGAACTAGCCGAACTCTATGAGCAAGTGCCGTTAGAGGCTATTGTGCAGGCGGTTGACAGTTTGAAGTTGGATATCGCACTGCAACTACGTGATGATTTTGCGGCAGTATACGAAACACTCAGTGGTCAATTAGGCTCAGCCACCTATGAGCTAGATGGACGTTCTATTGGTTTACGCAGCCTCAGGAACCGCTGCCTGGGATATGTTGCTCTGGCTCGCTCAGCGGCCCCACAAAGCACTGACGAGTTACTACTGCAGCATGATAGTCAGGCGACCAGCATGACTGACCATATTGCCGCTCTGCAAACCGCGGTTTGGACTAACAGCCCGCAAGCGCCAGTATTGTTAGCCGACTTTGCGAACCAGTGGCAGGATAATGCCCTAGTTATGGACAAATGGCTGGCTACTCAGGCAGCTGCGCCTGTTGGTAACGTGGTAAGTAAAGTAGGGGAGCTGCAACAGCATAGTGCGTTCACCTTAGCCAATCCAAATCGGGTGTATGCGCTACTGGCTACTTTTTCGCGCAATATGCGGTACTTCCATCAAGCCGACGGCGGTGGCTACCAGTTAGTTGCCATTGCCATAAAAAGTTTAAACAGCAGTAATCCGCAGGTTGCGTCGAGATTGATTACTCCGTTTCTGCAATGGCGCCGGTTTGATACAAAACGCCAGCAACTGATGCTAACCTGTTTAAATGAACTCAAAGCACTGCCAAACCTTGCCAGCGACTTATTTGAGAAGATTTCGCAAAGTTTGGCGGCTGACGAAAAAAACTAGCTTTGCATAATTATGTAGCCCGAATGTCCGTTTGACGTGGCAAAACTATCATGACCGAAAAGTATTACTGGTTTACTTTGCATATTAGTTACGCAGATTATCAACAAAACTACTATGGTAAAGGGTATTTTAACGTTGTGGTAAGAACCGATGACGGCATTCGTGTTAGCTTTCCGGCGGGACGATTACTGCCGTTTGTCAGCGGTAGTGGCATACATGGGCGCTTTCGTCTTACGACTGATGTGAATGACCGTTTTTTGCGCTTGGAGCAGGTTCATGCAGTCAGCGGTCATAATCATTCGTAAAGCCTTATTAAGGCTGGTCTGAACTCTTACTTATTGTCACCAAAAGCGTTGAATATAAACAATAAATGGTCGACAATATGAGCATGATCATGCCGATGATGCTGCTCAGGCATCCGCTGCAATCCGCAATTAACGAGCAAGGACCATAAACTATGTCGTTGGGCGATGGTAACCACCCAGTTATTTTGGAAAAAGTCTCTGATTTAATTAAGAAAAAGGCTTCGAAAGAAGAAGCCAGTCTGATTCAGGACTTTGCACTTCGGCTATATCAAAACATTTCTGCAGACGATTTACGTCATCGGAATGATAGCGACATGTACGGCGCTATTATGGGCTTGTGGCATAGTTTTAATAGCTACAAGTCGGGCGATAAAGCACTGATCAAGGTTTACAACCCTGAAGTTCCCCGTCACGGCTGGGAATCGCCGCACACTATTATTGAAATTATTCAGTTTGATATGCCGTTTATGGTTGATTCAGTGCGTATGGCGCTGACGCGCCTGGGCATTACCTCCCACTTGTTACTGCATCTTCCAATTAGCCATAAGCGAAAAAGTAATCAGGTTACTGAATTGCTTAAACCCGGTACCAAAGGCAAAGATGTTGAAGTGGATACGGTATTTTTGGTGGAAATTGACCGTCAAACCAGTGCCGCTGAAATTAAACAGTTAAAACAAGAACTAGCCTCGGTGATGGAAGAGGTTACGCTTGCGGTATCTGACTGGCAGGCCATGCGTAAGCAAATGATGGTGGTAGCTGACGAGTTGAATGACGTTAACTATCCGGGCTCTGATCAGGAATTAGCTGAAGCTCATCGATTCCTTACCTGGCTAGCGAAAGATAACTTCACGTTAATGGGGTATCGCTGCTATTCGTTAGAAGCTGTTGAGGGCGACCACGAAATTAAACAAGTGGCTGACAGCAGCCTGGGCTTACTGCGTAATTCAGAGTCCAAGCAAGGACGGCTTATTTCGTCGTTGCCGGAACGCGCACGCGAAATCACTTTCAACAACCGCTTGTTGTTGCTAACTAAAACGAATTCTAAGTCGCGGGTGCATCGCCCGGCACATAGTGATTACATTGGTATTAAGCGGTTCGACAAAAACGGCAAGGTGATTGGCGAGCACCGCTTTATCGGCCTTTATTCTTCCAGTTTCTATAACAACAGCGCTCGTGACGTTCCGCTAGTTGGTGAGAAGTTGCAGCGGGTTATGGAACAGTCCGGTTTCGCTGCGAACTCGCATGCCGCGAAAGCGTTGCTGAATATTCTAGAAACCTATCCACGTGACGAAATCGTTCAAGCTGACGAAGACGATTTGTTAGAAGTAGGACTGGGCGTGTTGCAAATGCAAGAACGTGATATGACCCGAGCTTTCCTGCGCAGCGATATTTTTGGACGTTTCGTGTCTTGCATGGTGTATGTACCTAAAGAGCGTTACAACACCATTTTACGTCAAAAAACTCAGGCCTTGCTTGCAAGAACCCTGGAAACCAACAGTGAAGTTGAATTCACAACCTATTTTTCAGAATCGTCGCTAGCCCGAACTCACTATACAGTGCGTGTTGGCGATCAGGTGCAGGACATTGATGTGAAAGAACTCGAACAAAATTTAATAGAATCTGCGCGTACCTGGGAAGATAACTTCGAGCGTATCTTGAGTAGCACCCACGGTGAAGGCAAATCCAACGCGTTAAATAGTAAATACGCGAATGCGTTCCCACGTGCTTATAAAGAAGAAGTGCTTCCCTCGGTAGCCATTGCTGACATTGCGCAACTGGAAGCTCTGAACGACGACCATAAACTAGGTATGTTGTTTTATCGCTCACGCGAAGAAAAAGAAGACAGCAAATACATTAAATTAAAATTATTCCACAAAGATCAGCCGATCCATTTATCGGACGTGCTGCCAATGCTGGAAAATTTTGGTTTACGCATTATTGGTGAAAGCCCGTATCAAATTAAAGCTGGTGACGGCTCCGTGACCTGGATTCTTGATTTCCACATGCTGCATACCGCAGGAAAACTAGATTTAGAAAAAGCCCGGGATATTTTCCAGGACGCTTTTGCCCGCGTTTGGCAAGGTCATTATGAAGACGACGGCTTTAACCGCTTGGTATTGAGCGCTGGCATGACTGGCCGCCAGGTTACTATTTTACGGATGTTCGCAAAATACATGCGTCAAATTGGTACCACTTTTAGCCAAAGCTATATTGAAAGCACCTTTAGCAAGTACCCGCTGATATCCAAGCTAGTGGTGAAGTTGTTTTACACCAAGTTTGAGCCGGGCGTGAAAAGCGTTGAGAAGAAGCTTGCTGCTTTAGAAACACGTATTAATGCGGAACTTGAGCAGGTTGCTAACCTGGATGACGACCGTATTATTCGTCGTTACGTTGAGTTGATTAACGCCTCGCTACGTACGAACTTCTTCCAAACCGACGCGAACGGTCAGGATAAACCCTATATTTCAGTGAAAATTCTGCCGGAACTGGTTCCTGAAATTCCGTTGCCACTGCCGAAGTTTGAAATATTCGTTTATTCACCGCGCGTTGAAGGTGTTCACTTACGTGGTGGTAAAGTGGCTCGGGGTGGCTTGCGCTGGTCTGACCGTCGCGAAGATTTCCGTACTGAAGTGCTAGGTTTGGTAAAAGCGCAACAGGTGAAAAACACCGTTATTGTGCCGGTTGGTGCCAAAGGTGGTTTCTACTGTAAGAACTTGCCGGAAGAGCGTGAAGCCTTCTTCGAAGAAGGCAAAGAGTGCTACCGCACCTTTATTCGTGCGTTACTAGATATCACTGACAACATTGTGAACAATGAAGTTGTGCATCCGGAAAATGTGGTGCGTCACGATGAAGATGATACGTACCTGGTCGTTGCTGCCGATAAAGGTACAGCTACTTTCTCTGACATCGCCAACGCTATCTCCAATGAATACAACTTCTGGCTGGGCGATGCTTTTGCCTCGGGTGGCTCTGTAGGTTATGACCATAAGAAAATGGCCATCACTGCTCGTGGCGCCTGGGAATCGGTTAAGCGTCACTTCCGTGAAATGGGAATTGATTGCCAGACCACCGATTTCACTGCGGTTGGTGTCGGTGATATGGCGGGCGACGTGTTTGGTAACGGTATGTTGTTATCGAAGCATATTCGTTTGCAAGCTGCCTTTAACCACATGCACATATTTATTGATCCAAACCCGGATGCAGCCAAGTCATTCAAAGAGCGGGAGCGTTTATTCGAATTACCTCGCTCGAGTTGGGAAGATTACAATAAAGAACTGATTTCTGCCGGTGGCGGCATCTTCAAGCGTAGCGCTAAATCCATTGAGCTAACGCCTGAAATGAAAAAAATGCTGGGCACGACTAAGAAATCGATGAACCCGGCGGAATTGATTAAGGCTTGTTTGTGCATGCCGGTTGATTTGCTGTGGAACGGCGGTATCGGTACCTACGTGAAGAGCACTCATGAAACCGACTCTGATGTAGGTGACCGTGCTAATGATGCACTGCGCATTAACGGCAAAGAGCTGAAAGCCAAAGTTGTGGGCGAGGGCGGTAACCTGGGCTTCACCCAGCTTGGCCGTATTGAATATGCGCGCAGTGGTGGTCGTATTAACACCGATGCGATTGATAATGTGGGCGGCGTTGACTGCTCAGACAACGAAGTAAACATTAAGATTTTGCTTAACGGTGCGGTTAATGCCGGTGACTTAACGCGTAAACAACGTGACAAGTTGCTGTATGAAATGACCGATGACGTAGCTGAGATTGTATTGAAAGACTGCCGTCGTCAGTCACAGTCGATTTCGGTAACTCTGATGCGTGGCCCGGATCAGATCAAAGAAATGCAACGCTTCATTCATCACTTAGAACGCGAAGGCCAGTTAAACCGTAGCCTTGAATTCTTGCCAGATGATGATGAGCTAGCCGAACGCCAGGCTTCGGGTAAAGGTTTGACTCGTCCTGAAATGTCGGTAATTACCGCTTACGGAAAAATGGTTTTAAAAGAGCAGTTGGTAGACGAAGCTATTGTTAACGATCCTTTCCATGGTCGTTTGCTGGTAGGCGCATTCCCTGAACTGTTGAGAAAAGAATTCTCTGAAGCCATGGAGTCGCATCCGCTGCGTTCACAGATTATTGCTACCCGCTTAGCCAATAACATGGTTAACGATATGGGACCGAACTTTGTGCACCGTAAGCAAGACGCTACTGGCGCCTCGGTGGCCGAAGTTGCATCTGCCTACGTCGTTGCCCGCGAATGCTTTAACGTACGCGGTTTAATGGACCAAATCGAAGCCAGCAACAACAAAATGCCGGCAGAGCTGCAAAACCACATGTTGTTCCAGATACGCCGTATGGTGCGCCGGGCAACCCGTTGGTTCCTGCGCCACCGTAATCCAAGCCTAAACGGTATTCAGGAATACCTGGATTTCTATAAAGCGGCCTTTGATGATTTACGCAAAAATGTGCTCAACTACTTGGTTGAAAGTGAGCGTAAAGGCATGCAGGACGCCATTGATGGTTATATTGAGAAAGGCGCTCCGAAGGAACTAGCTTCTCAGGTCGGCATTCTTAGCAGCGTATTCTCCGCCATGGATATTGCGGAAGTGTCGCACGAAACCGGCCGTAAGCTGGATACTGTGGGCCATTTGTACTTTAAACTAGGCGCCCGTATTTCACTGCATTGGTTCCTTGATCAAATCAACAGTCAGCCGGTTGCCAACCATTGGCAAGCCTTGGCACGAGCAGCTTTCCGCGAGGAGCTTGATTGGCAACAACGCGCATTAACGCTGGTGGTATTGCGCTTTGCCAATGAAGAAAAAGATGCTGAAGTGATGCTGGATTCCTGGATTACTGATAACGAACAGTTCCTGGAACGTTGGCAGCATATGTTGTCTGACTTCCGCACGTCGAAGAGCCATGAGTTTGCGAAATTCTCTGTGGCACTACGTGAGTTGATGTTGTTAAGCCATAACTGCACGACCAAGTAATATGTATAAACTGGTACGCAAGTGGCTGTTCAGCAAGGATGCTGAATGGTCCCACGACTTTACGCTGAAGCTACTACATAGCTATGCGCGTTCGCCGCTAGCTATGTTCTGGCGCCAACAAGTGCCAGCCAAGCCTGTTACTGTGATGGGAATAGATTTTCCTAATGGGGTGGGTTTAGCTGCTGGCCTGGACAAAAACGCCGAATGTATTGAAGCCTTTGCACAAATGGGCTTTGGCTTTATTGAAGTGGGCACAGTGACGCCACTACCGCAACCTGGCAATCCGTTACCTCGTATGTTTCGCATTCCGGAGCGGGAAGCGCTAATCAATCGCATGGGCTTTAACAATAAAGGCGTAGACTATCTGGTTGAGCAAGTACAAAAAGCGAAGTTTGACGGTGTACTTGGCATTAACATTGGCAAAAATAAAGACACTCCGGAAGAGCAGGCGGTTAATGACTATTTAATCTGTATGCGCAAGGTTTATGCTCACGCGTCCTACATTACGGTGAATATATCTTCCCCCAACACTCCCGGCTTACGTAATCTGCAACACGGTGATGCCTTAGTATCATTGCTACAGCAGTTGAAAGATTTACAGCAGGAACTGGCCACAACTCACCAACGTTATGTACCGCTCGTAGTGAAGATTGCACCGGACTTGAGCCAAAGCGAAATAGAGCAAATGGCACAAGCGTTATTAACGGCAGAAATTGATGGTGTGATCGCAACCAATACCACCCTAAATCGCGACGCTGTGCAAGGCTTAGGCAACGCAGAAGAAGCCGGTGGCTTGAGCGGCGCTATTTTGCATGAGGCGAGTACTCATGTAGTACGAGAGTTAGCTAAAGTATTGCAGGGGCGTATTCCGATCATTGCCGTTGGCGGCATTAATTCGGCTGAACGAGCGCAAGAGAAATTGGCCGCAGGTGCCAGTTTAGTGCAGGTTTACACAGGGTTTATTTACCATGGGCCAAGCTTGGTGAAAGAAGTTGTTGAACACTTGTAATACCAGTGGTTTTCAAGTAACTTATTTTGCACAAAAACAATAAGGAAATGTTGTGCGCGCTTCAGATCAATGGTTTTGGCAATACAACGAGAGCATTGAACGCTTAACCGTGGTGTTAAGTGAAGAACTTGTGCATCACGTGCCATATAAAGCCAGTAAACTGGTCGCCATGGTGGAAGGGGATTTCCCGTTTGATTGTGACGACGCACAGCAATTTCAGCATGCCTTCGATTATTTAGAATCTTTTGATCAAATCCCTCCGGTCACAGTCATGGCAACGGCGCTTAATGCCGCCGCGTGGTTACGATTTGGTCGTCCACAAATGCCACAAAGCTGGCATTTTCAACAGTCTGAAACCAGTCAATTGCCTGCTGATAAGAAGCTATGTGAACTTAATTCCGGTTTTACCAGTGGGCTATTTTATGTGGTTGATAGCGACGACGAATTTGCCGTCTGCATGCTATTGGATCGCGAAATGGCGGTTTCTGATATTAAAACCCTCAAGCAATTTGATACGGTTAAAGTATTATTAAATCGTTTGCAGCCTAGCACTATTGATCCGGTATCCGATAACTCCTACAGTCAACAACATACTGCCTAATCCATGAGTTTCAGGTTATGCCTAGATTTTGGTTAGTTTCAAGCCTACTGTTTTTAATATCATGTCAGTCACCAACCATTGAATCTACCGTGGGCGAGACGATGATCACCCCAGACCAAGCACCTACCACAACACTACGATTGTTGGAAACCAGCGATATTCATGCCCACATGCTGGGCTATGACTACTTTCGGAACGAATCACAGGCTACCTATGGCTTCAATCATACAGCTGCTGTTATTGAGGCAGCGCGACAACAGCATCCTCAGGCCGTGCTGATTGATAATGGTGACCTAATTCAGGGCAGTCCGTTAGGTGATTATGTTGCCGCCGCAGGTGCTGCCAACTTGCAAAGTAATGCCCATCCGATTATCGCTGCCTTGAATGCCATGGATTATGATCTTGCTAATCTGGGTAATCATGAATTTAATTTTGGTTTGGAATTTTTAAGAGCCACTTATTCGGCCGCCGAGTTTCCGGTTATCAGTAGTAATTTGGCGGTGTTAGATGACAGTGCAGACTATTCCTGGCTCAGTCAAAACACTCTATTAACTCGTGAACTAGAAGACCAAGACGGTAAATCACATTCCGTAACTATTGGCTTTTTTGGCGTGTTACCGCCACAAATTATGGTGTGGGACAAGCAGCATCTGGCCGGACAGGTACAAGTGCAAGACATAGTCACCAGTGCGCGTCAAAATATTAAGGATCTTAAGCAACAGGGCGCCGATATTATTGTTGCCGTGGCGCATTCTGGTATCGACTTTAAGCGCCGCAATACATACGGTGGCGAACAAGCGGTTTATCAGTTAGCTGGGGTAAGTGGTATTGACGCGATTTTATTTGGTCATCAACACCGTGTCTTTCCCGGTGACAGCCGTTACGACAATATTCCCTGGATTGATAATAAAGCCGGACTTATTCGTGGCATACCCGCAGTTCAACCTGGTGCTTTCGGTAGCCACTTAGGGGTTATTGATTTGCAGCTTCAACTGCAGGCAGGGCGCTGGCAGGTTATTAATAATCACGTTCAGGTAATGCCTATTTCAGCCCAACAAAGTCCGGTGATTACCGAGTTGGTTGCCGCTACGCATGCGAGCACCAAGGATTATTTGCAACAGCCGATAGGTTATACGCAGCAGCGGTTGTCCAACGAACTAGCGCGGGTGCAGCCTACTCACGGTGTGCAATTTGTGCAACAAGCGCAGTTATGGTTTGCCAAAAACCTGCAGCAGCAAGGCTTGATTTCTCAGGACTTACCACTGTTGAGTGCCGCGGCACCATTTCGAGCGGGGCTAGGTGGTAATGACTCCTATACCGACATTCCCGCAGGGGCGCTTACCTTAGGTGATCTAGCTAACATATACCCCTATCCTAACACCTTGCAAGTAGTGAAACTTTCAGGTGCACAGGTTA
This sequence comes from Idiomarina sp., assembly GCA_040882145.1. GTDB lineage: Bacteria > Pseudomonadota > Gammaproteobacteria > Enterobacterales > Alteromonadaceae > Pseudidiomarina. Next base: position 68,212 of record JBBEBU010000024.1, read on the forward strand.
TCGAGTGGCTGGAAATGTCGGCGCAGGCTGTGCAACCCGGTGGTTCGGACTCAAATCTGCAAGGGTGGGTAGCGCAAGGTTTTGCCAGTTATAACTTTGACACGCTTTATGGACTTACCTATAGCATCAATACGCAAGCACAGCCACGTTATGACTATAGTGGTCAGCTGCTAGCTGAAGGTGCGGGACGAGTGGAAAACGTGCGTCTTAACGGCAAGCCTATCAACACGGATCAGATGTTTTTGGTGGTGACCAATAATTATCGGGCAACCGGAGGCGGTGGCTTTCCCGCGCTTGATGGCTCATTAACGGTTTACGAAGGTACTGCGGAAATTCGTTCGATTCTGGCTGACTATCTGAAAAGCCTTAGCGAGCAGGGCTACAACAGTCAATTAAATAAATTCTGGGAGTTGAACTAAGGAGATCTCGGATTTATATCTTAATCTCGGATTGGTTGCGGGAGCAGGATTCGAACCTACGACCTTCAGACTTGTGTG
>JBBEBU010000024.1:68808-214712 GCA_040882145.1 Idiomarina sp.
ATACTTAGGAGATCTCGGATTGGTTGCGGGAGCAGGATTCGAACCTACGACCTTCAGACTTGTGTGAGAGCTGAGCCCGAGTTGGGCGAAATTAACTGGAATACTTAGGAGATCTCGGATTGGTTGCGGGAGCAGGATTCGAACCTACGACCTTCGGGTTATGAGCCCGACGAGCTACCAGACTGCTCCATCCCGCGTCCGAGTGAAGCGCATATTAAAGAAGAGCCCGCCTAAGCGCAAGCGCTTATTTTGTTATTCGATGATTAATTACTCAAAAGCGGTTCAACCGTTGAAATAACCACCAGTTTCGACAATACAGCAGCCTTCAGCTTCGCTATAATTAGCGCCTAATGCATATTCGGGAAAAATCACCGCATGACAAAACCAGCGAGCTACTTTGCAACCTGCGCGAAAGGGCTTGAACCTTTATTATTTGATGAACTGCAGCAATTGGGTGGCACCGACGTACGCCAAACCATCGCCGGCTGCTCGTTTAGCGCCGATACCTTAACGGCATACCGCATTTGTATGTGGACGCGGTTGGCAAGCCGGGTGCTGCTGTTATTGGGTCAACACCATATTGATGAAGCGCAGGACATAGTAAAAGCGGTTTCTGCATTCCCTTGGGAAGAACATATGCAAGCGGAAGCAGCCATGATTGTGGACTTTTCCGGTAGCCATCCGGCGATACGCCATACCCGTTTTGGTGCACAGTTGGTCAAAGACGGTGTCGTCGATCGTTTTCGTGAAGTAGCAGGCAAGCGCCCGAATGTATCTCGCGATGACCCGGATATACGCGTTACCGCGCGTTTATCCAAAGACATACTGACCTGGTATTTAGATATGTCAGGGGAAAGCCTGCACCGCCGCGGTTACCGGTTACGCAAAGGCCTGGCGCCGTTGCGTGAAACTTTAGCAGCAGCCATCGCCATTCGTTCGGGTATCAGCGCAGAAACTGACACTGCCGTCGCGGATTTATTCTGTGGGTCGGGCACCTTGTTGCTGGAATCCGCAATGATACGTTATCAACGTGCTCCGGGCTTGCGCCGTGAGCGTTGGGGCTTTCATTATTGGCTACAACATGAACAAAGTGCCTGGCAACAAATACAAACTGAGGCCGAAACCACCTTTGAACAGGCTAAAGCCGAGTTAAGCACCCATTTTTACGGCTACGACCTTGATGCCGATATGCTGGCTATTGCAAAAGAGAATGCAGAACGGCTTGAACTGGCCGATGCCTTTACCTGGCAGCAGGGTGATGCTACCGAAGTAGCAGCACCAGCAGAGCAGGGCGTGGTTATTAGTAACCCACCTTATGGCGAGCGTCTGGGTGAGGAAATTGAAACTTTATTATTATACCGTCGGTTTGGACAAAATATACGCGCTCACTTTCAAAACTGGCAGTTAAATATACTCGCTGGTGATGAGAGCTTATTGAAGCGCTTAAAGCTACGTAGCCATAAGAAATATAAGCTGTATAACGGTGCTTTAGACGTTGTTTTAGCCCTGTATGACATGACCAAAGAGCAAGCAGAGTTTACTGAAAGTAAATCTGACGACATATCTAACAGGCTTAAGAAGAACTATAAGAAGCTAGAGAAGTGGGCGGCGCAGGAAGGTGTGAGTTGCTGGCGACTATACGATGCCGACTTACCGGAATACAACGCTGCGGTAGACGTTTACAACGATTACTTGATGATTCAGGAGTATGCTGCGCCGGATGATATTCCGCCGGCAGTAGCCAAAGACCGATTGTGGCACCTCATTGACAGTCTGCACCAGGCACTGCCGTTCGAGGCGAATAAAATGACGCTGAAAGTACGTCAACGTCAATCTGGCAAGCAGCAGTATGAAAAACAAGAGCAATTGAACTGGACGACCATTGTGAATGAATACGATGCTCAGTTTGAAGTGAACCTAACCGATTATCTGGATGCGGGTTTATTTCTGGATCATCGCTGGGTGCGTCGGGAGTTGGCTAAACACAGTGCCGATAAATCGGTTCTGAACCTGTTTGCTTATACTTGCAGTGCATCGGTGCATGCAGCTTTAGCCGGTGCCAAGGAAGTGATCTCGGTGGATCTGTCGCGCACATACCTAGAGTGGGGCGCGCGTAACTTTGCCTTGAATAACCTGCGCAAGGCCGAATTTCAAATGATTCAGGCTGACTGTGTGCAGTGGCTACGAGATCAACCGCCACAACAGCGCTTCGATCTGATTTTCCTGGATCCGCCAACTTTTTCAAATTCCAAGCGAATGGAAGACAGTTTTGACGTGCAGCGCGATCATGTGCAGTTACTGAAGCTAGCAGCACGTTTGCTAACCGACAACGGCGTGGTGTTCTTCTCCAATAATAGACGCAAGTTCAAGCTGGATGAAGAAGGTCTTGCCAGCATAGGTTTAGTAGCCGAAGACTGCACCAAAGCCTCGATTCCGCCTGATTTTGCACGCAATAAAGGCATTCATCACTTTTATAAGGTGCGTTTTCTTGACTGATTTTTACCTGCTAACCAAGCCTGATTGCGCCTTGTGTATGGAGGCGCTGAAGCTTATTCATGAAACCGATTTGGATGAGCCTATTGAGCTGCATATGGTTGATATTTCGACTCAAGCTGAGTTGCTTGATGAGTACGCCTGGTTGGTGCCAGTGTTAGTACGTGCCGCCGATGATGCCGAGCTACGCTGGCCGTTTGGCGAACAACTTTTACCCTTCCTAGTTTCAGAAACAATGACCCCGACAGCGAGTTCGCAATAATTATGAGTGTTTTACGTATACAGCAAGCCCAACTCGCCTTTGGCGATCAAGCCATTCTTGATCATGTCGATTTAGTGATTGAGCCAGGCGAGCGCCTGTGTCTGGTTGGCCGTAATGGCGCTGGCAAATCAACCTTGTTAAAAGCGATTGCCGGAGAAATAGTGTTAGACGACGGTCGCATTCAGCGTGTTGGTGATGCGGTGGTTACCCGGTTACCGCAGGATCCGCCCATGAACTCTGACCAAATGGTATATGACTATGTGGCTGAGGGCTTGGCTGAAACCGGCGCTATTATCAGCGAATATCACCGTTTATCAGCACAGTTAAATGATAATCCCTCGGACCAGTTGCTGAACGCACTGGAACGTGCGCAATCAGCCCTGGAAGCGGTCGATGGCTGGACCTTGAGTTCACGCGTTGATGCAGTACTGACCAAACTGGCACTACCGGCTGACAGCACTATGGAAAACCTTTCCGGCGGTTGGTTGCGTCGAGTCGCCCTGGCGCGGGCGTTGGTTGTTAATCCTGACTTATTATTGCTTGATGAGCCAACCAACCACCTGGATATTGAAATGGTGAAATGGCTGGAAGAAACCTTGCTTGATTTCAAAGGTGCGGTGCTATTTATTAGCCACGACAGGGCGTTTATACGCCGTCTGGCAACCCGTATTATTGATTTGGATCGCGGTAGCTTAACCAGTTTTCCTGGTAGCTACAGCAAGTACCTGGACAAGAAGCAGGAACTGCTGGAAATTGAAGAAGCCCAGAACGCGGAATTTGATAAAAAGCTGGCTCAGGAAGAAGTGTGGATACGACAGGGTGTGAAAGCCCGCCGGACGCGTAATGAAGGGCGTGTTCGAGCACTGCAGGACTTGCGGAAAGAACGTGCGGCGCGGCGTAACCAACAAGGGCAGGCGAAGCTGTCGGTTAATCAGGCCAATCGTTCTGGTAAGTTGGTGTTTGAGGGTGAGCAAATTCAGTTGCGTTTTGCTGAACAAGTCATTATTGATGGTTTAGATTTCACCTTGCTACGTGGCGACAAAGTGGCGCTGGTTGGTCCTAACGGCTGTGGTAAGAGTACGCTGATTCGCGTCATTCTTGGGCAACAGCCAGCAGACGCTGGCGTTATTAAGCTTGGCGCCAATTTAGAAGTTGCGTATTTTGATCAACATCGGGCCAAGCTGGATCCTAGTTTGTCGGTGGCCGAAAACGTGGGTGATGGCAAGCAGGATGTAACTTACAACGGTCGTACCCGCCATATCCTAAGCTACTTGCAGGACTTCCTATTTAGCCCTAAACAAGCGCGAACGCCAGTAAAAGCCTTATCTGGTGGCGAACGTAACCGGGCTCTATTGGCGAAACTGTTGCTGCAACCAAGCAACCTGCTGGTATTGGATGAACCGACCAACGATTTGGATATAGACACACTCGAATTACTGGAACAAATTATTACCGAATATTCGGGTACTGTTATTCTGGTTAGTCACGATCGTGAATTCGTGGATAACACAGCGACCAGTGTGTTGCTGTTTGAAGGTCAGGGCAGGATCACTGAAATCGTGGGTGGATTTACCGAAATTAATCACTATTTAGCGCAATCTAGCGAGCCTGCGGGAACTAAATCAAGTTCCAATTTGTCACACAGCGATACGACTTCTGAGCGTCCGGTTGCTGGTCGCAGTGGAAAGAAAAAGTTATCATACAAATTACAACGTGAATTAGAGGCTTTACCGAAGCAAATAGAGGCTTTAGAAACAGAGCAGGGCGAGTTGCAACAGCAAATTGCCGATGCTGATTTTTTCAATCAGCCCGTTTCGACTACAGAACCTGTTATGCAACGTATGGCGGCTCTTGAAGAAGAGCTTTTGCAAGCGTTAGAGCGATGGGACGAATTAGAGCAATTACAACAAGAGAGCAGCCAGTAATCATATGAAAATTTTTGTTCATGGAACCTTAGCCGCAGCCGTTTTGGTTGCAATAAGTGGCACTGCGCAAGCTGATACCTTTCAGTTTACTGAAATAGAAACCCCGGAAAACCTGCGTAATCTCCTTCCGGCCGCTATTAATAATAGCGGTCAGGTTGCTGCCGTGGGTCGCTTTCCGCAAGATATTGAGATTCGTCCTGAATGGATAACGGCAGAAATGCGACGTCAGGTTGGTATTCCGCTGGATACTGAAGACGAAGTGGTAGAAAGCATTACTGATGCACAGTACAACCGCTTAATTCCATTGCTTGAAGATCGCTTTAACAGCAATCTGCGCAACCAACGAATTGGTACTAACAGAGCTATTATTAGTAACGGTACCACCGAAGTTCTGCAGTTCTTCAACGACACAGATCCTGCTACTCCTGAACTTGAAAACGCGGTAGAAAGCGCGTTTTATCAAGTGAACGAAAATGGTGTTTATGTTGGTTACGGTAGCGCTCCTTATCGGCCATTAGTGCATACCTACACCACCGAAGTTGACGGTGAAGAGGTGGAAACGGAAGAAACCTTCTTCGAACGCGACTTTATTAGCCGTGGTGTTTGGTACTGGGACGGTCAGTTAAAAACGGTGGAACCACCAGAACAAGCTCAGCTTGGCGGTGAGTCGGCTATTCTTGATATTAACGAGAACAACCTGGCAGTTGGTTATGCTAGCGTAGGTGTTTCGCCATCGGCACAAGAAGATATTGATAACTGTACCGAAGAAACTGATGCGATTGAAACGCGTCCGGATTACGCCTGTGTATGGAACTTATGGTATCAGCGCCAGGGTTCATTGATTACCTATTTACGCAGTTCGCAGTTCGATCGCACAGAAATTACCGGTAATAACTCCATTTATGATGTGCATGCTTATATGTGGCAGCTGGATGCCAACGGTGATGTGATTAGCGCGACCGACTTGGGCACTTTGGGTGAGCGCGATGACGCAGAGGACGACTTAGATTATTCAAGTTACGCCTATGCCGTGAACAATAATGGCATTGCAGTAGGGCAGAGTTGGACCTATTACAATGGCAACAAAGACATTCGCGTGAAAATGCCAGTGTACTTTCAGGACGGTGAAGCTTTACCTATTACGCTTGATGAAAGGTATCGTTGGGGTGCCGCCGTTGATATTAACGACAACAATCTGGTAGTTGGCTATGTGAAGCGTTTAGTAAGCGATACCTTACGCGACGTGCCATTTATGTATGACCTTGATAGCGCAGAGCCTGAATTGGTAGAGCTGGACAGCTTTTTCATAGGTTCTGCGGCGGTGGTAACGGCTGTGAATAATAGTGGTGTGGTAGTAGGCAGCGCTGAAGTGGAAGGAACTATTTCAGGCAATCGTCGCCGTGCTGGCTTCATGATGGATACCACTGCTGACACCATGGAAATGATCAATCTGAACGACACTATTCGTTGTGATACGGATTACTTCATCGTATCAGCTGAAGACATTAATGATGACGGTCAGGTAGTGGCGACAGCACTGGTTAATGTTACCTACACTGACGAGAATGGTAATGAGCAGATTCGCACTGACACCAAAACACTGAAGCTGGATCCTACCGGTGGTGAGGTAAATAACTGCCAACAGGAGCAAGGTTTAGTTGAGCGCTCAGGCGCTTCAACCGGTTTATTTTCGGTGTTTGGTATGTTGTTGATCGGTGGGCTTATTACAATTCGCCGCAAATTATTCAACTAACCGAAATTCTTATTCTAAAAAGAATTAGTATTAAAAATCGCGCAGTATCATAGAGTTATTATAATTTTATGACGCTGTGCGATTTTTTTCATTGAACTCCTTCCAATAGTTGCTATCTCTATATATAGGCATCACAAAAAGCTGATTGCCTGGTTTATTAGATATACATCCCTTCAATACTTTGCAGGACGAGGAATCAATGATGAAAAGACAAAAACGCGATCGCCTCGAACGCGCACATTCTCAAGGTTTTAAAGCTGGCGTTACAGGCCGGTCCAAAGAAGTTTGTCCCTACCAAGCAACAGATATACGCTCACAATGGCTGGGCGGTTGGCGTGATGCCATGGAAGCAAGGGGCGATGGACTCTATCGCTAATTGTCACCGTTAAAATAAAAAAGCCCGCCTGTTGCAATAACTGGCGGGCTTTTTGGTTTTCAGGCTGCGCTGTTACTTTAGCAGAGCTTAAAAATTTGATGTGTCGGTGAAGAGTCCAACTTTTAAATCTTTCGCGGTGTAAATTTCCTTGCCGTCTACTTCAACCCGGCCATCGCCAATACTCATGTATAGCTTGCGCTTAATGATCCGTTTTATATCAATGAAGTAGCTGACTTTTTTGGCCGTTGGTAAAATTTGCCCGGTGAACTTAACATCACCAACACCTAATGCGCGACCGCGACCCGGGCCTCCGGCGTGAGCCAGAAAGAAACCAGTTAGCTGCCACATAGCATCTAAACCAAGACAACCAGGCATCACCGGATCACCAATAAAGTGACAACCAAAAAACCATAGGTCAGGATGAATATCCAGCTCTGCATGGATAAAGCCTTTGCCGTGGGCGCCGCCATCTTCGGTAATTTCCACAATCCGATCCATCATAAGCATGTTCGGTGCAGGAAGCTGGCTATTGCCGGGACCAAACATTTCGCCGCGGCTGCAGGCCAGCAGTTCTTCACGTGTGTAACTTGTCTGTTTCATAAACACCTGATGATTAATAGAAGATATCGCGCTTAGCTTAGCGAACACTTGTACGCTAGACAACTCCGATTAGTTCTTTTCTTTATCTTAGTACTTAATCGCGCTTCGTTAAACGTTGCCAAAAGGAAGGTTGGCCTTCCTGGCGGTGTAATTGATGCAAGCGATCACGAATGCGATCAAATACGTCTTGTTCAGGCGTTTCTGACAGCAGCTCAAGTGCTTCGCTAACGTGGCCAACCGCATAAATTTGAAACTCATTAGCCTCAACCGCGCGTGCGATGTCGCGACTCAGGTTAAGCTGGCTCAGGTTGGCGGTAGGTATTATAACACCCTGATGGCCGGTTAAGCCGCGCGCCTTACAGACTTCGAAATAACCTTCAATTTTCTCGTTTACAGCACCAATGGCCTGTACTCGACCAAATTGATCAACCGCGCCGGTACTGGCTAAACCTTGCTGCAGTGGAATATCAGCCAATGCTGAGAGCAGGCAACAAAGCTCCGCCATCGAGGCGCTATCGCCATCAACTTCATGGTAGGACTGCTCAAAAACAATTGTGGCCGACAACGACATAGGTTCGTTGCGGGCGAACAAATTCGCGATATAAGCGGTTAAAATCATCACGCCTTTGGTGTGAATGTTACCGCTTAACTCAGATTTACGTTCAATATCAATAATATCGCCGTCGCCGTAATGCACGGTTGCGGTAATTCGTGACGGCTCACCAAACTCGGTGCCGCCAGCACTAATAACCGTAAGCCCGTTCACCTGACCAACAGCGCTACCGCTGGTCGCGATATAAACTTGCTCTTCCAAAATCGCCCGACGGCTAAGCTCGGCAATATAACCACTACGATGCCGTGACTGCAGTAAGCTTTGCTGTATTTGCTCGGCATCAATACGTTCTAACTTGTTAGCTACGGCCAAACTGTTTGCTTCTCGTAACAGCTGCATGAGCGCAATGCTGTCTAAGCTTAGTTCATGCTGGTAGTCGGTAATGCGCGCCGCAAACACCAACAGCTCGGCATAGGCTGCGTCGGTCAACGGTAATACGTTGGCTTCTTGCCAAACGTAATACAAATAATGGAAATAGTCGGCAATAGGTTGCTGCGTAATTGAATAATGACCAGCAATGTCAGCTAGATAAGGAAACAAATTATCGAAATCACGATCAAGCTCGCGTAGTTGCGCGTAAATATCCCGGTCACCCAACAACAGAACCTTTAAACGCACAGGTATAGGTTGCGGCTCGTAGTATGCGGCAATACTACCGTCACCCGGTTGTGGCCAGTGGAACTCGCTGGTTTTTAATACGTGCTTCAGGCGCCGCCAGAGGCCTTCCTGACGCAGTAGCTCTTCGGCATCAATCACCAGAATACCGCCATTAGCGCGAAGCAGGGCGCCGGGCTCAATTAAATGCAGGTTAGAGCTGATGGTGCCTTGCACTGACTGCAGACGGATACTGCCAAACAGCGACGCTTCGGTGACCCGATCGCACAGGTAGTAAGGTTGCGTACTTTCATGCGCCACAATCACATTTGCTAACTCGTCACCCGGTAAATCGGCAAAGGTTAAGTCGCCTAGCCGGTTGAGATAGTTCGTTAGTGAATCACTCTGATGCGCCTGAATCATCGCTTGTCGACGTTGCGCTCGTTCGTCGCCAGTTACGGCTAATAAGGCAACTAGTTCCTCAACGACAGTTTTGGCATTGCCAGCTGGCACTTGAACACAAACAGGGCGGTGGGCTGAATCCGGATTCGCCAGATACAACCAATCTACGTATTCTGGTTGGAACTCGCATTGACCAATAACCGCCTTCAAAAAGTCTGTGGTACGAACGCCGGCGACTGTTGAAATATAAGCGTGAGCATAGCGCCCGGGTATCTGCAGGGACTGCTTTAATGCAGTTACTGCACGTTGCTGGCCAACTAAAGGCTGGGGTTCAAGTTTGTCTGGACGCTGGCTGGCCAGCATCTGAGTGTCAGGCATGAGTGCTTGCGCAGTTAGCTTACTTGGTAGAGCCAGTTTGGTCATGTAGATAGGGTTCCGGGTAGCTTATTCAACAAAGGGTAATTGTACCTGATGTCACATCTATATGAAGAAATTATTAAAAACTAACGATTATCGGCGATAGCGACTATGCCTAAGCTCATAATTTAGCCAAAAGTAAAGATGAAGTAATGGAAATTCAGGTTTAGCTGGGTAAACTATGCGAAAAGTAGAACTCACGAGCATAAAACTGTGATCGATTTAAGTAACAACATCATCATTGATGAATTCTCTCAGAAACATCGCGTACATAGTGCCGAAGATGTCAAAAAGGTACTGAACTCCTCGAATTCACCTTTAGTTATCTTGCGCAACGGTAATGTTGGCGGATTTAGCTTAATAGGTATTAGCGCACCTAAAGGTGAACAACGTCGGTTTACCTTTTCTAATCAGCAGGATCTTTGCTTGCAGGGAATCTCTGTATTGCTGAATCAAAGCGTGTTCAAAACAGCGCCCGTAAAAACTCCAAACAAAACCACTGGTAAAGCGTCCGAATCAGCCATGGGCGACTACAACACCAAAGATACACTTTTTACCGAAACCGAGTACAAGCGTAAATTGCGTTAATCCGTTACTCGAATATCATTGTGCAAAACCTGCAATTTATCGATTTTAAACTCCGCTAAAACCAGTTCAAACGAATAGGCCGCGAAACCGGCCAGTTGTTACCCTCGTTTTCACTATTTATTAATTGCGTATAATGTATATTATGTTAAATCTAACTTATATTAGTTTATAGCAGCTAGGTAACTAGTTACTTATTCTTCAGGAAGAAAACGGATCTCGCCGTACCAGGCACTCACCTTTTGCTTGGTGTTGTCGCAATCGGTCATGATGGCAAAGGCTGATAACTCGGTTAACTCACGGTCGTGAAACTGCCTAAAGTCTTCGCGTAGGTTACGGCGCTCGGTACGCCACTCATCACTAAAGTCGTCTGCACCGCGCAGCGCGACCATAGTTGCCTGTGAGGCGTAAGCGTTATCCCAGGAACTGCCGGATTGCTGTTGGCTGGACCAAACGTAGTTGATGGCACGGGTGCGCCAAATGAATAGTTTATGTTCATCCACGGCATAAACACGGGCTGGATAATCATCGCCGGATTTACTTTGCTCGTTGTTACCTTCTATACCTTCGCGTACACGCCAGCGCCATTCAACGATAGGTGTTTTGGTTAAATCTATGGCTTCGCGCAGGAATAATCCCGATGCGGTGCCCTGCTCGCAGCTTGCGTAAACCGCAGGCTCGCCAGTTGGGGTTTGAGTGAGTTGGTAATCGGTATAGCCACTGAAGGAGTGTTTGTCCCACGAAATAATGTCTGTGGGTTCAAAAATAAGCGGCTCTGCAGCTAGCGCAATTGCCGGGTTAACTGCAACTACGCTAGCAATTAGCGCTACTCGAACTCGAATAGCCGAATTAGTGGCCATAGTCTTTCGCGGCGGCAAGTTCGTCGTGCAACTGCTTGCTTTCATCGGCCCGCGGCTTGGTAAAGCGTGCCAGGCCTAAATACAGCACTGGCGTAAGGTATAGGGTAAATACGACCGCAATACCCAAACCACCAAAGACCACCCAACCAATGGCATTGCGAGCTTCGGCGCCGGCACCGAATGACAGAATCAAGGGTAAACCACCTAAAATGGTTGAGAATAGTGTCATAGCGATAGGACGCAAACGGATTTTCGCCGCATTCTCAACCGCTTCACGCAACGGTAAACCACGGTCACGCAGTTGATCAGCAAACTCCACTAACAGAATTGAGTTCTTCGCCAACAGTCCTATTAGCATCACTAAACCAATTTGTGAGTAGATATTGATGGAGTTTCCGGTTAAATACAGAGCGAAAATTGCGGCCGCAATACCGAATGGTACTGTTAGTATGACAACAACCGCGCTATTGACACTTTCAAATTGCGCAGCAAGCACTAACAGCACAATAACAAAGGCTAAGATGTAGGTTAACGCAATCTCGTTTGCAGTTTCCTCATAGGCTTCAGCTTCGCCAAGGAAGATTAAAGCCACGTTTGAAGGCAGATTTTCCTGCCCTAAATCACGTAATCGCTCAACTGCTTCCTCCAACGGAAACTCATCGGGTAACTCCATGTCTATTTCGATAGCGCGACGTTGTTTCTGACGCTCCAGCTCCGCAGCAACACCTTCTTCGGTAATATAGGCAAGGCTTGATAGTGGCACCAGTTCGCCGGTGCTTGAGCCTACGTACAGATTGGTAAGATCGCTGGGATCATTAATCATGCTGCTATTTGCTTGCAACATAATAGGTACTGACTGATCACCTACGTTTAAGTCGGCAATATCGTCACCATTAATAGCAGCGCGTAAGGTTGCAGCAATATCGCTAAGTGGTACACCTAACTGTTCCGCGCGGCGGCGATCAATATTTACCCGCAATTGCGGCTGCGTTGGCTGGTACGAAATTCTTGGTGTACCCAGTTCCGGAATATTGTCACGAATGACAGTTACAAACTCTTGTGCGGCAATGAATATCTCCTGATAGGTTTCGCCTGTCAGAGCTATTTCAAGACCACCGCCCTGTCCTCGCAAGTTTAGACTGTTCGAACCGAAGGCACGCGCTGGTGCACCTGGAATCTCTGCTAAAGGGCCACGTATTTCATCAATAATTTCTTGTTGTGAACGCTCGCGGTCTTCCCAGTCTTCCAACTGTACGGTAATAAATACCAGGTTTGGATCCCACTGGCCTACCACCGTATTAATAGACTTTACATCGCCGCCATTCACGTAAGGCAGCAAAATGGATTCCATTTCCCGTGCCTGGCGGTCCATAAAGTTTAAGCCAACTCCATCAGGGCCACGCGCAAAAATACGAATGGTGCCCCGATCTTCCGGCGGCATAAGTTCATTTTCAAGCTGGGTGTATACCGCGACGGCACCAAGTGCAGCCACAATACTGGCAATAACCACAAACCAGGCTTTATCTAACGCCCAATGTAGGGTTTTGCTGTAGAAGTTCTGTAATTTGGTGCCAATACCGCCCAGCGGGTGCCCTTTGTTTTCTTTTAATGGCAAGCGTGCCGTTAACGCAGGTACCAATGACAGTGCAACAAAGGAAGAAATAATCACGGCACCGGCAAGCACCCCGCCGAACTCACGGAACAACCGCCCTGCTGTTGAAGGTAAAAATGCAATGGGCACAAATACCGCAACCAATACGGCCGTGGTGGCAATAACCGCAAAGAATACTTCGCGGGTACCTATAACCGCGGCCGCCCGGGCGCCTAACCCCATGCCCCGGCGGCGTTGAATATTTTCAGATACCACAATGGCATCATCAACAATAAGGCCGGTGGCCAGCACGAGAGCTAGCAAGGTTAAAATGTTAACCGAAAAACCCAGTGCCCAAATAATACCCAATGACCCCACCAGTGCCACAGGTATGGCTAGTGCGGGAACGATAGTGGCACGGCCAGAACCAATGAATAGCCACAGAATGCCGATAACCAATAAAATGGTAAGCCCGAGTGAGGTAATAACTTCGGATACTGAGCCACGAATAAATTCCGCGTCGTCGTTGGTTACGCTAATATCTAATTCCGGGAAGCGTTCATTCAATTGCTTCGCTAACATCAGTACTTCGTCTGATATTTCAATGGTGTTCGAGCGCGCCTGACGAATAATCCCTAAACCCAATACGGTTTTGCCATCTAGCCGCACCAAACTTTGCGCATCGGCTGGACCAAAATAAACCGATGCGATATCGCCAATGCGGGTATCGTCGCGAACCACAATATTTTCAACTTGCTCGGCGGTCACCGAGGTTGCATCTGCGCGTACTATTAGCCGTTGGTCGGTTGATCGTAAACTGCCGGCAGGCACGTCAAATGGCGCCTGACGTAATACTTCGGCAATGTCAGTAACAGCCAGACCATAACTGGTTAAGCGGAGTGGATCGATAACCACCCGTAAAACCCGGCGGCGGTCACCATTTAACCGCACGTCGGCAACACCAGGTACACTCAGAAACTGCGGCGCCAAGTCGGTTTCGACCATTTCGGTAAGGGTTTCTAAATCTAAGGTATCGCTGGAAATAGCCAGGCTTACTACCGACTCAGCGTCGTTATCCGCTTTAATAACGGCTACTTGTTCCACGTCTTCTGGCAATTCCCGCTGCACCCGGCTCACTGACTCACGGGTTTCATTGGCGGCATCGTCTAAGTCTGTGCCGGGGCGAAATTCCACCACAATACGCGTGCTGTTTTCTTCACTGGAAGCACGAATTGATTTGACGCCACTGACTCGGGCTACCGCGCCCTCCAAACGGCTGGTTACTTCGGTATCAACAGTTTCCGGTGCAGCGCCGGGGAAGCTAGCGCTAACAGTAACAATAGGTCGGTCAACATCAGGAAGTTCACGCACTTCAACGCCGTTTAAAGCGGCTAAACCGGCGATAATAATCAGCAAATTTAAAACAACAATAAGTACCGGGCGGCGAATCGAGGTTGACGCCAAGTCATTGGTTTCAGCGATTGGCAGCTCTTTATTGTCGTTTTCGTTAATGTCGTTACTCATTATTCGCCACCCACTTGCTCATCATTAAAGATCACGGATTGTCCGTTGCGCAGGCTTTGGATGCCTTCAGTAATCAGCACATCGCCAAGGCTTAACTCGCCAGCAACTAAAATGCGCCCTTCCAGGCGCTGTTTAATTTGTACTTCAACACGTTTCGCTTCCTTATCGTCGGCAATCCACACGTAGGCGCTATCAGCACCCCATGATAAAGCTGACTCGGGAATCACTGCATAACTGTCGCCCTGAATTTGCAAGCGCACACGGAAGCTCATTCCCGGTCGGTATAAATCATCCTGATTGTCGATAACGGCTTGCGCACGTAAGGTACGACTGGCGCTATCAATACGAGAATCGACATTAACGACTTTGGCGGGAATTTCTGCACTACGGTTTTGCCAGGGTTGTACGCTTAACTGGGCTTTGCTTTGCAGTAGCTCCGCTGCCGCTTCCGGGGCACGAAAATCAACCAATAACTGATCACGCTTGTCTAACGTAGTGATCATGGTGGTGGTGGTAACCCGATCACCTACTTCAACATCGGTAATGCCAACAACGCCTGCAAAGGGTGCCCGAATCATGCGATCTTCAAGATTGGTCTCCGCTTCATCAAGCTGCACTTCAATTAAATCACGAGCTATTTCTGCTTCATCCACGTCACTTTGTGGCACTGCACCATTTTCACGACTCTGCTTCAAACGGTCCAAAGTGCGTTCCGCATCCATTAATTCCAAGGTGGCACGGGCGACCGCAATCTCCTGCCGACGTGCATCCAGTTTCACCAATATAGCGCCCGCTTCCACCTTATCACCGGCGCTGAAATTAACCTGGGTCATTTCGTCTGCAACTGCCGGATAAATAGACACAGAGCGAATAGCCTGAGCGGTGCCTACGGAATCCACGCGTGTGCGTTCGCGCTCGAAGGTTAGTTGTTCAACTTTAACTTGCGCACCTTGGTCGCTACCCCAGCTTTGGGTATGTCCGGCAGGACTATTCAGCAAAATAATGGCGGTGAATAAGCTGATGGCTGTAAGCCTGGTTGAACGCATGAAAGAATCCTCAGTACAATCGATTGTGGTCACTGTTGTGATCAAGAGTGATAGTTATTGCAAGTATACAGATATTCAATAGATCTTGATCAAAGGTGGCCGCGCATCTTCGATGAATGCACTGTTTTTCTGCGACCAGCGCCTTGAAACTCCCACTTATAATAGCAGCCAATAAAAAACGCACCCGAAGGTGCGTTTTTGTAAGTTCCTTAAAGATTGTTTATTACATTGCAGAAGGTGGTAACAGCACAGTGTCAATCACGTGGATGACACCATTGCTTGCTTTGATATCTGCTTTAGTTACTGTGGCGTTGCCAACCATAACACCATCGCGGGCATCAATTGGTAAGGCAGAACCTTGCACGGTTTCGGCTTCCAACTGTTTACCGGCAATGTCCTCACTCATTACTTTTTGACCTAACACGTGATAAGTCAAAACGGCTTGTAACTGAGCTTTATTTTCTGGCTTCAATAGATTTTCAACAGTACCAGCTGGCAGTTTTTCAAATGCTGCATTGGTTGGTGCGAATACGGTAAATGGACCATCCCCTTGCAGGGTTTCTACTAAATCAGCAGCTTTCACGGCTGCTACCAGAGTTGAAAATTGGCTATCGCCGCTTGCGATAGTAACAATGTCTTTTTTCTCGCCATGATGGTTAGCTAGTGCTGATGCCGAGAAAACCAATACAAATACGGATGTGAGTAAAAGCTTTGCTGAACGTAACATAAGTGTGCTCCTGTAGAGTATTAAGTGTTGTTGTTCGCAAAGTTATACGCGGTAGTTGGTAGAATGGTTTTTAATCAATTGTAAATATTTAGTAAACCGAAATGTCATCGATCTTTTTTACATGCTTACTACGTAGCAACTACTATAAGCATAGTGACGAGAATAGTAACGAGAATAGTGACGAGAAAGGATGCCAACAGCCAATGCCTCATTTGTTAAAACATTTAAAGCGTGATTCAGTCAGCGGTTCGCGCACCAAAGCCTCAATTACTAGCATTTGCCTTGCGCTTACTTTGGGTAGTGCAACCCCTGCCCCGGCGTTTGCTCAAGATCCGGTAACTGTTACGCAGGTAAAACGAACGGCCATTGTTGAAGTCATTAGCACCAGTGGCACTTTAGTCAGTTTACGCAACGCACAAGTGAGCGTGCGCACGGCCGGACTAATTGAATCAACGGCTGCCGAGGCTGGTGACCGGGTAACTAGTCAACAACCCCTATTGCAACTAAATAATGAACTAATACAGAGCGAAGTTGCTGTTGCTGAGGCCGAGCAGCAGCAAGCCAAAGCTATGGCAAATGACGCTCAGCAGCAATTTGATGAGCTGGCATTGCTGCAGGACCAACAAAGTGTGGCGGTGAGTGAAGTTCGTCGCGCTCGTGCAGAGCTATTGGCCGCCCAAGCAAACGCCACAGCCGCGGAAGCGAATGCAACGCGTAGCCGGGTCATTTTAAGCCAACACCAGTTAAATGCCCCGTTCGATGGCATTATTGCTGATCGCTACGTAACTGTCGGTGAGTGGGTTAACCCCGGTGATGTGGCCTACCAGTTGGTAGACCCTAAGCAGGTATATGCTGACTTTTATTTACCCCAGGCTAGTGCTGGCTTTATAAAACAGCAACTGCCAGTGCAGTTATCACTGGATCAAGAGCGTAGTTATAGCGGTCAGGTGGTTGACGTAGTGCCGATAGCTAATCGGCCAAGCCGAACCTTTCGAGTGCGAGTGAAGCCTTCTACCGAACTTTTACAGGACACCATTATTGGTGCGGCGGTTGCAGGAGAGTTCCGCTTTGAACTGGCCGAACAGGGTCTGGTTGTTCCTCGCGACGCTTTGGTGCGATATCCCGATGGCCGTACCGCAGTTTGGACCGTGCAACAAAATAACGATAAGCAATGGATAGTCTCTCAGCAGCAGGTGACTATTGGCCGCACCTTCGACGACCTGATCGAGATTGTTAACGGATTATCGGTTGACGCCCGGGTCGTGGTTCGTGGCAACGAGTCGTTGCAACAAGACCAACAGGTTGAGCTAGTAGAAGCTAACTCAAACGGTGGCCGCTAATGTTTGAAGCTATTATTCGCCACGGCACTATCATGGCCGTGGGCGCATTGATTTTGGTGGTGCTTGGGGTGCTTGCGGCGTTTCGAATTCCAGTACAAATGATCCCTGACTTAGAAGTACGAACGATTTCGGTGCAAACCAATTGGCCCGGCGCCACTCCGCAAGATATAGAAAAAGAAATTCTTATTGAGCAAGAGGAATTTTTGCGCAACATTCCCAACTTGCAGCGCATGACCGCAACCGCCAACAGCAGTCAGGCGTCCATTGAACTTGATTTCCCATTCGGAGTGGACGTTACTGAAACTCTGATCTTGGTAAATAATGCGTTGAGTCAGGTGCCTGACTATCCCGAAAACGTTGATGAGCCACAAATATTTGCCGCATCTTTCTCCAGCAATGCTTTTATGTATTACCGGGTGGTTCCCCTGCCCGGCAATCCACGCCAGCTTGACATGATCATGATGCGTGACTTTGTGGAAGATCGCGTACGTAATCGCATGTCGTCGGTAGCTGGGGTGTCGCAAATTGGTGTTAGCGGTGGTGCCGAGCGGCAAATCCAAATCCATTTAAATGGGCAGGAATTGGCTGCGCGGGCGATTCCGGTCACGCAGGTGCGCGATGCCATTCGCGCGCGAAATCAGGACGCCTCAGCTGGTGAAGTGGAAAGTGGTAAACGTCGATACTTGCTGCGTACCGTTGGTCGTTATGACGACTTAGACGAATTGCGCAATACCATTATTAGCCAGCAAGGCGATCGCGTAACGCGCCTTCACGACATAGCCGTGGTGGTTTTTGATCACTATGAATTACGCTCGGAGTCCTGGTTTCGGGGCGAACAGGTTATTAGTCTGCAAGTACAACGGGAACTTGGCTCCAACGTTATCGATATAAAGTATGCCATGCAGGCCGAAGTTGAACGTATCAATGAAGAAGTATTAAATCCGGCCGGTATGACCTTGCAACTAAATTCTGACGATGTTCGCTATGTGGAAGCCTCGGTCGCGAACGTCTGGCAGAACCTGGCTATAGGTGCGGTATTCGCCACCTTAGTTATGTTTCTATTTTTACGCAGTGTTAAAGCTACGGTGGTTGGTGTTATTGGCGTACCTATATGCACCATTGCCGCATTTTTGGGGCTATTACTATTCGACCGGACCATTAATGTTATTTCATTAGCCGGGATCGCTTTCGCCATCGGTATGACGCTCGATAACACTATTGTGGTGCTGGAGAGTATTGAGTTAGAACGCAAACGCGGATTAAAACGCTTTGAAGCAGCAGCCGCTGGAGTGCGTAAAGTATGGCCAGCGGTGCTGGCGTCGAGTTTAACCACCATGATGGTATTTTTACCTATTTTATTCATTCGTGAAGAAGCCGGTCAGTTGTATTCCGATGTAGCTATTGCCATTGCGGCTGCAATTCTGGTTTCCATGTTAGTGGCAATTACCTTGGTTCCGACTATTCTGGCACGCTTGCAGTTTGCCAGTAAAACCTCGTCCAAAGCCGGTTTGCAACAAGCCACAGTGGCGCGTTTGAAGAAAACCTTTCACTCCAGCAAAGCTCGCGTAGTAACGCTGGTGACGACACTGATTGCCAGCGCCGCTATTGTGATTTGGCTAACGCCGCCAGCGGAGTACTTACCTGAAGGCGAAGAAGCGAAAACCTTTGCCGTGATGAATGCCCCGCCGGGTTACAACCTGGAAACCATGAGTGCTATTGGCGCTGAGTTACGTGATTATTTTACGCCGGCATTAGATTACGAACTGGGCCAATACGACCGTGGCGAGGTTGAAATACCGGCCCTGCTTACGTTTACGCTAAGCATTTCGCCGGAAAGTTTACGCATCATTGCTGAAACCAAAGATGACGCTAAGATTGACGCACTGATGGACGTTATTACCGCGCGCTATGAGTCGTATCCGGGCATGCGAGCATTTGCATCGCGCGGTTCTATTATTAGTAGCAACGATGGTGGTACCCGCAGCATTAACTTGGACATTTCCGGACCTGACTTGGTCAGCGTATATGATGTTGCACTTGCGGCCTTCCGGCGCTCTGAAGAGGTGTTTGATAAGCCGCGTATTCAGTCTAATCCGGCCTCTTTGTCATTGGCGCAGCCCTTGGTACAAATAAAGCCCAACTGGGACCGCTTAACAGAGCTGGGACTGGATGCAGACGATTTGGGTTACATCGTCGCCTCGCTAACCGACGGTGCCTTTGTGAACGAGTTTTTCTTAGCCGATGATAAAATTGATATCTTCCTATACAGTGCCGCCGGCCAGCAGGTGGCGCTGGATAGTTTACCGGATTTACCGGTTTATGGTCCGGCCGGTGGCCCGGTGCCCTTGTCGGCACTGGCGCGAATAGTTGAAACCGTAGATACCAGCGTCGTGCGCCGCGTTGACGGACAACGAACAGTAACCTTGAACATCATTCCGCCACGTTCGGTAGCTTTGGAGCAAGGCGTGGAAATGGTCCTTACTGAGGTGGTTGGCAGCTTACGCAAAGAAGGTCAGATTCCGGCGGATGTGAATACCACCATTTCAGGTGCGGCTGACCAACTTGATGCCACAAAAGAAGCGCTTTCCAGCAACTACCTAGTTGCGTTAGTCATTATTTATCTGTTGCTGGTAGCCATTTTCAGCCATTGGGGCTACCCACTGCTGATCATGACCACCATTCCACTTGGTATAGCTGGCGGAATGGTTGGCCTGGCGCTAATGAATGGTGTTGGTTCATTGTTACCTATGTTTGGTTTGCGCGAACTGAACCAGCCCTTTGACATGATAACCATGCTGGGCTTTTTAATTCTGATGGGGACTGTGGTGAACAACCCTATTTTGATTGTTCATCGGGCTATTGAAAACGTTAAAGAACAAGCTGAGGACGTGGTTGCTGCAGTTACCGAAGCTGTTGATTCACGCATTCGCCCTATTGCCATATCTACTTTAACGACGCTATGCGGACTATCGCCGCTGGTGTTTATTCCCGGTGAAGGCACCGAGCTTTACCGGGGCGTAGGCGCTATTGTGTTGTTTGGTTTAATTGGCGCTACTGTGGTTACGTTAACCGCCCTGCCGGCGCTTACGGTATTGGTATTGCAGTGGCGTCAACGTTGGGTGAAAAATTGAAATTGCAGCAGGGTTATGACAGTGCCGGATTCGCTTATCGGCACTGTTAACTGCCATTGCATATGCGCTAAGCTGCAAGCCCCCACAACTATACTGGCTTGCCATTGGCCAGGCGCAACCCGTTGCCAGCGCACCGGGATTTTACCCATATACATGTCTACGCCACGTAATTCGCTAGCTTGTGGTGTGACGTTTGAAGCTAAAGTCAGTAACAGCTTAAATTCTTGTTCAACGCGGGGTTGCTGTGGATCTAATTGCAAGTTTGCAACGTTATTACTATATATAGAATCAAGCGCGCTAATAACCTCAGGGTTCAATAGTGATAATGCCCCGGAATTAGCTTCGGGACTATCCGCCTGATTACATCCCACAAGAAAAATAAACACACTCAATTTTAACAAATATCGCATCAGCTATAGCCACAATTTGAGGTCTGACCGCATTGATTAAACAATTGCAGAGTTTATCAACAAAACTTTGTTCCAAATCATTAATTTTTGGAATCTAAACTATATTTTTGCAGGTGAACACCGTAAAATCGAGTTGTTTGAGCAGGAACACCACAGCTAGCGGTGTCCGTTGTCCTGTTACATTCGTCTTAGACCATACAACTCTGTTTCTCACTCAGAGCATTACCGCGGAAGATTATGATGAGCCAAACGAGTCCACAAGAAGTTGAGTATAACCTCAAGGTTGTTCGTCAGTTTTCAATAATGACGATCATTTGGGGGATTGTCGGAATGACTGTGGGAGTTCTGATTGCAGCCCAGTTAATCTGGCCTGAACTGAACTTTAATACCCCCTGGTTAACCTACTCACGGTTACGTCCGTTGCACACCAACGCGGTTATTTTTGCGTTTGGTACCAGTGCCCTCTTTGCTACCTCTTACTATGTGGTGCAGAAAACCTGTAAGGTCCGGCTGTTCTCTGACAAGCTGGCCGCGTTTACATTCTGGGGCTGGCAGGCAGTTATTGTTGCCGCTGTTATTACCCTGCCAATGGGTCTTACCAGCTCAAAAGAATACGCCGAACTGGAATGGCCGATCGATATCCTTATTGCGACCACCTGGATTGCCTATGTCATCGTGTTCTTCGGAACCCTGGTGAAACGCAAAACCTCGCATATTTATGTGGCCAATTGGTTCTACGGCGCGTTCATAGTTACTATTGCGGTGCTGCACATTTCGAACAGCATGGCCGTACCGGTTTCATTTGGTAAGTCTTATTCTATCTACTCCGGCGCCGTCGATGCGATGATGCAGTGGTGGTATGGCCACAACGCGGTTGGCTTCCTGTTAACAGCCGGTTTCTTGGGCATGATGTACTATTTCGTGCCAAAGCAGGCTGAGCGTCCGGTTTATTCGTATCGCTTATCTGTGGTTCACTTCTGGGGTCTGATTTCGCTGTATATCTGGGCCGGACCGCACCATTTGCATTACACCGCTCTGCCTGACTGGACTCAGAATCTCGGCATGGTGATGTCAGTGGTACTTTTTGTACCATCCTGGGGTGGCATGATCAACGGTATCATGACCTTGTCAGGTGCCTGGCATAAGCTGAAAACCGACCCTATTTTGCGCTTCCTGATTGTATCTCTGTCGTTCTACGGTATGTCGACCTTTGAAGGCCCGATGATGGCGATTAAATCGGTAAATGCGCTGTCGCACTACACCGACTGGACAATTGGTCACGTTCACTCTGGTGCGCTTGGCTGGGTAGCCATGATTACTATCGGTGCCTTGTACCACTTGATTCCGCGCCTCTATGGGCAAACTCAGATCCATAGTCTGCGGTTAGTGAATATCCATTTCTGGTTGCACACCATAGGTGTGGTTCTGTACATCGTCTCCATGTGGATTTCAGGCGTTATGCAAGGTCTGATGTGGCGTGCGGTAAATACCGACGGCACCCTTACCTACAGCTTCGTGGAAGGGGTGCAAGCGTCTTACCCGTTCTGGTTCGTCCGCTTCGTTGGTGGCGTGTTTATTGTCGCTGGGATGTTCTTGATGGCTTACAACTGCTACAAAACTATCCGCGCCGAAAAGCAGCTGACTGCCAATGATAATGCGGCCCAGAGCGCTTAAGGAGTCGTCCAGATGAGTAAGAAATTGAAACACGAATTTGTTGAAAAGCACGTTGGCTGGTTAGCAGTTTTGATGATTATCGCTATTGCCATAGGTGGTTTGGTAGAAATCACGCCGCTGCTTTATCAGAAGCAAACCAATGAACCTGTGGTGGGCTTGCAGCCCTACACCGCGTTAGAGTTAGAAGGCCGTGACATTTACATTCGTGAAGGTTGCAATAACTGTCATAGTCAAATGATTCGCCCTTTCCGTCACGAAACTGAACGTTACGGGCATTATTCGTTGGCCGGTGAACACGTGTGGGAACATCCGCATTTGTGGGGTTCAAAACGTACCGGCCCGGACCTGGCTCGTGTTGGTCAGCGTTACAGTGACGAATGGCATTATGTGCATTTAATGAATCCGCGTGATGTGGTGCCAGAATCAAATATGCCAGCATATCCATGGCTGGACGAGAACACCCTTGACGGTGAACTAACCGCTAAGAAAATGCGCGTATTCCGTTCTTTTGGTGTGCCGTATACCGATGAAGATATTGCCGGTGCCAAAGAAGCCGTGCAGGGTAAAACCGAAATTGAAGCCCTGATTGCTTATCTTCAATCACTAGGTACCGCTTTGCAGCGGGCCGAGTAAGAAGGTGGGCTCGCAATGTTTGGTTTAGATTACGGAACTTGGCGCGGTGTTTATACCGTTATAGTGTTAGTGCTGTTTATTGGTGTCGTTTGGTGGGCTTTTGGCAGTAAACGCCGGAAGAAGCAATTCGATGAAGCAGCCAACTCAATTTTTGACGAACAAGATTCGTCAGTAAACAGCAAAAATCAGGAGTCGAAGAACCATGAGTAGCTTCTGGAGTGCATGGATTATAGTGCTCACATTGGGCACCCTGATTGGGTTAATCTGGCTGTTACGCTGGAATATGTCCAATTACACTGACGTCCCCGAAGGCGAAGAAATGGATCATGATTTCGACGGTATTGTTGAAATCAACAACCCACTACCAACCTGGTGGACTTACCTGTTTTGGGTGTGTCTGGCCTGGGCATTTGTTTATTTAGCGCTCTACCCTGGCCTCGGTAATTTTCAGGGCCTGTTGGGCTGGAGTAGTTCGAATCAGCAAGTACGCTCGTTGGAAGAATCACAGCAAGCGGTTGAATCCGCTCGTGAAGCTGGCGACATCGTTCAGTATGACCGTGAGATTCGTCGTGCGCAGGAAGAGTTTGGGCCTATTTTCCAGGCCTTTGCCCAGCAGCCAATTAAAGAATTGGTAAAAGACGAACAAGCGCTCAAAATTGGTCAGCGATTGTTTCTGCAAAACTGTGCGCAATGTCACGGCTCTAACGCTATGGGTGGCAAAGGCTTCCCTAACCTGACCGATGAGGCGTGGTTATACGGTGGTACTCCTGAAGCGATTAAAACGTCACTAATTGAAGGTCGTCGCGGCAACATGCCGAGCTGGAGTGAGCAATTTAACGAGCAACAAATCTCTGAGCTGGCTACGTATGTGCTGAGCTTAAGTGGTCGTAAAGTAGATACCGAAATGGCCAAAGCTGGTCAGCAGAACTTTGCCGTTTGTGCTGCTTGTCACGGGCAGGACGGCAAAGGTAACCAAAGTCTGGGTGCACCTAACTTAACGGATAATATTTGGTTATACGGTGGGTCACAGGCTGCAGTTGAAGAAACACTGCGTGAAGGTCGCTTTGGCGTTATGCCTGCCTGGATAGATATTCTGGGCGAAGATAAGATACACCTTATCAGCGCATACGTTTACAGCCTTTCCAACGAACCTGAAGAAGAGTAACGAAACGAAGCCCCGCTGTTGCGGGGTTTCTTTTAATAACCGCCGTGGCAGTTAAGGACGTATCAATTCATGGTAAAACCTTGGTATAAGCAAGTATGGCCCTGGGTACTGATCAGTATTCCCTTCTCGGTAATTATTGCCATGGCTATTACGTTGACCATTGCTAGCCAGTATAGCGGCACCCCCATGGTGGTTGACGAATACTACAAGAAAGGCCGCGCTATTAATGCCGAGGTCTCTAAAGTTGTCGCTGCGCAAGACCTTGGCATTAGCTTTGAGTTTACTCAGCAGAACCAACAGTTTTTATTACGCTTTAATTCTGGCGAACCCGAAGCGCTAACGGCGTTACAGGTAAGCTTTTATCACAGCACTTTGGCCGAGCGAGATCTGGAAGTGCAACTAACGGCCAATGCTAATGGTGTGTTCCGTGGTGAGTTACCCGACATCAACAGCGGTAAGTGGACCATTACTATTCGTCCGTTTGACGACAGTTGGCGGTTAAGTCAAAGCATACTGCTACCCACGCAAGAACCTATCATACTTAAACCGCAAACTTACGGTGTATAGGATTAAGCGGCAATGAGCTCAGATTCATTTCCCACCATTCCAGCCGGGCTTTGTTTTCATTGCCTGCAGCCTATTCCTGCGGACACTTCTATAGAAGTTGAGGTTGCCGGGAAACCGCGTGAAGTTTGTTGTCATGGTTGTCAGGCCGTGGCTGGCACTATAGCCGCTCACGGGCTTACCCATTTTTACCAGTTTCGGGATATTTCCAACCCCACCAGTGTGGAATTAGTTCCGGCCGAGTTGCAAGCGTTAGAAGCTTATGACAACGACGAACTACAACAACGCTTCGTACAGCATACCGATAGTGGCACTAGCCGACAAATAACCTTATCGGTGGACGGCATGACCTGTGCCGCCTGTGCCTGGCTGATTGAACGCGAAGTGATGCGCTGTAACGGCGTACTTCAGGTGGGCGTGAATGCCACCACTGAGCGGGTACAAATTCGCTGGACCCCAGAGCAGGCGCGCTTAAGCCAACTGCTAAAAGCAATTCATGGTATTGGTTATAAGGCACTGCCCTTTCAGCAGGACATGGCCGAGCAAGATTTTGCCCGTAAGCGCAAGCAATATGTGAAGCGCCTGGGAGTAGCGGGCCTTGCTACTATGCAAGTGATGATGATTGCGGTGGCATTGTATTTTGGTGCGGTAGGTGATTTAGCCAGCGACATGCAACTGTTTCTCTGGTGGGTTAGTTTGGCTTTTGCCACACCGGTTATTTTATACAGTGCGCAGCCGTTCTACATCAGTGCTCTACGCAGTATTCAGGCCAGCAGGCCTAATATGGATGTGCCGGTCAGTATTGCCTTACTTGGCGCCTATAGTGCCAGTGCCTATGCCACTTTTACCGCTCAGGGCGAAGTTTATTTTGAATCGGTATCTATGTTTACCTTGTTCCTACTTGCCGGGCGCTATATCGAATTATTGGCGAGACAACGTGCCGTTAGTGTTGCCGCCAATCTAGTTAAGTTGTTACCCGCTATTGCTGAACGTGAACTTGACCAAACCACTGAACAGGTATTGGTTCAACAACTACAGCCGGGCGACATTATTCGGGTGAAGCCCGGCACCACCCTGCCCGTTGACGGTGAGTTGTTATCTAGCCGGGCACAGGTGAACGAGAGCCTGATGACGGGCGAAAGTCGCCCGGTAACCAAGCAACAAGGTGAAGCCATGCTGGCTGGCAGTGTGAATCAGTCACAGTCAGTGCGTTTGAAAGTTACCGCTACTCAGCACGACACTGTGCTGGCTGGTATTGTGGCGCTGCAGGATTCCGCGCTGGCAAGCAAACCTAAACTGGCGCTAATGGCCGATAAAATTGCCAGTGTATTTGTGTGGCGCTTATTAATTGTTGCGGCCCTCACCTTCTTTATCTGGACCTGGATAGACCCGAGCAAAGCTTTTTGGGTAACCCTGGCGGTGTTAGTGGCGACCTGCCCTTGTGCTTTATCTTTGGCCGCACCAACTGCAGTTACCGGGGCTATACACAGGTTGAATAAGCATTCGGTGTTAGTTCGCAACGGCGACATACTGGAAAATCTGCACCAAATTAAAACCATTATTTTTGACAAAACCGGCACCCTTACCACCGGCAACTTTGAGCTGCAACAATCGCACTACTACAGCCAGAATCAAAGTGCGGTGAACGATTTGGTGGCGAGCATAGAAAGTTATTCTGAACACCCGCTGGCAACACCGTTCCGAAACTTAGGTAAAGCCACCCCCATAGCGCAAATTGAGCATATTGCCGGACAGGGATTGGTGGCAACAACTTCGGCAGGTAACAATTACCGGTTGGGCTCGTTGGCATTTGTGCAGCAATGGCATGCTGAATTCTTGCCCAGTAATAGCGGCAGCAATGTCTTTCTTAGCGACAACAATCAGGTATTAGCTGAATTTGAAGTTCAGGATGCTCTGCGCGAAGACGCGAAAAGCACCTTGCAGGCGTTGAAAGCCAAGGATTACCGGCTGGTGATGTTAACCGGCGATAGTGCCGAGCGAGCCCAGCGGGTAGCTGCCGAGTTAGGTATTGACGAGGTTTATGCCAAGCGCACCCCGGCTGACAAGTTAACGCAGTTGAAGCAACTGCAGAGTGAACAACCGGTGATGATGGTTGGCGACGGTATTAACGACGGTCCGGTGCTGGCTCAGGCCGATGTTTCCATGAGCTTCGCCGCAGCAGCTGATTTGGCCAAAGCTAGCGCGGATACTATTAGCCTGAGCGGTAAACTTGACCATGTGGCGCTAGTGCTTGGCACAGGGATTAGATGTCGCCAAATCATGCGACAGAACGTGACCTGGGCACTGGTGTATAATGTGTCTATTCTGCCGGTTGCCATGGCTGGTTTTGTCACTCCATACATAGCAGCTATTGGTATGTCGGTTAGTTCCTTGCTGGTACTAGGTAATTCGCTTAGGCTGTATAAATTATGAGCATTCTTTATTTGTTAATACCTATAGCTGGTTTATTCGTTATTCTGGCCGTTGCTATTTTCTTCTGGGCGGTGCGCAGTAACCAGTTCGAAGATCTGGAACGTCAGGGCATGAACGTGTTGCTGGACGACGATGACGACAAGTTAAAATCGCCTGAAAAAAACCAACCAAGTAACCATAATGACCAGCATTGATGCCTTTACCGCATTACTTATGGGTTTAGCTGGTGCGGGCCATTGTATGGCCATGTGTGGCGGGCTGGCTGCAGCGTTTGGCGATAATATAACCAAGTTTCAGCTGTTTATTTACAATCTTGGCCGTATTACGTCTTACGCGGTCGCTGGCCTGCTGATTGGCTCTGCCAGCGTGGCCTTAAGTGCTATTTCTCCTGACTACCTGCTGTGGTTGCGCGCTCTTGCGGCCCTGTTTTTAATTGCGCTGGGGCTTTACTTTGGTGGTTGGTGGCTTGGGCTGAACAAGTTGGAACGGCTTGGTTTACCCCTGTGGCGGCGTCTGCAACCACTGGCCGTGCGATTGCGGCAGCGTCCCGATAGCTGGTCCTTATTAGCTGCTGGCATGGTTTGGGGCTGGCTGCCCTGCGGCTTAGTCTACAGCGCATTAAGCTGGGCGGCACTGCAAGGAACACCTGCCGGTGGTGCGCTAGTTATGTTGCTATTTGGGATAGGCACCTTGCCGGCTATGTTTATTTTTGGTCTGTTCAGCCGTACACTTAGCAGTATTATAAGATCAAAAGGTTTTCGTAAAGCCATGGGACTGCTGTTCATTGGTTATGGATTATGGACAGCAATGATACTTGTAAGACAAGGATTGATATGACCAGCAAAGCTGTACCAGTGCAAAATATTTCCTGCCAGAACTGCAGCCTGAGTCAGTTATGCCTGCCCTATTCGCTTGATTCAGACTCGCTGTCTAAATTGGATGGCATTATAGAGCGGCACAAACCCCTGCATAAGCGCGACCGTTTATTTTCTGCTGCCGATAAACTGCAGTGTTTATTTGCCGTGCGTAGTGGTTCGTTTAAATCTTTTACCATTAATCAGGATGGTGAAGAGCAGATCACCGGGTTTCATTTACCGGGTGACCTTATTGGGTTTGATGCTATTCATGAACAGCAGCATCAAACTTATGCCGAAGCCCTGGAAACCTCTATGGTCTGCAAAATTCCCTATACCATACTCGATGATTTGGGCATTCAGATACCGGCGTTACGGCAACAAGTGATGCGCTTGATGAGTGCTGAAATAACCGCTGATAAACGGCTTCACAACGTGATTAATAATAAGAGTGCGGAGCAGCGCATCGCTACCTTTATCACCACCTTAGCAACTCGGTTTGGCGAACGCGGGCTATCGGCTCGGCAGTTTCGCTTAAGTATGACTCGGGCAGAAATAGGTAATTATCTGGGGTTAACCGTTGAAACGGTTAGCCGGCTGATGAATCGACTACAACATGATTCACTCATCGATATTGATGGTAAGTTCATTCATATTTTAGATGCAGCAAAGCTAGCCACATTGGCTCGACAAAACCGCGATAGCCCCTGCAAGTTGATATAGATCAACAATTGAGTTTCCTTTTTATAAATTGCTTGGCTACACTTTAATCAGCAATGTGATCATCCATTTTTTGATGTGTCACTGTGGGAGAAGACCATGTCGACAGCCAAGCAAATATTAGTGGTTCTGGACCCTCACCAGCAGGAGCAGAAAGCGCTGAGTCGAGCGCTTTATCTGGCTCGTCAGCTTGCAGCCGAAGTGACTGTATTTCTGTCTATTTATGATTTCGCTTACGAAATGACTACCATGCTAGCGGCCGATGAGCGCGAATCCATGCGATCCAGCCTGATTGCTGATCGTAAAGCGTGGATCAGCGATATCATTGAAGAAATGCAAGCCGATAGTAAGTATGCAGAAGTTAAAATCGCTATTGAAGTGATGTGGCACAACCGTCCATTCGAAGCCATTATAAAAACCGCCATGCAAAAGCCATTCGATTTAATTGTGAAAGGCACTCGTCAGCATGAAGGATTTCAAAACTTAATCTTCACTCCCACCGATTGGCATTTGCTACGCAAAGCGCCCTGTCAGGTGTTAATGGTAAAAGAACACGTCTGGGCGCAACAAGGTAAAATTATTGCCGCCGTGCACGCTGGTGCTACCGACGACGATCATGTGTCGTTAAATGAAAAAATCATAACCAGTGCCTGTGAGTTGGCTGCGCAAGTGAATGCCCAAGTGCACTTGGTAAATAGCTTCCCGCCGGCACCGATGACGGTAGCCATGGAGATCCCTGAGTTTGACGTTACTGATTACAGCGATTCGGTGAAAACCAACCATGAACGGGCGCTGGCTGAATTGGCCGCTAAACACCAGATCCCGGGTGAACAGACTCATGTGGTTGAAGGTTTGCCCGAGCAGGTAGTGCCGGAGCTAGCGCGGAAGCTGGATGCTGAGTTGGTGGTGCTAGGTACCATTGGCCGTAGCGGCTTGTCGGCTGCGCTATTGGGAAATACCGCCGAACACGTGCTGGACCAACTTCAATGCGATGTTTTAGCGATAAAACCAGCAGGATTTAAATCACCAGTTCAGGTATAATTGCGCCGTTTTTTTAATCTCCTGAATAAATGAGCGCACGACATGAGCACAATAACCAGCAACACCAGCCCTGCACAGCCTGCCAGCGATCACGCCTTGACTAAGTTGCAAAAGCGCATTCGCCGTGATGTAGGTAAAGCCATTGGCGACTTCAACATGATTGAACAGGGTGATCGCGTGATGGTGTGTCTGTCTGGTGGTAAAGACAGCTACACCATGCTCGACGTGTTGCTGTATCTACAGGGCGTCGCGCCAATTAAGTTCGATATTATTGCGGTGAATCTGGATCAGAAACAACCGGGCTTCCCAGAGCATGTATTACCAGCCTATTTAACGGAATTAGGGGTAAATTTTCGTGTTATCGAAGAAGATACCTACAGTATTGTTAAAGATAAAGTTCCTGAAGGCAAAACCACCTGCGCGCTGTGCTCACGCTTGCGTCGCGGTATCCTGTACCGGGTAGCGAATGAACTTGGTGCCACCAAAATAGCATTGGGACATCATCGCGATGACATGTTGGAAACCTTGTTTTTAAACATGTTTTATGGCGGTAAGCTAAAGTCTATGCCACCTAAGTTGGTGAGTGACAATGGCGAACACGTGGTGATTCGTCCGCTGGCCTATGTGCGTGAAAAAGACATTCAGAACTATTCCGACCAAAAGTCCTTCCCCATTATTCCCTGTAATTTGTGCGGCTCGCAGGAAAATCTGCAGCGCAAAGTCATTAAACAAATGTTCCAGCAGTGGGACACGCAGTTTCCGGGGCGACTTGAGAGTATGTTTAGCGCTATACAAAATGTGGTGCCCTCACACCTGGCCGACAACCATTTGTTTAACTTTAAAGCGGTGCAGGCCACAGGTGTGGCTGACGCCAATGGCGACATCGGCTTTGATCAACCAGAGTTAAACCATGCCGCAGCACCGGAGAATGATCCGGTGCGTCAGCATGGTATTGCAGGCGGCATAAAGGTGGTTAATTTAGGCTAATAGCGCTAACTTCGCGAATCAGTGCGCGGTTCACACGAATCATTGCATTCAGCTCTTCAATGTACTCTTCGCGGCGCTCTGAGTAAGAAATCAGGCCTTGGGTTAAATCCGTTGAACTAGCCTTTTCACCGTTGCGGCGGTGTTGTTCACGAATTTGACGCAGCTCAAAGTATGCCGGGTGCGTATTAATGTTACGTAAGTAGCTACGCACCGAGGCATTCACCGAGTCAAATTTTGCCACTTCATGGCGACCATCTTCATCACGACCCGATGGCACCAATCCACAGCCCTTGCGGAAACACCATTGGCCGAAGAAGTTTAAGCCTTCGGTAGCGAAACGAGAACTGCCCCAACCCGATTCGTTTGCGGCTTGCACCAGAATCATAGCTTCCGGAATGGTATCTACCCGACGTTTCAATAACTGTAGCGCGTCTTGTTGCGAGTTTTCTTCCAAATCAACGTCATATTCATCGGCAAGTTTCGCGAACGCTCGCTGCTCGGCTGAATTTAACGTTTCGCCACTATCAATTTGACTGGCCAGCGCCATTAAACGAGCGCGTTGCGCTTCAATTCGCGCATTTTCAGCAATCACGGCGGGCATTAAAAACGCAAAGAAAGACTGCTTACGCTGGCGGGTATCCTGAATTTCAGTGAAGTTCGGAACCTCAGTTTTAATCTCAACCTGAGGGACGTGAACGCTGGGAGACATAGTATCGATTGCCACCGAATTATTGCTGGCCCACCAAGGCAAAGTTAAGGCACCTATTACCACCACTGCAAAGGTAAAACCAAGTAAAAATCGATTCATCAGGCACTCCAGTCGTTACTATCAGGCGGTTGTTGATCATTGTTACTGGTACCGCTATTTACCCGAAGTAGGCCAAATAAATAACTGTAAACAACGCCATGAAGTATAAAAATAAAGGGTACGGAAATTATAAATCCAATTCCAAGTGTTAACAACGATATGAAAATAAACGCGAAAACAACCACATAGAGCATAAAGAATTTGAAAAACTGATGTTTTACCAGCAATACCGAGTAGTAAAGCGCATTGAGGACCGAAATTTTGTAAGTTAACAGCAGTGGTACCGCCGCAATCGTAAATACGCTCACGACCATCTCCACCAACACTGCTGCCATAGGCCAGCCTTTCAGCAGGCTTCCTATAACGATACCAATAGTGGTGGTAATAGTGGCCAACAACATCAGTGGCAAAGCACGAGGTAGTGCATCAAACACGTCTTTCACTTTGGCCGATTGCCCACCGGCCAGCTTTATCCCTAACCAAATTAAGCCACCAACGAAGGGCGCCAACAGTATGCGCAGTGCCCAGGCCGTATAAAAGAATGCTGAGGTGTAGGTATCGTCTACCATTAACGGGCCAAACCAGCTGCCGGCCACTGACACCACCAGAAATGCCACGGCCAAAATCATTAGTGCCGCTGGTAGTAGCGGATGTATACTGCGCAACGATAAACGGAAAGCCGTTTTAATGGCTTCCTGCACAGGCAGTTCATAGTCCCCGGTTAATACCTTCTGTAATTGTTCTTTCGAACCGACTTCAGTAATTTTGGGCGTTGAATTAGGTAATGGTTTCGGCATTCGTCTTGTGCTTCCGTTACTATCTGGGGAAAATAATACAGGCCTTGTCGTTACGCCTACTATAAAGGCGTCTATGTTAGAGGATTCATTTTCTTTAGCAAACCAAAATAACTCTGATTTCACCTAGGGAATTACTATGACTGAAGCCAAACGCGCTGCAACTACCAAGCCACGGCGGCCATCCCGCCAGCGGCATGCGAATCGCCGGCCCAAACCAGCCAACCCTAAACTGGTGATATTTAATAAACCCTACGGCATGCTCACGCAGTTCTCCGGCGAACCTGATGATCTGACCTTAAAAGGCACTGTTCCTTACACTGATATTTATCCGGCGGGACGCCTGGATAAAGACAGTGAAGGCCTGTTGCTGCTAACTAACGACGGCAGTCTGCAGGCAAAAATTACCGACCCACGCCATAAAATGAAAAAAATCTATTGGGTGCAGGTGGAAGGCGAACCTGATGCGGCAGCTATTCAAACCTTGCAGCAAGGCGTTGAATTAAATGATGGTATGACTCGCCCAGCGCAAGCTTTTATTATGCCGGAGCCAACCAACCTGTGGCCGCGTAACCCGCCCGTGCGTGAACGTAAAAGTGTTCCTGACACCTGGTTATGCCTGACTATACAAGAAGGCAGGAATCGTCAGGTGCGGCGTATGACGGCTCAGGTTGGCTACCCTACTCTGCGCTTAATTCGTGCAGCTATAGGCCCATGGCAATTGCAAGGATTACAGCCCGGCGAGTGGCGCGAAGTGCCCCCAGTGTGGTAATATCGCGCCCGCAAAATTGGTCAGTTGAAGGTGTATTGATGAACAACGCTTCCATAAAAGTAATTGTCGGCATGTCAGGTGGCGTCGACTCCTCGGTGTCTGCCTATTTACTGATGCAGCAAGGCTACCAGGTGGAAGGCTTGTTCATGAAGAACTGGGAAGAAGACGATAACGATGAATACTGTGCCGCCGCTGACGATTTGGCCGATGCCGAACAAGTATGCGCCACTTTGGGTATTCCGCTGCACACAGTAAATTTTGCGGCAGAATACTGGGACAACGTGTTCGAGCACTTTCTTGCTGAGTATCGGGCCGGTAGAACACCAAACCCCGACATCATGTGCAACAAAGAAATCAAATTCAAAGCCTTTTTAGAGTTTGCTACCGAAGTTCTGGGCGCGGATTACATTGCCACCGGCCACTACGTTCGCCGGCGCGAGCAAAACGGCAAGTTCCAGCTGTTACGTGGGCTGGACGATAACAAAGATCAAAGTTACTTCCTGTACGCTAT
Organism: Idiomarina sp.; assembly: GCA_040882145.1. Taxonomy (GTDB): domain Bacteria; phylum Pseudomonadota; class Gammaproteobacteria; order Enterobacterales; family Alteromonadaceae; genus Pseudidiomarina. Next base: position 102,414 of record JBBEBU010000024.1, read on the forward strand.
TAGCCATGAGCAAGTGGCTAAAACCCTGTTTCCGGTTGGTGATATTGAGAAACCGGAAGTTCGCCGCATTGCGCAAGAGCAAGGGCTGATAACCGCTGGCAAAAAAGACTCCACCGGTATTTGTTTTATTGGTGAGCGTAAATTCAAAGACTTTCTGCAAACCTATTTACCGGCACAGCCTGGCCCTATTGAAACTGTTGATGGTGCGATTATTGGCGAACATGAAGGCTTGATGTATCACACGCTTGGTCAGCGCAAAGGCCTGCACATTGGCGGCTTAGCCGAAGCCAGTGACGAACCCTGGTATGTGGTAGATAAAGACGTACCGCGCAATACCTTAATTGTTGCACAGGGTAAATCACACCCGCGGTTGTATTCCAAAGGTCTGATTGCCGGGCAACTGGACTGGATTGACCGCGTCGGACCTGCAGCTGAACTACAATGCACCGTGAAAACGCGCTATCGCCAGCAGGATATTGCCTGCCGGATTAAGCCGTTAGAAAACGGTCAGTTACAGGTTGAATTTGATCATCCGGTAGCGGCAGTAACGCCCGGCCAGTCCGCGGTGTTTTATCTAAATGAGCAGTGTTTAGGTGGTGGCATTATCGAGCAACGTATTAGTGAACATGAGGTACTGCTGTGAACGAGTGGCAACAACGTACGCTGGCCCTGGCTGGTTTGGCTCAAGCCGTTGCCGCTGTGCAGCAGCTAGCTCGGGAAGGCTCGTTGCGTGACAATGAAAGCGCTGACATTCTTTATGAAAGCGTGCTGGCCATGGCAGCACCTAGCACCGAAGCTGTGTATGGTTCACGCACCAAAGTAGCCTGGGGCTTACGGGTGCTGCTAGAGCAAATTGGTGCCAGCACCAATAAAAGCACTGAAATTACCCGCTATATGGTGTCTATATTGGCCTTAGCGCGCCGCTACGAAGCTCGCCCCGAAGCGGTAACCAAGCTGGCCGATCGGTTGCAGCAAATTCAGCGTCAACGCGATACCTTTGCCTTCGATAACGATACTATTGTGGGCAGCATGGCCGGCGCTTACAGCGACATTATTAGTCCGCTCAGCAAACCTATTCGCATTAGTGGTAACCCTGATCACCTGCAGCGTCGTCACGTGCAGAATCAAATTCGCGCGTTATTATTAGCGGCCATTCGCAGTGCCTGTTTATGGCGCGCGGTAGGTGGCAAGCGACGGCACTTTCTTCTTTCCCGTAAATCTATGGTTGATGCAACCAAACAATTGTTAATGGCGCCGGCGGCGTCCTCGGAGACTTAAACCTATGATGGAATTATCCGCGCTTACCGCACTATCCCCTGTTGATGGCCGTTATGGCAGTAAAGCCGCCGCACTGCGCCCATACTTTAGCGAGTATGGCCTAATTAAATACCGGGTTACCGTTGAAGTACGCTGGTTGCAGCAACTGGCTGCCTGTGCACAAATTACCGAAGTACCGGCGTTGTCTGCCGACGCCGAAGCTTTCTTAAATGCCATTATTACAGATTTCAGTGAAACCGATGGTGAGCGCGTAAAGGAAATCGAACGCACCACCAATCACGACGTGAAAGCGGTTGAGTACTTTTTGAAAGAAAAAGTTGCAGCTCACAGTGAATTAGCCGCTATTAGTGAGTTTATTCACTTCGCTTGTACTTCAGAAGACATCAACAACTTGTCGCATGCGTTGATGCTTAGTAATGCCCGCGATGAAGTGGTAGTGCCGATGATGCAGGAACTGATTGATGCCATTAAAGCACAAGCCAAAGCGCTGAAAGATGTTCCTATGATGGCACGTACTCACGGCCAGCCAGCAACCCCTACCACTATGGGTAAAGAATTTGCCAATGTGGTAGTGCGCTTACAACGCCAGTTGAAACAGATTCAGCAAGTTGAAGTATTAGGTAAAATGAATGGTGCGGTGGGTAACTACAACGCTCACCTGGCCGCTTACCCAAGTATTGACTGGCATCAGCAGGCGCAAGACTTTGTGGCTTCACTGGGCTTAACCTTGAACCCTTATACCACGCAAATTGAGCCGCACGATTATGTGGCCGAGTTGTTTGATGCAGTCGCCCGTTTCAACACTATAGTTATCGACTTTGACCGTGATTTATGGGGCTATATTGCTCTGAATCACTTTAAACAGCGCACTATTGCCGGTGAAGTTGGTTCTTCTACCATGCCGCATAAAGTAAACCCGATTGATTTCGAAAACTCAGAAGGCAACTTAGGCATTGCCAATGCAATTTTTGCTCATCTGGCCGCCAAACTGCCGATTTCGCGCTGGCAGCGTGACTTAACTGACTCTACCGTGTTGCGTAATATTGGTGTTGGTTTCGCCTACTCATTGATTGCTTATCAGGCCAGTTTAAAAGGCATTAGCAAACTTGAGGTGAATGAAGCCAGCCTGCGTGCTGAGTTAGATTCCAACTGGGAACTGCTGGCCGAGCCCATTCAAACCGTGATGCGTCGTTACAATATTGAACAGCCTTATGAAAAGCTGAAAGAATTAACCCGTGGCAAACGCGTTAATCAGGAAGCGCTGGCAGTATTTATCGACAAATTAGAGTTACCTGATCAAGTTAAAGCTGAGCTTAAGCAATTAACTCCTGCAACCTATATCGGTCGCGCGGTGGCCTTTGTTGACGAGTTAAATTAATGCAATTGCAGAACTTTACCACTGACGCGTTTTTACGTGACGACTGGCAACGCCAGCCGCGCTTGTTCCGACAAGCCTGGCCTGACTTCGAAGATCCTATTGAAGCTGAGCTATTAGCTGGGCTAGCCATGGAAGAAGGCGTGGATGCGCGCGTGGTTACTTTGGATCGCGCCACCCAACGTTGGTCGGTAGAACACGGTCCGTTTGAAGACTACGAAGCCTACGGCGAGGAAGACTGGACGCTGTTAGTGCAATCGGTAAACGAATGGTGGCCGCAAGTTCAGCAGTTGTTAACGCAGTTCCGTTTTTTACCCGACTGGCGGGTTGATGACGTGATGGTTAGCTTTGCTGTGCCTGGTGGCAGCGTCGGCCCACATCTGGACCAATACGATGTGTTCATTATTCAGGGTAGTGGTCAGCGTCGCTGGCAAGTTGGCGCTAGAGCCAAACTTCAGCAGCACCGCCCTCACCCGGATTTACAGCAACTGGCACAGCCCTTTACGCCGGTTATTGATGAAGTATTAGAAGCCGGCGATATGCTGTATATACCGGCGGGTTGTCCACACCACGGTGAAGCTTTAACACCAAGCCTGAATTTTTCCATTGGCTTTCGTGCGCCGGCACAAACTGAACTGCAAGCTGCCGTAGCCGATATGTTGTTAGATGCGGATCAGGCTGGTAGTCGCTATCAAGATCCTGTTGCCGAAAATTATGGCGACAGTTGGCGAGTGTCGAACACGCAGTTAACCGCCATTAAAGACTTTCTGCAGCAACAATCCGATCCAGCTGCACTCGATAATGCCTTGTTGCGGGTATTGTCCATGAGCAAGCGGCCGTTGCCGCAGCCCGAACTGGACTTAGAACCCGAGCAAGTGCAGGTTATGGCTACCGACGACGTTTGGTTCTGCCGTACCCCGGGAGCTCGCCTGCTGGTGAGTGACCAGCGACATGCTTATGTAAACGGTGAGTGCTTGGAGGGTGCGACAGCTGCAGCAGATTTAGTCGCTAAGCTCGCTGCAACACACGAAGACCTGCCTGCTGCTGAACTGGACTTGTCGATTACAAACCACGCAACGCTGGTGGCCCAGTTAGTAAATTCGGGTGCCTGGTTCTTTAGCGTAGACGCCGATGATGTTGAAGAAAGCTAATCTGCTTTCTTCAACTATCATGGTTTAGCAGTCGCTTAAGCGTTCGGGTCAGTTTGCCACAGCTTTTCATCGTTAGAGATATCGTAAAGCCCCTCGCTACGATTCACTAACCGATGGGCAAAGGCTTGTTGAGTGGCATCGTTGGCGGCGTTCTTATCCTGAAAAATAGATTCTGCCCGCATTTGCCAACTCAAGGCGAAGTGACGCATGGCCTCACGCGCATCTTTTGCTGCTTTACCGCTCACATGATCGGTTGGTAAATCACCTGTAACAACCCACCAGTGCTTGCCATCATTCGCTTCAAACTTCCACATGGCAACCAAAGGCGCCACGTAACGAGAGTCTTTTACCAACACACGTTTGGTTAAAATACCCTGCTCGGCCAAATACTTATTACCTGCCTGAAAACGTTCACGAACCCACTCGGAATTCTGTTCAGGTGTTAGTTGTTGTTGTGCTTCAGTTGTCATGCGTTCACTACTCTTTTTGAATACGAGTTTTAATAGGTAATCATAGCGTTTTCAGGGCTTGGAAGAAAGTAAAACAGCTGTAAACAATGCTTGCAATTTGAGTCATTAATGGCTGTTTTTATTTCCGCTATTCACTAGCGAAATACGCAATCGAATGATAATGTTCGCGCAAATTTTTCCAGAGCAAATGAGGAATATCTACCCATGTCTCTATTCGAGCATAAAGAATTTGATCAGCATGAACAGGTTGTCTTCTGCCACGATAAAGAAAGTGGTTTGAAAGCTATTATTGCGATTCATGACACCACTATGGGCCCTTCTCTGGGTGGCACGCGCTTGTGGAACTATGCGTCCTCAGCAGAAGCCTTAACCGATGTATTGCGATTATCGCGCGGCATGACCTATAAAAGTGCGTTGGCCGGTTTACCTTTAGGTGGCGGCAAAGCGGTCATTATTGGTGATGCAAAAAAAATCAAAACGCCTGAGCTGTTCCGTGCCTACGGCCGTTTCGTCAATTCTTTAAGTGGTCGTTATATTACGGCTGAAGATGTGAACATTCGCACCAGCGATATTGCTATTGTGAATGAAGAAACTCAGTTTGTAGCTGGTACTGAAGCCAAAGCTGGTGACCCTTCTCCGCATACTGCATTAGGAACTTTCTTAGGTGTGCAGGCGGCGGTGAAGCACAAGTTGGGTAAAGACAACCTGAACGGTATCAAAATAGCCATTCAAGGCCTAGGCGCCGTGGGTTATGACTTTGCTGAATATGCCGCAAAAGACGGTGCTGAGCTATTCGTTTGCGATATTAATGAAGAAGCAACGGCACGTGCAGCTAAAGAGCTTGGCGCTACCGTGGTTGGTTTAGACGACATTTATGGTTTAGACGTAGACGTTTACGCACCTTGTGCACTGGGCGCCACTATTAATGATGACACTTTAAAACTGATTAAAGCCAAAATCATTGCCGGTAGCGCGAACAACCAGTTAGCCTCGAAAGAGCACGACCAAATTGTTCACGACATGGGGATTTTGTATGCGCCGGACTATGTGATTAATGCCGGTGGCGTTATTCATGTGTGTCAGGAGGCGTCAAATATGACTCAGGAAGACGCTCGTGAGCGCGTATTAAACATCTATAATACGCTGGAAACTATCTTCCAACGCTCGACTAGCGAAAACCGCCCGACCGGCATTATTGCCGACGAACTGGCGCGGGAAGTTATTGCCAAGGCAAAACAAGCTAAATAAGCTTGTCTGCCAGTATCTGCAGCGGGTGCTTCACCCGCTGTTGTTCTATCCGCTTCACTTGCGAACGACACGAAAAGCCCGTCGCAAGAACCCGCTCCGACCCATAATCAGCAACGACTTCACGCCAGCTTAAATCGTACAAATGCAGGCTGTCGGCTTTATTTTCTAATTCATGCCCAAAAGTTCCGGCCATACCACAACAGCCCACAGCCACTGGCTGCAAATTAATACCTGCGCGTTCAAATACCTGCTGCCACCGGTTGACCGAGCTTGGTAGAGCGGTTTTCTCCGTGCAGTGCGACAGTAAAATAAAGGGCGCATTATCACTGTTGCCCAAGGCAACTTCCGGCATTGCCTTCAACAACCACTCGTCCACCGTCAACACTTCAAAGTCAGTGGCGTGATTGGCGGCAAATTGCCGATATTCGTCCCGGAAACACAACACCGTGGAGGCATCCAGACCAACCATCGGAAAGCCCTGCTGTTGCAATTTAGCCAACTGCCCCGCAACCGCTGTGGCGGTTTCAGTAAACTCTTCCAGAAAGCCTTTCACATGCTGCGCTTTCCCATTGCCGATAAAACTAAGTAATACCGGTTTAAAGCCCAGCCGTGTCACCAACTCGGCGAAATCTTCCACTAAGTTAGCTTCGTAAAAGCTGGTGAAAGCATCTTGCACAATAACCACACAACCTTCCTGCTGATCATCACCCAATGCCAGTAACTGTTTCGGTGTATACACTGGCCAGTTACGTTCGCTAAAACGCTGCGTCAGGCTGGGTACCGATTGCTCGGGCGCGTCCACGTAACCAACCAGCTTACGTAGCAGCCACTGACTTAGCGGATTATGGCTTATAGCATTGCTCAGGCGTGGTGCTTTCGCCATAAGTGGCGCTGTTTGCTCGACCGTTTTCACAAAGTAGTCTTTTAGCGGGCGCGCATAACGACTGTGATAATGCGCCAGGAATTTAGCCCGGAACGACGGCACATCTACTTTTACCGGACATTGGCTAGCGCAGGCTTTACAGGCCAGACACTTGTCCATGGATTCTTTCACTTCATGGTTAAAGTCAGGCTGTGTCGACCAACTGTTGCCGATTTTCTTAAACCAGCCCACTGATGTCGACTGTGCATAGGGCAACACGCCTGAATCGTACCCGGCTTGTTCGTTTAGACGCAGCCATTCGCGAATAAGCCCTGCCCGACCTTTCGGTGAATAGCGTCGTTCTGCTGACATTTTAAATGAAGGGCACATCGCTGAACTGGTGTCATAGTTAAAACACAAGCCATTGCCATTACAGTCCATGGCCTGCTGAAATTCGGTCTGCACTTGCACTGGTATTTGCCGATCGAAACTGCCACGTTTGGTGGCATCAACTGACACTAAACTGTCGTTGCGGTTAGCTGGGGTGCAAATTTTACCCGGGTTCAGGCGATTGTGCGGATCAAAACAAGCTTTGATTTTGCGCAGTTCATTAAACAACGCGTCACCAAAGAATGCCGGAGCGTACTCGGATCGATATCCTTTCCCATGTTCGCCCCACATCAATCCGCCATACTTGGCTGTTAGCGCGGCAACCTGATCACTGATTTTACGCAGTAACACCTCATCATCAGGATTCTTTAAATCAAGCGCCGGCCGAACGTGCAGTACACCTGCGTCAACATGGCCAAACATGCCATAATGCAGCTCATGATCGTCCAGCAACTGTCTGAATTCAGTAATGAATGATGCCAGTTTTTCTGGCGGCACGGCAGTGTCTTCGGCAAAAGCTACCGGTTTCCGTGAGCCTTTGGTTGCCCCCAACAGGCCAACCGCTTTCTTACGCATGGCATAAATGGTTTTAATACTGGCCTGTTCACGACACACTTGATAGCCAATCACGCCGGCTGCCGGATTATCAGCAATAAACTGATCCAGCATTTCGCTGAGTCGGTTCACTTTATCTTCTATTTCACTGGCATCTACGGCAGTAAACTCAACCATATTAATGCCGTTCATGGTTTGCCCGTCAACATCACTTAAATGCGGCGCCACTGAGTCCCAGATAATGTCATTGCGAGCCAGGTTGAGTACTGAACTGTCAATGGTTTCAACTGAAGTAGCACGGGCTTTAACTAGGAATGGCGCGTGCTCCAGCGCCGACTGAAAGTCGTTGTACTTCACGTTCACCAATACTTTATGGCGCGGAATACGGGTTAAGGTAAGTTTTGCTTCAGTAATAAAACCCAGCGTACCCTCAGAGCCGGCCAGCAAGCGCGATACATCCACAGTGTCATCGCTCGGCTCGTAAGCATGTTTTAAGTCATAACCGGTTAAAAAGCGATTTAATGGCGGGAATTTAGCTTCAATAGCCGCACGTTGCTGCACACAACTATCAATAACTTGCCGATAAATTCGACCAATAGCGGTGTCCTCAGAAGCTATGGCTTCGGCTTGTTGTTTTGCTAACTTACTGGTGCTTAGCAACTCCCCGTTTAATAGCACGGTGTTCAGCCCAGCAATATGATCACTGGTTTTGCCATACACCAGCGAACCTTGCCCTGAGGCATCGGTATTAATCATGCCACCAATAGTAGCGCGATTACTGGTCGACAGATCTGGCGAGAAGAACCAGCCATAAGGGGCCAGCGCATCATTCAGGCGGTCTTTCACGACCCCGGTTTGTACCCGCGCCCAACCTTCTTCGGCGTTTATTTCCAGCACCTCAGTAAAGTAGCGGCTTAAGTCCACCACAATACCTTGTGTGAGTGACTGACCATTGGTGCCAGTACCACCGCCGCGAGGGCTAAAGGCAACATCCTGAAAAGCGGCTGCCGAGGCAATTTTCATTGCCTCTTGCAGATCGTGTTCGGTTTTCGGATAAATAATAGCTTGCGGTAGCGTTTGATAAACGCTGTTGTCGGTGCCGGCAATTAACCGGGCACCGTAACTGCTGTCAATGTCACCCTGGAACGCGCTCTCCTGCAAGGCCTGTAAATAGTCCTGATACACCAGTTGCAAAGCCGCTAGTGTATGATGCCGTGGTAGTGCCTTCACAGTTGTGTTTGCGGTCACATTGGTTCCCTGTTACTTGAATTTATGCCTGCTTACCTACTGTTTACCTGCCTGTTTACCTATCTGTTTACCCAAGTAAAGCCAGGTCTCCAGTACGGTGTCCGGGTTCAGTGACACAGAATCAATGCCTTGCTCAACTAACCAGGCGGCAAAGTCAGGGTGATCGGACGGCCCCTGACCACAAATACCAACGTATTTGCCTTTTTTGCGTGCCGCTTGAATGGCCATAGACAACATAGCTTTCACCGCTTCATTACGTTCGTCGAACAGGTGTGCAATAACCCCCGAGTCACGATCCAGCCCCAGTGTTAACTGAGTTAAGTCGTTGGAACCAATCGAGAAACCGTCAAAAATATCCAGGAATTGTTCAGCTAACAAAGCGTTCGACGGCAGTTCGCACATCATGATTACCCGTAAGCCATTTTCGCCCTGACGCAAACCTTCAGCGGCCAGTAACTCAATGACTTTGCGACCTTCTTCCAGCGTGCGAACAAAAGGAATCATTATTTCTACGTTGGTCAGACCCATTTGGTTGCGTACACGCTTAATAGCCTCGCACTCAAGTGCGAAACAATCGCGGAAGTCTTCCGAGATATAGCGTGAGGCACCGCGGAAACCAAGCATTGGGTTTTCTTCATGTGGCTCGTATTGACGGCCACCCACCAAATTGGCGTACTCATTAGATTTAAAATCAGACATACGCACAATCACGCGCTCTGGCGCAAACGCAGCACCCAAGGTAGCAATGCCTTCGGTGAGCTTGGCAACGTAGTATTCACGCGGGCTTTCATAGCCGGCCATCATGTCGCTGATTTGCGCTTTTAACTCGTCGCTCTGTTGATCGAAGTTCAGCAAGGCTTTCGGGTGCACACCAATCATGCGGTTGATGATGAACTCCAGCCGCGCCAGGCCAACCCCGGCGTGCGGCAACTGGGCGAAATCAAAGGCCCGGTCGGGGTTACCCACGTTCATCATAATTTTCAGTGGTAAGTCCGGCATCGCGCCGACATCTGAGGTCGTTACATCAAACTCCAGCTCACCTTCATAGATAAAGCCTGTGTCACCCTCGGCACATGACACAGTCACAGCCTGACCGTTACTGATTAAATCGGTGGCGTTGCCACACCCAACTACTGCCGGAATGCCTAACTCCCGAGCAATGATGGCAGCATGGCAAGTTCGGCCACCGCGGTTAGTAACTATGGCCGCCGCGCGTTTCATAATAGGTTCCCAATCGGGATCCGTCATGTCGGTAACCAACACGTCGCCCGGCTGCACTTTATCCATCTCAGAAATGTCGTTCAGTACCCGCGCGACACCAGCGCCAATACGTTGGCCAATGGCACGGCCGGTGGCAATAGTGGTGCTACTTTGTTGTAGCGCATAGCGCTCAAGGCCTTGACCCTGACGATTTGACTGCACCGTTTCAGGACGCGCCTGAACAATGTAGAGCTTGCCATCAATACCATCTTTCGCCCACTCGATATCCATTGGACGACCGTAGTGCTGTTCAATAATCAGCGCCTGACGGGCTAAGTCTTCAACTTCGGCATCGGTAACTGAGAACTGTTTGCTGGTGGCTGGCTCAACGTCTTCAATAACCACTTGCTTGCCGTGGCTGCTGTCATCGGAATAGACCATCTGAATTAGTTTGCTACCCAAGTTACGGCGTAAAATAGCTGGCTTGCCGGCGTTTAGGGTTGGTTTGTGCACGTAGAATTCGTCTGGATTCACCGCACCCTGTACTACCATTTCACCTAAACCATAAGACGAGGTGATAAATACCACTTGGTCGAAGCCTGATTCAGTATCAATAGTAAATAGTACGCCCGACGAGGCAATATCACTGCGCACCATGCGCTGGATGCCAGCCGACAGTGCTACGCCGCGGTGGTCGTAACCCTGATGCACCCGGTATGAAATGGCGCGGTCGTTAAACAGCGATGCAAATACGTGCTTAATGGCTTCCATGATGGCGTCAATACCACGCACGTTCAGGAAGGTTTCCTGCTGACCGGCGAAGGATGCATCCGGCATGTCTTCCGCAGTTGCTGAGCTGCGCACCGCAAAACTGACTTCGTCGTTATTATCACTGAGCTTGGCATAGGCTTGGTGAATAGCCTGGTCAAGCTCAGGTTGAAATGGGGTATCTATGATCCACTGGCGAATCTGTTTGCCAGCTTCCGCAAGCGCTTTTACGTCGTCTACATTTAGATCATCAAGCAACGCGTATATCTTGGCGTTGACACCGCTTTGGTCAAGAAACTCATTAAAGGCATCTGCAGTTGTTGCGAAACCGTTTGGAACCGTAACGCCAGCTCCGGCTAAGTTACTGATCATTTCGCCCAGGGATGCGTTTTTACCACCAACGCGATTCACGTCGTTCATTCCCAGTTCGTCATACCAAAGTACGTATTGTTGCACGATAAAATCCTCGTGGAGATTGGCTTGCATGAAGGTCATAAGACCAGAAGAAGTGCTTTATTTTACACGGACTGCCCGCACAAGTTAACATTCGATTCAGTAAACCTTGAGAGAAAATGCCATGCGATCCGCTTTTTTTATATCAGACGGTACAGCCCTAACCGCTGAAGCCTTTGGTAACGCCCTGTTATCGATGTTTCCAGTGAAAATTAAACCCGTGACTCTGGCCTTTGTTGATTCCGAACAAAAAGCCCAACAGGCTTGCCAGCGTATTAATCAGGTATTTGAGGAAACCGGAAGCAAACCACTGATATTTCATACCTTCGTGAATACCGAAATAAAAGGCATAGTGACCTCGGCAAATGCTGTCAGCTATGACTTTCTGGACCATTTTATTGCGCCTGTGGCCGCCGAGCTGGACTGTGAGGCACAACCTAAAACACACCGAACCCATGGCATTCACAACGACTATGATTTTCGTATCGACGCCATTAACTATGCGTTGGCGAACGACGATGGCAGTAATTTAAGTGACTATGAAGAAGCTGACTTGATTCTGGTAGGCGTATCGCGCACCGGTAAAACCCCCACCAGCCTGTATTTAGCGCTTCAGTACGGCATTAAAACCGCTAACTACCCGTTCACCGAAGACGACAATATGGAGCAATTAAAGCTTCCTGATAGCCTGAAAAGCTACCGCCACAAGCTGTTCGGGTTAACCTTAGACGCCGACCGTTTGCATCACATTCGCAGCAAGCGCCGCGAAGGCAGCCGCTATGCCTCAATGGCGCAGTGTCGATTTGAATTGCAGCAGGTGGAAAACTTATATCGCCGTGAGGCTATTCCTTTTATTGATTCCACGCGCTTTTCAGTGGAAGAAATAGCGGCGAAAATTTTGGCTGAGACCAATCTGGAACGGCATCGATTTTAATCTCTGCTATGCCAGAAACAAACAAGGCGCCATGTGGCGCCCTGTTTTTATTAAGCTACGCCAACAATTTAACGACGCGCGTTAGTACTTTCAAAGATCTTATCCGCAGAAGCCGCTACAAAGCCAGTGTACAAGCGGCCCGGCTCAATATCATAGCGCTTTGCAAACTCGTAAAAGCAGCTTGGAATTTCTTTCTTGCCATCACTAAAGCTAACCGGATAGCTATCAGCCATAGTGGACGACTGCTCCAGAAATACTTCTGGCGAGCCTTTAATTTCGCCACCTGAACTGTTTAGCACAAAGCCTTCGTCTTTCAGCTTCTGGTTCACTTGTTCCAGGGTTTGATAATCTGGTAGGTAGTTTACGCTTACCGTAAAGTGGTTGGCACGGAAACCAAATGCGGCCATCCAGGCAGCGTACTCACTTTCTTCCAGCAGTTGCTCATAGTCTTCACTGCTAACCTGCCAGTGTGGGCCTGAGTATAAAAAGTTCTCAGCACTCACTGCGCTTGGTTCAACCTGCTCTACCATTTTTTTCACAATGCTTTGCAGCTCAGGTGAAAACTCTTCTACCAGTAGTTCACTGATGAATACTTTCGGTAATTCTGGATTCTCATGCTCGTAATGCTTAGCAACCAGTTTTTTGGCCTTAAACTCATAATCACCTTTGGCTTCATAACCAAGTTTCTCGAAGTGATCAGCCAGCGCCTGCAAGCGTACCGGAGCAATATTAAAGGTACGAAAAGCCACGTGATCGTTAATGATTTCGCGGCCCTGGCCTAATACCTGATGCACTTTCGCGGCAGATGGCGTTAATTTAATATAATCGTTCCAAAGGTTTCCAAAAAGCTGCTCAACCTGCTGTGACATGTGGGTAGTCTCTCTTATTCATGCAATTGAAGGAGCGGTCAATGACCGCTCACCTTAGTTCTTAACCTTTTCCGTTGCGCGCGTCTTTTAACGAGTCAGCAACCAAAAATGCGAGCTCCAATACTTGATCCGCATTCAAACGCGGATCGCACTGAGTGCGGTAGCGGCTAGATAAATCAGCTTCGCTGATCTGATAAGCACCGCCGGTACATTCAGTCACATCTTCGCCGGTCATTTCAAGATGCACACCACCGGGATAGGTTCCTTCCGCTTGATGTATCGCAAAGAAATGGCGCAGTTCCTGATGAATGGCGTCGAATGAACGCGTTTTCAAGCCATTGTCGGCTTTTACTGTATTCCCGTGCATAGGATCGCTTGACCACACCACATGGCGACCTTCGGCTTTTACGCGACGAACCAATTCCGGCAGTTTACCGGCTAAGTTGTCAGCACCCATGCGGGTAATCAGCGTCATTCGCCCTGCTACGTTGTCCGGATTTAGCGCATCTAACAGCTGAATTAAATCGTCCGGTGCCGTGGTCGGCCCAATTTTAACCCCAATAGGATTGTTAATGCCGCGCATAAATTCTACGTGGGCATGATCCAACTGCCGCGTACGCTCACCAATCCACACCATGTGTGCCGAACAATTATAAGGCATGCCGGTAAGGGTGTCGGTACGTGTCAGCGCTTCCTCGTACGGCAGCAACAGCGCTTCGTGCGAGGTAAACAGCTGGGTTTCATGAATGGCTGAATTGGTACTTGCATTGATACCTAATACTTCCATAAATTTCAGCGCTGATTCAATTTGCTCAGCAATTTTGGTGTATTGGTCTTTCAACGGATTTGCCGCCACAAAACTCATGTTCCACTTGTGCACTTTATGCAAATCGGCCAGGCCGCCCTGGGCGAAGGCTCGCAGCAAGTTCAAGGTCGCCGCCGAGTGGTGATAAGCCTTAATCATCCGCTCTGGATCAGGCACCCGTGCACCAGCTTCAAATTCTGGTGCATTAATAATATCACCGCGATAGCTTGGTAAACTTACACCATCAATTGTTTCTTCGTTACTTGAACGTGGTTTCGCGTACTGACCGGCCATGCGGGCTACCTTAGTTACCGGACAAGAGCCGGCAAAGGTTAATACCACCGCCATTTGCAGGATAACTTTAAAGGTGTCGCGAATTTTCGGCGCGTTGAAATCTTGAAAACTCTCAGCGCAGTCACCGCCTTGCAACAAAAATCCACGCCCGGCTGATACTTCCGCCAACTGCTTGCGCAAATCTCGGATCTCTTCCGCAAAAACTAGTGGAGGGAAGCTTTTAAGCTGCGCTTCAACTGCCTGCAACGATTCTACTGACGCGTAATCAGGTTGCTGCTGAATAGGCTTTTCCCGCCAACTACGTGAGCTCCATTGAGTCATGAGTTACCTTGTTTTACTTAAGTTGATAGTGTGGGTAGCTAGTTACCCGGGAATTTATAAAAACTGCGCTGTACGCCGCCAATGTAGCGGTTTTATGCGCTAATAACAATTGTTGAGCAGCGGCTTTTTAGGGCTTTTTACGAAAATTCGCTAAGGATCCTAGTCAGGTTGAGATGATCCGCCAATTCTAACTTGTCCGAACTCTGTGAGTACGGCAAGGTTCCAAGCCAGGGAGCGTCAATTTTGGCCCGTAAATAGTCAATATTTTCAGCTTGATACGGCATTTCCTGTGGCTGGCACTGATTCGCAATCCAACCTAGCAAAGGCACCCCGGCAGCGCGAATGGCCTGCACGGTTAACATGGTATGATTCAGGCAGCCTAGTTTTAACCCAACCACTAAAATAACTCCGTCTGCTGTTTGGCTTACGAATTCGGGCATGGTTTGGTTTGCTGACAGCGGCAGCTCCCAGCCTCCAGCACCTTCTACTAACATTAAATCCGACGGTAATTGCTGTACTGTCGACCAGGCTGAAACTAACTCAGCAACCTGAATAGGCTTGCCGGCAAGCGCCGCCGCAATATGCGGTGCTATGGGTTCTAGCAGTGCAATAGGATTTACCTGCTCATACGGCATCGGCACCGATGCCGCAGCCTGCAAAAACAGCGCATCTGAATTGCGTAAGCCGTCGGAATGTTGCTCGCACCCGGCTGCAATTGGCTTCATAGCACAGGTTCGTAAGCCTGCCGCTGCAAATGCCTGCAATAGCGCCACTGAAGCAACCGTTTTTCCTGCGTCTGTGTCTGTACCTGTTATAAAATAAGTTTTCATATTTCGATTTGGTTAACTTATGTTGATTTTAAGTTTTACTTTTATGTAGCTCAAGTACGCCAATAGTCCAGTCCATAGGTAACTTATCAGGTTCAGCCAGAGCATGATTGCGCATCCTTAATTCCAACTGAGCTAAACCACCAGCCGTCAGTGTTGGAGCTGCGTTACGCAGCGTATAATTGGCGCCTATACCTTTTAAGTCCCGCAGCATTTGCAGCACGCTTGCATACCAGTAACGGAAATTTTTAACGCTAACCTGTGCCTGCGCGGTTAAGTTCTTCGGTAAGCTTTGCTCACAAGCCTGCGGGCTTAAAAAATTATTACTGTGCGTGCCGCCGTCCAGGTTACGCCAGGTACTCATCAGGGGTTCCATTGACGGCGCCAGCACTGTGGTACAAAGCACCCGCCCACCCGGTTTAGTTACCCGCAGTAACTCGGTCAGTACCTGATTAAGGTCATCACACCACTGCACCACCAGATTTGCCACCACGGTGTCAAACTGATTCGCCGCCAGCGGCAGTTGTTCGATATCAGCAAGCATCCACCGCTGTCCGGCAACCTGTTGCTGTGCTTGTTGCAGCATGCCCGGCGCTAAATCCACCCCCAAATACTCACTGCAACAAGGCAGCAAGGCCGCCGTCATCGCCGCCGGCCCACAGCCAGCATCAAGCAGCTTGCCGGCATTGGTGCCAACGCGACTGAGTAATAGTTGGGCGCAATCGCGTTGCAGTTCATTATGGCGGGCATAGGTAGCCGCCGCTTTACTGAATTGCTGTGCTACGCGCTTTTTATCAAAGCCACTGGTGGTCATACTTAGGGCGTGGTTCATGCGATAACCCCGTTAACAGGCCAGAACCTTTGCTGTTTAAGCGTTGCTAAGGCAGTTACTAGCTGACCAAGCTGGGCTGTGGTGTGGTCAGCGGTAATAGTAATACGCAAGCGCGCACTGCCATTTTGCACTGTGGGCGGTCGAATAGCCGAGCACCAAATACCGGCATCGGCTAAGTAGCGGCTGGCCGCCAGCGCACTGTCATCGGCACCACAAATAATGCCTTGTATAGCCGTTGCAGAGGGCAATAAATCCAGTTCAGCGTTGCCTGCTCCCGTTCGGAACCGGTGAATATTTTGCTGAAGTTGATGGCGGCGTTCGGCTCCCTCATCACTGCGACAAATTTGAATAGCGGCGTTGACTGCTGACGCTTGAGCGGCAGAAAAAGCCGTGGAATAGATATATTCACGGCAGTTTTGCACTAAATAATTGGTTAACTCAGTACTACCGGCCACAAAAGCACCACCCACGCCCAACGCCTTACCAAAGGTTGCGGTTACTATAGGCACTTGCTGCTGACTACAGGCACCAGCTATGCCCTCGCCGTGCTCACCACACACACCTATAGCATGGGCGTCATCAACCATCAGGTCGGCTTTGGCACCGCTACATAAAGCTGCCATGTCAGCAACCGCGGTAGTATCACCGTCCATACTGAACACACCCTCGGTTACCACCAGCGCCGGACTGCTTGCTGGCTTATTCAGTAACTGCGCCAGCTGTGCCTGGTCCTGATGCCGGAACCGCTGCCATAGACGATTTACTGAGTGGCCCTTAACGCTGGGGCCACCCAGCGCATCACGCACACCATCAATTAATGAAGCATGGCTAAGTTTATCCAGTAGAACTTTATTATAAAAAGCAGCTATTTGTTTTAAAACACCGGTATTTGCGGCGAAACCGCTACTAAAAAGCAATACGTCATCACGTTTAAGCCAATCACCAAGCTGTTCTACCAACTGCGCATGCGGAGCCTGATAACCGGTTACCAGCGGCGATGCACTGCTGCTACAGCCATAAAGCGCAGCCGTGTCACGAAACGCGGCTAATAATGTGGGGTGTTGGCTTAAGCCTAGGTAGTCATTGCTGGAAAAATTAAGGTAACTGTGACCGTTCACGCGAATGCGCGAATTGCCCAGCAACGCCAGCGTACGTCGCTGCCGCCGCTGGTTTGCTGCGGGCTCTGGCAAAGCAATATGCAAGCCACTGGCCATAATTAACGAACTTCGTAGTATTGCGCAGGCTGTTGATGCTCCTGCACGGCATCTTCAATAACCGCTTGATGAACCTCATCGCTATAATCGTCGCGAGCTTCCGGCTTGATACCCAGTCGCTTGAATAGTTCCTGATCGCGCTTAGCTTCTGGATTGGCAGTCGTTAACAAGCGTTCGCCATAAAAGATCGAGTTGGCACCGGCAAAAAAGCACAACGCCTGCATTTGTTCATTCATGTCTTCGCGACCAGCCGACAAACGCACGTGCGATGCTGGCATCAGGATGCGAGCTACGGCTACGGTACGAACAAATTCAAACGGGTCTAAGTCTTCCAGATCGGCAAACGGCGTGCCCTCTACTTTCACCAGCATATTAATAGGTACACTTTCAGGGTGCTGCGGTAAGTTTGCCAACTGCATCAACAAACTGGCGCGGTCACGAAGGCCCTCGCCCATGCCGACAATACCGCCCGCACAAACCTTCATACCGGCATCGCGTACGTTACCCAAAGTATTCAAGCGATCCTGATAGGTTCGGGTGGTAATAATATCGCCGTAAAACTCCGGCGAGGTATCCAAATTGTGATTGTAATAATCCAGGCCGGCCTGTTGCAGCATTTTTGCCTGAGGTGCAGTTAACATACCCAGCGTCATGCAGGTTTCCAAACCGATTTCCTTCACACCACGCACCATATCAAGAATGTATGGCATGTCGCGGTCTTTCGGGTTGCGCCAGGCTGCGCCCATACAAAAGCGCGTAGCACCAATAGCTTTGGCCTGCTCGGCTTCGTGCAGAACTTTCTCCACCGCCATTAAACGTTCGCGGTCAACACCAGTGTGATAATGCGCACTTTGCGGGCAGTATTTACAATCTTCCGGACAAGCGCCGGTTTTAATGGACAACAAGGTGCTCACCTGCACTTCGTTTGGATTAAAATGCTGCCGGTGAACCTGCTGAGCCTGAAACAACAGATCGTTGAAAGGGAGCTCGAGTAAAGATTCGATTTCTTCAATGGTCCAGTCTTGGCGTATAGCTGTTTGTTGCGCAGTCATTGTTGGCGTTTCCATTAGTTAAAACTTGTTATAAGTTGCGAACCTTTATGCTCGACTAGCTTACTGGCAGTAGTTAGACTGTCAACTTATTTACCATGAAAAACTTTACCATTGGTTATTTATTAACCGTTATCAATCAATTTTCAGGATTTAACCCATGAATTCAGCTGATTTAGACTTTGACCGTAAGCATATGTGGCACCCTTATACGTCATTGACAAATCCGCTCCCCACCTACCCTGTAGTGGCCGCCAATAAATGTCAGCTGGAGCTGGCCGATGGCCGCAAGCTGGTTGACGGCATGTCGTCCTGGTGGGCCGCTATTCATGGCTATAATCACCCGGTGCTGAATAAAGCGGCTGGCGACCAACTGCAGAAAATGAGCCATGTCATGTTCGGTGGCATTACGCATCCACCCGCGGTGGCGCTGGGGCGTCAACTAGTAGCTATTACTCCACAGCCACTGCAACACGTGTTTCTGGCTGATTCCGGCTCAGTAGCTGTGGAAGTAGCCATAAAAATGGCAGTGCAGTATTGGTTTAGCCGCAACCAACCGGAAAAGAATCGCATGGCCAGTATTCGTGGCGGTTACCATGGCGATACCTTTGCGGCGATGTCGGTGTGCGATCCGGTCAATGGCATGCACCACTTATTTCAGGGTGCACTGCGCGAACAACTGTTTGCGCCGGTGCCAGGCCTTACACCGGAAGACGCTTGGCAAGCAAGTGAGCTTGACGCCCTGGAAGCCCTATTACAGAACCATCAGCATGAGCTGGCGGCATTAATTCTGGAACCTGTTGTGCAAGGTGCCGGCGGAATGCGTTTCTATCACCCGAACTACCTGCGCGGTGCTAAAGCACTGTGTGAGAAATACCAGGTTTTATTAATAGCCGACGAAATTGCCACCGGCTTTGGCCGCACCGGTAAGCTGTTTGCCTGTGAGCATGCATCCATTTGCCCGGATATTTTATGCCTGGGCAAAGCGTTAACTGGCGGTTACATGACCCAGGCGGCGGTACTTACCACCAGCGATGTCGCCAACACCATAGGTAACGGTCCTGCCGGAGGCTCCTTTATGCATGGACCAACCTTTATGGGCAACCCGCTAGCCTGCGCGGTGGCCAGTGCCAGTATCGAGTTGTTGCTGACTAGTGATTGGCAGCAACAAGTGGCAGCTATTGAGCAGCAGTTACAGCAGGAATTAGCGCCGGCACGAGATTTACCGAGTGTGGCCGACATCCGTGTGTTCGGTGCCATTGGCGTGATGGAAATGCGCGCGCCGGTTGATGCAGCCAGCGCGCAGAAATTTTTTGTTGAACGTGGCGTGTGGATTCGCCCCTTCGGTAAACTGGTCTATTTAATGCCGCCTTTTATCATTGAACCAGAAGAGTTAACTCAACTCACCAGTGCCATGTTGGCGCTGGCTAGCAGCAGCTAATTCCGGCAAAACCATTAAAACAATAAATATCTGCGCTAAGGTGCAGGTATTACTTGAGTCTGCGGCAAAGCGCGGTAACATATCAGACCTTA
This sequence comes from Idiomarina sp., assembly GCA_040882145.1. GTDB lineage: Bacteria > Pseudomonadota > Gammaproteobacteria > Enterobacterales > Alteromonadaceae > Pseudidiomarina. Next base: position 122,090 of record JBBEBU010000024.1, read on the forward strand.
TTAATCCTATTCATAATTTATAAAGTGGAGCCGGTTCCCCCATGTCTTTCGCTTCTGTTGTTGATGTTCTATCAGGCGAGATTGCTGTTGGCAGCGAGATCACTGTACGTGGTTGGGTTCGTACCCGCCGCGATTCTAAAGCGGGTATATCTTTTATCAACATTCACGATGGCTCCTGCTTTGACGCCGTTCAGGCCGTAGTGCCAAGCGACGTTGACAACTACCACAGCGAAGTCGTGAAACTAACTACCGGCTGTTCTGTTGCCATTACCGGCACCATTGCTGAATCGGCTGGTCAGGGTCAGGCATTCGAGTTACAGGCGACTAAAGTACATGTGTATGGTTGGGTGGAAGACCCGGACACCTACCCCATGTCACCGAAGCGTCACTCCATGGAGTATTTGCGTGAACACGCGCACCTGCGTACGCGTACCAATGTGACTGGCGCGGTCATGCGCGTTCGTAACTGTTTGTCGCAGGCATTGCACCGCTTTTTCCATGAGCAGGGTTACCTGTGGGTGAGCACACCAATTATTACCGCCTCTGATGCCGAGGGCGCAGGTGAAATGTTCCGGGTGTCGACGCTGGACATGATGAACATTCCAAAGCAAGACAACGGCCAGGTTGACTTCGCGCAGGACTTCTTTGGTAAAGAAGCGTTCTTAACGGTATCCGGCCAGTTAAACGTGGAGTCTTACGCCTGTTCACTGTCAAAAGTGTACACTTTCGGACCGACCTTCCGCGCCGAGAACTCCAACACCAGCCGTCACTTGTCAGAATTCTGGATGGTCGAGCCGGAAGTAGCCTTCGCCGACTTGAACGACATTGCCGGACTGGCTGAAAGCATGCTGAAATATGCCTTTAAAGCGGTGTTAACCGAACGTGCTGACGATATGGCTTTCTTCCAGCAACGCGTTGATTCCGGTGTAATAGAGCGCCTGCAACAAGTGATTGATCAAGACTTCGTGCACATGGACTACACCGACGCCGTGGAGATTTTACAAAACTGCGGCAAGAAATTTGAATATCCGGTGGCCTGGGGCACAGATTTACAGTCTGAGCACGAACGCTACTTAGCTGAAGTACACGTCGGCGCTCCTATTATTCTGAAGAACTACCCGAAAGATATTAAAGCCTTTTACATGCGTCAGAATGACGATGGCAAAACTGTGGCAGCAATGGACGTGCTGGCGCCGGGTATTGGCGAAATTATTGGTGGTAGCGCCCGCGAAGAGCGGTTGGATGTGCTGGACGCACGCTTAGATGAAATGCAGTTACCGAAAGAGCAATACAGCTGGTACCGGGACTTGCGCCGCTATGGTACCGTTCCGCACGCTGGTTTTGGGCTTGGTTTCGAGCGTCTGGTAACTTACGTTACCGGTATGCAGAACATTCGTGACGTGATTCCTTTCCCACGGGCACCAAAAAGCGCTGATTTTTAATCAGCGCCAGAGTCACCTTTGCGCGTTGAATCAAACCACTGAAAAACTCCTGAGGCTTCCCGCGCCGGCTTAACTGGCGTTGGCACCGCAGGAGTTCCTACATATAGAAAGCCAATCAGTTCGTCGTCTTCCGCCAAACCTAACTCGGTTCGTACTAATTCGTCCTGAGCTAACCAGCCGGTACGCCAAATAGCCCCTAGCCCCTGCGCAAAACAGGCTTGTTGCATGGCCATAACCGCGGCGGCGGTACTACAAATTTGTTCTATCCAGGGCACTTTGTCATGGGGCTGATGCTGCATCACTGCGGCTATCAATAACGGGGCACGGAACGGCAGTTGAGCTGCATGGTTTACCGCAACCTCATCGTCGCCCCGTGCTTTAGCTGCCGAAGCAAAGAGTTGGCTAAGTTGTTGCCGCCCCTCACCGCGGTATCCGTAAAAACGGTACGGGGTAAGCTGCATATGATCCGGCGCACGCAATGCCGCGGCCTCAATCATTGCCAATTGTTCACGCGTTGGACCCGGCTCTATTAAGCGGGGCATCGACGAACGCGTGACTAATAATTCCAAAGCATCCATGGTTTTTTATCTATTTCTATTTGAAACGTGCAAGCAGTCTATCAGGCTTGCCAACTCAGACAAAGATTCAGCATTTGTACAAGCTGATAAAAATCACGCTCTGTTACATAGTTAGACTGGTTTAAAGCGGCCTGTTTCGTTATGCTAACAAGCATCGTATAAAAGCCACAAGTAGGTATTTCATGGGCGCAGTATCGTCAACTTTCAGTCAGCTATGGCGAGTCTTAAACGGCACACGTAAAGTCATCATCAATCTGGTTTTCTTTTTGGTTCTGGCACTGGTTATTATTGGCTTGACCAGCGAAGAAGAACCTATTGTGGTGCCGGATAACGCTATTTTAGTGCTTAATCCGCATGGCGTTATTGTTGAAGAAAAAACCTATGTAGATCCGGTTGAAGCTTTCTTTGAAGAAACCTTTGGCGGCCAACCTGAAAATCCCGAAGTATTGCTAAGCGATATTCTTGATTCCATTAAACGCGCCCAAACGGATGACAGTATTGGTGCCCTGCTGCTGAACCTGGAAAATCTTCGCGGCGGTGGTGTGAACAAACTGCAAGCTATTGGTGCGGCTATTGATGAATTTCGTCAATCCGGCAAGCCTATTATTGCCGTTGGCGATTACTACTCCCAGTCCCAGTACTATTTGGCAGCGCATGCCGACTCGGTATACCTGAACCCGCTGGGTGGTGTTGATCTGCAAGGCTTTGGTTACTATCAGTTGTACTTCAAAGACATGCTGGCAAAACTAAAAGTAAACTCGCATGTGTTTAAAGCTGGTGCTTATAAGTCTGCGGTTGAACCCTACACCCGCAATGACATGTCGGAAGCAGCGCGTGAAGCGAACAGTGAACTCTATTCCGCGCTGTGGAACGCATTCAAAGACGATTTAACCGCGCACCGTGCAATAGAGCCACGCTTGTTGGCCGGCGAACTGGACGACTTTATGGCGCTTTATGAAGCAGCCGATGCCGACAGCGCTGCCTTTGCTGTGCAAACCAACTTAGTGGATGCACTGAAAACGCGCGAAGAGATTCGTACTGAACTTATTAACCTTTCTGGCTTTGATGAAGAAAAAGAAAGCTATAAAAATATTACCTTCCTGAACTATCTGGATGCTACTAACGATGCCCCGAAATTGGGTGGTAGCTCGAAGCCCACTATTGCACTTATTCACGCTCGTGGTGTGATTATGGACGGTTACCATAAGCCTGGTATTGTTGGCGGCGACAGCACCGCAGAACTACTTCGTAACGCCCGTTTGAATGAAAATACCAAAGCTGTGGTACTTCGTATCGACAGCCCAGGTGGTAGCGGCTTTGCGTCCGAAATTATTCGTCAAGAAGTACTGCAATTGCAACAAGCTGGCATTCCGGTAGTGGCTTCCATGAGCACCGTGGCCGCATCCGGCGGCTACTGGATAGCAGCAAGCGCAGACGAGATCTGGGCTGCACCAACCACTATTACCGGCTCGATTGGTGTGTTCGGTATGTTCTTTACGCTGGAAGACAGCCTGGCAGAGCTTGGTATTAACAGCGACGGCTTTAGAACGACTGAATACCCACAGCTAAACCCAACGCGCGAACTGTCCGACAGTGCGAAGAAACTGGTGCAAAGTAACATTGAAAAATTCTATGAAGACTTTGTATCACTGGTTGCACAAAGTCGTGACATGAGCTTTGAAGCGGTTCATGAAGTGGCTCAGGGCCGCGTTTGGACTGGTAGTAAAGCGCAAGAGCTTGGCTTAGTTGATTCCCTTGGGAATTTGAATGATGCCGTATTGGCTGCCGCGCGTTTGGCGGAATTAGAGGATTACCGGGTGGCCCCGGTCGAGGCAAAACTGTCGGCCAAAGAAATGTTATTCAAAGAACTCTTCGGTAAAGCCGCTATTTGGTTGCCAGAACCAGCCCAGCAACCACAACGTGGTTTGGTCAAACAGAGTATTTACCGGGTTTGGCGTGAAGTTGAAATGCTCGACAAATTCAACGATCCACAAGGCATTTATGCACTTTGTGAACTCTGCCCTACTGATTAAGTAGTGAAAAAATGCTATAAAGCGGGTTCCACCGAACTAGTAAATGGATTGTGAGCTCGTGAGCAGAAAACGTATTTATGTAGCCTACACAGGCGGCACCATTGGTATGCAGAAATCGGCGCAGGGATTTATTCCTGTGCCGGGGTTTTTAACCGAATGCGTACAAAAAATGCCGGAGTTCTTTCGCGCAGAAATGCCGGAGTTCACCATTCATGAGTACGCCCCATTAATGGATTCTTCCGACATGTCGCCGGCCGATTGGCTGCACATTGCGGAAGACATTCAAAGCAACTATGCCGACTACGATGGTTTTGTGGTGCTGCATGGTACTGACACCATGGCCTATACGGCCTCTGCGCTGTCCTTTATGTTCGAGAACCTGGGCAAACCGGTTATTATCACCGGCTCGCAAATTCCGTTAGCTGCGCTTCGCTCCGATGGCCAAACGAATCTTTTAAATGCGCTTTATATAGCGGCTAATTACCCTATTCCCGAAGTGAGCCTGTTTTTCAACAACACCTTATTTCGTGGCAACCGGGCCACAAAAGCCGATGCCAATGGCTTTGATGCCTTTGCCTCACCAAATTTTCCGCCATTGCTAGAAGCAGGTATTCAAATTGTCGTACACGAAGGCCAGTTAGCTCCGTTAAGTGACGAACCATTGCGACTGACGCCAGTAAGCCCCCAAGCTATCGGCGTCGTTACTTTATATCCGGGCATAGCGGCTGATATTTTTAATAATATGCTACAGCAGCCGGTGAAAGCGCTAATTCTGCAAAGCTACGGCGTAGGTAATGCACCGCAAGACCCGGCACTACTAGCTGCACTAAAACGTGGTATCGAATCCGGTACCACTATTTTAAACCGCACTCAATGTTTTCGCGGCAAAGTAAATATGGGCGGTTATGCCACTGGCAATGCGCTGGCTGAAATTGGCGTGGTCAGTGCCAACGATATGAGTATTGAAGCGGCGCTTACTAAGCTGCATTACTTACTGTCGCAAGATCTGCCTCGCTCGCAGCGTGAGCATTTATTACAACAGAATCTACGCGGTGAACTGACCTTTTAAACGCGACAAAGGCCGTCAATCACCACCTGATTACGGCCTTTGTTTTTTGCTTCATAACAAGCGCGGTCCGCCCGACGGATCCAGTCAATCACATATTCATCAGCAATACTGGATGCCGCTACGCCAATACTAATGGTTACCGCTTTTACACTCGGGTGTTCATGTTCCAGTTCTGCTACCGCCCGGCGGATCCGCTCGGCAATTTGCACCGCGTGCTTTTCGTCACAATCGCGTAGCAGCACCGCAAACTCATCACCACCAACGCGAGCGGCAAAATCATCTACCCGAATCTCACCCACAATAATTTGCGCCAATTGCTGCAGTACCCAGTCACCTACATCATGACCCGCACTGTCATTAACGGATTTAAAGTGATCCAAGTCTAGTGACAATAGCACTGTTTGTACTTGCTGCTGGCGGTGTGAATTAAAGAGTTTCTCGATTTTCTCGTCATAACCACGGCGATTAGCCAGTTTGGTAAGGGCGTCTTCGTTTGCCACGTGAATCAGCTCTTTCTCACGTGCATAACGCATGCTGACATCCACAATGGTACCCACCATAGCTACCAGCTTATGCTCAAACTCAACCGGATATAACTGACAGTTTACCCACACCGTATTCCCTTCCGGGCGTAAATAACGATGATCTAAGCTAAAGAAACTTTTATCTTCCAGGGCTTGCTGCCACATTACACTTACCCGTTTAGCGTCACTCGCCGGCATGGCTTTACACCAGTCGCCATCTTGAAACAGTTGTTTCGGCCACCCGGTAATGCGGGCAACCGCTGAATTAATAAACTCGGCTTTGCCACTACTATTAACCACAAATAGCCCAGCGCTGGATGCCTCTAGAATGGATTGCAAATAAATCTGGCGTTGCTGCAATTGTTGCTGGGACACGTGGTTGTCTTCCAGTAACTGGTTGAAGGCAACCACCAACGCATCTATTTCTTCATAGCCAATGGGGTTTAATTCCGCACGCGCACCCGCTTGCAAGCGTGACAGTTCGTTGGTCAGGCGAGGTAAATGCCGCATCTGCAAATGCAACAACCACCAGATAATGATCATCACCACAAAAGCAGCGGTTGCTATGGCTAAAAGTAAAATACGAGTTGCTTGATCGGCGGCCGCGTAGGCTTCTTCCTCCGGAATCACGCCAGCAATAATCCAGTTATTATCTTGCAGGCTTTCATAGGATTGCAGCGATTTACCGCCGCGCAAAGAATCGATATGAACCACGCCTCGCCAGCCAGCAAGTACACGTTTTCTGAAGATTTCGCGGTCATCAGGTATTGGCTGCATAATAAAATCTTGCTGCGGATGGCTGATAATCAAGCCGTCGGCACTTATCACTGAAATGTAACCGGCCAGGCCTATTTGTGTTCGTTCCAGCGCTTTCAAAAAGCTATTATCACGCAACGACATGCTGCCCACCAAAACGGCACTAATGTCGCCACGACCGTCTCGTACTGCGTAACTCAGATTCACTAGCGGTAACTGATTTGGATCCGTCAAAAAGGGTTCGCTAAGAACTACCTCGGTGCTAACAACCGCTTGCTTATAATAATCCCGAAAACTAGCGTCAGCATTGCGCCGGGAGGCGAAGGTTGGCCAGTCGTCCAGCACGCGACCGTCAGGGGATAACACCAACAGGTTGTCAAACAACACTTTTAATGCTGATTCGCTAGCCAAAGACGCTTGCTCGGTACCCGTTTGCCGAATCGTTTCTGCCCACTGCTGCAAGGCTTTTTTGCGCGTATTCAGCATAAAATCAGCGGCGTCAGCAACAATAGCCGTGGCATGATTTAATTGCTCACGGGCAGCCAGGTCGGCTTGCTCGCGTTGCACACTCACCGTTACCCAAGCCGCTACGACAATAAGCGCAAACATTCCACTGGTCAGCGTAAAAAGGATTCGGGAACGGAGAGACTTTGTTATTTTAGGCATCAGCAGTCGTTATAATTATGTTGTTTTAGGCAGAATACCACGGTGCCTGTTAATGCCAAGCGTGAATTTAAATTTTCTTTTATTGACAGTTTTGCGTGGAGTTTCCTGTGACATTTAAGTGAATTTCAGTATGCTAGCTGCTGCGTTAATAACTTAGTCCTAACCTTAACTATAAGAAAAAATTATGGCTTTGAAATCTCCTGCTTTTTCATCCCGAATTGGCTTTATTCTGGCTGCGGCCGGATCGGCCGTGGGTGTTGGTAATATTTGGGGCTTCCCTACCCAGGCCGCCAGTAACGGCGGCGGTGCCTTTTTATTGGTGTACCTGATTATGGTGGTGATTCTGGCCTACCCCATGCTGGTAGCTGAGCTCACCATTGGTCGCATGCGCCAGCGTAATCCTGTTGAAGCTTTACGCAGTTTAAGCAAACGCCCCTTCTGGCGAGGTTTTGGTGCCGTTAGCGGTGTCGTTGGCCTGATTGTATTAGCGCTTATTTTAAGCTTTTACAGCATAGTTTCCGGCTGGTTACTGGCCTTTATGTTTGCCCCATTGGCCGAACTATTTGGCTACCAGGAGCTTGCGTTATGGCTAACCGAGTTCAGTACTGAGCGTAATCTGGTTATGATGGGACTATTCACTTTAGTCACTATTTACGTGGTGCGTTCCGGCGTCACCGATGGTATTGAGCGTTGGTCTCGCCGATTAATGCCGCTGCTGTTTGTGCTGCTGATTGCCATGGCCGTTTACATTTCTACCCTGCCCGGTGCTACCGACGGCTTAATGATGTACTTAACGCCAGATTTCAGCCGCGTTTCAGACCCTGATTTAATTATTCGCGCTATGGGTCAGGCGTTCTTCTCATTGTCGCTGGGCGTGTGCTGTATGATGACTTACGGAGCCTACCTGTCACGTGACGAAAACCTGCCAAAAACAGCCGCCTGGGTAGCTCTGCTAGACAGCTCAGTGGCTTTTTTAGCTGGTTTGCTGATTCTGCCGGCTATGTTCGCAGCGCAGTATAATGGCGTTGAAATCTATGATGCTAACGGCAGCTTGCTGTCAGCCGATACCTTGGTATTTACCGTACTGCCGGCCATGTTCGATACTATGGGCAACGGTGGGCTATGGGTTGGTTTGGCATTCTTTGCGCTGATGGTTATTGCCGCTATTACCTCGTCGATATCCATGCTGGAAGCCCCGGTTAACGCCTTACGCGAAGAAACCGGCCAACCGCGTTCACAAATGGTATGGGTAGTAGGTTCCACCGTTGCCTTAATTTCCACCATCATTATTTTTAACTTCAACGCGCTGTTTACCGCTGTGGTTACCTTTAGCACCGTATATATGCAGCCCCTATTAGCCCTTGTATTCGGCGTTCTACTTACCTGGGTGCTACGCCAACACTTTTTGTTGAAAGCCCTACAGGAAGGCTCCGAGGACATTCACAAGAGCCTATTCTGGAAAATCTGGCCCTGGTACGTGAAGTTTATTTGCCCGGTGCTGATTCTGGTGATTATTTTTCAGGGTTAACTCTCGGCTTGTACTCTTCGTGCATAAAAAAAAGCCCGGCTAATGCCGGGCTTTTTCGTGTTTGCTGCAGCCGAAGTTTAAATAACAAACATGTCCATAAATTCATGCACTGGTGTTTGTTCCAGCTTCTGCTGATCTTTACACAGGCTGAAGATGTTATTGGTACGACCGATTGGGAAGCGGGTTGCAAGGTTACGCTTGAACTTGTCTTCCAATACCGGAATACCTTCTTCACGACGCAGACGGTGACCAATTGGGTATTCAACTTCAATACGGTCGGTGCTGCTGCCGTCTTTGAAGAAGATCTGCATAGCGTTGGCAATAGAACGTTTGTCAGGATCGTGATACTCACGGCTGTAACGCTCATCTTCAACCACTTCCATTTTCTCACGCAACTCATCAATAATTGGATTGCTGCGGTGGAAGTCGTCTTCGTAATGCTCAGCTACCAGGTTACCAAAGGCCAGCGGTACTGCGGTCATGTACTGTAAGCAGTGATCGCGGTCAGCTGGGTTGGCCAAATCGCCTTTCTTCGAAATAATACGAATGGCTGATTCGTGCGTGGTCAGCACAATCTTCTCGATGTCGTCAAGACGATCTTTCACTTGCGGATGCAAGGTAACAGCAGCTTCACAAGCGGTTTGCGAGTGGAACTCAGCCGGGAAGGAAATCTTGAACAACACGTTTTCCATAACGTAGCTACCATAGTCACGCTGGAATTTAAACTGGGCGTCTTCTTTCGACTTCAGCTTCTGGTCTTTATTAGTCTTGTTGAACAAGATGTCATAGAAGCCCCACTGTGGTGCAGTTAATGCACCAGGAATGCCCATTTCGCCACGCATGCTGATGTCAGCTAAACGTACGGCACGTGAGGTCGCATCACCGGCAGCCCATGACTTACGTGAGCCAGCGTTTGGTGCGTGACGGTAGGTACGTAATGACTGGCCGTCTACCCATGCTTGCGATACCGCCGCAAGGATCTGTTCACGGTTACCGCCCATCAACCAGGTAACTACCGCAGTTGATGCTACTTTTACCAATACCACGTGGTCTAAACCAACGCGGTTGAAGCTGTTTTCAAGCGCTAATACACCTTGAATCTCGTGCGCTTTAATCATGCCTTCCAGTACGGTTTTCATGGTTAGCGGCGCAAGCCCGCGGGAAACGCGGTTTTGTGAAATGAAATCAGCGGTGGCTAAAATGCCGCCCAGGTTGTCAGACGGGTGACCCCACTCAGCTGCTAACCAAGTATCGTTGAAATCTAACCAACGGATAACACAACCGATATCCCAGGCTGCTTTCATTGGATCCATGCGGAACTGGGTACCAGGCACGCGCGCGCCGTTAGGTACCACAGTGCCTTCAACCAATGGGCCTAAATGCTTAGTACACTCCGGGAAGCGCAATGCCAACAGGCCACAACCTAAGGTGTCCATTAAGCAGTTACGTGCGGTGTCCCAAGCTTCCTCGCTATCTACTTTATAGTCGATAACGTAGTCAGCGATGTCCTGAATAACCTTGTCGTAATCCGGACGTTCGTTTGTATCAAAATTCGCACTCATATTCTGCGTACTCCTTGTCGCAATTTTCTAAATTAAATAACTTAACGTTGTTCGATTGGTGTCACTTTACGTGGCTCTGCACCAACATAATCGGCCGACGGACGAATAATACGGTTATCCGCACGTTGTTCGAATACGTGTGCAGCCCAGCCAGTCAGGCGTGACATCACGAAAATTGGGGTAAACAACTTGGTTGGAATGCCCATAAAGTGGTACGCAGACGCATGATAAAAGTCAGCGTTCGGGAACAACCCTTTTTCACGTTTCATCACGTCATCAACACGCACTGAAACTGGGAATAAGGTGTCATCACCCACGTCGTCCGACAATTTCTTCGCGTATTCTTTGATAATCTCGTTGCGCGGATCAGATTCGGTATAAACCGCATGACCAAAGCCCATGATTTTATCTTTACGCTCAAGCATACCCATAATGGCTGTTTCAGCTTCGTCAGCTGAAGACCATTGGGCAATCATGTCCATAGCCGCTTCGTTTGCACCACCATGTAATGGACCGCGTAAGGAGCCAATAGCGCCGGTTACGCAGCTGTGCAGATCCGATAAGGTTGATGCACATACACGCGCAGTAAAGGTTGACGCATTGAACTCATGCTCTGCATACAGAATCAGTGAGGTGTTCATCACTTCTTCGTGTAACGCATTGGGCGCTTCACCGCGCAGCATGGTTAAGAAATGCGCGCCGACTGAATCATCATCAGTTTCGGTTTCAATGCGCTCGCCGTCATGGCTAAAGCGGTACCAGTAGCAAATGATACTTGGCAAGCTGGCCAACAGCCGATCGGCTTTGTCTTCCTGCTCAGCAAAGCTCTCTTCAGTTTCCAGGTTACCCAGCATTGAGGTACCGGTACGCATCACATCCATTGGATGTGCGCTAGCCGGAATACGCTCTAACACTTCTTTCAATGCCTTTGGCAGGCCACGCATGCCTTTCAGCTTAGCTTTGTAAGATTCTAACTCGCTTGGCTTCGGCAATTCACCTTTCAAAATTAAATAAGCGACTTCTTCGAACTGGCAGTTCTTGGCCAGATCTTTGATGTCGTAGCCACGGTACGTAAGGCCTGAGCCTGATTTACCTACGGTTGATAATGCTGTCTTACCTGCGACTTGACCACGTAGGCCTGCGCCACCTTGTTTTTTCTCTGCCATGATTTGGCTCCTTCTTATTTATTTCTGCCTTGCGCAAACAGCGCATCCAGTTTTTCTTCAAAATCGTGATAGTTCAGAAAGTCATACAGCTCAGAACGAGTCTGCATGTTGTCGACAACGGCTTTTTGGTCACCGTCGGTTAAAATATGTTCGTACACGTTGAGCGCGGCTTTGTTCATAGCGCGGAACGCACTTAAAGGATACAGCACCATTGCAACGCCAACGTCGGCTAATTCCTGCTTATTATACAGGGGTGTTTGCCCGAATTCAGTGATATTGGCCAATACTGGTACAGACAGTGCCTTAGTAAACGCCTGATAGTGTTCAAGCTCCGTTACAGCTTCGGCGAAAATAGCGTCAGCACCGGCATCAACACAGGCTTGTGCGCGTTCAATGGCAGCGTCTAAACCTTGCTGAGCAAAGGCATCGGTACGCGCCATAATAAAGAAATCAGGGTCGGTTTTGGCATCAACCGCCGCTTTCACCCGGTCAACCATTTCGTCCAGGCTAACAATTTCTTTGTTTGGACGGTGGCCACAACGCTTCTGCGCGACCTGGTCTTCAATGTGAATACCAGCGGCACCGGCGCGGATCATCTCTTTCACGGTGCGAGAAATATTAAACGCACCACCCCAACCGGTGTCAGCATCTACCAACAATGGCAACGATGATGCCGCGGTAATACGGCGAACGTCTTCCAGCACGTCGTTCAATGAGGTCATGCCCAAGTCCGGCAAACCAAAGGAAGCGTTGGCTACCCCAGCTCCGGATAAGTAAATAGCTTTGTGGCCGGTACGCTCCGCCATCATGGCGGTGTAGGCGTTAATAGTACCAACCACTTGTAACGGGGCTTCCGCTGCAATGGCTTGGCGTAATTTAGCTCCTGGAGATACTTGCGACATCTTCCTGCTCCTGTAATTGTAATTTCACTTGAATATTTTTACGGCTGGCGGCGATATGACGCCGCATCAACATTTCGGCCAGTTCACCATCACCTGCGGCAATGGCATCGACAATTTGGCTATGTTCTTTAAAAGCGGTTTTGGCGCGCGGTCCGGCCATGCCGAATTGCACCCGGTACATGCGAACTAACTGGTATAGCTCGCCGCACAGCCAATCTATGAGTTGTTGATTTTGACTGCCGTGAATCAGTCGGTAGTGAAAATCAACATCGCCCTCACTTTGATAATAACTTTGCCCGCTTTGCAGCGACTCGGTCTTGGCGTGATCGGCTAGCAACTGCTTTAACTCATCTATTTGCTGCACCGTCATACGTTCGGCTGCCAGGCGGCACGCCATGCCTTCCAAGGCTTCGCGTATTTCATATATTTCAATGAGTTTAGCAGCGGATAAGGTAATAACCCGCGCACCTACATTGGGGGTACGAATTACCAGGCCGCCGGCTTCTAAACGTTGGATTGCTTCACGCAGGGAACTACGACTGACATTGAACTCACGCGCCAATTCCGGTTCGCTAATTTTGCTACCCGGCGGTATATCCCCTTCAACAATGCGTTGTTGAAGCGTATGAAATACATGGAACGATAAAGACATAGTTATTTTGTCGACAATTTTAGGTGGCAGAAGCCTAACAGATTCTACTTCTTAGGTAAATAATAAGACATTGTCGACACCTTATAATTTGAGGATTTCTGATGTTGAACAATAAAAACCGCTAAAAAGGCAAAAAAAAGCTCGGGACCAATCCGAATTGTCCCGAGCATAGGGGAATGGCTCAAAGGGATTGAGCCGTGCGCTAACTCATCTCGCTAAACGCCTAAAAAATAAGCGCTGTTCGTTGCGGTATTTGTAAGCATAGTCAAAAATTGAACAATTGCTAAAATTTTTGTACTTTTTTTATACCGTTGTTTTATATAAAGAAATTAAGAGTTACACACGACTACTGAACAAGTTGTACATACCTTATACACACCTTCTACACCGCTGTAGGCGAGGCCCCACGGAACAATTGATAGAAATTATTACGGGTAACTTCAGCCACCTCGGCCAGCGTAATATTTTTTACATCAGCCACACATTTGGCCACGTCGGCTACAAATGCTGGCTGATTTTCTTTACCACGATGTGGCACCGGTGCTAACCAGGGGCTGTCGGTTTCAATCAACAACCGTTCTAACGGCAGTTTTTCCACCGTTTCGCGTAGCTCTTTGGCATTGGCAAAGCTGGCAATGCCGGAAATGGAAATGTAAAAATCCAATTCGTCTATCGCTTGTTTGGCCATGTCATAGCTTTCGGTAAAGCAGTGCAACACGCCGCCGCAACGATGCGCCTTGCCCTCGCGCAGAATCGCCAGGGTATCTTGCTGAGCGGCACGGGTGTGAATGATCAATGGCTTATCCAGCTCTACCGCAATATCTACATGGCCGGCGAAGCTTTCTTTTTGAATCTGTTGATTGTCCGCATCGTAGAAGTAATCCAGCCCGGTTTCCCCCACAGCTACAACTTCAGGGCGTGACGCCAGCTTTCTTAGCAGCTCAGCGTCGTAACCATGTTCGGCTACGTACAGTGGATGGGCGCCACAGGACACTGAAATATTCGGGAACTCAGCCACGCGTGCCTGCATTTCTTCAAACTCAGCCAGAGTTACGCATACGCACAACATATGCTCTACTTTGGCTGCCGCAGCATTGGCCAGAACCTTTTTTAAGCCAGCTGCGTTTTTTGCTTGTTTGATTTTATCCAAATGACAATGGGAATCGACATACATAATGCGGGGTACCTTACTTCTTTAAGAACACCGTTAAATGGTGGATGTAGGTGCATCAGACTGCACCAAATGACCAAGCAGCGTTTCTATTCGATTGCGTAAATGTGATTTATCTTCCAGCAGTTGCACACCAAAGCCGGCCTCACTGTGAGCTGAGCCTCTGGGCGGCGATAGCCACACCACCTTGCCTTTCACCAAAGTGGCTTCGGTGTCTTTTGGTAAGGTTACCGACAACATAACTTGGTCGCCAAGCTGGTGTTGTACCTGCCGCTTGCCGGTAGCCACAAATAAGCCGCCCTGCTGCACAAACGGCATATAAGCCTTGCGCACTTGCTCTTCATTACTAAAATTTAATCTGTAGTCACTCACTGGGCCACCTTAACCACTGGTCACGCAGCAATAATCGGCCATTAAGCCCCGACTGTTGCTGTTGCTGCTGACGCACCCGTTGTATAGCTTGAATGTGCTTATTCAAACTTGCCAGCGACACGTTCTGACGCATAAGCCAGTCGTTGGCAGTAGCAACTTCATTCGTGTGCAAACGCAGTGGTTGTATATGTTGTTTGATACGAACTAAATCCTGCATCAAAAACTCGCTGGCGTCCAGCCATGCGCCCAGATTGTCTTTATCGGTTAAACCGGGCCAGACGCCCTGACCCATTAAGGCTGCCCATAATTCAGCAACCGGATCATGCTCAGTTGTTTTGCCGCTATCGCTGCGTTGCTGGAGCTGTGCCAATGCCTTCAATGGTGCTTCCGGCCAGGCGCGCAGAATAGCATCATCGGCAGCCAGCGGTTGCTCACCATACTGCTCCAGCCACTGCTTTAGCTCATCGCCCACAAAAGACGGAAACCGGTGCATGCGCATACGACTGCGCAGCGTGGGTAACAGTTGCATTGGTCGCTCGGCCGCCAGCACTAAAAAGGTATTGGCCGTCGGCTCTTCCAAAGTCTTCAACAAGGCATTGGCGGCGGCCAGGGTCAGCTTGTCGGCATATTTGATCACCGCTAGCTTACGGCCACTCTGATTGGCTGTTTGACTAAGTTGCTGCGTGAGCTTGCGAATTTGATCCACACCAATGGAGGCCTGCTCGGCATCGCCAACCTCAATCAAATCGGGATGATTGCCAGCTTTCATTAACAGACAACTTTTGCAGGTACCACAGGCTTTGCTGGTCGGTTGCTGACACAGCAACCACTGGCTTAAATTACCAATCAATACGTCGCTGGCAGCATCTAAGCGCCAGGGCACACAATGCGCATGAGCCAATCGATCGTGGCGGGCATCATCCAGAAGTTGTAACCAAAGTTCTCGCAGCCAGGGATAGCGCATTAAAATAAGTTCTCTTCAATCGCTTGTAATAAATCACGCTGAACCGCCGGAAAACTTTGGTTCGCGTCAATTACCACTATATTGGGTTCACTGGCGGCTATATCCAGGTAACGCTTGCGAGTGCGCTGAAAAAACGCCAGATCTTCTTGCTCAATACGGTCTAGGGCTCCACGGCTGCGGGCGCGTTCTAAACCTATCTCCGGGTCAATATCCAGCAACAAGGTTAAGTTTGGCCGAAACGACCCTAACACCAAATCACGTAGCGAGGTCAGCATGCTATCACCAAGCTCGCGGCCACCGCCCTGATAAGCCCGTGACGACATATCGTGCCTGTCTCCCACTACCCATGCTTGCTGGGCAAGCGCAGGTTTAATCACATTCTCGACCAGCTGTACGCGGCTTGCATACATCAGTAGTAACTCAGTAGAAGCGGTTAACTGCTCGTCCCATTCTTTCTTTACCAGCACGCGCAATTGCTCGGCCAGCGGGGTTCCGCCCGGCTCCCGAACCGTTTCGGTTGGAATACTTTTCGCCTGCAGGTGGGTAACTATACTCGCTATGGCTGAGCTTTTACCGGCGCCCTCTAAACCTTCAACAACAATAAATTTTCCTGACATTAGTTCGACGTGTTCCTTTGGTATTTGTTCACGGCACGGTTGTGCTCAACCAGCGTGCGCGAAAATATATGTTCGCCTTTGCCGTTGGCAACAAAATAGAAATACTCTGAGTCGTCAGGCTGTGCTGCCGCCAGTAAGCTCTCATAACTGGACATCGCTATGGGTGTTGGCGGCAAACCGTCAATCCGATAGGTATTATACGCCGTGGCTTCACGTAAGTGCGCACGGGTTAAATTACCATCAAAGTTGTCAATACCATAAATGGTGGTTGGGTCTGACTGCAGCCGCATACCTTCGTTAATACGGTTAATAAACACCGAGCTAACCAGCCCTCTTTCACTATCGTAGCCGGTTTCTTTCTCAATAATCGAAGCCATGATCATTAGCTCGTATTTTGATTTTAAAGGCAAGTCTGGCCAGCGCATAGACCAAGTTTTATCAACGGCATCTTGCATTTTAGTAAATGCTGATTTCAGTATGGTTACTTCAGATGTATTCGCATGAAAGCTGTATGTGTCCGGAAATAAGGCGCCTTCCAAGCTTGGCCACGGGCGCTCGCTGCTAATCCGTTGATACAGCTCCGCGTTGCTTAAAGCCGCAGTATCTTTCTTCAAATACGGATGAGCCGCCAGTTGCTGACGCCATTGTGCCAGTGTCTGCCCTTCAATTAGCGTAATCGTAAACAGGTGCTGATCGCCGGCAGCCAGTTTATGAAACAGCTGCTGTAAGCTCATACCCGGCTGGAGCTGATATACCCCAGCCTGCAATCGGGAACTATTGGACCACAACCGCACGCTCAGGTAATCGCGCTGGGGCTCAACCGGTATGCCTTTAGCAGCCAATTCACGCAGTACACTGCGGGTATGGCTGCCTGATTTAATTTCCAGTAACTGGGGTTGCACCAGAGCCGGTAATGGACGTTGAAATAGCCAGTAACTGCTGGCTATTAACGCAATAGCCGCCAAACTGCCCACTGTTGTGGCAATAAGAATAAGTCGTTTCATTGAATCAGCCCGTTCACACCCTTAGGAAGAGTCGCATCAGATAATGCCACGCCATTAATTTTAGCTATTGCCTGCGCACCAAAGACAGAATTACACATAAACGCCTGCTGTGCTGAAAGTATGGCGGCAAGCGGATAATCCCCTTGCGCAACCTTACCCAGCCAGTGCTGGTTCAGAATAACCTGACGAGCAACACCAGCTACGCCAGCCTGAGTTAGCGAAGGCGTATGCCACTGATTGCCATCATACCAAAATAAATTCCCGCGTGTGCTCTCACAAAGGTAGTTACGCGTATCGCACACAATTAAATCATCAAGGTGCAAAGTGGTGCCCGAATCTCGTTGTGCGCTTAGCTCATCAGCCAGCAACACCTGCTCCAGCCGGTTGAGGGTTTTCAGTCCGGCTAACAACGGCTGACAAGCCAGTTGCAGTTTTGCCAAGCCCAACTGCAACTGTTGTTGAATAACCTGCGCATTAATGGCTTGTGGCGGCAGCTCTGATAATGTCAGGTACCAGTTACTCTGATCAGGTGAGCGTGCATAACCACGACCCGAAGCGCCGCTGGTAATAATGATTTTAACAATAGCGTCTGGCGCATGGGTTGCTGCTTTAGCAACGCACTGCAGCAAGCTGGACTCGGCGGGTATTGGCAGGTTTAAGCGTGCACTAGCATGTTGTAGCCGTTGGTAATGATAAGACCACCACAGCGGTTTGCTCTGACTTAATCGAAGCGTTGTGAAATGACCGTCACCAAACTGTAAGCCACGATCAAGCTGCGTTGTTGGTAAGGTCTCGCACAATTCACCATTTAGCCAGGTTTTCTGCATCTGTTGTTCTCTGTTGTTTTTTTCTATTCTAGTCGGTTGCCGGCCTCAAATTACAGACAAAAAAAAGGCGGAATTTTCATTCCGCCCTTTCTGACTCTGAACAATTAATCGTTCGAGTGATTGGTTACATAATCAATGGCGGATTGAACCGTTTTGATTTTTTCAGCTTCTTCGTCTGGAATTTCAGTTTCAAATTCTTCTTCCAGAGCCATTACCAACTCAACTGTATCCAGTGAGTCTGCACCCAGGTCATTTTCAAAAGAAGCTTCAGGTTTTACTTCTTCTTCTTTAACGCCCAATTGCTCGATGATGATTTTTTTAACGCGTTCTTCGATAGTGCTCATATTTTAAGATTCCCTTAAATTTATAGGTCTTTAGTACGGAAATTGGCTGTAGTGTAGTTAAACCGAACCAATTAATAAAGTAAAAATTCTAACAATACCAACAGGTCGTACCCCTATTGGTTATACCATTGCCATACCGCCGTTCACATGAATGGTCTCGCCAGTAACATAGGCAGCGGCTGGCGATGCTAAGAACACCACGGCTGCAGCCACTTCTTCCGGCGCACCCAAACGTGCGGTTGGGATATTTTTAAAAATGCTTTGCTTTTGATCGTCGGTTAAGGATTTTGTCATATCGGTATCAATAAAGCCCGGCGACACACAATTAACCGTAATACCACGAGCCGCAATTTCTTGCGCCAGAGATTTACTAAAGCCAACTAAACCGGCTTTGGCAGCGCAATAGTTCGCCTGCCCCGGATTCCCGGTAGTACCTACCACCGACGAAATGTTTATGATACGCCCATTGCGACGTTTCATCATTCCGCGCATAACGCCTTTACACATGCGGAATACAGCTTTCAAGTTGGTATCCAGTACGGCATCCCACTCTTCGTCTTTCATGCGCATGAGCAGGTTGTCACGAGTAATGCCAGCGTTGTTTACCAGGATATCCAACTGACCATATTTTTCATCAATTGTTTTTAGTAACTCAGCAACAGCGTCAGCGTCGGTTACATCAACCGCACAACCAATACCCTTGTCGCCAAGGTAAGCGCCAATTGATTCAGCACCAGAGGCACTGGTAGCTGTACCCACCACGGTAGCGCCCGCGGCAACCAGTTGTTCCGCAATAGCCCGACCAATACCGCGACTAGCGCCGGTCACTAAGGCTACTTGTCCATCTAAATTAAATAACATTCGCTAAGTTCCTCACTTTCCTTCGTGGAGTATTTACTGCTTGGCAGCATCTCTAAATGCATCAACGGTATTCAGAGCGTCGCAATTCATGGTTTTAACAATTCGTTTATTCAAGCCGGACAGCACTTTACCTGGTCCCACTTCATAAGCTTGTGCAACCCCCTGCTGGGCAAGGTAGTTAATGGTTTCAGTCCAGCGCACTGGTGAGTATAGCTGGCGTACCAGAGCATCGCGAATAGCGTCAACCGAATCCGCGTTGGTAACGTCCACGTTATTAATCACTGGTGTTTGTGGCTGTTTCAATTCTACTTTGGCTAACGCTTCTTGTAATTGTTCTGCAGCCGGGCGCATTAATTCACAATGCGACGGTACGCTAACTGGCAATGGTAACACGCGCTTAGCGCCGGCTTGCCGGCAGGCTTCCGCAGCCCGCTCTACCGCCAGCTTTTCGCCAGCAATAACCACTTGACCTGGTGAGTTATAATTTACCGGCGCTACAATTTGACCTTCAGCGGCGTCTTTACAGGCTTTGGCAACTTTATCATCGTCCAGCCCGATAACCGCAGCCATAGCGCCTTTACCGGCAGGCACGGCCTGCTGCATGTACTCACCGCGCAAGGCAACTAGCTTCACCGCATCGGCAAAGTTTAAGGCCCCGGCGGCTACTAACGCCGAATACTCACCCAAACTATGACCCGCCATAAACTTGGGGGTTACCAAACCTTGCTCTTTGGCAACGTCATATAACGCCACGCTGGCGGTTAACAACGCTGGCTGGGTGTTATGCGTTTGATTTAATTCTTCGTCAGGACCCCGTTGTACCAGCTTCCATAAATCAAAGCCTAACGCCTCACTGGCTTCTTTATAACGCTGTTCAATACTACTAAATTCATTGGCAACATCGGCTAACATGCCCACACTTTGTGAGCCCTGTCCCGGGAATAAATAAGCTGTACTCATAACAGATGTATCCTTTATCTTGTTAATTCTAATACTTAACCAGCGCCGAGCCCCAGGCAAAACCGCCACCAAAGGCTTCTAATAATAACGTTTGACCGGGTTTAATGCGACCATCGCGCACCGCCACGTCTAAGGCGATCGGAACTGAAGCGGCGGAAGTATTGCCAGTATAATCCAGCGTTACCACCACCTGCTCCATCGACATTTTTAATTTTTTCGCCGTCGCTTTAATAATCCGTAAGTTGGCCTGATGCGGAATTAACCAGTCCAGATCCTCCGCTGACAACTTATTGGCGGCCAGCGTGTCGGTAACCAGCGAGCTCAACTTACTAACGGCTACTTTAAACACCTCATTGCCCTTCATAAACATCCAGGCTTCGTGCACTGAGGCTTCTAACCCACGTTGGGGCATTCCTGCGCCAAGCAAGTGCCCAAATTCACCAGCACTGTGTAAATGGGTAGATAGTACGCCCGGCTGTTCACTTGCGCTTAGTAGTACCGCACCCGCACCATCACCGAATAATACCAGTGTGTTGCGATCTTCCGGATGACACAACCGAGCCAGCACGTCGGCACCAACCACTAGAATATTTTTACATTGGCCGTTACGAATGTACTGATCAGCAACACTCATAGCGAAAATAAAGCCTGAGCATGCGGCTGCTACGTCAAAGGCAGGAATATTGGTAACACCAAGTTTGCTTTGCAGCTGACAGGCTGCGCTGGGAAAGGCTTGTTCGGCCGAGGTGGTGGCCATCACAATCATATCAATGTCTTGCGCACTAACGCCAGCAGCCGCTAACGCTTGCTGCGCTGCCGCTTCGGCCATGGTAACCACGGTTTCACCAGTGCCGGCGATACGTCGTTCATGGATACCGGTGCGCTCGACAATCCAATCGTGAGAGGTTTCTACGCGTTGTTCCAGATCTTTATTAGTTAGCCGCTGCGGTGGCAAATAATGCCCCGTTCCAGCAATTTTTGAATACATGGCAATCGCTTATTGTTGTTCAAGTAAGACAGTTTCAACCCGGTCGCGGATACGCGACGGGAGGTCTTCCTGAGCCTCAATGACAGCCTGTTCAATTGCACTAAAAAAGGCTCTTTCGTTGGCGTCACCGTGGCTTTTAATTACTACGCCACGCAATCCTACCAGACTAGCGCCATTGTAGTGGTCGGGCTTCAGCCATTCCCAGCTTTGACTCAAGCGACGGTAGAAAAGTTTCGCAAACAATCGAGATGCCCAATGCTTCGCAATACTCTGGCGAATATTATTTAATAATAGTTCAGCCAAACCTTCACAACTTTTCAGCGCAACATTGCCGACAAAACCATCACAAACAATCACATCGGCCTTGCCACTAAACAGGTCATCACCTTCAATAAAACCAATGTAATTAATATGCGGCGATTGCTGGAACAGTTGCGCTGCGCCTTTTACAGCATCGTTGCCTTTAATATCTTCTTCACCCATGTTCAGCAATGCAACACGCGGCCGCTGCCCTAACCGCCTGGCTTCTGCTGCCACAGCACCCATCACACCGAATTGAAATAAAGTGTCTGAATCACACACCGGGTTGGCACCCAAATCCAGAATTAGTCCATGCCCACCACTGTTATTTGGTAGGGCTGACATTAATGCTGGCCGCAGCACGCCGGGTAAGGTTTTCAAGGTAAAATAGGCAGTGGTCATCAAGGCACCGGTATTACCGGCACTCACGCACGCAGCAACGCTTCCGTCGGCCAGCAGATCTAAGGCTACTCGCATGGAAGAATCAGGTTTAGCTCGCAGGGAATAACCAGGCTTGTCCGTCATGGTGACGGTTTGGCTGGCATGTTGAATACGAACACGGGAATGCTCGTTCAAATTGTGCTGGTTTAGCAGCGCTTGCAACTCTTGTTGCTCGCCTACCAGCACAAACTTAACTGTCGGAAACGCGTTAAGCGCACGTGAAAGTGCGCCAACTACAACTGAGGGGCCTGAATCGCCCCCCATTGCATCAAGTGCTAGTGTTAGGTCGGCCATAGCCATACCTGACTAGACTCGCTTAGTTACCGACTACTTTACGGCCTTTATAAAAACCATCGGCAGTTACGTGGTGACGACGATGCGTTTCACCAGAGGTAGAATCAACCGACAGTGTAGGGCCGCTCAGCGCATCGTGTGAACGACGCATGTCGCGTTTTGAACGACTTTTCTTACTCTTTTGTACAGCCATTTTACGCTATCTCCTAAGTTTATTTGCGCTTTAATTTTTGTAACACCGCGAAAGGATTCTCGCTTGGCTCCGGGGAATCATCAATCTTCCCCCAGCTCATGGCATTACTATCAATCGAACAATCTTTATCATCGTGCTTCACAACGACTGGCATGGCCAGTATAAGTTCGTCTTCCACCATACGATGTAGGTTTACTTCGCCGAGTTCATCAAGTTCTACAGCTTCGTAGTCGCTTGGTAACTCGTCTGCCTTTTGTCGCTTGGTAATAGGTGCATACTTAAATTCAGTTTGAAGCACAATTGACATGGCTTCGTTGCAACGTTCACAGGCAACCACGGTAGCGACTTCAGCTTTGCCTTCAATGTATTTGATGTTTTGCTCATCTACATCGAACTGCAGCTGCACGTCAACATCCGCGCAGGGTTCTAACAGCAGCTCCTGCAATCGCACCAGCGAACCTGCCGGAACGACGCCATCATAACTTAATTGTTTCCCGGAACTTTTAACCGGATCGACCGTTACCGGTACTCGAACCTTTTCCATAGCGCGCGAATCTTACTGGATTGAATGGTGAAACACAAGTAATTTCAAGGAATTCTACCCATTGAAACCACGATTCTTTTAACGATTACACACTTGTATTTAACAGCGGGTTAACGCCATACACCCGCAGCATTTCCAGCAATCGAATCACCGGCAAACCAACTAAGGTATTAGGGTCATTCCCGCGTAATGCCGAGAACAGCGTAATACCAAGCGCCTCGCTTTTAAAACTACCGGCACATTGATAAGGTTGTTCTTTGCGTAAGTACCCTTCTATTTCCTCAGCGGTTAAATTGCGGAACACCACTTCGAAGGTTTCCACGCAACTTTCTACACTTATTGTACCTTTAGTTACTGCCGCAACGGCCAGTCCGGTATAAAAGGTAACAGCCTGGCCTGAAGCTGCGCTTAATTGTGCCACGGCCTTTTCGTGCGTGTGCGGCTTGCCGACAATACTGCCATTCACTACAGCAACCTGATCGGAACCGATCACCAGGGCCTGGGTGTTCCCCTTAAACTGTTCTGCTACCGCACAGGCTTTTGCTTTTGCTAGCCGCTCTACAAGTTCAGTCGCGTTTTCATTCGCTACCGGGGTTTCGTCAACTTCGGGAGCAATAGCACTAAAGGCAAGGCCGGTTTGTTCCAGTAACTGGCGGCGGAACGGTGAGGTTGAGGCCAATACGATTTTATAATCACTCATCCTGCGTCCCTTCTATTTATATAGCCAGTGTTGAACATCGGCCACGTCATCAATCACCGCAAGCGGCTGATGCTGAGCTAACTGCTCAGCTGAGTGCACGCCGTAGCTCACGCCAATACGCGGCATATCAATAGCCTCGGCCATTTGCATGTCGTAAACAGAGTCGCCAACCATAACAGCCTGATCGGGAGTTAACTGAAACTCATCCAGTAAGTCCAATAACATTTGCGGACTTGGCTTAGACTCACTTTCATCGGCACAGCGGGACCCATCAAAGTAATGACCCGTTTTAGTTTCCAACCAAATGCGATCCAGCCCCCGGCGCATTTTACCGGTAGCCACCGCCAGCTTATGACCGTTGTTACGCAATAGCCCTAAGGTGGTTAAACTATTGGCAAAAAAGGGCGTGGGCGTGGGATTTAGCTCAACGTATTCACGCCGATATTGTTCCAGAAAGCCGTTCAGCGAATCGGTCGGTAGCTCGCCAAACAATCTGCTGATTGCTGGTTGCAAACTTAAACCAATAATATCGCGAACCGCATGCGCGTCCGGCACAGGTAAACCCACCGCCGTCGCACTATTTTGCATAGAGGATACAATTCGCCCAACGGAATCCATTAGGGTTCCGTCCCAGTCAAATATAATCAACTCAGGTGCTTTATCCATTACAGCCCTCGTAAGTATTTCAGGGTTTGCTTTAACGCTTTATCCATTGGTGCATTCACAGTTACTGTGGCGCCCGTTTGCGGATGTTGAAAGCGTAATTGATGTGCATGCAGAAACAGGCGTTGTAAGCCCGAACCGCTCAGTTTCTCGTCAAAAGCCTGATCCCCGTACTTGGAATCATAAGCAATTGGATGCCCGGCATGCAGCGCATGCACACGAATTTGATGCGTTCGTCCGGTCACCGGAGAAGCTTCTACTAAGGTACAGTCGGCAAACCGCTCGCTGATACGAAAACGAGTTTGTGACTCTTTCCCTGCGGCATCAACCCGCACAACCCGCTCACCCGATTTCAGCGTGTTCTTTAATAGCGGAGCAGATACCATGCTGACATGCTGCTGCCACTGACCACGCACCAGCGCGTAATATTGTTTGTCCATTTTCTTTTCGCGCAGCTGCTCGTGCAGGTCACGTAACGCCGAACGCCGCTTGGAAATCAAAATACAGCCGCTGGTTTCTCTATCCAGGCGATGCACCAGTTCCAGATGTTTCGCACCGGGGCGCAGCGCCCGCAGGCTCTCAATTAAGCCAAACTGCAAGCCGGAACCACCATGCACCGCCATACCGGCAGGCTTATTCAATACTAGCAGTACGTCGTCTTCGTAAAGTACTTGTGATTCCAGTTGCTGCACGCTATCTAGCTTGGCGGAAGGCAGCGGCGTTGCCGTGGTCACCCGCACTGGTGGAATACGCACTAAATCACCAGCTTGTAACTTATAGTCCGGTTTGGCGCGTTTTTTGTTCACGCGCACCTCTCCCTTACGCAGAATTCGGTACACCAATGACTTAGGCACACCCTTTAAACGCGCTAAAAGAAAGTTGTCAATTCGCTGGCCCGCATACTCTGCGTCTACAGTCTGCCAGGTAACTTTTTGTTGCTCTTCACTCATGGCGCGCATTCTAGCATTATTCGTTGTTAGCGAAAGCAGAAATTGCTGCTTGTATTTAGCTTGATTTATATGGGATAATTCCATGTCAAATACCGTAAAAGGCATACTGTTTGTTACTAACAAACATGAAAGCTAAGTCCTTAATTACGGAGTGATTGCAGTAGAAATGCAGCGTTGCGGCGAAAGACGCGCAACTCATAACACTATTTTTCGTGTGACCTGAATACTGCACAACAACCCGACATGTCCACGTCAGGGTACGATGAACAAACATCGAGATCCTGATGGCACGGAAAAGTTCGGAAGAAAACTGTTGTATGCGAGTTTGTTCAGGTCGCTAATTAAGCCAAAGCGACAACATGGCACGAAACGCAAGCGAAGTTCGGCTTGGTAACCAATTGAACGTAACACGTCGAGATGACGGGTTACTGGTCACGCAGCAGATGCTGACCAATAAACAATGACGAATTCGAATTTGCGAGCCCGGTATTAGTACCGTCGTGTCAGGTTGTGGCTGACAAAATAACGAGTCACAACAATGAAAAGAATGCTAATTAATGCAACCCAGCTAGAAGAGCTGCGCGTTGCCTTGGTCGATGGCCAACGCTTATATGATCTGGATATTGAAAGCCCGGGTCACGAGCAAAAGAAAGCAAACATCTACAAAGGTAAAATCACCCGTATAGAACCAAGCCTTGAGGCTGCGTTTGTTGATTACGGTGCTGAACGCCACGGCTTCCTGCCACTAAAAGAAATTGCCCGCACCTACTTCCCTTCTGGCTACACTTTGGAAGGTCGTCCGAACATTAAGGACGTTATTAAAGAAGGTCAGCAAGTTATTGTGCAAATAGATAAAGAAGAGCGTGGCCAAAAAGGTGCTGCGTTAACTACCTTTATCTCATTAGCCGGTAGCTACTTAGTCTTGATGCCAAACAACCCGCGTGCCGGTGGTATTTCCCGCCGCATTGAAGGTGATGAGCGTACGGAATTAAAAGACGCCCTGAACCAGTTGAATGTGCCAAAAGAAATGGGACTAATTGTACGTACTGCGGGTGTTGGTAAATCGCCGGAAGAGTTGGAATGGGACTTAAACGTGCTGTTGCATCACTGGGAAGCTATTCGCAAAGCTGCTGAAGAGCGCCCTGCACCCTTCCTGATTCATCAGGAAAGCAACGTAATTTTCCGCGCAATTCGTGACTACTTACGTCGTGACATTGGCGAAGTGTTGATTGATAGCCAAAAAGTGTTCGAACAGGTACGTGACCACGTTACCCTGATTCGTCCGGATTTCGTCAATCGCGTTAAAATGTACGACAGCGATGCCCCACTGTTTAATCATTATCAAATTGAGAGCCAAATTGAATCGGCGTTTCAGCGTGAAGTTCGCCTGCCCTCAGGTGGCTCTATTGTTATTGATCCAACCGAAGCCTTAACGTCAATTGATATTAACTCTGCCCGCGCAACCAAAGGCGGAGACATTGAAGAAACCGCATTTCAAACCAATCTGGAAGCGGCCGAAGAAATTGCCCGCCAGTTGCGTTTACGCGACGTAGGTGGCCTGGTTGTTATCGACTTTATTGATATGACACCAACACGTCACCAACGTGAAGTTGAAAACCGCCTACGCGATAGTTTGAAACACGACCGTGCCCGTATTCAGGTGGCCCGTATTTCTCGCTTCGGTTTGTTAGAAATGTCACGCCAACGCCTGCGTCCGTCGCTAGGTGAAGGTGCGAACCATATTTGTCCGCGTTGTAGCGGCCAGGGCACTATTCGTTCCGACGAATCTTTAGCGCTATCTATTCTGCGTTTAATTGAAGAAGAAGCGCTGAAAGAAAACACCCTGCAAGTGCAAGCTCAGGTACCAGTACCCGTTGCCACTTACTTGTTGAACGAAAAACGCAAAGCCATTAACGAAATGGAACAGCGTCATAAAGTTTCTATACTGGTGATTCCTAATCATTACCTGGAAACCCCACACTTTGACGTGAAACGCCTGCGTTCAGACGAAGTGGATGAAGGTAATAGCTTTGAACTGATTCAGAACCCACAATTAGCTGGTATCGAAATGAATCTGGGCAAAGAAAAGCCACAGTTAGAGCAACCTGCTCTACAAGGTTTACAAGCACCCTCGGCTCCTGCTCCGGCGCCGACACCAATTGCTGCGGCCGCCAAAGCGACCCCAACAGCACCGGCTGGTCCTGGCTTGGTAACTCGTATCGGCAACTGGTTGAAGTCATTGTTTGGTAGTGACAACGACAATCAACAAAAATCATCATCGCAACGCCCACAACGGGGCCAACGTGGTGGCCAGCAACAACGTGGTAAAGAGCAAGGTAACCAACAACGTCGTGGCCGTAATCGCCGTGGTCGTGGTGGCAACCGCAACCGTCGTGATGATGAACAACGCGCAAACAATCAGCAAAATGATCGTGCCGCTCGTCAAAGCAAGCCAGCACAAGCTGAAACTGCAAAAACCGAGCCGAAGAAGCAAGCAGCGAAAGATACCAATGCAGCTGAGAACAAGCCGGAAGCGAAAGCTGAGAATAAAGCTGAGAAACCACCAGCCAAACCGAAACAACGTCGTCAGCGTCGCAAGCTGGACAAGTCAGTGCGTCAGTCGCAGCAAGATGGTGATGTCGCAGCTCCAGCAAAAGCCGCTGAGCAAGCTACTGAAACCAAAGCTGCAACCGAGGCTAAACCAGACGCTAAAGCGAAGAGCAGCGGTGGTCGTAAGTTAGATCCGCGCATGGCCGCAGCGGCGGAAATGGTTGCTGAAGAAAACAAATCAGCACCAGCGGAAGCTGTTAGTGAACAACCTCAACCGCAGCCAGTAGCTCAGCAAGAAGAACCGAAAGTAGCAGCTAAAACTGAAGCACCAGCTGTTGCCGAAACGCAAGCTGAGCAGCCGAAACCTGAGCTTAATCCTGAGTCAGAAGTCAAAGCTGACGAAGTTGAAGCTGAAGTGAAAGCTGATAATGAAACTAAGAGTGTAGCTGATAGTGAAGGTGAAGGTGAAACTGCAACTGAGTCTGAGGCCAAAGACGACGTAGCTGCAGAACGACCAACTCGCAACCGTTCACGTCGTTCACCGCGTCATTTGCGTGCCGCAGGACAACAACGTAAGCGTGATAAAACAGCTGAAGCTGAAGCCAATGAATCAGCATCTGCCGAAACTAGCGACACGCCAGCCACCGGTTCGGCAAAAGCAGCAGAAGCTACTGCAGCACCGGCTCAAGCAGAAGCGACTAATGCGGCTGAGGAAAAACCAACAACCGCAGCGCCAGTTGCTGAGCAACCAGCCGCCGAAGCACAAGCCGAAGTAAAAGCAGAGCCAGCGAAAGTAGAAGCTCAGCAGCCAACTGAAGCGCCGGCAGCAGCAACTCAGCCAGAGTCAGTAACGGCACCAACCGAAGCAGCATCAGCCCCTGCGGCCAAGCCGGGTGCAACGGCAACTAAGCCAACTGAAGCCCCAGCTAAACCTGCTTCAATGGGTAACAGTTCGGTATCAGTGGCCAAGAAAATGGCATCGGCACCAATGACTAAGGCAACGGCGGCCCCATCCTCGGGTGAGTCAAAGCAACTGTCTGCACGCGCGGTAGAAGCTCGTCAAAGTGTCACCAAAGACGAACGCGTCGCTAGTGTGGTAAATGCTCGCAACAAGTCAGAGTCGACTATGGCTAAGTGTTCTCCGGAGTAATCAATACCCGCTGAAGACTAGCTCAATAAAAAGGCGCCGTCAGGCGCCTTTTTTTATGTTCAGTTAACTGTATCAGAAGGTAATTTTACCGGCGTTTTTTTCCAATAACTTAGGACCAATACCCCGCACATCCAGCAATTGCTCAACGGCGGTAAAGCGCCCTATTTCTTCGCGTAAAGCAATGATTTGCTCGGCACGTTTAAGGCCTACCCCAACCAATGCCTGTGCGAGCTCGGCTGCACTGGCGGTATTTAAATTCACGGTGGCTTCGGTGCCTTGTTTGCTTTGCGTGACGCTTGGATTGGCGACTTGATCGGCTACTGCAGGTTGCAGCAATCCAAACGACATCATGAGTGCAACAATGAAAAAGATTTTCCGTACCATAACTGTCTCCAGGTTGAGCTGCTGTCCTTGCAGCTCCTGAAGTGTAGTTAGGCAGTTCGCTCAAACCAAGCGGATATGTCTTCTTAGTGTTGCAGACTTTGATGAATTCTTTGTAAGGCTTCCAGCGGCTGATCAGCAGCCGTAATAGGTCGACCTATTACCAGCACGTCGACACCGGCTGCCTGAGCCTGTTCAGGCGTCATGGTACGGCGTTGATCATCAGCACCACTGCCTGCGGGACGAATACCTGGCGTTACTAACATAAAAGACTCGCCAAGCTCGGCTTTCAACTGCTCGGCTTCCTGTGCTGAACACACCACACCATCAAGCTCGCAGCTTTTGCTTAGCTTGGCTAAATGCAGCACTTGCTCAGCAGCGCTGCGCGCTACCCCGGTTTCAGCTAAGTCGTCATCGCTCATGCTGGTTAACACGGTAACCGCAATCAGCTTTGGTGCTTTATTACCGTATGGCATTAAGGCTTCGCGAGCAGCGCTTAACATGCGTCGACCGCCCGAGGCGTGCACATTAACCATCCACACGCCCAGTTCTGCACTGGCGGCCACAGCTTTTGCGACAGTATTTGGAATGTCGTGATACTTTAAATCCAGAAATACCCGGAATCCCTGCTGAGTTAGCTCTTTCACAAACTCCGGTCCAGCTACAGCAAATAGTTCTTTGCCTACTTTCAAACCACATAAGTCAGGTGATAGTTGATCGACTAGCGCCTTAGCTGCAGCTCGGTTATTAAAATCCAGGGCAACAAATATTTGCGAATTCATTTACTCTCCATCTAATCCAATAATGGGTTTAATATCACCCCAGGTTCGACACGACGGACAATGCCAATACAAGGTACTACCGGAAAAACCGCAATGCCGACACTTGTACTTCGGCCGTTGGTGCAACTGTTGTTGAACCAGGCGCTGTAATAGCACCAGACTGTCACGGGCTTTGCCAACGTCAGCGGCACGAATATGAAAATCCATCAATTGATGGAAACCTATCATGGTGGGGTTTTTACGCAGCGCATTTTGCACGAATTGCTCTGCCGCCTCAATGCCATTTTCACTGGCAATCAACTCAGATAGCATCACAATTGACGAGGTTGTTGGGTGGCGCTTAATGCACTCGTGTAAGAACTGCACCAAACCAGACACATCATTGAGAGCGTTAAAGCACACCTGAATAAGCGGTAATGCTTCTGACAAAAAGTCGGCGTCTTGCTCGAGCACCTGCATTAAGGTTTGTACCGCACGCTGATACTGCCCCTGGGAGTGCCACAAACGCCCTAATGACAAGGTAGCTCGTACGCAGTTTGGATCGTGCTTCAGGGCTTTCTGGTAGTACTTCACAGTATGGCGGGTATCGGCTTGCTTCTCGGCTAGTTCACAATACAGCTGTGACACCACCGCATGTGCGTGTTTGTCGTGGCGAGTAAGCTTCAGCGCCACAATAATAGCTTTATCCCATTCATGGGTGGCTTCATAAAGTTCCAGCAAGTGTTTTTGGCTAGGTTGCTGAAACTCTTTTAAGCGCTGTAATTCGGTAAACATGTCTTCCGCCCGATCGTACAAACCAGCCGCTAAGTAATCCCGCCCTAATTCAAACATAGCGGTGCGACGGTCTGATTCCGACAAGTTCGGTCGTGAAGTCAGGTTTTGGTGTATTTTAATGGCCCGTTCAACCTCACCACGGCGCCGGAATAACTTTCCTAAGGCCCAGTGGGTTTCAATAGTATCGGAGTCTACATCAAGCAACTCAACGAACAGGTCAACGGCTTTATCAGATTGATCTGACAACAGTAAATTCAAACCAGTAACGTACTGGCGGGAAAATTGCTGCTGCTCACGGCGTTCTTCTATACGAACGCTATTGCGCCCCATAAACCAACCGTAAGCGGCGGCGACAGGAAGAAGTAAAAACAGCAATTCAAGCATTGGACTTAGGATCCCTGCGTGGTTTTATTCAATTGCTGCACTTGCTTGCGCAAACGTCTAACCCGCAGTCGTAAGCGCCACTGGCTGGCTAGCATGCTGATAACGCCAAATAAGAAGCCGGCACCAACAAATAGAGCAACTAAAGTAGCCACGCTGACATCACGTTGAACCACAAAAAAATCAACGAAAACAACTTGATTGTTCTGTGCGCCAAACGCTAATGCAATAGCAAACAAAACTAACACCGGAATCAGTACCAGTAATTTGCGAATCATGTGGGGGTCCTTTCTCACTCAAAAAAAAACGGCATGCTATATGATAGCATGCCGTTTTTGTTAACCTGAAGTTAACTCTGCCCTAAATTGTCAACCCGCTCGCGTAAAGCTTTGCCTGGTTTAAAATGGGGCACATATTTTCCGCTTAACTCTACCTTGGTACCGGTTTTCGGGTTACGCCCTACTCGCGGTGCCCGATAATGTAATGCGAAGCTACCGAAACCTCTAATTTCAATGCGCTCGCCAGTGGCCAGCGCTTGAACCATTTGCTCCAGTAGCTCTTTCACCGCTTGCTCGACATGCCGAGGGGGAAGCTGCGAATGAATTCCTGAGAGCTTCTCAATCAATTCAGATTTCGTCACACTAAACTCCTTCTCGTTGTCGCCAAGGGTGCTGCACTAATTAATCGTCAGTTTTCGCAGCTTTGAAGGCTTCTGCCATTGCGTTGGTGAACTTGTCACCTTCTTGCTGTTGTTTAGTATTAACAGACTCAACGGCTTCTTTCTCTTCAACTTCGTCTTTCGCGCGAATTGACAAGCTTAAAGTACGGTTCTTACGGTCAACGCCCATGAAGCGAGCTTCAACTTCGTCGCCAACTTTCAATTCAGTGGTCGCATCTTCAACGCGGTCACGTGAAATGTCAGCAGCGCGGACATAACCTTCAACTGAATCAGCCAGTTCAACTTTCGCACCTTTGGCATCAACTTCGATAACCTTACCAGTAACGATAGCACCTTTTTTGTTAGCTGCCAGATAATCGTTGAACGGGTCTTCTTCAAGTTGTTTAACACCTAAAGAGATGCGCTCGCGTTCTGCGTCAACTTGCAGTACCACGGCTTCAACTTCTTCGCCTTTCTTGAATTCACGAACGGCTTCTTCGCCAGCAGCGTTCCAGCTGATATCTGACAAGTGAACCAGACCGTCAATGCCGCCATCCAAGCCAATGAAGATACCGAAATCGGTAATTGACTTGATTTTGCCACTAACTTTGTCGCCTTTGTTGAAGTTCTTAGAGAACTCTTCCCAAGGGTTAGGTTTACACTGTTTCAGACCCAGTGAAATACGACGACGCTCTTCGTCAATTTCAAGAACCATAACTTCAACCACATCATCCAGGTTAACAACCTTAGAAGGATGTACGTTTTTGTTCGTCCAATCCATTTCAGAAACGTGTACTAAACCTTCAACGCCTTCTTCGATTTCTACGAAGCAGCCGTAATCAGTCAGGTTAGTTACACGGCCTTCCAGACGGTGTCCTTCAGGGTAACGGTTAGCGATATCTGCCCATGGATCTTCGCCTAATTGCTTCAGGCCAAGTGATACACGCGTGCGCTCACGATCGAATTTCAGTACTTTAACGTTGATTTCGTCACCAACATTAACGACTTCGCTCGGATGCTTCACACGTTTCCATGCCATATCAGTGATGTGCAACAGACCGTCAACACCACCTAAATCAACGAACGCACCGTAGTCAGTCAGGTTCTTAACGATACCTTTAACTTCT
The DNA here is from genome assembly GCA_040882145.1 of Idiomarina sp. GTDB lineage: Bacteria > Pseudomonadota > Gammaproteobacteria > Enterobacterales > Alteromonadaceae > Pseudidiomarina. The sequence goes on from JBBEBU010000024.1 coordinate 154,964, forward strand.
TGACCTTCTTGCAGATTTTCCAGTAACGCATCGCGTTCTGCACTGTTTTCAGTCTCAATAACGGCACGACGTGAAACAACAACGTTATTGCGCTTCTGATCAAGCTTAATAACCTTGAATTCCAAATCTTTATTTTCCAGGTGAGCTGTTTCGCGCACTGGGCGAACATCTACTAATGAACCTGGTAAGAATGCGCGTACGCCACCTAAATCAACAGTGAAGCCACCTTTGACTTTACCACTGATAATACCGATAACTGTATCTTCATTCTCGTAAGCTTTTTCCAGCTGCAGCCATGCTTCGAAGCGTTTCGCTTTTTCACGGGACAGGATGGTTTCACCGAAGCCATCTTCAACGGCATCAAGCGCTACATCAACTTCGTCACCAACGCTAATTTCCAGTTCACCTTCCGCGTTACGGAATTGCTCAACCGGGATTGCGCTTTCTGATTTCAGGCCAGCATCAACTAATACCACATCGCGGTTAATCGCAACGATAGTACCTTTAACAATGGAACCTGGGCGAGTTTCGACTTCTTTTAGGCTTTCTTCAAACAGCTGTGCAAAATTATCTGACATATGAGTTAACTTATTTCAGTTTATCGACGTCCACCATTTGTCCGTATATGGCGGGGTTGTTTAAAATTATCTGACTGCATTCCTTGCGCCAGACCCCTAAAGCTAGCTACACCTTATTGTGCGCTGGCCTCAGAATTTGAGAGTTTGCTATGTGCAAACTGCAAAATCTCTGTAACCACTTGATCTACAGATAGTTTTGTAGAATCAACAAACAGAGAATCCTCCGCAGGCTTTAATGGCGCTACAGAGCGATTGGTATCGCGTTCATCACGTTCTTTGATTTCGGCGATTAATTGGTCAATATTAGCAGTAAAACCTTTCTCAAGCAATTGCTTGTAGCGGCGTTCGGCCCGTTCCTGGGCACTTGCCGTTAAAAAGATTTTCGCGGCAGCATCAGTGAATACCACAGTTCCCATATCGCGACCGTCGGCAACCAAGCCAGGCATTTCTTTAAATGCTCGCTGGCGCCGTAATAGCGCTTCGCGAATACGCGGTAAGGCAGCTACTTTGGAGGCCATGTTACCAACCTCTTCGGTACGAATGGTGACAGTGACATCCTCACCTTCCAGAATAATGTGAGTTAGTGATTTCTCTTCTTCCGCAACAAATTTAACATCTAAATCTGTTGCCAAGGCCACTAAACTTTCTTCATCATCCGGGGTAAAACCATGATGGATGGCAGCCAGTGCCAACACCCGGTAAATTGCACCACTATCGAGCAGATGCCAGCCCAGTTTTTCTGCCAGTAAGCGACTTACGGTTCCCTTACCTGCACCGCTGGGTCCATCCACAGTTATGACTGGTATTTGCTTGATCATGCTGTCCTCATGAGTCCGGCACACAAAATGCGGTACCAGACCATTTGATTAAAAATACGAAGCGCCGTAATTATACGGATTTTAAGAAAAATTGCATTAACTGCCGACCACACTGCTGAGATTAACTGCCAGCGAACCAGATACTACTGCTCGTTAATGACAACGCTGTGAAAATTCAGTAAAGAATTCGGGGTAGGTTTTAGCGCAGCAATCCGGGTCTAAAATGGTGACGCCCACTGGTGCAAAGGTCAGCAACGCAAAACACATAGCCATGCGATGGTCGTTGTAGGTTTCTATTTCCGCATGTTGCCATTGTTGCGGCGGGTGAATCAGCAAACCGTCATCAAATAAGGTTACGTCAGCGCCCACTTTTTTAAGCTCGGTGGCCATGGCCAGCAAACGATCGGTTTCTTTTAAGCGCCAGTTCGCCACATTGCGAATGCGAGTTGGGCCGGAGGCAAATAACGCCAGCGTAGCCAGCGTCATAGCCGCATCGGGAATGGCATTTAAGTCCACATCAATACCCTGCAAGTGGCCGCTTTGATCGGTTACGCCCTGAGCGGTCATATGCTGCGGTTGTACGTCAACATTTGCACCCATACGCTGCAATACTTCGGCAAAGGCGACATCGCCCTGTAAGCTTTGCGACCCTGCCCCATCTACCTGCACCGGCCCGCCACCAATAACGCCCGCCGCTAACCAATACGAAGCCGCGCTGGCATCGCCTTCAATCCAGTACTGGCCGGGTGAACGGTAGCGCTGCGCGCCAGCTATTTCGAAGCTATTCTCGGTAAGTTGGGTAATTTCAATGCCAAACGCTTTCAGCATACTTAGCGTAAGCTCAATATAGGGCCAGGACACAATAGTTCCGCTAAGCGTCAGCACACTGTTATTCGGCGCTAGTGGCAATGCCATCAGCAACGCACTAATAAACTGACTGGAAGCGCTACCATCCACCTGTATGGCCCCACCTTGCAAGCCTCCGGCAACACGCACCGGCGGATAGCCGGCTGCGCCAGTGGATTTTATCTCGGCACCACCCATTACCAGCGCATCAATCAAGGGCGCTAACGGACGTTCCAACATGCGCGGCTCACCGGTAATCGTCACCGCATGGTCACAAGTAGCTGTCAGCACCGCGGTTAACGGCCGAACCGCGGTGCCTGCGTTGCCAAGAAATAACTCACCCGGCCGTAAGCTCCAGTTGCCACCACAGCCATTTACCTGCAGGGTGCGGCCGTTTTCGGTTAGTTCTTGCTGAGCAACGCCCAAAGCCGCCAATGCTTTACGCATGTGGCGAGTATCGTCGCTTACCAATAGATTGCTTAATACCGTGGGGGTGTCGCACAAAGCAGCCATCAGCAATGCCCTGTTGGCAATGCTTTTCGAGCCAGGTAACACGACCTGGCCCGAACATATTTTACTTGGCGCTAGATAAAGTTTAGTCGGTGCTGTCACAATGGTGCTTACAGCAACTCCTTCATGGCCTTAATGAAGGCATCGTTTTCATGCGGCAGGCCAATACTGACCCGCAAATGATTTGGCAGCTCATAGCCAGCCACAGGACGCACAATCACGCCTTTATGAAGCAATTGGTCATAAATTTCGCCCGACTTCTCACCAAACTCGATGGTTAAGAAATTACCGCGTGACGGAATATAGTTCAGCTGATGTTGCTGACAAAACGCAATTAACTGATCCATGCCCGCGTCGTTTACCGCAACCGATTGCTGCAGGTAGTCTTCATCGTCAAGTACAGCTGTTGCTGCCGCTAAAGACAAACTGTTCATATTAAACGGCTGACGAATGCGATTCAGCAGGTCGGCAATTTCTTCACTAGACACCGCGTAACCCGCACGTAAACCTGCTAATCCATAAGCTTTGGAAAAAGTCCGGCTGACCACCAAGTTGGGAAACTCAGTTAACCAGCCAACCGAATCCGCTCGCAATTGTTCCGGTACATATTCGTTGTAGGCTTCGTCTAGCACCACAATCACGTGCTCTGGTACTTTGGCAACGAACGCGTGTAACTGTTCGGCGCTTAAGAAAGTGCCGGTAGGATTATTTGGGTTGGCAATAAACACCATGCGGGTACGTTCAGTGATAGCCGCAGCCATAGCGTCTAAATCATGACCGTAATCTACCGCAGGCACAGCAACTGGCGTGGCACCAATAGCTTGGGTAACCAGCGGATACACCACGAATGCGTGTTGCGAGAAAATAACTTCATGCTCAGCACCCACGAAAGTGCGGGCTAAAATTTCTAACACATCGTTGGAACCATTACCTAAGGTAATCTGGCTGGCCTGCACGCGCAGCCGGTCGGCCAGTTTCGTTTTCAGGTAGTAGCCGTTCGCATCAGGGTAGCGCGCCAGATCGTCGAGTTCGTCGCGCAGTGCCGCTTTTACTTTATCGCTTAAGCCCAACGGGTTCTCGTTCGATGCTAATTTTACAATACCGCTAATACCAAGTTCGCGTTCCAGCTCGGTAATAGGTTTGCCGGCCTGATACGGCTTTAGTTTCCGCACACCCGGGTTGGCAAGTTCAAGCGCATTAAAACGTGTCATAGTAGTTTTGTTATCCATTTTTTTGTGCAAAGTCATGCATGAATTCAAGCAGCGTATCTATACCTGCCATGGGCATGGCGTTGTATATACTTGCGCGCATACCGCCAACGTAACGATGCCCTTTTAACCCCACCAGCCCGGCGGCATTGGCCTGCTGCAGGAATAAGGCATCCAGGCTGTCATCAGCCAATAAAAAAGGAACGTTCATACGTGAACGAAACTCAGGATGAACTTCGTTGCGATAAAATGCGGAGCTGTCGACATAGTCGTAAATTTTGCGTGCTTTTTCGGCGTTAATTTTACCCATAGCTTCCACCCCGCCCTGACGCTTCAGCCAAGAAAAAACTAACCCGGAAATATACCAGGCGTACGTATTCGGCGTGTTGTACATAGAGCCTTGTTCGGCCTGCACCGCGTAATCCATGATGGTAGACAGTTGCGGTTGTGGCTGACCGAGCAGCTTCTTATCAACAATGGTGATAGCAAAGCCCGAGGGGCCGATATTCTTTTGTGCCCCGGCATAAATAATACCGAACTTAGATACGTCCAGCGGCTCAGACAAAATGTTCGACGACATATCAGCCACTATGGGCGCTTTTATATCGGTTGGAATAGCGTGCAGTGCTAAACCGTCTACGGTTTCGTTCGGGCAGTAGTGAAAATAGGCAGCCTTGTCTGACAATTGCCAGTGCTCGCGGGCAACTATCGCTTTGCCTTCGGCACGTTGCTCAACGCCACCGGCTACATTCACATGCTTGACGAATTTACCCGCTTCACGAATGGCAAAATCCGACCACACACCGGTATTCAGGTAATCTACAGTGGCGTCAGGTGCAGCTATATTTTGCGGAACTGCGGAAAACTGACCACGCCCGCCACCATGCATAAACAACACATGATACTGCTCAGGAATGCTCATTAGCTCGCGCAAATCCTGTTCGGCTTGCTCAGCCATTCGCATAAAGGCCGGGTCGCGGTGACTAATTTCCATCACCGAAATACCGCTACCCTGCCAGTTACGTAACTCTTCCTGAGCCTGCTGCATAACCTCAGCAGGCAACATCGCAGGACCGGCAGAAAAGTTATACAGCGCTGGCATCAAGGTTATTCCTCGTCAGTTTCCGGAGCGTCGGTGGCTGGTGCATCAGCATCGTTAACTTTAGCTTCTTCGGATTCTGCCACCGCATCACCCTCAATTACGTCACCGTCAACCACCAGTTCTTCGTCAATTTCATCAATACGCTGCATACCCACAACTTTTTCGTCAGCGCCGGTACGAATTAAGCGTACGCCCTGAGTGTTACGACCTACGGTTGATACTTCTTTAACGCGGGTACGCACCAGGGTGCCTTTATTACTAATCAACATGATTTCGTTGGTATCAATCACTTCCATGGCACCAACAACTTCACCATTACGTTCACTTACCTTGATTGAGACCACACCTTTAGTTGCCCGGCTCTTCGCTGGGTAATCGGTAATAGGTGTACGCTTACCAAAGCCGTTCTCGGTAACGGTTAAAATGGCTGGCACTTCTTCTTCAATCGTACGTGGCACAATCAGGGAAACTACACGTTGCCCTTCTTCTAAACGAATACCACGAACACCAGTTGCCGTACGGCCCATGGAGCGCACTTGCTCCTGGCTGAAGCGAACTACTTTACCAGCATCTGAGAACAGCATGATTTCGCTGCCAGCGCTGGTAATATCAACACCAATCAGTTCATCGCCGTCATTCAGGTTCAAGGCAATAATACCGCCTGAACGCGGACGCGAGTATTCGGTTAACGGAGTCTTTTTCACGGTACCGTTACGGGTAGCCATGATCACAAATTGATCTTCCGGATAATCACGCGTTGGCAGAATAGCGGTAATACGCTCATCGGCTTCCAGCGGTAACAGGTTCACAATAGGTCGGCCACGCGATGCACGGCTGGCCAGTGGTAATTGATACACCTTCATCCAGTAAATACGACCACGGGTTGAGAAGCACAAAATAGTATCGTGTGTATTCGCTACCCATAAGCGTTCGACGAAATCTTCGTCTTTCATCTTCGTGGCCGCTTTACCTTTACCACCACGACGCTGCGCTTCGTATTCCGTCAGTGGTTGATACTTCACATAACCTTCATGCGACAGTGTTACCACAACGTCTTCTTCATTAATCAAGTCTTCCATGCTGATGTCGTGCGCAGCAGCAGTAATTTCTGTGCGGCGTTCATCACCATAGTTGGTGCGAATCAATTCTAGTTCTTCACGAATAACTTCCATTAAGCGCTCAGAGCTGTTCAGAATTAGTAACAGGGCTTCAATTTGCGCTAACAGATTCTTGTATTCTTCCAGAATCTTCTCGTGTTCCAAACCGGTTAACTTGTGCAGGCGTAAATCAAGAATGGCCTGAGCTTGTTCTTCGGTTAAGTAATACTGGCCATCACGAATACCAAATTCCGGTTCTAAATGATCCGGGCGTGCCGCATCAACACCGGCACGTTCCAGCATGGCCGCTACGTCACCCAGTAACCACGGGCGTGCTAATAAGGCTGCACGAGCTTCTGCCGGGGTTGGTGACTTACGAATTAATTCAATAATTTCATCAATGTTAGCCAGCGCAATAGCTAAGCCTTCAAGAATGTGCGCACGTTCACGTGCTTTACGCAGTTCGTATACTGAACGGCGCGTAACCACTTCGCGACGGTGCAAAATAAAGCACTTCAGCATGTCGACCAGGTTAAACAGGCGCGGCTGGTTTTTGTCCAGTGCAACCATGTTAATACCAAATACAACCTGCATTTGCGTGTTGGCATACAAGTGGTTCAGCACCACTTCACCAACTTCACCGCGTTTCAGTTCAATCACAATACGCATGCCGTCTTTATCAGACTCATCGCGCAAACCGCTAATGCCTTCCAGGCGTTTTTCTTTTACCAGCTCGGCAATTTTTTCAATTAAGCGAGCTTTATTCACCTGGTACGGAATTTCATTCACGATAATAGCTTCACGGCCATTGCTGTCAGTTTCAATTTCCGCTTTGGCACGCAGGTGGATACGGCCACGACCGGTTTTATAAGCTTCAATAATGCCGGCACGACCAGAAATACTGGCGGCGGTTGGAAAATCTGGACCCGGGATATATTCCATCAATTCTTCAATTTCAATATCCGGGTTTTCAATCATCGCCAAACAACCGTTAACCACTTCGGTTAAGTTGTGTGGCGGAATGTTGGTGGCCATACCAACAGCAATACCAGAGGAGCCGTTTACCAACAGATTAGGGACTTTGGTAGGCAATACTTCTGGAATTTGTTCAGTGCCATCGTAGTTCGGTACAAAGTTGACGGTTTCTTTATCCAGATCGGCTAGTAGCTCGTGCGCAATTTTCGCCATGCGAATTTCGGTATAACGCATTGCAGCCGCAGAGTCGCCATCAACGGAACCGAAGTTACCCTGACCATCTACCAGCATATAGCGCAACGAGAACGGCTGAGCCATACGTACAATAGTGTCGTACACGGCACTATCACCATGCGGGTGATATTTACCTATGACGTCACCAACAATACGCGCCGATTTTTTATACGGCTTATTAAAATCGTTACGCAGTTCGTTCATCGCGAATAACACGCGCCGATGCACTGGTTTTAAACCGTCACGCACATCAGGCAAGGCCCGACCCACGATAACGCTCATCGCGTAGTCAAGGTATGAACTCTTCAGTTCGTCTTCTATATTTACCGGAACTATTTCTCTGGCAAGATCACTCATAAAACCTGTCCCTAAAGATCTGTCAGTCTATTGTTATAATGATGCAGCATTGTACCCATACCGAGTGACTATCGCACCCTTTTTTCTGGATCCAGATGTTGCGCAAGAACAGGCAAGCCCCGGAACCCTTTTTTCACCCAAGAAACTCCAGTACACTTGTATCCATTCTTGCTGTCTTAACGAGTAATCATTCCATGACCACGGCCAACACGCAATCAAACCAGAACGTCGATCCACAGGAAATTGATAAATTTTCTGCTCTGGCTTCACGTTGGTGGGATCCCGAAGGCGAATTTAAGCCATTGCACAAAATAAATCCGCTGCGGCTGGACTACATTTTGGATCATTGTGGTGGCGTGTTTGATCAGCAGGCACTGGACATTGGTTGCGGCGGTGGTTTGCTGGCCGAGGGTTTGGCACGTGCTGGCGCCAAGGTAACCGGTATTGATTTAGCTCCGGCGTCGCTGGAAGTTGCCCGCTTGCACGCACTGGAAAGCCAGCTCGATATTAGTTACCAGGCGGTGTCGGCAGAATCCTTTGCGGCTGAACATGCGAACCAATTTGATGTTGTCACTTGTTTAGAAATGCTGGAGCACGTGCCCGACCCCGCCGCTATTGTGGCAGCCGCAGCACAAGCCGTGAAACCGGGTGGTAAGGTATTTTTCTCTACCCTGAACCGTAATATGAAGTCATGGTTGCTGGGTATAGTAGCAGCAGAATATGTGCTGCGCTGGGTGCCAACCGGCACCCATCAGCATCAGAAGTTTATTCGTCCGGCGGAATTGTTGCGAATGACAGATGCGGCCGGCTTGGTGGCGCAAGACATGACGGGTATGCACTATTTGCCCTGGCGCGGTTTCTATTTTGATAATGGTAACGTTGACGTTAATTATATTGTTTGTCTGGAGCGCCCGGCCGAATGAGCAGCCAAGTAGTATCCAACACTGACTTGCCTACCCAGGCACCAAAGGCCATTTTGTTTGATCTGGACGGTACCTTATTAGATACCGCTGCAGATTTAGGTGCTGCGCTTAACCACATGCTGGAGCAACATCAACGCCCGGCGGTACCCGATCATGAGTTTCGTCCGCTGGCCTCCCACGGTGCCAACGGCTTACTTCAGTTAGGTTTTGGCGATCACTTCCACGTCAATAAACAAAGACTGCGCCAGCAGTTCTTAAGCCGATATGAAAGTAACATTGCTACCCATACGGTGCTGTATAAAGGTACCCAGGAGTTGCTAAGCGAACTCAGCAAACGCGGTATTGCCGTTGCTATTGTTACCAACAAACCGACTTTTCTAACCAAGCTCTTGCTGCCGGAATTCTCATTACTGGCACCCATTGAGGTGGTTGTGTGTGGTGATACGCTGAATGTCGCGAAGCCGGATCCGGCGCCATTAATGCACGCGGCGCAGGCATTATCAGTCGCCGCCGGTGACTGTTGGTATGTAGGTGATGCCGAACGGGATATTGAAGCGGGTAAACGAGCGGGAATGCGAACTATTTTAGCGGAGTATGGCTACATTCATGCCAACGATGAGCCCCACAAATGGCTGGCAGATCATCATATTTCAGCCCCGGATGAGCTAATTAAGCTATTACCCTAAAACACAAGATATAGTAACCCTTTGCGATATTACCCACAGATGTTGTGGGTGATAGCCATCTAGCCCACGTTTTATAAGGCTTAGACTTTGTTGCTATGAGACTGTGTTTTTAATAGTTAAAATATTATTAAAAAAAAATTTAAACACTTGATTATCGGCAAAGTCGCGTCCCCGTTGCTTCCCGTCGCAACTCCCCCATTTCGTAAGCAGAAATTTACTATTTTCTTCATAAAAAGTCCCTTGATCCGAGCGCGATAACTGCTAGCATAAACGTCAATCTCAAACCCAAGATATTGTGCGATTTTCAAACTGAACAACTAATAACCACTATATCTTGTGTTTCCTGGCTTCTACATAAACATTGCGCTAACTCAATAAACAGAACCGGACACAGCCTTATGAACCAACAGCTTTTTGTTACCAAGCGTAGCGGCAAACGCGAGCCTCTTGATCTTGATAAAATCCACCGCGTTATTATCTGGGCCGCCGAAGGCTTGAACAACGTTTCAGCCTCGCAGGTTGAAATTAAATCCCACATTCAGTTTTACGATGGTATTAAGACCGAAGACATTCACGAAACCATTATTAAAGCTGCGGCCGATTTGATTTCTGAAGAAGCTCCGGACTACCAGTACATGGCCGCTCGCCTGGCGGTATTCCACCTGCGCAAATTAGCCTACGGCGAATTTGAGCCACCGCATTTGTACGCGCATGTGAAAAAGCTGGTTGAAAACGGCCGCTACGACAAGCATTTGCTAGACGACTACACCGAAGCCGAATTCAATGAAATGAATGACTATATTGATCATTCACGCGATTTGAATTTTTCCTATGCCGCTATTAAGCAGTTGGAAGGTAAGTACCTGGTACAAAACCGGGTTACTGGTGAAATTTACGAGAGCGCGCAGTTCCTGTACATATTGGTAGCCGCCTGTTTGTTCGGCAACTACCCACGTGACACCCGTATGGATTACGTGAAACGTTTCTACGACGCGACATCGTTGTTTAAGATTTCACTGCCAACGCCAATCATGTCTGGGGTTCGTACACCAACACGTCAGTTCAGCTCGTGCGTATTAATTGAAGCCGGCGACAGCTTAGACTCGATTAACGCCACCGCCAGTGCCATTGTGAAATACGTGTCACAACGTGCCGGTATTGGTATTAATGCCGGTAACATTCGAGCGCTGGGCAGCCCTATTCGCAACGGCGAAGCCTTCCACACCGGTTGTATTCCATTCTATAAGTATTTCCAAACGGCAGTTAAAAGCTGTTCGCAAGGCGGTGTTCGTGGCGGCGCAGCCACCCTGTTCTACCCGCTATGGCATTTGGAAATTGAAAACCTGTTAGTGCTGAAAAACAACCGCGGCGTTGAAGAAAACCGCGTGCGTCATTTGGATTACGGTGTGCAGTTCAACCGGGTGATGTATCAGCGCCTGGTGAAAGACGATTACATTACCTTGTTCAGTCCTTCCGATGTGCCAGGTTTGTACGACGCCTTCTTCGCCGATCAAAACGAGTTCGAACGCTTGTACATTCAGTACGAAAACGACGAAAGCATTCGTAAGAAGCGTATTAAAGCCATTGAGCTGTTTGGCCTATTTATGCAGGAACGAGCCAGTACTGGTCGTATCTACCTGCAGAACGTTGACCATTGCAACACCCACAGTCCGTTCGATCCTAAGCTGGCGCCGGTTCGGCAAAGCAATTTGTGTCTTGAAATTGCGCTGCCAACTAAACCATTACGCCATGTGAACGACGCAGAAGGTGAAATTGCCTTATGTACTTTGTCGGCGTTCAACTTAGGTGCCATTGAAAAGCTGGAAGACTTTGAAGGCTTAGCTGAGCTGGCTGTGCGCGCACTGGATAGCCTGCTGGATTACCAGGAATACCCGGTACCTGCAGCTGAAAACGCATCTATGGGCCGTCGTACCTTAGGTATTGGCGTTATCAACTTCGCCTACTACCTGGCCAAGCATGGCGTGAAGTATTCCGATGGCTCAGCCAATGGCCTGGTTCACCAAACCTTTGAAGCCATTCAGTACTACCTGATGAAAGCTTCTATGGAACTGGCAAAAGAGCGCGGTGCTTGCCCTAAATTCAATGAAACTACGTATTACAAAGGCATTATGCCGATTGATACCTATAAGAAAGACTTGGATGCGGTATGTAACGAAGCACTGCAACTGGACTGGGACAAACTGCGCGCCGACATTAAAGAGCACGGCATGCGTAACTCTACCCTGTCAGCCTTGATGCCTTCGGAAACCTCATCGCAGATATCTAATGCCACCAACGGTATTGAACCGCCACGCGGACATATTAGCGTCAAAGCTTCGAAAGACGGCGTAACCCGTCAGGTCGTACCGGAATATGAGCGTTTGAAAGATCAGTACGAACTCTTGTGGTCTATTCCGAACAATAAAGGCTATTTAGAATTAGTTGGTATTATGCAGAAGTTTGTAGACCAAACCATTTCTGCCAACACCAACTACGATCCGAGCAAGTTTGAAGGGGGCAAAGTGCCGATGAAACAGCTGCTGCAAGATCTGCTGTACGGCTACAAGCTCGGTATTAAAACCATGTACTATCACAACACCCGCGACGGTGCGTCTGATAGCCAAAACGACTTGAAAGCTCGGGTAGCAAACCCGGAAAGTACGCCAGCAACTCAAGCAGCAACAGTAGCCATTATCGAAGACGATGATGATTGTGCTGGCGGCGCATGCAAAATATAACAATAGGCGAAGTGTAATTTATGTCTTATTCAACGTTTAACCAGAATCATACCAACCCGCTTACCGAACCTATGTTCTTCGGTAACTCGGTGAGTGTTGCGCGGTATGATCAGCAAAAGCACAGTATTTTCGAGAAACTTATCGAGAAACAAATCAGCTTTTTCTGGCGCCCGGAAGAAGTTGACGTGAGCCGCGATCGGGTTGATTTTAACGCGATGACGGCCAGCGAAAAGCATATCTTTATTTCTAATCTGAAGTACCAAACGCTGCTGGACTCGGTGCAGGGTCGTAGCCCGAACATTGCCCTGCTACCTATAGTATCGTTGCCGGAATTAGAAACCTGGATAGAAACCTGGTCATTCTTTGAAACCATTCATTCGCGCTCGTACACGCATATTTTGCGTAACCTGTTTACCGACCCGAGTGAAGTGTTTGATGACATCGTTATTAACCGCGAAATTCAAGTTCGCGCGAATGACATTTCGCAGTACTACGATGACCTGATTTTCCATACTCAACTGTGGCAAACCCACGGTGAAGGTGAAGTTGAAGTTGACGGTAAAACCTACCTGATTAATCAGCGTGAACTGAAGAAAAAACTGTTCTTGTGCATTAACTCAGTGAACGCGTTAGAAGCAATTCGTTTCTACGTTAGTTTTGCCTGTACCTTTGCCTTTGCCGAACGTGAAATGATGGAAGGTAACTCCAAGATTATCCGCCTGATTGCGCGTGATGAGAACTTGCACCTAGTTTCCACCCAACACATTCTGAACTTATGGCAGTACGGCGAAGACGATCCGGAAATGAAAGAGATTTCCGAAGAGTTACGCGAAGAAGCACTGGCTATTTTCATGAAAGCCGTTGAGCAGGAAAAACAGTGGGCACACTACTTGTTTAAAGACGGCTCTATGATTGGCCTGAACGAAAGCATGTTGTGTCAGTACGTTGAGTATATTGCCAACTTGCGGATGGAAGCTATTGGCTTTGATGCGCCTTTTGATCAGCGCAGCAACCCACTGCCGTGGATGAACAAATATCTGGTATCAGACAACGTGCAGGTAGCCCCACAAGAAGCCGAAATCAGCTCCTACCTAGTCGGTCAAATTGACAGTGAAGTGAGTGCGTCTGATTTAGGTGACTTCGAGCTATAACGAATCATGAGCGACACTTTTAAAGTGAAAGTAAACGGTCAGCGCGAGCTGACCGTTTCTGCTTCAACTGACGGTAGTCAGGGCACTCTGCTTGATGCTCTGGAAAAAGAACAGGTTGAAGTGCACTATCATTGTCGCAATGGTTTCTGCGGGGCTTGCCGTACCAAACTGAAAAGCGGTGAAGTCACGTACATTAACGAGCCACTAGCCTTTGTTCGTTCCGGCGATATTCTACCCTGCTGCTGTGTGCCAGCTTCTGACTTGGATATTGAGCACTAACGAGCTGTTATCGGTTATTCCGATAAGGCACATCGTATTTTGTCATTTCCAATTTTGCCGCGAATGTACGACAATAGCGTTAGCTTATTTATAAACACCCAGTCGTTTAACTAACGGGAGTATTCATGTTTACAGTTATTTTTGGTCGTCCGGCGTGCCCATTTTGCGTGCGCGCAAAAAACATTGCTGAAACGTTAAAAGCCGATCGCGAAGATTTTGATTTTCGCTACATTGATATTCACGCTGAAGGTATTAGCAAAGCCGACCTGGAAAAAACCGTTGGTAAGCCAGTAGAAACCGTACCGCAAATTTTTGTTGACGAAGAGCACATTGGCGGTTGCACTGAATTTGAAGCCTATGCTCGTGCAAACTTAGGCCTGTCAGCTGCGTAAAGTTACAGTTTATTAACTACAAAAGCCGCAATCACTACAGTGACTGCGGCTTTTTCAATTCTGCTTTTCGCGATTTATTTAAACCCAGCCAGCGCTTGCTGGACACGTTTTTCCGAAACCGGATATTTAGTTTTCAGGGTTTGCGCGAACAGACTTACCCGCAGCTCTTCAAGCATCCAGCGTATTTCCGCAAGAGCCTCTGGTATTTGCTCTGACTTTTTGTATTTACCCACACAGGCCTGATAATCCGCACCCAGCTTTTCCAGCACTAACATCGCCAGCCGATCCTTGTTCGGATCTACCGGTAGCTTTTCCAAGCGGCGCTCTATAGCCTGCAAGTAACGCGGCAAATCTTCTAGTCGAGCAGCACTAGTACGGCTCACAAACCCAGGATACACCAGCGCTTCAAGCTGCTGTTTCATGTCACCATGAGCTTGAATTTGATCCAGCGGTAACTTGCCTTTCAAGCGCTTTTGAATGGCATTGTGTCGCAGCAGTACAGTTTCAACAATACCGGCAATGCGTTCAACTTGTGCATTTAACTGCCCTTTTACCTGTTCTAATGCCTGCAGGAAATCGTCTTCCGTACGAATTGTCAGGTCGGCAATTAGATAATCAATAGCGGCAGCTACGCAATCGTCAATCAGCGCATCTACTTTGCCCCAGGGGTTAAAGTACATCGCCAGCTTCGCTTTGTTCGACAAGCTTTGTTGCAAATGTTTCACCGGTGACGGCGCATTCAGCAGTACCAGTTTACGCAAGCCATACTGGTGCGCATGCGCGGCAGCTTCCGGCGTATCAAACATTTCCAGCGCAACGTCTTTGCCTTGATCTACCAAAGCCGGGAATGCCTGCAACTCGAAAGCGCCTTGCCGCTGGGTTACCCGTTCCGGTAGCTCGCCAAAGCTCCAACTGGTTAGCTGGGTTTGTTGCAGCTCATCGCCCACACTGGCGGCAATAGTTTCTGTTACTTTGCCGCTCAACTGTTCTTGTATGGCGGTCAAGTTTCGTCCCTGCGCTAACACCTGGCCTTTATTGCCACTAACGCGGAAGTTCATGCACAAGTGCACCGGCACTTGCTCGAGCTGCCAGGCGTCGGGCGGAATCTCAACCCCACTCATACGGCGTAGGTGCTCGGTAATGGCTTGTAATAACGGCTTTTCAAATGGCTCTATAGATGCCATTAATGCCTGCGCATAATTGGGGGCAGGAACAAAATTACGGCGGTAATTCTTTGGTAGGCTTTTAATTAAAGCCACCAGCAACTCCTCGCGCAGCGCCGGAATTAACCACATAAAGCCTTCGTTTTGCAGCTGGTTTAACAGCCCCAGCGGTATTTCCAGGGTCACGCCATCGTCTGGTTCCGTCGGCTCAAACTTATAACTAAGCGGTAACTTTAGATTGCCCTGGCGCCAGAACTCAGGGTAATCGCGTTCGGTTACATGGTCGGCACTTTGCTGCATTAAATCTTCACGGCTAAATTTCAGCAACTCCGGCTGTTGTTTCGAAGCCTTATGCCACCAGCCGGCCAGCAGTTGTTCGTTGTAAATATCAGCCGGTAAATCACGCTCATAAGCGGCAAATAGCGCTTCATCGTCTACCAGAATATCGCGCCGCCGTGATTTCTCTTCCAGCTCCTGAATAGCACCAATCAGCTCCAGGTTATGCTGCACAAAGGGCAACTGCCGTTGCAACTGGCCAGCTACTAAGCCTTCGCGAATAAATAGCTCACGCGCCTGAATTGGGTTTATCGGACCAAACTGCACCTTGCGACGCGGCACAATAATCAAACCAAATAAGGTAACTTGCTCGTCGGCAACCACACTGCCCTGCTTCTTCTCAAAGCGTGGGTTCAGATAATTTCGCTTCACCAGATGCTTGGCCGCCTGCTCCACCCAACCGGGCTCAATACGGGCGTTAATGCGCGCAAATAACCGCGAGGTTTCAACCAGTTCCGCACTCATCACCCACTTAGGTGATTTCTTCGCCAGCCCAGAGCCCGGGAAAATATAAAACTTGCTCTGCCGCGCGCCCTGAAAGCTGTTGTCGTCCTGCTTCTGGCCAATATGCGACAGTAGCCCGGTAAGCATAGCGCGATGAATGGAATCGTAATCTGCTGTTTCCTGGTTCAACCGCAGCCCCATTTCCCGTGCCGACTGGCGAGTTTGGGTGTAAATGTCCTGCCACTCGCGAAAGCGCATAAAGTGAATCATGTTGTCTTTGCAGTACTTGCGAAACTGACTGTTGGATAGTTCCCGTTGTTGCTCTTTTAAGTGGTTCCACAGCAGCAAATAGCTTTCAAAGTCTGAGTTTTTACTGGCATAGCGCTTATGGTACTCGTCAGCTTTTTGCTGCGCTTCCCGTGGGCGTTCACGCGGGTCCTGAATGCTGAGTGCGGCCACAATCACCGCCACCTCTTGTACACAACCAAAGTCTGCGGCAGCCAGCACCATGCGGCCCAAACGCGGATCCAGCGGCAAGCGCGACAACTGTTGGCCAACTTTGGTTAAACGTGGTTGCTTCTGTTTACCAGTTTGCTTCAGTGCATGTAGTTCCTGCAGCAAGTTAATGCCATCTTTCACATAACGTTCATCGGGCTTTTGAATAAACGGAAAACGGCGAATATCACCAAGGCGCAAGGCAGTCATTTGCAAAATAACGGCAGCCAGATTGGTGCGTAGTATTTCAGGGTCGGTAAACTCCGGCCGATTTAAAAAATCGTCTTCGCTATACAAGCGAATACAAATACCCGGCGCCACCCTACCACAACGGCCTTTGCGCTGATTCGCACTGGCTTGCGAGATAGGCTCAATAGGCAACCGCTGCACTTTAGTGCGGTAACTATAACGGCTGATACGCGCGGTACCCGGGTCTACTACGTAGCGAATACCAGGCACCGTGAGTGAGGTTTCGGCAACGTTAGTGGCAATCACCACCCTGCGTTTGGAGTGGCTTTGGAACACGCGGTTCTGATCCGCCGCCGAAAGGCGGGCAAATAGCGGCAATATGTCCAAGTCTCTGAAGTTGGCATCCTGCAGCGCTTCGGCATAGTCACGTATTTCCCGCTCACCACTGGCGAATATAAGTACGTCACCCGGCCCTTCGGCAATAAGTTCCCCCACTGCCTCTACTACGCCAGCAATGGCATCACGTTCGCCGCCGTTGGCATCTACCAAGGAGCGATAGCGAGTTTCCACCGGGAAGGTACGGCCGCTAACTGTTATTACCGGCGCATCAGAAAAGTGTTTGGAAAAGCGTTCGGTTTCTATGGTTGCCGAGGTAATTACCAGCTTTAAGTCAGGTCGCTTCGGCAATAACTGGTGCAAAATACCCAGCAAGAAATCAATGTTCAAACTGCGTTCGTGGGCTTCATCAATAATGATGGCGTCGTAGGCTTTCAGCAGCGGGTCCTGCTGCAATTCAGCCAGCAGCATGCCGTCGGTCATTATTTTCACTGCGGTAAGGGGGTCGGTTAGGTCACTAAAACGAACCTTGTAACCAACCGCAGTACCCAGCGCCACTTTCATTTCGTCGGCAATACGCTGCGCCACACTGCGGGCAGCCAAGCGGCGTGGCTGGGTGTGTCCAATCATACCTTTGCGACCAAAGCCAAGTTCCAACAGCAGTTTAGGCAGTTGCGTGGTTTTACCTGAGCCGGTTTCGCCCGCTAAAACAACCACCTGGTGTGCCTGCAACGCCTTCATAATATCGGCTTTTTGCTGCACTACCGGCAACTCTTCCGGGTAATTCAAATGAAACTGTTGTTGCTGCCGAGCCAGAGCTACTGCATCTTGATCTGAACTTGAATTCAAACGAAACCTACTCCTAAGCCAATAGTCAGCTATAAAAAAGCCCCACAAAAGTGAGGCTAGTTTATCAGGTTGAACACTTTACTGTCAGCGTGACTTGGTCTTTTTGGTTTTCTGGTCGTAACTGTCACGCAAATGCATATCTAATGCCCGCAAAATATCGGTACGGCTAACAATACCAACCAATTTATGCTGGTAATCGGTAACCGGATAAATCTTAGGTTTATGTGCTGACATGGTTTGCGCCAGGTCCATTACTGCAGCATCCAGTTTAACCGTTAGCACATCACCCCGGAACATACAGTCACCTACGGTGGCGGTTTGTTCTTTGTGGTAAGTATCGCGCAACATGGTTGCCAGGCAATCCTGCTCTGACAAAAAGCCGATAACTTTCTTTTTATCGTCAATCACCGGACCACCGCGCTGCTCGGTTTTCAGTAGCAGCTCAACGGCCTCTTCAATCGCCATATTTTCACGAAACACCACCGGGTGACGATTCATGTACTCACTGACTTGTACCGACTGCATAAAGCCTCCAACTAAACGAGTAGGATTCTTATGCTAAGTATAGTCAATCCTGGTAAATCGCAACTTCTGTTTCGCCACCTTCAACGCGGCTGGCACGGTACATACCTTCGGTGTTGAACGGCATGTGAACATTGCCCTTATGGTCCACAATAATCACCCCACCGGTGCCGCCGGCGTCTTTTAATACGCCATGAATAACAGCATCACCCGCGGTTTTCACGTCTACCTGCTGGTACTTCATGCGCGAACAAATATCAGCCGCCACGTGGTAGCGAATAAAATACTCACCATGGCCGGTTGCCGAAACCGCACAACTGTCGTTGTCAGCCCAGGTACCTGCACCAATAATAGGCGAATCACCAATCCGCCCATAACGTTTCGCGGTCATGCCACCGGTTGAGGTAGCAGCGGCTAAGTTACCTTGCTGATCCCGCGCTACAGCACCTACGGTGCCGTATTTATACTTGGTGTCCAGTTGCTGCCAAGCTTGTTGTTCCGGCTGTTCACTTTGCATAATTTTCGCTTTGGCGTCTTGCAATTGCTGATAGCGATGGTCGGTGTCGAACATTTTATTGTCGACAAATTCAAAGCCTTGCTGCTGGGCAAATTGCTCCGCACCCACACCACTTAGCATTACGTGCACTGATTTTTCCTGCACTTCACGTGCCAATGCAATGGGGCTGGCTATACGTTTTACGCCAGCTACCGCACCAGCTTCTAAAGTATCACCACGCATAAAGGAGGCGTCTAGTTCGTGTTCGCCCTCCCAGGTATACACAGCGCCTTTCGCCGCATTAAATAATGGCGATTGCTCCATAATTTGAACCGCGGCAATAACCGCATCAGAACTGCTGCCGCCGGTTTCTAAAATGGCATAACCGGCACTAATCGCTTCGTCTAATTTGGCTTTGTAAGCAGCCTCTTGCTCGTCGTTCAGGTTGGCGCGGGTAATAGTGCCGGCACCGCCATGAATGGCAATGGCAAACTTACCTTGGTCATGATCGTGGGCTTGCACGTTCTGCGCGCCCAGGGTGGCCAGCATCGTAAATGCCGCCAAAGTAGTGATTTTCACAGTCACATGTTTCATTGTTTTTATACTCATCGGTTATGCGAGAAATCAGGGTTTGTCTATCCTGCCACCCCCGTCCATTGCAAACAAGGTGTAATGCCGCTGCCAGTCGCGCCGTTGCCGCCACTTATCTCGGCGTAACAGGGCTGACGCGTTGCTAGCAGCGGGTGAATACGATAATCTGAAGCCACTTTCATGACACAGGCTAAAACCAGTCGCCTGGCACTTAACGGATAACATACAACACTATGACAGAGCCTACGCTGTATTGGCACGACTTCGAAACTCAAATATGAATAAAGGCCTATATAAAATATATTTATTATGGGTACACAAAAGATAGATGATTATAAAGTTTTCCCACATGTTCCCTACTCTCTCTAATATCAGCCTACTAGGTAGGCATGGTTAACTGCGCTATAGTTAACCGTCTTACGTAAACAGTTCAGCTTTTAAAAAAACCTGTGCGATAAGGAGCTCTCTAATGCGTCAGAACGGACACCCCAAAGTGCAACACTACGTCCCTCAACTTATTCTTCGAGGCTTTACAGAAGGGAAAAATCAAATCAATGTGTTTGATAAAAGTACTAAGAATAAATTCAAGACCAATATAAAAAAGGCGGCTGCAGAGTCCAAGTTTTACGACTTCGAATTCGACGATATTAAGGGCTCAATCGAGCAGGATCTCAGTAAAATAGAGACTAGAATAACCCCTATCATAAAAGAAATAAAAGACCGAAAATCAATTTCAAGACTAACGTCGCAGCAAAGAAGAGAGCTTTCCGACTTTGTTGCCTTGCAATTTGTAAGAACACCTCAATACCGCTGTCGATGGCAACAGATGGGCGATATTTTTAAAGGCTGGCTCCAAGAAAAATTGGTCAGTGAAGAACAGCATGCTTTCGGAAATATTGGAGATCCCGATGAAGCCAAACTTGCCCACATACAACAAATTGGCGAATATAAAGTATTTAGCGAACAGTTTTTTGAAAAGCCTTGGATCTTATTTAGAACCACTAGTAAAAAGCCGTTTTGGCTTTCAGATAACCCAATCGTTTTGCAAAATATCCGAGAAACTAAAGGGAGAGGAAACTTAGGGCTAGGAGTTGACGGTATCGAGATTTACTTTCCTATATCTAAAAGTCTTTGCCTCTCAATGATGTGTCCCAGCAATCTAAGTATGATTAGAGAACTCATGGCTGTTAAAGAAAAAAATCCTGAATTCGCACTAAAAATCAACCGGGATTGGAACGTGATAGTTACTCTCGATCAAGGGTTTCGTTCCGGTGAAGCCGTTTTAACCCCGCAGGAAACTGTAACGAACATTAATTCACTTCAGGTTATTAACTCATCTCGTTTCATTTTCTCAAGCGAAAACCAATTTTCTCTTGCTGAGGAGATGCTTTCAGATACGCCGGAATATCGAGACGGGCCGCAAATAGTGTCAAGATAAAAACTATCAAATTGACAACATAAATCGTCTCCTAGAAAACCGCCTTTAAAGATAAAATTAGCTTGCTTTCGTTTACACCATTATCTCATTAACTGATAAGTAAGTTATCTTGTCCTATTCATGAAAAACAGACTCTATAAAAAATACTATCTAATTGTGATAGGTGAAATGATCAGCAAAAGGTAGTGATTCGAGTTATAGAACTAAGATTTATTTTTACTTTAATTTTATTAACTTACACTAGATTGACTTTACTTAATCATCCGTTTCTTTATCATCCAAAAGGGAACTAAATAAGTTTTTTATATCGTCGTTATCAAAATTATCGTTCGATCCCCTCTCCTTAAACTCAGGAGCCTCATACTCAACGCCACTTTCCTCTTCTTCCAAGTCAGATATTCGCTCTTTGGCTTGAGATACTGCTATTTTAATAGTTAAACTATCCACTCCCGAGCGTGCGCCAATATTCCTAATTGTTTCAATATAGTCTTCCAGCTCTGATGTAGAGTATATATCCTCAACAACTGAACCAACATCAGAAATTTCATATTCAACAGCATCTCTTATCCGGCCCAGCAAATCGGTACTTAAATAATCTTCGCTACTTCGAGCGGCTTCAACTATATACTCTAAATCGTCAGCCGAGATTGATTTTTTTTCCATCATATCTATCAACGACGATTCAAGTTTACGCGCCAAAAGATCTTCGAGTGGATGCAAATCGTTAATATCCCTTGATCTTATATTTCCTATAAGTTCAATCACTTGATCTGCATCTAGCCAAGGATCGAATCCGTCTACCGGAGACTCAGACACTGATATGGCATAGTTAATAAAATTATCGCAACTCGACAATTCCCACCATTCTATCAATAAAGATATCCTTGCTATATTTGACAGTCCTACCAACTTCCTGAATCCTAATAACCTGTGTTTTTCATGAACTTCGCGAACAGGAAGTTTCGTTAACATAGATGCGATTCTATCAAAGGATAAAGCAAAGGCTGATAAGCTATCTTTATCTGTTATGACTTCTTTCCCAAAACGCCATAAAGACTGAGCCCATTTTGAACATATCGCAGACTCAGGAAAATCACGGATAAGAGATTCATCTTTTAAGTAATCAGACAGATAATCTCTGACTGATGGATTCATGAAGTCAATATTTCTATCACCTATTGAGATAAAACTACCTTCAAGTATTTGCAGCGCTTTATTAAAGTCTTTGACCCCATGGGAGTCACCGTATTTTTTGCAAAGGTTAGCATGGAGTTTGACGTAAATATTTTTTAACTTATCTAGTTGAACCCCTCGCTCTTCACAGAAGAAGAGCGCTAATAAAAGGTGTCGGCACTTGTTAGAAATATGATCGTTAAAAGCCACTTCCCAGAGGCGTTTAGGATTATCGAGAATGGATAGAAAGTGTTCGGAATATTCGTCAGGAGTAATTTTCAAGTATTTTATTTCATTAGTCATCCACAAAACTATGCGCGGGCTATAATTTTTATGATCAATAACTTTTGTAAGGTTACCGCTTTTTAGCAGGTTGTATATGAAACTCTTAGGAGTGTCATACACAACGAGGTGATTGTACAAAATTCTAGCTCTTATCTCTCGTGTATAAGTCCCGACATCTAGTACGAATTTACTAACATCTAATAAAGGGCTGGACAGATATTCAGAACTCCGTTTAGCTTCCTCGAATATATATGCTCTCGTCGTGAGAACAAACCTAGCGTTTGGTGACTTGGAGACCCTCTGTAAAAATTTGTAAATGTCAGCGTCTTTCTGCAAAAGGCTAGCTGAGTCCAACGTTATTTGGCCTAAAAAATCATCGAACAGAAAAATTTGCTTCTTCTTATCATCCAAAGAAGCGAATCCATCATCTAAAGTTTTAATTGCGTTTAGCTCCCACCCTTTGGAGACGTAAGCAAAAGCAAGCATTTCAGCTAAGGTGGTCTTACCGACTCCCGGAGGACCAGATATAATCAACGAATGTCTGTTTTCTAAAATCTCTAACGCACTACGAAAGCTAGGGTTTGGAGCATATACTTTCACCTTAGCTGTTATTTCTTCATAAGTTAGCTTGTTGTACATATCTGATGTAGCGCGGAGAATACTCTTTAAAACAGTAGAGCTTGATAGCCAAAGCTTTATATGAACGTGTTCTACTTTTGGATGTTTTCTTAGCAACGCATTTAGATCTGAGGCTCCCCAGATATCGGACTCGGATAGACAAGGTAGGTTTATAGCTTTCGCTAGCTTGCTCTTTCTTGCAGGAGTTAAATCTTGGGACGTCACTAAAATGTATTTAGATGGAGCCAAGCTGGCTACTATATCTCTCTCACGCGCCATCTTACTTTTTAGGGTCGCAAAACTTGAGCGCACATAATGTTTTGCTTGAAGTATTACATGCGCCTCCCCTGAGGAATACCGTCCGTCCATGCCCTCATCTCGACCTTCGGCAAAAGCCTCAAAACGAATACCTAGTTCCTCTCCCAGTAAGTCCCTAGTAAGATCCTCGAAATCTGCATGATTCAGCGTCTTGAAGTCATAATTTGCCAATTGTACCCCAACCCTCTTTTAGTAAAGTGTATAAATAACTACCAAGAATGACCAATCACTTCGCTCTTTACCACTCAGTAGCAATTAACTACACCCCACTATTTTATTTGGCAACATAGCTATTCCGAGGGGCTGAATAGCACACAATATAATATAAAATGAAACAATAAAAACATTAACGTTTTAAAAAGTTTAGAATGATGGCCCTTCGTTGAGATTATAGTTCTGCTGTAGAAACACATAACAAACCAATTATAAATAGCAAATGCATCGTTAAGGTGCTTCCGAGCAGCGTGGTCTAAGAATGCCACCCAGCGTAGCACTAGCCGTCACCATGAGTCCCAAAGAGTTCGTTCTTGAAAGGTTCAAGTATGAGTTGCCTTAACTTTGGGATTTTCTCTCTAGCTTGTGATAGCGTTAACTCGGGGTATCTGCCAAGGGAAAGGCGTTTTTTTATCGTTAAAAGAATAACATTATTGAAATATAAGAGTCCTCTCTCTGAAACCCTAAGGCGAAGACCGTCAAGATCCATTAACTCAAAACGCTTTTCCTGTTTCTTGTTTGATAAACCGCGAAGTTTGGTATCTGATATGCTCATTCACACCTCTTGAGTACACTTGTTAGTGTGATATAAAACAAGACAAAAGAAAGCAAAATGAAACAGAAAGAAATGACAGAAAAAAACGAAACAAAACAAGAAACCTTTTACTGGCACGACTTCGAAACCTGGGGCGCTAATCCTAATGTGGATCGCCCGGCGCAGTTTGCCGGGGTTCGCACCGACTTAGACTTGAACCTTGTTGGTCGCCCGCTCACTATTTATTCGCAGCCCACACCCGATTTTCTGCCACATCCGCAAGCCGTGATGATTACTGGCATTACACCGCAATACGCGTTAAACCAAGGCATGCAGGAAACCGAATTTGCGGCTAAAATTCACGCCGAATTTAGCCGGGAAAACACCACTATTGTGGGCTACAACAATATTAAATTTGATGACGAAGTGACCCGTTTTCTGTTCTATCGGAACTTTCTGGACCCTTATGCCCACACCTGGCAACAGCAGAATTCGCGCTGGGATTTAATTGATTTAATGCGCGCCTGTTACGCCCTGCGCCCTGATGGTATTGAATGGCCGCTGCACGACAATGGCCGCGTAAGTATGAAGCTGGAAGACCTGACTCGTGCCAATGGCATTGACCATGGTCAGGCGCACGATGCCATGGCCGACGTGCATGCCACCATTGCTATTGCGAAGCTGGTGAAAACCCAGCAGCCTAAACTGTACGACTACGCGTTCAACTTACGCCGCAAACAAGCCGTGCAACAGCTGATTGATGTGGTGAACTTTACGCCATTGGTTCACGTTAGTGGTTTGTATGGTGCCGATCACGGTTTTGTCAGTTGGTTAATGCCACTAGCCTATCATCCACACAATAACAACGCCGTTATTTGCTGGGACTTACGCCACGACCCATCGGTTGCCCAGGGGCTTTCTGCAGAAGCTCTGTTGGAACGGCTATACACGCCACGCGCTGAGCTAGCCGAACAAGACTTAGCGCCGTTAGGGTTACAATTACTGCATACTAATAAATGTCCGTTTGTTGCCACCACCAAAGTGCTGAGTAACGAGCGCGCAGAAGCATTGCAGCTAAACATTGACACCTGCCTGCAACACCAGCAACTGCTGGTACAAAATAGCCAGTTACGCGACACCCTGATGCAGGTGTACGAAGCCCAACAAAACGGTTTTAAAGAACCAACGGATCCCGACTTACAGCTTTATTCCGGCGCGTTTTTCAGTGATCAGGACAAAACCAATATGGCCATGATTCGGGCCACAGAGCCGGAACAGCTTGCCGGCCAAAGCTTTAATTTTGGCGACTCCCGGCTACCGGAAATGCTGTTTCGCTACCGCGCCCGTAATTTTCCAAATACGCTGTCGCATCAGGAACTCATGCGCTGGCAACAATTTTGCCGCGAGCGCTTAATGGCGCCGCCGGGCAAGGCCCTGTCGGTGAATCAGTTTGTGTCCGAACTAGAGCAACTTGCTGAACGTTATCAGCAAGATCCACACAAGCTGGCGTTATTACAAGATCTTTACCGTTACGCCGAGAGCCTGTAAGGTTGATTTTATTTAGCTAGGAAACCACAGGCAAGATGCGCAACTATGACTTTATTATCGTCGGTGGTGGCTCTGCTGGTTGTGTGCTGGCCAATAGGTTGTCAGCCGACGGACGTTTTCAGGTCGCTTTGTTTGAAGCTGGTGACGAAGGCAACTCGCCCTTTGTTTCAATGCCCGGTGGTTTCGCCCGGTTTGTCCACAGCAAACGCTGGAACTGGCGCTACCGTAGCGTAGACAAAGCGCCGTTAAGACGCGGCAAAGGCTTTTATACCCCGCGCGGTAAAATGCTCGGCGGCAGTAGTGCCATTAACGCCATGATTTATACCCGTGGTGCACCGAGTGATTACAACCATTGGGCGGCAGTGAGTTCCAGCGACTGGAGCTACGAGAAGATGCTGCAGGTATTCAAGCGCAGTGAACACTGCCCCGCCGCTAATTCCGCCTACCATGGTACTGACGGCGAACTGCATGTCACCCATGTTCAGCCTTACTTTCAAGTAGCCAAAGCCTTTCTACAAGCCGGCCAAGAAGCCGGTATTCCGCTGAATAATGATTTTAATGGTGCCGAACTTTACGGTGTTGGCCCCTATCATTTCACCATTAAGAATAAGCAGCGCTGGAGCACCAGACGCGCTTTCTTAGATCCAGTGCGCAAGCGTCCTAATTTGCACGTATTCACCAACAGCCCAGTGCAACGCGTTATCTTCACCGACCGCCAGGCCACGGGCATTGCCTACCTTCACAAAGGCAAAGAATATATCGCCATGGCCGCGCGTGAAGTGATTAGTGCGGCTGGCGCTATAGCCTCACCACAATTACTAAAACGCTCAGGTATAGGCCCGGCTGACGAACTTCTTAACTGCGGTATTCCGGTGCTTGCCGAGCGCTCGGAAGTGGGCGAGAACTTGCAGGATCATGTGGATATTTCGCTGCACTTTCGCAATCGGTTAGCGGATGGTTTAACTATTGCCCCGGTAGGTTTGCTGAAGCTTGGCTGGCACTGGCTCAAATACAGCATAAATCGCTCCGGCCCCTTGGCGCATTCTATGTGTGAAGTAGGCGGATTCCTGCGCAGCGCCGATAAGGTTGAAACACCGGATCTGCAGTTGCATGTGGTACCGGTGATGTTTAACGACAGTGGTTACGACATGTGGCCAGCGCTGCGGCACGGGTTTACCTGCCACGTATGTCTGCTGCGACCCAAATCGCGTGGTCAGGTGCGCCTAAACCCAGACGACCCGTCCGGCAATCCACTCATCACCTATAATTTTCTGCAGCATCAGCAAGACTGCGATGCCTTGGTTAGCGGCGTTCGCCAGGCGCAAAAAATTATGCAAATGCCAGCGCTGCAGCATCACAATGGTGGTGCCATGAGCCTGATGGATTCTGACAGCGACGAGCAACTACTTGATAAAATAAAAACCGAAGCTGGTTTGATTTACCACCCCGTGGGTACTTGCCGCATGGGCAATGATGATAATGCCGTGGTCAATCCACGCTTGCAGGTAAACGGCGTAAAAAGATTGCGAGTTATCGACGCGTCGATTATGCCAACGGTGGTCAGCGGCAATACCAACGCTCCGACCATAGCCATTGCCGAACAAGGCGCCGCTTTTATTCTGTCTGATGCTGACGCCGTTTAACCGACTAGCTAGCTAATAACCACGCATAAAAAAAGCGGACCTAAGTCCGCTTTTTATTGCCTGGCTTTAACCAGATTACTTCTTATGTATTGAACCAACCCGGAATAACCGTGCTAATGCAGGAATAAGAATAAGTGCCCCTAACATGTTCCACAGGAACATAAAGGTTAGCAGTATGCCCATATCCGCCTGGAATTTAATGGGTGAGAACATCCAGGTGGCAACGCCAATGGCCAGTGTTAGCCCAGTAAAGCCTACCGCTTTACCCGTGCTTTCCAGCGCCATTTGATAGGTTTCATACAGCGGCATGCCTTGCTGTAAGCCTTCTTTCACCTTGGTGTAGATATAAATACCGTAATCCACACCAATACCTACACCCAGCGCAATAACCGGTAAGGTAGCTACTTTCACGCCGATGCCCAGCACGGCCATTAAGCCCTGGCTCATGACTGTGGTAAAGGCCAGCGGCAGCACAATACAAAGCACGGTGCGAATGCTACGGAAGGCAATAAAACACAGCACAATAACCACGCCGTATACCCACAACAGCATTTTTACCTGGGCAGTTTCAATAACCGCATTGGTGGCGGCTTCAATACCAGAGTTACCCGCAGCCATCAGCAGTTCCAGGCCTTCGGCCTGATATTGGCTGTTAAACTCATGTACCGAGGCAACCACCTGTTTCAAGGTTTCGGCCTTGTGATCATTCAGGTAAATAATGATTGGCGCCATGGAGCAGTCCGGATTAATTAAGCCTGGCGGCGCCCGGTTTACGTTGGCATTAATCACGTATTTGTTACGGTTTAAGCTGTACCATTTTAAGTTGCCTTCGTTTAAGCCGAAGCCACCCATTTTGGCAACGTACACGATGGATTTCACATCCTGCACGCCCGGAGTATTTTCCATATGCCAGCTAAAGCGATCCATTACCTCTAAATTGTCATAGGCAATACACATTTCCGGTGCGGTTTCCGCCATCACCACGAAAATGTCGGTACTGGAGCTGTAGTTATCTACCACAAACTTGTTATCAAGGTTGTAACGGCTGTCAGGGCGCAGTTCTGGTGCACCGGCATCTAAGTCGCCAATTTTCATTTGCTGGCCGTAGTACAAGCCCCAGCACAACATAGCTAAGGCCACACCAATAGCGCCGTAAGCCCATTTTGGTTGCGCAAACCGAGCGAAGAAATGTAATACGCCGTGCTCTTGCTGCTGTACTTTCGTTTGGTAACGAATACCGCGATCCGATACGCCAAAGTACGACATTAGAATTGGCAGTAAACCCAGGTTGGTTAGCACCACAACCGCAACACCAATACTAGCTGCAACCGCAAGCTCCTGAATTACTTCAATATCAATAACCATTAAGGTAGTGAAACCAATAGCATCACTTACCAGTGCAACAAAACCGGCTATGTATAAGCTACGGAAAGCCAGGCGTGCCGCTTGTGATTTATCGAAGCCCTCAACCCGGAAGTTACCCAAGGCATTAATAATCTGTACCCCGTGGCTAACCCCGATAGCAAACACCAGAAATGGCACCAACATGGAGTAAGGGTTAATGCCGCTGCCAATCAGCTTGATAATACCTAACTGCCAAATTACCGCGATAATGGAACAACCCAATACCGACAGGGAACTGCGCCAACAACGACAGTAACCAAACAGCATCACCAGCGTAATACCCAGGGCCAATAAAAAGAACAAACCGACTTGCTGTGCACCTTCAATCAGATCGCCAATAACTTTGGCAAAACCGGTAATGTGAATAGCAATACCTTCGGACTGGTATTGGTCGCGAACTAGCCGCTCCAACTGCTCCGAAAACTGCTGATAATCCAGTGGCTCACCGGTGTCAGGATTGGTTTCATCCAGCGGTACATAGATAAGTGCAGATTCAAAGTTATTCGCAACCAGATTACCTACTTCACCGGATTTCAGAATGTTGGTACGTAACTGTTCCAGCGACTCTTCACTGGCGTCCCAGGAATCTGGAATAACCGGACCGCCAACAAAGCCCTCTTCGGTCACTTCACTCCAGCGCACGTTCGGTGTCCAGACACTGCGCAGTCCACTGCGATTTACGCCCGGAATAAAGAACACTTCGTCGGTTATTTCCTGCAGTGTTTTTTGATACTCCGCAGTAAAAATATCGCCGTTTTTACTTTCAACCGCTATACGAATCACGTTGCCTAAGCTGGCCAAGTCTTCACTATGTTCAAAATAGTTTTGAATGAATTCGTGATTGGTTGGAATCATTTTGGTAAAGCTGGCTTCCGGGCGCACCTGTGATGCGTGATAGCCCAAAAATAGCGTTAACAACGCAAACCCAATAATCCATAACGGCCGCGAGCTAAATAATAAACGCTCTACAAGCGGTGCTTTTTGTTCATTAAAATTGGCTGGCATAGCTTATTCCTGTCCTTGTGCTGCTGTCGGCGCCGGAGCTTGCTTAGCGGCTGTGGTCGGCATGCCATCTACTGGCAAGGTCGGCGCACTAAAAGTCAGTACACCGCCCTGGCCAACCAGGGTGTAAGTGCCGTCATCGTGGGCAACAATATCAGTTAACACATCACCACTGGCGTGTTCCATTAACTTTATCAACTGACCATTTTGGTTAAACATAGTGATAACGCCGGAATGACCAACTACCAGTGTGTTGCCGTTTTCCGACAAGGTTGAACCACTCAGATTAACGCGCGTACCCGACATACTGCGGGTAAAGCTTTCGCCTTGATCGTCCGAATAAAATACATGGCCGCGTAAACCGTATACCCAGAGTCGGCTATTGTTATCAATGTGGGTACCAAACAGCGAGCCATTATAAGGAAAATCTATTTGTTCCCAGCTTTCACCGCGATCAGGTGATCGGTAAAAAGTGCCGGATTCAGCTGCTATATAAGTATAAGTGCCGTCGTAGCTAAAGGCATTATAATGATAGCCACGCTCATTATCTAATCGCTCGCTAATAAGCTGCCAGGTCGCACCACCGTCACTGGTTTTCAGCATTTGTCCGTACGCCGCAGCAACCAACACTTCGTTTTTATTAAACGCCAAAACACTCAATAAAGGTCTGGTTGGACCCTCGGATTCCAGTGCAAATGCCAAGGACTCAAGCTCATACTCAAGGTTTTCAATTTCAAAGGCCAATTCTTCAGCGGTTGCCTCATCGGCATTTTCAAGTTCGGTCTGAAACTCATTTAATTGCTGCTCAAAAGACACTTTCTGCAATTCCAGAATGTCGAACCCATCGAGTTGGCGTTGCCAGCTTTCACCGCCATCCTGACTATGAATAATGACACCGTGATGACCTACCGCCCAACCATGCTGGTTGTCAGCAAAATCCACCGAAGTCAGTAACACGCTGGTGTCTACCTGAGCCTGCTGCCAGTCGCCACCTTGCTCGTCGCGAAATAGAACAATGCCGTAATCACCAACAGCAAAGGTTCGCTCGGCAGTTTGCGCAAGCTTCAGCATGGCTGCCGAAGTGGCTTCCGGGGCGCGCATGGCTGGTTCTTCAATGACTTCATAGTTGGTATTAGTAGGGGCTGCGTAACTACTACTGGCTGCAAGAGCCGCTACGCAAAACAAATATTTGACGGGTTTCAGCATGGAACACTCGACTCCGTTAACAATCGGTTAATTGTATTCATATCAATGAACAATGAACACAGTGATTCATCTTAGCGCACTGCGCACTCGTCTTGTTTGACGAAACTTTATGCAATTTAAACAATCTGACTTATTTTATCACTCTAGATAGTTGCAAAATTGTTCTTTGCGATACATGCTAAGCAAATATACGAGAGGTCTGTCCACTGTCCTGCCGATGATGCTACCAGATTATTGCGCAGATAACAGAGTTTCTCTAAGCATTTAATTGTTTTCTATTTTGATGTAGCGTTAGCAAAGTAAGCAGACAGAACAACAAGGATAATTACAATGAATAAATTTATGCTTAAAGCGGGGATATTTGCTTTATCCGTGGTCTCAGCGAGCGTCATGGCAAAAGTTAGTCCTGAAGAAGCCCAACGCTTAGGCGCTGATTTAACTCCAATTGGAGCTGAAAAAGCAGCCAACGCAGACGGTTCTATTCCAGCCTGGGATGGCGGGTACAGCAGTAGCGAAGGTAATGCGGAACGTCCACAAGACCCGTTTTCCGATGACCAGATTCAGTTAACTATTACCAATGCAAACCTAAGCGAGCACCGGGATCTTCTGACTCCCGGCCAAATTGCATTGTTTGAGAAATACCCTGAATACGAAATGAATGTATACCAGACTCGTCGTACTGCAGCTTATCCGCAGGAAATTTACGAGTTGGCACAAAAGAATGCGGTGAACGCCTCACTTGTTGCTGGTGGTAACGGTTTAGAAGATTTTGATAGTCACGTACCTTTCCCAATTCCACAAAGTGGTTTGGAAGTAGTATGGAACCACATCACGCGCTACCGCGGTGGTGCCGTTGAGCGTTTAATCAACCAGTTCCCAGTCCTGTCGAACGGTGATTTCGTTCCGGTTAGATTACGCGAAACTTTGGTATTCCCTGAATACTTGCAAAGTGGCCGTGAATCAGCCGATGACAACGTCCTGTTCTACTTCTTACAAGAAGTGCTGGCACCGGCTCGTTTAACCGGTACTGTACTGTTAGTACACGAAACCATTAACCAGGTTAAAGAAGGCCGTCGTGCGTGGATTTACAACGCCGGTCAACGTCGTGTTCGTCGTGCTCCTAACGTCGCTTATGACGGACCGGGTACTGCAGCCGATGGCTTACGTACTTCCGATAACCTGGATATGTACAACGGTGCACCAGACAAATACAACTGGGAATTAAAAGGCAAAAAAGAGCTTTATATTCCTTATAACAACTACAAAATGATTGACCCGTCGAACAGCTATGACGACATCATTAATGCCGGTCACATGAATACCGACCTGATTCGTTACGAAAAACACCGTGTATGGGTTGTGGAAGGCACGCTGAAAGACAGCGAGCGTCACATTTACTCTAAGCGCACTATGTACGTAGACGAAGATACCTGGACTGTGTCAGTAGTTGACCATTACGATGGTCGTGGTGAGTTATGGCGTGTCGCTGAAGCCTATGCTACTCAGTTCTACACGCAAGACGTTCCATGGATGGCTGCCGAAGGCTTGTACGACTTAAACTCTGGTCGTTACCTGATCATTGGTTTAGCCAACGAAGAAGACGAATACATGCACTGGGATATCGAGCCGTCACGTAACGACTTCTCTACCAACGCATTACGTCGTATGGGTATTCGCTAAGCGCGAAACCCACACACTAAAAAGCCGGCTGTTGCCGGCTTTTTTTATGCTTGTTAATTACAGCTTTTACTTACGTTCAAAACGAGCCAGTAAGCTGGACGTGTCCCAGCGTGACCCACCCATTTGCTGAACTTCGGCGTAGAACTGATCAATCAAGGCGGTAGCAGGTAAACTAATGCCCTGCCGGTTAGCTTCCGCTAAGGCAATGCTTAAATCCTTACGCATCCAGTCCACCGCAAAGCCATGGTCATATTCGTCCTGCCACATGGTTTTATAACGATTTTCAAGCTGCCAGGAGCCAGCAGCGCCTTTGCCTATGGCATTCACCAGCTTGTCAGGATCAAGCCCAACTTTACGGGCCAATTGCAGCCCTTCAGCCACTCCCTGCACCACATTAGCAATACAGATTTGGTTTACCATTTTGGCGAGTTGGCCACTGCCGGCAGGCCCCATCAGCTGACGCGTTTTAGCGTAGCAGGCAAGCAAGTTATCAACGGTGTCCAAGGTACTCTGTTCGCCGCCAATCATAGCAGTAAGCACGCCCTTTTCCGCACCACCCTGGCCGCCAGAAACAGGCGCATCTAAAAATTCGCCGCCCTGATTACCAATAGCTTCAGCCAACTCATGCGCAAGCTCGGCCGAGGCCGTGGTGTGATCCACCACCACGGTGCCCGGTTTTAAACTAGCCAAAATACCAGTGTCGCCATAAACCACACTACGAACATCATCGTCGTTACCTACACACAGCAGCACCACGTCGGCATCTGCCGCAGCCGCTTTGGGAGTGTCTGCCTGGGTTCCTTTATAGGTTTTCACCCAGCTGTCGGCTTTGGCTGTGGTGCGGTTATACACGGTGGTATTAAACCCATTGGATTGCAGATGCCCCGCCATAGGAAATCCCATCACACCAAGACCTATAAATGCACATTTCAAGCTCACAGTGACCGCTCCTGTTGTTTGTTGGTTCGTGATTTTAGTTTGTACTTTTGGTTCAGTAAGTATTAGTTAGCTGATTTAATTCTAGCAGGTCGCACCATTTGAATCTGCGTTTCCTGAACACTAAATTGTGCCGGCAGTTGCGTGAGTAAATCCCCATCCACTTCAATCGCTTCGGCGGTAACACCGGGCGCCGGTTGCAGTGTCAGACTATTGGTCGAATACATAGTTACGGCGCTCAGCTGTTGATGTTTCCCCAGCAGCACAGCCACTAAGTAGCCTATATGTTTCCAGCGTGGTACCTGACCAACGCACACCACGCTTAAGCCCTGTTCTAACGGCAAGGGGCGTTCGCAATAGGGATGCAAGCGAATGCCACCGCCACAGTAGGCACCTACCCCCACACTCAATAGTAGTACCCGTTTTGGTGCTTGCTGGTTCACCCCGAGCGCTATGGCGCGGGGTTTCAATAGCCACCGCAACGCGGCCATTACATAACTGAATTTGCCGTAACGTTGTTTTTGTCGCGCAGACTGGGATTTTACTAAGTCTGCAGAAAGCGCAAGCCCGGCGCTATTCACAAACACTTGATCATTGACCCGACCCACACGCAAGGGTTCAGTGATTACCGCCGGCTGTTGTAATAACCATTCCCAATTGTCGATACCATAGCGTCGCGCGCAGTCATTGCCAGTGCCTAGTGGCACCAGCATAAGTTCAACTGGCAACTGGCAGATAACCAATTGTTGCGCCGCAAAATTCACCGTGCCATCACCACCAAATACAAAAACGCCCAGCGTTTTAGCAGGCTCTAGCTCAGGGAGCTCGCGTTGCAGTACCAGCTGCAGTCGTTTTGCGTCCTGCGCTCTGTCAGGCGTGGTGTGAAACAGAACCACAGGCGTATAATCATGCTGTTGGCAAAACCGCTGGTAGGCACGAATAGCGCTACCCGTTTGTGCTGCAAGCCCCTGGATAATAAATAGCGCGGGCTTCATGGTTGTTTGTTCATCGTTATTTTATTAGCCAGTGTTGATAACGGCCCAATGCCTGAAATGGCGCCTGACGGCTGTACTTCAATTCAAGTTCGAGTAACTCTGCCGCGTCCTGATGTTTTTTCGGTTCGCGCAAGTAGTCGTGGAAACAACGCACACCGGTTTTCTCAACAACCTGCAACTGATTAGCAACCAACCATTGCGTGACATCCGCTGGCGCAATGGGCTGCTGCGGGCTCAAACGCACTCTTTTTTTTACTTGCAGCTCGCTTTGTACATAGTCAAAGTTGCCGTAAATAGTGTTGGCGAATAGTTTGGCGTCGCGGTTATAAAACATCAGGCTAAGCACCCCCTCGGGTGCCATAAATTGCTTTAACACAGCTATGG
The DNA here is from genome assembly GCA_040882145.1 of Idiomarina sp. Lineage (GTDB taxonomy): Bacteria > Pseudomonadota > Gammaproteobacteria > Enterobacterales > Alteromonadaceae > Pseudidiomarina. Next base: position 189,657 of record JBBEBU010000024.1, read on the forward strand.
CCACGGCCGGGTCGTGCAGCCATTCCAGCACCGCATGACAAATCACCAAATCAAAGCTTTCGCCGGCCAGCTTATTCGGCAACTCCTGCAACTCGGCGCAGATATAACGATAGTTATGGGCCAACCCGGCAGCAGCGTGAATTTCCTGCGCACCTTGAACCATTTCAGCGGCGGTATCGGTATGGGTAACCTGACAACCCTGCTCAGCAAACCAACTATTCACCTGACCAAGGCCAGCGCCAATATCCAGCACTCGCATAGGTTTACCTTTTGCCTGTCCTACTTTGGCTTGTTCCAGGAAAGGGGCAAGATCGCGCGCCAGAACAGCCAGCCTTAAACGGCCTTTCGAGGTGGCGTAAATATTTCTGGCAAACTTGTCGGTAATGCCAGCAAAACTCGTATCGGTCGGTTTCTTCATGCGGGGTTATCAATCTCTATAAACTCATGCGTTAAACCGTGTTCAGCAGCCAGGTAATTACCCAGCGCCTGCACGCCGTAACGTTCCGTGGCGTGATGCCCGGCAGCAATAAAGTCTATGCCTTGCTCGCGGGCGCTATGAATAGTTTGTTCAGACACTTCGCCGGTAATAAAACAGTCAACCCCAGCCGCAGCCGCCTGATCAATAAAGCCTTGCCCGCCGCCGGTGCACCAGGCCAGGGTTTGAATAGCTCGGTGAGTATGATGCACCGCACAAGTTACCGGGCGCTGCAAACGTTCACCCAGTTGCTTCGCTAACGCGTCGCCAGTTGCGGGTTCAGCTAAGCGACCATGCATAACCACCCCGTGGGGGCTAACCTCTGCCAAAGCACCTTCCACCTGCCAGTTCATTAATGCAGCCAGTTGTGCATTATTGCCAAGCGTAGGGTGAACATCCAGCGGTAAATGGTAAGCGTAAACATTTATGTCCGCCGCCAATAGTGCTGCAATACGCTGCTTTTTCATACCGGTAATAGCGGCGTTTTCGCCCTTCCAGAAATACCCATGATGCACCAACACCGCATCAGCATTGGCTGCAATAGCTGCATTAACAAAGGCTTGGCTAGCGGTAACGCCACTCACAATTTTGGTAATTTGTGAGCGCCCTTCTACCTGCAAGCCATTGGGGCAATAATCCGTCATGGTTTGTGGCTGCATTAGGTCATCTAAAATACCGGTTAACTGTTCTCTTTGCATGCTTACCTCAAGCCTGATTGATCGCGTTAATACCCGCTATTTTAACGGAAATTAGACAGCAATCGAAAAAAACGGTATAAAAAGTGTGTAATTTCATTCAACTTAAATTTTAACAGCATAGGAAACCATGCATGAGCTCACTTGATAAAGAAAAGGTACTCGCTGAGTTTACCGAAGCTTACCAACAAGCACATGGCAAAAAGCCAAAAATTGAAAGCAGCAATGGCTGGTATTCAGTAGATGGTGGCAAAAATGTTCGACTAACTCAATTAGTTGATGACGCCAAAGCTTTGTCGAAAGGAAAATCTGCGAGTAAGAGCTCGGATAAAGAAACGAAGGCAGCAGCGCCGAAGAAGAGCGCAGCTAAAACCACAACCAAGTCTACCAAGAGCACAGCAAAAGCTGACAAGAAAGCTCCTGCGAAGAAAGCCCCCGCTAAAAAAGCTGCAACGAAAAAGCCTGCCGCCAAAGCGAAAGCAAAATCTTCAGGTGGTGGCAGTGGTTTAACCGCGAAAGAATTATGGCGTGAACGGCTGGAACAAAGCCCGTCAAAATCACGTTTGCCTCGCGGCGTTTAATACAGTTTAGTTAAAATATAAGCAAAAAAAATCCGGATATGCGTTAAACCATATCCGGATGTTTGCCAACGGCTTTATCAATTGGCACTTTTATTTTGCGGTATCTGTGCACCAGAAACTCTGAACGATCGAACATCACTTTCTCTTTCGCAAAATCCCCTTGTGACACAATATATTTGTCATCTTCGAGCACTTTTATCACCAGGCCTAACTTGCCCTGATGCTTGCCGCGCTTCACAAATATAGTTTGCCCTTGTAAACGAGGGTTATTGTAAGAAAATGTGGGACCACTCATGGCTGTAAGTTCCGGTTAAGACCTGTGTACTTTTATCGGCATGGCTTGGTAAAACTTGATAGCTCTACGAAGCTCCTTAAAACCAGTACTAATATTGGTTGCGGCGCCCAATATACAGGGTTATTTCCCCTACCGGCAAGCCATACTTATACATTTGCGTACGATTGATCATATTGTCTTCATCAACCAGATACAGCCAGTCATCCAGTTTTACCGTTAATGGCTCACCGTCAACTTCAACGGTTAGGTTGTAAACCCAATTTAAGGCATTACCAGCGGTGGTTCCTTTCGCAACACCTTCAACGTCGTCAGCACGGCCTTCATAGGTATTGGGGCCGGTTTTGGTAATTCGCCACACCCGGGTTTGTTCGCGACCGTCAGCATAGTAAAACTTCTCGTCCAGAACGCCTTCGTTGCCTTCCCAGCTACCAGTTAAATCAGCACGAAAACGCTGGATAACTTTGCCTTTAAAGTCTTCAATGGTGCCATAAGCAACCAGTTCGCCCACAAAAAAGGTTTCCAGCTGTAGCTTCGGCTCTTCCGCTTTATAGTCTTCAATGCCAGCGCTGCAACCAACCAACACCAGGGCAGTTATAGCTACTATTAATGATTGAAAAAGCTTCATTGATTTACTCCGGTTAATTCATCACGCTCGTCTTTAAATCGGCTTTTTTCAGCCAGCCAGATATCCAGAAACTTCTGGGTGAACTCTTTGTTCTCAATTTGCCCTAACTTACCGTCATTGCCGTAGAACTCGGCAAAACCGTCACTGGTTTCAACCAATGTAATGCAGTCGCCGTCACTCACGTTCGGCCAAATGTTGGTTAAGGTGTTCAGCCAGTCTTTGGCTTCGTCATCAATAGCGTAATCCAGGCGTTCCCATTCTTCCTGAGTGGTTTCCACCAAATCGGCAGCGTCGATGTCACGCAAGTAGTCTAATCGCAGTGCGCGTTGCTCAGCGTCTTTATACTCACCAGTATTGGTGTACAAGCGGGCATCGTAGACATCCCAGAACATCACGCTTAACCGGGTTTCGCCCACCAACTTCAGTTCTTTCAGTGCGTCGGCCGCACAGCTGCTAGCTGCCGCTATATTCGGCGTTAGCAGCAACATTGGCAGCGCTAACACACTTAGTTTTGCGAATGTACTTTTCATATCACGAACCTCCGCCGCATTAATTTAACGAACAGTGCCATATAAGCGCCCCAACCTATTGCGTAGGCAATCAGCATAGCAGGTAACGGGCCGGGCACTGTTGCGGCACCCAATTTAGCACCAAAATAATAAGTCATAGGTCCGAAAATAACGCCGAAGGCTACCGCCAGCCAGAACCGATTTTTTAACCAATCCAGCGCGGTCATGGCCATGGCAACATAGCCTAACCAGAGCAGTATCAGCCACGGTGGTAATAAACCGCCGTCAAAGGCAATCAGGCCGCTTATGCCTACCGCCAGCTCCAACAACAGACCAACAACTACCAATTGTAGATACAGCACCCACTGCAAACGACCGCTGTAGGCCGTTACCGCCAGCTGCGCCAATACCAAGGCAAGGGTTGCCCATAACCATTCTGCCCGGCCTGCTACGGCACTTAGCCAAACCAGGTCAAACAGTAGAAAGCCGGCAACGCGTTTTGCTTGGTCTAACATAAGGACCCACTGTGTTGAAATGCACGACAGCCCGGCTTAGTTGCCACAAATTGCACGGCCGAAATGGTGCGTTCACGGAAGCCACCTTCACAATAGCTTAGGTAAAAATTCCATAAGCGCGAGAAGCGGTCATCATACCCAAGCGGTGCCAGCACGTCGGTTTTAGCGTTAAAGCGATCACGCCAGTCTTGCAGCGTTTGCGCGTAATCAAGACCGATATCACCCAGCTGCCGCACAACCATGTCGGTTTGCTCGGCAATAAGGGTGCTCATCAATTGCACCGACGGTAAAAACCCACCCGGAAAAATATGTTTCTGAATAAAGTCGACCGAGTTGGCGTAGCTCTTCATCCGCTGATCAGCAATAGTAATGGCCTGTATGGCCATTTTACCGGTCGGCTTTAATAGCCGGCTGCAGGTATGGAAAAATACCGGCAGATAACGTTCGCCTACGGCCTCAATCATTTCCACCGATACCAGCTTGTCGTATTGCCCCTGCAAGTCGCGATAATCTTCTTTTAGTAGAGTTACCTGATCCTGCAATCCAAGCTTATTCACTAAGTCGGTGGCGTACTTGTGCTGCTCACTGGAAATGGTAGTGGTTGTTACTTTACAGCCGTAGTTCAGCGCTGCGTATACTGCTAAACCACCCCAACCGGTGCCAATTTCCACCAAATGATCACTAGGCTGTAACTCTAAGGCATCACACAGCCGTTTTAGCTTATGTTCCTGAGCTTCCTCAAGCGTAGCCGAGGGGCTTGGATACACAGCGCTGGAATACTGCATGTGTGAATCTAAGAATTCACGGTATAGCGTATTCCCCAAGTCATAATGGGCTGAAATATTCTCTTTCGCCTGCACCTTGGTATTACTACGACGCCAATGCTGAATTTTCTGAAATGGCAAGGTTAGCCAGGTGAACTTGGCTTCAAAGGCATCCAATGCCGGCAAGTTACGCGCGAACACTTGAATGACCGCAGTTAAATCCGGCGTTTCCCAACTGTTATCAATGTACAGTTCGCCCGAGGCAATACTGCCGCCCAGCAGCATGCGACGATAAAACGACGGATGCAGCACATTCACTTCAGCATGCAAATCAGTGGCAGCGGCCGCCTGACCAAAAGTGGCTACGTGCGAGCCGTCTTCCAAAAACACCATGCGCCCATAACTAAGATGGCCGAGTAAGCGTAAAACTAAGCTGCGAGCTTGTTTATCTACCCAACTGATTTGATTTGTTGTTGTCATCACTGATTCACCGTTTGGCATTCAGTTGTTTCCTCTTTGCAATCAGATTTAGCTGTTAGGGTGGCCGTAAATGGGCACCCGTTTTAAGAATAATCGCAACGCCTGCCAGTATATTCCCCACAGAATACTGAGCGTCATGATTGGATATTTGTACAATACGCGCCGAATGCCCCTAGGGTTCATTTCGTGGCGTTGTAAAGTTAAGGTGGCATCAAAGTGACGCTGCTGTTGCCAGGCTTCTAAATGCACCATGGCGCGCTGTTGGCCAGCACGAGGCGGCTTTAACCGCCACTTGTACTGCATGTCCATGGGATTGAACGGCGACACATGAAAGGCTTTGGCATGACTTAACGGCGCCGACTTGGTTTCGGCTAAATCAAGCAGGTAGTAGTGTTTTTCCAGCCAGGGAGTGTTGCTAACTTCCGCCAACATATGCGAATACCGGCCGTTATTGGCGCCTTCGGGCTGCAGGAAAAAGCAATTAATAGGGCTAAAAAACATTCCAAAGGTACGCAACTGACCCAGCATAAATACCCGCCCTTGCATGGGCTGACCCGCAAGTTCGGTCATTTTGGTTAAAACTTTTTCGGTAATAGTGCCACTTTCACCGGGCAGATAATCGGACTGGCGAAAGGTTAACGGCGCCCATTTATCCATGCGAAAGAATTTGCTGCTGGCACTGATTTGCTCCAGCTCATCCAGTGCCAGCCACCACTGCACAGTACCGTAATTAAAACGGTGCTGTTTCGGCTTAAACCGGCGATGGCGAACCATCCCCCAGTAAATGGCGCTGGCTAACATGACCACTCACAACCTAAAGCTTTAGCAACATCCAGCGCGCTACGCACACCGTCTTCATGAAAGCCGTTGTACCAGTAGGCCCCGCAGAAATGGGTATGTTGCTTACCACAAATTTCGCTACGACGCTTACGGGCCGCCAGCGAGGCGACGCTGTATACCGGATGTCCATAGGTGAAGCGGCGCAAAATTTTGTCGGGATCAATAGCGCTGGTGTTATTCAAGGTTACGCAGAATACTTCCGGTGCTTCAATGCCCTGCAATATATTCATATTGTAGGTAACCGAACTTGGCCGGGTGGTTACTTCGGCGCCGTCATTTAATAAGTAATTCCAGCTGGCCCAAGCTAATTGGCGCTGCGGCAGCAGGCTTTTATCAGTATGCAGCACCACGTCATTGTTCTGATATGGAATAGCGCCCAGAATTTCTTGCTCAAGCTTACTGCTGTCGGCAAGTAATGCCAGCGCTTCATCGCTATGACAGGCCATAATGACTTCATCGAACCACTGCTGGTCGCCGTTGGCAAAGGTCAGGCAAACATTACCCTGGTCACTTTGCTTGCGCTCTACCCGCTCAATTTGGCTATTTAACTGAATATTCTGTTTGAAGGGTTCAATAAGCGGCGGAATATAACTGTTAGAACCACCGCAAATGGTGGCCCACTGTGGTCTGTCAGCCACGTTTAACAAGCCATGATTTTCAAAAAACCGCAGGAAGAAGCCCAGCGGAAACTGCTCGGCTTCGGCCAGGCTAGCCGACCAGATAGCCGCTACCATGGGCAGCAGATATTGACGCACCACACTTGCCGGCAAGTTATGCTGTTGCAAGAATTCGCCTAAGGTAACATCGTCCAGATCGTCACCACGGGCCAGCGCTGCTTTGGCTTCTTTATTAAATTTTAAAATGCCGTTTACCAGGCGGTAAAACGACGGTTTAAAGAGGTTACGGCGCTGGGCAAACAAAGTGTTTAGGTTATGGCCGTTGTATTCCAACCCGGCTACCGGGTCGGTGACACTGAAGCTCATTTCTGTGTCGCGCCACGGAACCTGCAGCTCGCGCATTAAGGCCCGAAAATTTGGATAGGTTTTGTCGTTAAACACAATAAAACCGGTATCTACACGATAGGTTTTACCACCTACTTCGACTTCGTTGGTAGCTGTGTGCCCGCCAATATAATCATTCTTTTCAAATACATGAACGTCATGTTTGCCGCTCAGCATATATGCTGACACCAAACCTGACACCCCGGAACCAACTACTGCAATTTTCATCGAACGTCCTTGAATACAACCTGTTGGCGTTAGGCCAGTTTACTGGAAATAGCCACTTGCCAGCTTTGCGGCAACAGCGACAGGAATTTTAAAAACAATCCAAATCCGGTTGGAAAGGTAATGTCGGTGGTATTATTCTCAATGCCTTTACGAATAGCCTTCGACGCGTAATCCACTGTAACTTTCATTGGCATTTCAAAGTCGTTCGCATCGGTCATAGGGGTTTCCACAAAGCCCGGCGATACCGATAGCACTTTAATGTGGCGCTTCTTCAAGTCTAACTGCAAACTGCGGGCGATATAATGCAGCGCTGCTTTCGAGCCACCGTATGCCTGGGCACGGGTAAACGGCAGTAAACGAGCGGTACTACCCACCAACACCAATTTAGATCCGGCTTTGAAGTTTGGTAATAACGCCTGCACACAATTCATGGTGCCGACTACGTTTACGTTAAACACCCGCTCAAACATGGCGGCCTCAAACTTCTCAACGTCCAGGTATTCACACACACCGGCATTTAAAATAGCCACATCAACGTCGGTGTAAACACCAAGTTTTTGCAAGGTGTCTTCACGGTCGGTAATGTCCAGTCGGCAGCCTTCAATTTTGCCCGGATACTCTTGCTCTAACGCATGCAAAGCATCTTCGCTGCGAGCACACACAACCACATGGTGCCCCGCTTTGGCGTAGTCTACCGCTAACTGACGGCCAATGCCTGAGCTTGCGCCCGTAATTAAAATGTTCATTCGGTCACCAATCGGTCGCGTACTTTCTTGACGAAATAGCCCAACACAGGTATATGCTCATACAACATAGCGCCAAGGTCATAATGATCTTGCTGTTCGCTTACTTTGTCATTTTTAATATGAAACTGACTAACGCCAGGCAGCACCAGTTCACGGCCACCCGCTAATTTTTCGTGCGAAAAGCGCATTTGCCAGGCCATAAACAACCAATTACCGGAAAAAGCACGTTCGGTGAAGGCAAAATGACAGTACTCCACGTTTTCCATGGTGTGCTTAAAGTACGTTTCCAAATCATCAATGCCTTGCACCAAATGAATAGGATCGGTAAAAGTCACGTCATCAGCATAAATTTCGTTCAAGCGATCCAAATTATCAAGCTTGAACTCGTCGTAAAACGCCATAATTTTGTCCATTAGCGCACCAACATCACTGTTCGTGGCTGGCTCTTTACTGTGGTCTTGTACGTCTATTTCAGAACTCATTTTTAACTCGCTTGAAGGTTTGTAGAAAATCATCACGGGCTTCACCGTGATCCACCATGGGTAAAGGATAGTCATTCTGCCCATGCTTTTCTAACCACTGCTGCGGCGCATGAATATACTTGGTCGGTACCTGCGCCAACTCTGTAACCCATTTACGAATGTAGCTACCGTCAGGATCAACCTTCTCACTTTGACGGGTGGGGTTAAACACCCGAAAGTAAGGCACAGCATCAGTACCTGTTGAGGCACTCCACTGCCAGCCGCCATTGTTAGCCGGGAAACTGCCGTCAATAAGTTGCTCCATAAAGAATTGCTCACCCCAACGCCAGTCTAACCGCAAGTCTTTGACTAAAAAGTTGGCGACGATCATGCGTAGACGATTGTGCATATAGCCTTCTTGCAACAACTGGCGCATGCCGGCATCCACAATCGGGTAGCCAGTGCGGCCTTCGCACCAACGTTTAAAGTCTTCTTTATCAGTACGCCAGGGGTAATTATCAGTGTATTCCTGAAACGCTTTGCCCATCGAAAGCCGCGGTACATGGTGCATCAGGTGTTGATAGAACTCACGCCAGGCCAATTCCGTTAGCCATACGTCTGCCCCCTCAGGTAAACCATAAGGAAATTCGGGTGACAGCTCGCTCAGTGCGCGCGCTGCCGTGTAAGGCGACAACATACCCAGTTCCCAGTAAGGCGACAGCCGTGAGGTGCTGTCCAGCGCTGGTAAGTCACGTTCAGCCTTGTAGTCGGCTACTGAGTCGCTCACATAGCGGCGCAATTTGGCCAGCACTGACTGCTCGCCAACTACCCAGGCAGAACTGTCGCGCCGCGGTAAATCCAAATCAGGTAGCTCCGGTGCTGTGGTTGCGTCCGGCCATTGGTGCCGAATAACCTGCCAGTTGTTGGCTTGTTTAATATGAGTACGCCAGGCCCGGTTAAATGGCGTGAACATTTTATAAAAACCACCGGTTTGCGTACTAATGGCTTGAGGTGGCGCTAGCAACAAACCGTGGTAGCCCTGCACTGCCACCTGGTCATGTTGCAACACTTTTACCACCGCCCTATCTCGCCGGGCTTCATGCAGCGGATACTCGTGATTGTAATGCAATTTACTCACGCCATGCTCATCGCAAAACGCAGTTACCGCTGCTGGCACACCGGTATAACTGGCAACTTCACGAACGTGCAAGGCAATGCCCCGCTCGGCACACTCATGCCGGAACGCCTGTAAATGACGCAGCAGTAAATCCGTTTTAATGGGCGCCCAATGGTGTTCTTGCCACTGTTTCGGGGTTACCAAAAATAATGCCGGAATAGCTGCGTTTGGTGCTTGTTCGTGTTGTTGCTCTTGCACTGCAGCAGTTACCGCAGGGTTGTCCGTTAAGCGCAAATCGCCCCGGAACCAAATTGCCTGTGCCATATTAAAGTCCGTATCTTAGTTTTAAATTGTTTGGATAAGGGTTCAGGTAAAACTGACTGTCCAAATAAGGCTGCGGGTGTTCCCCCAAGTAATGTTTAATCATGGTCAGCGGCGCCAATAATGGCTCAACTCCTTCCCGGTAGCCCAGAATCAAAGCAGACAGCTCTTGCTTCTGGCGGTCGGAAAGTTGGTTTTTAAAATAGCCCTGAATATGCTGCAACACATTGGTGTGATCACCTTTGCTAGCTGGCTTACCTAGTGCGTCCATAATCTGCTGCAGGTAATAGTGGCAATCTTCTATTTCGGGTTGTTTTAAGTTAGCTAGCCAGGGGCCTAACTGCCGGTATACCGGTTGCGAATGAGCTAATAACAACAGCTTTAAGCGACTATGAAATTCGATTAAGGCCGCTTTAGTTATAGGTTGTGGCAATGCTTGCCAGGCGGCATACACGTATACACGCATAACAAAGTTCTCGCGCAACAGCGGGTCATTCAAGCGGCCGTCTTCTTCCAATGGTAACGCTGGAAACAACTCATGTAGGCGGGTAGTAAATATACCGGCAGCTTCTTTACGGGCGTGGCCAGTTTCCGGGTCGTACAACTTTACCCGCTCCATGCCACAACTAGGCGACTTGGCGCATAGCACATAACCGCTAATTTGGTTTAACTTAGGTTTTGCCTTGTCGGCGAATTCGCGCAGCGGCTCAGTGACATTCTCACCCGTTTTCGGAATAACCGCCTGCACACCAGAGTCCGTTTGTTCTAATCGAATGGTGGGCCGCGGTACTGGCAGGCCGATGCCGACTTCCGGACACAGTTTTACGAATTCAACATGCTGAGCCAGTTCGTCCTGACAAAAACTGGAGCGCTTGTGCCCTCCATCGTAGCGTACTTTATCGCCTAGCAAACAAGCGCTTATCCCTACTTTTACCGCCGCCATACTTCGTCCTTTAATTATTCCTAAACTTATTAGTTAAGTTTAATTACGTTGCCACGACCACTGTGGTTCAACGCAAACGGCTTAAGGTTCGAATAATCTGAAAAAAAACCTTAAAAAAAGTGTCGTTATTCTGTTAATAAAAAGATCCTTATGACCATAGGTATCGTAATCTGTGCATAAATCAACAACAACTGGATACATGGACTATGTCAGCGGTAAAACGTATTCCTCTGTTTCCATTGACTTCCCACGTGTTACCGGGTGGTCAAATCAGGTTACGTATATTCGAACCACGCTACCTGCGAATGGTGAAAGACGCCATGCGCCACGGTACTGAAATCGGTATGTGCATGCTTGATGCGTTTGGAAACAAAGAGAATAACTCCCATATTCTACCTCTTGGGACGCTCGCTAAAATTGTCGACTTTGAATGCTTACCCGACGGCCTGCTAGGCATTACCGTTGTGGGGCAGAGCTTGTTCTGTATCCGCTCTATAGAAACCGAGAAAGACGGTTTACGAATTGCAGAAGTTGAAGACCGAGAAAATTGGCCTCAGGAACACCTATGTAATGAAGATTCATTATTACGTCATCGCATGGAAGAGATTTATCAGCAACACCCGGAATTAAAAGATTTATGCCCCGAGCATTCCACCGATCGCACTGATTGGCTGTGTTTACGCTGGCTGGAAATATTGCCGTTAGATCCGAGTATGAAGCAAGAATTATTGGATTCGAAAGACTGTCATAAAGCACGAGATTATATTCGCAACTTAATTCTATAAACGCTGCTGTGATCCATTTTAACGCTGTCGTTCGTAGTAAATGTAACTTGTACAATGTTGGAACAGGTATACACTATGCAAATGGCGTCTGCACGCGAAACACAACGGAAAGTTATGACCAGTGCTAGAACGGACAACGCTGACTATGCCGCAGACTTGTTAGCTCAAGTTGCAGCAACTCAAAGCCGTCGTGCTTTCAGTGAGCTTTTCCGTCATTTTGCCCCGAAATTACAGGCTTATGCCACCCGCCAATTTGGTAATGAACAAACCGCTATGGATCTTGTTCAGGAAACCATGACCAACGTGTGGCATAAGGCGCATCTGTTTAAACCTGACAAAGGGTCTCCATCGACTTGGATTTTTACCATCGCGCGTAACATCCGTTTCGATATTCTGCGTAAGAATAAGCATCGGCAGAATGACTTAAGTGCTGACGAATTATGGCCAATCCTAGCTGAGAATAACGAGTCACTTGATGACGACTACTCGCTGGATGGCAAGGTACTGATGCAGGAAATTTCATCCTATTACGCGCAACTGCCTGATGCGCAGCGTGAAGTAATAGAGCGAATATATATAGAAGGGAAATCTCAGCAAGAAGTTTCTGACTCGCTTGGAATTCCGCTGGGCACGGTAAAATCTCGTACCCGTTTGGCACTAAAGAAACTGAAAGAGTTGATAACTGCTCATGATTAAATCACATCCATCCGAAGCCAATTTGTTCCAATATGTTGCTGGTGAGCTCAGTGCAGGTTTATCACTGGTTATGGCAACACACGTCGACATGTGTTCTCAGTGTCAGGCTGCGGTGGCCGATATTGAAGAAACCTTATGCAAACAGCAGTTTGGTAGTACTGAACCACTTGAAGCATTGAATTGCGACCAAATGATGGCGGCTATATTCGCATCATCAGCGCCGCAGAGCGTTGTGCGTACGCCGGTTGAATCTATGCTGTGCCTAGAAGGTAAGCGCTTTAACCTGCCAAATACACTGGCACGTAACCATGATAGAATTGGCCCCTGGAGCCATATGGTTGGTAAACTATGGCGTGCGCCAATGCAGATTTCAGCCGATAGCAGTGTGAATCTGATTTATATGGCACAAGGTGCAACTGTACCTGAGCACACGCACAAAGGCACAGAAGCTACCTTGGTAGTAAATGGTACCTTCAACGATGAGCACGACAGCTATCATGACGGTGATTTTATTATGCTAAACGACAAGCATCGCCACAGCCCGCAAACGCAGCAGGAAGACTGCCTGACGTTAGCGTCACTAGATGCCCCGTTGCACTTCACTTCAGGTATCAGTCGCTTGCTGAACCCTTTTAGTAGCTTGTTCTTTCGTTAATTTAAACACTAACAGTGACGCATAAAAAAGCCGGTACTTATGTACCGGCTTTTTTGTGTTTATTCGTAAGCTAAGGAGATTACCTAAGGGCGTTACTTGCCACCCTCAGGCTTAGCGTTTTCAACACGCTGTTTCAGCTTCTGACCAGGACGGAAAGTAACGACCCGTCGTGCAGAAATTGGAATATCTTCACCAGTTTTCGGATTACGGCCCGGACGCTCACCTTTTTCACGCAATTCAAAATTGCCAAATCCAGACAACTTCACCGGATCGCCCTGCTCTAGCGCAGTCCGAATTTCTTCAAAGAAGTTCTCGACTAATTCTTTTGCATCGCGTTTGTTAATACCAAACTTGTCGAACAAATGCTCAGCCATTTCCGCTTTGGTCAGTGCCATAGCTTACTCCCTTAGAGTTGCTCCGAATTCATCTTGCAATAGTTTGACCACAGTAGCAATGCTTGCATCTACCTCTGCGTCTTCTAATGTCTTCTCGGTGTCCTGCAACGTTAGCGACAAAGCCAGACTGCGATAGCCATCGGCTACCCCAGGACCTTGATAAACATCAAATAAGTTTAGGCCAACCAAGTTCTTAACGCCAATGTTTTCGATGGCGGTAAAAATTTCGCCAACCGCCACGCGGCTTTCAACCACTACCGCTAAGTCACGGCGAATAGACGGGTACCGCGAAATTGGCGCGGCTTTTGGCAAGCGGCGTTGCTGAATGGCACCTAGTTCCAGTTCAAACACGAAGGTACGACCGTTCAGGCCAAGCTTCTTCTCAAACTGTGGATGAATAGCACCAACATAACCTACCCGCTTGCCGGCTCGAAAAATAGCCGCACACTGACCTGGATGTAATGCTGGATGTTGATCAGCCACAAATTTGAATTCATTTGCGAAGCCGGTGTGATTCAGCAAGCTTTCTACGTCACCTTTAATGTCATAGAAGTCGACTACACGGTCGGCGTCGCTCCAGTGCTCACCAGTAACTTTACCAGCGCGCACGCCAGCTAGCATAGGTTCCTGCAATACGCCGCTCGGCGCAGCTGCATCGGGTAAAAAGCGTAAACCGCTCTCAAAGAACGCCAGTGACGGCTGCTGACGCTTCTGGTTGTAAGCTACAGTAGCCAACAAACCTGGCCACAAGCTTACGCGCATGGACGACATTTCCACCGAAATTGGATGTGGTAACGACAGCGCCGCCGTTTCGTTAAATAACAACGCCTGATGCTTAGGATCCACGAAGCTGTAGGTAATAGCTTCCTGGTAACCGCGGTCAACCAAATCTTCCGAGAACCGCAGCAACGACTGCTGCTGTTCCTGGCGAGGAATCATGCTTAAACTTGCCGCCGGCGCAGCCGCTGCAATATTGTTATAGCCATATACCCGCGCTACTTCTTCAATCAAGTCTTCTTCAATGGCAATATCAAAACGGAACGTTGGTACCACCACCTGCCAGCCATCAGCATTGGTTTTCACATCAAAGCCAAGGCGGTTTAAAATGTCTTCAACCTGATCGTCAGCAATGCTCACACCAAGAATTTTTTTCAGGCGCGCTGAGCGCAAGCTAACCCGGGCTGGTTTCGGTAAGTGTGATTCAGCTACGGCTTCCACGATAGGGCCTGCCTCACCACCACAAATCTCCAGTAACAACGCCGTAGCGCGCTCCATAGCGGTACGCTGTAACTCAGGGTCTACGCCACGCTCATAGCGGTGTGATGCGTCTGTGTGTAAGCCGAAGCGACGGGCCCGACCGGCAATTGCATCGGGTGCGAAGAACGCGCTCTCTAAGAAGATAGACTTGCTCTGCTCGGTAACACCGCTTTGCTTGCCACCGAAAATACCGGCCATAGCCAGTGCCTGTTGTTCATCAGCAATAACTAATACATCGTCCTGCAAGGTGACTACCTGACCATCTAACAACTCAAGCTGTTCCCCTGGCTTGGCATAACGAACTCGTACGTCACCGTGCAGACTTTCTAAGTCAAATGCATGCATCGGATGACCCAGTTCTAACAATACGTAGTTAGTTACATCGACTACAGGGTCAATGCTACGCACGCCACTGCGACGCAAACGCTCGGTTAACCACACCGGACTCAGTGCCTTCACATCAACGCCCTGAATAACCCGGCCCAAGTAACGTGGGCAAGCGTCAGGAGCTTGTAATTCAATGTTGCGAGTTTCACTTAAGGTTGGCGCAACAGCCGCAAACGCTGGTTCTTGCACGTCACAACGGTTCAGTACCCCTACTTCGCGAGCTAAGCCTTTAATACCCAGGCAGTCGGCACGGTTAGGCGTTAAATCAACGTCCATAGTTACGTCGTCTAACTGCAAATACTTGCGGTAATCGGTGCCTACCGGGGCATCCGCCGGCAATTCCAAAATGCCATCGTGCTCGTCGGTTAAGCCAAGCTCAGACGACGAACACAGCATGCCGTTAGAAGGCTCACCACGTAGTTTGGCTTTTTTAATTTTGAAGTTACCAGGCAACACGGCACCTACTTTGGCTACAGCAACCTTAATACCAGCACGGCAGTTTGGCGCGCCACACACAATGTTGTGCAGTTCGTTGTCGCCAGTATTTACCTGAGTTACCCGCAGCTTGTCAGCATCAGGGTGCTGGCCACAAGCAACCACTTCACCAATGACTACACCGCTAAATTCTTCCGCTACCGGAGTAACTCCGTCAACTTCCAGACCAGCCATGCTCAGCTGTTCACTTAAGGCGTTGGTATCAATGCCTGGATTTACCCACTCGCGTAACCACTGTTCACTGAATTTCATACATCAACACCCATTAATTAAACTGTTTCAGGAAGCGCACATCGTTCTCGAAGAACGCGCGAAGGTCATTTACCTGGTAGCGGAGCATGGTTAAACGCTCAACGCCCATACCAAAGGCAAAGCCTGAGTATTTTTCGGGATCTATATTCACGGCACGCAGTACATTCGGGTGCACCATGCCGCAACCTAATACTTCCAACCATTCCCCGTCAGCGCGGCGTACATCCACTTCAGCGGAGGGTTCAGTAAACGGGAAGTAAGACGGACGGAAGCGCACTTCCAGACTCTCTTCAAAGAAGTTGGTGAGGAAGTCCTGCAGAATGCCCTTTAACTGAGTAAAGCTCACGTCGGTGTCAACCATTAGGCCTTCAACCTGATGGAACATTGGCGTGTGGGTTTGATCGTAATCGTTGCGATACACGCGGCCCGGCGAAATAATGCGCAGCGGCGGCTGTTCCAGTTCCATGGTACGAATTTGCACACCGGACGTTTGCGTGCGCAGCAAGGCGTCCGCATTAAAATAGAAAGTGTCATGATCGGCACGGGCCGGATGATTGGCCGGAATATTCAGCGCATCAAAGTTATGGAAGCTGTCTTCCACTTCAGGGCCTTGTTTTACGCTAAAGCCTAAGTCACCAAAAAAGGCTTCAATACGTTGAATGGTGCGGGTAACTGGGTGCAAGCCGCCAACTTTACTTAACCGACCTGGCATAGTGACGTCTATGGCTTCAGCTGCCAGCTTTTCAGCTAATTCAGCTGATTTCAGCTCGTCATTTTTGGCGTTAATAAACTGCTGCACTTCCTGCTTGGCCTGATTAATTTGCTGACCTGCCGCCGGGCGCTCTTCGGCGCTCAATTTACCCAGGCTTTTCAGCTGTTCAGTGAGTTGACCTTTTTTACCTAAGTAATCAACCCGCACTTGATCCAGTTGCTGCGGTGATGTCGCCTCAGCAACAGCTGCTTTGGCCGCAGCGACAATCTCATTCAACTTCATGACATTCCTCAATGGTGAGCGTTAAAGGTTGTGCGTGAATTCTAAGCATTCGTTAAGCGGGCTATGATAGCCAATTTGCGCGAAAAATGACATAAAAAAAGGGAACGCTAAGCGTTCCCTTCCCAAACTATTCTGTACTTACAACAAGTTCTTAAATAGAACTTTTTGCTTTCTCAACTAAAGCGGCAAAGCCACTTGAATCGTGAACAGCGATGTCTGCAAGAATTTTACGATCGATTTCTACAGATGCTTTTTTCAAACCATTGATAAAGCGGCTGTATGACAAACCGTTTTGACGTGCCGCAGCATTGATACGCACAATCCACAATTGACGGAATTGACGTTTCTTGTTGCGACGGTCACGGTATGCATATTGACCAGCTTTAATTACGGCCTGGAACGCGACGCGATATACGCGACTACGTGCACCATAATAACCTTTCGCTTGTTTTAGAACTTTCTTGTGACGCGCACGCGCGACCACACCACGTTTTACTCGTGCCATGCTATCTCTCCTTCCTTATGCGTACGGTAACATACGCGCGACTAACGCTACGTCGGACTGGTGTACCATGCTTTTTGCGCGCAGGTGACGTTTCCGCTTAGAGCTCTTCTTAGTCAGGATGTGACGCAAGTGTGATTGCTTGCACTTAAAGCCGCCAGAAGCGGTTTTCTTAAAGCGCTTTGACGCGCCTTTATTGGATTTAATTTTCGGCATGAAAATATGACTCCGCATTGTTAATAAAAGTGTGACAGGGTGAGGTTCGCTTACGCTTGCCTACTTGGAGACCACAATCACTTCTTAGCAGGGGCCAGCACCATAATCATCTGGCGACCCTCAGCACGTCTTGGGAACGATTCAAGTACTGAAATTTCTTCTAAATCCTTTTTAATGCGATTTAGCAATTCAATTCCAATTTCCTGATGCGCCATTTCCCGGCCACGGAAACGAACGGTGACTTTGGTTTTGTCACCTCCCTCGAGGAAGCGAGTCAGGTTGCGCAGTTTTACCTGATAATCGCCCTCATCTGTACCAGGTCGGAACTTAACTTCCTTAACCTGAATTTGTTTCTGCTTCTTCTTCTGCTCTTTCTGATCTTTGCTCTTCTCGTAGAGGAACTTACCGTAATCCATCAATCGACAGACTGGGGGCTCAGCATTCGGGCTGATTTCCACCAAATCAACTCCTGCCTCAGCAGCAGCATCAAGAGCTTCTTGTAAACTAACGATTCCGATTTGTTCAGCTTCAACACCAATTAATCTTACCTCTGGTAAGCGAATTTCTTCGTTGATGCGATTTTTATCACTAGCTTTCTGAGTTCTTTTTCCGCCTTTAATGGGTTATTCCTCCAACAAGTTAACTAATTTTGCGACTACTAACTTCGTCATTTAAACGCTGCTTAAATTCCTGCAAGCTAAGCGTACCAAGGTCTTCACCTTTGCGAGTTCGTACCGCAACCGCGCTGTTCTCGACTTCTTTATCGCCGACAACCAGCAAATATGGAACACGTTTTAAAGTGTGCTCGCGGATTTTAAAGCCTATTTTCTCATTTCTCAAGTCGGCTGTTGCTCTAAAACCCTTTTCGTTCAATTCTTTGGCAACATTTACAGCATAATCTGCCTGGCTATCGGTAATATTCATCACCACAACCTGTTGCGGTGACAACCAAACCGGGAACGACCCTGCGTATTCTTCAATCAGAATGCCCATAAAGCGTTCTAATGAGCCAAGAATAGCCCGGTGAATCATTACCGGCGTATGGCGGTCGTTGTCTTCGCCTACATAAGTGGCGCCTAAGCGGCCTGGTAGCGCGAAATCGAGTTGTATTGTACCACACTGCCACGCACGTCCAATGCAGTCGAACAAAGTAAATTCGATTTTAGGACCGTAGAACGCGCCCTCGCCCGGCAAATACTCAAATTCAATGTCGTGGCTCTTCAGTGCTTCGGCCAGCGCCTGCTCGGTTCTGTCCCAAGTGGCATCGTCGCCCAGGCGCTTCTCTGGCCGCGTTGACAGCTTCACGACAATGTTGTCAAAGCCGAAGGCCTGATAGGTTTCATAAACCATCTCAATACAGCCAGCCACTTCTTTTTGTACCTGTGCTTCGGTACAGAAAATATGTGCGTCGTCCTGAGTAAAGCCTCGAACCCGCATTAAACCATGCAAGGCACCTGAGGGTTCGTTACGATGACAGCAACCAAATTCAGCCATGCGCAGTGGCAAATCACGGTAAGACTTCAGCCCCTGATTAAATATTTGTACGTGACCTGGGCAGTTCATTGGCTTAATCGCGTATTCGCGGTTTTCCGACGAGGTAGTAAACATCAGTTCAGAGAACTTTTCCCAGTGACCTGATTTTTCCCACAACACGCGATCCATCATAAACGGACCTTTCACTTCCTGATACTTGTACTCGCGCATTTTTTCGCGAATGAATTTTTCCAGCTCCTGGAAAATAGTCCAGCCGTTGTGATGCCAGAACACCATGCCAGGTGCTTCTTCCTGCCAATGGAACAAGTCCTGCGCTTTACCAATTTTACGGTGATCACGCTTTTCGGCTTCTTCCAAGCGCTGCAAGTAAGCTTTTAATTGCTTTTTGTCAGCCCAGGCGGTGCCGTAAATACGTTGCAGCATTTTATTGTCTGAGCTACCACGCCAGTATGCACCCGCGGTTTTCATCACTTTAAAGTGCTGACAAAAACGCATATTAGGTACGTGTGGGCCACGGCACATATCAATGTATTCTTCGTGGTGATACAAGCCCGGCTGATCGTCGCGGCTAATGTCTTCGTCAAGAATTTCAACTTTATAAGGTTCGTGGCGTTCAACAAAGGTCTCACGCGCTTCTGCCCAGCTTACTTTTTTCTTAACCACGTTGTATTCGGTTTTGGCTAACTCTTTCATGCGCTGTTCCAGCGCTTCTAAATCTTCGTGCGTGAGCGCGCGGTCCATATCAACGTCGTAATAAAAACCGTTGTCGATAACCGGGCCAATAGCCATTTTTGCCTGCGGAAATAGTTGTTTCAACGCATGGCCAAGCAAGTGCGCACAAGAGTGACGGATAATATGCACGCCATCATCATCTTTTGGGGTGATGATTTGTAGCTTCGCGTCCTGGGTGATCATGTCACTGGCGTCTACCAGTTCACCGTCAATGCGCCCTGCCACTGTTGCTTTCGCAAGGCCAGGACCTATATCCTGCGCTACTTCAAGCACAGAAACCGGGTTTTCAAATTCACGTTGACTACCATCGGGAAGCGTTACTACAGGCATTGCTATTTCCTTATGTACAGTGGTGGCACCTACCAAGTGTCACTTGCGGCAAAAAATGAAGCCGACACTATAGCCTAGCCGCCCGTTTGCTGCAATCATTAGCGGCCGTATTTTAACCAGCACAGTAGCCCGAAAACGACGCATTTATGGAAGCATACATAGGCCACATTGCCGCGCTCACCGCCGCCCTGTTTTGGGCCCTTGCAACTTTGTTGTACAGCAATGCCGGAAGTCACCTTTCTGCAGCGCAGTTAAATCTGGTGAAAGGCGCGGTTGCCTGCCCGCTGTTGGCATTGGCCGCAGTGCTCACTGGCCAGTTACTAAGTTTTGACGGCAGCACCGCGGCTTGGTTGTTGCTAGCCAGTGGCGTGATTGGTATTACGCTGGGTGACACTTTGTATTTTTCGGCGCTGCGCCGCTTGGGCCCCTGGCATACCATGCTATTGGAGTATCTGGCACCGCCTTTTGCGGCCTTGCTAGCCCTATTAGTATTAAACGAGGGAATGAGCGCTCGAGAAGCTATTGCTGCAGTTATTATCATTATTGGCGTACTATGGGTGATTACCGAGCGCAAGCCTGCTTCCGCAGAACCTAAAGTTGTTGAAAATCCCCAGCAATTAAGCGGTATTAGCGCAGGCGTTGGCGCTGCTTTATGTCAGGCCGTAGGTTTAGTGATGGCCTTTCATGCGCTGCAGGAGTTTAACGTTAACGCTATTAATGCCGCCTTTATTCGCCTAGTGGCAGGTACGCTGGCTCTAACTGTGGCTTTATTGCTGTTGCGCCCACAAATGATCCGCACCACCCGTGCCGCTTTGCGCCATACCAGCATTCCCTGGTTGGCGCTGGCCATAGTGATGGGCACTTTTTTGGCCATTTGGCTGCAACAGCTAGCCATTGCACACATTAACCCGGGCATTGCGCAAACCTTACTGGCTACCGCTCCGCTGTGGCTCATTCCAATTCGATTGTTGCAGGGCCAGCGTATTTCCTTGCGCTCAATTGGTGGAGCCGTTCTTGCACTTGGCGGAATTATGCTGCTATTCAACGGCTTATAGAACTGGTTTTGCCTGACTTCAGAAAGCTTCTAGACTTTACTCATAGTTACACTAAATAACAGGCGAAATGGTCAAACTGGACCATACTTAACTTGAAGCTTGGGCTACAACACCCGGCAACGAGGAGTCACTTATGAGTATTGATAACGAGCTATACGATGCGGCGTTGCACTGCCCCTTCTGTGGGCATCAAGTACATGTTGATATTGATGCCTCACAGGGGAATCAGGACTATAAAGATGAGTGCCCCGACTGCGGCAACGAAATTCATTTGCAGGTTGTAAGCGACAAAGTTCGCGACAAAATCATTGTGCGGGTAGACAGCGACGACGAAAATTTCTATTAAGGGCGACAACTCCCTTAGCCAACACCACGCTGCGCCAGCACCCGTTCAACAGTATCAACAATGGTAATACTTTGCTGATCCAGCTCCATATTCAGGCGGTCGCCAGGCTTGGCATTGGCAATATTGGTTAACCTCAGCGTTTCCGGAATTAAATGCAGCGAAAAGCAGTTATTTTCCACCTGCCCCACAGTTAAACTGGCCCCGTTTACCGCAATAAAACCTTTGGCAAAAATATAGCGCTGCCACTTCGGCTGAAAGCGCAGCCAAATAGAAAAGTTCTCAGCGGTTTGCTCAACCTTCTCTACTACCACAGTGTCATGAATATGCCCGGACACATGGTGGCCACCAATTTCGTCACCCATTTTCAGGCTTCGTTCCAGGTTTACCAAATCGCCAATTTTAAGCTCACCAAGATTGGTCAGGCGCAGGGTTTCGTCAATCACATCAAAATGAACCTGAGTGTCGGAAAACTCCACAGCCGTTAAGCAACAACCATTAATAGCAACGCTGGCACCAATTTGCAGCTGCTGTAAAAATTGTGGCTGAGTTTCAATAACGATATGTTTAAATGCCTGTTCAGTAGCTTTATTTGCTACGCTTTTGGCAGCAACTTTTGCCTGCGTCTGAATAATTCCGGTAAACATAAGGTGAAGTCCAACTGTGATATTTGGGTTCCTGAATACGCAAATTGTACGCGCTAAGCGCTGTTTTGGCTACGTTTTCCCGGTAGCTGCGGTGCTGTTAGTAAGCAGTTGCAGCGATTACCCTGATGGCCTAGAAACTGTGGCTGACTATAAGCAGCGGCTAACCTATGCGCAGAACTTACCGCCGCTGGAAGTTGAAGTTGGCTATCCGAAACGCATGCCGGTAGCGCGGGCACTAGATAGCGATATAGAGCGCTTGTCGCTGTCACTTATTGATGCCTGGCGGCTAGATGAATGCCCGGCCGGAGCCTTGATAGCCCAGCGTAACAGTGCGCTGGGGCGTTTAACCGACGGCGTGTTGCGCTATTACAACGATTTAAAAATGTTGGAAGCCTTGCGCTTATGTGCGGCCGAGGTTACCCAGAACAGTACCTGGCAAGTGCGTTTAACCGAAGCCATTAATGCCAAACACGCACAACTGCCGCTACTACGCCAGCAGGCTATTGCCACCGACGACGCGCTGCGACATAGCTTGTCGCCGGCACCCACACCGCTTTCCAGTGCGAACGATGCCCGGCTAGCACCTACGCTGGCCGCTTTTGAAGTGATTTTAACCGTACTCGAGTACCGTGAAACCGGTGATCAGCTGCCTAGTTTTCAGCAGCTTGAAAGCGCGCTGGAAAACCTGCAAAACAGCAGCTATCTGCCCGGCTACTGGCGCTCTCTGCACGACAAACAACAGTACCTAGCGGCGCTTGCACCGCTACTAACCGGTATTTCTGAGCGCGCCGGCTGCCTGAGCAAAGGCACGCCCGAGCGCGCTGAAATTTTGCGCAACATATTCACTAAGTTTTTTGCCAGTGAACTACAGCCACAGCTCGCCGGATTTGTATCGCAAGGCTATGAATTAACGCCGGTGCTTGAGCGATTACTGGAACAAAACACCCACCCCGAGCTAACCCGCTATCTGAAGTATCTGGCTGAGTTACCTAGGCAGTTAACCAGCACTACCCGTGCCCATGCCGAACAGTGGCAGGAATTTTTCCGCGATTGCGAGTTCGTGCCCGGAGTTTAAGCCCGCGCTTGGCCCTAACTGGCCTGTACGCTGCATACAGCTTTCGGTAAACTAACTCTATTCCAAGAAACGAGAGAAGCCCACAGCCATGAACTTTAGCAGTACTGACAATTACATAGTTTCCGACGAACTCTCGCTTGCCGTAAATGCAGCGGTAACCCTTGAAAAACCCTTGCTGATTAAAGGTGAACCCGGCACCGGTAAAACCAAGCTGGCCGAAGAACTGGCTGCCAGCTTAAATACGCCACTGCTGCGCTGGCAAATTAAGTCCACCACCAAAGCTCAGCAAGGCTTGTATGAATATGACGCAGTGTCACGCCTGCGCGACAGCCAACTGGGTAGCGACAAAGTGCACGACATTGCCAACTACATTCGCCCCGGCAAACTGTGGCAGGCCTTTACCGCCGAGCAGCGCCCAGTGTTATTGATTGATGAAATCGACAAAGCCGACATTGAGTTTCCGAACGATTTGCTGCACGAGCTGGATCAAATGGAATTCCATGTGTACGAAACTGGCGAGCAGATAGTGGCTAAGCAACGCCCTATTGTGATTATTACCTCGAACAACGAGAAAGAACTGCCGGATGCTTTTTTGCGCCGCTGCTTTTTCCATTACATTCGCTTTCCCGATGCCGACACCTTGCGTGACATTGTGCAAGTGCATTACCCGGCTATTCAGCAGAAACTGCTAAGCACCGCGTTAGACGTGTTCTTTGACTTACGCGACACCCCGAATCTGAAGAAGAAACCTTCCACGTCTGAGCTAATTGACTGGTTAAAGTTGTTGCTAGCCGAAGACATTCCAGCCAGCACTCTGCAGCAGTCACAAGACGGCCTGATGCCTATGTTTGGTGCCTTACTGAAGAATGAACAAGACGTGCAGCTAGTCGAAAAACTAGCCTTTATGGCACGTCGTCAGCAGCGCTAACCCATGCTGATAGATTTCTTTTTATGCCTACGCAAACACGGCGTACCGGCCAGCTTAACTGAGCTGCTGGACTTGCTGGGTGCTTTGGAAAAGCAGGTTATATTCAGCAATGTAGAGGCGTTTTATTCGCTCTCTCGGCTGGTGATGGTGAAAGACGAAAGCCACTACGACCGCTTTGATCGTGCCTTTGCTGAGTACTTTGAGGGCGTTGCCGAAGTTGATATTGCCAGCTCGATACCCGACGAGTGGCTGCGCCGCACCATGCAAAAGCAGCTGAGCGACGAAGACAAAGAAAAGCTTAAAGCCTTAGGCGGCCTGGACGAGCTGATGAAACAGTTTCAGGAGCGTTTAAAAGAGCAGCAAAAACGCCACGCTGGCGGCAATAAATGGATAGGCACCGGCGGCACCTCACCTTTTGGTGCCTACGGTTACAACCCAGAAGGCATTCGCGTGGGTCAGGAAGGCAGCAACGCCCGCCGCGCCGTAAAAGTGTGGGACAAACGCGAGTTTCGTGACTTAGACACCGACGCCGAACTGAACAACCGCACCCTGCAACTAGCCCTGCGCAAGCTCCGCCGCTTTGCCCGCACCGGCAGCGCCACCGAACTTGATTTAAACGGCACCATTAAAGCCACCTCGGAGAAAGCTGGCCTATTGGATTTGCGCTACCAAAGCGAACGCCACAATGCCATTAAATTACTGGTGTTTTTTGACGTGGGCGGCTCTATGGATGACTTCATTTACGAATGCCAGCAACTATTCGCGGCGGTTCGTAGTGAATTTAAACATTTAGAGTTCTATTATTTTCATAACTGTCTGTACGAGTTTGTGTGGCAAAACAACGCGCGCCGCTTCAGTGAAAAAATTCCAACCACCGAAGTGCTGCAAAAGTACGGCCGTGATTACAAAGTTATTATTGTAGGCGATGCCACCATGGGACCTTACGAAATAGCTTACACCGGCGGCAGCGTGGAACACTGGAATGAAGAACCCGGCCAGGTGTGGATGCAGCGCTTGTTAAGCCAGTTCCCGAACGCCGTGTGGCTAAACCCGCAACCGCAGGAACGCTGGCCTTATTACGCCTCTGTCGGTTTAATTCATCAGATAATGGATCAGCGCATGTACCCCTTAACCATGGCTGGCATTAGCAACGCCATTCAGGAATTGCTGTAGCCTGATGAGATGGTCCCCTCCCACCTACGGCATCGCAATGTGCCAATAT
>JBBEBU010000025.1:0-202697 GCA_040882145.1 Idiomarina sp.
TGGTCATAGTTACATTTTTACCATAAAAGGTGTCGGGAAATCTCAGGCCTTACCAGTGGTCTTGTTGAAATAGAATTCGAATACACTGGCGGTGATGTGCCGGTTACTTTAGTTCGATGGAATTAGTTAACAAGCAATTTGCGACTCGGTCGCTTGACCAACACCTTTGAGTTTGAGTTGCGTTGTACAAACGACTTGTACCCCACTAAACCCACACCAGTTGTGAGCTTCTACTGATCTTTTCCTTAACGAATGAAAAGCAAAAACCTGTCCACATCGATAGTTTAATGGTCCCCAATACAATATACTTTAGTCTTAGGTCATTAATTATGTCCCTAGTCCATACTATTTGAAGATTATAACTAATAATCTTCAGCCCAGGGCAAATGAGCCCCGTGATAGAAAGGCGTTTGCTGAAATCCGCACAGCTCATTTTGGCAGTGGATTACAGTTTCAATATATCCTTCCCACCATAATCTTTCACGGTTAGTCTCCGACAGGTGACCGCTATCATTAAACTTCACCTTTTTGGGATGATAGTACATCACAATATAGTTAGAGCCTTTGGTTGAGTTATCATCGTATACAAATGGACCAAACACCTTCATTTCAATTTCTGGATTTTCCAAAAACGACTTAATAAAGCTCGGCTGATTGTTGGTTCCAAAAACATAATCAATGTCATCCTCCTCAATACAATTGGAGGGAAAGCATGGTAACTCTAAAAATTTCTTGCGGTCATTGTTTTCTATAATACTCTCTAGCTTTCTACCAAAATCATGAGCTCTTTTCATGTCAGCGTGAACACATGAACACAATAAGGTTACTACTAATAATATTAATAATTTCATGGACAAGTTACCACCGTGCAAGGATTTACTCGAGTTCCATTTTGTCTGACTACAAAATGTAAATGAGGACCATGTATTCGGCCCGAGCTATCTGAACGTCCAATAATTTGACCCCGTGCAACGGAGTCGCCAATTCTCACCGTACTACCAGTATGAGAGTAACTAGTTTCTAACCCGTTCCCGTGATCGACTTTTAGATAGTTCCCAGCACCAGATGATGCATCAATTGCAATCACTTCACCATCAAGGATCGAATACACCGGATCACCATGCGGATTTTTAATATCGATTGCAGTGTGCGGGCGGGATGTCTGGCCCGTAACGGGATCAACACGATTCAATGAGTATTCACTTGTAACATGATGATGATCCGTTGGCCAGACTGGTATGGGATTTGGAGCTTCTTGACCCTCCTGTACAGATTCGCTGTCACCCAAACTATTAAGGCCGGAGGGGTCAAGAGTTTGATACTGCGCACACCCCCTATTTGCATCTTTAAAATTTCCACATAAGCCAAGCGGATCAACCAGATTAATCGGATCATTGCCCACATACGCATACCAGTTCATACCATCTTTGTAGCCGATGGGGTCGGTCTGCATAAAGCGGCCTAGCTTCGGATGATATACTCGGGCTTTGTAATGATAAAGCTCGGTGCCCGGTAGCAAGATTTGTCCGGTGTAGCGGAAGCGGGAGCCGTTGGTGTTCATGGGCTCGCCGTAGGGCCCGTACTTGTTTATGACTTGCGAATTTCCGAGCTCGGCAATAATGGAGCCGCGCTCGTCGGCTAATAAGTACACCTTGTTGCCGGTACCGGAGCCGTTGTACTGCACCAACGGGTCGTCGGTGCCCACGCCGTGCACGTAACGGCGCAGCAAGGTGCCACTGCTGTTGTACTCGGCAACGAGTTCATCGCCGTCGTACAGGAAGCGGGTTTGGGTGCCGTTGTAGGTGCTGCTGTACAAGCGGCCGCTGGCGTCATAGCCCAGTGCCAGGTTTTTGCCCGACTTGGTGGCCGAAGTTAAACGGTTGTGCGCGTTGTAGTTATAGCTCCAGCCGTCGTAACTTTTTAAATTGCCGTTGCTGTCATAGGTAATGCTCTTGCCTGCCACCTGGGTGTACTGATTAAGCGAGTTTTTGCTGTAGCTCTGGGTGCCTGCACTTGGCAGTTGCACCTCAAAGTTGGCATTACTCACCACCCTGCTAATTAACTGGCTGGCCGGGTTGTAGTCAAAGTTGGCGTTGTTCACGCCCAGGTGATTAAAGCTGCTGACCCGACCCGGGGCGTCATACGCCATGGTGGAATCAACCCCGTTACCACGGTCTAGGCGTTGCATGCGACCCAGACTGTCGTAGGTGTAGCCCGCCAACTCATTCTGTCCGTTTTCTTTTAAGCTGGTCAGTGCGCCGCTGGAATCGTAACTGTAGGTTACATAGTAACCGTCCGGATAGGTTAACCGAGTGCGGCGGTCAGCATTGTCGTAGGCGTAGGTTAAGGTGCGACCTGCGGTAGTGCTGGTTTTTAAGCGCCCTAAGCCATCGTAGCTACTACTTACCGTAGCGCTGCCGGAGCGGCTGACCTGGGTTTGGCGACCTAAGCCGTCGTAGCTGTAGTAAATGTTGGATTCAGACGGCACCGCCGTATGGGTTTTAAGGTTTACCGCATCGTAGTAATCGGTAAACACCTTGCCGTCACGTTTGCGCCAGCTGGTGCGATTGCCATTGGCATCGTAGCTGTTTTGCTCGTAGCTGTTATCCGGGAAAGTGGTACGGCGCAGACGGTCCCTGCCATTGTAGCTATAGCGGGTGATATTGCCATTGCCATCGGCACGGGTAGCCATCTGCCCGTTGTCGGTGTAACTGATTTCAACATCAATGCCGGCCGCAGAAGTAGCGTAACCCGATATCTGCTTGGTGAGCCGTGATAGTGCATCGTAGTATTTCCTGACAATACGGTCTTGCCCGAAGCTTCCGGTGGTATCTAAACTACAGGCGGAGCTTGGCAGCGAGCCAAACTGCGACGGGTTCATTCGTGTGGCCGTGCAGGTTTCGCGATTACGGCTGTCGTAAGTGGTTTGAGTAACGGCCTCAACCGTACCGGCAGCCGATAGCTGGGTTTTAACCGGTAGGCCTTGGGTGGTAAAGCTAACCGTTTTGATGGTTTTCACCGCCAGCGACGTGCTCGACGCTGAGGTAACGGTGCCTATTTCTACTTTTTTAACCTGGTTGTCCTGAGTCCGGTAGGTGTAGCGTTTTGCAACCCGGTAACCCGCCTGATTCAGCGGCCCGATTTCCCAGGTTTTACGCCCGGCGGTGTCATAGCGGTAATACGTGGCATCGCCGTAGCCTGAAAGCGGCCCGTCTTCACGGGTTACCCGACCCGCATTGTCATAAATGTAACGAACGGTTTGGCTTAAGGTGCCGGCGCCATTGGTTTTCGTCACAACGGTTGGCAGCTTGGTTTTTCCCCAATAACTATATTGGGTGATTTGCTCATGCTCGGTGCCACACTCAGAAGGCCCACATACGGAGGTTTTAACCAGACGAATAACACCACTGATAGACTGATAGGTATTGGTCTGCAGGCGCTGGCCCCCATTACTATCCGGTGGCAATAGTTTGGTCAGTAAACCACCATGATCGGAGTCAAAGGTAAACTCGGTGGTATTTCCCTTGGCATCAGTAACAGAGCTTGGGCGATAACAACCGACGTTCACGCAGCCAGTGATATCGTAGTCCGCAGTAACAACGATATCAGACAACCCCGAGCCCGGCTTGGCTACCAGACGCTTTTCAATCAGATTGCCAAGCGCATCGTAACTGTAAACTTCTTTATTGCCCTCTGGGTGCTGCACGCTCTTTAAGCGGTTAAAGCTGGTATAGGTGTAATAGGTGGTGTTGCCGGCGCTATCCCGATCAGCTGTGATTAACGATTTTGGCCGGGGTGCGCCGGTTACCTGCAAATCAACCTGGCGGTTGTAACTTTCCGGACCCGTAATGGTGACGCGGGAGAACTGCTTGCGTGGGTCAAACCCGGTACCGGATTTGGCGACATAGTCGTAGTTGTAAGTGACGCCTTGTGTGGTGACTGAGGTGACGAAATTGCTATGGGAAACACCCGCATAGCTGTCGGTGGCTGAGGTCACAGCAATCGAATTATTGCTATCGGAGGGCTTTTTGAGCGTGAAGTTTCTGGCGGTATCCGAATTGCCAAGCGCATTGCCAAAGCCAGTGTATCGCCAGGCTCTGCCAGCCAAATCCGTGACACTCTTGGTGGTTGTCCCACTATAGGTCTGCTGAGCCACCACTGCGGAATTGCTGGTTCTAACGATTTTAGCACTGGCGACGTCACCCCAACCGTTACCCAGGCTGTTTGACGCATAGGTGATTTGCAGTTCATACCCAATGCTCGAGCTTACTTTAGTGGGTCGGTGGTATGTCACCTGCCCAGACGTGGTGGTGTCATAGGTAATGGTATGTACTTCATTGTCAGGAAAAACAATCTGCCCAGCATACCAAGTGCCCTGAGTGAATGTACTGCCGACAATATGAGAGCTTTCCTGGTTGTAAAAGACTTTAATACCGGTACTGCCCTGCTTATAAATGAAGCTGCCGCTGGCCATACCCCCTTGTAATATGGAGCCGGTATTATTGGCCGCTTCACATTCGCTGCCCTCGCACTCAAAGAACTCCGACACTCGCTCACCATAGGTTAACGAATAGCTTGCATTGCCAATGCCGGGCCCCGGGTACAATTTCCCGGTGATCCTTGCATCAAGCTTCTGCATCGTTTCAAAGGTCAAACGTGGAGCCGCCGGAATGCTCAGGGTTGGGAGTTTTGGATAATACTTACCGGTAAGCAGGTCGACCGAGTTTATATCCGGTTCGATTTGCAGAGGCTTCAGGTGCGGAATATCCTCAGCAACCGCGTTAAACGAAATGGCTGACAGCAAGGCTAATTTGATTAAACGTGCATAATGTTTCATTGCAAAGACTCTATATTTTTGTATTCTTTTAGTACCGCTGACACGCAGCAATACCCGCAGATTTTTATATATCGGATTTAAAAACCGACCTCATTACCGGGCATGACATCAACCACCCGATTAACTGAAACCCCCGATGAACCGTTTCTGCACGTCAGCATCACATTGGATGTTTGATATAGCGTCAGCGACCGCGACCCGCTGGTCGCAAGGTTGGGGTAAGTCGTCACCGACGACATAGTCATCATCGGGGAAGTACCATCGGCTGCGGATACCGAAATTTCACATGTGGTGGTGTTGCTGGATTGCCAGGAGACCGAGAAACTTCTTCCACTCATGACCATCCTGGGGTCTGAAAAAGAGTCAATAGTCGGCGTACCACCGCCACCACCACCACCTGAAGGCGGTGTACTCGTTGCAGTCACTGACGTTCTATTCCCAGCATCATCGTAGTTGTAGTTCACCTCACCACTGGCATTATCGACTTTAATCAGTCGGCCACGGGCGTCGTAGATGTAGTCGGTGCTTGCGTTTTGCGCATACGACAAACCGCTATTGAGAGTGAGCACCGCCGCGACGGCACCAAGAATTTTGGTAAATTTTGACATTGGCACTAACAACCTTGTGTAAAGTGTTTTAGCGCAATTTAGGCGGGCATCCCTGATACAGCACAAAGCCGGTTGGCTTTATAACGTGACGCATTTCCTTTGCGTAAAACAAGAGAAAGACAACAAAATAAAAACACAAAAAAAACATTGAATCAACAATTAATTCTGTACTTTACACTAAGCTAAAAACGAGTATTTAACGTAGTTTCATTAGCACAAACTAATAGGTGTTCCTAACGGTTGCGTTGTACAAGCGACTCACGTAACATTCAGCAAATAGATGTTTAGACGTCCAAAGAGGGTTTATGTCTGAGAAAATTACCTTAGCCGGTGGCTGTTTCTGGTGTATTGAATCGGCTTTTAAGCAGGTGCGCGGTATTGAGAAAGCAGAGTCGGGTTATGCGGGTGGCACAACCCCCAACCCAAGCTATGAACAAGTGTGCACGGGTAGAACCGGGCATGCAGAAGTGGTGCAGCTGACGTTTGATCCGGCTGCTATTAGTGTGCGTGAAATTCTGGAGATTTTCTTTGCGCTGCACGATCCAACTCAACTGAACCGCCAGGGTAATGATATTGGCACGCAGTATCGTACCGCCGTGTTTTACCACAATGAAAACCAGGCCGAAGCTACGCATGCCATTATTGCTGAAATAAACCAGCAAAATACCTGGGACGGTGTGGTGGTAACGCAAGTAGAGCCGTTAGATGTGTTTTATTCTGCGGGGGATTACCACGAGGACTACTTTGCGCGCAATCCTGAAAACGCTTATTGTCAGGCGGTGGTGTCACCTAAACTGGCGAAGTTTCGAAAAACCTTTGCCGACAAGCTGGTGTAAGCAACCAGCTATGCCGACTGAACCACTAACCGGATGTTAGTGGTTCTCTTTCACCATATTCACAGTGTATTTTGGAATCTCCACTACCAAGTCGTCTTTTTTGATAATGGCCTGACAACCCAGGCGTGATTCCGGCTCAAGGCCCCAGGCTTTGTCCAGCATGTCGTCTTCCAGCTCGTCACTTTCGTCCAGTGAATCAAAACCTTCACGAATCACCACGTGGCAAGTGGTGCAGGCACAGGATTTTTCGCAGGCATGCTCAATGCCAATGCCATTTTTCAGCGCCACATCTAATACAGTTTCGCCTTCAGCAGCTTCCACGGCGGTGCCTTCGGGGCATAAATCGTCGTGTGGAAGGAAAATAATCTGTGGCATTGCGTACTCCTTTAACTAAGTAAAAACGGCCGTTAAATGCTGTCTACCGACTTGCCCGACAGGGCATGGCGAATAGACTTGTTCATCCGGCGCGCAGCAAATTCTTCACTAGCATTGTCTACGGCTTCAATGGCTTGCTCAATGGCAGCTTTGTCGGTGCCGGCACGGGCTATGCGCAAGGCTTCCATGCTGTTATCAAGCTTAGTGCGCTCATCCGCTTCCAGCAATTCGCCATCGGCGGCTAGCGCCTGGCTTAGGGCTTCTAACACACGGTCGGCTTCTACCTGCTGTTCGCGCAACATACGCGCGGCCATGTCTTCTTTGGCGTTGCTCATGGAGCTTTGAATCATGTCGGCAATGTCGGTATCGCCCAGGCCATACGATGGTTTCACCTGAATAGAGGCACTAACACCACTGGATTTCTCCATGGCCGCTACACTGAGCAGGCCATCGGCGTCTACCTGAAAGGTGACTCGAATATGTGCCGCACCCGCTGCCATTGGCGGAATATCTAACAGGTTAAAGCGTGCCAGCGAGCGGCAATGATCCACTAATTCACGTTCGCCTTGCAGCACGTGAATCATCATGGCGGTTTGGCCGTCTTTAAAGGTGGTAAATTCCTGTGCTTTGGCTACCGGTATGGTGGTGTTGCGCGGAATAATTTTCTCTACCAGGCCACCCATGGTTTCAAGGCCCAGCGACAGCGGGATCACATCCAGTAACAGCATGTCGGAATCGGGCTTATTGCCGGCCAGAATGTCGGCCTGAATAGCCGCACCTAAGGCCACCACTTGATCCGGGTCTATATGGGTTAACGGCTGCTTGCCAAAGAACTCTGCTACCGCAGAGCGTACCTGAGGTACGCGGGTTGAGCCGCCTACCAGCACCACGTCAATCACTTCGTCGGCAGTCACTTCGGCGTCTTTCAGGGCGCGTTTGCAGCTTAGTAGCGTGCGTTTCACCAGTGGGGCTATCAGCTCATTGAGCTGGTCGCGCGTTAGGGTTAGCTGATAGTCCTGGCCGTTAATAACCACTTGAATGTCGGCACGAACTGAATCGGTAAGGGTTTCCTTGGCCTGGCGTGCTGCATTAATTAGCTGACGTTCGATTTTGGCGCTAACCTTGTCGTCAAAACCGAATTCTTGTTTCAGGTGATGCACGATCAGCTGGTCGAAGTCGTCGCCACCCAGGGCGCTGTCGCCGCCGGTTGCCAGTACTTCAAACACGCCTTTGTCTAGGCGTAGCAACGAAATATCAAAGGTGCCGCCGCCTAAGTCGTACACCGCAATTAAACCTTCGCGGCCGGAATCTAAACCATAAGCTACCGCTGCAGCTGTCGGCTCATTCAACAGGCGCAGTACGTTTAAACCAGCCAGTTGCGCGGCGTCTTTGGTGCTTTGGCGTTGGGCGTCGTCAAAGTACGCCGGCACCGTGATAACCACACCGGTAAGTTCGCCGCCTAAAGTCGCTTCAGCGCGGGCTGCCAGAGTGCGCAGTATGTCGGCCGATACTTGCACGGCATTGCGCTGGCCACCAGCGGTGTTAAATACGGGTACGCCATTGTCGGTTTCCGACAAGTGATACGGCAGGTTAGAGAAATTCTTCTGCACGTCGGCCACGGTACGGCCAATAAAGCGTTTTACCGACACTATGGTGTTTTCGGTGTCGCTGTCGGTTATTGCCAGCGCTTCGTGACCGGTCAGCGTTTGCTCGGCGCCGTAATGCACTACTGACGGTAATATGGCGCGCTGCTGAGCGTCGTTCAGCACTTCTGCAGTGCCGCTACGTACCGACGCCACCAGAGAGTTGGTGGTGCCTAAATCAATTCCGGCCGCTAAACGATGTTCATGTGGGGCCGTACTTTGGCCAGGTTCCGCAATTTGCAGTAATGCCATGCCGTGGTGCTCTCCTGTCGGTATTTAGTACGCTTGCTCTTCCAGCCGTTCCAGCTCGTTGCGCAGTTTGTGCATAAATTTAAGTTTGCGAACCACTTCGGTGGCTGCATCGTTGGCGCTGTCGCTTTGCTGTTCTAATAATTGTTCAAGTTCGCTTTGCAGCACCGCTGTTTGTTCCAGTAAGTCTTTTTCAGCGCGGCTAATGTCGGCCAATAAATCGTTACTTGCCGCCACTTCTTCCAGCCGTTCACGCCATTCCATTTGCGCCATTAAAAATTCAGGGTCATTAATGGTTTGCTGTTCGTGGCGAATATCAATGCCGCGCAGGGTCAGAATGTATTCCGCGCGGGACAGTGGCTTGCGCAAGGTTTGGTAGGCGTCATTTAACTGCGCGGTGCGTTGCACGGCACGCAGTTTTTCACGTTCACCGCTACTGGCAAAGCGATCAGGGTGCATTGCCTGCTGCAATTGACGGTAACGCTGTTGTAAATCTGCCGCATCCAGCGTGAACTGTTGCGGCAGATCGAAAAGCTCAAAATGATTCATTCAGTCAGGCCATTTAGATGTTAAAGCTCTCACCACAACCGCACTCGCCTTTGGCGTTCGGGTTGTTGAATTCGAAACCTTCGTTCAAACCTTCTTTAACGAAATCCAGCTCGGTTCCGTCAAGGTAAACCAGGCTTTTGCCGTCAATAATAACGTTAATACCCTGAGCTTCGAATACGGTGTCGCCTTCATCAACAGAGTCTACAAACTCCATTACGTAGGCCAGGCCTGAGCAACCCGTGGTTTTTACACCTAAACGGATGCCAACACCTGAACCGCGCTTTTCCAAAAACGAACGCGCACGTGCTGCCGCCGCGTCGGTCATGGTAATCGCCATGCCATTACTCCTTGCGAATGCCGTTACTGTACGTGACGTTTCTTGTAATCTTCAATGGCTGCTTTAATGGCGTCTTCAGCCAAAATGGAGCAGTGAATTTTTACCGGAGGTAACGCCAGTTCTTCTGCAATTTGGGTGTTCTTTAGCTGTGATGCTTCTTCCAGTGACTTGCCTTTTACCCATTCGGTAAGTAGCGAGCTGGAAGCGATAGCTGAACCGCAGCCGTAGGTTTTGAACTTGGCGTCTTCAATAATGCCTTGTTCGTTTACCTTAATTTGCAGTTTCATTACGTCGCCGCACGCTGGTGCGCCAACCATGCCAGTGGCAATGCTCGGATCGTTTTTGTCGAAACCGCCAACATTGCGCGGGTTTTCATAATGGTCGATTACTTTTTCGCTGTAAGCCATGATTTGTGCCTCTTCGTTTATTCCTGACGTGGAACGTCAGGCTACGTGTTCGTTGTGTTCGTACTACTTAGTGGGCGGCCCACTCGACTGATTCGAGGTCCACGCCTTCTTTAAACATTTCCCATAGCGGCGACATGTCACGCAGGCGGCCGATGGATTTCTGAATTTGCTCAATGGCGTAGTCAATTTCTTCTTCTTTGGTAAAACGACCAAAGCTGAAGCGAATGGAGCTATGCGCCAGTTCGTCGTTGCGGCCAATGGCACGCAATACGTACGATGGTTCCAGGCTGGCTGAGGTACAAGCTGAGCCGGAAGAAACGGCTAAGTCTTTCAGCGCCATAATCAGCGACTCGCCTTCAACAAAGTTAAAGCTGATGTTGAAAATATGCGGTACGCCCTGTTCCTGATCACCGTTTATGTAAACTTCTTCAATGTCTTTAACGCCATTCCACAGCCGCTCGCGCAGTTGATGAAAGCGCTCGGCTTCGGCTGCCATTTCGGCTTTGGCTATGCGTGCGGCTTCGCCCATGCCCACAATTTGGTGGGTTGGCAAGGTGCCTGAACGCATGCCACGCTCGTGACCACCGCCGTGCATTTGCGCATTTAAACGTACCCGTGGTTTACGGCGTACATACAAAGCGCCGATGCCTTTCGGGCCGTACATTTTGTGGCCTGAGAATGACATTAAATCTACTGGTAGCTGCTGCAAATCAATGGCAATTTTACCGGCACTTTGCGCGGCATCTACGTGGAAAATAGTTTTGTTTGCACGGCACAGGTTACCGATGGTTTCGATGTCCTGAATCACACCAATTTCGTTGTTCACGTGCATTACGCTTACTAGTACGGTGTCTTCACGCAGTGCTTGTTTAAACACGTCGATATCAATCAGGCCGTTTTCCTGCACGTCTAAATAAGTTACTTCGAAACCTTCACGTTCTAACTGACGGCAGGTATCAAGCACAGCTTTGTGTTCGGTTTTCACCGTAATCACGTGCTTGCCTTTTTTCTGATAGAACTCAGCTGCGCCTTTAATAGCCAGATTGTCTGACTCGGTGGCGCCTGAGGTAAATACGATTTCGCGCGGGTCGGCGTTAATCAAATCAGCGATTTGGTTACGGGCTATATCAATAGCCTCTTCCGCGTGCCAACCGAACCGGTGAGAGCGTGATGCCGGGTTACCATAGTGACCTTCCGGCCCCATGAATTGCATCATTTTTTCTACTACACGCGGGTCCGCCGGAGTGGTTGCCGCATAATCAAAATAGATGGGTAACTGCATGGTATTGCTCCTAGCTTTCTATAAGCAGTTGACTGAAATTTGCTGGCTTCGCTGGGCGTCGTTCTGACGCTTGGCGACACCGCTAATGTCACTGCTTTGCATTAATTCTCCCAGCGTAATACCGCCGAGGAAATCTTCGATTCGTTCACTTAAGCCTTCCCACAACGAATGGGTAAGGCAACGTTCGCCACCCTGACAGTCCGCTTTACCCTGGCATCGGGTTGCATCAATAGATTCGTCAACCGCCTGAATAACCGAGCCCACCGAAATACTGATGGCTTCCTGGCCAAGCCGATAACCGCCGCCGGGACCACGTACGCTGGTAACTAACCCTTGCTTACGTAATCGCGCGAATAATTGTTCTAAATACGACAGCGAAATTCCTTGCCGCTCGGAAATATCAGCCAGCGGCACGGGGCCATGTTCAGTGTGCAGGGCAACGTCGAGCATGGCAGTCACTGCGTATCGACCTTTCGATGTCAGGCGCATAAGCGATTCTCTTGCGTTGGTAAGTGATTTCTATGCCCTGATCCTGACATTCCCGACTGTTTTAGTCAAGTATTTTGACCCTTGCTACAGCGGAGCTAGCGCGCTATTGCCTTAGGATCTGTCAAGCTTCTTGTCCACTGAGGCTAAAATGCCTCGCAGAATGTTCAATTCATTGGTGTCTGGGCGTGCGCGGGAAAATAAACGACGCAGCTTAGACATCACCTGGC
Source organism: Idiomarina sp. (assembly GCA_040882145.1). GTDB lineage: Bacteria > Pseudomonadota > Gammaproteobacteria > Enterobacterales > Alteromonadaceae > Pseudidiomarina. The sequence continues at coordinate 11,840 of JBBEBU010000025.1, forward strand.
CGGGATGCTGACGCACAATAAACTGGGTGGCTGTCAGGGTTTGTTCCAGGTGGGTATAAAAACGTTCTAAGTCTTGGTTATGCGGGTAGCTGACCGGTTCTGCATCTTCTGCAGGTTGGTAAGCCTGTGCTTCTAAGTACTGCATGCGCACTTCATAACTTAAGGTTTGTACGGCCATGGCTAAATTCAGCGAGCTGTAATCAGGATTCGCCGGAATGTGCACATGGAAGTTACATTGCTGCAGTTCTTCGTTGGTTAAGCCGCTGTTTTCCCGGCCAAATACTAACGCAACCGGGTAATTGGGGCTTTCCTCCAACACTTTAGCCGCGCATTCACGTGGATTCAGTAGCGGCCAGTCCAGCGTGCGACTACGCGCACTGGTGGCAATACTTAAACCGCAATCAGCAATGGCTTCTGCCAGCGTGTCTACAGTTTTAGCCGCAGCCAGAATGTCGGTAGCGCCAGCGGCCAGTGCCGAGGCATGGCTGTCGGGGGCCTGCACCGGGTCAACCAGGGTTAACTGGCTCAGCCCCATGGTTTTCATGGCTCGGGCTACCGAGCCAATGTTGCCGGTATGCGAGGTGTTTACCAATACAATTCGAATATTGTTCAACATGCGCAGACTCCGTTTGCTTCGCGGCTTACTTCAGGCTAGTCGGTAAGTGCGGACGAGCCATTGAAAGTATTTCTTTCACTACTTTCGGCGCGCCAGCCACAATATTGCCGTTTTGCTGATAGTCGTGACCACCACGGAAATCGGTCACTATACCGCCGGCTTCACGTACCAGCAGATCACCTGCTGCGGTGTCCCACTGCTGCAGGCCAAATTCCCAGAAGCCGTCGAAGCGGCCACTGGCTACATAGGCAAGATCCAGCGCTGCTGAGCCGCCACGGCGCATGTCGGCCACGTGCTCAAACAGATCAGAGAAAATACCCTGATAGGCAGGTAGTAAGGTTTTGTTCTTAAATGGGAAGCCAGTTGCCAGCAAGGTGCTTTGCAAGTCTTTGGCATTGCTTACGCGCAAACGTTTGTCGTTTAACTGTGCACCAGCGCCACGAGTTGCGGTAAAGAGTTCTTCGCGCATCGGATCGTATACCACGGCATGTTGCACCACGCCTTTCATGGTAATAGCAATAGAGATAGCAAAGTGAGGAACACCGCGCAGGTAGTTGGTAGTGCCGTCTAGTGGGTCAATAACCCAGGTGACGTCTGCATCAGAGCCTTCCTGTAACCCGCTTTCCTCAGCCAGAATGCTGTGCTTCGGATACGACTTGCGAATAACCGCGATAATGGCTTCTTCTGCCGCTTTATCAATTGCAGTTACCCAGTCGTTATGGGATTTCATTTGTGCTTTAAAGTCTGCCTTTTCACCAAAATTCTTAGTGACAATTTTGCCCGCTGCACGCGCAGCGCGCACCGCTATGTTTAACATCGGATGCATACCAAATACCTGTGCTGTAAAAGAACGTTTTCTGGGCGCGAATTATAGGAGATCTAACGACAAAGGTAAAGCCGCGCTACAGGCCACGAAACGCTTAGCCGGCGGGCTTCTTATCACAAACTTAACCAGAAAATGTCACAATAACGCAACAAAATAGTTTTAATATTGCCCGGTGTATGATATTTAAAACTCGCGCTAAACAATAAAAAATAGCCAACATGAGGGATTTTTGATGGATCATTCAGAAGAGCTAAGTGTTGTGAACGATAAGTCTGACAAGTCGCGCAATAGCAAACGCAAATGGCGTGAAATTGAAGCGATTAAGGAAAAATATCGCCTTCGTCAGGAACTTCAGGAAATGGATTTTGGCTTGGATGTTGATTTAGAAGAAATGGATTTCTAAGCCAACACCCGTTTTGAACATTGGTTACCAAGCTATCGGCTGCTTGCCCTGAGCGGCCAGTGCTTTGTTCGCCGCACGAAAATGGCCACAGGTTAAAAAACCTCGATGCGCCGACAGCGGCGAGGGGTGTACTGCGGTTAATACATGGTGCCGGCTGGCATTTACCTGTGCCGCTTTCTTCTGTGCATGCGCTCCCCAGAGTAAAAACACCACCCCTTGCAGGCGTTCATTTATTTCGGCAATCACTTTGTCGGTAAACTGTTCCCAGCCCCAACCGGCATGGGAATGCGCTTTGCCCTGCTCCACGGTTAATACGGTATTAAGCAAGAACACACCCTGCTCTGCCCAATGCGCTAAGCAACCATGATCCGGTACCTGATAATCCGGATAATCGTGCTGCAAGGCTTTATAAATGTTCTTCAGCGACGGCGGTGCTTTGCTACCAGGTGGTACCGAAAAGCACAGGCCATGCGCCTGACCCGGGCCGTGATAGGGGTCCTGCCCCAGTATAACCACCTTCACATTACCCAGCTCGGTAAGCTTAAAGGCATTGAATACTTCGGCTGCAGGTGGATACACCACCACGCCTTCAGCTCTGGCGGTTTGTACCCGGCTCATTAGTTGCTGAAAATACGGCTGCTGTTTTTCCGCCGCCAGGGCGTCGCGCCAGCTTTGCATATTCATATCCATTGTTATTGATATTTGGTGTACCATTTTACATATAACCGACGCAGCAACAAACGAGGCTTTACATGCTGGATGAAATTCCCAAAATCAGTTGTTTTGTGATCACGCTGAACGAGGGCCGTTTTTTAGATGAAGTGCTCGAGAGTGTGCGCGGTGTTGATGAAATTGTGATCGTGGATTCCGGCTCTACTGATAATACACTGGACATTGCCGAGCGCCATGGTGCGCGCATTATTCACAACGACTGGCCGGGCTATGCCAAGCAAAAAGCCTTTGCGCTGCAACAGTGCACCCACAACTGGGTGATTAATCTGGATGGTGACGAAGTGGTACCGCCGGGTGGCTTGCAGATGATTCAGCAGCGTATTGCCCAGGGTGACATTAACGGTATTTGGGTAGCGCACGATGACATTTTCATGGGGCATAGCTTAACTGCCGCGCGCCACCATAAGTATCGCCGGGTGTATCGCAAAGACAAAGCCCATATGAACGTTAATGTACTGGTGCATGAGCATATTGAAGTGCAGCCACCACTGGCGCAGTTGCCCATTCGACTGAAGCATTATGGTTACGATTCCGCCCACGGTTACATGGACAAACTCAACAAGTACTCCCTGTTGAAAGCCAAACAGCGGGAAGAGCAAGGTCGCGGTTGCAGCCTGCCTCGGTTATTACTGATTTATCCGTTAATGTTTTTGAAGTTCTATCTGGGTAGGCAAATGATTTGGTCGGGTTGGCGGGGATTCATTAAAGCCAATATAGATGCGTTTCACTTTTTCCTGACCGAAGCCAAGCTGTATGAGCGTGAGTACCGGCGTAAGCGCGGTGACGATATCAGCCGCTCCGAGGGTTAACCCCCGGTAACGGCTGCGGCCTTTCTTACTCGTCGCTTGAGGTTTCTTTGTGCTTCTCGAACCAATGTAAAATGTAGGCAACTTTTGCCATTAGGTTACTTGGCCGCGAGTAAATACCATGACCTGAGCCAGGTATACGCACCATTGCCGTTTCCACGCCTTCCAGTTTCAGCGCCTGATAATATTGCTCAGATTCTGAAATGGGTGTGCGATAATCGTCTTCACCGGTTAACAGCATAGTTGGGGTGGTTACGTTGCCCACATAGCTGATCGGTGAATACTTCATGTAATGTTCCAGGTTGTCCCATGGCAAGCCAGGGAACCAATACTTGTAGAAGAAGTTATAAGCGTCGGCGGTTAGCACAAAGCTGTACCAGTTAATGACCGGCTTAGCGACTACCGCTGCACGGAATCTGTCGGTATGGCCAACAATCCACGCCGATAACACACCGCCACCACTACCACCGGTTACATACAACTGGTCTTCATCAATGATGCCTTTCTCAATGACAGCGTCAACGCCGTCCATTAAGTCGTTGTAGTCTTCGCTTGGGTAGTTATGGTGAATCTCTTGCGCAAAATCAGCGCCGTAACTGGTGCTGCCACGAGGGTTGGTGTACAGCACCACGTAACCAGCCTGAGCGAACAGTTGCACTTCCGCCGCGAAGCTTGGTGCGTACGCTGTGTGCGGGCCACCATGAATTTCCAGTATCAATGGATACTTTTTAGAAGCATCATAGTTTGGTGGATACACTATCCAACCCTGGATTTTCTTACCGTCGTGGCTGGATTCGTACCAGATTTCTTCCACTTTACCTAAGGTTTTGTGGGCAAACAGGTCGTCGTTCAGGTTGGTTACCTGAGTGGCTTTCTTGCCTTTATGAATAGCCAGCTCAGCCGGACGCTGGGTGTTCGCCATGGTGTAGGCAATAGTGCTGTCGTTGGCTACCGAGAAAGCACCACCGCTGTATGGGCGTGAGTACGACAGACCACCTAAGTTATCAACTACCTGAGTACGCTTGCCGCGCAGGCTCTGGTACGCAATATAGCCTTCGCCCTCGCTGTCGTAAGACAGGTAAAGGCCGCTGCTATCGGCTGACCACTGGATATCGTTCACGCTGCTGTCCAGGTCTTCAGTCAGCACTCGTGCGTTATCGCCGTCTGCGTCCATCACGTACAAACGCGTGGTTTGATAGCTCATGTACTTGTCATCAAAACCCAACCAGGCGATTTTCTTGCCGTCCGGTGATACTACCGGATTGCTGTCAGGACCAACGCGGTCAGTAATTTGCTTCACTTCGCCGTCACGAACATTCACTGAATAGAGCTCTGAGTTCGTTGGCTGCTCAAAAGCGTCTTCCCGAAGGTTGCCTGAGAAGTATATGTGCTCGCCGTTACCCGACCAGCTTAAAGTGCCGCCATGGTTGTAATCGTCATGAGTAAGCTGACGTGGGGTACCACCGCTGGCTGGCATAATATAAATTTGCTGATAGCCTTCGCGAGCATAACCACCGCCGTCAAACCGGTAGTTGTCTTTATCAATGTAAATAGCAGGATCGGCCCAGTCGGCACCCTCGGGTTTACCCGGCAAGCTTACTGGTGCTGACTCAGGCTGCTTGGTAAACATAGTAAATGCCAGCCATTCGCCGTTCGGTGACCAGCTTAAGTTAGACGGACCGCCATTTAAGCGGGTAATAGGTGCATGCTTTTGGGTGTCTTGCCACAGCATGTGAATTTGTGGGCTACCTGATCGTGACGATACAAAGGCTAGCTTGCTGCCATCAGGTGACCATACCGGTGAATGATCGCTGTGGTTACCTACTGTAACCGGGCGCACATTACCTTTGTCGTCAACTGACCACAGATTGCCGAGCTTACGATCGCTCATTTTATCCATGAAGTTACGCACGAATATAGTGGTATCGCCGCTTGGATGAATGCTTGGTTGCGACGCATATTCAAGCTCAAATACGTCGGTTAAGGTAAATTCATTATGCGGTTCTGCTGCTATTGTCGTGGTCGACAATACCAACAAAGCCGTGGAGGCTAATAATCGCTTCATTGTAGTTCCCTCGTCATGGACTGTTTTTTTGTTTTATTAGTTTCAACAGCTTAGTCGGCGCATTGCAGCTACGCAATGGAACTGCGACAGCCGCCCCAGTTTTTAACGACCAGCGGTTTTTTGACATAAAAAAACCCGCCGGAGCGGGTTTTTCGTATTGCCAACAGCTTAGAACGAGTAGCTAAAGCTTACTGATGCGAAGTCGCGGTCTTGTGCAACATCGTAGTCAGCGCCTGTTGATGTGGTGTAACCAACAGATACTTTGTACTTGCTCTGGTAGTCTGCATCCAAGCTTAAACCTAAGGTTTTACGACCTTCAATAAAGTTGGTGTTAGCAGAATAGCCGTCTACGTCGTGAGACCAAGCCAGGTTCGGTGTTAAGTTCCAGCCGGCAATGGCGCTGCTGTAATCAAGTGCAGCGCGGATGCGGTAACCCCAAGAGCTTGAGGTTACGAAACCTTCACAGTTACCGGCAGGTACGGCGCCACCTAAGGCAGCGGAATCCGCTTCAGTGAAGCACTTACCGTACACTGGGTTACGACCATAACGCTGTTCGTCCAAGCCCGGCAAGCTGCTTACTGTGCTCATAGCCACTTCACTGATAAAGGTTAGGCGGTTTGCACCCAGCACGTTATCTATAAAGCGAATACCGGTAATTTGACCTTGGGTAATATCAAGCTCGTCATAACCAGACAACAGCGCACCTAAGTTAGTCCAGTTGCCTTCTGCATCACGCTCTAAGCGATCTGCGAAAGTACTTGGTACACCGGCACGTAAGCCCGCAGTAAGGATTTCTGTGGTGTTAATTTGCACCGGATGATCAGGACGGAAGCTGATTTCACCACCCACTGACCACAAGCCAACATTGGTACTGAAACTTGCACCGAAAATTTTGTTGTCTTCCGGATATTCCAATACGTAGTCAGGACCAGCTACAGGTATGCCATCTGGATGGCTATAAGCAGGGCTTGGTTGTACGCGCCAGTTATAAGCACCAATCAGCGGCGTTTGCTGATGAATGTTCATGTAATACAAGCCGAATTCAGTATCTACGTCTACTGAGTAGTAACGCAGGCTTAAACCATACTGGCCACCGTCGTCTGGCAGTATGTCAGGGCGACGATCCAGGTAAGTACCGAATTCATAAGATTCACGGTCGCTTAGTGAAGAACTAGGATCACCAGGTACTAACTGCGGGTTCAGGGTTACTTTATTACAGCCAGGACCGCCAATGATATCTACGGTAGAGAAGAAAGTACCACAACCATCAACCTTAGTGTTGTCCCACTCGTACTGATAGAAAGTGTCTAAACTTAAGTTGGTCGTAAGACCAATGTTGGCGCTAATCATACCAACTGGCAGTAAAGCTTCTTTAATTTCAACACCCGGACGGCGAACAGCGTTCACGTCAATTGGGTTAATGGCGTTAATGCCGTTGAAAATAAAGGTACTTTCACCCCAGCTTAATACCTGACGACCAACCCGTAAGCTAACCGGCACATCGCCAAGATCAAAGTAGGTGTAAACGAAGGCGTCAAGTAACTCAATGCCGCTACCTTGCGCAAAATCGTTCAGGTCGTCGGAGTTAAGGGTTACATTTGGAACGTAATTATTGCCGGTGTGGCCGTGTGCCATTTCTTCTTCTTCGAGCACATAGTCATACCAATATTTGAATCGTACGAAGGCACCGTAGTCGCCACCGTCAATAGATAAATCGTGCACACCTTTGAATACCGACGTCACTAAATCGCCTTTATCAAAGTTCAGGTTACCGTCGTCGGCTACGCCTGACTGGCCCATACCACCGGCCCGGTTACCTGGATGGATAACACGCATATCGGGATCTTCCATCCGCCATGCGGCACCATAGGAAACAATAGAGTCAAATTTTACGCGGAAATCACCAACGTCAAATTCTGCTGCTTGTGTTGCTGTACTTGCAAGGCTTAGCGCTATGGCTGAAGCAAGAGGTAGTTTTTTTAGCATAGTTGTTCTTCTTTTCATTGTTAGCCACCTAATCCTGAGAGCGTATTAGCCGGGTAATTCCTGCGCAGGTTGTCACGTTATTTGGTTAAAATTCGGTGAAAAACTTGCACCCCAACAGGTCGTGTCCGACGGATATGCATTGAATCATGTCCGATGAGTTAGAATTATGCAAGTAGTTGGTAGAGAAAAGATCGAATTATGTTAGTAGCCTGACGCATTAGGTCAGGCTACTAAAAGGTATGCTAATGAGGAGGGTAACGCCTACAGCGCTTTTTCTAACTCTGGTAGAACGTCAAATAAGTCGGCTACCAGACCATAATCAGCTACCTGGAATATCGGTGCTTCTTCGTCTTTATTAATGGCAACAATGACTTTGGAGTCTTTCATACCAGCTAAATGTTGAATAGCACCACTAATACCAACGGCAATATAGAGTTCAGGGGCAACAATTTTACCTGTTTGACCCACTTGCATGTCGTTTGGTACAAAGCCAGCGTCCACTGCAGCACGCGAGGCGCCAACTGCGGCACCGAGCTTGTCAGCTACCGACTCCAGTAATTTGAAGTTTTCGCCATTTTGCATACCACGGCCACCGGAAATAACGATGCTGGCAGCGGTTAAATCAGGCCGCTCTGACTCAGCCAGTTGCTCGTTTACGAACTCGGCTTTGTCGTTGCTAAATACGTCGTCAATGTCTTCCACCGGCGCGTCGCTGCCTTCGGCGGCAACGGCGTCAAACGCAGTTGTACGTACAGTAATGACTTTAATGCTGTCCGACGATTTCACCGTGGCAATAGCATTACCGGCATAAATAGGACGTTTGAAGGTGTCGCCACTTTCTACGCTCATAATGTCGGAAATTTGCGATACGTCTAATAGTGCGGCTACGCGTGGCATAAAGTTTTTGCCAGTGGTGGTAGCCGGTGCTAGTACGTATTCGTAATCAGCGGCTAACTTCGCCACTAATTCACCTAAATTTTCCGCCAGAAAATGACCATAAACCGCGTTGTCAGCCAGTAATACTTTGCTTACGTTGGCAGCTTGCGCCGCGGCATTGGCAACGCCGGCACAGTTTTCGCCTGCAACCAGCACGCTAATGTCGTCACCTAGCTGCACAGCTGCAGCCAAGGTTTTCAGCGTGGCAGGATTGAGTTCTTTATTGTCGTGTTCGGCAACTACTAAAATACTCATAGTACTTTCGCCTCATTTTTTAATTTATCTACCAACTCAGCAACGTCAGCTACTTTCACCCCGGCGCTACGTTCGGCTGGAGTTTCTACTTTTAGTAATTCAACTTTGCTGCCTACGGTTACGCCTAAGTCTTCCGTGCTCATTACGTCCAGCGGCTTGCGCTTGGCTTTCATAATGTTTGGCAACGAGGCATAGCGTGGTTCGTTTAAGCGTAAGTCAGTAGTCACAATAGCTGGCAGTTGCAAGCGCAAGGTTTGCAGGCCACCGTCAACTTCACGGGTAACAGATACGGCGCTGTCTTCTACTACTAGCTTAGACGCAAAAGTACCTTGTGGCATGCCGGTTAAGGCACCCAGCATTTGGCCGGTTTGGTTGTTGTCAGCATCAATGGACTGTTTGCCCAGAATGACTAAATCAGGTTCTTCCTTGGCGATAACTTCTTTTAATAGCTTCGCCACGCTAAGAGAGTCAGGCATGCTGTCAGTTTCAACCTGAATAGCGCGGTCAGCACCCAGCGCCAGCGCGGTACGTAACTGTTCCTGCACGGCTTTCGGGCCAATAGATACCACCACCACTTCGTCGGCGTGATTCTGTTCTTTTAAGCGAACGGCTTCTTCAACAGCGATTTCGCAAAACGGGTTTAGCGCCATTTTTACGTTGGCCAGATCAACATCTGACTGATCCGCTTTCACACGTACTTTGACGTTATAGTCAATGACGCGCTTTACTGCGACGAGCACTTTCATGTTGTCATTCCTTTTTTAACTGCTTGATTCTGTGTTCTGCGACGCCGATATCAAGACACTTACAGCGAATTTTAGTCGGGCATTATCGTAAACTGGCCGACAAGAGTAAAGCCCTTAACCTTTTGAGCACGGCCTTAGAGCGTATACAATGGCTTACTAACAGTATGTACTAATAAAGGGTGATACGTGGATTTTTCCAGTTGGGAACAGAGTTTTCGATATTTGGTGCAACAAGCGCGGTCAATGCCCGCCTACCCTGCCGAACTCCGCGACAATGCCCACGAAGTAACGGGTTGCGAGGCTAAAGTATGGCTGGCCGTTGATACCACTAACCCAACTCAGGTGCAGGTGCGCATGGACAGCGAATCACGCATTGTCAAAGGGTTACTGGCGTTGCTGCTGGAACAAACCGATGGGCAAAGTAGCGCGGCTATTGCTGAGTTTGATAGCCAGCGCTACTTCGCTGAAATTGGCTTAGCTAAACATTTAAGCCCATCGCGCACCAACGGTTTATATCAGGTATGTGCGGCGCTGAGAGCAAAGGTAATGCCCGCTAGTTAAATAAGAAGTCAGGCGGTGATTTTTTTCAGTAATGCAGCCACTGCATGCATAGCAAAGGTGGTGGTTACCATCATACTAGCGCCAAAGCCAGTGCTGCAGTCCATGCGCATGCTACCAGCGCCGGGCTTTGCCATGCTAATGCCACCGTCGCCGGTGGGATACCGCAATTGCTCCGACGAATAAATAGCCTGTACGCCAAATTTGCGCTTCGGGTTCTTGGTAAAATTATAATCGCGCCGCAGTTGTGAGCGTACTTTCGCCAGCAGCGGATCTTGCTCGGCTTTGGCTAAGTCGGCCGTAGTTACGCTACCCGGGTCAAGCTGGCCACCCGCGCCACCACAGGTCACCAATGGCAACTTGCGGCGCTTGCACCAGGCAATCAGAGCTGCTTTGGTGTTCACCGAGTCGATAGCATCCAGCACTGCCGTTACCGGTTCGCCCAAACAGGCTGCCAGATTGTCGGCGGTAAGAAAGTCATCAATAACCCGCACCTCACAGTCAGGGTTGATGTCTTTTACCCGCGCCGCCAGCACATCCGTTTTCAACTGGCCCACGGTGCTGGTTAACGCTGGTAATTGGCGGTTGATATTGGTTAAACAAATATCGTCCAAATCAATTAGGGTGAGTGCGCCAACGCCGGTGCGAGCCAAGGCTTCCACTGCCCAGGAACCAACGCCACCTAAACCAACCACAGCCACGTGGTGTTGCTGCAGACGCAGTAATTGTGGTTGACCATATACCCGGCTAACGCCGCTAAAACGTGGGTTCGGCTCGCTCATTTTGCTCTCTTCGTTGATTCCAGCGAGCTTATGGCTTGCTCGGTTACGTCGTACACAATCAAACACAGGTGTTCAATGTCACCACGGGGCGACGCTAGCGGCAGTAAGGTGATGTTTTGATACATCCACTCACTGCGACCGGTTACCGGGCGGTAGTTGCCGAAGCGAAATACATAGGGCCGTTGCTGCCAGGTAATAAAGCTGCGCGAGCCCAGTTCCCAGGCTACCCGTGCTTTGCGTTGCAGCCAGTCGGCATCTATTTCCGGGCACACTTTAAATAGCGATTGTTCACGTACACTGCTGGGCAGCAGTCCGCTATGGTTTTCCATAAATTCATTCCAGATTTGTATCTGGTAATGCTTATTTACCACCACAATACCCACGTCGATGGCCCCCAAAATACTGAGTTTCCAGTGCAGCTCTTCCATGTCAGCCATGTCTTCCATACTCATGCCGAGGCCTCCAGTACGTGCGCCAACTGCCGATCTAACGCCGGAATGGCCATGGGTGGAAACAACAGCAGCAAGTCAAAATGGATATCGTGCGATTTAATACTGTAACCAATTTCAATAGCCAGCAGCGGTGGCCGGATGTCTTCTTCACCGGCTTGTTCCTGCAGCGTTGAAGCTTGCAGGAGTTCACGCAGTTGCTGATGTTGACCAAGCAAGATCGGCTGCCCGGGGGAAAAATTCACGTGCAGTTGTTCGGTTAAGCCCTTTAAACAGGCGCTAGTAAGTAACGCAGCAATGTCCATCAGAGCTTCAAGTTCTTGCTGCACCGGCGCATTGGCCACATCGTAATCCAGCAGTTTAGCCATGCCTTCCATGGACGAGTCGGTAAAAATAACCAACGCCTCACCATGCATACCACCGCCAGCGAAGCCCTGACTTACCGCCGACACACGGCTGTCCTGGTCAATCGTCGCCAACGCCATGTGCAGTTCGCTGGGCGCCAGTTCATTCACATTCGGAATGGGCAAATCAATGAATACGTCCAAAATTCGCGCCAGAAAGTCACCGGCCCGGCCCATAGCCACGTTGGCAACTTCCTGATAAGTATCGCGCTTGTGCTGACTGGCCGTTAAGGTAGCGGATTCGTCAACTTGCTGCAGCTGGCCGCCCGCCGGGGTGTACAAGCCAAAGGTACTGAGCAGATTGGTCACTTCGCCGGCACTCATTGGCTTTTTCACAAAGGCCATAGCACCCAAGCGTTTTACCCGCTGCTGCGCGGCGGGCTGAATATCACCCGACACCACAATAACAAAGGTATCTAATTGCTCGGCAGCGATGCGTTCTAAGGTTTCATAACCGTCTAACACGGGCATGTTTAAATCCAGAAACAGCACTTCGGCAGCGCCGGAGCGAATACGCTGCAGTGCCTGCTCGCCATGTTCTGCCATGCTCACTTGTGCATCCCAGTCGGCAGGTAAGGCACGAAACAGCTGTTTCCGTGCCATACCAGAGTCGTCACACAAGGTTACCCGTAAGGTCATATTAAATAGCCACTGGTGCTTTGATGTGTGGATGCGCCTGGTAGTCCTGCAAACTGAAATCATCGAAGGTGAACGAAAATATGTCTTTCACTTGCGGATTCAGCAGCATACTTGGCAACGGATAGGGTTTGCGCGATAACTGCTCTTTCGCTTGTTCCAAATGATTGGAATACAAATGCGCGTCGCCAAAGGTATGAATAAAATCACCCGGTTCTAAATTACAAACCTGCGCCACCATAAGCGTTAGCAAAGCATAGCTGGCAATATTGAAGGGTACGCCCAAAAATATGTCGGCACTGCGCTGATACAGCTGACAGCTAAGCTTGCCGTCGGCCACATTAAATTGGAACAAGGTGTGGCACGGTGGTAGCGCTTGTTTACCCGCTTCGGCATTGGCACGTGGTGACTTGCTGGTGTCGGGCAATACTGCCGGGTTCCAGGCACTGACTAACAATCGGCGCGAGTCCGGCGTGGTTTTAATCGCCTGAATCACGTCTTTTATCTGATCAACTACTTCGCCGTTAGGGCCGCGCCAGCTGCGCCACTGCGCGCCATATACCGGGCCTAACTCGCCCGTTTTGGTGGCCCACTCGTCCCAAATGCTCACGCCGTTTTCGCGTAAGTAAGTGACGTTGGTTTCGCCTTTTAAAAACCACAACAACTCGTGAATAATAGAGCGCAGGTGGCACTTCTTAGTGGTGACTAAGGGAAAACCTTCGGCTAGGTTAAACCGCATTTGATAGCCGAAAATACTGCGCGTGCCGGTACCGGTGCGGTCGGTTTTTTCCACGCCGTTTTCCAGCACGTGGCGCATCAAATCTAAATACTGTTTCATGCTTTGCCTCCACGCTGTTTCTGTTTGTAAGCCCACACCATAAGTGCAGCACCTACTGCAATCATAGGTAGTGATAGCAATTGTCCCATGGACAAACCAAAGGTCAACAGGCCTAAGTGAGCGTCGGGTTGGCGGAAGAATTCCACCACGAAACGCGCACAGCCATAGCCAATCAGGAACAACCCACCCACGGCGCCAACCGGACGCGGTTTGCGGCTATAAAGGGCTAGTACCACAAATAATAGCAGGCCTTCTAAAAACGCCTGATACAACTGCGATGGATGCCGGGCAATATTGCCGCCGTGGGCGAACACCATGCCCCAGGGCATGTCGGTAGCACGGCCCCATAATTCGCCGTTGATGAAGTTACCAACGCGGCCCAGGCCAAGCCCAACAGGCACCAGAGGCGCTATAAAATCACCAATTTGTAAAAAGGTTTTGCCGGTTTTGCGGGTAAACCACCAGCACGCTGCCATAACGCCTAGCAAGCCGCCATGGAACGACATACCGCCGGCCTGGGTGTCGAACAAATACAGTGGATTTTGTAAGAAATAATCAAACTGATAAAAGAATACATACCCCAGTCGGCCACCAACGACAACGCCAATGAAGCCCCAGAATAATAAGTCGCTGAATTCGGTTTTATCCCAGTTGCTGTCGCGCTCGGCGCGGCGATTGCCAAACCAGTAAGCGAAGGCAAAGCCAAGCAGATACATTAAGCCGTACCAGCGAATGTCTAGCGGCCCTATGCTAAAAATAATGGGATCAATGGCGGGATGGATCCAGGCGTCTTGATTCATTGGTTATCCTATTAGTAAGTTGGCTGCCACTATAACTAAAAATGCAGCAAAACCTTGTTGTAAGCGTCGAATAGCAATGCGCTGGGTTAAAGCCGCACCCAGCGGTGCGAATAATACTGAGGCAATGGAAATAGCTATCCAGGCCGGGCCATGCACATAACCCAGCAGGCCGGTGCCAGCTTCGAGCTGACTCTGACCCAGAATAATAAACATGGTAACGGCACTAAAGCCAATACTTAAACTACCCACCGACGATACCGCAATGGCTTGGCGAATTGGCACCCGCAGGCGTTGTAAAAATGGCACCGTGAGCGCCCCACCGCCAATGCCAACCAGCGCAGCAAGCACACCTATACCGGCAGCAATAATGGCGAGTAAGCGTTTGGATATTCCGGTTAAAGGTTCTCCGGTTCGCTGTGGCACCATCAGGCGCACCGATAGAATAATTAGCACCACCGCAAAAATACGTTGCAACCACACAGGCGCTATTTGGGTGGCCAGAAAGGCACCTAACACGGCTCCGGCCATGAGTCCGGGAATAACCCGACGCACCCAAAACCAGCTCACCTGGCCATGGCGCATGTGCGAGCGCGCCGCGCTCATGGTAGTCATGCAAATAGTTGCCAAGCTGGTGGCAACAGCCATAGGCACGACTAAATGTGCGGCAACACCCAGCTCGGGCAGTAAATAAATAAGCAAAGGAACTACGACTAAGCCACCGCCTATTCCCAACATGCCAGCCAGCAGTCCGGCAATAGCGCCGCCACACAGACATAAAATCCAGCCGGTTAATAACACGTGTGTTCCTTTATTGAATTAAGCGTTAATTTTAGCGCTGCTGGTTTGGTTATTTACCAGCGCGAACAAAACCACCCAGGCCCATGCTTTCCAGCTTCAGGTTGGTCATTTTGCGAACTTGTTCCGGAGTACGGGCGCGTAAGGCTTGAGCTAACATGACATGCAGCGTGCTTAAGCGAACGTTGCGTAATATCCAGCGCACCCGGTCAATATTGTAACTGTTCATGCTAAGAGTGCGATAGCCCATTGCGACAAGTAATAAGGCACCACCGGGTTCACCTGCTAATTCCCCGCATACACTGACGGGTTTACCTAAGGCTTCGCAGCGGGTCACTATTTCCTGTAATACCGCCAGCACCGACGGATGATAGGCATCGTATAAGCTAGCCACACGCTGATTATTACGATCGACCGCCAGCAAATACTGAGTTAAATCATTGGTGCCAACAGAAAAGAAATCAACCTTGCCGGCAATAGCTTCCAGTTGATACACCAGCGCCGGAACTTCTATCATGACGCCCAGTAAGGGTTGAAACAACTGCTCGTCGCTGTCGCAGCTAAGCTCTTCAGCTACTTCGAAAAAGGCTTGTTTTACCAGCCGCGAGGCTTCATCTACTTCGGCGGCCGAGGTCACCATAGGCAATAAAATGCGTAAATTATTGCGCAGAATGCTAGCTCGCAACATGGCGCGAACCTGCACCAAAAAGATTTCCGGGTGGTCCAGTGTTAAACGAATACCGCGCCAGCCCAAAAACGGGTTTTCTTCATTAATCGGAAAATACGGCAAGGGTTTGTCGCCGCCAACGTCGAGGGTGCGCATCACTACAGGCCCGGCGGCAAACTGTTCCAGCACTTTGGCGTACAGTTCTACTTGCTCGTCTTCGGTGGGCAAGCGCTCGCGCATCATAAAAGGAATTTCAGTGCGATACAGGCCCACGCCTTTTACGTTCAATTCTTTTAGTAAATCGCGGTCGGTGTTTAGCCCCACATTCAGTTGCAAGGTAACCGGCACGCCGTCTTCTGTTTCAACGGGTAAATCGCGGGCGGTTTCTACTAAATCGCGAAGTTCGTCTTCTTCCGCCGCTAATTGTTCGTATTCGCTGCGCACCTGCGCCGGTGGGTTCAGATAAATCTGACCGGTATAACCGTCAACAATCAGTTGTTGCTCGGCAAAGTCCTGCAGCGCAATGTCGTCAACACCCAGCACCGCCGGAATGCCCATGCTACGCGCCAGAATAGCAGCATGCGAGTTACTGGAACCGCGCATGGACACCATGCCGATAATTTCAGACTCCGGCAATTCGCCTAACATAGCGGCGGTTACTTCTTCCGCCACTAAAATGCAGCTGCTGGGCACCTGCAAGCGGCGACGTTCGCGCTTTTGCAAATGCGATAGCACCCGCTGACCCAAATCACGCACATCGCCAGCACGCTCGCGAATATATTCGTCGTCTACTTGTTCAAACTGGGCAATAAACTGTTCAACCACTTGTCGCAGTGCTGTTTGCGCACGCCAGCCTTGCTGAATACTCGCTTCAACGGCATCGCCTAAGCTGGCGGCATCCAGCATGCCGTGGTACACATCAAAAATAGCCAGAGTGTCGTCGGCAACCTGCCCCTGCAAGCGATTCGATAGTTCGTTCAGTTCCTGCCGGGTAAGTGCCACCGCGTGCCGGAAGCGACGAATCTCATGTGCCGGTTTGTCGGTACGCTTGGGCGTTACCTGCTCCAGTCGAGCCGCAGGTTTGGCTACATAAGCTTCGCCCACGGCCACACCGGGCGCGCCGGGTAAGCCGCGAATGCTTTGTAGCCAGGGGGAATGAGGTTCGGTACGCAACAAGCCTTTGGCTTCAGCGTGGGCAATAACCACCGCCAGCTGTGCCGCCAAAGTCACAATGAAGGCTTCTTCATCACGGGAAAAGGCGCGGGCGTGCACTTGTTGCACAGTAAGTACACCCAGTACCCGACGGCGATGGATAACCGGGGCTGCCAGCATGGCCGAATAGGCTTCTTCGTCCAGACCTTCCATGCGTTTAAACGCCGGATGGTTCGTGGCATTAGCAATATTTAGAGGTTCTTCACGCTGCGCCGCTAAGCTGATAACACCTTCACCAAAAGGAACCCGAATAGGTGTATTGCCACGCACTTGCAGGCCGTCGGTGGCTGCCAAACTAAATTGTTTTTGCTCGTGATCGGCTAGATAAACCGTACAACTGTCGGTTTCCAGCGCACGTTTTACCTGAGTAACCATGGTGGTAAGCGCCAAATCAAAATCCGGCGCCTGGGTTACGGCTTCAACAATGCGCTGCAAAACTCTTAGCATGAGGACCTTTTTCTACGTTGCCCGCGTGCGCGCCGACCCGAATGAGGGTGAGTCTGGCCCGCAGCAGAGCCACCGGCAACACCAAAGGCATGCGCGGCGAACTCTTTCATCACGCGGCGATACACATCACGTTTAAAGGACACTACCTGGCGTACCGGATACCAAAAACTCACCCAACGCCAGCCATCAAATTCGGGATGGCCGGACTTCAGCACATCGACATCCTGCTCTTTGCACTTCAAACGCAGTAAAAACCACTTTTGTTTCTGACCAATACAGGTCGGTCGCTGTTCACGGCGAACCAGGCGTTTTGGCAATCGGTAGCGAAGCCAGCTGCGACTAGTGTAAACAATCTCAACTTGATCGGGGGTTAACCCCACTTCTTCCCAAAGTTCCCTGTACATAGCTTGTTCAGCGTTTTCGCCATCATCAATTCCACCTTGGGGGAATTGCCAGCTATGTTGCCCAAATCGACGTGCCCAAAAGACTTGTCCCTGCTCGTTACAGATGACGATTCCTACGTTGGCGCGGAATCCTTCAGCATCTATCACGCGAGCAACCTCTTTATTTTTTAAGTTCTGTAGCTGATTTTTCCACAATACCGGCTGATGGGCAAATTAGTTATGTTAAAGTTAACAAACGAAGTTGCCGCGGGAGTCCGTTCACGCCATGTTACGCCTTGCTAAACAACCACCAGCTAGTCTTGCCGAGCTGTTCGACCGCGCCAGCAATCTGGCCGGTGCCAGCTTTGCCGAACTGGCCAGCGCAGCCAAAGTGACGCTACCGGCCGACCTGCGCCGTGATAAAGGTTGGGTTGGCCAGTTGCTGGAACGCTTTCTAGGCGCCAGTGCGGGGTCAAAGCAGGAACAGGACTTTCCTGCGTTAGGGGTGGAGCTAAAAACGCTGCCCATTGATGCCACCGGTAAACCACTGGAAACTACCTTTGTATGCAGCGCCCCGCTAACCAATATAGCCGGGCTGCAATGGGCTCAGTCCAATGTGCGCAATAAGCTACAATGTGTCTTATGGTTGCCCATTGATGGACGTCGCGAAGTACCGCTAGCCGAGCGCAGTGTTGGTAGTGCCTTTTTATGGCGCCCGAATACCGAACAGGAAAACCGGTTACGCGCCGACTGGCAAGAACATATGGATCGCATTGCGCTGGGTCAGGTGGAACAAATTAATGCCCGCCACGGCGATTGCCTGCAATTGCGGCCGAAAGCGGCGAATGGCCGGGTACTGACCGACGCCATTGGCGCACACGGGCAACATATTCAAACGCTACCGCGGGGGTTTTACTTGAAAACCGCCTTTACCCAGCAACTTATTCACCACGCATTCGAGCTATAACCTATGAGTTCAGCAGAGTATTCCGTAAAACCCATGGCGAAACGCAACGGCTTAGTTTTTTGTCTGGCCGCTGTGGGCATTGTTATTTTGGCGCTGTTGATGCGACTTACCGCTATCGATTTACCCTGGCAGGTATGGGCCATTATTTTAGCCTTCAGTGGTTTTTTATTGTTGCTGGGCATTGCCAAAATTACTGAGCCGGAAGTGTCGCTGTTAATTACGCCGGCGGATATTCGTTATTTGCACCGCCGTGGCACCTGGCGCCTGGACTGGGACAATATTATACGGTTCGACATACCCCGAGTACATCGGGGGCTGGATTTAGAAGACCTGCCGTTTGTCGGCATTCGCATTGAGAATGAGGACTTGTTGTTAGCTGAAGTATCGCCACGCCTGGCGGTGCATTTGGTGACTGAGCAGCGTCACCTGCTGACTATGGCCCTGCGCCGGGAACAACCTGAGTTAACGGATTATAGCGACTACTTTGATGTACCGACACGCTACGTAA
Source organism: Idiomarina sp. (assembly GCA_040882145.1). Lineage (GTDB taxonomy): Bacteria > Pseudomonadota > Gammaproteobacteria > Enterobacterales > Alteromonadaceae > Pseudidiomarina. Next base: position 30,657 of record JBBEBU010000025.1, read on the forward strand.
GCCGTCAGGGCATTGAATACAACGGTATTAAGGCAATGTTTGCAACCCGCATGAAGCAACTGCGAGAGTTGTTGGGTTACGACATTTATATTAGTGATAGTGCGCTGGATAGGCCGCTGGATGAGTTTTGTTCACACTTGCGAAACTTACGGGAGCATCGACCAGCAGCAAAGCGTGGTGACCAGCATGCTCCCTAATAGCTAGCCGACTATTATTCCGGCCAGTTTGGCTGATTCAGTTGCTCTATTGCCGGGCGGCAAAAGAAATAGCCCTGCATTAAATTAATACCGCGATCACGCAAATATTTGTATTCATCATCGGTTTCAATGCCTTCGGCAATCAACTGAATTTCAAGCTCGCTGGCCACACTAATAATACCCGACAAAATGGCTTTCTTGGTGCGATCTAAATGAATATTGCGGATTAAGTTCATGTCGATTTTCAGAAAGTCAGGTTGGAAATCCGCTAATAGGTTCAAGCCTGCGTAGCCTTCACCGAAATCATCAATGGCAGTACGGAAGCCATACTCTCGATAGGTTTTAAACACGTCAACCAGCAAATTATGGTTTTCAATTTTTTCGTGCTCGGTAACCTCGAAAATAATTTTCTCACGCGGGAAGCCTGTTTCGTTGGCAGTTTTTAAGGTTTGCGCCAAACAGGTTTCAGGTTCATAAATAGCGTTGGGCATGAAGTTAATACTGAGATTTTGCTGCAAATTTAATTTTGCGGCCGTTTCAATTGAACGTATGCGACAGGTTTGATCGAAGGTATACTTATTGTCCTCGTTCACCCGTGCTAATACTTCACCAGCACCCTCGCCGTTCTCGCCTCGCACCAAAGATTCATAGGCAAACACATTTCGGTTGGCAATATCAACAATTGGCTGAAATGCCATTTTAACCCCAAACCCTAATGGTTCACGACAAGAACAAGTATTACATGCTGGCATAGTGTTATCCTCCTGAGGCAAAATACGCGAGGTGTGGTAGGCTGGATCAATTAGTTGTATACAATAACACTGTTTCAGTTTCAAAAAATAGCAACGGAAGGATATTGCATGCAAACCTTGGGTTGGCGTGAATGGGGAGCACTCCCTGAACTTGGCATTGCTGCCATAAAAATGAAAGTTGATACCGGCGCAAAAACATCGTGCTTGCACGCCTTCAAATTAGAGCCTTTTCAACGCGACGGCGAGGCATGGCTGCGTATTTGGATGCATCCGGAGCAAAACAGCCAGCGCGAACAAATTTGTGAAGCACGCCTTCATGATCAGCGCGCCGTTACTGATTCCGGCGGTCATACCGAACAACGTTACGTAATTAAAAGTCGCTTAGTCATGGGTGATTTTGATGCACCCATAGAACTAACCCTGACCAATCGCGATAGTATGAAATTTAGAATGTTACTGGGTCGCCAAGCGATGCGCCGCCAGTTTCTGGTTAATCCGGACGCATCGTATTTATTAGGAGAGCCACAATGAAAATAGCTATTTTGTCACGCAATAAGCGTTTGTATTCAACCCGCCGTTTAATTGAAGCTGCTGAATCACGCGGCCACGAGGTTGATGTATTAGATCCGCTCAGTTGTTACATGAACATTAATGCCCGTGAGCTATCCATTCACATGAAGGGCATTGAGCTGCCAGCGTATGATGCGGTTATTCCACGCATTGGCGCTTCAGTCACCTTTTATGGCACTGCCGTACTGCGTCAGTTCGAGATGAAGGGTGTGTACCCACTCAATGAATCGGTGGCCATTACCCGTAGCCGCGACAAACTGCGTTCATTGCAGTTGTTATCGCGCAAAGGCATCGGCTTACCTATTACGGGTTTTGCCAGCAAGCCGCAAGACATACCTGACTTAATCGAGATGGTTGGCGGCGCACCGCTGGTGATTAAATTACTCGAAGGCACGCAAGGCATAGGCGTAGTTTTAGCCGAAACCCGCCAGGCCGCAGAAAGTGTTATTGAAGCCTTTATGGGCATGAAAACCAACATTATGGTGCAGGAATATATTAAAGAATCCGGCGGCGCTGATATTCGTTGTTTTGTGATTGGCGACAAAGTGATAGCCGCCATGAAGCGCCAGGCGAAATCCGGTGAATTCCGCTCGAACCTGCACCGTGGTGGCTCCGCAACGCTGGTTAAACTCACCCCGGCAGAACGCGCAACAGCCGTAAAAGCCGCCAAGACTATGGGCTTAAATGTGGCGGGAGTGGATTTACTGCGCTCAAATCACGGCCCGCTGGTGATGGAAGTAAACTCGTCGCCGGGTTTGGAAGGCATTGAGTCGGCCACAGATAAAGACGTTGCGGTAAAAATTATTGAGTTTATTGAACGCAATAAAAAAGACCACAGCACGCGCACCAAAGGTCGCGGATAAAACTGGGCAAACAGGAGTTAAGCGGTGGTTAGAACTAAAAAACGCGAGCCTTTCAGCTTAGCTGAGCACAGCATTGCGCCCGGCTCCCGGCTTAGTGTAAAAATTCCAGCAGCGCGGTTGTACAACGATGCGCCAATAGATTTACATGTGGAAGTATTCCACGGCACCCGCCCCGGGCCGGTACTATTAGTGTGCGCGGCTATTCATGGTGATGAGTTAAACGGCATAGAGGTTTGTCGGCGCTTATTGAGTGAAATAGACCCACAAAAACTTCACGGTACCTTAATGATAGTGCCGGTGGTGAACGTGTTTGGCTTTATTCAGCAATCGCGTTACTTACCTGATCGCCGCGACCTAAACCGCTGCTTCCCAGGGTCAGAGCGCGGCGCTTTGGGCAGCCGTTTGGCGCATTTATTTCGTGAAACGCTGGTTGAACGCGCCACGCACATTGTGGATTTGCATACCGGTGCCATTCACCGCAGTAATTTGCCGCAAATTCGCGTGAATGTAGACAACGCGGAAGCTCTGGCTATGGCGGAAGCCTTTGGTTCGCCGGTTATTTTGCACTCGAAAGACCGCGACGGCTCGCTACGTGCATTGGCTAATGAGCTGGGAATGCCACTCATTCTTTATGAAGCCGGTGAGGCTTTACGCTTTGATTACGCCGCTATTAAGGCCGGTGTTATTGGCGTGAAAAATGTGCTGAAATCATTAAAAATGCTCAAGGGTCGGCCTCGCCGTCGGCGCGTCAATGCGGTGGTAGCGCGGCGTTCTCACTGGATTCGCAGTGAGTACGATGGCTTGGTCATTCCAAAAATAGAGTTAGGGCAAACCATTAAAAAGGGACAAATAGTTGCCCAATCAGTAAACCCACACGGCGAAGAAATGCATGCTATTCGCGCCAGCACTAGTGGTATTGTAATCGGCATTAGTAACATACCGGTAGCAAACGAAGGGGAAGCTTTGTTTAACATTGCACAATTTGAGGCTGATGACATGGACGGAGCAGCCGAGAATGTTGATATATTCAGCGAAGTTTATGACCAGAAACCGATATAACGCCAATGAGGTAGATGTGCAGCTTGGGCTGCGCTATTGCCATGGGCGTTCTTCCATTTATAGCCAAATACTGGAGCACTACGTGGCTCAGTATGGCGACGCCCCAACGCTGGCAAATTTTCAGCAACAGTCACCAGAAGATATTGTGCGCTGGTTACATACCTTAAAAGGTCACAGTGCCACTATTGGCGCTACAGCTTTTAGCTTGCGCGCACGGGAACTACAACAAGACTGGCATAACCTGGATGCGCAGGAATTAAGTGCGCGGTGGCAGGAACTTAGCCTACATATGCAGCGCATTGTTGCTGAAGCCAGAGAATATATACAACTTTATCAGGCACACCCGTAAAGAAATACGCCACTGTAGGTAGATTTTTTGTACACTTGGCCGATATAACAAATAGATAAGATTTTAATGCTGTCAACTGATGTAATGATTAATCGACAGCAGGAGGTAGGCAGCTGTGAGTGACGGCTTAAAATTCATTAGTCAGGCAGGTTTTGTGCATGTTGAGATCCCCCATGATCTTGACGTGAGCGCGATGACTATTGAAAACCTCGAAAACGCCTACCGCAAGAGTGATTTGAGCAAAGCCAAAGTACTAGATAATGCCTTCCAGAACGCCGTTACTGAAGCACGAAAATACCGCACTGAAAACCCAAAGAGTAAACAGAATTTACGCTTTAAGCTGGCGGAAGTTCGCGACGCCGAATTAACCATTGATATTGCCGAAGATGCCATGGAAGCCGAAGCTTATGTAACGGCACCCTACGGCGGCACTACCTTAAGCCGTGGCCACATTTTAAGCTGTTTGCGCGAACAGGAAATTACCGCGGGTATTCGCCGCGAAGCTATTGAGCAACTCATTGAACATTGCGACACCGCCCTGCCCGGCTTGCCTTTAGAGGTGACTATTGCGCGTGGGCGCAAACCAGTAAACGGTTTGGATGCACGGTTTAAGCCACTGGTTCCCGATGCACGTAAACGTATACTTCGCCCGCAGGACAGGGGCGACGGCAGCGTGGATATGCGCGATTTAGGTAAACTGTTTTCGGTGAAGCAAGGCGAGGCAGTGTTGCGCCGCATTCCGGCCACCAAAGGTCGACCTGGTTTCACCATTAAAGGCGAGCCCTTACCGGCCACCGATGGTACCGATCGTGAAATTAAGGCGGGCAACGGTACCCTGGTAAACCCCGACAACAGCGACGAGCTTATTGCCGAAAAACAAGGCATGCCGTCTTTCATTGATAACTCCGCTGAAGTTGATGAAGTGCTGACCATGAAAGACGTTGATGTTGGTACCGGCCATGTTGATTACGAAGGCAGCGTTATTATTACCGGTAGTGTCGGTGAAGGGATGCGCGTAAAAGCCACCGGTGATATTACGATTGCCGGCTACGTAGATTCCGCCGAGCTTAACGCTGGTGGCAATATTACCGTGGCTAAAGGTGTTATCGGCCACCAGTTGGCGCATGACGACGAAGATGACGATGACAATTTCCCCCCGCTTTCTACCCGGCTGATTGCCAGTGGCTCGGTGTGGGTTTCCTATGCCCAGTACGCCATGTTGATTGGTAAACACGGCGTGATTGTTGATAAACAACTGACCCACTGCCACGTGATTACGCAGGGTGCACTTTGTGTTGGCGGTGAAGGTAAAAACGCGCTTGGTAAGCTTATTGGTGGTGTTGTCGAAACCACCAGTGACGTATCAGCAGGTCAGCTTGGAGCGCCGGCAGGTACTAAAACTCGTATTTACTTTCAGCAGCCACTGGATGCTTCCGAGGCCGATGTGGAAATTAATAGTTTACGCAACCACCTGCAATTGTCGCTGCGCACCATTAAGAAATTAATAGTGGCCCAGCAACAACTGGCAAAAATACCCCGCTTAAACGAACGCCAACAATTAATGCAAAGCAAAATTACCAATGAACTGGCGCACCAACAAAACACCATTGCCACTTTGCGTGGTCGCCTGAGTTTAGTTATGGACACGCCGGCCCCCGATCTGCAGTTGCAAGTCATTGCAGGACGTCAGTTATACCCGGGCGCCATTGTTCGCTTTGAAGATAAATTTTTGCGCGTTAAAGAGCATCGCGGCGGAACTGTGATAGCCTTGCGCCAACACGAACTTATAATGGATGTTTTACGTTAAATGAGCACTTCCCCCGCGGTATCCGCTAGCGCGTTATCAGCCCCCGGTCAGTTATTACAACGCTATGGTTTAGACAGTCTTCAGCAACATCAGGTGTTAGTGGTCAATAGCAGCGATACGGCTGCTGCCGAGCTGCCAAACGTATGCAGCTGGAATTTGCACTTTGGTTATCATCAACTGTGGCAAGCCAGTGGCAAACAAAGTCATTTTACCGCCAGTACTCCTGACTATGCGGCTACTGCTGCCATAGTTTATGTGCCGAAAGAAAAACCGTTACTAACGATGTTACTGGCCGCTTTGGCAAGGCTATTACCTGTTGGCGCACCGGTGTGGCTAGTCGGCGAGAAACGCAGCGGTATTAAAAGTGTGGCAAAGCAACTGAGTAACGCGTTTTCCGGCGCACAAAAATTAACTGACGGTAATCACTGCTCGCTATTTGCTAGCGAACTAGTTACCCAGGCTGCTGGGTGGAAGCTGGACGACTATGCCAGTTGGGTTCAGTACCAACATCCGTTAACCGACACCCGGCTTGAGCTTTGTACTTTTCCGGGGGTATTTGCGCACGAAAGCGTAGACAGCGGTAGCCATTATTTATTGCGCCACTTACCCATTCCGCGGGCGTCATCACGGGTGCTGGATTTTGCCTGCGGCGCAGGCGTGCTAGGCGCCTGCCTGCAACAGCAGCAACCGCAGTTGCAAGTAACCTACGTAGATGTAAGCGCTCTGGCGCTGGCCGCCACTGAAGCAACCCTTACCTGCAATAAACTGGCCATTGACGGTGATTCCACCACGGTAATGGCAGCGGATAAACTGGATAGCAAACTCGGTAAGTTTGATTTTATTGTCAGCCACCCACCGTTTCATACTGGCGTGGCAACCGATTACCGCATTGGTCAGCAATTTTTGCGACAGGCCCGTGAGCACCTTACCGCCCAAGGTGAACTCTGGCTGGTTGCCAACAAATTTCTGCCCTGGCCGGAGCTGATTGAACAAAGCTTTGGGCATTGTGAACGCATTGCCAATGATAATCGCTATGCGGTATACCGGGCGCAGGCAAAAGCACCGGTACGCTCGAAAGGCCGACGTAAAGCTTGAAAGGCAACTCGTAACTGCCTAACATGAGCTTCTAATCTTGAACACTCTCTGAGGGCGCCAGGTGGCCATTCAGTTCAGCTCTATCAAGCGCAGCATGTTACTGATCGTATTGATTGTAACGACACTGGCGTTGCTGATTGCTTTTACAATTAATACCTATAGTCAGGTGCAACATTACCGTGACTCCCTGATAGAGCGCTCGGTTGCTTATGCCCGGGTGACCGCCTTTAATGCCCTTAGCAGCGTTGTGTTTGATGACAACGAAACCGAAACTCAACGCTTACGCAGCCTGCGCAGTACTTCTTTTGTTGAGCATGTGCACATTTATAAGCTCGATGAAGTGACTGGGGATCTGAACTTCTTCGCCAGCTACAACCGCCGTGGTCTGGCACCCATTCCAGCTAAATATGCCAGTATTAATAATCTCGGTGAGCCACGTATTGTGGGTAATCATTTGGAAGTTGCCGAACCCATTCAACTGGATAACTCGGTAGTAGGTTATGTGTATTTGCGCTCGTCGATGACGGAACTCAACGATTTTGTGCAACGCTCTATTATACTGGCCGTTATTGTTACCTTCGGAACCCTGTTACTAGCCGCCTTGTTAACTATTCGTATGCGTAAAACCATTACTCGACCACTGGATCGTATGGTTGAAGTTATTCAACAAGTAGCCCGCGAGAAAGATTATTCACTGCGCCTGCCCAATTCACACTTGCAGGAAGTTGACAGTGTTAGCCATGCCTTCAATATCATGTTGAATCGCATTCAGCAGCATATAACCCGTCAGGAAAAAGCGGAGCAGGAAGCCAGCTTACTGGCGTCTGAACTCGAACAGCAAGTAAGCCAACGTACCCAGGCCTTAAAAGAAGCCAATTCGGAGCTATTAAAAACTCTCGAGCAGTTGCATTTGTATCAAAGTCAGTTGGTAGAATCAGAAAAAATGGCGTCACTGGGTGATATGGTGGCGGGCATTGCGCACGAAGTAAACACCCCGATTGGCTTGTCAGTAACCGCCTCTACGTTACTACAAGATAAACTGCATCTGATGCAGGAAAAGTTCTCAAACAAACGCATTTCTACCCAGGAATTTGAGCGCTTTTTAAATGACTGCGACGAAAACCTGGCCATTATTTACCGCAATGTAAATCGGGCCGCCGATTTGATTACGGCATTTAAACAAGTGGCGGTAGACCAATCGTCTGAGGTTGACCGGCAAATTCTGGTGGTGGACTTTATGCAAGACGTGCTGCTGTCGATAAAGCCTCGCTTAAAAGACAGCACCAAGTTCCCGATTCATATTCATTGCGACCCGACGCTGCAAATTGAAACCAAGCCTGGCCCGCTAAATCAAATACTCAGCCATTTAATTACCAACTCCATGGTTCACGGTTTTGATCATCGCCAACAAGGCGAAGTCAATATTTCCATTTCGGTAGATACCGATAAGCGTTTAGAAATTGTGTACGAAGACAATGGCGCCGGTGTACCCATGGATATTCGCCGGCGTATTTTTGACCCTTTTGTGACCTCAAAGCGTGGTTCCGGCGGCAGTGGTTTGGGCATGCACTTGGTTTACAACCTGGTTACTCAGGTGTTGAAGGGTAATATTCATTTCTTTAGTGAACAGGAGCAGGGTGTTGAGTTTGTGGTGCGCTTTCCGGTAACTGTATTACCACCAGCAAAGCCGAACGAGCCCCCTGCAACTGAGGCGCAAAGCTAACATGCGGGCCCCGTGGTCAGTTGCAGCGGCGCTGGGCACTTTGCTAATTGTGGCGCCAACAAGCGTAACTTTTGCTACTACCGCACCACTGCTATTACAGTCTGCCGAGCCTACGCCTGCTGAACAAACCGAAGCCTCACAACGTTTGTCCCGCGCGTTATTTATGGCGCAAATGATTCATTTTATGAAATGGCCTTATGCTCCTGCCAGTAAGTTGGATGAATCTGCTGCACCCGACCGTGTTACTTTTTGCATGTTGCATCAGCGCCCTGACGAAACTTCACCGCAGCTACTCACTGAAGCCGCAGTGCTGCAACAGCGCAGCGATGACGCAGCTAGCGCTGAGGCACCACGGGTGGTTACCTTTCATCATTACAGTCAGTTGCAACTGCACTTAGCGAATGATTACTGCCATGTTATTTATGGTGATTTCGCGCAGTTGAAAGACTTGCCGAGTGCGGCTATTCAACAACTCAACTTTGCCAGCTTTACCATTTCCGATAATCTTGCCTTTTTAAATCAAGGGGGCATTGCCGCGCTCTATTTTGAGAACAAACGCGTGCGTTTGTATCTTAATAATCAGGAATTACAACGCAGCGATATAACCTTAGGTTCACGTTTGTTACAAGTATCCCGTTTTTATCCGCTGACAGAATAAACTGTGTTAAACTACGTGCATTCACTACATTTGAATAAGATTAGCTGTATAAACAAAGCGTTTGCAGTGTTTCTTAACGCATATTGCCGGGTGTTTAACTGGTATTTTGTTTACAAAAGTAATAATCTATTTTCAAATTAGTTAACGACTGATCGACATCAACGGAACTTTGATATGAGCGCTAAGATTTTAATAGTGGAAGATGAGGTTGTTACCCGCCAGACGCTAACCCGCCTGTTTCAGCATGAAGGTTACGAAGTATTTGACGCGGCCGATGGTTTGCAGATGGAACGTATTATGTCTCAGCAAACCGTTGACATTGTTATTATGGATGTAAACTTACCGGGTAAAAACGGTATTGAGCTGGCTGAATCTTTGCGTGAGCGAGATAACATCGGGCTGGTGTTTTTAACTGGCCGCGATAGTGAAGACGACCGGTTACTAGCATTGGAAATTGGCGCTGACGACTACCTCATCAAGCCTTACAATCCGAAAGAACTGCTAATTCGGGTGCGTAACTTGTACCGCCGTATTGAAGCCTTAAAGTCGCAACAGCAACCTGTTGGCCACGACAGTGTGGTATTCGAATTTAATGGTTGGAAATTAGACAGCGACAGCCGTTGCCTGTTTTCACCAGAGCGCAAAGTATTCCGCTTACCGAAAAGCGAATACCGTGCCATGGAATTATTTCTGACCAATCCTGGCAAAATTCTGGATCGCGAAACCTTGGTGAAGAAGATGCTCGACCGCGAACTTCGGCCGAACGACCGGACTGTGGATGTGGCTATTCGTCGCATTCGTCGTCACTTTGAGTCGCACCCAACCACACCAAACTTAATTACCACTATTCATGGCGAAGGCTATAGATTTGTTGGTGATGTGGTTGCTAATCGCGTCGAATAAGCCAAACTTTTAAGCTTGTTTATATTTCTGAAGCCATTCCTGTAACACAGGGGTGGCTTTTTCGTAAGCGCTATCAAAATCGGTCAGCAACGCCGGCAAGTCACTGGGTTGCCAAGTTTCTTTTTCGAGATATTCCAGCTTTGTTGCCAACCCGGCTAAACCTACGGAACGGCAAGCGCTTTTCATTTTGTGCGCTTGATTACGCACGGCTGCTATGTCTTTTGCAGCAGCTGCCTCGGTTAGCGCCTCAATATAGCTTGGCATTATTTGTATAAAGATGTTGACGGTGTGCTGCAGCCCGTCCCCACCTAAGGCATCGGCGTACTGACGTAGCAGTACTTCATCTAATGCAATCGAATTTCCTACTGTCATAGTGAACCCTTGAATCGAAACTACCGTAATGGACGTTATTCTTGTTATACTAACGGCCTTTTAAATTATGCCAGACACTTTAAAAACATCGCGGAGCAGTATGAGCATGTCGACTATGACGCCGACCATTATGCCAGATATCGCCAATCAAACTAGTGCCCAAACCGAAGGCGCTCTGGATTGGGTTGGTATGAGCAACATCGAAATTCCTTTGATGGTAGCTGCCATTGGAGAGCCTGACCGTCAGGTTAGCGCGAAAGTCGAAGCTTTTGTGAACTTAGCAGATCCTAAAGCCAAAGGCATTCATATGTCACGGCTATATTTGTTAGTAGACGAACTTTCTAACAACGGCACCTTAAGTCATGCCAGCCTGAAACAGTTGCTGAACGACTTTATAGGTAGCCATGAAGGTTTGGCCGATAAAGCCTTTGTGCGATTTGATTTTGACTATCACCTGCGCCGCAAATCACTGGTTAGTAAAAAACAAGGTTGGAAAGCCTATCCAGTGTCTGTGGTTGGTGTTTACGACGACGGTAATCTGGATTTGGAACTTGGCGTTGAAGTACCTTATTCGTCAACCTGCCCTTGTTCAGCAGCATTAGCACGGCAACTGATTCAAGACGCTTTTGCGGCAAAATTTGCCGGTAGCGATGCCGTTGATGCCGCTACCGTCAAAGAATGGTTAGGCACCACCGAAGGTATTGTGGCCACGCCGCACAGTCAGCGCTCTATTGCCGAAGTAAAAGTAACCATGGGCAAAGACATTGACGAACTGCCAATAATTAACTTAATTGACAGCATTGAAGATGCGCTGCAAACCCCGGTACAAGCCGCAGTGAAACGCGAAGACGAGCAGGAATTTGCCCGTTTAAACGCGCAGAACCTGATGTTTGTAGAAGACTCAGCGCGCCGCTTGCAGGCTGCCTTAAACCGTATGCCAATGTTCACTGACTTCTGGATTCGGGTGAACCATTTAGAGTCACTGCACGCACACGACGCGGTTAGTGTTGCAACCAAAGGTGTGCAAGGCGGTTTTAAATACTAAGCTGGCACAGGCTTTGCAATAACCTCATCAACGTCAAAATGTTGATGAGGTTTTTTTATGGAAATTTTACTGATTTTATTTGTGATTGCCCTTATTGGTGTGGCTATTCTGGCCAGCCGCATAAGTGAAACTTATACCCCTTACCCTTATCAGCCTCGAAACCAGTCGCTGTGCAGTGCGGTAGAAGCGCAATTTTTGACGCTATTGGAGAAATCTGTTGGTGACGAATACCGCATTTTCACCAAAGTGCGGTTAAATGACATTGTGACTGTTCGCAAAGGCGTATCTCGCTCGGCTTCACGTAGTGCCCAGAATAAAGCCAATCAGAAGGTGCTGGACTACGTGTTGTGCGACCGTGAAACCATGCAAGTGAAAGCTGCCATTGAGTTAGAGCCAGCTAAGTCTGCCGGCGAACAAGGCAAGCGCAACTGGTTCCTGAAAAATACTTTAACTGCCGCAGGCATCCCTTTCTTGCGCTTTAAAGCTAAACCGGGCTATCGTGTAGCGGACATGCGCGACTATATTAACGGCAAGATCATGCAGGCGGAGCATGTACGTGCAGCTGCACCGAAAGCCCGTCGTCCTGCCGATAGTGACCGCGCTGAACCTGCCCATACAAAAGAGGTTGTGGCGGCATGAGCCTAACAACAAACTAATTAATGGCGTGGCCTGAACAACTGGTCACGCTGTTGCAATATCCGGCCAGCATCGTTTTTTTCATGGTGCTGTTGGAGCGGGTATTAGTCTGGTCGCCAGGCTGGCACCCGCTTAGTCTGGTCCGGTTGTTTGCCCAGCAACTACAGCTGCGAGTGCTGCGGCCGCAGCGCGATGCTGCTGGTCAGCAGTTATTGTCCGGCGTGCTGGCAACCTTGGTGCTATTAACCTTAGTGCTATTTCCAGCCTGGTGGTTATTGGACGTAAGCGACTACCCCAGCGCGCTTGGCGCCTTCTTTTTGCTCATTAGTTTACACACGACTCCGCAAACTGCGCTGGTGCAGGCCATTGCCAAGGCACTACAGCGTGATCAAAAAAATGTTGCCCGCACCTTACTAAGCCGCTTGGATAGCCGTGACAATACGCGCTTAAGCCCCATTGGAATTATTCGTGCCGCAGCTGATAACCAATTACTAAGCTGGGTGCAGCATACCTTTGCGATTGTGCTGGCCTATTTAATTGGTGGGGCGGTGCTGGCACTGGCGGTTAGGGTGCTCAGCCTGCTGGCTTCACAATGGCCGCTGCAAGATCCGCGCTACCGCTATTTTGGCCAGGCTCCGCGCCGGTTAAGCCAATTAGTACTGGTACTTCCTATGCTGTTGGCAGCTTTGCTGGTAATTATACTAAGCACCTTAAGGCGTGGTCCCCGACTATTGCGAACCCTGCGCCAGCAACAATGGCAACATTGGTGGCTGCCGGAAGCCTGCTGGCTGTTTGGCTGTGCCCGCTTGCTGGTCATTCCCTTAGGCGGACCGGTGCAGTACCGCAATGAACGTACTCGCCGCGCCCGCTTCGGCCCGGCAATTGATAACCCCAAAGCCATTGCGTTTGCCCTGCGTTTTACCCGTGCTGCCGACGCATTAGTGTTACTTACTTTGCTTGCATTCGCCGCCCTGCAACTGCTGTAGCTGATTGCATTTTTTGTTAGTGGTATAACATCGATCATCGGCTTTGCTTCGTATATAATACTCGACCGGAAAATTAAGCAACGAGTACTTATGAAATCGTTAGACGTGGTGGGCATCGGCAACGCGCTGGTTGACCAGGAATTTGAAGTCACAGATGACTTTTTAAGCCAACACGGCATCGAGAAAGGCATGATGACCCTGATTGAAGAAGCCGATCAGGACAAACTGATTGCTGAACTCAGCCAACGCGGTGAGCTTAAGAAACAATCAGGTGGTGGTTCTGCTGCCAATTCATTAGTTGCCTTTAGCCAATTTGGCGGGCAAGCGTTCTACTGCTGTAAAGTGGCTGATGACGAAGCTGGCGAATTCTATCGGCATGATCTTGAAAGGGTCGGTATTCGTACTAACTTGCAGCATCAACATCACCAGGGCAAAACAGGCCGTTGTCTGGTTATGGTGACGCCTGATGCTGAACGTACCATGCGCACTTTTCTTGGCATTACCGCTGACTTGTCGCTGGAAGAATTGGACGAAGATGCAATTGCGGCAGCTGAATATTTGTATATTGAAGGCTACTTAATTACCTCTCCAATTGCCCGCGAAGCTATTGTGCGCGCCAAGCAATTGGCACGTAAGCACGACACTAAAATTGCCATGACCTGCTCAGACCCAGCCATGGTGAAATATTTCCGTGATGGTATAGAGCTGATTCTGGAAGGTGGCGTTGATGTCATGTTCTGTAATCACGAAGAAGCAGAGCTGTTAACCGGTACAAGTGACCCGCAGCAGGCGCTGATAGCCCTGCAACAACATGCCAAAACTGTGGCTATTACACTGGGCAAAGACGGCGCATTGTTAGGTGACGGTAAACGACAAGTAGCGGTGCCAGGCGTAAAAGTAACAGCAGTCGATAGCAATGGTGCTGGCGACATGTTTTCAGGTGCCATGTTGTTTGGTTTGACGCGTCAGCTATCCTTAGCAGATGCAGGCCGATTGGCTAGCCACGCAGCGGCAGAAATAGTGACCGAATTTGGTCCGCGCCTGAGCCTGGAGCGACAACAACAAATACTGCAGCAACTGCAACTTGAAGCAGCAGCTGTTTAACCAAATAAAGCAGGATACTTATGAACCAAAGCACTAATGATTACAAAGTAGCTGATATTTCGCTGGCCGATTACGGCCGTAAAGAAATCACCATTGCTGAGTCAGAAATGCCGGCACTGATGACTATTCGTCGCAAATATGCAGACAGCAAACCGTTATCCGGTGCGCGCATTATTGGTTGTATTCATATGACCATCCAAACTGCCGTACTGATTGAAACCTTACTGGAACTCGGTGCCGAAGTGCGCTGGTCTTCATGTAATATTTTCTCGACTCAGGATCACGCTGCTGCCGCTATGGCTGCTGCCGGTGTACCTGTGTTTGCCTGGAAAGGCGAAACCGAAGAAGAATACGAGTGGTGCTTAGAGCAAACTTGTCGCAAAGACGGCGAGTTGTGGGACGCCAATATGATTCTTGACGATGGCGGTGATTTAACGCTGTTAATGCATGAAAAATACCCAGAAATGCTGGATAAAGTTCATGGCATTACGGAAGAAACCACCACTGGTGTGCACCGTTTGCTGGAAATGCTGAAAAAAGGCACCTTAAAAGTTCCTGCTATTAACGTAAACGATGCCGTGACTAAATCGAAAAACGATAACAAATACGGTTGCCGTCACTCGCTGAACGACGCGATTAAGCGTGGTACCGATCACCTGTTGTCTGGTAAGAAAGCACTGGTTATTGGTTATGGCGATGTCGGTAAAGGTTCAGCGGCCAGCCTCCGTCAGGAAGGGATGATTGTGAAGATTTCTGAAATCGACCCAATCTGCGCGATGCAAGCTTGTATGGACGGCTACGAAGTAGTTTCTCCGTACAAAAACGGCGTCAACACCAGCAGTGCTGAAGGTGTGAACAAAGACTTACTGCAAAACACTGACTTGCTAGTAACCACCACAGGTAATGTGAATGTATGCGATCAGTACATGCTGTCAGCCCTGAAAGCCACAGCTGTGGTTTGTAATATTGGTCACTTTGACAACGAAATTGATACCGCGTTTATGCGCAAGAACTGGAAGTGGGACGAAGTGAAACCACAGGTTCACAAAATTCACCGTAGCGATGACCAACATGACTACCTGTTGCTGTTATCGGAAGGTCGTTTAGTAAACCTGGGTAATGCTACCGGTCACCCTAGCCGTATTATGGATGGTTCTTTTGCGAACCAGGTACTGGCGCAAATGCACATGTTTAGCGAAAAATTTGCTGATTTACCAAGTGAGCAAAAACAAGCTAAACTGCGGGTTGAAGTGCTGCCGAAGCAATTAGACGAAGAAGTTGCCCGTTACATGGTGCAAGGTTTCGGTGGTGTTATGACCACAATGACCAAGCAGCAAGCCGACTACATTGGTGTTGCTGTTGAAGGTCCATTTAAAACCGATGAGTACCGTTATTAATGACTGAACCCAACGAAAAGGTTCTTTATCGTCCAATGACGGCTGCAGATCATGCAGCCGTTATTCGTTTAGCGAACGAAGTTCATGGTGATAATTACTTGAATGAAGAAAGTTTGGCTGACTATGCCGCCAAAGGCACAGTTGGTGATGTGAATTTAAATTGGCTGGCGTGGTTGGGTGACGAGTTAATTGGCATTCGGCTAACCTTTGCGCCAGGCACCTGGCCGATTGACGACCAGTGCACCCCGGCAGCCTGGCCGGTGGCTGGTGACTACATTTGTTACTTCAAGTGTGCCGCCGTAGCTGAACAAGCACGCGGCTTAGGTGTCGGGCGTGGGTTGTTAGAGCATTCTATTGCCGCCGCCAAGCAGTTGGGCTGCCAAGCCGGACTTGCGCATATTTGGCGCCAAAGCCCGAATAACAGCGCATTTTCCTACTTTAGTAAATGTGGTGGCCAGCTTATTCGCGAGCACAAAAAACGCTGGTACCAGTTGTCGGTAGAAGAAGGCTATCACTGCCCGGTTTGCGACGGTGTGTGTTACTGCACTGCGGCTGAAATGATATTGCCATTTAATCAAACTACCGCCGCGGCGGTGTAATTCCTACTTAGCCTCGACGAGCTGCCATGGAACCTATGTATGATCCGCTAACCGCCGCTGCGATTGGTCCGAATGACTCCTACCCCGCCAGTTACTGGGCTACTCAGGGTATGCCTCAGTGGCCGGTACGCAGTACCTTGCCGCAACAAGCGGAAGTGGTGATTATTGGCGCCGGCTACACAGGCCTGAATGCGGCGCTAAGCCTGGCTAAGCATTATAACCGCGAAGTAGTAGTGGTAGAGGCCAATCAATTAGCCTGGGGCTGCTCAGGGCGTAATGCGGGCTTTGTGATGCCCAGCACCGGACGCCGCAGCTATCAGGATTGGATTAAAGGCTACGATATGACCATGGCCAAAGCTATTCATGCCGAACAGCATGCTGCCATTGACCATGTTCGCTCGTTAATCACCGACAGTTCAATTGCCTGCGATACCCAGCACGGTGGCTATTTAAAGTTAGCGCACAGCGCAAAAGCGCATCAGTTACTGGTGCAACAGCACGAATTATTACAGCAACTGGGTGATGCCTCGGTATTACACAGTGCCGCCACGGTTGCCGCTGACTACGTAAAAACCCCGGTCGCCCATGGGGCCTTGCATTACCCGCAAAGTTTTGCAGTAAACCCCATGCAGTTGGCTGCGGTAACCGCTCATGCCGCTGCCGATGCGGGTGCCCGCTTAGTGACTAATGCGCCGGTGCAGCATTGGGAAACCACGCCCAAAGGGCAGCGCCTGCACACCCCGGTCGGGTCGATTGAGGCTAAGCAGGTTATTATTGCCAGCAATGGTTACACGCCGAACCATTTGCATCCGGCCATTCACGGCCGCAGCCTACCGGTACTGTCGAGTATTATTGTGACGCGACCGCTCAGCGCGGCCCAACAACAGCAATTGGGATTAACGCCGGCGCATCAGTTTATGGACACCCGCTCGTTAAAATACTACTTCCGCCTGTTGCCCGATGGTCGGTTGTTGTTTGGTGGGCGCGGCGCTATCCGTGGTCGCGATGCGAATAAACCGCGCTATGCAAAGCATTTGCAAGAAGCCTTACAGGCCACTTTCCCGCAACTTGAAGCTGTCACCTTGGATTATTTTTGGAGTGGCTGGGTAAGCGTTGCGTTGGACGATTATCCGCGTATTTATGAAGCGGCGCCCGGAGTATTCACCAGCATGGGCTACTGTGGTGCAGGTGTTGCTTTCAGCAGTTTGGCCGGCCACCGACTGGCACAATTAGCTAGTGGCACTGCCCTACCAGAACTGCCATTTTACCAATCCGCATTACCGAAGTTTCCGCTTGCGCAAGGGCGACGTTTAGGCCAGTGGCTATACTACCAATGGGCGCGAGCCACTGCCTAAACGGCTGGCCGTAACTGTTACCAGCTACAGGCCGAACACCACCTTTTCGCTGCGCAACATGCGCGCAATACCAAGCATCAGTAAACCACTGCACAGCAGGGTAATAACCGCACTTGCCAGCGCCGCTACAACATTCAGTGGTTCGCCTTTAATCATGTCTAAAAACGCCTGATGCTGACCGGTGAGTGGCAAATAATACAGTGCCTGATGTTTAATACGCGCAAACTCAATTCCGAACGATGCCAGCATGGGCACCATCAGCAGAAACGAAATATAGGTTTGCGCTTCTTTGAAGCTTTTCGCCCGAAACGACACAAACAGCTGTAACGCCGTAGCGAATAAGGCTAGCGGTACTAACATAACCGCCATTAGCGCCAGCGTTTGCCAGGCCAAATCAACGCTAATACCAATGCGTTCCAGTGGTACATAAGCGAACACAAAGGGAATAATAACCAAGCTTAGGAAGGCGCCAAACATAGCAAAACTGGCGGCCGTCAGGGTTTTTCCTGCGACTAATTCGGTGCTTGATAGGGGTTGTGACAGCAAAAACTCGAGTGAATTACGCTCGCGCTCGCCGGCACTAATATCAATAGCCACGTTCATGCCGGACCAAAATACCGACAGCAAAATAAACACCAGCACGCTACCGAGCAATAAGGCGGCGCGCGAGCCTTTGGTAGCGGAATCCTGCCGCACCACGTCAATAGGTTGCATCAGTTGTGGGTGCAGCCCTCGCGCCAGCAGCCTCACTTGGGTTATTTGCTGACTGTAGTTCTGCAGTGCCTGAGTAACCCGGCTAATTTCCGCGCGTTGTTGCTGATTCGAAAAATCAGCATTAAACACCACCCGAGCCGGTTCACCGGCAGCAATGGCAGCATCCCAATCAGCCGGAAATTCAAGTGCAATAGGCTGACGTCCGTTTGGCCACGGCTCATCGCGTTGCTGTATTCCAGCTGCCGCGAGGAAATTCACTAAGGCAGGCGCATGCTCAGTGCCCTGCATATCAATTTTGACATCGCTGTCGTCGGTCATTTGTGACACTAAGAAAAAGAATGCCACGGCCATAAGAACCGGACCAAAAAAGGCGTAGGACATAGCGGCAAGCACCGAGCGCCGGTCTCGTACAGCATCACGCAGCTCTTTGCGCCAGACGGTTAGTATTGCTGAACTCATGCGGCAATTCCCTCGTCGGTTCCAATGATTTTTACAAAGGCTTCTTCTAATGCCGACTCGCCGGTCATGGCACAGAGTTCGTCCGGCGACCCTTCCGCCGCTACTTTCCCCTTAGCTACCACTACCACGCGATCGCATAACGCAGCCACTTCCTGCATCACGTGCGATGAAAACAAAATACAGGTGCCCTGGGCGCGTAATTCCCGCAATAGGTCGCGCAGAATGCGGGTGCTCATCACGTCTAAGCCACGGCTGGGTTCGTCTAAAATCAAATGCTTTGGTTGGTGAACAATAGCCTGGGCCAGGGCAACTTTCATGCGCTGCCCTTGCGAGAAGCCCGCACTGCGACGGTGCGCCAGCTCAGTCATGCCTAATCGCTCAATCACCGCGGTAACCGCCTGATTGCGCGCGGCGCCCTGCAACCCGTGTAACTCGGCAAAAAAGGCAATTTGCTCCTGCGCGGTCAAACGCTCATAAAGCCCGAACTTGTCTGGAAAAATACCAATGAGTTGCCGCGCCGCCAGCGGATCAAGCAAGGCATCAACGGTGTCAATCAGCGCTTGCCCGGAGTCGGCTTTTTGCAGACCATAAATGGTGCGCAGACAGGTGGTTTTGCCAGCGCCATTGGGGCCCAACAAACCGGTTATCTGACCATCGGGCGCGTGGAACGTCAGGTTATCAAGTGCTCTGATATCACCAAATGATTTGGTTAAATTCTGGACTGAAATCATAAATTTACATTCCCGCGCCGTTGCTGCTTCGAACAAAAGGTGTTGCGCGCTGTTGTTCCTGCAAACACGAGGCATCTAACTGCTCGGCATCCAGGGTTTCAATAAAGTTTGCAATTAAACGATTCGCGCAGGTATGAGAGGCTATCGTATGCGCCCCAAAAGGTGCAACCAAATGCCGGCTATTGGTTAAAGTGTTAGCTGCCAATTCGCCCCAGGCTACTGGGGTAACTGGGTCCAGCTGTCCGGACAATAACAACACGGGCTTGTCGCTTTGCACCGGCTCCGCCCAGCTTGGATCGGGCGTAAAGCTCGGCCAAGGCTTACACATGTCAATAAAGGCCTCGGCGGTACGTCCACCAATAAAGGTGTTATTCGCATCTTCGGCGAGCAATGCTGGCGTTGCGCGCGGGAGATCTTCGCTACATAACACCGACAGCGTGAGCCCCAAATACAAGGGTGATTGCGACATCATAGTGCCCATAAGGCCAACTAACGGCTCATAGTTTTGCGCCGCCGTTTCACGAATCGTGTAAGGCACTAAGCGACGGGTGCTGGGATGGTATAGAGCAACCCGCAGTACCGACGACAAACGCCCGCTGGTAACCAGTAATTCGAGCGACTCGTTGGTGAGCGGATCCTTCACCATCAGTGAGGCGGGATCATTATCCAGTTGCTGCATTAAACCTTGATAATTCTCGTCCAAGTTCGGAAACGCCTGACGACAGTTTTGATCAAGCTCACAATGTTCTAGCAACTGGGCAAACGACTGAGCGCCGTGTAAGCCAAACGGACCTATTACCACCTGGGTTGGCGCCACCGCGTCCAGTACCGCACTGCGAACAGCGTCAGGCGCCTCACGTAAATACACTAGCCCGGCACGGGTACCGTAAGAGCCGCCGTATAGGTTAAGGCTTTGGTAGCCAAGCTGCTGGCGTACCCTTTCAAAATCACGAATGGCATTCACCGTGTGATACTGCGTCAGGTCGGTATCGGGATACTGCGCCAAACACTGCGCCGCCATCTCATCCAGTGCTTGCTCATCATCGGCGCGAACCAACTCGTCGGCCCGTTCAATATCACAAGATAAGGGATTCGATTGCCCGGTTCCACGCTGGTCAATTAACAGAATATCGCGCTGTTGCCGAACCTGGGTGAACATACGATTCATCATAGGCGCTAACTCAGTGGCAGCCTGGCCCGGCCCACCGGCTAAAATTAATAATGGATCTTTACGAGCACCCTCCTGCACAGCTGGCAGTACCGCATAATGAATTGGAATTTGACGTCCGTTCGGCTGAGTGTAATTTTCCGGAACCTGAATAGTACCGCAGCGAATACGCTCAGCAATACCGTCAATATAACAATCGTTGTTGGTGGTGTGCTTTGCCTCAGCCGGAGCCTCAGTCGGAGCTTGTGCCAGAGCGTTGTTGCTAACCGCAAGCAAGCCCAGCAAAGCAAGTATCACGCGTACGTGCATAGCGAATTTCATCCTTCAGTGGGTAACCTGCATAGTGTGGCCGATTGACCTTGCTACTGACAAGAGTTATTCGTTTCAATTTTGTTAACAGAGATTACAAAGCGATTTTGTGACAGGCACAAAAAAGGGCGCAAACTGCGCCCTCTGGTATTACTTGTTGCCTAGTCACTAGTCCCAGTTACAAGCTACTGCGATTGGTATTACAAACCAGCACGTTCTTTAATAGCTGCTGCAATTGGAGAACCAGTGTGGCCATTGCTTTGCGCCCACTCGTAATCACCGCTAGCAGTTAAATCTTGTGGTGCCAGACTACGTACAACAAACTCACCGATGTCGTTTGAACCATTGCTCATGGCGAACTGTAGTAAGCTTTGACCGTTGCACTGAATAGAACCGTAGATATCACGGATACGTACGCGGCTATCACGCAGCTTCTTACGCATGCGAATAGTGTCATCGCCTTGCACGTAAGTACACATGCTCAACGCCAGCTCATTGGCCTGTGCAGGCTTGCTCAGTGCAACGCCGCCCAATGCCAGAGCAATCGCTACTGTACTGATTAAAGCTGTTTTCATGACTAGACTCCTGTTAAAACAAAACTTGTTTAAAAATTCACCAATATAATACTATGGCTTTCTTTACGAATCAATCGACAGTATCTATCTAAATTATTGATTGTATTAACATTAGATTAACGAACCCTATCGTAAATCAGAGTAGTAAATGCGTGCGGGTTGTTGGCATCAGACTCATGCCGTTGCTCGCTAACCTGGTTCCAATGCCCTGCAGCCGTGTAGTTTGGAAAGTATGTATCGCCTGCAACATCAAGATCGATTTTGGTCAGATATAAGCGGTCAGCAAGGGGTAAAAAAAGTTCATAAATTTTTCCGCCACCGATCACCATAAGTTCACTGGCATCACCTGCTGCGGCTATCGCCTGATCGGCACTATGTACCCACACCACGCTTGGGTGCTGGGCTGAAGCGGCAACTTCTTGCCGCGTCAGAATAATATTAGTGCGTCCTGGCAACGGCCGACCAATGGCTTCAAAAGTAGCCCGCCCCATAACTATTGGCTTACCTAGCGTGATTTTTTTGAAGTATTGTAACTCAGCCGGTAAATGCCATGGCATTTGCATGTCTTTACCAATAACTCGATTGGCTGCCATAGCAGCGACTAAAGCAATTTTCATCATGGTTAAAGCTCTGGTCGGGGTGATTAAACAATAATGCCTGAGGGAAGGCCTCAGGCATTAGCTTACTTATTTCTGGTAGATAACCTCAACGTCGTAATCGTCGTCGTCAAAGTCATCGTCGTCATCTTCGTCGTCGAACTCGGCTTCGGCTTTGGCTATTTGTTCACGATGATAGTCGTCCCACTTAAAGTCGGTGGTGGTTTTCTCATCGTCGCTTAGCTCTTCCGGTGCCGGCAACTGTTCCAGGTAAGTCATGATTTCCTTGCAGAGTTGCTCGGTACCACGCCCTTCAATAGCGGACAGTTGATACACCGGGCCTTCCCAACCCAAGCCTGCAACAATGTTGTTCACGCGTTCTTCCAGTTCTTCCGGCAACACCAGATCGACTTTGTTAATAACTAACCAACGCGGCTTTTCCGCCAGTTTCGGGCTGTACTTTTCTAGCTCACCCACAATCATGCGGGCCTGCTCAATTGGATCGGTGTTGTCGTACGGCGCTAAATCAATCAGGTGCACCAGCAGGCGGCAACGCTCCAGGTGTTTCAGGAACTGAATACCTAAGCCAGCACCGTCAGCGGCGCCTTCAATCAGTCCCGGAATATCGGCAATAACGAAGCTGTTGTGCGGAAAGGGTCGCACCACACCCAAGTTTGGAACCAAGGTAGTAAACGGGTAATCAGCAACTTTGGGTTTCGCCGCAGACACTGACCGGATAAAGGTTGATTTACCGGCATTTGGCATACCCAGCAAGCCGACATCGGCCAGCAGCATCAATTCCATTTTCAGCATGCGGATTTCGCCCGGCGTACCATCAGTTTTCTGCCGTGGCGCCCGGTTGGTGCTGCTTTTGAAGCGCGCGTTACCCAACCCATGATAGCCACCTTTGGCAACCATGCGACGTTGACCGTGACGGGTTAAGTCACCCATTAATTCACCGGTTTCAACGTCGGTAGCACGGGTGCCAACCGGCACCTTTAAAACTAAGTCTTCGCCACGGCGACCGGTACAGTTTTTACCCATACCATTTTGGCCACGCTGCGCCCGATGAAAGCGCTCGAATTGGTAGTCAATCAGGGTGTTTAAGTTTTCATCGGCTTCTAAATACACATCGCCGCCGTCGCCACCGTCACCGCCGTCGGGGCCACCACGAGGAATATATTTTTCACGCCGAAAGCCCACGCAACCATTGCCGCCGTCACCGGCTTCAACGCGAACTTCAACTTCATCTACGAATTTCATTTGAACTTACTCACTGCCTGATTGAGCTATATATAATAGCAGCTTCTAGGAACCATTAAAAAACCCCGCCTAAAGGGACGGGGTTTTGCAAAGACCGTTAGTTAGCCGGTTTACTTAAATTACTACCCGAAGTAAAACTTCGTCGGTACTAATTAATCAGTAACGATGCTAACGAACTTACGGTTTTGTGGGCCTTTTTCTGCAAAAGACACTTTACCGTCTGATAATGCGAATAAAGTGTGGTCGCGGCCAACACCAACGTTATCACCAGCGTGGAAACGAGTACCACGTTGACGAACGATAATGCTACCAGCTAAAACGGACTCGCCGCCAAAGCGCTTAACACCTAGGCGTTTACTCTCTGAGTCACGACCGTTACGGGTTGAACCACCAGCTTTTTTGTGTGCCATGAGTCGTTACTCCTTAATTATGCGTTAATTGCAGTGATTTTCACTTCAGTGAACCACTGACGATGACCTTGCTGACGACGTGAATGCTTACGACGACGGAACTTCACGATTTTGACTTTATCGCCACGACCGTGGTTCACGATTTCAGCTTTGACAAGACCACCTGAAACTAGAGGCGCGCCGATTTTAACGTCGTCGCCGTTCGATACCATTAATACCTGGTCGAACTCAACCACATCACCAGTGGCTGCTTCCAGCTTTTCCAGGCGGACGATTTGGCCTTCAGACACACGGTGCTGCTTACCGCCACTTTGGAATACTGCGTACATGTTTATCTCCGATACCCATAAGGGTGCTTTGAAATTTAATTCAGGGCGCGGATTTTACGGTAACTTTTGACGGATTACAAGCTCTTAAAGCACGCTTAATTGGGTTGCTGAGTGAGTTATCGTGCCAGCGCGACACTTGGTAGGTAAAAACCACCAGCAACAACAGTGTAAAGTGTTCATATTTACCTTGTAGATATCGCCTAAATCGCGTAAAACAATAAATCAACAATTGGATCTTACTAATAGTTTTAAGGGAGCTTTTTGATATGGACATCACCCCCATTTTTCGTCGTTCTACACTGCTGAGCCTGGCTTTTATCAGCACTTTACTAGTAGGTTGTGGCGGTAGTGACGGTCCAAAAAGCGAAATATTGATTCTTAGCGTAGGCGAAAAGCCGGAAGTGTGTGCAGGAAGACAAATAAACCTGAATTTTATCTGTCTTCCTGCTGCTTATCTGTCGAGTACCGATGAATTTGAAGTGGATTCTCGATATATTCAGGGATTTACACCTGAGTTCGGAGTGTCTTATGAGCTTCGAGTCCAAAAAGATCCCTTTGAGTACCAAATCTCTGATCCTCCATACGCTGATTACACTCTCCTTGAAACCCTAACTGAAGTTCAGGTGGCACAAGTTGGTGATACCTATGCTTACGATATTCCATTAGATGGTTACATGTTTAACGTTGAAGACGGGAATTACTTTCTTGGCGAACAGCATTTCAACTATCAATTCAACTGTGGCGAAGGCGTTGATTGTCAGCAACTAGTAGACATGGATGGTAGCGGAAGCTTAGTGACTATTGAACTCACCTACGTAGGCGGTGAAGTTCCTATTACGCTGACGTATTGGAATTAGCTATAGGTAAATAAAGTAAAATTAAAACGGAAAGGCAGAACAAGGCTGAAGCTTCCACTTCAGCCTTTTTTTATGCGGAATAACTAAGCAACGCGATCAACGGCAATACCAGCTAGCGCCAGTAAGGCTTGTTTATGTTCGGACTCTGGCAGTGGGGCTAGTGCCTGGCGGGCTAATTCAGCTTCAGCTAAGGCGCGTTCGCGGGTGTAGTCGAGTGCTCCGGTGCGGCGCATCGCTGTCAAAATAGATTCCAACTTGTCGCGACCGTTGCCGGCTTCAATCGCGCTACGGATCATCTGCGCTTCGTCCGCATTGCCGTGCCACATAGCGTACAACAGTGGCAGCGTAGGTTTGCCTTCGGCTAAGTCGTCACCAGCTTGCTTACCCATGACTTCGCTGTCGGCGGTGTAATCCATTAAGTCGTCAACGAGTTGGAATGCGGTGCCTAAATGCTTGCCGTACAGCGCCAGTGCAGCTTCTAATTCAGCCGATTCATCGGCCAACACAGCACCCAGTTGAGTAGCGGCTTCAAAGAGTTTGCCGGTTTTGCTGTAAATAACGGCGTTGTAGCGTGCTTCGGTGGTTTCCGGGTCGTTGCAGTTCATTAACTGCAAAACTTCGCCTTCAGAAATAATATTGGTAGCGTCGGCTAGCACCTTCATCACTTTCATGGAGTCTAGCGTTACCATCAACTGGAAGGCACGGGTATACAGAAAGTCACCCACTAAAACACTGGCTTCGTTGCCGAATAAGGCATTGGCAGTTTCTTTGCCACGGCGTAATTCGGAGGCGTCAACTACGTCGTCGTGCAACAAGGTGGCGGTGTGAATAAACTCAATAATGGTAGCCAGGGTGTAATGCCCCTGGCCCTGATAACCCATGGCACGGGCAGCAGTTACCGCCAGCAAGGGTCGCAAACGTTTGCCACCACTACTGACTATATACATACCAAGCTGATTGATTAAGGCAACGTCCGATTGTAGCTCTTTACCGATTAAGGTATTCACCCCTTGCATATCCTTTGCCATGAGGGTGTTTATATCGCTTAACTTCATAGTTACTATTTAGTTGCTGCTGCGCTAAGCTTCGGATTGTACTAGCATTGCGCCACTGATGGTAGCTTTCTAAGTCCAGCGTAAAGCTTTTCGGGACTAACCGAGCGCAGCAGGATATCGCCGATGTTGCAGTCCGTTGCATAAAGGAAACAACAAATGACCATTCGCCAGCAGACTGCCACTATTCTTGACGGGCAAATACCGCCCTTTAGGCCGGGGTACTGGTTAAATGCCTTCCTGATGTTGTTAATTCTGCTTAACGTGGCCGCGGTTATTATTGAGTCCATTACGCCCATATATAATGAGTACACGCGCTGGTTTGTGAATTTCGAGCTTTTCTCGGTTATGGTGTTCACGCTGGAATATGTACTGCGGATATGGAGTGCGCCGGAGCTACCTAAATACCGCCAGCATTCGCCGTTCAGTGCCCGCTGGCGTTATGCTATTTCGCCCATGGCATTGATTGATTTGCTAGCCATTGCCCCATTCTATTTAAGCCTGCTTATTAGCATTGATATGCGCTTCTTGCGCGCCCTACGCTTATTGCGAATCTTCAAGTTCAGCCGTCATTCACGAGCACTGCAACTACTGGGCGCCGTATTACGACATGAAGGCAGTAATCTACTGGCGGCGTTTTCGGTACTTTTTGTGCTGCTGATTCTGGCTTCCAGCGGCATTTATATGATTGAGGCCAATATTCAGCCCGATAAATTCGGTAGTATTCCAGAGGCTATGTGGTGGGCCATGGCCACGTTAACTACTGTGGGTTATGGCGATGTGACACCTATTACTGCTGGTGGTAAGTTTTTTGGCGGCATGATTACCATTGTCGGCATGGGCATGGTGGCGTTACCAGCGGGTATTTTGGCTTCTGGTTTTGCCGAGCAACTGGCCCATCGGCGCGAGAGCTTTAAGCTGGTGGTGAGCGCCCTCATGACACGGGCGGAACAGGAAACTTTAAGTGCCGAGCTTATTGAGGAAGTACGCCAGGCGTTGCATCTTGATACCCAAACTGCAGAGCGTATTCTTGTGGAAGTAAAAAGCCGGGCTCAGAACCAAAAAGGGTGAAAAACAGCTATTGCAGTTTTTCACCCTTTGATTAGCTTTCGTTGCTTAACTGTTCGTTATTTAACGAAGTCCAAGCCAGTTTGAATGTCGCCTTTCAGGCCATCCAACATGTCTTTCTTACATTTTTCTTCGTAGTCGCTTAACGCACCGTACGACAGAATTTCTTCAACGCCGTTTTTGCCTAAACGTACTGGCTGGGCAAAGAATACAGCGTCGCTGCCGTCGCCTTCCACGTAAGTACATTCAACCACTTCTTCGCCCTGCAGGCCTTTCACTAATGATAAGCAGAAGCGTGCTGCTGCCTGACCCATAGACAAGGTAGCAGAACCGCCGCCAGCTTTGGCTTCAACCACTTCAGTACCGGCATTCTGGATGCGGTGCGTCAGTTGTTCAATTTGCTCTTGGGTGAAGGTTACGTTTTCTACCTGAGACAGCAGTGGCAGAATAGTAGTACCGCTGTGGCCACCAATAACTGGCACTGTAATGTTGGCAGGGTTCAAACCTTCCAGTTCAGCCACAAAGGTTTCTGAACGGATAACATCCAGCGTGGTTACGCCAAACAATTTATTCTTGTTGTATACGCCTTTTTTCTTCAGCACTTGCGCAGCAATTGGCACCGTGGTGTTCACCGGGTTGGTGATAATACCGATGCAAGCGTCCGGGCAGTTGTCCGCAATAGCTTCCACCAGGTTCGCAACAATGCCTGCGTTGATGTTGAATAAGTCAGAACGATCCATACCTGGCTTACGTGGAACGCCAGCTGGAATCAGCACGATGTCGCTGCCAACCAAAGCTGGGCCTAAATCGTCTTTACCAAAACCTGTTACTTTTACGTCGGTTGGGATGTGGCTTAAATCAACGGCAACACCCGGAACTACCGGAGCTACGTCATACAATGACAGTTCTGATCCAGCTGGTAATTGAGTTTTCAAAAGTAATGATAGTGCTTGACCGATACCGCCGGCTGCACCTAATACGGCAACTTTCATATTTGACTCCATCTTCTAACAAGGTGAATTTTGCGAACTTGAATGGCTTTTTGTTGGGTCAAAACTCTACTCTATAAGCGCCTAAATTACAACTGGAGCTCCCGTGGCTAGGCGTCCTGCAACGGATAGGATACACTGCCTTTTGTCTTTCATCATTCGAACTTGAGTAGCGCAAGTATGGCACAAAATAAAGCAGACAAACTGGTTGAAGCATTTAAAGCATTGTTGCGTGAGGAACGCTACGGCTCGCAAGGAGAAATCGTGAAATGCCTGCAAGACCAAGGCTTTCAGAACATCAGCCAGTCGAAAGTTTCACGCATGCTAAGTAAGTACGGCGCCGTGCGTACCCGCAATGCTCGCCAGGAAATGGTGTACTGCCTGCCCGCCGAATTGGGCATTCCCTCTACCCGGGCGCCATTAACCCAACTTGTTTTAGATATTCAGCATAATGATGTGATGGTGATTATTCGTACCACACCTGGAGCGGCGCAGCTGATTGCCCGCTTGCTTGATTCGGTAGGTAAACAAGAAGGTGTGTTAGGCACTATTGCCGGTGATGACACGATTTTCATTGCGCCACTGAAGGTTGCTGAAATTGATTTCACCTTGCAAAAAGTGAAAGAGTTATTTGAAAACGCGTAGTCTTGAACGAACTACGCGTTTTCCAGAAAATTAATAGAAGGTGCAAAGTAAGACGCATTGCTGACCGACTGAATGTAATCCAGCAGCGGGTCGTAATCACCACGTTCATCGGCTTGATAGCGCTGCTTTAACCACTGCACCACACCGGCGGGCTGTGCGGCAAAATACATGGCCAATAGCCCTTGCTCACGTAAATCACCCCAGGGCATATTCTGCCGTAACAACTGTAACGGTTGCTCGTTGGCATCCAGCAAACGGCTTTTCCCCGCATGAGTAACGTGACTCAGGCTTGCCTCGCTAATACGTTCGCCGGTTACTTTGCGACGCCCCATGAGCTCTTCCTGCCCGGCTGGGCCTAATTGCTCCCAACGGCGCAAATCGTGGCGGAACTTTTGCACAAATAAATAACTGCCAGCCACGAAATTGGCGTCGTCGTTGGCGTCAACCAACGCCGCCTGCCGTTTACGCATACCGCGCGGATTATCCGGTGCATCAATGAAACCAGTCAGGTCGCGACCGTCTAAAAAGCGGAAGGAGCGTATTTGATCCAGCACTTCTACGTCATGTCCCAACCATTCCATTAAGGTACGGGCAGCCAGGAAGTTGGCATCAAAACGGTCAGAGCGAACATGCAGCAGAATATCTACCGGCTCACGGGGCGCCTGACGGTCGCCGTCGGCAATATCAGGAAAGCTGTGTAAATGCACCGGCCGCTGCTCGGGATAAACCACGTCCCAGTAGTCATTGCCAATGGCTACATAGCCGTTCAGCATCGCTTCCGAAAAGCGGTCGTCCAGCTCCTGTAAAATCGCGGGAATACGTGCCAGCTTGCGGCGCACAGCCAGCACGTCATCCGTCATTACATTCAGTAACAGGGTAAGTCCGTGTAAATTGGGTTCAGCGCAGATCCCTGCCTGTGCTCGCGCCATCTTATAATCTCCTGTTAATAGCCCGCTGCGTGACCATCTTTACGGCTTTCCGAAGCACCTACCCAGGTGCCGTTTTGCCAGTCTTTCATAATGGCTTGATAGCCACCGTAAGGGCCTACTTTGTGAGTCAGAGTATGCCCCATTTTCACTAATTCGCGACGCGTTTCCGGCGAAAAACCGGTTTCTAAACTTACTTCGCCACCGTCAGTCATTTGCGTGCCGGTAGGCTGGCTTGAGCCTGAGTGCAAAATACGTGGGGCATCGCCAGCTTCTTGCAGATTCATGCCAAAATCAATCATATTGATCAGTATTTGTGCATGCATTTGCGGCTGCGTAGCGCCACCCATAACGCCGTAGCTCATAAATGGCTTGCCGTCTTTGGTTACAAAGGCTGGAATAATCGTTTGGAATGGCCGTTTACCGGGTTCAAACACATTAAAGTGCCCTTCTTCCAGACTAAATAACTCGCCGCGGTCCTGCAGAATAAAGCCAAGACCCGTAGGCGTCATACCAGAGCCCATGCCACGGTAGTTACTTTGAATTAGCGATACCATGTTGCCGTGCTTGTCGGCTACGGTCATATAAATAGTATCGCCGTCAGTTGGCGGATTACCAGGCTCGTACGATTTAGCTGCACTGTTACTGTCAATTAACTTGCGGCGCTCGTTAGCATAGTCTTTGGAAATTAAGCCAGCTACCGGAATGTCGTTAAAGGCTGGGTCGGAATAAAATTTTGCGCGATCTTCAAAAGCCAGTTTTTTAGCTTCCACAAAATGGTGAATATACTCAGGGCTATCATGCCCCATGCCAGCTAAATCGTAGGGTTCAAGTATATTCAGAATTTGTAAGGCCGCGATACCCTGCCCGTTTGGTGGTAATTCCCATAAGTCGTAGCCACGATAATTGGTCGATACCGGCTCTACCCAGTCCGAACTATGGCTGGCTAAGTCGTCGTACGATAAAAAGCCACCCTGCTCTTTCATGTATGCCGCAATAGTGCGCGCTATGTCACCTTTATAAAAGGCATCGCGACCGCCGCGAGCAATTTTTTCCAGCGTGTTAGCCAGTGCCGGGTTCTTGAAAATTTCACCTTTTTTCGGGGTGTCACCACCTGGCATATACACGTCACTAAAACCGTCGAACTGACTTAAAATAGGTACGCTACGCTGCATGTAGTAAGCAATTACTTCGCTTACCGGAAAGCCTTTTCGAGCATAATCAATCGCATGCTGTAAGTTATTCGCCATCGGCTGCGCACCAAAGCGTTCATGCATTTCAAACCAGCCATCAACCGTACCAGGCACAGAAACAGGCAAAGGCCCGTGAGAGGGTATTTTATTAATGCCCTGCTGTTTGGCGTGATTTTGCAAATAGTTCAAGGTTAAGCTTTTCGGCGAGCGCCCGGACGCATTCAGACCATATAGCTTTTCGTCTTCAGCCGACCAGATAATGGCGTATAAGTCACCACCAATACCGTTGCCGGTAGGCTCTACCAGACCCAGCATGGCGTTGGCAGCAATAGCTGCATCAATAGCGTTACCGCCATTTTGCATCACTTCAAGTGCAACCTGCGTCGCCAGCGGCTGACTGGTTGCAGCCATAGCTTCGGTGGCAAACACTTCAGAGCGGCTGGCAAAATGCTTACCCGTAATACGGTCGTAAGCCAGTGAATTGGCACTGCTAAGAACGGCGGTAGTTAACAAAGCACCGCTAACAAGATGTGCTACTTTCATGGTTTTCTCCTTATCTGGTGCCACAAGCTATTGGTCTTATTGCCATTGCTATTCATTCAGGACACCCTAAACTAGGTTTTAATGCAATTTAGCAAATATTCACTGGAGTTTATATGCGCCTGATTATAACTGCGCTTGTTGCGGTATTCCTAACGGCTTGTACAGCCACACAGGATAACCGTCAGTTAGCCACCCAAGCCAACGCCGATGAGCGTTACGAACAACTGGCCGATGCTATTTGGACCGGCATGAAAAACCTCACACCGGGCGATACCGGCGCGGATCGCGGTAAACTGACCGACATGTCACCCGCCGCCGTTGCCATGCGGGCCGAGCGCCAACGTGTATGGCTGCAGCAATTAAACCAGGTGGAAACGGCCGCGTTAAGTGAACAGAATCAAATTAACCATGCCATGCTGAGCTATCGCCTGAAAAACAATGTCGACAGTGACCGCTATCTAGAATATTTGCAACCTTTGAATGCGGAAGGTGGCTTCCACAGCTATTTAGCGTTCACGGCTCGCAACGCAAACTTACGTACCGCCGAAGATTATAGTTTTTATCTGGATAAACTGGCGGCCATTCCAACCTACATGAGACAGCAAACCGACTGGTTACGCACTGGCCTGGAACAAGGTTACAGCCAGCCTAAAGCGGCGATGGCCGGCTTTGAAGAAAGTATTCTGGCTTTTATTGTGCAAGATCCTAAACAAAGCGTGTTCTACCAACCGTTAAGCACTCAGCCTGAACACATTGATGATGACACCTGGTTAGCGCTGCAAAATCGTGCGGTGACCATTATTGACGACGAAATTCTGCCGGCCTATCAAGACTTCTTTGATTACATGGTAAGAGAGTATCTGCCGGGGTCACGTACCACTATTGGTGCCAGTGAATTACCTAATGGTGATGCGTACTACCAAAACCGCATTAAGCATTTCACCACCACCGATTACAGCGCTGAAGAAATTCACGACATTGGCGTGGCGGAAGTGAAGCGTATTCGTAACGATATGGCCGAAGTTATTGAAAAAACTGGCTTTGTGGGGTCTTTTGACGCCTTTTTGGAGTTCCTGCGGGAAGACGAGCGTTTTTATGCAGAAACCCCGGAAGAGCTGCTCAAAGAAGCCGCTTTCATTGCCAAAAAAATGGACGGCGAGCTGCCTAAGTTCTTTAAAAAGATGCCGCGCCAGCCTTACGGTATTGCGCCGGTTCCGGCTGAAATTGCCCCTAAGTATACGACTGGCCGTTATGCCGGTTCGTCACGCGATGACCGCGCCGGCTTTTACTGGGTAAACACCTATGCACTGGATCGCCGTCCGTTATATCAACTAGAAGCTTTGACGCTGCATGAAGCCGTGCCGGGTCACCATTTGCAAATTGCGCTGGCACGTGAGTTGGAAGGTTTACCTGAATACCGTCGCAGCACCTACATTTCCGCCTTCGGCGAAGGCTGGGGCTTGTATGCAGAGCATTTAGGCACTGAAGCGGGCTTCTATCAGGACCCTTACAGTGACTTTGGTCGCTTAAGTTATGAAATGTGGCGCGCAGCACGTTTGGTGGTAGACACTGGCATGCACGCCATGGGCTGGAGTCGTGAGCAGGCGATTGAGTTTATGGCCAGCAACACCGCGCTGTCGATGCACAATGTAACTACTGAAATCGATCGTTATATCACCTGGCCAGGCCAAGCATTGTCTTACAAGCTGGGTGAAATCGTTATTAAGCGCCTGCGCAGCGAAGCTGAACAAGCATTAGGTGCTGACTTCGATATTCGCGAATTTCACGATGTGGTATTACGCAATGGCAGCATTCCACTAGACGTACTGGAACAGCAGGTACGTGACTGGATTGACAGCCAGGTACAAGCTGAAGCTTAACCAACCATAAAAAGCTCTAAAAAAAACGCTTCTGGCTAATCGCTCGGAGCGTTTTGATTTTCTTGATTAAATTTTTTGATTTGCATGTTGCTCCCTCTCCGCAAGCCTATTCATAGACTATGAATATTCCTCTGTTGGAACAAATACAACCAAAAATTTCGTTAAAAAAAAAGCCAGTCAGGGTGAACTGACTGGCTTTTTTAGCTTCAAAACCGCTAATGATTCTGGCATCTCACCTGCGGTAGAACCGCAGGCTACAGAGAACCGCAGGCTACATTTACGCTACTTCTAAGGTGGCGATAATGTTTTTCTTCGCAGCAGCTTCAGCCGCTTTGAAGTCGGCCATTTGATCAAAGTTCAGATAGCGGTAAACGTCGCTAGCCATGGCTTTGATGTCCTGTGCGTATTCCAGATATTCTTCAGGAGTAGGCAGTTTGCCTAAAATAGCGCCCACTGCAGCAAGCTCTGCTGAGGTCAGGTATACGTTAGCACCGTCACCTAAACGGTTCGGGAAGTTCCGCGTTGAGGTAGAAAGTACCGTAGCACCTGGTTCAACCCGGGCCTGGTTACCCATACACAGTGAACAACCCGGCATTTCCGTACGCACGCCGTTGCGCTCGTAAATGTCGTAGTAGCCTTCGGTTTGCAGTTGCGCCTGATCCATTTTGGTAGGAGGAGCAATCCACAGACGGGTGTTCAACGGCTGGGTGTTTTTCTCCAGCAGTTTACCTGCGGCGCGGAAGTGACCAATGTTAGTCATGCACGAACCAATGAATACTTCGTCCACTTTGTCGCCAGCAACGTCACTTAAGAACTTGGCATCATCAGGGTCATTCGGACAACAAACGATTGGCTCTTTAATGTCGTTCAGGTCAATTTCGATAACGGCACTGTAGTCAGCATCAGCGTCGGCACGTAATTGCTGCGGGTTCGCCAGCCAGTCTTCCATTTTCCGGGCACGACGTTCCAAGGTACGCGCGTCGCCGTAGCCTTCGTTAATCATCCAACGCAGCATGGTGACGTTCGAGCGTAAGTATTCAGCTACCGACTCGTCAGACATCTTAATAGTACAACCAGCCGCTGAACGCTCAGCCGATGCGTCTGATAATTCGAATGCCTGCTCAACGGTTAAGTCGTCCAGGCCTTCAATTTCCAAAATACGGCCAGAGAAGATGTTTTTCTTGCCGCGCTTTTCAACAGTCAACAAGCCTTCTTTAATGGCAAATAATGGAATGGCATGAACCAGGTCACGCAAGGTTACGCCTGGCTGCATGTCGCCTTTAAAGCGCACCAGCACAGATTCAGGCATATCTAACGGCATTACGCCGGTAGCAGCGGCAAAAGCCACCAAACCAGAACCAGCAGGGAAAGAAATACCCAGCGGGAAACGAGTGTGTGAGTCGCCACCAGTACCTACGGTATCTGGCAACAGCATACGGTTTAACCAGCTGTGAATAATACCATCGCCCGGACGTAAGCTTACACCGCCGCGGTTCATGATGAAGTCCGGTAAGGTGTGCTGAGTTTCAACGTCAACCGGCTTCGGATAAGCCGCCGTATGACAGAACGACTGCATGGTTAAGTCGGCACTGAAGCCCAGACAAGCCAGGTCTTTCAGTTCGTCACGCGTCATTGGACCGGTGGTATCCTGCGAGCCCACGGTGGTCATTTTCGGTTCACAGTAAGTGCCCGGACGTACGCCGTCTACGCCACATGCCACACCAACCATTTTCTGGGCCAGGGTGTAACCTTTGCCGGTGTCGGCTGGTTGCTCAGGCTTAAGAAATAATTCTGAACGGCCCATGCCCAGCGACTCACGCGCTTTTTCGGTTAAGCCACGACCAATGATCAGGTTGATACGGCCACCAGCGCGTACTTCGTCTAAAATCACGCGTGACGCATAGTCGTACTCAGCCAGCACTTCACCTTGCTGGTTTTCAATTTTGCCAGCGTACGGGTAGATATGAATGATATCGCCCATGTTCATGGCTTCAACGTCGGCTTCAAATACTAAGGCGCCAGCGTCTTTCATGGTATTGAAGAAAATTGGCGCTACTTTGCTACCAATACAGATACCGCCGGCACGTTTGTTCGGCGTGCCCGGCATGTCTTCACCAATAAACCACAACACCGAGTTGGTGGCTGATTTACGTGAAGAACCGGTACCTACAACGTCACCCACGAAAGCAACCGGATGGCCTTTTTGTTTTAGCTCATCAATTTGCTTAGCGGCGTCAGTAATGCCTTCACGTGGCATTTTGTACATAGCTTTGGCATGTAATGGAATGTCCGGACGTGACCAGGCATCAGGTGCTGGTGACAAGTCGTCGGTGTTGGTTTCGCCGGTTACTTTAAATACTGTGGCAGTAATTTTTTCTGCCAGTTTGTCACGGCCAGTGAACCACTCAGCATTCGCCCATGATTCAACCACTTCTTTGGCCAACGCGTTGCCCGCGTTCATTTTCTCTTCCACGTCGTGGAAGGCATCAAACATCAGCAGGGTATGCTTCAATTCTTCAGCGGCCAGAGTGCCAAGCTCGGCGTCATCCAGCAACTCAACCAAAGTCACGATGTTATAGCCACCGTGCATGTTACCCAGCAATTTCACTGCTTTTTCTTTGTTAATCACTGGTGAGTTGGCTTCGTTTTTCACCAACGCAGCTAAAAAGCCAGCTTTAACATAAGCGGCTTCATCAACACCAGGAGGTACACGCTCAGACAACAGCTCAACTAAGAAGTCTTCTTCACCTTTTGGTGGGTTCTTCAGAAGTTCAACCAGTCCGGCTACTTGCTCAGCGTTTAATGGTTTCGGGGGGATGCCTTCAGCGGCGCGTTCTTCAACATGCGTACGATAATCTTGCAGCACTCTACAGCCCTCTTTCAATTGCTGACTCTATGACAGAGTCAAACCTGCGGTAAAAAATGTCGCGCAATTATAGGGGTTTTAACGGCTGATTGAAATTCATCTGCCCCATATATAGGCTAAATCGTCGATATATCTGGCATAACAACAGTGAATGACTCAAAGCAACTGTGATTATTCTAAATTCGCTCCCACAGATGAGCGGCGGCAGGCCCGGCTATTCGATTGGCAGCCCTAACCAAATGAACCTCCAACTGCGCCTGATTAAGGAAACCGGGAATGGACAACTGGATAAGCTGCCCGTCGTCTAACGAGCGCGCCACCAGTTGCTGCGGAATTACCCCCCAGCCCAAACCCGCAAGCAGCAACTCACGTTGGGTATGCGAGTCGTTCACCCGAATACGTTGCTGTCCGGGTAAACGCAAAATGGCATCCAGGCTAATGCCTACGTCCAGATTTTGTGGAATTAGCATGGGCAAATCTAACAGCGCTTCACGCGTGGTTGGTACACCGCCAGTTTGCGCCGCCAATTCACGTGAAATAACAACCGCCAGGGTAAAAGGCTCAACGAAGCGCGTTTCAAAATCGCCGTATTGTCGAAATACCGGCAGCCAGGGGCAAAGCCCCACGTCAACCTCGCCTTCGCGCAAGCGTCGCAGAGTTCGCATTTGCGATTCACCCAACAATAAGAGTTCAGTGGCGGGAAAGCTCTGCTGCAATGAGCGTAGGGCGTCAATCAACAACACCGGATCACAGGTGTGGTCATAGGCGATACGCAGCTGCGCCTCAGCACCTTGCTGCAATTTCTCGGTTAGCGACTCCAGCCGCGCCTGTTGCTTAATAACTTCCTGGGCCTGACGCAAGAACTGCTCACCGCGCGGCGTTAACTGCAACCGATAGCCGCTTGGATCAAACAGCGCGAAACCAGCTTCGTCCTCAAGCTTCTTCAGTGCCATACTAATGGCCGACTGAGTACGATGCAGTTGCGCTGCGGCCCCCTGCAAACTGCCGCTATCAGCCACTGCCGCCAGCATTTGTAATTGCCAGAGAGTCATTCAATATTCCTTAATAAGAAATACATATTTATTCAATATTACTTTAATAACATTTCAACTACACTGCTACCACTGATTTTTCCGGTTTTGATTTGCACATGCTGCGCACAGAGGTATACAGAATGACATTAGGCTCCTTATGGATTGGTTTTAGCTTAGTGAGCGCCGTGCTACTTAGCGGCTGCTCCGAAGCGGTTTCTGATCCCATTGAAACCGGCGAGCGTCCGGTAAAGTTGCATCAGGTGAGCATTGCCGGTGGTGAGCGCACCCGCCAGTTTCCGGCCGTGGTGGAAGCCGCTGAGGCTGCCCAACTGGCGTTTCGCGTAGCCGGTGAACTGGAGAAATTACCAGCGCAACCGGGCCATGACGTCGCTCAAGGTGAATTAATAGCCAAACTAGACGCCA
The DNA here is from genome assembly GCA_040882145.1 of Idiomarina sp. Classification (GTDB taxonomy): domain Bacteria; phylum Pseudomonadota; class Gammaproteobacteria; order Enterobacterales; family Alteromonadaceae; genus Pseudidiomarina. The sequence continues at coordinate 68,157 of JBBEBU010000025.1, forward strand.
CCGATTACCAACTGGTGGTTGATCAGGCCAAAGCCCGCTACGACCTGGCCGCATCGCAGTTCGCCCGTAGCGAAAAGCTGGTGCAAGACGACCTGATGTCGCAATCGCAGTTTGACGAAATTAAAGCGAATTTAGATGTAAGCCGAGCAAATTTAGACACCGCCCGCGCCAACTTAGGCTATACCGAGCTACGGGCTCCCTTTGCCGGTTCGATTGCGCGCTTGTATGTTGAAAACTACGAAAATGTGCAACCACAGCAACAAATAGCCACCTTGCAGCTAAGCGATGCCATAGATATTAGTATTCGGGTACCAGAGAATCTGTTTGCCCGCGTGCAGCGCCGCAGCGAAGCCACTGTTAATGTGATTTTTGATGCCTCGCCGGGGCAGCGTTATAAAGCCCAGCTAAAGGAATGGGACACCAGCGCTGACCCTGCTACCAATACCTATAAAGTGGTCTTCACCATGCCCAAGCCAATCGACTTAAATGCCCTGCCAGGTATGTCTGCAACGGTGGAAGTAGACACCCGCGCCCTGTTAGCTGCCACCGAACGTCTGATCGTTATTCCGGCACAGGCGGTGTTCTCGCCGCTGGGACAAAACCAGAGTGAGCAACGCTTCGTGTGGGTATATAACCCGCAATCGCAACAGGTTGAGCAACGTCAGGTACAAATTGGCGAAATCACCAACCATGGTATTGAAATACTAAGTGGCTTAAGTGCAGATGAACAAATTGTGGTTGCCGGCGTTCACCAGCTTGAGCCAGGCCAGCGGGTTCGCCCCTGGGTTCGTGAGCGAGGCCTGTAATGGATATCGCTCGCTATAGCATTAAACGCAGCACCAGTAGCTGGCTATTTCTGTTGATTTTGCTGGTGGGTGGCGTGATTGCCCTGCAGGAATTAGGTCGGCTGGAAGATCCTGAATTCACCTTAAAGAAAGCCATGGTAATAACCACCTACCCAGGTGCTTCAGCGCAACAAGTGGAAGAGGAAGTTACCTATCCGCTGGAAAACGCCATTCAGGAACTAAGTTACGTTGATTACATTACCTCGATCTCTAAACCCGGGTTGTCGCAAATAACGGTAGAAATGAAAAGCACCTATCGCAAAGACGACCTGGCGCAGATCTGGGACGAATTACGCCGCAAAATTAACGACCACAAAGCAGAACTACCACCGGGTACCGGCGAGCCTATGGTGCGCGATGACTTTGCCGATGTGTATGGCATTTTGTTAGCAATTACCGGCGACGGTTACAGCTATCAGGACATTCGCGACTACACCGAATTTTTGCGCCGTGAACTGGTACTGGTGGATGGTATTGGCAAGGTCACCATGGCTGGTAAACAGCAAGAACAAGTTATGGTGGAAGTATCACGAGCCAAACTGGGTAACTTTGGCATTCCGCCGCAACGTATTACTGAGTTACTGCAAACGCAAAATATCGTCAGTGATGCCGGCCAGGTAAAAATTGGCGCAGAAAGCCTGCGCATAGCTACCTCGGGTGAATTTACCACGGTACAGCAGTTGGCCGATTTAATTATTAGTAACCCTGGTGCCGACGAACGCATTCGGCTGCGCGATGTCGCCAGCATTTATCGCGACTATCAGGAGATCCCATCACATTTAGTACGCTTTGACGGCAACGCCGCCCTGTGGCTGGGAGTTTCTTTTGCCGACGGCGTTAACGTTGTCGAAGTTGGCGAGCGCCTGAATCAACGTATTGACGAACTCGACTACGCCCGCCCGGTGGGCATGGACATTCACAACATTTACAACCAACCCGCCGAGGTTGAGCGCTCGGTTAGCGGCTTTATGCTGAATTTGGCCGAAGCGGTGGTTATTGTGATTATTGCGCTGCTATTAACCATGGGGTTACGCAGTGGCATTTTGATTGGTAGCGTACTGCTAATTACTGTGCTTGGCAGCTTTATCTTTATGTATTTGATGGATATTCAGCTGCAACGCGTGTCGCTGGGCGCGCTAATTATTGCACTGGGCATGCTGGTAGATAATGCCATAGTGATAGCCGAAGGCATGCTGATAAATTTGCGCCGCGGTATGTCACGGCTGGATGCCGCCAGTCAGGTCGTAGAACAAAACAAATGGCCGCTACTGGGCGCCACCGTGATTGCGATTATTGCCTTCGCACCTATTGGCTTGTCCAGTGATGCCAGCGGTGAATTTGCCGGTAGCTTGTTCTGGGTATTATTGATTTCGTTACTGCTCAGTTGGTTTACCGCCTTAACGCTAACACCGTTTTTGGGTAACTATTTGTATAGCAACACCCGCGCCGACACCAATCCAGACCCTGACGCCGTGTACGACAACCGCATATTTCACGCCTACCGTGCCGCGCTGGGCCTGTTCTTACGATGGCGCAAAACCACAGTTATCGCGATGTTGGCACTACTGGTTATCGCCGTGACCGGTTTTGGTCAGGTGCGCCAGGCTTTCTTCCCACCATCTACCACGCCAGTGGTTTACGTGGACATGTGGTATCCCCAGGGTACTGATATTCGTGCCACCGGGCAGGATATCGCCCGGGCCGAAGCCTTTTTACTGGAGCAGGACGAAGTAGAGAAAGTAGCGACTACTATTGGTCAGGGTGGCCCGCGCTTTACCCTTACTTATGTGGTCGAAAAGTCTTATGCGAGTTACGGTCAAATGATTGTGCGGGCCACCAGCCAGGAAGCCCTGCAAGATTTGCTGCCTAGAATACGAAGCTATTTATACCGCGAACACCCGGATGTGGAATCCAAGCTGTCGTTCATTGAACTTGGCCCGGCTACACCGGCTAAAATTGAAGCCCGTTTTAGTGGCAGTGACCCGGCCGTACTGCGTCAGTTAGCGGTACAATCCCACGCTATTTTTAACGCCGACCCGGGTGCGGTAAACGTACGTGATGACTGGCGCCAACGCACCAAACTGTTACGCCCGGTGTTTAATCAAAGTAACGCCCGTCGGCTAGGCATCACCAAAGAAGACGTGAACGACTTATTGCGTCGCAACTTCGGTGGTCAAAGCGTTGGCGTTTACCGGGACGGAACCGAGTTACTGCCGATAGTAGTGCGTCCTCCGGCCGCGGAAAGGGCTGATTTAGACGACTGGGAAGAACTCCAAATTTACAGTCAGCCGTTGCAGCAATTTATTCCGCTGGGCCAGGTGGTAAGCCGCATTGAAGTTGACTGGGAAAATCAGTTAATTATGCGTCGTGATCGCAAACGTACGCTAACGGTCATGGCCGATCACGATATATTAGGCAGCGAAACCGCGTCACAGGTATTTGAGCGGGTGCGGCCACAAGTGGAAGCGTTGTCGCTGCCGGCCGGTTATGAGCTCAGCTGGGGTGGTGAATTTGAAGCTGCCAGCAAGGCACAAACCGCCATTTTCGGTGCGCTGCCGCTGGGCTTTTTAGTCATGTTTATTATTACCGTGCTGCTGTTCAGTTCCATTCGTCAGGCTGGCGTGCTGTGGACTACCGTACCGCTGAGCATTATTGGCGTAACGCTCGGCTTGTTAGTGATGAACGAACCCTTTGGCTTTATGGCCTTGCTGGGCTTTTTAAGCCTGTCGGGCATGCTGATTAAAAACGGTGTGGTGTTGCTGGAGCAGGTAAAAGTAGAGCTAGACGCCGGTAAGCAGGAATTAACCGCACTAATGGACGCCGCCGTTAGCCGGGTGCGACCGGTATCTATGGCAGCAGCAACCACCATTTTAGGTATGTTGCCGCTGCTATTTGACAGCTTCTTTGCCAGCATGGCGGTAGTCATTATGTTCGGTTTAGGCTTCGCCACCTTACTAACGCTGATTGTAGTGCCGGTGATGTACGCTCTGGTGATGCGGGTTTCTCGCGGCTAGTTGCCACAAGCCGAGCTTATTAGCTCAGCTTGCGCCCCAGCCAAAGCCAGTACACCGCCGGAATCACCAGTAACGATAACAGTGGTGCCACCACCATGCCGCCAATCATAGGCGCGGCGATGCGTTGCATCACTTCGCTACCACTGCCGCTGCCCAGCATAATGGGCAGCAACCCTGCCACAATAGTAATGACCGTCATGGCTTTTGGCCGCACCCGCAGTACCGCGCCGGTCATTATGGCTTCATGCAAACCCGCACGATCGCGCTGCTGGGCATCTCGCCAGGCGTTATTCAGGTACAGTAGCATCACCACGCCAAACTCGGCCGCAACACCAGCCAGCGCGATCATGCCTACCACCACAGCTACTGACAGGTTAAAACCAAGCAGCCAGATAAACCACAAGCTACCGGTTACGGCCAATGGCAAGGTCGCCATAATAAGCAGGCCTTGCTTGAATGACCGGAAGGTTAAGTACAGCAACACCAGAATAATGGCTAAGGTAACCGGCACCACTTCGTACAGCTTGGCTTCAACGCGTTGCATATACTCGTACTGTCCTGACCAACTCACGCTATAACGTTCCGGTAAGTCAAGCTTGTCCAACACGGGATCCGCCGCCTGAATATAATCACTTAAGGCCAAACCGGGACGGGCTTCTATGAACACATAGCCACTGGGTCGCGCATTTTCACTACGGATCATGCTGGGGCCCATTTCCACCTGTATGTCGGCTACTTGGTCAAGCGTTACCCAGGCACCGGTGGTACTGGCAATAGGCAACTGCTTCAGAGTTTCCACATGATCGCGCGACGCACGCGGATACCGCAAATTAATTGGATAACGCTCGGTACCTTCCACCGTTTCGGCAATCACTGCACCGCCAATGGCATATTGAATGTGCGCCTGAATGTCGGCCTGAGTGACACCGTACTGAGCTGCCGCAGCAAGCTTCGGCGTGATCGTAATATAACGCCCGGACGCCGCCCGCTCCGCAAATACGGAGGCTGACTCTGGCAATGCGGCTAAACGCTCTTCCAGTACTTCACCAATACGCTGAATTTCGGCTAAGTCTGGCCCGGAAATTTTAAGCCCCAACGGCGTTTTCAGACCCGTGGAAAGCATATCAATACGGGTTTTAATGGGTTGCACCCAGGCGTTGGTGACGCCCGGTATTTGTACCCTGGCATCTAATTCCGCAATGATTTTTTCCAAGGTCATGCCCGCCCGCCACTCGGATTCAGGTTTTAACTGAATGGTGGTTTCCAGCATGGTTAGCGGCGCCGGATCTGTTGCGGTTTGAGCACGGCCAGCCTTACCAAACACAGTGGCTACTTCCGGCACTTGCTTAATTAACCGGTCGCTTTGCTGCAACAGTTTGCTTACCGCAGGCACACTGATGCCCGGCATGGTGGTTGGCATATAAAGTAAGTCGCCTTCCTGCATTGGCGGCATAAATTCATTGCCTATTTTCGACAATGGATAAACCGCGCTCAAGGTCGCAATTACCGCGATTGCTACTGTCACTTTGGGCCAGTTCAGCACCACCCGTAACACCGGCTGATACACCCACACCATGGCGCGGGTAAGCGGGTTACGCTGCTCCGAAATAATACGCCCGCGAACTAACCAACCCATTAACACCGGCACTAAGGTGATGGCCAATAACGCGGCCGCCCCCATAGCAAAGGTTTTGGTATAGGCCAGCGGTGCGAATAATCGCCCTTCCTGCGCCTCCAGTGCAAACACAGGTACAAAACTTAAGGTAATGATGAGTAACGACAAGAACAGTGCCGGACCAACCTCTTTGGCAGCCTCGGCCATGACGCGCCAGTGTTCGGCGCCGGCCGGCGCACGATTATGCTGCTGTTGATAGCGCTCCAAATGCTTATGGGCGTTTTCCACCATCACTATAGCCGCATCCACCAGCGCGCCAATAGCAATGGCAATACCACCCAGGCTCATAATATTGGCGTTAATGCCTAAGCTACGCATAATAATAAAGCTAATGAGTACCGCCAGCGGCAGCGTAATAATAGCCACCAGCGCTGACCGCACGTGCAGTAGAAATAGAATGGTAACCAGCGCGACTAGCCCCATTTCCTGCAACAGCTTGTCGTTTAAGTTGGTTACTGCGCGCTCAATGAGTTGTGAACGGTCGTAGGTAGTTACCACCTCAACGCCTTGCGGCAAACCACGCTGTAATTCGGCCAATTTGGTTTTCACGCGCGCAATAGTTGCCAGCGCATTTTCGCCCTGACGCATGACAATAATGCCACCTACAACTTCGCCTTCGCCATTTAGCTCAGCAACGCCACGACGGCTTTGTGGCCCTTTCCGAATGGTTGCGACATCAGCTAACGTAAGTGAATACCCACTATCACTTTGCACGTTAATAGGCAGCTGTTGCAGGTCTTCAATAGACTGAATGTAGCCTTTGCCGCGCACCATAAATTCGGCTTCAGCCATGGTGACCACGCCGCCACCTACTTCCGCATTCGCCGCCTGAATAATGTTGCGCACCTGAGTTAGCGTAAGATTGTATTGGCGCAACTTACGCGGCTCTACCACAACCTGATAGGTTTCCACCATGCCGCCCACGGTTGCGACCTCGGCAACACCTTCAACGCTTTGTAGTTCCTGTTTTAAAAACCAGTTTTGTAAACTAGTCAGCTCACCCAGATGCTGGCCACCGGTTTTGTCTACCAGTGCGTACTGATAAATCCAACCCACGCCGCTGGCGTCGGGTCCCAGGGTGGGGGTTACATTGTCAGGTAATGCGGCGCCAGCCTGATTCAGGTACTCCAATACCCGACTACGCGCCCAGTACGGGTCGGTGCCGTCCTCAAATAAGATATACAGGTAGGAGTCGCCGAAAAAGGAATATCCGCGCACCTGAGTGGAACCAGGCACGGCCAGCATGATATTAGCCAACGGCCAGGTTACCTGTTCTTCAACCAGTTGCGGTGCTTGCCCAGGATACGGCGTTTTTACAATCACTTGCACATCGGATAAATCCGGAATGGCGTCTAACGGGGTGTTCATCATGGCCCGCCAGCCCATCCATGCGGCCAGAATAGCCGCAATCAGCACCAGCAAGCGATTCTGCATAGACCAGTCAATCATTCGCGCTAACATTATCGGCTTCCTTTAGTGTTGACTATGGTCAGTTGCGGCAGGCGTTTTACTGCGCTGGCGCAAGCTGGCATCAGAATCCAGGAGGAATTGGCCGGAGGTAACAACCTGATCGCCCTCGCTCAGACCATGCAGTATTTCAGCCTGACCATTTACCACCAGCCCTACATGCACGTCACGTTGCGCAAAGCTATTATCGCTCTCGCGCACCATCACGCGGTTGTCGGTGCCGGTCATAATCAGGGCACTTACCGGTACCGCCAGCACATCGCGCTTAGGCCCGCCAAAAATATCAATCTGCGCCTGCTGCCCTACCACCAATTTATTGCGCTCGTTGGTGCTAAGCCCCGCCAATTCAATGCGCACCTGTAAGGTACGCGCAGTCATATCTAACTCGGGATAAATGTAATCAATAGTGGCGTCCAGGTTATCAATACCCGCCTGAGGTATGCTCACCGCCACCGGGCTGTTGGCGCTAAACCAGTCCAACTGCTGCTCAGGAACATCGGCAATCAGCCACAAGCTATCGCTGGCGGCTATGGTTATGGCCACAGGACCCGGCTGCAGGTACATACCTACAGCAATAGGTAACTCAGTGACCACGCCACTTTGCGGTGCGTAAAATGGTACCTGATAGCGCACCTGGCGACTTTGCTCCAGCTCGTTAATAAGCTCTGGTGTCATGCCCAGTAACTTTAAGCGCGTGCGGCCGTCACGCTGCAGGGCTTCGCGGCGGTCTCTATTACTGAGGTTGGTTAAGGTGTCCAGCGTTTGCAAATGGTCCTGTTGCGCCACTACCAATTCCTGGCTGTACAGCTCGTACATCAGGTCGCCCTTTTCGACGCGCTGACCCACGCTAGTAATAGCGAGTTTTTCAACCCAGCCGGATACGCGTGGATGCACGTGATACAGGCGGTCATTATTCCAGCTTACGCGCCCCTGCGTCGGCAGATACCGCCATAAGGTGGTGCGCTCGGCTGGCTCAGTAACTACGCCCAGGTTCTGCTGCATGGTGCTGGAAATTGCTACGGTGCTGTCACTAACACCCTGCTTGGGCTGCAGTTGCATGCCACAAATAGGGCAAGTGCCCGGCTCATCACGCACAATATGGGAATGCATTGGGCACACGTATTCAGTGCTTTGGGCTTCAGACTGCATAGCCTGCGGCAACTGACTGGAATGATCATGCTGGTCTTGCCACGCTAGTGCTGGCGCAATCACAACAAGATTCATAAAACCAGCCATAATAAAGGCCACTATAAGGGTAACAAGCATGCGCGACGGCATATAAATTCTCCTGCAAAACAACAACCAAAAAGGAAACTCGTGGTGTGTTACGCAGGCATGGGGGGTTTGTTATATTGCTCAGGGTCTATCGAGGACAAATCGGAATAGAAGCTAAATCGTTCAGCATGACTATGGTTATGCTTTAACTGCAACATAGTCAGAGCCACAGATGAGGTGGAATGACACTCTTGCTGACAGTCACCGCAATCACCTTCACAAGCGTTATGTGATGAGCTATTTACAAGCTCTGTGGCGACCGGCTCTTCATCACAGCAGTCATGATCTGACATTTGCTGATGTTCCATGGCCATCATCTCCGGCGCAGCAGCACTCGCTGATCCCGCCATGGGGCTCAGGGTTAGGCTCAGTAATATCAGCAGGAGTAAGATTCGCATGGCGTTAATATAGCCGATGTGCGGCGAACAGGCAAAAAAAAGAGCAAGACCGAAGTCTTGCTCTTTTCAGAGAGCTCTTACCAAATGCTCTTTACCAAATAGTGACGCGATTCTCTGGCGCTACGTACAGGTCGTCGCCTGGTTTCACATCAAAGGCTTCATAGAAACCTGGAATGTTCACCACAGTGCCGTTCACCCGGAACATAGCTGGTGAGTGTGGGCCACGCATCACGTGCTGACGCAAGGCTTCTTCACGTGCTTTGTTTTTCCACACTTGTGCCCAACCAATGAATACCCGTTGCTCACCGGTAAAGCCGTCCATTTCTGGTGACTCTTCGCCGTTTAGCGACATTTGGTAGGCTTTATAAGCGATGGTTAAGCCGGCTAAATCGCCAATGTTCTCACCCAGAGCCAAACGGCCATTGATGAATACATCTTCCAGCACTTCATAGCCTGAGTACTGATCGGCCAGAATAGTGGCGCGCTCTTCAAAAGCTGCACGGTCGGTGTCGGTCCACCAGCTACGTAAGTTACCGTCGCCGTCGTACTTCGAACCCTGGTCGTCAAAACCGTGACCAATTTCGTGACCAATAACCGCACCAATACCGCCGTAGTTCACGGCATCTTCAGCTTCCATATTGAAGAACGGCGGTTGCAAAATACCAGCCGGAAATACGATTTCGTTACGTACCGGGCTGTAGTAAGCGTTTACGGTTTGTGGCGTCATGCCCCAGTCTTCGTCTTTCACCGGTTCGCCAATTTTGGCAATTTCTTCGTCGTAGTTAAAGGCGGCAGAACGTTTGTAGTTGCCCACTAAGTCTTCAGCGCTAACCGCTAAACCTGTGTAGTCGCGCCATTCGTTCGGATAACCAATTTTCGGGTCAAACTTGCTCAATTTTTCCAAGGCTTTTTCTTTGGTATCAGCAGTCATCCATTCCAGGCTTTCAATAGATTCAGCATAAGCTTTGGTTAAATTATCAACCAGTGCGCTCATGCGTTCTTTGGCTTCAGCCGGGAAGTATTCCGCTACATACAACTGACCTAGTACTTCACCAAGTGCGCTATCGGTGGCATCTACACCACGCTTCCAACGCGGTTCCTGCACTTCGTTTCCTTGCAATACTTTGCCATAGAATTCAAAGCGACGTTCGCCGAATGCTTCTGCCAACGCTGGTGCGAAACGGTCAGCCAAACGTACGGTCATGTAGTGTTTCAATACGTTAGTGTCAGTTTCGCTTAACAAATCGTCTAGCGCTTCAAAGTATGACGGCTGACGCACGACAGCTGAATCCACCCCATCCAAACCAGCAGCTTGCGCATAGGCACCGTAATTAAAGTCGTCAAATAACTCGTTTAACTCGTCTTTGCTGTATTTGTTGTAGGTTTTATCCGCATCACGACTATCCACACGGCTCCACTGCACTTCGGCCAGCTCGGTCTCAAATTCCATCACAGCTTCAGCCGCTGCTGCAGGGTTTGAATACTCCAGCATGGTTAATAAATCAGTTAAATAGCTTTGGTATTCATCGCGATAAGTCTGGAATTTTTCGTCATCTTTCAGGTAATACTCACGATCTGGTAAACCCAAACCTGATTGCGTGAAATACATGGTATTTACGTTCGGATCTTTGGCATCCGGGTACACATAAAAACCAAACGGAATGCTTACGCCAAGGCGCGACAATTCAGCCATGTGCGCAGCAACAGAAGCATGGTCATCCAGTGCTGCAATTTCAGCTAAATCGGCTTGAATTGGGGTGTAGCTCAATTCATTCAGTAGCTCAACATTCATGAAACTGTTAAAGAAGTCACCAATTTTAGCGGCGTTAGTGCCCGCTTCCGGGTTACTTTCTGCTGCAGTCTCAATAATAGTGCGTAAACGTTCCTGGTTTTGCTCACGTAATTCGTAGAACGCACCAATAGAAGAACGGTCGCCAGGAATTTCGGTGTTTTTGTACCAGGTTCCATTTACGTACTGGAATAAGTCGTCTTGTGCACGTACTGACTGATCGAAGCTGTCTAAGTACACGCCTGATTGCAGTTCTGCCTGAGCAACTTGCTCCGCTGAATTCTGCTTGGTTTCGTTGTTTTGTTGCGGTGAGCATGCAGCTACACCTAGTGCAAGTGCCACGCTAAGCGCGACTGTCGTTATTTTTTTCATATTTCTTAAACCTTATTTGAAGCGAAATGAGGGCAGCAATTTTTCTTATACAACTAGTTTATGCTTATCTCATCATATTGGTAAAGACCCTAGCACTGCAGGGGTCCACTAAAGTTGTAACAAAGTTTACAAATGTTCCGCAATTGAAGGCATACGGAAGGTTAACCGAATAAAGATCAGACACAGCAGTAAATACACTGCCGCGGTAATTAGTATGCCCAGGCTTTCAACGCCAGTGGCTATGTTAATAGCCAACAAAATAGTACCTGCGGCAAAATGGAACAAGTTACCCAGGCAAATAGGACGGCCGTAGATGCCACCGAGTATTTGTCCGCGCGCCATCCAGTTCATGGCGCCAAAACCAAAGTAAACAGCACCTAAAAGTTGCAATAAAACCACGGTTAGGGGTGTTTGAGCGGCGGCAGCCCCGAAACCAGCAATAAGGCTTAACGCCTGCTGCGGCACTATCAATAGGCCCAAACCCGCTAATAATAATAGCCATGCCGTTAACAGCATGCTCCAGTAACCAGCTCGTGCGTGTCGCCTCATTCGTACTTCCTAATTCTTATGGGTAAAGTGTGGCTAAATAATTGCTCTTTACCATACGTTATAGTGCCTGTTCGCGCAAATAACTGCGGCTATAGATGAAGCAAAAAAAAACCGCCTGCGCCAAAGCGACAAGCGGTTTTTTCAGCAACCGAACGAAAGCTTCGGCCGCATCACGTTACTTTTTCTTTTTCGCCTTTTTATTTGGCATATCAGTAATTGAACCTTCCTGAATTTCAGCTGCTAAGCCAATAGATTCATGCAAGGTTGGGTGGGCGTGAATAGTCAATGCGATGTCTTCTGCATCACAACCCATTTCAATGGCTAAACAAATTTCGCCCAGTAGCTCACCCGCGTTAGGACCAACGGTTGCACCACCAATAATGCGGTTATTCTTATCAAATAACAGCTTCGTCATGCCCGCCGTTGCACCTTGTGCAATAGCGCGGCCTGAAGCTGACCATGGGAATACCGCGACTTCGTAATCCACGCCTTGCTCTTTGGCTTCTTTCTCGGTTAAACCAGCCCAGGCAAGTTCCGGATCCGTGTAAGCAATTGACGGAATCACTTTCGGGTCAAAGTAGTGTTTCTGACCGGAGATAACTTCGGCCGCTACGTGACCTTCGTGAACGGCTTTGTGCGCCAGCATTGGCTGACCGACTAAGTCACCAATTGCGAAGATATTCTTCACGTTGGTGCGCAGTTGTTTGTCCACTTCAATAAAGCCACGGTCAGTAACTTTCACGCCAGCTTTGTCAGCGTCAATTTTGGCGCCGTTTGGAGCACGACCAACAGCAACCAATACCGCATCATATTTAACTGGTTTCGCCGGCGCTTTGTCGCCTTCAAAGGTGACATGAATACCGTCTTTCTTGGCTTCAACTTTGGCCGCTTTGGTGTTCAACATGATGTTGTCGAACTTACCTGAAATTTGCTTCATGAAGCTCTTGATGATGTCTTTGTCTGCTGGCGGAACTAACTGATCCGTCATTTCAACAACATCAACTGTACTTCCTAAGGCACTGTACACACAGCCCATTTCTAAACCAATAATACCGCCGCCTAATACCAGCATACGGTCTGGAATAAATGGCAATTCAAGCGCGTCGGTAGAGTCCCAGATGCGGTCGTCATCATGCGGAACAAAAGGTAACTTAATTGACTGTGAACCTACCGCGATAATCGCATTTTCAAAGTTGATAACTGTTTCGCCGTCATCGCCTTCTACTTTCAGGCTGGTGTCACTGGTAAATTTACCTAAACCATTCACCACTTTCACTTTGCGCATTTTGGACATTTGGTCCAAGCCGCCGGTTAACTGGCCAACCACTTTTTCTTTGTGCTTACGGATTTTGTCCAGGTCAATTTTAGGTTCGCTAAACTCGATGCCTTCGGCTGACATGTGCTTCGCGTCTTCGATGTGCTTGGCTAAGTGCAACAGCGCTTTGGATGGAATACAGCCTACGTTCAAACACACACCACCTAAGGTGTTGTAACGTTCAACCAATACTACATCCAAGCCTAAATCGGCAGCGCGGAAAGCTGCTGAGTAACCACCAGGGCCTGCGCCCAGAACCACTACTTGCGTTTTTATTTCTTTGCTCATGACGACCTCATCATCCTAAATTGAATGGGGCGCATTATAGCAGCCCCTGTCGTATTTGTTTACTACAGAACCAGTTTACGGATATCTGATAGCACGTTGCTTAAATATACCGAGAAGCGCGCGGCAACAGCGCCGTCAATCACCCGGTGGTCGTACGAAAGACTTAGCGGCAACATTAACCGGGCATCAAAGTCTTTACCATTCCACTTCGGCTTCATTTCGCTTTTCGACACACCCAAAATAGCCACGTCTGGGGCATTCACTATCGGCGTAAACGCCGTGCCGCCAATGCCACCCAGGCTGGAGATGGAGAAACAACCACCCTGCAGATCTGCTGATTTCAGTTTACCGTCACGAGCGCGGGCGCTCACTTCTAGCAGCTCTTCCGACAACTCGTAAATGCCTTTTTTGTCGACATCCCGAATAACCGGAACCACTAAGCCGCCTGGAGTGTCCACCGCAATACCTAAGTGAATATATTTCTTCATCACCAGGTGCTCGCCGTCTTCGGCCAGTGAGGAGTTGAATACTGGATATTCCTGCAGCCCTTTAGCAACCGCTTTCATAATGAAGACCAACGGGGTAATTTTCACACCGTCTTTTTTCTTCGCCTGCAGCTCATTTTCTTGCTTGCGGAAGGCTTCCAACTCGGTGATATCAGCTTCATCAAACTGAGTCACATGCGGAATGGTTACCCAGTTACGATGCAGGTTCGGGCCAGAGATTTTCTGAATCCGGGTCATTGGCTCCAGTTCAACTTCACCAAACTTGGAGAAATCTACTTTGGGTGGTGCAATCACCTGTAAACCGCCGCCGTCTTTACTATAACCAGCGCCAGCGGAAGCTTTCGGACGCGACAGTTCATACTTCACATAATCCTGTACGTCTTCTTTCAGCACGCGGTCTTTGCGGCCTGAGCCTTTCACTTTATTTAAGTCAACGCCGAATTCACGAGCTACGCGGCGAACGGCTGGTGACGCGTGGGCAAGCCCTTCGGCCTGACCTTTCTTGTCGAGCGGATGATCAGGAACCGGCGGCTTACGATCGCCGTCGCTCTTAGTGTCTTTCTGATCTTTGCTGTCTTTTGAATCGCTGTCTTTTGAATCCTGCGATTGTGACTCTGTTGACTCGGCTTGCTTATCGTCGCCGTCAGCTTTGTCTTCATCGTCGCCGTCATCGCTCACTTTCAGCTTCAGCACCAGTGACCCTTCTTTGACTTTGTCACCAACGCTCACTTCCACAGACTCTACAGTACCTGCTTGTGGGCTAGGCACATCCATGGTGGCTTTGTCAGTTTCCAGTGTAATCAGGCCGTCTTCGGCTGAAATTTCATCGCCTTTGCTAACCAGCACTTCAATGATTTCAACTTCACCAGATTCGCCAATGTCAGGCACTGTTACTTCAATAACTTTGCTGCCGCCTGATGACTTTTTCTGTTCTTTCTTGTCGTCTTTTGACTTGTCTTCTGTTGGCGCTTCCGACTTCTCGTCAGACTCATTACCTGAGTCATCAGGCTTATCTGCAGAGCTGTCTTCAGACTTGTCGTCTTCAGCGTCGCCCGAGTCGCCAGCGGCTTCCATCAGCGCCAGCAAGTCACCTTCTTTGATTTTGTCACCCACTGAAACTTTCAGCTCGGCAATAGTGCCAGCAAAAGGTGCCGGTATATCCATTGACGCTTTATCACTTTCAACCGTGATTAATGCGTCTTCAGCTTCCAGCTTGTCGCCTTTGCTAACCAGCACTTCAATGACTTCAACTTCTTCACCACCCACATCAGGGGCTTTGACTTCTTTTGTATCTGCCATGATTCAGCCCCCTTATGCGTACAGTGGATTAAGTTTGTCAGTATCGATACCTAAATCTTTAATGGCTTTGGTCACCACTTTAGCATCGATATCGCCAGCCTTGGCTAGTTCGCTTAACGCAGCTACCACAATGAACTCAGGGTTCACTTCGAAGTGCTTACGCAAGTTTGCGCGGCTGTCGGAACGACCATAACCGTCGGTACCCAATACGCGATAAGGCGTTGGTACCCAGGCACGAATCTGGTCAGCGTACATTTTCATGTAATCGGTTGCGGCAACCGTTGGCCCTTTCGCCTTGCCAAGCACCTCAGACACGTAAGCGGTTTTCGCTTTCTTGCCAGGGTTCAGCATGTTGTAGCGGTCGACGTCCATGCCGTCACGCGCCAGCTCGTTGAACGAGGTTGCGCTGTAAACGGTGCTGGTGATGTCGTAATCTTCTGCCAGCATTTTGGCCGCAATGCGTACTTGTTCTAAAATAGTACCTGAACCTAACAATTGAACTTCGCCTTTGGCTTTGTTCTTCGCCGTTACTTTTTCCAGTTCGTACAGGCCTTTCAGAATACCTTCTTCCACACCTTCTGGCATTTCTGGCTGTTGGTAGTTCTCGTTCATAACGGTCAGGTAATAAAATACATTTTCCTGCTCACCGTACATGCGGCGCAAGCCATCCTGAACCACCACAGCCACTTCGTAGCCATAGGTTGGGTCGTAGCAAATACAGTTTGGCACTGTATTAAACAGGATTGGGCTGCTGCCGTCCTGATGCTGCAAACCTTCGCCGTTCAAGGTGGTGCGTCCGGCAGTACCGCCAACCAGGAAGCCGCGAGTTTGGCTGTCACCAGCTGCCCAAACTAAGTCACCAACGCGTTGGAAACCGAACATGGAATAGTAAATGTAGAACGGAATCATTGGCTCATTGTTGGTGGAGTAACTGGTACCCGCCGCCACCCACGACGCTAAGGCACCAAGCTCATTAATACCTTCCTGAATAACCTGGCCTTTTTTATCTTCACGATAATAAGCTACCTGGTCAGCATCTTGTGGTTCGTATTTTTGGCCCTGACTGGAGTAAATACCAACCTGGCGGAACAAGCCTTCCATCCCAAAGGTACGGGCTTCATCAGGAATAATTGGCACAATACGCTGGCCAATTTTCTTATCTTTCAGCAACACGTTCAACACCCGCACAAACACCATGGTGGTGGAGATTTCGCGGTCGCCGGAGCCTTTTAATACGGTGTCGAAGGCTTTCAATGCAGGTAATTCCAACTCTTTGTCAGTATTGGCACGACGCACTGGCATGTAACCACCCAGCTTTTCGCGACGTTCCTGCATGTACTTCAGCTCTTCGCTGTCTTTGTCGAATTTGTAGAACGGCAGATCTTCCAGGTCACCATCTTTAATTGGAATATTAAAGCGGTCACGGAAGTGTTTAATAGCATCCATATCCATTTTCTTCACCTGGTGGGCAATGTTCTTCCCTTCACCAGCTGAACCCATGCCGTAACCTTTTACGGTTTTCGCCAAGATAACCTGTGGCCGGCCTTTGGTGTTTACTGCTTTATGATAAGCGGCATGTACTTTCACCGGATCGTGACCACCCCGATTCAAACGCCAGATGTCTTCGTCTGACAGGTTGGCCACCATGGCTTTGGTTTCTTCGGTTTTGCCGAAGAAATGCTCGCGGGTGTACGCACCACCTTTGGCTTTATAGTTCTGGTACTCACCGTCTACGCTGTCTTGCATGATTTCCGACAGTTTGCCTTCAGTATCACGGTAAATAAGCGGATCCCAGTAGCGACCCCAAATCACTTTAATCACTTCCCAGCCAGCGCCACGGAAGGTGCCTTCCAGTTCCTGAATGATTTTACCGTTACCACGTACCGGGCCATCCAGGCGCTGCAGGTTACAGTTCACAATAAAGGTCAGGTTATCCAGGCCTTCACGGGTCGCCAGGCTAATAGCGCCCAGGCTTTCCGGCTCATCGGTTTCACCATCGCCTAAGAAGCAGTACACGCGCTGACGCGAGCAATCTTTAATGCCCCGGTCGGTCAGGTACTTCAGGAAACGAGCTAAGTAAATAGCCTGAATTGGACCTAAGCCCATAGAAACCGTTGGGAATTGCCAGAAGTCCGGCATTAGTTTCGGGTGCGGATAGGATGACAAGCCAGCGCCATCACATTCCTGCCGGAAGTTATTCAGCTGGTCTTCAGTTAAGCGCCCTTCCAGGAAGGCACGGGCATAAATACCCGGTGACGCATGGCCCTGAATAAACAGGTAATCGCCGCCATCGTGCTCATTCGGAGCCCGGAAAAAATGGTTGAAACCAACATCGTAAAGCATGGCCGAGGAGGCGAAACTAGAAATGTGTCCACCCAGCTCCAGATCTTTTTTAGAGGCCCGCAATACCATCACCAGCGCGTTCCAACGAATGGCCGCACGAATACGTGATTCAATAGTTTGGTCGCCCGGAACCGGTGGCTCCTGACTCGCTGAAATCGTGTTCAGGTAAGAAGTTGTGGCGGTATAAGGCAAATAAGCACCGCTACGGCGCGCCTTCTCGACCAACTTCTCCAGAATAAAATGCCCACGCTCTGAGCCATCGGTCTCGAGTACCGACTCAAGGGCGTCAATCCATTCCTGTGTTTCTTGTGGATCGACATCATTTCGTAAATGGTCTGTCATAACAAATCCTTACCCTGTTTCATGTCGGCGCAATGAACGCTGCATCCGTGAATTCTCACGGCTCAACGTTAATAACGCATGTTCAATATAGGCCAGATGCTCGTAACATGCTTCGCGAGCTTGTTCTGGCTCTCCTGCCACTATCGCCGTTACTATATGTTGGCGATGCGCATTGAGCTTTTGCAAAATGCCGGCTTTACCCGCCAGCACTTCCAGATTTTGTCGAATATTTTCCGTCAGTAGTGGCTGCATGCCACGTACCAGATGTAGCAGTACCACATTGTGCGATGCTTCGGTGATACGCAAATGAAAGGCACTTAGAGCACTTGCATGGTCAACTAATTCACCTTGCTGCTGCTCGGCAATAGCATTAAAGCTTTGTTCAATGGCTGCTAAATCGGCTGGCGTACCACGCAGTGCCGCGTAATAAGCCGAAATACCTTCTAAGGCATGCCGAAATTCCAGTAAGTCGAATTGCGACTCCGGATGCTTTGCCAATAACTCAAATAAAGGTTCAGCAACGCGCTGCTGTAAGGTATCACAAACGTAAGTTCCGCCGCCCTGACGGCGCTCTATCAGACCACGCGCTTCGAGCTTTTGAATAGCTTCGCGCAACGACGGCCGCGATACTTCAAATTGCAGCGCTAAGTCCCGTTCAGACGGCAAGCGCTGACCGGAACCCAAAGAGCCGTCCACTATCATGGCTTCGATTCTAGCCATAATCGCATCGGACAGCTTAGTATGCTGAATTTTAGGAAACACCATGGTTACTCATTTATTTGGTTAATTGGTATGACCAAGTTCAACCATTGTAGTCGAAAGCGGTGCTGACCCCAAATAAAATTTACAGTGAATTGGTACGACCAGCTAGTAGAACCAGCCAGCCAAGGTTAATAATGCCAATACCACGATTAACAATAGTAGATTGCGCTTCATTAGCGCAACTAAACGCAGCGGTTCACGCGTTTTGCCCGGCAATGGGTTCGCATCAGCTTCGGTTGGCTGCGTGTCTTCAGCCGCTACGGCAACTTTCAGGAACACCTGTTGCGCTGGTTGATGCGGTTTGGAGAAACTAGCCAGCCACACCGGCAACGCGTTGCTAAAGTGACCAACCAACAAAAAGCCAGCGCTGGTTATGCGAACCGGTAACCAGTCCACCCAAAACATAATTTTTTGCCAGGGTGCGGCGTGCAGAATATCGCCATTGCTCTCGAGCTGGTGGTCATCATTGTCATCACCATCGTCGTCAACCACTTCTGGTTCATGCTCAGCACCGGCACCTGCGCGCGCCTGCAAGTTTTGAATAGTGCGCAAGGAGGCATAGGCTAAGGCACCGAAAATACCCAATATGACATAAGCAATCAGCACTGCAGCGTAATGACGGTAATGCAGCCAGGCTAATGCCGGACCCGTTTCGGTGTGATCATCAGGTAACCCAGCGGCCTGCTGAATAGCTGTTGCGGCTTGGTTAAGCGCCTCAGTGTCGTCGCGGTGAGCGGCATGCAGGTAGTCGCGATAAGCGCGTCTAGCTGGCGCACAAGCCACCGCCAGTAGCAATGCCAGCACACTCACCACTAAGGTAACTAAACCGCTGTCCAAAATAGCCACCACCACACTAATAACGATGGCCGGCAACAACACCACCAGTACCGCACCTAGTGGGTTGGCGTGCAGCTTTTCCAGCCAGTCTTGTGCTTTACTGAACCGCAGCCAGCGCTGCAGGTATCCGGCTAAATGCCAGCTAGATGATAGGTTTGCTACTCGTTCGATTGAAAAGGCCAGTAACACCGCAATCAGTTGCATAAGTTGTCCCGTTACTTCGCTGAAACTTGGTTAAGCAGAAGTACTTCCTGCTAACTCAGCGGTTAATAATGTATGGAAATGATGCCAGTCAAAGCCAGGTCCCGGATCCGTTTTACGCCCTGGTGCTATGTGCTGATGCCCCACTATACGGCGCCTGTTCAGCGCTGGATAGGTGTGCATCAGAGCCGCTGCTATTTGCACCAGCTGTTGGTACTGTTGTTCAGTGTAAGACTGATAGTCTGTACCCTCAAGTTCTATTCCTATAGAAAAATCATTACAACGCCGGCGCCCACAGTACCAGGACTTGCCGGCATGCCAGGCGCGCTGGTTAAAAGGCACATATTGAACGACCTCACCATCGCGCCTTATCACCACGTGAGCCGACACGCGCAGCCCCTTTAAAATAGCAAAATCAGGGTGGGCCGAGCTATCCAGTTGCCCCATAAAAAGGTCGTGAATATAAGGCTCGCCAAAGCGTCCTTCGGGTAAGCTAATGCAATGCACAACCAACAAGTTTATGTCTTGCTCATCGGGTCGGGCGTCGGCATGCGGCGACGGCTCAAACCGAGCTTCTGACAAACAATGCTGGCGGATCCGTACAGACATAAAAAACGTACTCACGTTAAACGGAAAGCCTTTTTTCAGGCTTTCCAACAAGGTATGGTTATACCTAGTATCAGGGTTGTGCAGCCGCAGGTAAAGAGTAGGTCAGCACCGGTAGGCGCGCAACATATAAAAAGGGTATGCATGACACAGCAAGATATGCCACAACGCACCGGCAAACTATTTGCCTGGCTGGCCTGGATTATTGGTTTGCTATTTCTGTATTGGCTGTTCGACGACATGCTGCAGGATCAGTTTAATCCCAACCAGAACGTGCAAAGTTCCCGCAACGGCGATGTTATTGAAGTAGTGCTGGAACAAAATCGCGCCGGGCATTATGTGGCCACCGGCACCATTAATAACCACCGCGTACTATTTTTGCTGGATACCGGCGCCACTCAGGTAGCCATACCGCAAGAGGTAGCGGCAGCCATTGGCTTACCGCGTGGTAATCAAATTATCGTTAATACTGCCAATGGCCGCGCCACGGCTTACCGCACCCAGTTGGATACGCTACAATTAGGGGACATTGTATTGCGCGACGTGACGGCCACCATAGTTCCGGGCATGGGTGGCGAGCAAATATTATTGGGCATGAGCGCGCTCAAACAGGTAGAATTCACGCAACGCGGCAGAATGCTGACCATAGGTTACTAACAAAGCGGTTCTTGACTATGTATACACTTCCCGAAGCCTGGCAACAGGACATGCGCAACGCCGTAACAGCGGCTCTGCGCGAAGACTTGCAAGGTGATGCCAGCAACGACATTACCGCCCAACTAATTCCTGCCGAAGCCACGGCCACCGCCACCCTGATTACCCGCGAAGCCGGTGTCTTGTGCGGTACTGCCTGGGTTGACGAGGTATTTGCTCAACTGGGCGGACAGGTGAGCGTAGAGTGGTTTTTAAAAGACGGCGACCGCATGACCGCCAATACCGAGTTGTGTCACTTGCACGGCCCCAGCAGATTATTGCTGACCGGTGAACGTACTGCGTTAAATTTTTTACAAACGCTGGCCGGCGTGGCTACCACCACTGCCAGTTACGTGGCCTTGTTAGCGGGCAGTAACACCAAGTTACTGGACACCCGTAAAACGCTTCCGGGCCTGCGCACGGCGCTAAAATATGCGGTGGCTTGTGGCGGTGGTAAAAATCATCGGATTGGTTTGTACGACGCCTTTTTGATTAAAGAAAACCATATTCTGGCCTGCGGCGGTATTGCCGAGGCTGTACAACAAGCGCGGCAATTAAAACCTGATTTACCGGTAGAAGTAGAAGTGGAATCATTGTCAGAGTTAGAGCAAGCTCTAGCTGCCGAGAGTGATATTATCATGTTAGATAACTTCAGCATTGAAGATGTGCAAGAAGCGGTTCGAATCACCGCTAAGCGCGCACGTTTAGAGGTCTCTGGCAACATAACTTCAGAGCGATTACGAGAACTAACAACGACCGGCGTGGACTACATTTCATCCGGCGCACTAACAAAACATATACAAGCCATCGATTTATCGTTGCGAATTCGGTCTTAACAAAACTTGACGTAAACAAAAATTCTGTTATTTTGACTTTGCCTTCGCGTTTTTTATACAACTTTATAAGGCCGTATAAAATCATTGCGTGAGCACGCTTTAAAAGGCAAAACCGTTGAAAAGCGGTGACGCAAAGCTTCCGGTCTAAGGTTGTTTGCCAACGGCAAACTAAACTATTGATAGCGGGGCTGCAGGCGAAGTCTGAATTTCCCCTCTGGCTTCTCTGCTGCATGGATGTCGCACATAGACATCTACTTTACTTTTGAATGGGATGTGACTATTTATTAATTCCGGACATCAACGGTTTTAACTGAAAGCACCCCGCTTTGATGTAGCAATTGATGCACTATGCATCTGGAGAAAACCTATGAAACGCTCTACTAATAGTTCTACCAAACAACACGGCTTTACCCTTATTGAATTGATGATTGTTGTTGCCATTGTTGGTATTTTGGCGGCAGTTGCGATTCCTGTATACAGTGATTACACCCAGCGTGCGAAAGCATCAACTGGCGTATCTGCGTTAGAAGCATACAAAACAGCCGTAGCCCTGTGCTATCAAACCACCAGCAACCTTACCGG
Organism: Idiomarina sp.; assembly: GCA_040882145.1. Classification (GTDB taxonomy): domain Bacteria; phylum Pseudomonadota; class Gammaproteobacteria; order Enterobacterales; family Alteromonadaceae; genus Pseudidiomarina. The sequence continues at coordinate 90,151 of JBBEBU010000025.1, forward strand.
TTGTACCAGTGGTGACGAAGGCGTACCAACAGCTATTGCTGCCAACACGGTAAACGGCATTGAAACAGCCAGTGTTACTGACGGTGTGATTTCAGCCACCTTAGAAGCGAACGATGCGAATGGTGATGCCATTGAAATTGCGTTAACACCGACCGCGACAGCAACTAACGTAAACTGGACTATTACCTGTTCTGATTTCGCGTTAGAGCCAGGCTCTCGTGTAGACGGTTGTAGTGCTGCACTTGCTGCTGCGGAAGAACCAGCTGCATAATTAAGCTTCTGACACCATTAGCACATACCGTAGAGTTGTTGCTTGCCGGTTGGTGCCGGCAAGCACTCTTTCCATCTAAGGTGTTCTATGTTGCACCACACTCTTGCAGCCCTGCTGCTGCGCGACAATCTTGTTCCCGAGGCTGCACTTAGCAGTTGCAGTGAACACGCCTATCGGGAAAAAAAATCTTTCCCTGCGTGCCTGCTGGAACGCAATTTAATTCAGGCCGACAAGCTGGCCGAAGTTTGTTATCACGAATACCACGTGCCCTGGCTGGACCTAAGCGCATTTAATACCGAACTCATTCCATCTGAATTTATTAGCGAAAAGCTGATCCGCAAGCATCATGCCTTGCCCTTGTATCAGCGTGGCAATACGCTTTATATTGCCGTTTCCGACCCCACCCGCATTGACGCACTGGACGATTTCCAGTTTCGCGCACGGTTGCAAACCGAGGCCATTCTGGTGGCCGAAGACAAGCTCAACCGCTTAATTGACAAGGTGCTGGAAACCGAAGTGTCGGCGCTTGGCATTACCGAAGCCGACGAGCGCGAGCTGCAATCGCTGGATCGCGACGAAGAACAGCGTAGCCAAAAAGAAGACGTAGGCAGCGACCAAAGTGACGCGCCCATTGTTATTTATATTAATAAGTTGCTGCTGGACGCGATTAAACGTGGCGCATCGGATTTGCATTTTGAACCCTACGAGAGCGATTATCGCATTCGTTTTCGTATTGATGGTGTGTTGCACGAAGTAGCCCGCCCACCGGTTTCACTGGCCGGCCGAATTGCCGCCCGCCTGAAGGTTATGGCGCGACTGGATATAGCCGAGCGCCGCTTACCCCAAGACGGTCGTATTAAGCTGCGTTTGTCGAAAAGTAAATCGATTGATTTTCGGGTCAGTACCCTGCCCACCCTGTGGGGTGAAAAAGTGGTGATGCGGATACTGGATTCCGCCGCGGCCATGCTGGGTATTGAGTCGTTGGGCTATGAACCTGAGCAGCAAGAGCTTTACAGCGCTGCACTGGAGCGCCCGCAAGGTATGATTCTGGTGACCGGCCCCACCGGTAGCGGTAAAACTGTGTCGCTTTATACTGGCCTGAATCAGTTAAATACGCCGGAGCGCAATATTTCTACTGCGGAAGATCCGGTTGAGATTAACCTGCAAGGCATTAACCAGGTGCAAATTAATGTGAAGGCAGGGCTAACCTTTGCTGATGCCCTGCGCTCATTCCTGCGTCAGGACCCGGATGTGATTATGGTTGGTGAGATCCGTGACCTGGAAACCGCCGAAATAGCTATAAAAGCAGCCCAAACTGGTCACCTGGTGCTATCCACCCTGCACACCAACTCGGCCGCAGAAACCCTAACCCGTTTAATGAATATGGGCGTTGCGCCCTACAACATCGCCGGTACTGTGTCTTTGATTATTGCCCAGCGGTTGGCGCGGCGGCTGTGCGGTTTCTGTAAGGAACCGGAAGATCTGCCGGAGCAGGAATTGCTACGTCAGGGCTTTAGTCAGGACCAACTGCAGGATTTGCACATTCATAAGGCTGTGGGCTGCGAACATTGCACCGGAGGCTATAAAGGGCGTACAGGCATATACGAAGTTCTGCCGGTGACAGAGTCCATTCAAGCCCTTATTTTAAAGCAAGCGTCGGCGCAAGATATTCATTCCCAGGCGACCAGTGAAGGGGTGAACTCATTGCGCCGATCGGCCCTGAGGAAAGTAGCCCGTGGCGCTATAAGTTTGGCCGAAGCCAACCGGGTCACTAGCTTTTAACAGCCAATGCAGCGCAGTTAAGGAATTTCATGGCAACTCAGAAAACAGCTCCAACCTTAGTTGAATTTCGCTGGCAGGGCATTAACAAGCGCGGCCGTAAGGTGCAGGGCATTATGCGTGGTGACACGCTGAAGCAAATCCGCGCGCAATTGCGTCAGCAAGGTATATCGCCGGGCAAAATAAGCCGCAAACGCCAACCGCTGTTTAAACGCAATAAAGTTACGGGTAAAGAAATTGCTTCGCTTACCCGTCAAATGGCCACCATGCTGGCCGCCGGTGTGCCCTTGTTGCAGTCGCTGGACATGATTGCCCGGGGCACCGACAACGAAAAATTACGCAGTTTAATAGTCGCGGTAGCGCAAGACGTTAGTTCAGGGTCACAACTGGCAGAATCCTTGCGCAAACACCCGAACTATTTTGACGACTTGTACTGCGACCTCGTGCATGCGGGTGAACAGTCAGGTTCACTGGAAAGTATTTACGACCGCATTGCCACCTACCGGGAAAAAGCCGAAGAGCTGAAAGCGAAAATTAAGAAAGCGCTGGTGTACCCCACTGCTGTTATCTTGGTGGCCATTGGCGTCACCTGTATTTTGCTACTGTTCGTGGTACCACAATTCCAGGCTATTTTTGATGACTTTGGTGCTGAGCTACCAGCGTTCACCCAATTCGTTCTGAAAATATCCAGCGGTTTGCAGAATTACTATTTACACATTTTTGGCAGCATTATTGCCGCTATCTTTTTGTTCCGCCGCGCCCATCGCAAAAGTCGCAAGCTGCGCGATAGAGTAGACCGGCTGGTGCTAAAGTTGCCGGTGGTTGGTGCAATTTTACACAAAGCCGCAGTAGCGCGTTTCGCCCGTACTCTGGCCACTACTTTCGCTGCCGGTGTGCCACTAATGGACGCGCTTGAATCGGCGGCCGGCGCGTCGGGCAATGCTCAGTATCGCGATGCTATTTTAATGATTCGCGAAGAAGTAAGCTCTGGTATGCAAATGAACACAGCGATGCAAAACGTCAATTTGTTCCCGGAAATGGTGATTCAGATGATTCGCATTGGTGAGGAAGCCGGCGCCGTTGACAGCATGCTTGCCAAAGTAGCGAGCATTTACGAGCGTGAAGTTGATGATGCCGTAGATAACCTGACCAGCCTGCTAGAGCCAATGATTATGGTGGTCATTGGGGTGCTAGTAGGTGGTTTAATTATTTCTATGTACTTACCGATTTTCGAACTTGGCAACGTGGTTCGCTAAAGTCATACTAAGCCCTTACATTTTATCGCCGCGCTGTTAGTCAAAAGGAAGAGCCTGTTCCCATGGATGTTGCCAACCTGTACGCCCCGCTCTCCATGTCAGCCACGTTGCTGGCTGGCTTATTTGGCCTGATTATTGGCAGTTTTCTGAATGTGGTGATTGGCCGTTTGCCAAGAATTCTGCAACTACAGTGGCGGGCTGAATGCGACGGTATAGTAGACCAACACACCACAAAAGAGCTCAGCCTGTCGTTATCCAAACCCGGTTCGCATTGCCCGGTATGTAGCCACAAAATAGCCTGGTACGACAATATCCCCTTGCTCAGCTGGGTGCTGCTTAAAGCCCGGTGCCGCCATTGCCAGACACCTATTTCAATTCGTTATCCCCTGGTAGAACTGCTAACCGGACTGGTGTTTGCGGCTATCGGCTGGAAGTTCGGTCTGCTGGGTATTGATGCGTACTTTTATGCATTGGCGGTTAGTTTGCTGATTAGCCTGTTCTTTATTGATCTGGACGAAATGCTATTACCCGATCAACTCACTCTATTATTGTTATGGCTAGGCTTAGTGTATGCAGTGGTCGGTGACACCATAACGCCCGCCACAGCTATTATTGGGGCCAGTTGTGGCTACCTGTCTCTGTGGTTAGTGTTCTGGGGCTTTAAATTGCTGACTGGCCGCGATGGTATGGGCTACGGCGACTTCAAGCTGTTAGCGGCACTAGGTGCCTGGCTAGGCTGGCAGCAACTGCCGGTGGTGGTGATTCTGGCCTCGGTTAGCGGCGCTCTGGTGGGTATTATTTGGCAAAGCCTGCAACGCCAACGGCGCGGCAACCCAATTCCGTTCGGACCTTTTTTGATTGTTGGTGGCGTTAGCGCCTGGCTGTTTGGCGAAGCCTTGTTGCAAAGCTATTGGCGGTGGCTACAACTATGATGGTGGTAGGTGTAACCGGCGGTATTGGCAGCGGCAAAACCACGGTCACTGATTTATTTGCCGCGCACGGCATTACAGTGGTTGATGCCGATGTGGTTGCCCGCGCTATCGTGATGCCAGGGCAACCTTGTTTGCAACGCTTACAAAACGCCTTTGGCGATGACGTACTGACGCAAGACGGTTCACTGAACCGGGCTTGGCTGCGCGACAAAATTTTTTCCGACAACACAGCGAAAAAGCAAGTGAACGACATTATGCACCCGGCCATTCGCACCGAACTGCTGCGCCAGTTGCACTCGGCTGACTCCCCCTACGTTATTTTGTCTGCGCCACTATTGGTAGAAAATCAACTCACCAAGCTCTGTAATCGAGTTCTGGTAGTAGATGTAACCACCGCAACACAACGCCAACGAACCCTGGCCCGCGACGGCGTAAGCGCGGCACAGGTTGATGCTATTCTGGCAGCACAGGCCAGTCGTGCCGAACGTTTGGCCGCTGCCGATGATGTTATTGATAACAACGGACCCGTTAACGCCCTGACCGAACAGGTTGCGCAGTTGCACCAACAGTATTTAAGCATTGCAACCAGCACCTGAGTCGTTATCATACCGCTATGACAAGTCAGCCCCCTACTACCATGGATTACGAGTATCCACTCAGCGAGCGAGTGCGTACTTACTTGCGCATCGAACACTTGCTGTTACTGATGAAGCCAGCTGATTTGGTCAGTACGGATAATTATGCGGGGTACTTCAGCGCGTTATTTTCTATTCTGGATTTATGCGAACGTAGTGATATTCGCAGCGATTTAGTGAAGGATTTAGAGCGACGCAAACAACAGCTTAAGTTTTGGGCCAGCCACCCGGATGTAGACAGCCCTGCGCTGGAAGCCACCCGGGCGCAGTTGCAGACCAGTCTGTCAGCACTTCAGCAAGCCACTCGCATTGGCGCTGCATTAAAACAGGAACGGTTGCTCAGTTCTATTCGACAACGCTTCGCCATGGCTGGTGGTACCTGTAATTTCGATTTACCACAATTACACTACTGGCTGTTGCAGGATCCGGAACAACGCCAACGGGATATGGCGCGTTGGTGGTCTGAATTGGCCCAACTGGCGGCGGCACTGAGTTTAGAATTACATATGTTGCGCGAGCACGTGCCTTTCACTGAGATAGTTGCCCCGCTGGGGTTGTTGCAGGAAAATACCGAACCCCTGGCGTTACTGCGCTTGCAGATACCCGCTACTATTGCAGCCTATCCGGTGGTTAGCGGGCATAAGCAACGCTTCAGTGTACGCTTTATGAGTACCGAGCCGGAGCAGGGTCGCGCTTCGTTCGAACAAGATGTCACTTTTTATTTAGCGAGATGTCCGATATGTCAGTAACTGTAGTGCAGTGCCCTACCTGCCAAAAGAATGTTCCCTGGGGGCCAGAATCCGAATTTCGCCCGTTTTGCAGCGACCGTTGTCGTTTGATTGATTTAGGTGAATGGGCGAACGAAGAGAAACAAATACCGGGCGAACCAGCACCACAGTTTCCTGATCAGGCTGACAACGAGGGTTACTAACTAGGGGTTGGCAGTTAAACGCTGGTCTGAATAAGCTCCAGAATAGCTTCATTGGCTTCCGGGAAGCGGTAAGCATCCAGTTCGTGCACGGGCACCCAAGCCCAGGGCTGACCTTCGCGTTGTTTAACCTCACCAGAGAATGCCGTTACTCGCCACACATCCAATAATACTCGCTTATCGGGGTATTGATGGGTGATAACAGTAAGCGGCGCGGCAGCGGTAACGTGAATATTACACTCTTCACGCAGCTCCCGGCACAGCGCGTCGTATACCGTTTCACTGGTTTCAACTTTACCGCCGGGAAATTCCCACTTGCCGCCTTGGTGTAAGTGCTCATGGCGGCAACTGATAAAAATATCGCCCTGCTCATTTTCGATAACTCCCACGGCAACGTGCACCGTGGCAGGTTCTGTCGTCATAACAACCTCGGACACGGTTAGCCTTACAGCTTACCGTGGCAATGTTTGTATTTTTTGCCAGAGCCACAAGGACAAGGCTCGTTGCGCCCTACTTTCGGGCCGTCACGCTGTTCCTGTTGTGGTTCTTGCTGAGCGGCTTGCGGTGCGCCCTGTGGCATGCGCTGTTGTTCTTCTGCCGCGGCCTGAGCACCGGCTTCTTCATGCTGATACTCACGCTTGCTGGCTTCCGCTTTACGGCGTTGTGCTTCCACTGCCTCGACATCTTCTTCGGCCCGCACGCGTACTTTGCTAAGCACAGTAATAACGTCTACTTTCAGGGCTTCCAGCATGTCGGCAAATAGTTCGAACGCCTCACGCTTGTATTCTTGCTTTGGATTCTTCTGCGCGTAACCGCGTAAATGAATACCCTGACGCAGATGATCCATGGCCGCCAGATGCTCTTTCCAATGCGAATCCAGACTTTGTAGCATGATGGCTTTTTCGAATTGCCGCAGCACGGATTCACCCACTTGCTGTTCTTTCGCTTTGTACGCTTGCGCCAGTTCGTCCTGAATGCGCTCACGCAAGGTTTCTTCGTGCATACTGCTGTCTTCATCAAGCCACTTCTGCACCGGCAAGTCCATGGCGAAATCGGCGCGTAAACGCTCTTCTAAGCCATCAACGTTCCACATTTCTTCCAATGATCCTGGCGGAATATACTCACTCACCACCCCGTCCATCACGTCTTTACGAATCACTTCAATAGTGTCGGCGATATCGCCTTCGTCCAGCAATTCGTTGCGCTGTTCGTACACCACTTTACGTTGGTCGTTGGCCACATCATCATATTCAAGTAGCTGTTTACGCACATCAAAGTTACGCCCTTCAACTTTGCGCTGGGCGTTTTCAATCGCTTTGGTAACCCACGGATGCTCAATAGCTTCACCGTGCTTCATACCTAAACGTTTCATCATAGCGCCCATACGGTCAGACGCGAAAATACGCATTAAGCTGTCTTCTAACGACAAGTAGAAGCGGGACGAACCCGGGTCACCCTGACGGCCAGAACGGCCGCGTAACTGGTTGTCGATACGACGCGATTCGTGGCGCTCGGTACCTATAATGTGTAAGCCGCCAGCCTTAATGACCGCGTCGTGGCGCTCTTGCCAGTCTTGCTTGATAGCTTCAATTTTGTCGTTGTCGGGATTCTCTAATTTCTCGATTTCGGACTGCCAATTACCACCTAACACGATATCGGTACCACGACCGGCCATGTTAGTGGCTATAGTAACCGCCCCCGAACGACCAGCCTGAGCCACAATGTCGGCTTCCTGAGCATGGAACTTGGCATTCAACACACTGTGAGGAATTTTCTTTTTCTTCAGTAAATTAGATAGTACTTCGGAGGTTTCAATAGAAATAGTACCTACCAATACCGGGCGTTCTTGTTCGCGGCACTGCTCAATATCTTCCACAATAGCTTCGTATTTTTCTTCGGCAGTAAGGAAGATTAAATCAGCGCGGTCGTCACGAACCATCGGTTTATTGGTTGGTATAACCACAGTTTCCAAACCGTAAATGCTTTGAAACTCGAAAGCTTCGGTGTCGGCAGTACCTGTCATACCTGCCAGCTTGTTGTACAAGCGGAAATAGTTCTGGAAGGTAATGGAAGCCAGCGTCTGGTTTTCATTCTGAATTTTAACGCCTTCTTTGGCTTCCATTGCCTGATGTAAGCCTTCCGACCAGCGGCGGCCTTCCATAGTACGACCCGTGTGTTCATCAACAATCACGATTTCGTTGTCTTTAACAATGTAATCAACATCTTTGCTGAACAAGTGGTGCGCACGTAAAGCCGCATTCACGTGATGCAACAGCAATATATTGGCAGCCGAGTAAAGTGACTCTTCAGCGCCTAAAATACCGCGTTCTTTTAGAATCTCTTCAATATGCTCCTGACCGTGCTCGGTCAAATGCAACTGGCGTGCTTTTTCGTCAATGGTGAAGTCGCCTTCGCCACGCTTGTCTTCGGTGTCTTCTTCTTCCTGACGGCTCAGCAGCGGTACAATCTCATTCATTTGCTTGTACATTTCAGAGCTGTCTTCGGCTGCACCTGAAATAATCAGCGGGGTACGCGCTTCATCAATAAGAATGGAGTCAACTTCATCGACAATGGCGTAATTCAGTTTGCGCTGAACCCGATCTTGCGGGCTAAATGCCATATTGTCGCGCAAATAATCAAAGCCAAATTCGTTGTTGGTACCGTAGGTAATATCAGCCTGATACGCGGCTTTTTTCTCGTTTGGCGGTAAGCCTGGAATATTAAAGGAAACGGTCATACCCAGGAATTCAAACAGTGGGCTGTTCCACTCGGCATCACGACGAGCCAGATAGTCGTTCACGGTAACCACGTGAACGCCGTCACCGGATAATGCATTTAAGTAGGCAGACAAAGTAGCGGTAAGGGTTTTACCTTCACCGGTACGCATTTCAGCAATGCGATTGTCGTTCAAGATCATGCCGCCAACCAGCTGCACGTCGAAATGGCGCATACCGAACACGCGCTTACTGGCTTCGCGCACTGTTGCAAAGGCTTCTACCAGTAAGGAGTTTAACTCGGCACCTTCGTGCAGACGTTTACGGAATTCTGTGGTTTTTTCTTTTAATTGTGTGTCGCTTAAGGCTTCAAATTCAGGTTCGAGAGCATTAATTTCCTGAACCGATTTTCCTAACTTTTTTAGAATTCGATCGTTGCGGCTACCAAAAGCTTTCCGAAAAATACTACCAAACATATGAATATGACATCCTGTTAAGCCGCTGTCTTATGCAGCGGCAATTAAAATTCAACGACAGAGGTGTTAGCTATAAATTGACTACTTGGCATCTTCCACTTTGCGGTAGACAAATTTATAGGGATCAATTTGACGACCATTACGTAATACTTCGTAATGAACGTGTGGACCGGTAGACCGCCCGGTGCTTCCCATATGAGCTATTTCCTGCCCGCGGGTAACCACATCGCCAACTTTCACGACGATTTGATCGTTATGCCCGTATCGGGTTGATAGCCCGGCGCCGTGATCAATTTCAACCAGTTGACCATAACCGTAGCGGTCACCTGCCCAAGTCACAACGCCAGCGCCGGTTGCGATAACTTTAACGTCAGCATCGTAACTAGCAAAATCTAACCCTTTATGCATTGCCGGGGTGCCATTAAATGGGTCTTTGCGAATGCCGTACTGTGACGACATCCAGCCCGAGGTAATAGGACGACCAGCAATGAAGCTATCACTACTGATATTGTGATTCATCATCACAGATTCAAGCAGCGATAACTGTTTTTGTTTATCTTGCAGTTTTACCAGCATGTCATCAATTTGCTGCATCACTTCGCGGCCATCGCTAACCGGCATTTCGCTAACTAGCAATTCAGGTCCGCCAATTGGAATGTCTTCGGTAAAGGAAAACTCACCGTTGTCGACTTCAGCAACCTGAGCTAACCGCTGACCCAAGGAATCTAAGCGACGCATTTGCGCACGCATTTCACCCAGGTACATGGTCATTGCCGTTAGTTTTTTCGAGGTATCTTGTTTGAGTTCGGCCAATGCTTGTTGCTGCAGGGCTACTTGCTTTTGTTCCTGACTAATTCGCTGCTGCGCGAATTGCGGATCAACCCCCTGATACTGCCATGGCTTGGTGTAGGCCAGAGCCACCAGCGCCACTAGGCTAAATAGGGAAAGCAACCGTCGTCGGCTGAGGCGTACACCAAATTTGATTTTGGTGCCGCGATAGAACACTGATAAACTCATGCTATCTCTCGTTATTGGTACTTACTGTCATGATTCGTCAACGCCCGAAAGCATTACAATCGTTGCTTACGCGTCGCTCGTTGCGTCAATTCCATGACTTTACCGAGCGTTACCGCCGCTGGCAACAGGTTCTTGCACGTTGCCTGAACGAATCACAGCTTAATTATTGCCGGGTACTTAACCTGCGCGACAACTGTTTAGTTATAGAAGTTAGTTCTGCCGCCTGGGCGACCCGGTTAAAACTTCAGCAAAGCCGCATTATAACCCATTTTAATCAGGATGCGACGGCTAGCGTAACCAGCGTGCAAATAAAGGTCAATCCAGAGGCTTTTAAGACTTTACAGAATCCTGTCAAAAATCAACCAGAGCCTGATTCTAACAGGGCTATCAAGGAATCCACTGCAGTTGAAAAAGTGTCGGCGCCAGCACCAAAAACAAACAGTGCGGAAACCTTACGAGCACAAGCTGAGATGTGTGAGGAGCCACTGCGATCGCAGTTGCTGCAGTTAGCCGCAACTTTCGCTGCGGCAACTAAAGACTAGGCGTTATGCCAAAGACGGGTTCAAAAAAGCAATAGGTGATGCCGCTTGCGCATCTTCAAAGGTCACAAATTCCCAGCTTTCCTGATGTGCTAATACCGCACGCAGTAACTGGTTATTCAATGCATGGCCTGATTTAAATGCGCGTAAGTGCCCTAAGATGGCATAACCACCCATGTACAAGTCGCCCACAGCATCAAGAATCTTGTGCTTGACGAACTCGTCGTCGTAACGCAAGCCATCGCTATTCAAAATACGGAACTCATCAAGCACCACGGCGTTATCGAAACTACCACCTAAGGCCAGGTTATTAGCCCGCAGTGATTCGATATCGCGCATGAAACCAAAGGTACGTGCACGGCTGATGTTTTTGATGAACTTTTGACTGCTAAAGTCCATGCTGACAACCTGTTCGGTATCAGCAATAGCCGGGTGGTCAAAGTCGATGGCAAAATCAATACGGAAGCCATCATGGGGTAGTAGTTCCGCCCATTTGTCATCTTCTTCAACCCGAACCGGCTGCTTTATGCGAATGAATTTTTTCGCGGCGGTCTGTTCTTCAATACCAGCACTTTGTAGCAAGTAAACGAAAGGATGCGCACTACCGTCCATAATTGGAATTTCGTGTGAATCCACTTCAATAATCAGGTTGTCGATACCAACGCCGGCGATAGCTGCAAGCAAGTGTTCAACTGTCGAAACTCGAACGTTGTCGGCATTAATCAAACAGGTACACATACGCGTATCGCGCACTAAATCCGCATTGGCAGGAATATCTACCGCTGGATTTAAGTCCACGCGACGAAACACCAAGCCGGTATTGGCTGGCGCAGGGCGCAAGGTCAAATGCACCTTGTTACCTTTGTGCAAACCAACACCTGTGGTTGCAATCGCTTGTTTTATTGTACGTTGTTTAATCATTTTATTTCCTGATTACCAGCTTTAAGCCCTTGAATCTACGCAGCTAAGCTAAATCTCGTTCACTTTTTACACAAAAAGGCCGCGTACTTTACACTTTTTTACACCTAATTGCAAGTTATTCAATTGCTTATCAATCAACTTGCTTGCGTAAAAACGCCGGAATATCAAGGTAATCCATGTCCTGACTTGGCTTGTTCTTAGCCGCCGGCTTAGATGCTTTTTCCGGTTGTGCTTCACTGGCTTCTGGTTCGTCATCCAAGCGCGGTGCAGCGGCTGAACGATCCAGGTTGGCATAGTGACTTTCACGTTTTGCCGGCGTCTGATGATTATTATTCACCAGGCTAATATCAGGCTTACGCTCTGCACCAATACCGGTCGCAACCACAGTTACCCGTAATTCGTCAGACATATCCGGGTCAATAACAGTTCCCACAATCACAGTGGCATTGTCAGACGCGAACGCCTTCACGGTGTTACCAACGGTTTCGAACTCGTCAATGCTCATGTCCATACCGGCAGTTACGTTAACCAGTACGCCCCGAGCGCCGGACAAGTCGATGTCTTCCAGTAACGGGCTGTTGATGGCCATTTCCGCAGCTTCCTGCGCACGGTCTTCACCGCTAGCCACGCCAGTACCCATCATGGCCGTACCCATTTCACGCATCACTGCACGCACGTCAGCAAAGTCGACGTTGATTAAGCCCGGCCGGGTAATCAGTTCCGCAATACCCTGCACGGCGCCAAGCAATACGTTGTTCGCGGCGCCAAAAGCTTCCAGCAAACTGGTGCCTTTGCCCATCACTTTTAACAGTTTTTCGTTCGGGATGGTGATCAGGGAATCTACTGAACGCCCCAGTTGGCTAATACCTTCTTCAGCCACAGCCATGCGCTTTTTGCCTTCGAACGGGAACGGCTTAGTAACTACCGCTACGGTCAGAATGCCAAGTTCACGAGCAATTTCAGCCACTACAGGCGCGGCGCCGGTACCAGTACCGCCACCCATACCCGCGGCAATAAAGATCATGTCTGCGCCTTGCAGATTTTTCTTTATTTCGTCACGAGTTTCTTCTGCCGCCTGGCGACCGATTTCAGGGTTAGCGCCAGCGCCAAGCCCTTTGGTCATGTCGTTGCCCAGTTGAATAGTTACGTGCGCACCGTGCTCACGTAACGACTGTGCATCGGTGTTGGCAGCAATAAACTGCACACCTTCAATCGATTCTTTTACCATGTGCTTAACGGCATTGCCGCCGGCACCACCGACACCGATGACTTTTATCACCGCGTCATTTTCAAAATTATCCATGAGTTCAAACATAGTCACTCTCCTGTACTTGCTTATTGTACTACCCCAGATTTAAAACTAAAACTTTTACATAACCGTTAGTTAGCGCTTTTAACGCCGGCCAACAGAAAGCTAAAATTCGCCTTTAAACCAACCGTGAATGCGCTTCCATAAACCAATAACATCGTTGCTGGAACGCTCTTTCTGTTCATTCATTAAATCTTGCTGGCCGTAGCGCAGCAGCCCTACTGCCGTGGCATAGCCCGGGTCTTTGACATAGTCAGTCAACCCTTTCATACCAAGGGGTTCGCCTAAACGAACCGGCATTTGAAAAATTTCTTCGGCAAACTCCACGGCACCTTCCATTTTGCCGCAGCCACCGGTTAGTACGACGCCTGCCGCTATTTGCTCGTCTAATCCGCTTTGCTTAATTTCGTCGCGCACCAATTCGAACAGCTCCTGATACCGCGGCTCTACCACTTCCGCCAAAATATGACGCGCCATCACTCGCGATGGCCGGCCACCGACCGAAGGCACTTCAATGGTGTCTTCCATGCTGACTAATTGACGTAGCGCGCAGGCATATTGAGTTTTAATTTGTTCCGCATGATTCAGTGGCGTGCGGAAAATCTTCGCAATATCACTGGTGACCTGATTACCCGCCGCCGGAATTACTGCGGTATGGCGCAGTACACCACCTGAATAAATACAGATATCAATAGTGCCGCCGCCCATATCAACCAGCGCCACACCCAAATCTTTTTCGTCTTCGGTTAGAATCGAAATACTGGACGCCAGCGCCGAGAAAATCAGCTTGTCGACCGTTAAACCACAGCGCTCTACCGCTTTTACAATGTTCTTCGCCATGTCATTGGCACAGGTAATAATGTGAACCTTAGATTCCATCCGCACACCCGACATGCCAATTGGGCTTTTAATGCTTTCCTGCGAATCAATCACAAACTCTTGCGGTAACACGTGCAGGATTCGGCGCTCCTGTGCAATGGGTACCGACTTCGCGGCATGAATCACGCTATCAACGTCGTCTTGCGTTACTTCCGCTTCGTTAATGGGCACCATGCCATTTTCGTTTTGGCAGGCAATGTGCCGGCCGGAAATATTCAGATATACCGTAGCAATGCGGCAGTCCGCCATTAACTCGGCTTCTTCCACCGCCCGCTGTACCGACTGCACCACCAGGTTGAGGTCATTCACTCCGCCCTTGTCCATACCTCGAGAGGCGGTTGCACCCACCCCGACCACGCTAATTTCACCGTCAGGTAAAACCTCACCGATTAACGCGGTGACTTTGGTGGTACCAATGTCGAGTCCGACTATCATGTTGCGCTCAGCTGATTTTGACATTCCGCTCAACTCTCATCCTGTTGTGTTTGCTCAGGTTCACGCCATCGTACGGCGACGCCTGTGTCATAGCGCAAATCAACGTAGTCGATTGCGCCCTGTTGTTGCTTTTCAATTGCCGGATACAAATCAATAAAGCGCTGTATCCGCTGTAATCTCGCTTCCCGGCCAAGCCGTATTTCGGTACCGTCCTCAAGCACTAATTCGGCGGCAAAACGTTCACTTAATCGCAATGCCCGCACCACAAACCCGTTCAGCTCTAACAGCGTACTGAGGCGTTGATAGGTTGATAGCGTCTCAGTGGCTGCATCCGGCGGCCCGTACAAATACGGCAAGCCCGCCGCTAAGCCTTTAACATCGGCGCTAAACAACTCGCCGCGTTGGTTCACTAACAGGTTGTCGTTCCAATACGCGATGGGTTGTTGTTCCACCACGTACACCCGCAACAAATCAGGCCATTCCTTGCGCACTGACGCCCGGTCTACCCAGGCCAGCGCTTCTACCCGCTGCCGTAATTCATCTACGTCAGCTGAAAAAAAACTTCCCAGTGGCTGCGAGCGCAACGCTTGCTGCACTTCGCTTGCCGCCACTTGTTGTAACTCGCCCTGCACCAACAATCGACGCAACGGCATCTGGTTGGCGTCCATCAGTTGCTGCTGCAGCCACCAACTGCCGCCGCTGGTCATTACCAGCACCAGGGCCAGAAAGGTGACGCCGCCCCATAGCTGCCAGCGGCTCTGCATACACCTTATGCCTCGGTCTGCGCTAAAATGCGCAGCACCAAATCAGTAAAACTTAAACCATGCTGCCGTGCGGCCATGGGCACCAGACTCTTTTCAGTCATACCGGGAACCATATTGGCTTCCAGTAAGAACATGTCGCCGTTGTCGTCGCACATCACGTCAATGCGGCCCCAGTTGCGACCATCCAGCGCTTTAAAAGCCGCCACCGCGAGCTCTTGCAGAGCGCGTTCGTCGGCTGCAGACAACCCGGCCGGACACAAATACTCGGTGTCCGTAGACTGGTATTTCGCCTCGTAGTCATAAAACTCATGACTGGTTTTCAGGCGAATAGCCGGTAGTGCCTGATCCTGTAAAATCGCGACCGTGTATTCAGGCCCATTTAACCAGCGCTCAATCAGAATATGCGTGTCGAACATACCCGCTGTTGCTACCGCAGCTTTTAAATGCGCGGCACTGCTAGCCGACGACATGCCAATACTGGAACCTTCATGCGCTGGCTTGACCATCACCTTGCCACCCAACTCGGCCAATACAGCCTCGGCATCAAACTCTTGTCCGCTGGTAATAATGCGACTACTGGCCGTTGGTAAACCGATACCTTGCCAAATTTGCTTCGTCCGGGCTTTGTCCATAGCCAGTGCGCAACCAAGTACGCCACTGCCAGTGTATGGAATATCCAATAATTCCAGTGCGCCTTGTACCTGACCATCTTCACCACCGCGCCCGTGCATGGCAATGAACACACGGTCAAAATGGGCATCCAACAAATCATTCAAAGGCTGCGAAAAGGGGTCAAACGCGTGTGCATCAATTCCTGCACCAGCTAGCGCTTTCAATACCGCCATGCCCGATTTTAATGAGATTTGTCGCTCCGCTGAGCGGCCGCCCATTAGCACTGCAACTTTGCCAAACTGACTCATGAGATTTCTCCCGCTTGTGCCAGTTGCTTGGGTTGCAACTTACAATCAGCTAATTGGCGCGCCAGCGCGCCAATGTTACCGGCCCCCTGGGTAAGCACTAAGTCACCAGGGGCAACAATGTCCGCCAGCACTTCAGATAACTCATCCGGGCTCGCCACATACACAGGATCAAGCTGGCCGCGCAAGCGAATGGTGCGGCACAACGACTTGCTGTCGGCCCCACTAATAGGGGTTTCGCCAGCGCTATATACTTCCAGCAGCAACAGCACATCAACCTGTGACAACACGCTGGCAAAGTCTTCGTATAAATCGCGCGTACGGCTGTAACGGTGCGGCTGAAACGCCATCACCAGGCGCCGATCTGGCCAACCCTGACGCGCTGCAGCAATAGTAGCTGCAACTTCTGACGGGTGATGCCCGTAGTCGTCTACCAACATCACATCACCGCTACCGGCGTTGGTGCTAAGTGCAAATTCACCATAATGCTGAAACCGGCGACCAATACCGGCAAAACCATTCAACGCCTGTTGAATAGCATCGTCGTCAATACCTTCGTCAGTTGCCACAGCCACCGCGGCCAGGGCGTTTAACACGTTATGCCGACCCGGTAAGTTCAGTACTACCTGTAATGGCTCATGACCGTCACGTAATACCCTAAAGTGGCTTTGTCCGCCCTGCTGGTTATAGTCAGTGGCACGCACATCGGCCGCTTCACTAAATCCATAGGTAAGGGTTTGCCGGCCAATTCTTGGCAGCAACTCAGTAACCACCGCATCGTCAATACACATCACTGCTAAACCATAAAACGGCAGGTTGTGCAGGAACTCAATATAAGTGTCTTCCAGACGGCTGAAGTCGCCGTCGTAGGTGTCCATGTGATCGGCTTCAATATTGGTCACAATGGCTACCATTGGCTGCAAATGCAGGAAGGACGCATCACTTTCATCCGCTTCCGCAATCAAATATTTACTGCTGCCCAAGCGCGCATTACTGCCAGCACTGTTCAGCAAGCCGCCAATCACAAAGGTTGGATCCAATTCCGCCTGCGCAAAAATACTTGCCACCAGCGACGTCGTGGTGGTTTTACCATGGGTACCAGCTACGGCTACGCCGTGGCGGAAACGCATAAGTTCTGCCAGCATTTCAGCACGGCGTACCACCGGAACCCGCAATCCAGCCGCAGCCACTAACTCAGGGTTACTGGGCTTAATGGCAGTAGATACCACCACCACACTGGCGCTAGCCACATGGTCAGCGTTGTGCCCAATAAATACCTGCGCGCCGAGGCTGCGCAAACGCTGCGTGTTGGCGTTTTCGGCAATATCAGAGCCGGATATTTCATAGCCCTGGTTGAGCAATACTTCGGCTATACCACCCATACCGGCACCACCAATGCCAACGAAATGAATGCGTTTTACTCGCCTCATTTCCGGCACTGCCAATACGGTAAATGGCTGGTTTAATTTGCTAGTCATGACTGCTTACTCTTGGTCGATTCAGTTGTTGCTGGATTTTTTATCCAGCGCTCGCACTGGGCCACGACATTATCTGTCGCATCCACCCAGGCCGCTTGTTGCGCGGCCTGCGCCATAGTGCGCAGCTGCTCAGGCTGCTGCAACAATGCTTGCAATTCTTTTACTAAACACAATTCTAACTGCGCCTGCGGAATAATCTGCGCGGCGCCGGCTTGTACTAATTCTTGTGCATTGGCCGTTTGATGATCGTCCACCGCATGCGGCAAAGGTACAAACAATGCTGGTACCCCCACCGCCGCGATTTCGGCTACGGTTAAAGCGCCAGAGCGACAGATGACCAGATCAGCTTCGGCGTAGGCATGCTCGACATTGTCGATAAACTCAATCACCTCTACCTGGTTTAGCTGACCGGCAGCATAGGCAGCAGTCACCGTGTCCTGATTGCCTTTACCGCATTGATGCATAATGTCCAGCGTATGACTTAACTGCAGCGTTTGTAATGCTACCGGCACTATTTCATTCAAGGCGCGTGCGCCTAAACTGCCACCCACAACCAGAATGCGTAAACTCTGCTGTGCTGTTGACCCATGCTCACGATGATACTTGCCCTGCGCCGCCAAAACGCTATTGCGCAGCGGATTACCAGTAACTACAGCGTCAGGCAAATAGCTTTTGGCACTGCCGAAACCCAGCATAACTTGCTGAGCAAAGCGACTTAACAGCCGTGTGGTTAAACCCGGCACAGCATTTTGCTCATGCACCAGCAAGGGTATACCCAGTAACCTTGCGGCAACGCCAGCGGGACCTGAAACATAGCCACCAAAAGTGAGCACCAGCTGTGCTTGTTGAGCGCGCAGCAACTTTATGCTTTGCCACACCGCGCCAAGTAACCGTACCGGCGCTAACAGCTTGCGCGCCAGCCCATGTCCACGCAGCCCCTGCACCGATAACTGATGCAAGGTAAAATTTGCCGCCGGAACTACCCGCGCTTCCAAACGTTGCTCCGTAGTACCCAACCATTGCACCTGCCAGCCCTGAGTGCGCAATTGTTCTGCCACAGCTAAGGCTGGAAACACATGTCCGCCGGTACCGGCTGCCGCAATCATAATTTGTTTCATGCGGAGCGCCTCCGTGACGGAGTTACTTTTAAATGCGCCAGGCGCAGCTCGTAATCAATGCGCAGTAACATGGCAATGGCCACACCGCTAACTAGCAAGCTGGTGCCACCATAACTGATCAAGGGCAGTGTTAACCCCTTAGTTGGCAGCAAACCAGCGGCAGCACCCACGTTCACCATGGCCTGAAAACTAAACCAGATGGCAATGCCGTAGGCCAGAAAACCACTGAATGGTTTTTTATCAGCCAACGCACGACGGCCCAGCAGCATGGTTCGCACCACCAGACATAAGAACAACGCCAACACGAAGGCAATACCAATAAAGCCAAGCTCTTCAGCCATTACCGCCATAATAAAGTCGGTGTGCGCTTCCGGTAGATACTGCAGTTTCTGAATACTATTCCCTAAGCCCTGACCGTCAATGTTGCCGCGGCCAAACGCCATTAATGACTGGGTTAACTGGTAGCCGCTGCCAAATGGGTCCTGCCACGGGTCCCAGAAGGATAAGATGCGGCGCATCCGATATTGTTCCAGCACTATCAGTAATACTGTTGAGGCGGTGCAGGTTAGCAGTACTGCAAAGAACTGCCACAAGCGGGCACCAGCCAAAAATAGCATGCCAATAACAGTGGCGGACATCACCACCACGGTGCCCAGATCAGGCTCGGCCAGTAACAGCGCCGCCATGGTAAATAACACCGCCAACGGCTTGATAAAACCTTTTAGGTTGTCGCGCACTTCTTCATAACGGCGCACCAAATAGCTGGCCATATAGGTGAAGAAGCAGAGCTTGGCGATCTCGGCTGCCTGAATGGTAATGGGGCCAACCTTAATCCAGCGCTTAGCGCCATTTACCGTGTGACCAATCAGCAACACCGCCACTAATAGAGCAATAGCGCCCAGCAGCAGCATGGCGCTACGGTCCTGCCAAAACTGCATAGGTATTTGCACCACTACCGCAATCACGGCCATGGTTAACAGCAAATAAGCCGCATGGCGAAAAATAAAATAGAACGGCTGACCGGTCAGGCGATCGGCAACCGGGAATGACGCCGAGCTCACCATAACCAAACCAATGGCCATCAACGCCAAGGTCAACACCACTAGTACCCGATCATAAAGCACCAACTCGCCCTGCGGCCACAGCCACTGGGACAACTGCCGCCACGGTGACGCTGTGGCTGGCATGGTTAGTTCAAGCTGCTGTTCAGGACGCGAGTTTGGCATAATGCGCCTCCACAGCTTGGCGGAACATATGACCGCGGTGCTCAAAATTGTTAAACATGTCAAAACTGGCACAGGCTGGCGACAGCAACACTGTACCTTGTTTACCAGCAGCCTTGGCCGCACGGGCCACGGCTTCTTCCAGCGTCTTCACGCGAATGCTGTCGGGGCGTAAATCAGCAATACGATCACCGTCGCGACCAAAAGTAATCAGCGTATCAACTTGCTGCAAAGCATCACTGAAACTGCGGAAATCAGCACCTTTGCCGTCGCCGCCAGCGAGTAACACCAACTGACCTGCCGTAGTACCACGTAAACCTTGAATAGCCGCTTGCGCCGCACCCACATTGGTGGCCTTGGAATCATTAATCCAGCGCACGCCATTGTGTTCTAAAATTAATTCGCAACGATGCGGTAAACCAACAAAGTCCCGTAACGCTGGCAGCACTTCGTCTGGCGTTATGTGAATAGCTTCCAGCAATGCCAGCGCAGCCTGCACGTTAGTAAGGTTATGCACGCCCTGTAACTGCAGCTCAGAGGCTTTCACCACAGTTTTATTGGCGCGGGTTATGACCAGCTTGTCGCCGCGCCCCTTAATGGCATAATCCTGCGCATGAGTACTTTCGCCGAAGCTCAGAATATTGCTGTCGCGCAGCCGTTGCGTAGGCTGAGTTAACGAGTCATCGCGGTTAACAACCAAATGCTCAGCGTGACGATAAATACGTTGTTTCGCATCAACATAGGCATGCAAGTCCAGATAGCGATCCAGGTGGTCGGCGCTGACATTCAAAATAGTTGCTGCAACCGGCGCTAACGACGAGGTGCTTTCTAACTGAAAGCTAGATAGCTCCAGCACGTAGCAATCCACGTCCTGATTGACCAAGTCCAGTACCGGCACACCAATGTTACCGCCCACAGCCACGCGTTTACCGGTGCTGGCAATCAAATCACCACAAAGTTTGGTGACCGTAGACTTGCCATTCGAGCCGGTAATAGCAATCACTGGACGGGTTACTTGCCAAGCGAACAATTCAATATCACCAATAATGGGAATACCGGCGTCGGCGGCAATTTGCAAAGGCAGCTGCTGGCGGTCAACACCCGGGCTAATAATAAGCAAGTCCATGGCCAGCAGATGTTCAATTTCGAATGGCCCGGTGTGAACCAGCAGATCTTTGTCTAGCTTGTGTAACTCGGCCAACCCCTTAGGTTGATCGTGGCTGTCAAAAACTTCCGGACGCACATCCTGATTCAGCAAAAAGCGCACGCAAGAAAGCCCGGTTTGGCCTAAGCCAATAACCGCAACTTCTTTATATTCTTGCAACTGCTTCATTGCTGAACGAATAACCACTTTGTGTCCTTAGTTTGCGTACGTTTTATGCCGATGCTCTAGCGCAGTTTCAGGGTTGCCAGACCAATCAGCACAAACACCAGTGACAAAATCCAGAAACGCACGATAACGCGCGGTTCAGGCCATCCTTTTAATTCGTAATGATGGTGAATGGGAGCCATCCGGAAAATTCGTTTGCCGCGCAATTTGTAGGAGCCTACCTGCAACATCACAGACATAGTTTCCATTACAAACACGCCGCCCATAATAAATAACACCAGTTCCTGCCGCACCAGCACGGCCAAAATGCCAAGGGCTGCGCCTAACGCCAGCGAGCCTACGTCGCCCATAAATACCTGCGCTGGGTAGGTGTTAAACCAAAGAAAGCCAAGCCCAGCTCCGGCAATAGCCGTGCACACCACGGTTAGCTCAGCCGTTAGCGGCAAGTACGGGATGTTTAGGTAGCTGGCAAAGTTCACGTTGCCCGACGCATACGCAAAAATGGCCAGCGCCGATGCCACCATAATGGTTGGCATAATGGCCAGGCCATCCAGCCCGTCGGTTAAATTCACGGCGTTGCTGGTACCCACGATAACGAAATAAGCCAGCACCACATACATCAGGCCCAGTTGCGGCATCAGGTCTTTAAAAAACGGCACCAGCAACTGAGTTTCTGGTCCTACCGTGGCACTGCCGTACAAATACACAGCGGCGGTAGTAGCAATCACTGATTGCCAGAAGTATTTCCAACGTGCCGGTAAGCCGCGGCTATTTTTTTGCACGACTTTGCGATAGTCATCGATAAAACCAACCAGGCCAAAACCTGTCACTACGCCCAATACCACCCACACGTAGCGGTTGCTTAAGTCGGCCCACAGCAAGCTGGACACCACAATAGACGCAAGAATGAGCAAACCACCCATAGTTGGTGTGCCGCTTTTGCTTAAATGCGATTGCGGACCATCGTCACGTACGGTTTGTCCAATCTGTAAGCGCTGTAAAAAGCGAATTAAACGCGGGCCAAACCATAGCGAAATTAACAGCGCGGTTAATACCGCCAAAATAGCGCGCAGAGTCAGGTACGAGAACACATTGAATGCGGTCTCGTATTGCAGCAAATAATCAGCCAACCAGACTAACATGCTTGTTGTCCCTCACTTTGAGCTATCTCATTAGCACGCTGGCGAAGTGCTAGTACCACCCGCTCCATGTGTGCGCTGCGCGACCCTTTCACCAAAATGGTGACCGGGCGAAGCTGACTTTCAATCAGATTGAAAATATGGCTCACTAACAAATCCAGGCTACCGAAATGGCGACCGCCGTGACCGTTGAATACGTCACTGGCGCTTTGGCTTAATACGCCCAGCGTAAACAAGTTATCAATACCCACGGTAATGCCGTAGGCACCAATTTCTTCATGATAGGCGCGAGCATCTTCACCAAGTTCACCCATATCGCCCAGCACCATAATGCGATAGCCCTGATAGCTGGCCAGCAAATCCAACGCCGCTTTGGTTGAGCCCACATTGGCGTTATAGGTGTCGTCAATCAGGCGCACGTCGGTGGCAATATCATGGCTTTGCAGACGCCCCGGAACCGCCTCTAAATGTTGCAGTCCTGCGGCCACGTCGGCCAGCGTACAACCGAGTTCAAGGCAAGCGGCGGCGGCTACCAAGGCGTTGTGCACATTGTGTTGACCCGGTATTGGCACCTGAACTTTCGCGTTCTGACGGTCACTGCTACCAGCCTTGCTAGGGATACTTATTTCAAAAGTGGCGCAACCGGCGCTGTCTAACGCAATGTTATGCGCCTGCACTATCGCAGCGTCGCCACTACCAAAGGTTTGATGACGAACATCGGCCAACACGCGTTGCCAGCAACCGGCAAACTCTGAATCTTGTGGCGTAATTGCCAGCCCGCCCTCTTGTAAACCGCGGAATATTTCTGATTTCGCCTTGGCAATACCGTGCACGTCGCCAAAACCTTCCACATGAGCCGGGCTCACGTTATTAATAATGGCTACGTTCGGTTTCACCAGCCCTGAGGTATAGGCAATTTCACCACGGTGATTCGCACCCAGTTCAAGCACAGCATAGTCATGCTCTTTGGTTAGTCGCAGTAAGGTTAGGGGAACACCAATGTCGTTATTAAAATTACCCGCGGTTGCCAGTACCTTGCCGCGACGACCTAAAATAGCCGCCATCATTTCTTTTACTGTGGTTTTGCCACTGCTTCCGGTAATAGCAATGGTTTTTGGCGCCACCTGTTGTTTAACGGCTGCGCCAAGCAGACCCAACGCATAACGGGTGTCTTTGACAATGATTTGCGGACAGTCACAGTCTTGTTGTTGCTCAACGATGGCCGCTGCAGCACCTTTGGCAATCGCCTGCGGAACAAACTCATGAGCATTGAAGTTCGGTCCCTGCAATGCAATAAACAGCGCACCCGCAGGTAAGTTGCGAGTATCGGTAGACACATCTTCAATAGTTAGGTTCTCACCGACCAGTTGGCCTTCTACGACCCCTGCAACCCAGGCTAAGTCAACGCGAATCATGTGTTACCTCCGGCCACCTGGGCGCCGTGCTGTTGCATGTAGGCAGCCACCACTTCCCGTTCGTGATACGGATGCCGTTGCTGGCCAATAACCTGATAATCTTCATGCCCTTTACCCGCCAATAGCACCACATCGTCGGCGCCAGCGCGGGCCAGAGTTTCAAGTACGGCTTGTTCACGGCCCATTACTACCTGCACGTTCTCGCGTTTGGCAATGCCCGTTAGAATATCTTGCACTATGTGCTCAGGAGCTTCAGTGCGTGGGTTGTCATCAGTGACAACCACCCGGTCGGCTAGTTCGGCCGCAACGGATCCCATTTGTGGGCGCTTACCCCGATCACGGTCGCCACCACAGCCGAATACGCACCACAATTGCCCGCGGCAATGCCGGCGTAAGGCACTCAGCACTTGCTGCAAGGCATCGGGTGTGTGGGCATAATCAACCACTGCTAATGGCTGACCATCGGTAAAGAAGGTTTCCATACGTCCAGGCACCGGTTGCAGGTGTTTAACCTGAGCGCAGGCGTGTTCCAGGTTATAGCCCAACGCCCGCAAGCTGGTTAACGCCGTGAGCACGTTATAAACGTTAAATTGCCCTAGCAATGGTGACTCCACCGCATAACTGTTTTCGGCATCTGTCACGCTAAAGCGAGTGCCATGGTCTTCGAACACAATGTCGGTAGCCAGCAAGCGCCGGGTGGAAGAGTTCTGCCCGGCGTTGGCGGCACCGTTGGCTTCGGCGTGCGTAACACCATAATGCCAGGCCGCTGGTAATTGTTCAGACCAGGCCGCGCACAGGGCATCATCGTCGTTCAATACCATTTGGCACGGCTCAAGATCGGTGAACAACCGCAGCTTAGCGGCTTCGTAGTTGGCCATAGTGCCGTGATAATCAAGGTGATCACGACTGATGTTGGTAATCGCCGCCAGCTCAAATTCCAACGCATCCACCCGCCCCTGGATGAGGGCGTGAGACGATACTTCCATGGCAACCGCCGTAGCGCCTTCAGCGCGCAAAGCCGCCAGCCGTTGCTGCACCGCTATGGCGTCGGGGGTGGTGTGCTGCTCAGGTACCAGGCGTCCAATCATACCGCTACCGGTGGTACCGATAACGCCGCTGGTTTCGCCAATGCGCTGCAGTAGCTGCGCCAAAATATGCGTGACCGAGGTTTTGCCGTTGGTGCCGGTTACGCCAATAAGCCGTAATTGCTTACTGGGGTGTCCGAAGAAACGCCCGGCGAGCAGTGATAACTGATTGCGCAGTCCGGTTACTGCAATAATAGGCACGCCACTGCGATTGCGTACTTCGGCCATATCCGCTTCGGCGATGACCGCACGAGCGCCGGCGGCGATGGCCTGATCAATATAATCCCGGCCATCACTCTGATAACCAGGAATAGCCACAAATAAGTCACCACTGGCAACCTGACGGCTGTCTAGCTTCATACCTGTTACTTCCAGATCAGGTAACAGCAATGGGTAATTTGGTAGTAAACGCGTTAGTTTAATCATTCGCCCCTCCCTGCCGGCCGGTCGGTTTGGCATCGACTGCAGCTAAACCGGCTACACGAACGGCTTTATCAGACAGATTATCTGGCGGAATGTTCAGCAAACGCATCGCATCTCCGACAATTTCTGCAAATACCGGTGCTGCCACATCACCGCCGTGATAATCATCGCCTTGCGGCTCGTTCACGGTAACTACCACAGCTATACGCGGATCACTTACGGGTGCAATGCCAGCAAATAGGGTGACATAGTCATCACCGTAGCCGCCTACCACTGCTTTACGCGATGTTCCTGTTTTGCCAGCCACGCGGTAACCAGGTACTTGCGCTGACTTCGCCGTACCTTCTTCCACCACGTTCTCCAGCATCAGCAACACCTGCCGAGCCGTTTCTCTGTCGATAACCTGTTCGCCAGTGCCGGGGCCTTCCAAACGCTGAATACTAAGTGGCCGGCGCACGCCGCCATTGGCAATAATGCTGTACATTTGCGCCAGCTGTAAGGTGGTAACCTGCAAACCATAACCGTACGACAAGGTGGCAATGTCTAACTCAGACCAGCGGCGGCGATTGGTGAGTACACCAAAGCTCTCGCCCAGCATGCCGATGCCGGTATCATTGCCAAAACCTACATCAAAGTAGGTTTGAATTAGCTTGTCGATACCCACCCCGAGTGCCAGTTTGGTCACGCCAACGTTGCTGGAGTGCTGCAGTACCTCGGCAATGCTCAATTCACCGTAGTTGCGCGGGTCGCTAACCCTACGACCACCAATGCGCAGCCAGCCTGGGCTGGTATCCACACTGTCGGACGCTTTTACATGGTTGTTGTCCAGCGCGGTGATAACGGCCAGTGGCTTCACTGTCGAACCCGGCTCGTAAGCATCGGTAATCGCCCGATTTCGTAGCCGGTGTGGCTGCAACTCGTTGCGATTGTTAGGGTTAAAGGACGGGCTGTTGACCATCGCTAACAGTTCACCTGTTTTCACGTCAATAATCACCGCCGAACCTGAAGTAGCTTGGTGATAGCGCACGGCTTTTTTCAGTTCGGCATAAGCAAGTGATTGCAGACGCTGGTCTATGCTCAGCGTTAATTGTTGTGGTTGCTGCGCGGCAACTGCGCGAATTTCCTCAACAACCCGCCCTTGCGCATCCTTGCGATAAACTCGTTCACCGGGAATGCCGGTCAGAACCTCATCATAAACAGCCTCAAGTCCTTCAATACCATGGCTGTCGATATCCGTTACGCCCACCACATGAGCGGCAATTTCACCGGCCGGATAAAAACGCCGACTCTCGGTTTTTAAATACACACCCGGAATATCTAACTGACGCACATACTCGGCAACTGCCGGAGTTACCTTGCGTTCCAGATATACAAAACGCTTGCTGGGGTCGTCTACCCGCGCCAGTAAATCGTTAACGTTGGTTCGGAACACTTCCGCCAGCGCCAGCCAGCGTTCTTTATTTTCTAAACCACCCTGTTGATGTAAGCGCTGCGGATCCACCCATACGGTTTGCACGGGCACGCTAACCGCCAGCTCACGACCATTGCGATCCACAATCATGCCGCGCTGAACGTCGGTTTGAGCCGAGCGCAGTGAGCGACGATCGCCTTCCATCTGCAGCCGCTCTGGGGCAACCACCTGAATGTAAGCAACCCGCGTCAACAAGGTGCCAAATACGGAAAACAGCACAAACATAGCCACGTAGAAGCGCCAGTGCAGTGCGTTTGGATGTTGATTTTTGCGATTTCTGCTTATTGCCATGGCACCAGCACCTCCTGCTCAGGTTCCGGCCGCACCATGTTCAACTGCTGCATGGCAATGCGTTCCACCCGGCTATGCTCGGTTAAGGCATTCTGCTCTATGGTTAAATGCCGCCATTCAATATCAAGCTGATCACGGGTTGAACTCAGTTCATCGCGGGCAATGGTGATTTGGCGATGGCTGTGAGCCACATAAATAATCGTGAGCGCACTGGCCACCACAGCGATAAACACCACAATAATAGCTGGGAAGCGCACCATATCGTCGCGCCACAGTACTAACATAGAGGGAGCTTTAGTTGTTGTCATAACGCACCCTCTCAGCAATTCGCAGCACCGAGCTGCGTGAACGTGGGTTAGCACTCACTTCGCTATCAGATGGCTTCACAGCACGGCTTAATAACTTCAGCTGTTTAGACTTATTGAGTTCTTCATCTTTAATCGGCATCCCTGCGGGTACCGATTTAGCCTGGCTATGCTTGCGCATAAAGCGTTTCACCAAGCGGTCTTCCAAACTGTGAAAGCTGATAACAACTAAGCGTCCGCCAGTTTTTAAACCGGCCAGCGCGGCTTCCAGCGCTTGTTCGATTTCGTCCAATTCACCGTTAATGTGAATACGGATACCCTGAAACGCGCGGGTAGCGGGATGCTTATGCTTGTCTTTAAAAGGCACCACGCGAGCAATCATTTCAGCCAATTGCCGCGTGCGTAAAAATGGTTTTTCGTCGCGGTCGTGCACTATGGCGCGCGCGATTTTGCGGGCGAATCGCTCTTCACCATATTCTTTTAATACGAAGGCAATATCAGCCTCAGGCGCGGTGTTGATAAACTCCGCCGCCGTCATGCCGCTACTGGTGTCCATGCGCATGTCCAAAGGTCCGTCGCGCATAAAACTGAAACCACGATCGGCGTCGTCAAGTTGTGGGGATGACACGCCAAGGTCAAATAAAATACCGTCCAGCTGCTCGGTAAGTGAGTGGTCACTTATTACTTGAGCCATTTGTGAGAATGGGGTGTGAACAATAGTAAAGCGGGAATCGGTCGCCAATGGTAACGCGGCTGCAATCGCGGTGGGGTCGCGATCAAGCGCATACAGGCGCCCTTGGGTATTAAGTTCAGCTAAAACTGCACGCGCATGTCCACCTCGACCAAAGGTCGCGTCAAGATAGGTTCCGTGCGGTTTCAGCGCAAGAGCCTCGATGGCTTCTTGCAGGAGCACCGACACGTGTTGCGGTGGCGCTGTTTTCATTATAATGAGAAGTCTTGTAAGCGGTCACTAAGGGCCACGTCTTGTTGTTCTGCCGCCATATCTTCTGCAACTTGTGCCTGCCACGCAGCTTCCGACCAAATCTCAAACTTATTCAACTGACCAATCAGCATCAGTTTTTTGTTCAAATCGGCATGCTGGCGTAACGTCGGAGCAATCAGCAGACGACCGTTCTTATCCATAGAGCAGTCTTCTGCATGTCCGAGCAACAAACGCTGTAGGCGACGCTCGGCGGGGTTCATACTGGATAATGTGGTAAGCTTTTGTTCAATAATCTGCCACTGCGGCAGCGGGTACAGCAACAAGCAAGGCTGCTTGATATCTATGGTGCACACCATCTCGCCCTCGCAATCAAGCGCCAAGCTCTTGCGATACCTGGCTGGTATTGCAAGTCGGCCTTTCTCGTCCAGACTTATTGATGTTGCCCCACGAAACATGAGATCCCCACTTGATCCACAAAAATCCACAAATCCCCACAACGTGACAGTCTAGGTGTCAGTTCTTCTTTCTGTCAAGCAAAATACCAAGTCTTTGCAGTGCTTTAACCCCTTATAAAATGGCGTTTGCCAGCAAGGTGTTGAGTTTTGTGGAGTTTTGTGGAGCCCATGGTGATCATATTTTTAGAAAAAAGATTACTAATTTATTCACCAAACCTGCTTATGCTTGACCAAGACCTAGCTTTCCTAGACTATCGTTCGAGCATTAAGTTGATTTCGTTTTAGTTTTTTCAAATAACTAAGGATATGCGGCTTGATACCATCGCCATTATCAAGAAAGCGCTATTTAGTCACCGTAGTTATTAGCATTGCGGTACTACTGCAAACTGCCGTATTTTTTGTTGCGGACAGCCAGCGTGGTCGCGAAATTGAAATAAATAAACGCGTCGCCGCACAAGAACTCGGCGTTCTGCGCGCCCGTCTGGAAGGCCGACTTAACGCCAACCTGATTGCCATGCGCGGCTTGCGCGCCGAAATCATGATTAATCCCACGATTGACCAACAACGCTTTAACCGGCTGGCACGCGAGCTGATGGGGGATGATTTACAAATTCGCCATTTAGCACTAGCGCCCGATTTGGTAGTTCAGCATGTCTATCCGCTGTCCGGGAACGAAGATGTGGTGGGTTTTGACTACCGTTCATCGCCGGCGCAACTGGCCACAGTGCAACGCGCGGTAGCGGCACGCGATATCGTATTAGCCGGCCCGCTTGAACTGGTGCAGGGCGGTTCCGCGCTAATTGCCCGACTGCCGGTATTTCGCAGCAATGAACCCGATGCGGCCTTGTGGGGCATCATTGCCGAAGTCATTAATACCGATGCGTTGCTTAGCTCAGCCGAATTCAAGCCGCAGCTGGGCGATTTCAATTTTGCCTTACGCGGGGTAAACGGTGAGGGCATGCAGGGTGATTTGATAGCCGGGCATGCCCCGGTTTGGCAACGAGACTTTTTAGCGGTGAAAGTAAACGTTCCGGATGGTCACTGGATGCTGGCAGCCTATCCGGCCAGCGGTGACTGGCAAGTAGACACCAGCGGCTACTGGGCGCGCATGATTATAGGTACCGCTGTGGTACTTATGATTACCGCCATTCTTATGTTGCTGCTGTTTACTCAGTTACGGCTGCGTACCGCATTGTCCACCATTTCTCATCAGGCACGCTTTGATCCCTTAACGGATTTACCCAACCGCCATTACTTTGTCATTCAGTTAGAGCGCTTAATTCAGAGCGCCTTACGGCACGACTATAAGTTCGCCATACTCTTTATTGATTTGGACCACTTTAAAGAGGTGAATGATTCGCTGGGTCACGACGTGGGTGATCAGTTATTACAGCATATTGCGAACCGCATTAAGATCAGTGTTCGTCCAGAAGATTTAGTGGCGCGTATGGGTGGTGACGAATTCGTGGTGGTACTGCGTAATCTAGACGACGCAGTGCAGGCTGAACAACAAGCCAACCGCATTGTTAAGAGCATACAACCCTCGTTACGCCTGCAGCAAAGCGAACTCAGCATTAGCGCCAGCATTGGGGTTGCTATGTTCCCAATTGACGGCATGCAATCCAGTGAACTGCTGAAGCACGCTGATCTGGCTATGTATGCCGCCAAAGCCGCGGGCCGTCAAACCGTCTACTTCTTTGATAAAAGCTTACGTTATGCGGCCGAGCAGCACATTAGCTTGCACCATGACATGCTTACCGGCGTTGAGAACGGTGAATTCGAAGTGTTCTACCAACCGGTCATTGATGCCGCCAGCGGCAAAGTAACCAAGTGCGAGGCCCTGTTACGCTGGCAACACCCACGCCA
This sequence comes from Idiomarina sp., assembly GCA_040882145.1. GTDB lineage: Bacteria > Pseudomonadota > Gammaproteobacteria > Enterobacterales > Alteromonadaceae > Pseudidiomarina. The sequence continues at coordinate 120,465 of JBBEBU010000025.1, forward strand.
TGGCGCTATTCCGCCCACACAATTTATTCCGGTAGCGGAAAAAACTGGCGCTATTCGGGTATTGGGAGAATTTGTACTGACGCAGGTGAGTCGCGATTGGCAGCGCTTGAAGGCTGCGGGTTTCGATTTGATCATTTCCATGAATCGGTCACCGCGCGAATTTAACCTGGTGGATAGCGCAGATCACTGGTTAGCAAGATTAGCCGAAGAACAAATGCCAGCGGAAAAGCTGATGATTGAAATTACCGAATCTATGCTGATGAAAAATCAGGAGCACCAGCTAGTCAATCTGAGAAAGCTGCGCGAAGCTGGTGTTCTGATTGCTATTGATGATTTCGGTACCGGCTACTCATCATTGAATTATTTACGTAAGTACCCGGTCGACTTTATTAAAATAGACCGCAGTTTCTTGCTGGAAGTACCCGCTAATAAGCAACAAAACGCTTTGCTGGATGCACTGATTCGTATTGCTCAGACGTTACAGCTGAAGATTATTGCAGAGGGTGTGGAAAATCAGCAACAGGTGATTCTATTGAAACAATTGCAGTGTCATTACCTGCAAGGCTTTTTATTCAGTAAGCCCATTCCTTTTGCCGAGTTGCTGCAATTTCTACAGCAACCAACCGACACGCTGAACGGGTAACACGAAAGAGGTGGGAGCCAGCCGATAAGCCGGGTTCTGTCGTGGACAATCATTCGTCTAGCCACTGAGTCGCCTCAGCGTTCAAGCAGTCTACCCGGGTTCAACGCGGGCCGCGCCAATGAACCCCTATTTGACCTTGCTCCGGGTGGAGTTTACCGTGCCACGAACTGTTACCAGCCGCGCGGTGCGCTCTTACCGCACCCTTTCACCCTTACCTGATCCTGCTTGCGCAGGCCATCGGCGGTTTGCTCTCTGTTGCACTAGTCGTCGGCTTGCGCCGCCCAGGCGTTACCTGGCACCCTGCCCTATGGAGCCCGGACTTTCCTCCCCCTAACAGTTTCCCGCTAGGCAGCGATTGTCTGGCTGACTCCCGCGCGGCATTCTACGCGCATGTACAGCCCGACTCAATCATTCATTTTTTGCCTGCAGTCCGTATTCGTACAACTGGTTCTTGCGCAAACCATAAACCTCAGCCACCAATGCAGCAGCTTTCTTCAGCGGTAACTGTGCACTTAGTAAACGTAAGCAATGCAAAGCCTCGGTTGGCAGTTCGGTATGCGCAGCTGGCTCAGCGCCGGCCAGCATCAGCACCATTTCACCGCGCTGTTGGTTACTGTCGGCAGTAACCTGCTGCAATACGTCAGCCACAGTGCCGGTGAGATAAGTTTCGAATTGCTTGGTCAGCTCGCGCCCCAGTACGCAATCGCGCTGCTCGCCGAACACCTCCTGCAAAGCTGCTAAGCTATGCACAATACGGTGCGGTGATTCATAAAAAATCAGGGTGCGGGTTTCGCTCAGCAATTCTTGTAAGCGTTTGCGCCGCTGCTGCGGCTTGGCTGGTAAAAAGCCCTCAAAACAAAAGCGATCCGTTGCCAGCCCACTAGCCGACAAGGCCGTGGTAATAGCGCAAGCACCCGGTAGGGCAACAACTTTGATACCAGCGCGGCGACACTGCCCCACCAGCACGTAGCCTGGGTCACTAATAAGTGGCGTGCCTGCGTCAGAAATCAGCGCAATGCTGTCGCCGCCCTGTAGCCGCTTAATCAGTGCTTCACTGCGGTCACGCTCGTTGTGTTCGTGTAATGCCAGCAAGTCATTCTTAATGCCCAGATGGCTGAGTAACTTGGCGCTGTGACGGGTATCTTCGGCAGCAATAACTTGTACCTCGGCCAGCACCGCACAGGCTCGTTCACTAATGTCACCCAAATTACCTATGGGGGTGGGAACAATATACAAAATACCGGGGTCTGAAGCAGAAGACATAACTGTTCCTGTAGTTGATAAAGCAAGCTTAAGTTTGTTTCAGCGGCGGTGCCAGTTTATAGTAGCCCTATTAAATAATGCTCGCTTTTGGAAACGCTATTGTGCCAAAGAAGTTAATCGCCTGCTTGATCATTTTTGCTGTTGCCGGTTGTGGCAGTCAGCCACGCCAGTCGCAACCCGAGCTGACGCCGCAAGTGCAAACGCCGGTACTCACTGCCGCTGCAGCGCGAACGCCTGCCGATTGGTTAGCCGAAGCGGAGCAAGCAGCAACCCCACAGGCTCGTCAGTATGCCTTGTTATTAGCCGCCGCCACGTTTCAGCAACAACAAAACTGGCAGTCATCAGCAGCGGTGTTAGCGCAAATTGATAGCGCCGATTTAGCCCCCAAAGACTGGCGTCAATTTCGGTTACTGCAGGCGCAGTTTGCCGCCCATCAGCAACAATGGGCGGAAGTACTGGAATTACTGGACCATTTAACTGAGCAATTCACCGAACGCAGTGAGCGTGCGCAAGCTCTGGCACTACGAGCTCAGGCCGCTGCCGCACAAGGTTCCTATTTAAAGGCCGCGCTGTGGCGTATTGAACAACAACGCTATCAAAGTGATTCAGTTGCCAGCACCGCCATTTGGCAACTGCTGCAACAAGTTCCGCCGCAGCAGTGGCGCGATTTTAAACGTCCGGCAGACTCCGTTAGCGATGGCTGGACGCGACTGGTGCAACGCTTGCATCAAACGCTGGCCAATAACTCCGACATTGCCAGTACCTTAACCGAGTGGCAGCAGAGTTACCCCGACCACCCGGCGCAAGCCATCGTAGAAGAACATTTTGCGACCTGGCTGGAGCCACGCAGCCCAGTTCAGCAAGTCGCTATTTTATTGCCATTAACCGGACCCTATGCCAGTCAGGGCAATGCCGTCCGCGACGGCACTATTCTGGCCTTGTTAAAACAGCCACAGTTGCAGGCTACCTTCATAGACACCAATACCACAGCGGTTGGCGCCATCGCGGAACAGCTTATTCAGTTGCAGCCAGATATGGTGGTGGGCCCACTGTTAAAAGAACAAGTACAAGCTTTACTTAATGAAATGCCAACCGCGCAGTGGACACATCTGTTTTTGAATGAACAACCGGCGCTTGAAGATGCCGAGGTAGCAGCAAGCTCCGCCGCCCGTTCAGCCTATTTTTTTGCGCTGGACCCGGAAACCGAAGTTCGTACCGCGGCTGACCTGTTGTTTCAGCAAGAATTTAGTCGCCCCCTGCTGTTTGCTCCCGCAACAGGCCGGGGTGAAGCCTTAGTCGACACCTTTACCCAACACTGGCAGCAGCTACCGGTAGCAAATCCGGATGTGGCGGCAGGCTTTTACCGCACCACCGAAGACATGAAAAGCTCGGTACAACTGAACCTGGGAGTGCAAGATAGTGAAGCACGCATTACCGCGGTCAAAAATGCCGCCGGTAAGATTATTATTGAGGCGGAACCGCGTAGCCGCGCCGATGTGGATGTGATTTATTTAACTGGCGGCGCCGACCAAACCAAGCTGCTGAAGCCGTTCATCGATGTCACTATTTCACCTTTTGCTGAACGTATTCCGGTGTATGCCAGTTCTGCCAGTCATGTCGGTCAAACTGGCATTAGCGAGAACGACCTTGACCAGGTGAAGTTTAGTGAGATTCCATGGCTGCTACCCAATCACCCGCAACGCGGGCAGCTGAACACTGTGCTTGAGCTGCGCGATGGCTGGGGCTATAGTCACGCTCGCTTAGCCGCAATGGGTCATGATGCCTTGCTGTTAAGTCCACAGTTACAAGCGTTAGCGCTGCTACCCGGATATCGTCATCAGGGCCTGAGCGGAGCGTTGAATGTGGTAAACCAACGAATTCAACGACAGCTTGAATGGGCTACCTTTAATCAGCACCAGGTGGTGCCGATGCAAGGAATCGATTATGTCCCATCACCAAGCTGGAACCGACGCTGAAACCCAGGCCATAGCCTACCTGCAAGCCCGGGGCTTAACCTTTGTACAACGCAATTTTCAGGTCGGCAAGAAAGAAATAGATGTTATTATGCGCGCCCAGGAACGCTGGGTTTTTGTTGAAGTGAAGTATCGGCGCAATGAATCTTTTGCCACCGTACTGGAACAAATAACACCACAGCAATGTCAGCGTATAAGAACCGCGGCACGTTTATTTTTACTGCAACGAAACATGACCGAGCATTTAACGCCAATGCGCTTTGATGTGATTGCTATTGTTGGCCAACCAGCCAGCATTCAATGGTTGCAGGACGCGTTTTAGTGTTTACAGGAAACTTATGCAAGACCAGATAAAAGCGCTTTTTACGCAAAGCATACAAACCCAGATAGCCACTGCTGAAGTACTTGGTGATGCCATTGTTAGTGCAGCGGAACTGTTAACTCAAAGCGTGTTGTCCGGGCGTCGGGTATTTGCCTGCGGCGAAGGTCAGGCCAGCGTAGTCACCCAAGAGTTTGCGCATTTAATGCTGCACGGTCAGAAGCTGGAGCGCCCGCCGTTCCCGGTTATTGGCTTGCCTTGCGTTGGCAGCAGCGATGGAGCCTGCGATACCTATGCCCGGCATATTCTGGCCCTTGGTCAGGCCCAGGATGTGCTGCTGGTTGCCAGCACCGATGCCACCGCAGCTCAGGTAAGTAAAGCCATGCAGGCAGCGCTCTCACGTGGCATGCTGATTGTGGCGTTAACAGGCGATAGCGACACCGATGTGGCCGGTTTATTAGGCCCTGATGATGTTGAAATACGAATTCCAAGTTATGAACCCAATCGCATCAGCGAGCAGTTGTTGTTTGTGGTTCATAGTTTATGCGATCTGATTGAACAGCAAGTATTTCCTCAAGAGGTAGCAGAATGACAGCACAGGCTAAAATCAGCGTTGGCTCCAGCTTCACCCGCGGCATCAGTGTGGTGTTAGCATCGGTTTTGCTGTTACAAGGTTGTGCGGTAGCCGTTGTCGGCGCCAGCGCGCTTGGTGTGAAAGCGGCAACCGACAGACGCAGCATTGGCACTCAAATGGATGATCAAACTATCGAGTTCCGGGCGCAACGCGCAATCTCTGACTCGAAAGACTTGGGTGCAACGCGAGTGGTGGCGGTTGCCTATAACGAAGCCGTGCTGCTGGTGGGTCAGGCCCTTTCGCAAGAACGTAAAATTCAAGCTGAACGACTGGTTCGTCAGCAAGACGGTATTACCCAAATACACAACGAAATTCGCATTGGTAACCCTATTTCAATTACCACCCGCAGTCATGACAGCTGGCTTACCAGTAAGGTAAAAACCAAATTACTGAGTGAGAAGGACATTGACGGTTCACAAATTAAAGTGGTGACTGAAAATGGCGAGGTCTTTTTAATGGGGATAGTAGCGAACGACGAAGCGGAGCTTGCGGTTGAGATAGTGCGGAATATTTCCGGAGTGAAGCGCGTAGTCACTGCATTTAACAGCCCCTGATTGGGGCTGCAGTTACTTCACTACTTTTAAATGCGAGCCCTTGCTTTTGCCGGGCTTTTTGTCTGACTTGCTCGTGCTAACAGACTTCTTATCCTGATCTTTTTCGGTTTCTTCCACTAATGCCATGGGTTGAGCTTCATCTGCAGGTACCTGCTCGAAGCTCAGGGCACTCTCTTCTTCAAAGATGGTACCAGCACCATTCTCACGGGCATAAATGGCTACCACGGCCGCTATAGGCACATAGACTTGCTGTGACTTACCACCGAAGCGCGCATTGAACTGGACGTCGCTGTTGGTCATTTGCAGAGCACCAACGGCTGCAGGCGCAATATTCAGAATAATCTGACCTTCTTTCACAAACTGCAAGGGTACCTTGCAGTGCGGTACTTCAGCGTTCACCACAATATGCGGGGTTAGCTGATTATCCACAATCCACTCGTAAAGCGACCGTAACAAGTACGGCCGTTTTGCTGTCATGGGTACATCAACACTCATTTTTTAGCGTCGCGAACCATGTCGCGTTCCATATCGGTAAGCGATTCCTGGAAGGTCTCACGTTCGAACACACGCATCATGTAACCCTTCACTTCTTTTGCACCGGTGCCGTCTAAATCAACGCCATACACCGGCAAGCGCCATAGTAGCGGAGCTAAATAACAATCTACCAGGCTGAACTCTTCACTCATGAAGTAAGGCGTATCAGCAAAGATTGGTGCTAACGCTAACAAACTTTCGCGCAGTTCCAAGCGTGCTGCATCGGCCTTTTTACCGCCAGCCGCAATAGTTTCAGCCAGCGCATACCAATCGCGTTGAATACGGTACATCATCAAACGACTGCTACCACGAGCTACCGGGTATACCGGCATTAACGGTGGGTGCGGAAAACGCTCATCAAGATATTCCATAATGATGTGGGCGTTATACAACACCAGATCACGATCAACCAAGGTTGGTACCGCGTCCGGATAAGGGTTCAGTTGCATTAAGTCTTCCGGACGCTCATCGCCTTCCAGGAAGTTAATTTCGACACCGACACCTTTTTCCGCTAACACTAAACGCACTTGATGACTTAGCAAATCATTTTTGCCCGCATAGAGCGTCATAACTGAACGTTTATTTGCAGCAACCGCCATGTATTTCTCCAGATTTCATCAACAGCGAAGGGGGCAACAATGCCCCCAACGTATTTCTTCATGCACCAGCTAACTTAGCCAATACTTATTTTAGGTCTTTCCAAAATTCACGTTTCAGGAACCAGGCCAGAATGGTGAAAATTAATAAGAAACCAAATACAAACCAGCCCATACGACGTTGCTCTAACAGCATTGGCTCACCGGTGTAGACCAGGAAAGCAGTTAGATCGAGCATAGCCTGATCATATTCATCCGCCGTCAGCATACCGCTGCCGTCAGATTTAATACCTACGTAAACATCCTGCATTTCACCGTCAATCATACGACGTTCAGTGGTTTTGCTTGGCACGCCTTGCAGCTCTTGCAACACATGCGGCATACCCACGTTCGGGAACACGGCGTTGTTGACGCCAAACGGACGTGATTCATCAACATAGAATGAGCGGAAGTAGGTATACAACCAGTCAGCGCCACGAACCCGGGCTACCAGCGTTAAATCCGGAGCACCGGTACCGAACCACGCAGAAGCGGATTCAGTTGGCATGGCATTGCGCATTAAGTCGCCTGGCTTATCGCCAGTAAACTGTAAGTGCTTGACACCCAAATCTTCCGGAATGCCCAAGTCTTCAAAGGTACGGTTGTAACGTTGGTACTGCATGGAGTGACACCCCATGCAGTAGTTCATAAACAACTGCGCACCACGTTGTAATGACGCTTTGTCGTGCAAGTCCACTTCAGCGTGATCCAGCGGAATTGTTGGGCCAGCTGCCATGGCTAAGCCAGGCAGAAGGGTTAGCATTGCGATAAGAAACTTTTTCATCACTTGGTTAACCTCTCTGGTAGTGGCTTGGTGTTCTCGTTTTTACTGTAGAACCACAGCAGACCAAAGAACGCGAAGTACAAGAAGGTGAATACCCGGGCAAAGAAGGTATATACCTCAGTTGCTGGTTTCACACCCAGATAGCCAAGCACAATAAAGCTGATCACAAACACCGTTAGGTTAATTTTGTGGAAGTTACTACGGTAGCGAATTGAGCGTACCCGACCACGGTCTAACCAAGGCAGTAAGAATAAGAACACAATAGCGCCAAACATCAGGATGACACCGAAGAGCTTATCCGGAACCGCGCGCAAAATTGCATAAAACGGCGTGAAGTACCAAACCGGGGCAATGTGCTCTGGTGTTTTCAGAGGGTTTGCCGCTTCAAAGTTTGGTGGCTCCAGGAAGAACCCGCCCATAGCTGGGTTGAAGAAAATAACCCAACAGAAGAAGAACAGGAAAATACCGATGCCGATTAAATCCTTCACGATGTAGTAAGGATAGAACGGAATCGCATCCACAATATCTTTCTTCTTAGTGAAGCGCTCATGGAATTCAAACTTCGGCTTTTCGCTGTCAGGTACAGAACCTTTCGGCTTCTTAATATCGATACCTTCCGGGTTGTTAGAACCCACTTCGTGCAAGGCCACAATATGCAGGAATACCAAAATAACCAGCACCAATGGCAAGGCAATAACATGCAGTGCGAAGAAGCGGTTTAGGGTAGCGCCGGAGATAACGTAGTCACCGCGGATCCATAAGGTTAAATCATCACCGATAATCGGAATCGCACCGAACAGGGAAATAATAACCTGTGCACCCCAGTAAGACATTTGTCCCCAAGGTAGCAGGTAACCCATAAAGGCTTCTGCCATTAGCACCAGGAATATCAGCATGCCGAATATCCACAGCAATTCGCGCGGCTTCTGATAAGAGCCGTACATCATGCCACGGAACATGTGCAGATAAACCACCACGAAGAAGGCCGATGCACCGGTGGAGTGCATATAGCGCAACAGCCAGCCGAATTCGACATCTCGCATAATAAATTCAACCGAAGCGAAAGCGCCTTCAGCTGATGGAACGTAGTTCATGGTTAGCCAGATACCCGTCAGGATTTGGTTAACCAATACCAACATGGCCAGTACCCCAAACAGGTACCACATGTTAAAGTTTTTCGGAGCTGGGTACTGTGCCAAATGGATGTTCCATGTTTTGGTCATGGGAATACGTTCATCCATCCAGGCAACAAAATTCTTAAACATTAGGCTTGCTCCCCGTCTTCACCGATAAGAATAGTCGTATCATCGATGTAATAATGTGGCGGCACTACCAAGTTATATGGTGCTGGAACGCCCGAGAATACACGCCCGGCGATATCAAATTTCGAGCCGTGGCAAGGGCAGAAAAAGCCAGAAGGTATGCCTTCAACCTGTTCACCGAAAGAATCTTCTAGATACTGCGGAGAACAACCCAAATGCGTACAAATACCAACGGTTACCAAATACTCCTCCTTGATAGAGCGGTATCTGTTTTGGGCATAGCTTGGTTGCTGTGGTTGCTCTGAATTTGGATCGCGCAAATCGTCTTCGATTGCGGCAAGTCCTTCCAACATCTCAGGGGTTCGACGAACAACCCACACAGGCTGTCCACGCCACTCTACTCGAATCAACTGACCCGGCTCGGCTTTACCAATATTCACTTCCACTGGCGCCCCGGCGTTTTTCGCTTTCGCACTCGGGTTCCATGACGCAATGAAAGGAACGGCAACACCAACCGCACCCGCACCACCGACTACGGTAGTTGCGACGGTCAAGAATCGACGGCGGCCTTTATCTACAGGCGCATTGCTCATCCACTTACTCTCCAGTTAGGACGCTTCACAGTACATTGCTGTGAAGTCAGTAATTAGCTGCTGCTTATGTCAGCGGCATCGCTGACGGCAAAAAAATGCTTTCAGATGATAAAGAAATACCCTTATTTTTACAAGGATAAACACAAAAAACCCGGCACAAGGCCGGGCTTTTTAAAATAAGCAGTACAACAATTAACGTTTTGAGAACTGAGGACGCTTACGTGCTTTGGCAAGACCGACTTTCTTACGTTCAACCTGACGTGCATCACGAGTTACATAACCCGCACGACGTAAGTCACCACGTAAAGTTTCATCGTATTGCATCAGTGCACGGGTGATACCGTGACGTACTGCACCTGCCTGACCTGTAGAACCACCACCTTTCACAGTGATGTACAAATCAAATTTTTCTACCATCTCGACCAATTCAAGTGGCTGACGAACTACCATGCGGGCAGTTTCACGGCCAAAATATTGCTCAAGTGTGGTGTTATTGATGGTCACTTTGCCACTACCCGGACGCAAGAAAACGCGAGCGGTAGAGCTTTTACGACGACCAGTACCGTAGTATTGATTCTCTGCCATTTTTTTCATGCTCCGTATTAAATGTCGAGTTGTTTAGGCTGTTGCGCAACATGGTTGTGCTCAGCGCCTGCGTACACTTTCAGTTTACGGAACATGGCGCGACCTAGTGGACCACGAGGCAACATACCTTTTACCGCTTTCTGAATGACCATTTCTGGTTTCTTCTCAATCAGCTTTTCGAAGGTGATCGAAGAGATACCACCAGGGTACCCAGAGTGCGAGTAATAGATTTTACCAGCAGCCTTGTTACCAGTAACCGCTACTTTTTCTGCGTTTACGATAACAATGTAATCACCGGTGTCTACGTGTGGAGTGAACTCAGGTTTATGCTTACCGCGTAAACGACGAGCTACTTCAGTCGCCAGACGACCAAGAGTTTTACCTTCAGCGTCAATAACGTACCAGTCACGTTGAACTGTTTCTGGTTTTGCAACAAATGTTTTCATTAATATGTACTCTATTCCATAGGTTCACGACAGTAGTTCCGGGCTTCCCCGCGAACCACAACTGACCGGCAACATGCACGATCGTTGTACCTGTAACGTGGGCTGGCGCGGATTATAGGGGAAAGGATCGCGGATGTAAAGTAACCAATGCCCTTAAGCTAAATGTCCCAGTGCCAGGTATTCATGGCTCTGCATCTCTTTTAGACGGCTGATGCAACGCTTAAACTCAAATTCAAGTTTACCGCCTGAGTACAACTGCTCAATCGGCACCGCCGCTGACATAATGAGTTTCACCCGCCGCTCATAGAATTCATCAACCAAGGCAATAAAACGTCGTGCTGCATCGTCATTATTGCTGCCCAGTTGCGGCAAATCGCTAATTAATACCGCGTGATACAAGCGTGCAATCTCAATGTAGTCGTTCTGGCTGCGTGGTCCCCCGCAAATAGCCATAAAATCGAACAACACCACGTCGTCGGTTTCCCGACGCACGGCAATATCACGGCCATTAATCGTAATAGTGCCGTCGGTACAGTGGCTCTGGTGATCCGGGGCCAACTGGAAAAAGTAGTTCAGTAGATTTTCGTCGGCATCGGCATCTAGCGGCGAGTGATAAATTTCGGCCTGAGTTAGGGTACGCAACCGATAATCCACGCCACCGTCTACGTTAAGCACCTGACAATTCTGGTTAATCAAGGCAATAGCCGGTAAAAACCGCTCGCGCTGCAAGCCATTTTTATACAGTTCATCAGGCACTATGTTGGAGGTGGCAATCAGCACCACCTGCCGTTTGAATAACTCCTGCATCAGCGTACCGAGCAACATAGCATCGGTTATGTCCTGCACGAAAAATTCGTCAAAACACAAAACCTGAGCTTCGCCGGCAAGCTTTTCCGCAATAATTGGCAAAGGATCGCTGACCCCCTTTAAACCTTTTAATTCTTCGTGCACGCGATGCATAAAGCGGTGAAAATGCACGCGTTCTTTCTGCGCAAAGGGTAAAGCATTGTAAAAAGTATCTACCAGATAGGTCTTACCTCTTCCCACGCCACCCCAGAAATACAAGCCTTGCGGAGCCGGCGCGGGCCCTTTAAATTGTTGCACTAAACGAGCGAACCAACCGCCACCGCGGGCACGCCACGCCAGCAATTCGTCATACAAACGCTGCAGTGCTTCTACTGCTTGTTGCTGCGCCGGGTCATGCGCAAAATCATCACGCTGCAAATCACTTTGATATTGTTGCCAAGGTGTTTTCATGGGTCAGCCACTACCCCTCTTTGTGTTTCTGCATTATGCTATAAGACAGCATATGTTAGCATGGCGCAGAGCTTTTTAAGGAGTAGTTATGAGTTGGATTATTGGTGTTTTATTGGTAGCCGTAGGTATGGTCATCGGTTTCTTTGTGGCCCGCTACTGGTTGCAGGAACACTCCGATCAGGCGCGCTTAAGTGATGAAGTTAACGCCAGCAAACAGCAATTGGCGAGCTATCAGCGCGAAGTAGCGGAGCATTTTGCCACAGCCAATGCGCTGGTTGAGCAACTGGCAGACACGCAAAGCAAGTTGCAGTCCTACTTAGGCCACAGTGCGGAGCTGTTGCAACAAGGCCAATACCAGGATGATTTGCCGTTTTTTGCGGAAGACACCTTACGCCAGTTACGGGTAGCCAATACGGTTAAGAATGACTCCCGTAAGCAAGAAGCAGGTAGTGGTGATGCGCCACCGCGTGATTACCCTGATAGCGCCAGTGGTCTGTTCAAAGGCGATGGCAAAAAAACTGACGCCAAGAAAAAAGCCGTTAGTTAAACGTCCCCCCCAGCGGATTGCTTGTTGCAATCCGCTCACATCTTGAAACATATTCAGTGCGAACCTATGTAATGATTTCCGGTCATTAAGCTGTGATATTTAATCGTTATTGTCATTCTTAGGAGTACGCATGTTATGAAAACATTCCTTGTTAGTGCAGGTTTAGCACTTGCGGTTACTTTTGCATCAGTGCCCGTGCAAGCCGGCTTACCTTTTTTTGGCAACGATAAAGAAGAACTACCGACCTTAGCCCCTATGCTGGAAGAAGTAACTCCAGCGGTGGTCAATATCTCGGTGAAAGGTAATCGTGAGGTGCGCCAACGCATTCCGGAAGCCTTTCGGTTTTTCTTTGGTCCCAATAGCCCTCAGGAGCAAGTGCGCGAACGCCCCTTCCGCGGGCTTGGCTCCGGGGTCATTATTGATAAAGATAACGGCTACGTGGTTACTAATAACCACGTGATTAACGATGCCTCGGAAATTCAGGTGACCCTAAAAGACGGCCGCCAGTATGATGCTAAAGTTATTGGTACCGACGCTCGCAGCGACATTGCGTTACTACAAATTCAGGACGGCGAAAACCTGACCGAAATTGAGGTAGGACGCTCAGGTGAACTGCGTGTTGGTGACTTTGTGGTAGCTATTGGCAACCCCTTTGGCTTAGGTCAAACCGTCACCTCCGGTATTGTCAGTGCACTCGGCCGCAGCGGTTTGGGTATTGAAGAAGTAGAAAACTTTATTCAAACCGATGCCGCTATTAACAGCGGTAATTCCGGTGGTGCTCTGGTAACTCTGGACGGTAAATTAATTGGTATTAACACGGCTATTTTGGGCCCTGGCGGCGGCAATATTGGTATCGGCTTTGCCATTCCGGCCGATATGATGACCAATCTTACCGACCAGTTACTCGAATTTGGTGAAGTGCGCCGGGGCGTGCTTGGCGTACGCGGCGACAACCTGACTCAGGACATTGCGAATGCGCTGGATTTGGATATGACCCAAGGCGCTTTTGTTGCTGAAGTGATTGAAGATTCAGCGGCGCAAAAGGCAGGGTTAAAGTCCGGTGATGTGATTGTGGGCGTGAATGGTGAAGCTATTCGTTCGTTCTTTGAGCTTGCCGCCCGCGTTGGCAGTATTGGTTCCGGCAAAGAGGTTACCCTAAATATTGTTCGTGACGGCGACAAAAAGAACGTTACCGTAGTGCTGGATAATGAAGAAAGTGCCACCGTAGCAGCAGAACTGCATCCAGCGTTGGAAGGCGTGTCCTTATCGGTAAACTCAGGCAATGGCGTACTGATTACTGAAGTGGCAGAAAATTCGCCTGCAGCTCGTCTGGGTTTGCGGCAAAACGATATTATTCTGGGCGTAAATAAAACCCCAACGAATAGTTTGGCCGAGTTGCGCCAGGAACTTGATAATGTTGGTGGCGTTATTGCCCTGAACCTGCAACGTGGAAACTCGCAACTCTATCTGGTTCTGCGTGGCCGCTAACGCGCAATCAAGGAGTTATTAAGCCCCTGCTGCAAAAATAGCTGAAGCCAGCCTGACGATGGTGATTACTGTCTTCAGGCTGGCTTCAGTGCTATGCTATCTTGAATTGCGTATCTAACTGTTTACCTTACCTATTCGTAATCAGATACAGCGACACCAAATAACCAAAAAATCATACTAAGAATGAAGCAAAGGATTCCGCATGAAGGCACGGCAACTGCTGCAATTTTTCGGTCGCTCAGCGGCACTAGGACTAATAGTAGCCGCTATGGTGCTACTTGCCATGCCATGGCTGAATCAACATGGTCAGCCGCAAACAAACCAGGCTCCCGTTTCTTTTGCTGATGCGGTAAATCGCGCGGCACCGGCAGTGGTAAATATCTACAGCGTCGGCGAAGTGCGCGACTCCTTTTTCAACCCGCGCCCAACCACCGTATGGCGTTTGGGCTCGGGCGTTATCATGAATAGCCGGGGCTATATTTTAACGGCTTATCATGTGGTTACCGACGTAGACCAAATTCAAATCGCGTTGCAAGATGGCCGTCGCTATGGTGCGCAATTAGTAGGTAGTGACCGTTACACCGACCTTGCCGTATTGAAAATAGACGCTGACAACCTGCCGGTTATTCCTCAGTCCGACAATCTGAATCCGCGCGTTGGTGACGTAGTGCTGGCTATTGGCAACCCATATAATCTGGGGCAAACCATTACCCAGGGCATTATTAGTGCCACCGGTGGTCGTATTGGGGTCAGCAATTCCTATTCAGATTTAATTCAAATGGACGCGGTTATTAACGAAGGTGCTTCAGGTGGCGCTTTAATTAATAGTAATGGCGTACTGGTTGGTATTAACAACGCCAGTTATAACTCACTCACCGGTGAAGGTGGTGAAGGCATTTATTTTGCGGTGCCGGGTACCAATGCCAAACGCGTGATGCAAAAAATCATTACTGACGGCGCAGTAATACGCGGTTACCTGGGAATTAATGTGGGTGACAGCTTGAATAGTCAGCGCCCGCTGCCAGGCATTACTGTGACTGAGGTTGCACCTGGTAGCCCAGCCGCTCAAGCAGGTTTGAAGGTTGATGATTTTATTATTGAGTTTGATGGGAAATCCGTTTCCACGCCGGCGGAGGGACTGGATTTAGTTGCCAATAGCACGCCTGGAACCGTATTAACTATTCGTTTCTATCGCGGTGAAGAACTACGCACTGTCGACGCTGTTATTGGGAAGTTACCCGAATAACGCGCCGACTTTAAAGAGCCTAGTTTAAATTTCACAGCCTTCGGGAACTACCGTACTTTGCGCGCGCTGAATATTAGCACCCAAGGCTTGCAGCTTTTTCTCAATAGATTCGTAGCCGCGATCAATGTGATAGATTTGCTCAATCACAGTTTCACCTTCGGCAACCAAACCGGCAATAACTAGCGATGCTGAAGCGCGTAAATCGGTACACATAACTTCAGCCCCGGTGAGTCGCGCAACGCCTCGACAAATAGCCGTATTCCCTTCCAGTTCAATTTCAGCACCCATACGACGTAATTCAGGCACATGCATAAACCGGTTTTCAAAAATGGTTTCCCGGATCCAACCAGTACCATCGGCAATAGCATTTAACGCCGTAAACTGTGCTTGCATATCAGTTGGGAACGCAGGATGAGGTGCGGTAACAATATTTACCGGTTTCACCCGTCCGTTACTTTTAAGCTGTATCCAATCTTCGCCACGGGTCACTTCGGCGCCAGCTTCACCGAGCTTCTTAATCACTGCGTCCAGCATGCCCGGAGCTGTGTTTAAGCATTTTACTTCACCGCCGGTAGCTAATGCCGCAACCAGAAAAGTTCCGGTTTCTATGCGATCCGGCTGCACTTGATAACTGCCACCGTGCAAACGCTCCACGCCGCGAATTTCAATACAATCGGTACCAGCACCACGAATTTCTGCACCCAGGTGATTCAGGAAATTGGCTAAATCAATAATTTCCGGCTCACGCGCGGCGTTTTCAATAATAGTCACGCCATCGGCTAAGGTAGCTGCCATCATTAGATTTTCCGTACCCGTAACACTGACGGTATCCATTAATAGCTGAGCACCTTTTAAGCGACCCTCAACGGATGCTTTGATATAGCCGTTTTCCACTACAATATCAGCACCCATGCGGCGTAAACCTTCAATATGAAGGTTTACCGGACGCGCACCAATAGCGCAGCCGCCAGGTAAGGAAACCTCGGCACGACCGCACTTCGCCAGTAATGGGCCAAGCACTAAAACAGACGCGCGCATGGTTTTCACTAAGTCGTAGGAGGCTTTGTGATCATGCAATCCAGTTGGGTCTATGGTGTAGCTGTTAGCTGAGTTTGCTGCATGGCTAATACCTAAGCGATGCAGCAGTTCTAAAGTAGTGGCAACATCGTGCAACGCTGGCACATTACTAACGGTAACAGGTTCATTCGGTAAAATAGTTGCCATAAGAATAGGCAAGGCAGCGTTCTTAGCGCCTGATATTTTGACTTCGCCACGCAAAGGATTGCCGCCACGAATAATTAACTTTTCCATGCCCACCACCTTAGCTCAGCATTTGTAATTTTTTCTCACGCTGCCACTGAGTGGGCGTATAGGCTTTTATCGACACGGCATGAATAGCGCCGCTGGCAATGTGTTCATTCAGTGGGCGGTAAACCAGTTGTTGTTGTTTAACTCGGGAGAGCCCTTCAAAGGCTTCACCAACAACCGTGATAGTGGCGTGGCTACCATCGGTTTTAACCAGCACTTCAGTCAAATCAAGTGCGTCGTTTAATAACTTTTCTATTTGCTCGGAATCCATGATCACAACTATTAATAGGCAGAATAAGTGTACTAGCTTAACGAAAGCAGCGACTCAACGCCACTGACTGCAGCAATATCACGTAATTGTTGGTTCGCATTTTCAAGTTTCAATGCACCCTGACTGCCATTTAAGCAGCGCTTTATTTCAATTAACAGGGCAACACCGGCCGTGTCGACATGCTCCAAATTGGCCAAATCAATCGTCAGTGAATCATCTTGCAGCCACTGCGAACGCTGTTGCCAAAATTGCGGCACTGTATTCCTGGTCAGCTCGCCACTAACACAGACCCGCTTATTGTCTTGGAGTTCCCAGCTTAAGCTCATTGATCAGCGCCTATTTGCTCTACTTCCTCAACTTCGTCGCCCTGCTTAATTTCTTCGTTGGCTTTTTCACGCAATAGTTCAATAGTACCGTCGATACCACGTGAACGAATAACCGACGCAATTTCTGCCTGCTTGCTGTCGAGTAAACTAATGCCTTCTACGATTAAATCGTAAGCTTTCCACACGTTTTCGTTTTTATCAAAACGCATCCGAAAGTCCATGCGAATGGGCGGACGACCTTCTTCAGTTACCCGGGTGCGAACCACTGTGGCCGATTTCTTATCAGCTTCACCGCGCGCCGGTTCAAACTCTACTTCATGCTTTTCTTCATCATACTGTAAAAATGCACGAGCATAAGTTGCAATCAGGTACTCACGAAATACCCGATGATATTCCTGACGTTGGTCACGAGTGGTGTCTTTGTAATTACGGCCTAAGGTTTTATTCGCCGCATACTGATAATCCACATAAGGCATCATTTCGTCACGCACGATTTCACGTAAGTAATCGAGGTTTTCATCAATTTTGCCGCGATCTTTGCCAATCCGGTCAAAGGTTTTGTTCGCCACTTGCTGCAGCAGATCGTGCGGATCGTCTGACTTAATCATTTCGGCTGAAGCCGAAATGGACATAAATACACCAACTGCCAATGCTAGTAACCGTTTCATACTGCCTCCTTAGTCTTCGCCTTGGCTAAATAAAAACTGCCCAATTAACTCTTCCAGCACAATGGCTGATTTGGTGTCAGAAATATAATCGCCGTCTTCCAGCATGCCCATTGAGTCATCAATAAAACCTGGTTGCAGACCAACATACTGCTCACCCAGTAAACCTGACGTCAGAATGGACACTGAACTGGTTGTAGAAAAATCGTCATACTCTTTATTAATGGTCAACTCGACTAACGGTTCATAATATTCACCGTCTAAGGTGATACTGGTAACCCGGCCTACCACTACGCCGCCCACTTTTAGCGGTGAACGTACTTTTAAACCACCAATATTGTCGAATTTGGCATAAAGCTGATAGGTTTCTTCGCCAGTACTAACACTGCTGCTAGCGGCACGAAGCCCCAGAAACAACAAAGCTGCAAAACCCAAAACAACAAAAATACCGACGCTTAACTGTGTTTTTCTTGATTCCATAATCGCCTGCCTAAGTGATTAACCGAACATTAATGCGGTTAAAACAAAATCCAATCCCAATACTGCTAACGAAGCAGTAACCACTGTCGAAGTTGTCGCGCTGCTGATACCCGCGGAAGTTGGTGTGCAGTTATAACCTTTGTAGAGCGCTATCCAGGTCACTACAAATGCAAACACCAAGCTTTTAATAATGCCGTTCAAAATATCGTCGTACCAATCTACGCTGGACTGCATAACTGACCAAAAGGCTCCATCGTCTACGCCCAGCCATTGCACGCCAACCAGGAAGCCGCCATAAATACCAACCGCCGAGAAAATCAGCGCGAGTATCGGCATACTGACGAAGCCAGCCCAGAAACGCGGCGCAATAACCCGACGCAACGGGTCTATGGCCATCATTTCCAAACTGGAAAGCTGCTCGGTTGCTTTCATCAAACCAATTTCAGCGGTTAACGCCGAGCCAGCGCGGCCGGCAAACAGCAACCCAGTAACTACCGGACCTAATTCGCGCAACAACGACAGTGCGACCATAGGACCCAGGCTTTGTTCAGCGCCGTAGTCAACCAAGATGGTGTAACCTTGCAAAGCCAGCACCATGCCGATGAAAAGGCCGCTGACAATAATAATCAGTAGTGATAACACGCCCACTACGTACATTTGCTGAATAAACAGAGGCCATGATTTAGCTGGCTGAGGCTTGCCCACCAGAGCGCCCAGCAACATCAACAAGGCTTTACCTGCACCGGCAATTGTATCTAAGGTGTAACGCCCAATATTGCGAATCAGTTCAATCATTTCGCGCCCTCCAGCAGATCGTCAAAGTAATCATCTGCCTCGTAGTGGAAGGCTACCGGGCCATCAGCTTCGCCGCGCATAAACTGCTTCACGATGCCGGAGGCGTTTTCTTCCAGCTCTTTCGGCGTGCCTTTGGCGACCACTTTTTTGTTCGCAATAATGTAGGCGTAGTCTGCTATCGACATCACTTCTTTCACATCGTGACTAACAATAATGCTGGTAAGCCCAAGTGAACTACTTAGTTCCCGAATCAGCTTCACAATAACGCCCATCGAAATAGGGTCCTGGCCGGCAAAAGGCTCGTCGTACATGATTAATTCAGGGTCAAGCGCGATAGCGCGCGCCAGCGCAGCTCGTCTGGCCATGCCGCCAGACAATTCAGCCGGATACAAATCCCGTGCACCGCGTAAACCAACCGCCTCCAACTTCATCAGCACTATGGTACGAATGATCGATTCCGGCAGCTTGCTATGCTCGCGCAGTGGAAACGCAACGTTGTCGAACACCGTCATATCGGTAAACAGCGCACCACTTTGAAACAGCATGCTAATGCGCTTACGAACCTGATATAAATCGGACCGCGACAGCGTTGGAATATCATGCCCGGCTACCTTAATGCTGCCCTGCTGTGGCCGTATCTGGCCGCCAATTAAACGCAGTAACGTGGTTTTACCGATGCCACTTGGCCCCATTACGGCCACAATTTTTCCGCGCGGAACGGTTAACGAAAGGCCATCATAGATAAGCCGTTCACCGTGCGAAAATTTCACATCGTCAATTTCTACCAATGTTTCCACGTGTTGAAATCCCTTACTTAAAATTGCGAGTTTCCAAAGTATCGCTGCACTTACTATTCTACCTTAAACAGAGTGCAGGCTTCGGCTGGAGTTCTGTAAAATTTGTGTCAAATAATGTATTTCTATACAAGCGTTTAGCCGTTATTTTCCAGTTCGCCCAAGGTCATCAACCAGACCAAGCAACACTTCAGCAAAACGCTCGCGGTCACAACAGCCGTACTGACACAGACCGAGCTGCTCAAATAAACGCGCACCATGTACTGCAAATAATAGTAAACGAGCGCGTTCGCCACCTAACTCCGATTCATCCAACTCGGCAAATAAGGCATCCGTTTGCTCGCGCAATGGCGCTAATAGCTCCGGATTATTGGCAGCCGCCGCTAAAATAGCACTGTGCAATGCTGGTGCTTCTTCTTCACAACTCATGGCCGCCAGCAAAATGCTTTTTAAGTTGGCGTCACGGCTACCTTTCAAATCTTTTAAAAACTCAGCCCGGCGCACTTCCTTGCGATCAACCAGCCGCTGCAACATGGCCTGCACTAGAGCGTCTTTATTGGCAAAGTGATACAACAAGCCGCCTTTACTAACGCCAGTTTGCTGCACCAAGGCATCAAAGGTTAAGCGCGCCGCACCCTGCTCTGCGACCAGAGCTTCAGCGGCATCCAGAATGTGTTCACGCAAACTTGGCCGACCACATTTATCGGACTGCTTGCCCGCTGCTGCATTGTTATCATTTGTTGCCGAGACCGATTTCGCCGAACTCACCATACTGATTTACTACCTTTTTTAAGCGTAAACGGTGATACGCTAGCTTTATTACTAAACCGTCTAGTTGGTATAGTAATACATTCAAGATATAGATCACAAGTGAATCAGCCTGTATTTCAGTTAGCTTTGACGTATTATTAGGCGGAGCACTAACGAACCCGTAGGTAACTAAGCATTCATGAGCACCTCGACGCACAATTTTATTGACCTGGGACGCCAGGTACTGGATATCGAACAGGCCGCCATTGCTGGTTTGTACCCGGCCCTGGATGACCAGTTCAGTCGTGCTTGTCAGTTGATGATGGATTGCGCTGGCAAGGTCATTGTGATTGGCATGGGTAAGTCCGGCCACATCGGTGGCAAAATAGCGGCAACTCTAGCTTCTACCGGCACCCCGGCATTTTTTGTTCATCCTGGCGAGGCCAGCCACGGCGACTTGGGCATGGTTTCAGCCAACGATGTGGTGTTAGCCATTTCAAATTCCGGCGAAACGGCAGAACTACTGGGTCTGATTCCAGTACTGAAACGTTTGGGTGTGCAGCTCATAGCCCTAACCGGTAAGCCCGAGTCAACCCTGGCCAAGCTTGCCGACGTGCATGTTTCCATTGCGGTAGAGCAGGAAGCCTGCCCATTGGGTTTAGCGCCAACCGCCTCGACCACCGCCACGCTGGTTATGGGCGATGCCTTAGCGGTAGCCTTACTCAACGCACGTGGCTTTTCGGCAGATGATTTTGCCATGTCGCATCCCGGTGGTAGCTTAGGCAAGCGGCTGCTGCTGCGGCTGGAAGATTTAATGCATAGCGGCGAGCGCGTACCCCGGGTGCACACCGAGGCCACCATCAGTGAAGCTTTGTTGGAAATGTCCCGTAAAGGCCTAGGCATGACCGCCGTTGTTAATGGTGATAATCAGTTACAAGGTATCTTCACCGACGGTGACTTGCGCCGGATTTTGGATCATCGGGTGGATATTCATCAAACCGCCATTGCTGAAGTTATGACGCGCAAGCCGGTTACAGCCAACACCAACATGCTGGCCGCACAGGCACTGAAAATAATGGAAGACAAAAAAATTAACGGCTTATTTGTTATGGATGAGCAGCAACGCCCTATAGGCGCGTTAAACATGCATGACCTTTTACGGGCAGGAGTGTTGTAATGACAGCGAGCATTGTCGCCAATAGCGTCAGCACCTGGTATGGCGAAGTGGCTACCGAGGTACTGGAGCGCGCCGCTGCCGTCAAATTACTGATTTGCGATGTTGACGGTGTGTTTTCAGATGGCCGCATTTACCTTGGCAACGACGGCGAAGAATTAAAAGCCTTTCACACGCGCGATGGCTTTGGGGTAAAAGCCTTGCTGCAACACGGCATCAAAGTGGCAGTTATTACCGGCCGCAAGTCGCACATTGTTAAACAGCGTATGAGTGCGCTTGGGGTAACAGATATTATTCAGGGTTGCGAAGAAAAACTTGGTGCCTATCAGGAATTAGCGCAGAAATATGAATTAACTGACGCTGACATCGCCTGTATTGGTGATGACATTCCCGATGTGGCGATGATTCAGCAAGCCGGCTTTGGGGTTGCAGTTTTTGATGCCCACCCCTGGGTGCAACAGCAAGCAAGCTACACCACCACCCGCAGTGGCGGTTTTGGGGCGGTGCGCGAGCTTTCTGACCTCATTTTGCTGGCCCAGGGTGGCCTTATGTTGCAAGGTGGAGTGAGCCTGTGAAACGCCGGGTCTGGTTAATTTTAATTGTGCTCTTTGGCGCCGGCGCGGTGCTGATGTGGCGCCCATTTATTGACCGGGACGAGCAACTGCGGCCTGAACGCGATGTTGCAGTGAAGCCTGATTTCACGGCACAGGGCCTGATTACTCAGGTTTTTAATGAAAACGGACAACTAGCGCATCGGATTAATTCCACCGAAATGGCTCATTTTAGCCAGTTGGGCTTAACCGAACTCACCACCCCGGTTTACATTGTGTACCCAGACGAGCAAGGGGCCACCTGGGAAGTTCGTGCTGAGCACGGATCTTTTTACGATGACCAAACCTTGGTTTTGGAAAAAAATGTCACCATTACAAGCCTAACGGGTGACGACTACATTGAACAAATCACCACCTCATATTTGGTGGTGAATATGGTAAGTGAAACCATGACCACCGAACAGCCGGTAACCATTAAAGGAACCAACTTTATTGTTCGGGGTAATGGTATGATTGCCGACTTATACGCAGAAAAACTGGAACTCTATCGACATGTTGAAACAATTTATAATCGGCGTGATTAGTACCGTCGCACTAACGCTTGGTTTGGCTGCGCCAACGCTGGCGCAAGGTCAGAATGACTTTAGCCAACCCATTAAAATTAATGCCGATGACGAGTCCTTTGACATTAAACAGAATCTGGCTATTTTCACCAACAATGTGGTGATTCAGCAAGGAACCTTGCGTATCGAAGCCGATAAGCTGGTAGCCGAGCGCGACCGCGAACGCCAGGTTGAAGTTTTTGTGGCCACTGGTGCCCCGGCTACTTATCAGCAGCAACTGGAAGACGGCTCCTTAATTCAGGCTCAGGCCAACGAAATTCGCTACGACCAGCTTAATCAAATTCTTACCTTAACTGGCAATGCCGAAGTCAATCAGAATGACAGTTTGGTGCGCGGTGGTGTGTTACGCTACGATTTTAACGCACAGGTGCTGACCTCCGAGCGAGGCGAAGATGACAACGAACAAGTCGAAACTATTATTATGCCGCGCAATACCGAGCGCGAAGGTGGCAATGGCAACAACCAACCACCGGCAGATAATACTTCCAACCCATAGGATTCACTGATGCCCACCTTAATTGCTGAACATTTAGCTAAGTCCTATAAAAACCGTCGCGTGGTGCGTGACGTGAGCCTGCGCGTTGAAAGTGGTCAGGTTATTGGCTTACTGGGACCCAACGGCGCCGGTAAAACCACCACCTTTTATATGATCGTTGGATTAGTGAATAACGACGAGGGCAAGATTCGTCTGGATGACGACGACATCACCTTGCTCCCCATGCATGAGCGCGCCCGCCGCGGCATTGGCTATTTACCGCAGGAATCGTCCATTTTCCGCAAGTTAACTGTGCGCGACAACATTATGGCTATTTTAGAAACCCGCAAAGAGCTGGATTCCGGGCAACGCGAGGAAAAACTCGATAATCTGCTGGAAGAGTTTCACATTAGTCATATCGCCAATAGTTTGGGCATGAGTTTGTCTGGTGGCGAACGCCGCCGCGTCGAAATTGCCCGGGCGTTAGCCGCTGAGCCACAATTTATTTTGCTGGATGAACCCTTCGCAGGGGTTGACCCAATTTCTGTAATTGATATAAAGAAAATAATTGAGCATTTACGCCAACGTGGTATCGGCGTACTCATTACTGACCACAACGTGCGCGAAACACTCTCAGTATGTGAGCATGCCTATATCGTCAGCCACGGCGAACTTATTGCCAGCGGCGACGCCAACAGCGTGCTCAATAACCAGCAAGTAAAAGACGTCTATTTGGGCGACCAATTTACGCTGTAACTAACGCAAAGAGCGCATGCCGATGAAGCAAAGTCTGCAACTTAAAATGGGCCAGCAGCTGACGATGACTCCTCAGCTCCAGCAGGCTATTCGGTTGCTGCAACTGTCGTCACTGGATTTACAGCAGGAAATTCAGGAGGCGCTGGAAAACAATCCGTTGCTGGAGTTAGAAGCCGCCGAAGAAGGCTTTGGCGAGCATGCTGACGAGAGCTCCAATACCAGCACCTCTGACTCCAACGACAACGACACAACCTCAGCAAGCGCCAGCAATGGCGACGGCAGTGGCGACGGCAGTGGCGATAATGAGCAACTGAGCCATGGCAGCGACGACAGCCAGCTAGAGTCCTCTGACGCCATGGCTCAAGATCAACTCCCCGATGATCTGCCTACCGACTCCACCTGGGATGACACTTATTCTGCCGGCAGCAGCAGTGGCTCTTCTGGTGGCGGCAGCTTTGGTGACGACGATGAGATGTCGTATCAGGGTGAAACCAGCGAATCCCTGCAAGATTACCTGCTGTGGCAAATGCGCCTGTCACACTATAGTGAAGAAGATGAGCTTATTGCCACCGCCATCATTGAGGCTATTGATGAAGCCGGCTACCTGACGGTGCCACTGGAAGATATTCTGGAAAGCGTAAGTGCCACGGTAGATACCCAGGCTGCGGATATCGGCATGGAAGAAGTATGCATGGTGTTAAAGCGGGTGCAGCAGTTCGACCCGTTAGGCGTGGCCGCCCGCAGTGTTGCTGAATGTCTGGAGCTGCAATTAAAAGCGCTTCCCGCAGACACGCCATGGTTAACTCAGGCGCGGCTGACAGTGTCGGAGCATATGAATTTATTAGCCAGTCGCGACTACCGCACGCTGGCCCGCAAATTGAAAATTCAGGAAGGCCAGCTGCGTGAAGTATTGCGACTTATCCATGGCCTGCACCCCCGGCCCGGCGACACAGTCATCCAGCAAAGTGCTGAATACGTAATACCAGATGTTACTGTGGTGAAAAAAAATGCTCGTTGGATAGTTGAGCTAAATCCGGAAAGTGTGCCTAAACTTAGAGTAAACGAAGAATACGCGGCAATGAGCCGGCACGCTAAAAATCCGGAAGACGGGCAGTATATTCGGCACCATACACAGGAAGCGCGCTGGTTTATTAAAAGTCTGGAGAGCCGCAACGAAACGCTACTAAAAGTTTCAAATTGCATCGTGCAGCGCCAGCAAGCGTTCTTTGAATATGGCGAAGAGGCCATGAAGCCAATGGTGCTGAATGACGTTGCTGAGGCAGTAGATATGCATGAATCAACAATTTCCCGGGTTACCACGCAGAAATTTATGCACACCCCACGCGGCGTGTTTGAATTAAAATATTTCTTTTCCAGTCATGTCAGCACCGAAAACGGTGGTGAGTGCTCTTCCACGGCCATTCGTGCGTTTATTAAAAAATTAGTCAGTGCGGAGAATGCGAAGAAACCGCTCAGTGATAGTAAAATTGCTGAACTCATGGCGGCACAAGGTATCCAAGTAGCAAGGCGAACCATCGCTAAATACCGGGAGTCTTTAAATATTCCCGCTTCGAGCCAGCGTAAAAGCTTACTTTAGCCATTTGAACAAACACACATGTACATTGGGCAATAGAAGGAAGATGCTATGCAAATTAATTTGACGGGTCATCACATCGACATCACTGATGCATTGCGAGACTATGTGGATACTAAATTTGGCAAGTTAGAGCGACATTTCGAGCAAATTACCAACGTTCATGTGATATTGAATGTTGAAAAACTCACGCAAAAAGCGGAAGCTACAGTACATCTAAACGGTGGTGAAATTTTTGCCGACTCAGAACATCAAGATATGTACGCAGCAATTGACGGTTTAATTGCCAAACTTGACCGTCAGGTCATTAAACACAAAGAAAAGATGAAACGTCACTAACTTATGGATTTAACTTCTCTGTTAAGCCCGGACTGCACACGTTGTGCAGTATCGGGCGCAAGTAAAAAGAAAGTACTGGAAACCATCAGCCAACTGGCAGCACCGCGCTTGTCAGGTACTACTCGTCATGATGTGTTTGAAAGCCTGCTGAATCGTGAACGCTTAGGAAGTACCGGTATCGGACTGGGTATCGCGATTCCTCATGGGCGTTTACCCAGTGCATCGCAGCCGGTGGCGGTGTTATTAACCTTAACCGACCCGGTTGATTTTGATGCCATTGATAACCAGCCAGTGGATATTGTGTTTGCCTTATTAGTGCCGGAAGACCAGCACGAGGCGCATTTAAATACCCTTGCCAATATCGCCAAGCGCATGAATGATAAGGACTGCACCAGAGCTTTACGGGAAGCCAGTTCTGATGAACAATTATTCGATCTTTTCACTAACGATGACAAACCATGCAATTAATAGTTGTTAGTGGTCGTTCCGGCTCGGGCAAAACTATTGCGCTAAGAGTGCTGGAAGACTTAGGTTTTTATTGTGTTGATAACTTACCTATTACGCTGCTACCCACATTGGTGCATGCGGTTATTGAACAGTTTGACCGGATTGCCATAAGCATTGATGTGCGCAATATTCCGGGTCGTTCCGACGAACTGCTGGATGCCCTCGATTTTCTGCCGAAAAAAGTAAAACCCGAAATACTCTTTATTGATTCCGACGAAGGCGTGCTGCTGAAACGCTTTGGTGAAACCCGACGTTTGCACCCACTGTCCCAGCGCGAGTTGCCGCTGCCGGAAGCTTTAAAACTTGAATACAAGCTGCTGGAGCCAATCGCTGAACGGGCTACCTGGCGCATCGACAGCAGTAAATTAAGTGTCCATCAGTTAAGCGAGCAAGTAACTGAACGGGTGTTGGGCAAAGCCGCCGCTCGTCTGATTGTGGTATTCCAGTCGTTTGGTTTTAAACACGGCGTGCCGCCTGATGCTGATTATGTATTTGATGCCCGCATTCTGCCGAACCCTCACTGGGAACCCGAACTTAAGCCATTGAACGGCCGCGATCAGCCGGTGCAGCACTTTTTTAGCCAGCAACCGCTGGTAACTAAGTTTATTTTTCAGGTTGAGACCTTTCTGGCAACCTGGCTACCACACTTTCAACGCAGTAATCGCAGCTATCTAACTATTGCTATTGGCTGCACTGGTGGTCAACACCGTTCCGTGTATATTGCGGAACAGTTAGCCAGTCGTTTTTCCGACCAAACCTTTAAGGTACAAATTCGCCATCGCGAACTGGATGCACAATAGTGACTCAACAAGTGGTTCAAAAGAATTTAATTATTCGCAATAAACTCGGTTTGCATGCTCGTGCGGCCACCAAACTGGCGCAGCTCACGCACCAGTTTGATGCCAAAATACGCATTAAGCAGGGTACGCAGGAAGTAGACGCATCCAGCGTGATGTGCCTGTTACTGTTAGCCAGCGGCCAAGGCAAAGAGATTCAGGTAACCGCCGAAGGTTCGCAAGCTGAAGAGGCCTTACAAGCGGTGTCAGATTTGATTGAAGCACGATTTGACGAAGATCAATAATCATCAGCTACTGACGTAACGAAAAAGTTACGGTAAACTCCTCATCTCTAAAGGAGTTTTTCCATGCAAGCAGACGTCGCCGAAAAAGAAATTGCTGAACAGCGCCTACAAGAGGTCAATGATGCTCTTGCGCGCGGTATGTTCGTGCAAGCGCGGCGACAACTTCACAACTTACCCGCCTGGGACGTTGCGCTGCTGTTGGAGTCCTCCCCACCGAAAGCTCGCGCCATTATTTGGCAGCTCGTTGATGCCGACGAGCACGGTGATATTCTTGAAGAACTAAACGAAGAAGTTCAAAAATCCATTATTCGTCAAATGGCGCCGGAAAAACTGGCGGCTGCGACCGAAGGCATGGATACCGATGACTTGGCCTACGTACTGCGTGGCTTGCCCGTTCCGGTTTATCAGGAAGTACTGAAATCGATGGACGAGCAGGACCGGCAACGTGCCGAAATGGCGCTGTCCTACGAAGAGGAATCCGCCGGCGGTATCATGAACACCGATACCATTACCCTGCGCCCCGACGTTAGCATTGACGTGGTACTGCGGTATTTACGCCTGAAGGGCGAGTTACCTGAAGCCACCGATAAACTTTATGTGGTAAACCGCGATGATAAATTTATCGGTGAAATTGCCTTATCGCGGCTGCTTACCGTGGATCCTGCCGGGTTAGTGAAAGACGTGATGACCCCTGACGTGCAGGGTATTCCGGTCGACATGGACGAAACCGAGGTTGCCAAGCTGTTCGAACGCCAGGACTGGGTATCGGCGCCAGTTGTTGATGCTGACAACCGCCTGCTCGGTCGTATCACCATTGATGACGTGGTTGATATTATTCGCGAAGACGCCCAGCACTCCATGTTAAGCATGGCGGGTTTAGAAGACGACGAAGATACCTTTGCGCCGGTATTAAAGAGTACTCGCCGCCGTACGGTGTGGTTAGCCGTTAACTTGGTTACCGCCTTGCTGGCCGCGTTTGTGAGCTCGCTGTTCGAAGACATTCTGGCGCAAATGGCCATCCTGGCCATCTTGAACACCATAGTGCCAAGTATGGGTGGTATTGCCGGTAGCCAAACCTTAACCCTGGTGATTCGAGCCATGGCGCTTGGCCACATAACCTCCAGCAACACCCGCTGGCTAATTGGTAAAGAACTGGCTATTGGGGCGTTAAACGGGGTTATTTGGGCGGTGCTGATAGCCGCCGTAGTAGCCCTGTGGAAGCAGGATTTGATGATTGGCTTTATCATTGCCTTCGCCATGATGGCGAACTTGCTGGCCGCTGGTTTGGCCGGTGTCACAGTGCCACTGATTCTGAAGCGCTTCGACATTGACCCGGCACTGGCTGGCGGCGTTATTCTAACCACAGTGACCGACGTGGTGGGTATCTTTGCCTTCCTTGGCACCGCAACCCTGATGTTATCGTAACGGCTCGACCGCGTTAGTCTTTCACTTTGAAAGTAGCGGTCAGGCCGGTGAAGCCTGCCACTTGTTCTTCCACTGACGACATTTCCGAACTCATACGCTGCGCCCGCTGCTGATTACGTTCCGCGGCATCATCAATACGCGTTAAGTTTTCACTTACTTCTTCACACACCTGCTGTTGTTGATCGGAAGCTGTGGCAATTTGGGTCGCAAAATCCGCTACTTTATCCATCATCTGATGAATATCGCGCACCGATTGCTGTGAGCGTTTGGCATCATCAGCACACTGTTCAGCTTGCTTGTGACTGCGTTGCATCACGCCTACCCAGTCCTGTAAGGTTTTTTGCATCCCTTGTAGGCTGTCCTGAATTTTAGCCGCGGACTGTTGCGTGCGGGTAGACAGCGCTCGAACTTCGTCGGCCACCACCGCGAAACCACGCCCGGCCTCTCCAGCGCGAGCCGCTTCAATGGCCGCATTCAGTGCCAACAAGTTGGTTTGATCGGCAATGCCTTCAATATCGGTCATTGCTGCTGCCACACGTTGGGACTCGGCCACTAATTGATCGGCTGAAGCCGCAGCCTGACTAACCGAATCGCTAAGTTGCAGTGTGCGTTGCTGGCTGGTCGTCATCCATTCGGCTACTGCGGCGGTTTGCTGGTGCGTTTCTTGTACTTGTTGCAGGGTTTGATGGGTATTGCTGGCAATTTCCTGCGCAGTAGCGGTCATTTGCGTCACGGCACTAGCCACTTGCTGCACTTCAAACTTCTGCTGATCAACTTCTGTACGGGTTTCTTCAACCAAGTTATGGGTTTGTGCAACAACGGTCGCTAAGCGTTTGGACGCATCACTAACACGGCCAAGAATAGTTCTAACTTTGGCATGCCACATACGTAAGTGAAAGTTAATAACACTAGCACCGCCGCGACCGCTATACACCAACCGGCTAACCGAATCGAAACTGTGCTGCCACTGCATGGCCGCGCGCGGAAGCCGAATCACTTCTTCGCGCAGCAGTATAACTGGAACCAACACGGCTAAGGCTGCACTAGCAACAGCGAACCAGTTTTGTAGCCACACCGCGGTACCTAACAGTAATATCCAGCCCATCAGCACGGCCAACAACTTGGCCCGCGTGGTGGCTTCAAACGGCGCTTTGCCGGTTTTTTGAATATGTTGATAAGCTTGGCTGGCGCGCGCTTTTAGTTGGTCGTCCAAACGGCTACGAACCGATTGATAGCCAAGCACCTGGCCGTTTTCAGAAATGGGCGTAACGTGTGCATCGACCCAGTAATAGCGGCCGTCTTTGCAACGGTTTTTTACCGCACCGCGCCAATCCTGACCACGCTCCAGACAGGCCCATAAATCGGCGAAGGCGGCTTTTGGCATATCGGGATGGCGAACAATGTTGTGGTTTTTACCAAGCAACTCAGCTTCGCTGAAGCCACTAATAGCCACAAAGTCTTCATTTACGTAGGTAATAACGCCACGCTTGTCGGTGGTCGATACTAACTGCTGCTGGGCAGAAACTTTTACTTCTTGATCAATAACCTGAGAATTACGACGCATGCGGACAACCAAACCTAAACCAATGCTGCAAACGCGAAAGCGTAGCAAGTTACCGCTACGCTTATATTGTTTTAGATCATAAAACGGTGCCCGTATAGGTAGATTAGTTAGTGACCAGCCACCCGCATTTGCTCAATCAGCATAGAACCTGTTAACACCCCATGGCGGTGATCAACGTCGTTGCCTATAGCCACAATATTCTTGAACATATCGCGCAAATTACCGGCGATAGTAATTTCCTCAACCGGGTAGGCAATCACGCCATTTTCTACCCAATAGCCAGCGGCACCGCGAGAATAGTCGCCATTCACAATATTCACGCCCTGCCCCATTAACTCGGTTACCAGTAGCCCGGTGCCCATCGTTTGACAGAGTTCCTGTAAGCTCTGGTTCTGCTGACTAACCCGCCAGTTATGAATACCACCAGCGTGACCGGTTGGCGTTGAATTCAGCTTACGAGCGGTGTAACTGGACATCAGATAAGTTTCCAGTACGCCTTGGTCAACAATAGACTGCGTTTGCGTGCGCACCCCTTCGGTATCAAAAGGGCTACTTGCCAGGCCGCCAACAAGGTGTGGTTGTTCATCAATTTTCAACCAGTCCGGGAATATCTGCTGACCTTTTTGATTCAGTAAAAAACTGGACTTGCGATACAGATTACCGCCGCTAATGGCAGCAACCAAATGGCCGAACAAGGAGTTGGCTACATCGGCCCGAAAAATGACCGGCACTTGTGCGGTATTGATTTTACGCGCGCCAAGGCGCCCCAGAGTTTCCGCTACAGCTTCGTTAGCAACTTGCTGAGGGCTCGCCAGTTCATGCTGCTTGCGTGCTACTGAGTAGCTGTAATCACGCTGCATGCGTTCGCCTTCTTTGCCAATCAGCGCGCAGCTTAAGCTGTGCCGAGACTGCAAATAACCACCGACAAAGCCGTGGGTATTGCCGTACACCCGATAACCGCAATGACTGCTATATCCCGCACCATCGGAATTCACAATCCGCTTATCCGCAGCCAAGCCATGACGTTCACAATCAAGCGCCTGTTGCAGCGCAAATTCGGCGCTCTGGTCCGCCGGATGGCACAAATCTAAATCCGGATAGTCGTGTGCCATAAACTCAGCCGGAGCTAAACCAGCGCATGGATCTTCCGACGTAAAATTAGCGATTTCACTGGCTTTGGTTACAGCTTCGCGAATAGCCGCCGCACTTAAATCCGTTGTGGATGCCGAGCCTTTGTGATGCCCCCGGTACACCGTAATACCTAACGCACCATCCTGATTAAACTCAACCGTTTCCACCTCACCCATGCGCGTACCTACCGAAATGCCCCGACTGCGGCTAATCGCGCACTCAGCCGAGCTAGCACCGGCTTTCTGAGCCTGCTCTAAG
Source organism: Idiomarina sp. (assembly GCA_040882145.1). GTDB lineage: Bacteria > Pseudomonadota > Gammaproteobacteria > Enterobacterales > Alteromonadaceae > Pseudidiomarina. The sequence continues at coordinate 152,095 of JBBEBU010000025.1, forward strand.
GCATCAGCAACAGTTTCTTTTACGCCTTCAAGTTCAATCGAAAGTTCGTTTAACGATGGGGTCACAACAACTTCTCCACACTTATTTGGTGATCGTCCGGCTGTTCAGCTAACCCTTGGTTAGGCAGCGAGCCATTGAATGTACTTAGCATATCATAATGACCATGCATAATTTCTGTCAGAATGCCGAATTCCTGTTAAAATGACGACTAGCACGAGCTTGATATCAGCTGCGCAGGAGCAGCGTTTCAATAGCTTTTACCGACATCCTGCAAGGTGACGTCTATGGCGGCCAATAAGCCCGAAGAATTTGATGAGTTCGATGCCACCGAACTACCTCCAAGTAAATCGCAACTCAAACGCGAAATGTCGCAATTGCAAGCACTGGGTGAACGCCTGGTAGCCATGCAACATGGTCAGCTAGAACAATTGCCAATACCCGAGCCGCTGCTTGACGCGGTACATTTGGCCCAGCGTATTCGGAATACCCGTGAGGGTTACCGACGCCAGCTGCAGTATATTGGTAAGCTCATGCGTGGGCTGGATACTGAAGAACTGGAACAAGCACTACACGACATGGATCATCAAAGTGATGTGCAAAACGCGTTTTTTCATCAACTGGAAAAACGTCGGGACGACATTTTGGCCGGTGGTGACGACGCCATTCAAAGTCTGGTAGAGGAATATCCAAGCGCCGATCGTCAACGTTTGCGCCAGTTGTATCGTCAGGCGCAAAAGCAGCAGGCAGAGAACAAGCCACCCGCCGCAGCACGTGAACTATTTAAGTATTTGCGCGAGATTTGTTCATAAGCAGTAGCGCCAATGCGCTACTGCCCTATGCAACTTAGTTATTCAGTGCCGCCAACGGTCAGCGCATCCAGTTTCAAGGTTGGTTGACCAACCCCTACCGGCAGGCTCTGACCGTCTTTACCGCAAACACCAATGCCGGTATCCAGCGCCAAATCATTACCCACCATAGACACCTGACCCATAGCTTCGGGGCCATTGCCAATTAAGGTTGCGCCCTTCAGTGGTGTGGTAATACGACCGTCTTCAATCAAGTAAGCCTCGGACGCCGAAAACACGAACTTACCGGAGGTAATATCCACCTGACCACCGGCAAATTGCGGCGCATAAATACCCTTTTTGACACTACCAATAATATCGTCCGGGGTTGATTCACCACCTAACATGTAGGTGTTGGTCATGCGCGGCATCGGCAAGTGCGCATAAGATTCACGTCGCCCATTACCGGTTGCAGCAACACCCATCAGGCGGGCATTCATTTTGTCCTGCATATAACCGCGCAAACGACCCTTTTCAATGAGTACGTTATAAGCGCCAGGGGTACCTTCATCGTCAATTGACAAGGACCCGCGTCGATTAGCTAAGGTGCCGTCGTCAACAATGGTGCAAAGTTCCGATGCTACTTTTTCGCCCATACGATTGGCATAAGCTGACGACCCTTTGCGGTTAAAGTCACCTTCCAACCCGTGCCCAACAGCTTCATGCAACAATACGCCCGGCCAGCCGGCCCCAAGTACGACCGGCATAGTGCCAGCCGGAGCTGGCTTGGCAACTAAGTTCACCAGTGCCTGACGAACCGCTTCGCGAGCATATTCCTGCCAGCGTTGCTCACCGCCCTGGTCACCAGCTTCGAGGAAGTAGCTGTACTGTACCCGACCACCGCCGCCCGCACTGCCGCGTTCGCGACGGCCATCTTGTTCGGCCAGCACGGTACAGTTCAGTCGCACCAGTGGCCGAATGTCGGTCGCAAAAGTGCCGTCAGTAGCCATCACTGCAATTTGATCGTAACTGCCGCTGATGCTGGCGATAACTTCCACCACTCGCGGATCTTGCTGCCGAGCAAAGGCATCCATTTCCTGCAATAGTGTGATTTTTTCAGCATCAGCCATGCTTTGAATTGGGCTGGCAAAGCTGTAGCGCTCGTGAATAGTCGCGGTCGGCTTCACGACGAAGGTTTGTTGCGCACCCGCTTTGGCTATACCTCGCGCCGCGTCCGCCGCTTGGGTTAATGCCTTAGCGCTAATTTCATCGGCATAGGAAAAACCAGTTTTGTCGCCGTGCAGAGCACGCACACCTAAGCCAGACTCAATGTGGAAGCTACCATCTTTCACAATGCCGTCTTCCAGCACCCAGGACTCATTGGCACTGGATTGCAGATACACATCAGCATAGTCAATTGGGTGACAGTACATTTGCTGCAAGCTCTGCTGCAAAATACTCTCATCCAGTTGGTTGGATTGGATTAGTCGTGCTACTACCTGCTCATGTTGAGCGCTCATACTTCACCTTAAATTGGTTGTGTGTTGCTACTGGTATCCGCTTGCGAATATCAGTTAACTGGCTGATGTCGGCTGCCGCAGAAAGGACACCTATGCCACTTTCCTGCTCAGCCAAAATGCGGCCCCAGCCATCCACTATGAGTGAATGTCCAAAAGTTTCCCGACCATTGGCGTGCTCACCGACCTGACCAGGAGCCACCATAAAACATTGTTGTTCAATCGCGCGAGAGCGCACTAGCTGATGCCAGTGGGCAGCACCGGTAACCTTGGTAAAGGCCGACGGCAATACCATTACCTCGCAGCCTTGCTCACGTAGTACGCGAAACAGCTCAGGAAAGCGCACATCATAACACACCGCCAGCCCTAACCGACCAAACTCGGTATTGATGGTCACCACTTTGCTGCCGGGTTTGGTATACCGGGACTCGTGATAAGTACCCGTGCTATCGGCGACTTCCACATCAAATAAGTGAATTTTATCATAGCGACCAGCCAGTTCGCCGGCGCTGTTAAACACCAAACAAGCGGCGCTAAAGCGGTCAGCACTATCGGTATCTACTAGCGGAATGGTCCCTGCAACCAACCAGATTCCGTGTTGCTTCGCCAAGGCTGCCAGTTGCGCTTGCAAAGGTCCGTCGCCAAAGCGCTCTGCGCTTAACAGCTGCTGCTTATCGCCGGCACCAAAACAACTGAACGCCTCGGGTAACACCACTAACTGCGGCCGCTGTGGCGGAATAGTTTGCAATAACTCAGCAACCTGTTGCATATTTTTCTGTGGGTCCGGTCCGCTGGTCATTTGCAGCGCGGTTAATTGAACCGGTTTCGCTTTGCCTGATTGACTCATTGGCTTTCTCCTTCAGGTTGCTGTTGCGGGTTTTCCTGTTCGGCTTCAGGCTTAGGAATTTCAACCTTCCGGCTGTCCCGTAATACTTCATCCACCACAGGGTCATTAATAGTTCCAGTTACCCGATATTCCAACCTACTAATAACCTGCGCATCAAACAACATGCGATCGATTAGCAAGGCCGCTAAACCGGACGGCGGATTGATCATCCATGCCAGAATAACCGGCAAGCTGGAGGTTACCTTAGGCACATAAACTAAGCGGTAATCCACCTCGTCGTTCACCAAGTTGGTAGTACCCTGCACTTCTAAATCACCGGCGGAACCCAATAAACGAGTGTCCGACGTTGAGGCAACACCATCATCAATAGCTAAAGTTCCACCAAAACGGGTGTAGAACATACCGTTGGAAAACACGTCACGAAAATCCAAGGTTAATTTTCGCAGCAACCCTTCCAGACTTAGAATGGACAACAAGCGTGCACCACCCTCATTAACATCGCGCAGGTAACCTTGCCCAAGCGTCCACTCTAACCGACCATCTAGGCTATCGGCATTCCACTCGTAGGGGCTACCCTGCCAACTTAAATCCGCATTAATAGACGCCGAGCTGTCCTGAATAACCGTGGTGATGTCATATTCGCTGAGTAAAGCACCGAAATCGTCGCTACTCAGACTGCCGTTAAGGAAAGTTTGATCCACTAACTCGCCATCAGCGGCTGGTTTACGCAACCAACGACCTTCCAGTTGCAACCTATTGCTACCACGGTTCACGAGTACATTCTCAATCGCAATACCGTGTTCAATAGGCGCAAACTCGGCACTAATACGTCCCAGATTGTGTTCACCGTACTGGCAGCGCTCACAAATCAGCGCAATCGCCGGAAACTCCGCTAAATTGATATCCGGTGTAGTGGCAACGGTTTCACGTAAAGTAGCCACATCGGCTAGCTCCAGAAAACGCGCATTTACTTCAATGCGTTCCTCGGTCAACTGGCGAGGTAGTCCAATTTCCATGGCGGTTTGATTGGCGTTCAGCTCAATTTGCCAGCCGTTTTCCTTCGGAAATGCCTGAATCGATGCGTCGTCAAAGCGCTGCCCTGCCCAGGTTAACGCCGGGCTATTTACCTGAATCAGATCGGGCATATAACTGTTGCTCAATAGATTTTCGCCGGAGCTTTCGCCAGTGCCACTCCACTGACTAATAAAGCTGAACCAATGGCCAATATCAGCCTGGGACAAATTAGCACTGACAATAAACTGTGACGGATTAGGTAGCACACGCATATCTTCGGTCTGGCCAATATTAATGTAGCCATGTTCAAGCCGCCGCTCAGCGGCAGCAATAGTAACTTCGCCTTGGGCTAAAATAGCTTCGCTATTGTCGTTGCCAGCTGCCATTAAGCGGCTGGTTAACTGCAATTGCTCAGCATTGCCACTCACATTCAGCAACCAATGCCATGGCTCACCGAACTCTTTCGAAAACGGCGCGGGCGAGGTCATTTCAAGTCCGGTCAAGTCGGTGCGTTGTTGCCACTGATACTTATAGTTGCCGTCAGCGGGCAAGGTGACAACTAAGTCCGCACGCCAGTTTACCGCCCCGTAAGCATAATCTCGTAGCGGCGCTTCGGGCAGATTCTTAAATAGGGTGTCCGTTTGCCAGTCAGCGGCAACCCCAATGTTAACGGCATAGGGTTGGTCGTCCGGTTGCTCGCCCGCTACCGTCACTTGCAACGGCAAGCCATGCCATTGTAACGAAAGGTTATCTGCCACCAGCACTTCATTCGCAAAGCGAAGTCGCCCATTGAGCTTGGTAAACAGTTGATCAACTGCAGTTACCCGCACTCGGTTATCGACAAACTCAACGTAGCCAGTCACCACAGCATCAGTGGCCGCCGATTCGTTCAAGGGTACGATGAGCTGAAATGCGCCGCTAATTTGGTCCTGCAATTCTACCGCCGCCAATGCCGAACCAACGGAACTAGCCAACGGACTCGCATTAAACAAAGGTGCGGCACCAACCGCATCACCCTGTACCTCAGCGTCGATTGCCAACACCGGATCGCCAGCCTGCATATTGTCGATTACGGCAGTGGCAGATTGCACCTGCATACCGGCAATACCACCCTGAGTGCTTTGGATAGTTAAATCATCGCCGACCACTGACAAGAGTGCGTCCATATTGGACAACGCTGGCCAGTTCGGTTGAAACTTAAAATCTAAATCTTCTAACCAGGCGTGAGCCTGAAATACACCGTCGCTTTGGTGATAAGGAAAGGCTCCGGGTTCACCGCGCCAAATTAACAGCAAGTCTGCCACCCGTCCGGCTTGCACTGAGTCGTTTAAATACCGCTTTAAATTGGTGCCCAACACTGCCGGTAAATGATCACGCAAGGTTTGAACCTGAAAACTTTCGGTGGACGCTAGTTGCAGCTCAACCTGAGCCGCTTGATTGGCGAATTGGTACCAGCGAAAGCTCGGTGCCAAGTGCATATCTGCGATGTGCAGTTTGCTGCTATCTGCCAGGCTCAAAGCAAAGCCTTGCGGCTGTTGGCGCCACTGCAACTGCAGCGCTAAGTCATCAAGCTGCCAGTTGGTATCCGCCAGGCGTTCGCTTTGGAGTTGCACGCTCTGGCCGGTTATCTCAATTTCTGCGGTGTTCAGATTGCCGTAAGCACTCATATTGATAGCGTTAACTGCGGGTAAGTGTTCATACCCCTGCCAACTTATCTGGCTGGCTTTCAACAACCATTCAAGCCCTGGCTCTGCGGCATAGGTGAGCCCCAAATCAGCATAACCTTCAACCTGACTTGCGGTGAAGTAGTTGCTGGAGTCAGGCAAGCCAATTAGCCCTGCCAGTGGCACTATATGCTGCAAGGGTACAGCACGCATGCTGGCTTGGTGTTGCCCGCCACTATACTGCCATTGTAACGCTGGCAATTCCCATTCCTGAGTATCGGCATAGCTACTGATCATACTCATGGGCGTACTGTTAATCAGCCATCCCGCCGCGGTTTGCTCTAACTTCACTAACCCCTGTTGCAACTGCAACTGATAGGATTCATGCTGATTTTGCCAGGCCAACTGATTGTTTTGGAAGCGCAACGTGCCTTCTTGTAACTGGCCCTCAGCGAAGTTAAGCCAGCCGGTAAAATTTAGCTCTGCATTGGTAATTTCACCGTCGCTTAAGCGTTGCTGCAACCACGGCGAAATATCGAATTCGTTGGCACTCACATACAGCTGGCCAGCTAATTCGCTCACATCCTGCCCTTGTAAATCAACAATGAAATCCAGCCGGTTGTTGGTGAATTCGCTGATCCGGAACTGGCCGGTTCCCTGGTGACGGGCACCCTGATTGCGCCACGACAACTCATCAATCAGTAAGGTACGGCCGGGTTCCCCGCCCGTACTTATGTGCAACTGACTGTTGCGCAGCGAAAAACGCTCCAACTGCTGTAAGAATAATTCAGCCAGAGTTTCAACGACGGTATCGGTTTCATCACCGGCGGGAACAAGTTCACTGTCATAGCGAATGTCGGCGTCGGCTATAAAAAAAGCGGCAGCGGTGGGTTGCCACTCGCGAATGGAAGTCCAGAAATCCAGCGCAATAAACATGCGCCCAATTTGGATATCCACGGCACTACTGTCGTCGCTGTTTACTTGCACACCACGCAGCACCAGGCGTGGTCCGCTAGTGCCCCAATCGGCACTTAACTCGGTAACCTCAACATCCAACTGATAGTTGGTAGCTAACCACTGCTCTACCGGCTCAGTAACGTTTGGTAAATACGGCAACGACAACCGCAATACGGTAAGTAGCACGGCAGCCAAAACCAGTAAGATGGCAATACTGAGCCATAGCTTACGAATAATAAAGCTGACAACTCGCGTAACCGACACTACATCATCACCACGTCAAACTGCTCCTGGTGATAGAGCGGCTCGGTTTTCACATTTACTTGCTTACTAATAAATACCTCCAACTCCGCCAGCGCGTGCGATTCTTCGTTTAATAGTACTTCCGCAACAGCCGCTGACGCATAAATCACGAATTTGTCGGCAGCATAGGCGCGGTTTACCCGCACAATCTCGCGCATAATTTCATAACACACGGTTTCTACTGTTTTCATGCTGCCGCGGCCGTTACACACCGGACACTCAGAGCACAGCACATGTTCCAAACTTTCGCGGGTGCGCTTGCGGGTCATTTCCACCAAGCCCAACTGGGTAAAGCCATTGTGACCGGTTTTAGCGCGGTCTTTGGCTAAAGCACTGTCCAGGCTCTGCAGCACGCGACGTTTATGATCGGCGTCCTGCATATCAATAAAATCGATGATGATAATACCACCTAAATTGCGCAGTCGTAGTTGCCGGGCAATGGCCTGAGTAGCCTCAATGTTGGTATTGAAAATTGTGTCTTCCAGATTACGATGCCCCACGAAAGCACCGGTATTAATATCGATGGTGGTCATGGCTTCGGTTTGATCAATAATCAGATAGCCACCTGATTTCAACTCAACTTTTCGATCCAGAGCACGTTGAACTTCGTTTTCAACGTCGAATAAATCGAAAATAGGACGTTCACCCACGTAGTTTTCTACCAGACTCGATAATTCCGGAATAAACTCGTCAGTGAAAGACTTCAGCATTTCAAAAGTGATTTTTGAATCAACCCGAATACGCTCTATCGGCTCACCAACAAAATCGCGCAGCACCCGACACGGAAGATTTAAGTCTTCGTACAAAACCCCGATTTTGCGCAGGTTCTTACGCCGTTTTTGAATGGTTTGCCACAGCCGTTGTAAAAACGCGGCATCATTCTGCAAATCTTTATCAGCCGCACCCTCGGCGGCGGTGCGTACAATAAAACCGCTGCCATCGGTACAATATGGCGCTGCCAGCTCTTTCAGGCGCTCGCGCTCGGCTTCGTCTTCAATGCGCTGAGAAACCCCCACATGGCGGGACTGCGGCATCAGCACTAAATAGCGAGAGGGAATGGTAATGTCCGTGGTCAGGCGTGCGCCCTTGGTACCTAGCGGATCTTTCACCACTTGCACAATAATGTGCTGACCAGCGCGTACCAGTTCGGCTATGTCGCGAACCGGTAATCGACTAGACTCAATTTCTTCCACTTGCTCAATATGGGTCACTATATCCGAGGCATGCAGAAACGCTGCTTTATCAAGGCCAATATCAATGAAAGCAGCCTGCATTCCGGGTAAAACACGAGATACTTTGCCAACATAAATATTGCCTACCAAGCCGCGCTTGGCCTGCCGTTCAATATGAATTTCCTGCAAAATACCATTTTCGATTAAGGCTACCCGGGCCTCCGTCGGCGTTACATTCATTAAAATTTCGGCGCTCACACAGTACTCCCGAAAGCTGATACCAGCCCAAAGCTCGTTAATAGTTGCTCCGTTTCATACAAGGGTAGTCCCACAACCGCAAAATAGCTGCCGTCAAGAGTAGTCACGAAACGTCCACCAATGCCTTGTATGCCATAGCCACCGGCCTTATCTGCGGGCTCTCCGGTGTTCCAGTACGCTACCATTTCAGCCGTGCTAATAACTTTAAAACTTACCTTAGTAGAGACCCTGATTGTGCGCGTTTGTTCACCGTTAGTAACGGCTACCGCCGTTAACACCTCATGAGTCGCACCGGACAAAGCGCTGAACATATCAATAAAGTGGGCTTTGTCACGCGGCTTCTCCAGCACCTGATTATTCAGCACTAACAAGGTATCGGAACCAATCACTACGGCCGGGGCTGGCAGTAACTGCAAGCCCGCCAGGGCTTTTTCCCGCGCTAGCCTTTCTACATAAGTCTGCGCAGACTCTTGTGGCTGCTGTTGTTCGATAATATTCGGTGTCACCACCGAGAACTTATAGCCAAGCTGAGTCAATAAATCGGCGCGGCGCGGCGAGCCTGAGGCAAGAACCAGTGACGTCATGACACGCGAAAATTGCGTCTGACTTTGCGCAGCAGTAAAAACAACCAAGGCCAAATAACGGCCGAAGTAATGACCGGTAGCATATAGCTGGCCATAAACTGCGCATCATTTAAAAAGTGTTCAACCTGAAACACTATAGTGCGTTTCAGTAAAATAAGTACCGCCACAATAAGTGCTTGCTGACTTAATGAGAAATTACGAATTTTTTGGAAATGCCGGGAGGCAAAATAGCCCATCACAATAAGCCCGGTAGCATGAATACCAAAAGTCGATCCCAGCAAAATGTCAGACACGACACCCAGCACCAGTGCGGTACCCATACTCACCCGATGCGGTAAGGCAATCATCCAGTACAACAATACCAATGCCAGCCAATCTGGCCGAAACGGGTCTAGTGCTGCCGGCATGGGCATCACCATTAACACTAATGCTAATAGGTAAGTGACCAGTAAAGTGCCGAAGCCGCCTTTAATCATTCGCATTGGTGGCTCCCTCCGGCGATTCCTTGGTGTCTGCTTCAGTGCCGGCGTCGACTTCTTCAGACGCATCGTAAATCGGCTGCTCTAAACTATCATCCGGCCACAGCAGTAACACCGAGCGCACTCTGTCGAGCAACGCAAATGGGCGGGCATGCACTACTGCAAACGGCAAGGACTCGTCACGCACGATGCTTTCAATAATGGCAACCGGGTAGCCTTCAGGGAAAGTGTCTCCAAGCCCTGAAGTAACCAGCATATCTTGTTCCTGCAGCTCGGTACTGTGCGGAATAAACATCAGTTCCAGCCGCTGTAAGTCGCCAACCCCCTGCGCCAGTACGCGAATATCATTACGTTCAGCACGCAAAGGGATAGAGTGACTTTGGTCGGAAATCAATACCACTCGAGAAGTGGTGGTACTGACACTAATAATTTGGCCGACAATGCCGCGACTATCGAGTACCGGCTGGCCTTCGTAAACCCCATTAATGGTGCCTTTGTTAATCACTAGTTGATGACTGAATGGGTCAGAAGCTACCGCAACAACTTCAGCCACCATACGGCGACTTTCGTTGCGAACATCGGAATCAAGTAAGTTACGCAGCCGGGCATTTTCGTTTTGGAGAAACTGGAAGCGTTGCAAGCGCCCTTGTAAATGCAGCAGTTGCTCACGCATCGCTTCATTTTCGGCGTTCAGGCTGGTTCGGGTTTGTAAGGCTTTGGAGGCAGAATCGAGCAACTGTTCCGGCAGAATAGCCAGATACTGCACCGGACTAACAATAGAGCTAAGCAACAACCGTACCGGCTGCATTGCATTGAGCCGGTAGTCGATAAACATCAGGCTGAATGCCACGGTGAGTGCCAATATCAGCCTGAATCTTAGTGAAGGACCGCGTTCGAAGAGCGATTTCATTCGCTCTGTTACTCGTAACTAAACAGGTCACCACCGTGCATATCAATCATTTCAAGCGCTTTACCACCACCTCGGGCGACACAGGTCAGTGGGTCATCGGCAATGATCACGGGAATCCCTGTTTCTTCCATCAGCAGACGGTCTAAATCACGCAGCAAGGCACCACCGCCGGTAAGTACCATTCCGCGCTCGGAAATATCTGATGCAAGTTCTGGTGGCGACTGCTCCAGAGCAACCATAACCGCGCTCACAATACCCATCAAAGGTTCTTGCAAAGCTTCCAGAATTTCATTGCTGTTCAGAATAAAAGAACGAGGTACACCTTCGGCCAGGTTACGGCCGCGAACTTCTATTTCGCGAACTTCGTCGCCAGGGAATGCAGAACCAATTTCGTGCTTAATACGCTCAGCCGTAGCCTCGCCAATTAGAGCACCGAAATTACGGCGAATATAGTTAACTATAGCTTCGTCAAACTTGTCGCCACCAATACGTACCGACGACGAGTAAACGACACCGTTTAGTGAAATGATCGCGACTTCGGTAGTACCACCACCGATATCTACCACCATAGAACCCGTCGCTTCAGATACTGGCAAGCCAGCACCAATAGCGGCCGCCATAGGCTCATCAATGAGATACACTTCACGAGCCCCGGCACCCAGCGCAGATTCACGAATAGCGCGACGCTCTACCTGAGTTGAACCACAAGGTACACACACCAACACGCGCGGACTAGGACGGAAATAATTGCTGTCGTGCACTTGTTTAATAAAGTGCTGCAGCATTTTTTCGGTCACGTAAAAGTCGGCAATAACACCGTCTTTCATCGGCCGTATGGCTTTAATATTACCAGGCGTACGCCCAAGCATTTGCTTAGCAGCAGTACCTACAGCAGCAACGGATTTTGGCCCGCCAGAACGCTCTTGGCGGATAGCAACTACCGATGGCTCGTTGAGTACTATGCCTTCATCTTTTACATAAATCAGGGTGTTTGCGGTACCAAGATCTATGGAAAGATCATTTGAAAATAAACCGCGAAGCTTTTTAAACATGGACAGGTCAATCCTTCATGTCGTCAGTCTTGTGAGATCCTGTAACTCTACCAAGCTACAGGGGACGCAGCAAGCGAGTTAAACGCTCTTTATTAAGGTTTACAAAGGCGCGAGCACCTTTGTACTTAGCTTAGCGTTGTGCGCGAACGACGCGAAAACCAATATAGTTAGAACGGAAATCTTTCGGTAGTTCCATGCGCGTTGAAACCCGCGCTAAGCTTGGTGCAAAGTTCCATGAACCACCGCGAACCAATACGTCGCCAGATTCCGCGCTGTAGGCCCACTCCCATACGTTACCGACGGTATCGAATAAGCCCCAGGCATTGCGCTTAAAAGTACCTACGGGTGCCGTACGTAAATTAGAGAAATCACTACCACAACTACGGCAGTTAGCACGGCCAGAACCTATATTCGGGCCCCACCAGTAATCGGTTTCAGTACCCGCACGAGCTGCATATTCCCACTGACGTTCAGACGGCAAGTTGTATTTAAAACCACTGCGGCTGGACAACCAGTCAACAAACTCTTGCGAATCGTTGTAGCTAACACAAACTACGGGCGAGGTATCCGATTGTGTAAAACCCGGCTCACGCCAGTTTAACTTGCTGTCGCGTTGCGGCTTGCCGTCAACGTACACTGAGCAACCGTTGCCTTTTTCAGCTTCAGTTACATAAGAAGTATCGTCAACAAAAGCACGAAACAGTCCAACTGTAATTTCTTGCTCTGAAATACCAAAGGAGCTTTCAATGGTCTGAGTACCAGCTGGTTTCTCATTCGGTAAACCGTTACCGCTTAAGTCACCCATTTTAAAGCTACCGGACGGAACCACCACTAACTCAGGACCACGCACATTGCGATACAGTACGTCCTGAATTTTTTCACCTTGAGTGAACGCAAAAGCCGCACGTTCAAGGTCAGCGCGAATAGTGGTTGATTCGTTCAACGCCAGGCGTCTTACAAAGCTCTCAAAACCAAACTTCGTCACTTCAACATCGTGTTCGCCGGCGGGCAGCATAACTTCCAAAGGAGTTGAACCGTAGCTAACACCATCAATGATTACTTCATCGTCATAAACGTTGGAGCGCAATGTGAGTCTATACATTGCTGATTCATCGTAAGCGATCGCTTCAGCGTTACCAGCCGGCTTATCCTTTCCCACATCGGCATCAAAAGTACAGTAGCGTAGGTCAATATCAAGCAGGCTACACGCCTGATTTTCCTGCAGTTGGCCGCGCAGTTCAACCGACAGCTTCACGCCGTAGTTACCCTGACCACTAAAGCCATTACTTACTGTTTTTGAACCTAAAATTTGGATATTCGGACTCGCTTTTTCCTGATTCTTACGCGCTACTTCAGCTTCTGATAATTCCGAGAACACTTGATCCAGATACTGTTTTGACGCTTTTTGCTTGGCCAGCAGCTTGCCGCGGTTTTCACACTGGGCAATAGTTTCTTGACGGTCACAAACAATCGACTGGCTCACTTCGATAGTGCCAGTTTTATTAAACTCACGTTGCACGCGATCGACTCGCGCTGCAGTGCGTTTCTCTTTCAAAATTTCAATTTGATTAATCAGACCATGGCGGCTTAAGCGGACATTTTCCACTTCTTCTTTCTTGGCAGCCACCAACTGTACCTGGGTTTTAATATCTTCTTTGTTGCGCTGGTGCGCTAACACGGCCTGTTGATAGCCTTTTTGAGCAGTGGAAATGTCAGTTTCGGGATCATCAATAAGCTGCCGATATCTGTTATTCATTTCTTCTAGTGCATTTAAACGCGCCCGCTCCAACTCGTCACTGCGCGAACGCAATGAGTTTAGTTGTTCCACGAGGTTCCGGTGTTCAGCCTCAAGCCCAGCAACATTCTCAGAGAAGTTCTCATACTGAGATTGAAGTGTGCTGATATTGGTTGAAATTTCTTCGACTGTCGCTTCTTGAGCAACAACCGTTCCGGACAGCGCCAGAGATGTAGTCACGAACAGTGCCAGTCGAGCCAATCGCATCATTGTTCCATTCCAAGCTTAGAAATAACCGGGGGACGTGCTCTGTACTTAAGGTAAGTTAAGACCGCACAGGCCGCGCCTTTGTTATTGTAATAGTTCAAACGTTTGCAAAACCTGTTATTCGGGCGCCACTTCCATCAGTGGCTGAGTACCGCCGAATAAGAATACAGCTTTATGCTATTTGCTTGCCACCCAAAGCGCAAGTTTATTGAACACTTTATTAAGTATTAAATTGCTGATTTATTACCAAAGTCTTATTACCAACCGATTTCACGGGTAAAAATGATTCGGTCATTGCCACGGAAACGGCCGAAATATAAAGTTGCAGCGGGGTCTTCCCAGCTAGTATTGGTACTATTCCAGCTCCGTAAGTACTCAACCCCCTGGTCAATCAGGTTCGGCTGCCAGAAAGCTTCACAGGGTGTTGCTGCCCCAGCCACGATAAAACTGTTGCCCGTACGCCCGCCGCTTACCGTAGTGTTACCCACGGCATTGAGCGTATTCCCAGCGCAAGCCAGGTTGGTTAACCAGGCTGTCGTTACTGCGGTGCTATTATCACGGGTGTTGACCCGGTAGGCTTCTACCCCACCAACACTGGTGTAGGCAGTAATAATAACATCAACCGGCAGCGGTTCGCCGTCAACGCCATAGCTATCGTTCAACACTATCACACCGTCGAGTAACTCGGTGCCGGTCATGTCCATAGCTTCACCAGTTAAGCTGTTGCTCAGGCTGATTTCCTGACAGTTGCCCGGTGCAGCCTGACTGGCTATACACACCCCGTCACTGTCGGTCATGAGGCTGGCCGGCACTGTGATGTTGTAAGCAGCTTGCTCAGGTAACTTAGGTACCTGTGGTTTACTGAACAGCATAGCCAAATTGGCCAGTTGAAGGTCTAACGGTTGGCCTAAGTTGCTCTGATTGGTTACTTGCAGGGTGGCCGTGCCGGTTAAGCTAGCGCTCACATTAGCAAGGTTCGACGTTGCCGTGGTACCAAAACGATTGGCATCAGTGCTGCCATCGTTGGTTAACCGATAAAAGAGATCGCGGTAATTGGTTGTTAGCGCGCCAGCAGCGCTATAGGCGCGCAGTTCCCATTGTGGATTCAAACCAAACTCGGTGGGTTGACCATAATAGGTAAAATCATCCTGCGCATGCACTAATACCGGGGTTTGTGGCAGCACTTCAAAGTAAGCCGGAATAAAGCGCCCCAGCGGCGCGCTGGTGCGATTTGCCACGTTGTTAATACCGCCGGCACCCAGATAATCCCCACCCACGACATTGGCTTCTAACTGAATCACCCCAACCTCGCTGAAGTTGAGGCTGCTGTTCACGTATTCCGCAATTGCTGAACTAGCGCTAAACCCGCTCATGTTTGCTAAGGTGCCAGTATTAGCGCCACTGCCACTAGGTGCCAACAGACTATGATTAACCAGCGCCAATGATTGTGCCGTGGTTTCATTCCCGAAATTAGGTGTCGCATCACCATTAAAATTTAACGCTGTCAGGCGTACTTCAAAGTTCTCACCGGCGCGCGCAAACACGTTCGCCAGATGAAAATCACTACTAAGCCCGGCTGCCGGATTGCTGTTAATGGTGAAACCAATCGCATGGGGTTTTACTACGAAAGGCGCCGAGTTACCGCTTAAGGTCGCGCTGGTTGGCGCCTGAGTGCTTGCGCTCAACGCGATAGAGCCCACATCACCATAATTCACGCTAAGGGTACCTGCGCCATTACTATCGAAAGTAACAGGCACAGCGGTAGCCGCGGTGCCCACAGTCGTTGAATTAATGCTGAGCGCAGCTTGCGGATAAGTGCTGGTGTTACTGCAGGTGCCCGGATTTTGGCAGCTCAAGGCAAACTGCACGTTTTGGCTGCCTTGCAAGGCGGCACCGCAGGCACCGGTATTGGTGTCGGTGCGGATAGCTTCCAGCCCCAGACTAAAGGAAACCCCTGCCACCTGGCTTTGCTCGTTGGTAAAGCGCAAGGCCGTATCAACCGCGGTAATAGTACAACCGTTTACGCTATCGCATTGCACGCCTGAGGCCGGCACTTCACCGGTGGGATTCTGCGTTACTAGTTGATAGTTACCAACCGTAGGTATGGCTAAATTCACCGTGGCTTGACTGCTGGCGCTAAAGTTCGCGGTAACCGCGTCAAAACCGCTACCGGATTCGGCGATATCAACAGTACCGGTGAAAGCAAACTGGCTGGTACAACCGGCGTCCGCGCAAGCGGTGACCGTTACCGGGTAAGCCTCACAAGTAAGCGCGGTGCCACTATGAGTGAGCTGGAAGTACTCAACGTTACCTTCAGGATCACAGCCGCGGTCTTCTTCGTCCTCAATTTCCTGTTGCTGGTCACACTGGTCACCAGTAATATCGCCGTTGTCGTTAACGTTCGGTGAGTCAACATCACCGTTGATGGTGCCGTTGTTATTAACCGAGTTGGTGGCGTCAACATCACCGTTAATGACTGAATTACTGCCGTTAATATTCACATTTTCGGCTTCAATATTGCCGTTAATGGTATTGTTCTGGCCAATATTCACATTGGTTGCGTCAATATTACCGTCAATGGTGATGTTCTGGCCGGTGTTAAGGGTTCCATCAACCTGAATATTACCGGTTACCGTACTGTTATTACCGAGATTCAAATTTCCGCTTACGATTAAGCCGCCAGTGAACCCAGTATTGTTACCGGAGTTAATGGAACCTTCTACCGTCAGGTTCGCATTGATGATGCCGTTATTGCTCGGATTCATATTACCTTCAACAATAATATTCAGGTCATTCGTATTGCCATTTTCATTGACAACAAAATTATTCCCAAAGGTAAAATCTCCGGTTATGCGCAACGTGGTTGGCGAGCTGACGTTAATCGTATCGTTATTCCCGAAAATTAGATTACCGTTGCAAAGTACTTCGCTACCGTCATAGCTGCAGCCCGGCGGTAATGGCCCGGCGGGCACCAGGTAGGTAGCACCCAGCGCTACCGGGCTGTACAAAGTAGCAGCCAAATATATGACTACAGCCACTAGCAGCTTATAAATTTGCATCGGTAGCCTCTACTTGCAACTGACGGGAGTACACGGCATCACCGACATCACAAATACCGGTTGCTTGTAGCCGAAAATGAGTGCCTTGACCATCTAAATCGAGCTGTCGACATTGCACCTCAACCTGGCAGTTTTGAAGGCCAGTGGTTTGGGTATGGGACGCAAAATCCTGCGTAAACTCAGCACTGCCACCCAGCGTGGTTGCGGGACAAGCTGCTGGATCCGCACCGGGGTCGTAAGGTGCCGTTGTATCTAGCGGAAATAGTTCGGTTAAGTATAGATCAATGCCGGCACCTGCTGCGGCTAACGCCCGACTACCAGATACTTCAGCAATAACGCCAGCACTACTGCCGCCTAACAGTCGAATAATAGCTATACCCAGCAGCCCCATTACCACTATCACGAATATCGCAATAGTTAGCGCGCTACCGCGTTGCTTGCTACGGCTCTGATGCTGGTGGTTATTGAACATTTGGAATATGCACCTCGTGATGCAGAATCAACGGCTCAGTGCCCTCGCTTCTAGCGAATCTTAACTGTAGCTGCACTAAACCATTACGCTGTAACGTGGCGTTCGCCACGGTAAAGGGTAGTTGCGCCGGCAAACTCACATCGTTAGTCAAATTAGTGGCCATTGTTTCGCCAGTGCCTAAGGCGCTGGGTGGCTGCTGATTCTGATTGCGCCCGTAACCTTGGTAACGTCTCAAATTTTCGCCCTCCAGACACCAACTAACCGGGTCGTCAATACTATAATAACGACGCGCGGCGCTGCCGCTGGTAAAGCGGTCACCGGAAGCAAATTCAAGCCGGGTGAACCCGGCTGACGGCGTATCTACAGTATTGTCGACCAGAGCTAACGACCGGCCCGGCGCACCATTACGGTAAATATGACCTTCGGTAAAGGCATTGACAATAATACGGCTGCCAAATAGGTTGGGATCTGGCGTCACCACATCCATGGGCGCGTTCGAATTGGGTGGCCGTGGAATGCTCAGGTACAACCCGCTGCTTGGCACCGGGACAAACTCCAGGCACTGGTAGGTGGCGTCATCGGTGAGCTCGCGGGCGCTGGCTGGCAGCGATCCTTTTAGTTCCCGGCTCAGGCGCTCCAATGCAAAGCGGCTTTGGGCGGATAATTGGTCGCGCCCCACCGCGTCCACAAAAATCTCTGCGCCAACACGTAAATAACTGAACACAGCAATGCCGCTAACGGCCAGAATAAGCATGACGGCAACCAATTCAATGAGCGTAAAACCGCGAATCCGGAGCATTAGTAATTCCCCCGATAGGCGCTGAACACAACATCCACACCGTCAGGTGTGATTACGGTTACCCGAATCAGCTTGGCGCTCGCAACAGCAGCGTCGTCTACGCTATCTAGGTTACCATCGTAGTAAACACTTACTTGCACGGTGAAACCATTATAAATAGTACCCAAGTCGTCGCCTAATGCCGTTTCAATATTCGCCCCTATTTGGTTCAGCCCATCATAATCATCAACATCATCAAATTCATCGCGGCTTTCGCCGTCGGGCCCTAAGCTAGCCGGTGCCGTGCAACTGGGCGCACTGACTTCGCCACAACGAGGGGTACCGCCGTTAGGATCGGAGTTTTCATCAAAGCGCTTAGACACAATTTCGTTCAGCATGGCATTGCCAAGTTCCACCGCCCGGATCTGGTAAATGGCATCCACGGTGTTGCGCGCCTGTGGGAACAATAAGGTGCTGAGTAAAGTGAGTGCTATGGCCAGCACCACAATGCCGGTAACCAGTTCAATTAAGGTGAAACCACGCGCGGCTTTTATCATTCGCAGGCGCCCTGATGGATGCGGCCCTGGCTGGCTACGCAGATTTGCAAATTATTACCGCCAGCAATAGTAACTTGCCACGGCGCCGTACCGCAGGCATCCCCTGGCGCGTTCACCGGGCAGCCCAGGCCGTTAAAGTAACGAACCCCAGTTGGGGTAATAGTGACTCCGGCGTCCTGCTCAGCGGCGGCTAAGCCCTCGTAGTCGGGATCAAAACTAGCAGGTAAAGAAGTGTCGGAGCAGTTGCTTGGAACACCAAAGCGGTTGCCCGCAACAAGCACACAGTAATTATTGGTTGAAGCGGTGTCCTGCATCGCCCGTTGTTGCTGCAGCCGCAGCAGGTTAATCAGCCGGGCCTGAGAGGTTTGTACATCAGCGCTGTCGTCACTGAATAACGCAGGTGCCGCAGTAACGGCCAGAATGCCAATCACCACAATAACGGCAATTAATTCAATAATTGTGAAGCCCTGCTGTGTACGCATGTGTTGCCTGTGCACCATAAGTGTTTGCCAAAACTACCATAAATCTTACTACAGAGTTGCTAGCACGCAATAAAAAAGGGCCCGCAGGCCCTTTCTTGAATCACTGTTTTGCTTAGCAACCAGTATCAGTCACTACAACAGTAGCCGGCGTAGAGGCATCTGCAGCTTCGCTGTAAGTAACAAAGCAGTTAGTATCTGAAATATCTGTTGCGGCGGCAGTGGCAGAACCTGTTACCAAATCACCAGGCGCCAACAACAAGCTCTCTGGAGTCGTAGTATCGTCGACAAAATAGGCCCACTCAGCAGTCGCTGCGGCACCATCAGCTACAGCTTCAGCGTCCATGTTTGTTGCTGCGATAATACCTGCCGCCGTTCCAGCTGGGTAACCGAAAACAGTATCTACGCCGTTAGCAGTTCCTGTAGCGTCAAGTTCATCTTCTAATGCAGCTTTTGCATAAGTTACCTGCGCAGCCCCCTGCATAGCACCTTTGGCGCCGTTCACAGTTGACGTGCGAGCGTCAGAAGAAAAATCAATAAACTGTGGTGCTGCAGTGACCGCTAAAATGCCCAGCACTACAATCACAATAATAAGTTCGATTAATGTAAAACCTTGTTGCTTCTTCATGGTATTCCCCAAGTTAAATCAAAAAATAGTCGCGCTTGTTAGCTACGATTAATTGTTACTATAAATGTTAACACTACCGGTGCGCGGATTGTAAACAAAAACATTACCAGTTGTTTGAAAGTCAGTTCCCGACGGCGCTGCCGTTAAGTTCTTTATGGTATTGGCTAAATAATATACACAAACATCATTACCGCCAAAAGTCTCTTGTGCTACGTAATACCGGTTCTCACCCAATA
The DNA here is from genome assembly GCA_040882145.1 of Idiomarina sp. Lineage (GTDB taxonomy): Bacteria > Pseudomonadota > Gammaproteobacteria > Enterobacterales > Alteromonadaceae > Pseudidiomarina. The sequence goes on from JBBEBU010000025.1 coordinate 171,848, forward strand.
ACGTGAAATTGGTGGTGGCCGTTGGTGCTCCTTGCAAAATTGCCTGCATAATAGAGCGACAATCTTCGTTATTCATATTCTGGTCGTGTGAGCCGGCATTGTTGTCGCCACTAACCGGATAACCAGTATTGCCATCAACATTCACAATAATGCCGTCCATTTCAATAACGGCACCAGCGCCATTGGCGCCACCTTGCGGCCGCCCGTCCAGCTCCCACTCCGCGCGTACTATACCTACAGCACTAGCAAAACCGCCGGCAACACCTTCTAACGCAGAGTCTTCGGCGTCCGCAGTAACACTGGTGAAACGCGGCAAGGCTGAGGCTGCCAGCAGACCCAGAATAACCACGACAATAATTAGCTCTATTAAGGTAAAGCCTTGCTGTCGATTTGCTGTTGATCTCATAAATTTTATTCCTTCGGTTATTTTGCTGGCTCAGCGCCTACATAGCAATCTTACAAAGCTCATATTCAGGGCCTGAAACTGCGCTACTTAGCGCCCCTGATAAGCATTCATCATATCCCACATTGGCAGGAATATACCCATGGCCATAACCAGTAACATGGCTGCAACCACTGCAATGAGCATAGGTTCCAAACGCGCGGTCAGGGTTTTTAAATCGTAGTCCACTTCACGTTCATAATATTCGGCAACTTCGCCTAGCAACTCATCCACCCGGCCGGTTTCTTCGCCAACCGAAATCATTTGCAATACCAAGGGCGTAAACAACCCACTACTGCGACTAACCCGGCTCAAGCTTTCGCCTTTTTCAATATTCCGCCGCATGTCCAGTATATGTTTGCTGCCCCAGGCGTTATCTACCGCCTCGGCAACCAAAGATAACGCCTGGGTAAGCGGCACCCCGGCGTTTAACATAACCGAGAAACTACGGCTGAAACGTGCCAACATGGACCGCATTAGAATGCTGCCCACCGCTGGTATTCGCAACTTCAAATAGTCCCACTTTACGCGTCCGGCCGGGCTCTTTATGTATCGTCGAAGCATAAATACAGCACCTGCCATGGCCACCAACATTAGGTGCCAGTAGTTTACAAAGAAGTTCGAGGTGCCAATCAGTACCCGGGTTGCCAGCGGCAGCTCGACACCAAAGCGGCTAAACATGCTGGCAAACGTAGGGATGACAAAAATATTCAGCACAAACATAGCAGCAACCAGTGCCGCCAACACAAAGGACGGATAGCGCGTGGCCGCTTTCACTTGCTTGCGCGTGTCCTGTTCTTTTTCTAAATAAGCCGCCAGCTGCGCAAAGGCTTGTTCCAACTGCCCGGTATTTTCACCCACATGCACAATGGCAACCAGCAAGCGCGGAAATACCTTCGGGTGCGACGCCATTGCCGCAGATAAGGTGCGGCCTTTTTCCAATTGCTCAACCGTTTCCCGCAGTGCTCGCGCCAAGCGTTTATTACTGGTGTTTTCAGCCAGCCCGTCAATAGCCCGCAACAGCGGAATACCAGCCTTCGTTAACGAATACATTTGGCGGGTAAAAATAATTAAATCGGGCAGCTTAACGGCAGGCTCCAGCCATTGCTGCCAGCTAATTGCCTCACTGCGAACGCCGCTGGACTGTTCAATAGTAAGCAGGATAATGCCCCGCCGCACTAAGCTGTCTACCGCGCTACCCTCATTACCGGCTTCAATAGTGCCGTTTATGAGTTCACCCTGAGCGTTGCGACCACGGTATAAAAACTCAGCCATTAGCCGACTCCGTCGTCCGTATTCTTAGTGGAACTCTCGACACTGGTGTCGCCTGATGCGGTTACCGACGTGAACACTTCCTCTTCCACCGATTCAGCTAAGAACAACACTTCACTGACGGTGGTTACACCCTGCTTAGCATAATCCAGCGCGGTGTGTGCCAGACTACGAAAGTTCGCCGACTTAGCCGCTGCCTGCGCGAACTCGCGCGTATCACTATCACGGAGTGCGTCCATCATCGCTTCATTCATTTCCAGCAATTCAAATACACCAATACGGCCGCGGTAACCGGTTTGATTACAACGCTGGCAACCACGTCCGGCGAAAAACTTGGTGTCTTTGGTAATATCCGGCGACATGGTTTGCAGCCAGCTCAGTTCATTCGCATCTATGTCTGTCGGTTGCTTACAGTGCTCACAAATGCGTCGAATCAGTCGCTGCGCCAATACGCCGCGCAACGCCGCTGCCACTAAATAAGGCGCAGCCCCCATATCAATCAAACGTAACGCACTGGTAATAGCGTCATTGGTGTGCAGCGTCGAAAGTACTAAGTGACCGGTAATAGCGCCGCGCATACCAATTTCTACCGTTTCACGATCACGCATCTCACCAACCATAATAATGTCGGGATCCTGGCGTAGTGTGCTGCGTAGCACTTGCGCAAAGTCCAACCCGATACGGCTATTCACCTGCACCTGGGAGATTCGTGGTAAGCGGTATTCCACCGGATCTTCCACGGTAATTATTTTCTTACTAGCCTGATTCAGCTCACTCAACACACCATACAAGGTGGTGGTTTTACCCGACCCTGTTGGTCCGGTAACAATTAACATGCCATGCGGACGATGCACTAAACGCCGTACGCGCTTAATAATATCCTCAGGCATACCGGTTTGTTCCAGTGACAACAAGCCGGCTGATTGATCCAGCAAACGCATGACGCAGGATTCACCATTTTGCACCGGCATGGTAGAAATCCGTACATCTATACTGTGTTTCTTCACGTTAATGTGAAAACGGCCATCCTGGGGTAAACGTTTTTCTGAAATATCCAGTCCGGCCATTAACTTCAGGCGCAAGACCAAGGCCGAAGCAATGTTGCCCTCTTCCAGTATGTTTTCCTGCAGCACGCCATCTACCCGCTGCCGAATGCGCAAGGCTTTGGCTTCTGGTTCAATGTGAATATCGGATGCCCGCACTTGCACGGCATCTTCAAAAATGGACTGTAATAGCTTGGCTACGGTGGCATCACCGCCACTTTCTTCCAGCGTCAGAGCGCCAAGATCGAACTCGGCACTGTCGTCGTACTCGTCTTGCAACTGACTGGCAAACTGCTCAATGTCTTGCGTGCGGCGGTACAAATTGTCGAAAGAATCCAGCAATTGCTGATCGGCAACCACGGCAATTTCAACATTGCGCGGCGCTAAGATACCGGCAATGGCATCAATGGCCGCCAAGTCGGCCGGATCACTCATGCCGACCAGTGCACGTTGTTCAGTGGCTTCAATGACCAACGCCCGATGCCTACGCGCTTGTATTTCTGGCAATAGTTTTGCGGTTGTTTCATCGATGCGGTATTCGCTCACATCAATAAAAGGAATATTTAACTGCTTCGACAAAAAGGTCAGCAGTTCATCTTCACTAACGTAATTCAAATCCACCAAGGCGTGGCCAAGCTTGCGACCCGAACGTGATTGCTCGGTCAACGCCGCCTGCAATTGAGATTCAGAGATAATATTTTCGTGAACCAGCAGGTCACCTAAGCGCATTTTTAAGCGTGGACGCATTAACGGCCTCCCACCTGGCTGTCTTGCAGTTGCGTCATACGCTCCTGAATATAAAGGTTCGTGGCCGCCGTGAAACCACCAATTTGCAGCGCTTTTCGGTAAGCACCGACGGCTTCCATTGCAGCACCTGAGTCATCCAATGCCAACGCCAAACCCAACCACCACCGCGCATTGCCAGGCATTGCCTGGGTTAACGCTTGATAATCAGTCACCGCTTGCGCATAGTCGGCCGCCTTCCACGCCAGTTCAGCCCGAATACTTAAACCCTCGCGGGAACGCTCAGCGCTCAGCGTCATACTTTTTAAAACTTCCAGCGCATCGGCGGGCATTTCCAGCCGCTGATACATGCGCGCCAGCAACAATTTTAAATCAGCTGCCTGCGGTTGCAGTTGAATACCCTGTTGCAATATGGCTAATGCTCGATTGCCGTAACCACGACCATACCAATAGGCTGCTAATCGCTCGCGCACCACCGTATTTAGCGGCTGCACTGTTAATGCTTGTTCTAGCAGTTCCTGACCTTGCTGCTGCTGCCCTTTGCTAAAAGCCTCTTCCGCTTTTTCCAGGTTCCGCGCCGCTAACTGGGCTGGTGACAACTGCACCCGACGCACCGACAGGCTTGGCTCTGACGTATCCGCTGGAGTTGCCACAGAGGTAGTGGATGGTGTCGTGGGCTCAGTCTGTGGGACCATGGTTGCCGTCGTCCGTGCGGCGGCAGACCCAGCAGGGTCAGATGCTGGCGGCTCCGGCACTGTTGCTAGTTGACCTGTCGTATCGGCTGTTGGCTGGCTGGCTGAATTTTTGGCTGCAACACTCCCGGAGTCAGGGCTCTGGGATGTCGAATCTGCCGCAAGTAGCGCTTCTGACGAGCCATTCGGGTTGCTTGATTCCCGTTGTTGTGGCTGCGGTTCTGCTGCCACCGGAGCAAGCTGCTCGGCATTCACAAGTTCAGCTGGCTCTCGTTGCTGCGCAATCTGACCCGGTTGTTCGTTTGTCTGCTGCCAGGAAAAATAAAACACCAAGCCCGCCAATATAACCGCAATAACTAACCACACCACCAGCAATAACTTTCGGCGTGGCAGCGGCGCAATGGCGGCCGGGCCGGCATTACTTTGCGGATGTTTCTGACGCTGGTCTAAATCGCGCAGCATGCGGTTAATAACACTCACAACGGCCACCACTGCTGTACTGCATGCATAACTCCGGCGCCCAATTTGGGCACAAATAATAAGGCTGCAGCGCCAATAACAACGGCAGCAATAACTGGCCACAGCCAATTTAAGGGTTTTAATTTTGTCGCATCTTCGGTGTCTGCCGCTGCTGCGCGCACATGGCGTAACTGCACCTGATGGGTGCCTTCGCCGTAGCACAGCAATAAAATTTTATGACACAACACATTCACTAATCGCGGTACACCGCGGCTGGATTTGTAGATGGCGCGTACCACAGCTGCCGAAAAAATTGCCGGACCTTTATAACCCGCCACCTGCAACCGATGTGAAATATAGGTCGCAATTTCGGTTTCATTCATAGCGTCCAAATTGTACGAAAAGGTAATGCGTTGCCGCAGTTGCCGATGCTCTTTGGCCGCAAGTTTTTCATCCAGTTCGGGCTGACCAAACAAGACCAGATGCACCAATTTGCGACTTTCAGTTTCAAGGTTCGAGAACAACCGCAAGGCTTCCAGGCTCTCACTTGGCAAGGCCTGTGCCTCATCCAGAATAATAGCCACGGAACGACCCAGCTTATTAATTTCCATCAACTTTTGCTGAATCAGTTTGGTCATTTGTTGCTGCGAAGTAGCTACCGAAGTGTCAATTTGTAATTCACTAGCAATAGCTTCGCGTAATTCGTGCGGCGACAAATACGGATTGGGAATATATACCGTGACATAATAGTCAGGAATTTCGTTCAGCACTTTGCGGCACAGCAGGGTTTTACCTGTGCCTACTTCACCTACAACCTTGATAAAGCCTTCGCCGGTTTTTAACGCCGTCAGTAGTACCTCTAACGCGGCGTGATGGCCGGCTAGATCACAATAAAAATCCGTGTTCGGTGTTAGCGTGAAGGGTAATTCACGCAGTCCATAGTGATACAAATACATAAGTTAGTTGTCCGGGTACCAGCGCTTTAAAATATCACTTGAGCGTTCTAACTCGTCCCGCCAGGTATCAACACCTACCACTACTGGCCGCAGTAAAATAATCAGTTCTTTTTTCTGTTCCACGCGTTGCCGACTCTTGAACAAATTCCCCAGCACCGGAATGTCACCTAAAAATGGTGCTTTGGCTTCGCGGTCGCTGTAAGTGGTTTGCATTAAGCCACCTAACACCACAATTTCGCCATTGCGGGCACGCACTATGGTGTCGCTTTCGCGAATGTTGCTTTGCGCCAGCGGCAGAATGAATTGGTCTTCGTTTAAGGTAATCACTTTTTCCTGTTCGGAGGTTTCCACCACCGATGGATGCACATGCAAGGTAACTTCGCCGTCAGCACTTATTTGCGGTGTTACGTCCAGTGAAATACCCGAGAAAAATGGCGTTAACTCAATATTTGGCGTAGAGGTAGTGGCCGTACCCGTAACTGTGGTGGTTGACACGTTGGTCACGTAATACTCGTCTTCACCTATTTTAATGACCGCTTTCTGATTATTCGACGCACTGACGCGCGGGTTCGACAGTACTTGTACATTGCCCTGGGTTTGCAGCAATTGAATAACACCATTGAAGTTTTTATCGGTAATGGTGATACCAAACACACCACCCAATGAATTGGCCTGATTCGCCAAACCACCGGTTAAGCCATAACGAATGGAAGTGCTACCCATAGAGCCCATCACGTCTTGCCAGTTAATACCTTGCTGGTACTCGTCGTTTAGTGTCACTTCAATAATTCTGGCTTCCAAAATAACCTGACGCTGTAAACGTTCTTCCGCAGCAGATAAAAACTCGCGCACAGCACGAATTTCGCTTGGGAATGCCGTAACGGTCACCAAACCTGCCTGTGGCGACACCACCACGCGGCGACCATCTTCTTCGCCTACTATACCTTGTAGAATATCTTTTAATTCTGACCAGATATCGGTTTCAGATTCGGTCGAAATGGAAGTACCATTACCTTGAATTTGGTTTTGCTGGCGGCCTCTAGAATTCTGTCCGCTGGTACCGCCCTGATTAGCAAGATTGTTGTCAAAATTGCCACCACCGGCGCTACGGTTATTAGAGTTATTGCGATCTTCGTCGGTAACACCACCTGAGTTCACACTAGTTTGCGACAAACCAAGACGGCGTAGTGACAAGTAATCTAAGGTGATAGTTTCACTGCGTAAGCCAGCCGGATAAATGCGGATGATGCGACCCGAGCGCCGTACATCAAAGCCATAAATGTCTTGTACCACGGCCAGGGTTTCAGCCACAGTCACGTCTTTCAAGCTCAGGGATATAGCGCCACTTACGTCGGGGTGCACCACCACGCTGTAAGGTGAGTCTTCGGCCAAGCTGGCAAAAAATTCACGCGCATGAATGTTGTTCGCCTGCACCGTAAAGCGGGGCTCAGCCAGCACATCGGTTGCTGCCGATGGGTTTTCCGTAGTATCAGCGAACAGGTCTCGCCGCACATCTTCAGGCAACTGCTCCCGTTGTGGCTTCGCACTTCCAGGCTCACCTTGTTGCTGCAAAGCTTGCTGAGCCTCACGCGGCGATCGCTCGGGCTGATGCGCACAAGACATAAGAAAAAGACTAGCCAACAGCGGCACATAGGCTTTAAACATTACTTCCGGCCTCCGTTGGTGGTTGATGCATGCGCTTCCTGGGATTGCTTCACTGACTGATACATTCGCACTATAACCTGTTTTCCGTTGGCTTCCAGTATAACCTTTGACAGGTCAATACGGATTACCTGATAAATTCCGATAAACTCATTTTCACGCAATTTCTGGCCATTAATTTGTGCCCAGCGATCGTTTTCATGCAATTGAATAGCTTGTAATTCAAGCATTTGTGCCGGCAAGTTCGTCGTTTTCTGAACCTCACCAGACTGCGGCGGCCGGGTCGGATCCCGTTGCTGCGCCTGCGCAGGCACTAAAACCACCGCCGCTAGCATGGCGGCTATAAGTAACTTATACCCCAACATAATCTTGCTCCATGCTAAGTGTATAAATTTCTACTTCCACCTCGCCCTGGGGGTAACTGGCTACCGAGTATTGCAACCGATGCCAATAAAACGACCAGGGTAACTGTTCTAACGCCGCAAAATAGTCACGGATTTCAAAGTAACTTCCCTTAATACGCAAGCGTAAGCGGTGCTGATAAATGCTGGTATTTGCGTTGCTATCGGTATTCATCAGCAAAGGCTCGGGCGGTAGCGCTTCGGCACCAATAACAACTAAATTGTCGGCTTCAGCTAGCACAGCCTGTAACAAGGCGCGATTGTCCTTGGCGCTCACATAAGCGGTTTTCTCACGTAACTGCTGCCGAACCTCAGCCAAGCGTTGGTCGGCTTGCTGCTGCTGCGCGGTTAATGCCGAGTTCGGGTCGCCGGCAAGCGCACGCTGAGTTTGACTGGCGGTTTGCTGCAACTGTGTTAGCTCCTGCTGCAACCGGGTTTCCTGCTGCAAACTGCTGCGCCAAGCGTCCCATTGGGGTTGCACTAGCTGCCCGCCCGCTAAAGCCGTTACGGCAATCAGGCCCAGCCCAAGCCAAAAGCCACGGCGTTTGCTCGGCAATGCATAAAATTTATCTTGATAAACCTGCCAGCGACTCATTGCTCACCCCCGCCAGACAAGCGCAGCAAATCATTGGCTGTAACCGGCGCCGCTTCGGTTTCTGCCGTTGTTGCAGCAGCACTGCTAATTGTAAAAGCCAAACCTTGCGCCTTGTCTTCAGTGCGTAGCTCGAACACCGCAAACTGACGATTTTGTAATGTCGGTTGCCCGGAAAAATCTGCCATCCACGCTGGCAACGCGGCGGCCTTAGTGGCGTAACCACGCAAAGTTAAATGTCCCTGCTCCATCACTATGTCCTGCAACCACAACTGCCCGTGCGTAATATCGGCTAAGTCCGTTAAGAGCATGGCGAAACTAGTTTGATGCTGGCGTTGTTGCTGCTTCAGGCTACCTAGTAGCTGCTGCCCCCGCTCAATTTCAGCGCGGGTTAAATCTAGTTGCTGCTGAATTTTCGGGTCACCCCGGCGCTGCTGCAGTGCTTCGTTCAATTCCGTGACTACCGCTCGCTGCTGGCTAACCTGGCGGTTCAATTCGGTTACTTGCTCCTGCTGTGATGACTCGGCATAACTCAAAACTATGGTTGCCAGCACCAGCACGGCCAACCAACCAGCCAGCACCAACAGCGTCAGTTTTAGCGTGAAGCGCTGTTGTACCGGCCGAAGTTCAGCAACATATAAATTGATGGCGGTTTTTAATGTAGCCGAGCTCATGACGCCTCCGCCATTAACTCATCGAGCAATAACAAAGTACCGCCCAGCGCCGCTGAATCGCTAAAATCCCCGGCAGCCAAATCCTGCGCCCACGGTGGATAAGCTAAACCGCTGACCTTTAAGCCCAGTTGCTGCTGCAAGGCCTCGTGCACTTCACTGGCAGGACTGAAAGGCAAAGCACATTGAATAGCGGCGACCGGACGCTGCCGTAACTGACTATCAAAATAATCCAGTGAGCGCTGCATCTCGACGCTGAGGGGTTCGAGCGCGCCCATGTTTAATTCATCGGTGGAATAGTCAGCAAGCTTTTCGAAGCCACGCACCTGGCGACTTAAAAATAGCTTTTCCTCGCTCACAATTTGCACCACGATAGGCTCACCTGCGCGCTGTAGCAAGAACATGATCGGTTCCACGGTATCCGTGACTAATCGCGCATTGGCAAGTTCCACCACGCTAATGCCTTGCACCGCAAGCTTGGCATCACTTAGGCAGTTTAATAATGGTACCAACTGCTTTTTATCGGCTACCACCACGTTAATCTTGTCGCTGCCGGCTGGTTGCGCCGGCAACTCATAATAATCGGCAATAATTTGTGACGGTGACAGCGATACCAGCTCACGCAGCGCGAACTTAAGCCCACTGGCAAGTTCTTCTGCTGGCAGTTGCGGACGATCAATCAGAACACTTTGATACAGCGACAGGCCCAGCACCAGCTGCACTGGCATATCGGGTTGCAGAAAACGCTTATATTGCTGCAACAGTTTTTCGATGGTTTCTACCCAGGCACCGGTTCGCGCTTCCACCTGGTCATTAAGAACCAGACTGGATGGCTCAGCAGCATGGGCTGCAAGCTCTGCAATACAGAAGGACACCGAGTGTTGATGGACAACAATAGTGAGTAATCGACGTGCTGATGTACGCGGACGACGAAATAAAACCAAATGATATTCCCTAAGCGCTTTTTATAATTATACGACTGACTATTTATTATGCCGTTTTTAGCGCTTGCTGACTACATTGTAATCACATTTTTTTAACGAACTGTGTCGCTTAGGGACCAGTATTTAGCGCACAATGGCGAATCCTAATCGCACCCTTAGTGGCTCTTTTTCATCATAGTTGAGCAAGCTTTCACCATACCCATGAAAAAACTGCAAATAGATGTAGCCACCGGCTCTGCTGAATATTTTCTGCCGTAACGGATACGACAAATCCAGTTGGGCATTGCCGAAACGCTGCAATCCGTACCGCGTTGTCAGTGAGGCTAAAAAGCCGTCTTCGCTGCCATAACGAATGGTTAACCCGGAGCGGCCGCGATAATCAACCACATCATCATTTTCGTCACCACGATTGATATAGGTTGAAAGCTTTGGCGCAATCACCAAGTTTTGATCACCAACATCGAAACTCCAGGCCGGCTGTATAAACAGCGTATCCACACTGCGTGATTCGTCGCCCGCCTGGCCGTTTGATTCATGTTCATAACCAAACCGCCAGTAATCCGGCTTCCAGCCAAATTGTGGCGTATTCAATTCCCAAAAGAAGCTGGGCCTATAGGTTGTGTCTTCAAAGGGTTTGGATTCCGCCGACAAATTCCACAACGACGTTTGGGTGTAGCCAAGATGAAATTTTTCCAGCCATGGTAAGTGTTTAACAAATAAGCCCGTTTCAGAAAACATGCGATATTTAAAGCTAATCTGAAACCGTGAGGTTAAATCACCGGAGCCATTCGCGTTACCGCCAGCCACAAAATACATAGGCTCGTTAATTGATAGCGCGGCTTCTTCAGCCTCATCAACAGGGTCTAGCTCCCACTCACTAAAAACCACTTCCGGCGCGATCTCACTCGGCTCAGAGAAAGCTTCCTGCTGCATCGGGTTGTCAATTTTTTGCTGCAGGTCGGGCACCTCCGCAGCGGCCACCGAAAAAGGTAACAATAAGAAAAAGGGCAGCTTGCAAGCTGCCCCACTAAAACATCTGTTCTTACTAGTGCCTGAGCGCATAGGTTTAAACCTTAAAGCGTTCCACCGCACGCGACAACTGTTCAGATAATGCCTGCAACTGATGCGCCGTAGAACTAGTGTGTTGAGTGGCTTCTTTGTTCTGTTCTGCCATGCCTGAGAAGCGCTCCACGTGTTTCGCGACTTCGCCACTGGCTTGGTTTTGCTCCTGCAATGCGTTGCTGATGTCTTCAACCACGGTGAGCACGCGTTCGAAGCTTTCACGAATTTCACGAATAGCCACACCGGTTTGCCCAGCCAGTTCGACACCTTCTTCAACTTCACCTACACCACGTTCCATCTGGTGCACGGTATTTTGTGTGCCCTGCTGAATTTTACCAACCATGACTTCAATTTCGTCAGTCGATTCGCTGGTACGCTGCGCCAGGGTGCGTACTTCATCGGCAACGACCGAGAAACCACGCCCCTGTTCACCGGCACGCGCTGCCTCAATTGCAGCGTTTAGCGCCAACAAGTTGGTTTGGTCAGCAATCGACTTAATCACATTCACGATAGAATTGATTTGTTCCGATTGCTTGCCTAATTCAACCACTTGCGCGGAGGCTTCACGAACCGCCTCGTTAATACGATTCATGCTGGCGACCATTTGTTCCATCACCTTGGCACTTTGTTCTGCATTATTGCCAGATTCAGTCGCAATTTGCTTGGCTTCATTCGCATTGTCAGCAACATGGCTGATACTGGCGCTAAGCTCCTGCACCGAAGTAGCAATAGAGCCCGATGCATTGGATTGTTCATCGGACGACGCTGACAACTCTTCCGCCGTGCTGGCTACGGCCTGGCTGGAACTGGAAAGCTCGGTTGCAGCCTGCTTGATTTCACTCATCATGTGGCGCAATTGCGTTTGCATATTGGCCAAAGCTGAGAGCAATTCGGCAATTTCATCGCTACCGTCTTCGTCAATATGATTGTCTAACCGACCGTCAGCAACCGCTGATGCGACCAACATGGCATCGGCCAAGCGCTGCTGTAGCTGGCGTCTAAATACAAGGCCAGAAACAACCGCAACCACAATCACCACCAGGCCACCAATTAACACCGCAGCAACCGTTAAGCTGGACGTTTCAGTAGCAGCTTCCTGCCGCTCTTTAAGCAATTGCTTTTCTGCTTCGGTAAACTCCGCAATACCTTCACGAAGGGCCTGCCGGCCTTCCCGACCTGCGCCACGAGCAACAACGGCGGCAGCCTGATCCAAACCATAACTGCCTTCCCCGTATTGCTCACGGGTCGCAATAACCGGATCTATCGCGTTAAATAGCCAGTCGTCATATACCGCACGCAAATCCTTCAAACGCTGTTGCTGCGCGGAATTATCGGCCGTTAACTTGAGTAAACGGTCATAAGTAGCATCAAAATCGGCAATACCGCGGTCATAAGGCGTTAAAAAATCGTAATTGCCGGTTAGCGCAAAACCACGCTGACCATTGGCAATGTTTAACATGTGCACTTCAATTTGTTCTGCTTCAGCGATGACGGTGTGCGAGTGTTCGGTCGCTTCGGTCGCTTCGCCGAGTTCATTAAGGCTTGATGCCACAAGTGCAACTAATGCCACCATAAGCGTGATGATAATGCTGTATGAAATGACCAGTTTATGTACAAGTTTCATTGCTTTCCCCTGACAGCGACAGTGAGCAGCCTTGTGACACCCTGCTGCACGCTGTTATGTGCTCTTCTGAATAACTTTAGTATCGACCTAAATCGCTATTTTATTAGCAAAACCGATCAAAAAATTTGGTTAGCTAATCTTTACTACCTGCCATTGTAGCGTTTCGCCGGCCCAATATGGGGTAATAGGACCAACGGTGCTATCAATGCTGTTAGCGACCTGCCAGGATTTTCGTTGTAGCTGAATTTTACGCTGGTGGCGCGGATACCCATAAAAGTCGGCGCCAAAACCCGCCGCAAAATCAGCTAGCAAGTGCAGCGCCTGATGCTGTGCAAAAAACTCCGCATACAGCGGTAATGCAGCCGGTGCGGAATAACATCCGGCGCAACCGCAAGGGGCTTCTTTACGGTCGCGCGCGTGCGGCGCCGAATCCGTGCCTAAAAAGAATTTTGGGTTACCCGATAATACCACCTGTTGCAGAGCTAATTGATGTTCACGGCGCTTCAGTATCGGCAAGCAATAATTGTGCGGCCGGATGCCACCAACCAGTAAATGGTTGCGGTTCATGAGCAAGTGCTGCGGGGTAATAGTTGCCGCAACGTGCTTACCTGCAGACTTCACGAACTCAACCGCGTCGGCCGTGGTAATGTGTTCTAACACCAGTTTTAAGTTGGGGTACTTGACTACCAGCGGCGCCAGATTGCGCTCAATAAATAATTTTTCCCGGTCAAAAATATCAACCTCAGGATCGGTCACCTCACCATGCACCAACAAAGGTACGTGATGCTCTTCCATCGCAGCAAACACTGCATCGAGATCAGCAATAGAGGTAACGCCAGCGGCAGAGTTGGTGGTAGCCCCTGATGGATACAGTTTAAAGCCGATAATGTGCGAATTACGGGCTGCCTGCTGCACATCACTTACGCTTGTGTTCTGAGTGAGATATAAGGTCATTAAAGGGTCAAAAGCGTTTTCTTCCGGCAGCGCCTGCAAAATACGGTCTCGATACGCCAGAGCTGCGGCTACTGAGGTTACCGGCGGTACTAAATTTGGCATCACCACGGCTCGACCAAATATTTCCGCTGTGGCAGGAACCGTTGTAGTTAGTAATTCATCATCACGAAAGTGAACATGCCAATCGTCGGGAACAGGTATTTCAAGTACGTCAGCCGCCATGGGGGTCCTTTTGTAAACTTGCAGTAGCTAGTCAGCCAGCATTAGTGGGTGATTAATTGGCTGGAGTATAGCAAAAAAATACAACGGTTTTTAGCGCTTTTGTGGCGCCAAGACTATGCTATTTCGGCCGTCTGCTTTGGCTCGATATAAAGCTTCATCAGCTCTTGCCAGCCATTTATCCGGGCTACTGTCAGCCGCGCTGTATTCGGCCAGGCCCGCGCTCATAGTAACGGGAATCGAATCCTTTCCAACAGTTATCGGGGTGTCGGCTAAAGCTTTACGAATACGTTCCGCCACCACTTGCGCTTCCACTTCATTGGTATGTGGCAGCAATACCGCAAATTCCTCACCACCTAAACGCCCGAGCAAATCAACTTCCCGCAATTGCGCCTGGGTGCGCTCAGTGAAAGCTTGCAGCACCGCATCGCCAGCACCATGACCGTAGTTGTCGTTCACTCGTTTAAAGTGATCTAAATCAATCAGAATTAGCGTTACCGACTGCTGGTATCGCTCAAACTGGTCAATATGGGAGCGGCACTGATGTAAAAAAGTCCGGCGATTGGCAACACCGGTGAGCTCATCAGTCGTGGCCATTCGTTTCAATTCTTCTTGGGCTTCAGCTCGTTGCTCTTCAACCCGGCGGGTATAAATCATAGTACCCAGCGCATCCATTACTGGCTTGAGCATTGCCAATTGTTCACGCCGGTAACCTTCTTCACTGTTAGCCAGTAAGGTCAGCCCCACCACTTCGCGGTTAAATACAATGGGCATCGCCATCAGGGTTTCAAAGTCAGGTAGGTTAAGCGGTGACAAGGAGTTTTCCGTCGTCGCCAAATGCTCATTCTCGATCAGAGTTTCGCCGCGCACAGCAACCTGTTGCAGTATTTCACAGCCAATAGTGACTTCCAGCCCTTGCTGCACCAAATTCTGATAGCCCTCGGTGGCTGCATTACTCTGCGATGATAAGCGTAACCCGTGTACCAGCAATATATCCCGTTGCCGCGAGTTATCCGGGAATTCACCAACCAACCCAATTTCACTGCCACTAACGCCCAACAACACGTCTAATAAATGGGTTCCGGCTTTGGCAAAGTCTTTTGCTAACAAAAACTCGTTTTGGATAGCACTTAACAAATCCAAGATGCGTTGTTGTCGGTTACGTTCTATTTCGTTTTCTACTTGCTCGCTAATATCACGGTGAGTACCCACTAACCGCTTTGGTTTGCCGGTAGCGTCGCGCTCGACCAACTTACCCACGCTATGCATCCACACCCAATGACCGGCTTCATGGCGCAGTCGAAAGCGCACATCAATTTTGCTGGTGTCGCCGCTGAAGTGCTCCGCCATCGCTTTTTCCAAAATACTTTTGTCAGCCGGATGCACGCGCTCGCGCCAGTCTCTAATATAAGGAGAAGATTCATCTTGGTCTAGGCCCAGCAACTGATGCCAACGGTCACTGTATTGAATTTGGCCGCTATTTAAATCCCAGTCCCAGGTAGAGAGTTCACCAGCATCCAATGCCAGTGCAAAGCGTTCATTCGAATCCTGCACCAGCATTTCCAACTGTTTACGCTGTGTTTGCTCAAGCAGATAACCACGTATGCGAATAACCTCGCCTTTACTATTGTGATCAGCCCGGCACACCTGCCGAACCCACCGCAATTCACCAGCTTGGGTTAGAATTCGATAGTCGATTTCCCAATGATTCCGTTCCCCCGAAGACAGCTGTCGCAAAGACTCGCGCACCAGAGCTCTGTCATCATGATAAACACAATTTAAGTAATTAAACTCCGGGCGCCGAACATGCTCCACTGAATAACCAAGAACATCGTCAATATTTTTCGCCGCATACAACACCCGCCAATCGGCTTGCGCGTCCCAAATCACCACCGCTACCGGCCCTTCAGCAAAGAGTTGCTGCTCCGCTACGCGATTTTGTAATTCGTAGCGCAGTTGCAGTTCGTCGGACACAATTTCAGCCAAAGCTTCCAACCATTGTTGCTGTTGCTCTGAAAAGTCATGGGGTTTGGAATCAAACAAACAGAGGGTGCCCAAGTGCAGATCGGGGGCAATAGTAATGAGTGCGCCAGCGTAGAAGCGCACGCCGTGATTTTCAACTGCAGGATGACTTTTAAAGCGCTCACTGGCGCAGGCATCTTTCACGACTAGCGTTTTGCCATCGCCAACCGCATACGCACAAAAGGAAACCTTGCGCTCGGTCTCGGTCGGGTCAAAACCTACCTTGGATTTAAACCACTGACGTTCGCTGTCTATGAGTGAAATGAGTACGGAAGGAACGTTAAACAAGCTTTTTGCAAGCGCAGTAATGCGCTCGAAAGACAGCTCCGGTTCGGTATCCAGAACATCTAACTGGTACAAAGCTCGAAGCCGTTCCTGTTCGTTGTCTGGAATGTTCGGGTCGCGCATGAGCGTCTCTCCGCTGCGTGAAAACAAATACTTATAAGTAGGTTATACTCGAACCAATGAAAAAGCGATTCACGACAGTAGATATGTGAGTAAGTTACAGAAACTTTAACTCAGTAATTTTTCGCGCCAGTGCTTGCGACAACAGGAAACATATTTTTCGTTACCGCCAATAGCAACTTGAGCACCAATTTTTACCGCATTACCCTGCTCATCTACGCGTAACGACATGGTTGCTTTACGGCCACAAAAGCAGATGGTTTTCATTTCGGCTAACTTGTCGGCCACCGCAAGTAACACCGCACTGCCTGGAAACGCCTGACCGAATGCGTCCGTACGAATCCCGTAGCACATCACCGGAATGCCCAAAGTATCCACCACATCGGTAAGTTGCCACACCTGTGCCTCAGTTAAAAACTGAGCTTCGTCCATCAACACGCAATCAATGGTATTTTTTTGCTGACGCGCTTCAATTAAGGCTTTTAAGTCGGTATTGCGGGTATAGGCTAAGGCCGCACGCTGCATGCCTAAACGCGAGGCAATAGTGCCTTGCCCAGCCCGGTCATCCACCGCAGGGGTTAACAGTAACACGTGCTGACCACGTTCTTCGTAATTGTGCGCAACTTGCAATAATGCAGTGCTTTTACCCGCATTCATTGCGGAATAAGTGAAATATAATGAGGCCATGTTGATTACTTCGTTTGCGCAGCGAAAGCCTGTTTATAGCGACTTTAGCGGGTGAATGCAAAACACATTTCGGCTAAACTGTTGGCAAACCCACCATAACCCGCGCAGTCACAGGAGCCACCATGACCACCAGCTACTCACCCGAATTTATTCGCGCCATGCCCAAAGCTGATTTACACCTGCACTTAGATGGCAGTTTGCGCCCCAGTGGTCTCATTGAGATGGCTAAGCGCAGCAACATAGAGTTACCTTCCTATAGTGTTGAAGGCCTGCGCGAACTGGTGTTTAAAGATAATTACCAGAACCTTGGCGAATACCTGAATGGCTTTCAATATACCTGCGCAGTACTGCGCGATTTAGAGAACCTGGAACAAGCCGCCTACGAGCTCGGTATTGATAACCAGGAAGAGGGCGTGAACTACATTGAAGTGCGGTTTGCCCCGCAATTACTCATGGATCCGGGCGCGGGTGTCGACTTTGACCGGGTCATGCACGCCGCCAACAATGGCTTGAAGCGCGCCAAAGACGAGTACAACGCCAGCAATGCCGTGAAAAATGGTGACAAACCCGAGTTTGAATACGGCTTAATTAACTGCGCAATGCGCATGTTCGGTAAAAAAGGCTTTTCTCCCTACTACACGCAACTGTTTCAACTGATGCGTGAGTCTGAATCCAAACAAGTCATTAAAACCGCCGCCATGGAACTGGTGCGAGCCAGTGTGCGCCTGCGTGATGAAGAAGGCATGCCGATTGTGGGGCTGGATATTGCCGGGCAGGAAATGGGTTACCCGGCGCATGAGTTCAAAGAGGTGTATGAATACGCTCACCAGAACTTTCTACTAAAAACCGTGCATGCTGGTGAAGCTTATGGCGCTGAAAGCATTTTTGAAGCACTGACCCAATGTTACGCCGACCGCTTAGGCCATGGCTATTCGCTGTTTTCACCGGATATGATTGAAGACCAGAGCATTCTGGACAAACAGGGCTACACCGAGCGTTTGGCCTCATTTATTGCCGATCGTCGCATTGCGGTAGAGGTATGTTTGACCAGTAATATGCAAACTAACCCAAGTATTGGCTCTATTAAAAACCATAACTTTGGCCATATGCTGGATCATCGCCTGGCCACGGTTATTTGCACCGACAACCGATTAGTGTCCAATACCACGGTCAGCAAAGAATATGAGCTGGCACTGAACAATTTTGACGTTCCGCTTAAGCGCCTGAAAGACATGGTTGCCTACGGCTTTAAAAAGAACTTCTTCCCAGGAAACTATGTGGAAAAACGCGAGTACGCCAAACGCACCTTAAATTACTTTGACCGAGTGGCGATGGCGTACAACCTGAGCGACTAAACTGGCTTCACCGATGCTAGCGTTTACTCAGGTGAACGCCAGCCATCATGCAACGCACCGAGCCACCAGCCATTTCAATGGTACTCACCTGCAACGGCAACAGGGTGGCGCTACGTTCTATTTGCGCCCGCTGCTGCTTGGCTAGTGTTGCTGCGCCAGTGGCCGACATCGCCAGAATTCGGCCCTGGGAAGAGCTTAACTCAATTGCGTTGCCAGCGAATTTGCCAATCTGCTGATTGGTTAGCTCAATAACTTCACGGCCCGATTCCCGCAACCGGCTTAGAACCTGTTGGCGACGATCAACATCGGTAATCATGTGGGTGCCAACTAAGGCAAACTCGCTGGCAATGCACATCAGCACATTAGTGTGATACACCTGGTTACCGCGATCATCAGCTGCATCAAACACCATAGGCTCGTAATTAAAGTGCGTACAAAAACGTTCTAAAATAACCGGATCAGCCCGATTTGAGCGGGCGGTATAAGCCACCCGTTCATCGTGATCCAGCACCATAGCGCCAGTGCCTTCTAAAAACATACGATCCGGTTCTAAGCCTGAATAGTCAATAACGTCCTGTACCCGGTAGTTGGCTTTAAGTTGCTCGATGATATCCCAGCGGCGCTCGCGACGACGACTTTCGGTGTACATCGGGTAAATGGCAATATGGCCACCTATATGGGTCGAAAACCAATTATTCGGAAACACTGAATCCGGCATGTCACGACTGCCGTCGTCCTCAAATAAATGCACCACAACACCATTATTGCGCAGCGTTTTCACCAAGTCGGTCACCTCCTGGTAAGCCGCATCGGCAATTTCACGTCCACGCGATTGGCTATGCATGGTTTGAAAGCTATTGTCGGCGGCAGTTTCAGGATTTGAACGAAATCGACTGGGCCGCACCATAACCACTGCTTTGGGGGCTTGATTGGAACGCAACATGACAGCTAACTCGTTGGGAAAAATAAGAAGGGCAATATAGTAAGATATTGCCCTTTTCATAGAAAGCCCTATCTGATCAGTACGCCTGTGTTACAAAGCAGCACTGCGCTTGGGTATATCAACATTTAATAGTTGATGGTTCTTCGAGTAATCCACTGGTACATCAATAACATGAACGCCTTTTTGCGCTAAGCAATCACGCAGCAATGGCGCCAGCGCTGCCGTGCTTTCAACGCGATAACCTTTGGCACCATAGGCTTCGGCATATTTCACAAAGTCAGGATTGGCAAAATCTAACCCAAAGTCCTGAAACTTCATGTCCTGCTGCTTCCACTTGATCATGCCGTAGCCGCTATCATTCAAAATTACCACGACTAAATCCAAACCCAGCCGCACGGCTGTTTCCAACTCCTGCGAGTTCATCATGAAGCCGCCGTCACCGCAAATAGCCATGACCTTGCGATCGGAATGCACCAGCTTCGCCGCCATCGCGGAAGGTAAGCCAGCGCCCATAGAAGCCAGGGCATTATCCAGCAGCACAGTGTTCGGCTGGCGCGCCGCGTAGTTGCGGGCGAACCAAATTTTGTAAATGCCGTTGTCCAGGGCAATCACGCCGTCGTCGGGCATCACCGAGCGCACATCTTCAACTAGCCGCTGGGGCAGCACCGGGAAGGTGTTATCGTGGGCGCCCTCATTGGTGTGATCACGTAAGCTTTCCCGCACTTTTAGCATAAAGCTGAAGTCCCAGTGTGGTTGCTTCTCAATACCCTCTTTTAACCGCCAAATACTGTTGCCGATATCACCAATCATACTGGCATGAGGGAAATAAACAGGTTCAACTTGCGCGGCCTGAAAGTTAATGTGCACCACTTTTTTGTCGCCATTGTCAGCGCGCATCATAAAAGGTGGTTTTTCAACCACATCGTGACCCACATTTAAAATTAAATCCGCGTGTTCCAGCGCTCGATGCGGATAGTCACCGTCGGACAACGCGGCGTTGCCAATCCACAGCGGATGATCTTCATTAATCACGCCTTTACCCATTTGCGTGGTCACAAACGGAATGCCGACCTTGTCGACAAAAGCACGCAACATTTTTGCAGTGATTTTACGGTTCGCGCCAGCACCAATCAGCAACAACGGGTGCTTGGCTTCACGCAGTAAGTCCAGCACGTGGCGAACCGACTTGTCTTCTACCACCGGACGGCGGAAGTGACTAGGTTCAATCGGCCCCACCGACACACTCTCGGCAGCTACATCGTCGGAAAGTTCCAGGTGAGTTGCACCCGGACGCTCTTCTTCAGCGGCGCGAAAGGCTTCACGCACGTGCGCGGGAATACTGGACCCACTAATCACCTGTGCGGTGTACTTAGTTATTGGGCTCATCATGTCAATCACATCAATAATCTGGAACTTACCCTGCGCCCGGTCACGAATTGGTTTTTGCCCGGTAATCACCACCATGGGCATAGCGCCAAGCTGCGCATAGGCCACCGGAGTGACTAAGTTGGTAGCCCCCGGACCCAAGGTAGCCATGCACACACCAGGTTTACCGGTGAGTCGCCCATAAGTTGCGGCCATAAAGCCCGCACCCTGCTCGTGACGAGTCACAATCAGTTTGATGTTGGAGTGTGCCAATGATTCGAGTAAATCTAAATTTTCTTCACCGGGAATGCCGAATACGTATTCAACGCCTTCATTTTCCAGCGTTTTCACCATTAGATCTGATGCTTTCACCTGGCCTTCTCCTTGTGGTTGATGCGGAATCTGTTCTAGCTTACGCCTAAGCTATAAGGATAGTTCACCCTAACACAGAGTCACACCCACATGCACAAAGCCGGCTATGCCCGGCTTTCTAAACCCGTTCCCCGAGTAGCACAACGACGGGCGAATTCTTAGACAAAGGATCGATCTATGCTCTACTTTATAACTGTAAATAATTTGTAAGCTGCCGATAGCCTCTTAGATAAGTGTGTTTTCGGCTGACTAAGGATCATCAATGAAGATCATACAACGGTTAAGTATCACCCAGAGACTGGTTTCATTACTGGGCATTGCCGCATTAGGAACCGCTCTGATGGTGGCGTTTATGATGTTTATTCTGAACAACCTTTTGGTTGCAGAAGAAAAGCGCAAACTCAACGCCGTACTTGATACAGCTCATACCATAGTCAGTCATTACCATCAGGAATATCAGGACGGTAACCTGAGCGAACCTGAAGCCAGAGCGGAAGCTTATGCTCGTCTCGATGCTATTCGATATGAAGGCGCAGAGTATGTTTTTACGCTGAACCGCGACGGTGTTTTGGTGCAGCATCCGTTCTCGAAGCAATTAGTCGGCCAGGATGTTACTAACTACGAAGACCCACAAGGCACACGGCTGTTTGAGCAAATGGTGCAAAAAGCACGCACGGCGGAGCGTGCTACCGTTGAGTACATATGGCAAAAAGGCAGTAACGCCAACGACCTGGTGCCAAAAATTAGCCGCATACGCGTGTTTGAACCCTGGAATCTTATTATGGGGACAGGCCAGTACACCGACAATATTACCAGTATGCTATGGCAGGAATTTTTTAAATTAGCAGGTTTAGCTGCAGTTCTGGCAGTCCCTCTGCTGTTGGTGTTTGTTTTAATCATACGCAGTATTACCCGCCCACTAAAAACGATTAATAATGCCATGTTTGATATCGCTGAAGGTGAAGGTGATTTAACCCGGCGGCTGGATGACGCAGGTTCGGATGAACTTGCCAAATTAGCGACCTCATTCAATACCTTTGTGCACAAAATTCAGCAATTGGTGCAAAATGTTCAGGACAGCGCTCAGCGCGAGAGTGAAGCTGCCAATCAGCTAACAGACTTATCTGCTACCAGTAGCCGTCAGAGTGATGACCTGAGTGCGCAAACAAGCTCCATTGCGACAGCTATTACTGAATTGTCTTCATCCGCTGCAGAAGTTGCCGATCATGCCCGACAAGCAGCCGAATCAGCCAATACAGCAGATGA
Organism: Idiomarina sp.; assembly: GCA_040882145.1. GTDB lineage: Bacteria > Pseudomonadota > Gammaproteobacteria > Enterobacterales > Alteromonadaceae > Pseudidiomarina. The sequence continues at coordinate 194,000 of JBBEBU010000025.1, forward strand.
AGAAGCCGGACGCTCAGCACTTATTGTGCGCGAATCCGTTAACAACATTGAAGCACTCACTTCTGAACTTGGCAAAGCCGGAGAAAAAGCCCGTTTGCTACAAGATGGTTCAGACAAAATTGGTAATATCCTGAGCGTTATCGTTGCCATTGCCGAACAAACCAATTTATTGGCGTTAAATGCTGCTATTGAAGCGGCCAGAGCCGGTGATGCCGGACGCGGCTTTGCGGTTGTTGCCGACGAAGTCAGAACTTTAGCGACCCGAACTCAGCACTCCACCGATGAAATATCCGCTATTATCCAGAGTATCCAGGGTGGCATTAAAGAGGTCAGTCAGATTATTAGTGATGTAGAGCATCGTTCTGAAGCAACCAACGAAGAAGCATTGAAAGCTGAACGGGCAATCAGCCAAATTCAAGAAGCGGTAGCCAATATTTCCAGCATGAACATACAGATTGCTTCCGCAACCGATGAACAAAGTCGCGTCACCAAAGATCTGAATGAAAATATCACAGGTATCTCAGACCTTTCACACGCCAACCAAGACGCAAATACACAGGTTTCTGAAGTGAGCCGGGATCTCAGCCAAAACAGTATTGAACTCGGTCAACTTGTGAGCCGATTCAAAACCAAATAACCCTGAAGGATCAGGAATAGTCTAGGCCAGTGCGTTTAGATAAGCTCGGCCGCTAGCCGATAGCTGTGTTGCCGGGCGGCGGGGTCATGCATCATGCTGGTCAGCATCAGCTCGTCCGGATTATGTTTGCTGATAAAATCTTTTATACCTTGCTGTACCGAAGCGGCATCGCCGACCACAGAGCAAGCCAGTGCGCTTTGTACATAGGCTTTTTCATGCGCTTGCCAAATACTGTCGATGTCATCCACCGGTGCCGGCAGCAAACCCGGTGTACCCCGTGTCAGGTTAACAAACTGCTGTTGCAGCGAACTAAACAGCCGTTTGGCTTCCGTTGCCGTGTCTGCGCCAAACACATTCAGCGCTAGCATCAGATAAGGCTTATCCAGCTGTGTCGAGGGTTTAAATTCGCGCCGGTACAAATCGGCTGCCTGCTGCATCATGCCGGGGGCAAAGTGTGAGGCAAACGCATAGGGTAAGCCAAGCTGAGCAGCCAATTGCGCGCCATACAGGCTTGAACCCAGTATCCATAACGGAACATTCAGCCCTTGTCCCGGCACGGCCTGCACTAACTGATTTGGCCTGGCCGCTGCAAAATACTGCTGTAACTCGGCGATATCGGCCGGGAACTGCGCGTCAGTTTCCACTTTATGCCGGCGCAATGCCCGTGCTGTCGCCTGATCACTGCCCGGTGCCCGACCTAAGCCTAAGTCAATGCGGTCAGGGTATAACGTAGCCAGAGTGCCAAACTGCTCGGCTATCACCAGCGGTGAATGGTTCGGCAGCATAATGCCACCGGCACCTAACCGGATACGCGATGTGGCGGCCGCTAAATGGCTAATTAATAACGACGTAGCTGCGCTGGCAATGCCCGGCATATTGTGATGTTCAGCCAGCCAGTAACGGTGATAACCGAGTGACTCCGCCTGTTGCGCCAAGGCTTTGCTGGCAGCAAAAGTGTCGCCCACGCTGCTGCCCGCGGCAACCGGGGCTAAATCTAAAATAGATAAAGGAATCATTAGCTCTCCGCTAGGCTGTGCAATTCATACCAAGTGGGGCTTCTCGTTATCTTGGTTAACAAAAATCAAAAAACGTGTTCGTTAAAACGGGATATCGTCGTCAAAGTCGTTGTCTGGTGAAAACGGCTCTGGTTCTGGCTGTTGTGCCGGACGCTGCTGAGGCTGTTGCGGTTGTTGTTGGTAACCACCACTTTGCTGAGCCGGCGCTTGTTGCGGACGTGACTGCGCTGGTGCACCCTGGCCTTGATTAGAAGGCTGGTTACCGTAGTTACCCTGCTGTCCACCCGGACGACCGTCCAGCATTTGCAGTTCGTTAATCACGATTTCAGTGGTGTAGCGCTCAACGCCATCCTGCCCCTGCCACTTACGCGTTTGCAAACGGCCTTCCACATAAATCTTCGAGCCTTTTTTCAGGTATTCACCTGCGATTTCAGCCAAACGACGATAAGCCACACAACGGTGCCATTCAGTTTGCTCACGTTGTTCGCCGGTTTGTTTGTCTTTCCAGGTTTCGCTGGTCGCAATTGACAGGTTCGCAATCGCGGTGCTGTTCTGGGTATAACGAATTTCTGGATCGGCACCCAAATTGCCAATCAAAATTACTTTATTAATGCCGCGACTGGCCATGCCTGTCTCCTTGTTAAATACTGCTTATTTTAATTGTTAACTTTGAAATTCTTGCAACAGCGCGTTAAGCGCCTGCGCATCGTATTCGCGCTGATCAACTTTTACATAGGCCATGCTTTCCGCCACCACTACCCGGGCTTCTTCAATGCCTGCCAGCGCCGTAATGCGCGAGACGAGAAGTTCAGCTTTGCTGGCATCCAAACCGGTGGTGTTGAACGCTAAATTCTTATGTTGAGAATGTACCCGCATGCCCAGGGTGACACAACCCCAACATACTAGCAGTAGCAGACAGAAAATCCCAATCCCCGGGTTGCCGTAATATTGCCCAACCAAACCACCGAGCACGCCACCGGCAAAGGCACCAGAGAACTGAAAAGTTGCGTAAATGCCACTAGCGCTGCCCTTACTGCCAGCCGGTGCCATACGGGTTAGCAACGCTGGCAAGCTGGCTTCTAGATAATTAAATCCGGCAAAGAAAATCACTAACGCCACTGCCAACCACAGCCATGTCGTATGCGAAAACACGACCATAGCTACCGCCACCATCAGCAAACCTATAGCTAGCCGGAAAAATGGTACTTGCACATTTTTTCGCGCCGCAATAATAAGTAACGGCACCATAATGGCAATGGATGCCACCAACGTCGGTAAATAAATCCACGCATGTTCGGCTACGGTTAAGCCGCTGGCTGACAGCAGCGTAGGTATGGCAACAAACCAAGCGGTTAAACAGGCATGCAACACAAATACACCCAGGTTCAGGCGCAGTAACTGCGGTTGCGTAACCAAGCCTCTCAGTTCGGCACGAACCGGCACTATGTCTCTACTGGAGCTGCGGGTAACCACCTTTGGTAAAAACAATAACAGCACCACAATGCCCAGTACGGCACTTACCGCGGTCACCCAGAATAAACCACGTAAACCAATAACACCGCCAAGGGCCGGACCCAGCACCAACGCAAGCGCAAAAGCCAGGCCTATACACATGCCAATAGTGGCCATCACTTTAGCGCGTTGCTCGTCACGGGAAACGTCGGCCGCCAATGCCAGAATTGCGGCAGCAATAGCACCAGTGCCCTGCAAGGCGCGACCAATAATAACGCCGGTTAAGGTATCGGCCATGGCCGCCACCACACTACCGAATGCAAATAACAGCAAGCCGCCAATAATAACCGGCCGGCGCCCAATACGGTCAGACAACATACCAAGCGGAATTTGCAAAAAGGCCTGGGTTAAACCGTAAGCGCCAATGGCCAAACCTACCAGCCACGGCTGATAGTCAGGATATAACGGCGCGTAAATAGCCATTACCGGCAGAATTAAGAAGAGTCCGAGCATGCGCAGGCCAAACACGCTCGCTAACGCTGCGGCCGCTTTGCGTTCGGTTGCGGTCATTGCATGTGATGGTGTTTGGGTGGTCATTTCAGCTGGAATTCTCGTACTGCTATAAAAATAGAATCGCGATTGTACCAGAAGTGGGTGCTTGTGCGATAATGACTGATTACGTTTTCTGACTTAGGCTTAACCAGTGACGTTTCATGACTAACATTTTTAAACCAACGGAGCATCGAGTTTGACTATGGATAAGATTGAAGTACGTGGGGCTCGCACCCACAATCTGAAAAATCTCCACCTGACTATTCCGCGTGACAAACTTATCGTAATAACCGGTCTTTCCGGCTCCGGCAAATCATCACTGGCGTTTGATACCTTATATGCGGAGGGTCAGCGCCGCTACGTTGAGTCGCTGTCGGCTTACGCACGGCAGTTTTTATCGCTGATGGAAAAACCCGATGTGGATAGCATTGAAGGGTTATCGCCGGCGATTTCGATTGAGCAAAAATCAACCTCGCATAACCCGCGCTCTACGGTGGGAACTATTACCGAAATTTATGACTATTTGCGGCTTATGTTTGCCCGCGTTGGCGAACCACGTTGCCCTACCCACGATGTCACTCTGGCCGCGCAAACCGTATCGCAAATGGTTGATCAGGTTGTGGCGCTGCCAGAAGGCGAAAAGCTGATGTTACTGGCGCCCATTATTCAGGACCGCAAAGGTGAACACACCAAAGTTCTGGAAAATCTGGCGGCACAGGGCTTTATTCGGGCGCGCATTGACGGTGAGATTTGTGACCTCAGCGATCCACCCACGCTAGAGCTGCAAAAAAAGCACACCATTGAAGTGGTAGTTGACCGCATTAAAGTGCGTGAAGGTTTGGAACTGCGCTTGGCCGAGTCCTTTGAGACCGCGCTGGAGCTAACTGGCGGTACCGTAGTGGTAGCACCAATGGAAAAAACCTCCAAGCTCGAGGCGATGATTTTTTCTGCCAACTTCGCTTGTCCGCATTGCGGTTACAGCATGCAAGAGCTGGAGCCCCGCTTGTTCTCGTTCAACAATCCAGCTGGAGCCTGTAGCGCCTGTGATGGTTTGGGTATTGAGCAGTTCTTTGACCCGGAACGGGTGATTACCAACGCTGAGCTGAGCCTGACCGGCGGTGCTATTCGTGGTTGGGACAAGCGTAATTTTTATTACTATCAAATGCTGCAGTCATTGGCACGTCACTACAAGTTTGATTTAAATCAGCCGTTTAACTCGCTGCCCGAAGAAATTCGAAAAGCGGTTCTATACGGCAGCGGTCGCAAAGAAATTGAATTTAGCTACATGAACGACCGTGGCGATCGAGTGGTACGCAACCACCCGTTTGAAGGCATTATTCCGAACATGCAACGCCGCTACCGCGAAACCGATTCGTCGGCCGTACGTGATGAACTGTCCAAATACCTGGCATCGCAGCCCTGTGAAAGCTGTCACGGTACGCGCTTACGCCAGGAAGCACGCCATGTTTACGTACAAAACACCACCTTGCCAGAAATTGTGGAGCAGTCGATTGGCGCCGCCTTAGAGTTTTTCCAGACCTTGCAATTGGAAGGTCAGCGAGCGCAAATTGCGGAAAAAATTCTGAAAGAAATAAATGACCGGTTGGGCTTTTTGGTGAATGTTGGCCTGAACTACCTCAGCTTGTCGCGTAGTGCCGAAACCCTCTCCGGCGGCGAAGCCCAGCGTATCCGGCTAGCCAGTCAGATTGGTGCTGGCCTGGTTGGCGTTATGTACGTGCTGGACGAGCCGTCCATTGGCTTGCATCAACGTGATAACGAGCGCCTGCTAACAACGCTGAATCACCTGCGTGATTTGGGTAACACCGTGATTGTGGTCGAGCATGACGAGGACGCCATTCGCGCCGCTGACCATGTGATTGATATTGGCCCGGGGGCTGGTGTGCACGGTGGTGAAATTGTGGCACAAGGCACTTACGAAGAAATTCTGGCGAGTGAGAATTCACTAACTGCGGATTATCTGTCTGGCCGTAAGCAAATTGATGTGCCAGCAACACGTCATAAACCAGGAAAGCATTGGCTTACCCTAAGCGGGGCTTCTGGTAACAACTTAAAAGACGTGACGCTGAAATTGCCGATTGGCGTTATGACCTGTGTGACCGGTGTATCTGGCTCGGGTAAATCAACCTTGATTAACGACACCTTGTTCCGCATTGCGCACCGCGAACTCAACGGTGCCACTGTGACCGAACCAGCGCCTTACACGGCGGTAGACGGCATGCAGTATCTGGATAAAGTGGTGGATATTGATCAAAGCCCGATTGGCCGTACCCCGCGCTCAAATCCGGCAACTTACACTGGTATTTTCACGCCAATTCGTGAGTTGTTTGCTGGTGTGGAAGAAGCCCGCTCACGTGGTTATAAGCCGGGCCGGTTCAGCTTTAACGTACGCGGTGGCCGTTGTGAAGCCTGTCAGGGCGACGGCATGATCAAAGTAGAAATGCACTTTCTTCCCGACGTATATGTGCCTTGTGACGTTTGTAAAGGTAAGCGCTATAACCGCGAAACCCTGGAAATTCAGTACAAGCACAAGAACATTAATGAAGTACTGGACATGACCGTGGAAGATGCCCGCGAGTTCTTTGAGCCAGTACCAGCCATTGCCCGCAAACTGCAAACTTTGATGGATGTAGGGTTGTCGTACATACGGCTGGGTCAGTCCGCCACCACCTTATCCGGTGGTGAAGCACAACGGGTCAAGTTGTCACGCGAGCTATCCAAGCGTGATACCGGCAAGACTTTATATATTTTGGATGAGCCAACCACAGGTTTGCACTTCCACGATATTCAACAACTATTGATTGTACTGCATCGCCTGCGCGACCATGGTAATACCATAGTCATTATTGAACACAATCTGGATGTGATAAAAACTGCCGACTGGATTGTTGATTTAGGCCCTGAAGGTGGCGCTGGTGGTGGTGAAATTTTATTTAGCGACAAGCCGGAAAAAATCAGTGAATGCGAGCGTTCACATACAGCGCGATTCTTAACGCCTATGCTTACCAAGCAAGCTAAGTAACAACCACAGAGTTAACAGGAGTGCGAAATTGAGTCAGGAGATAATGAGTGGTGGCCAGCAAATCAATGCCCCGGACAATCTCGAGTCGCTGTTAAAGCGCGCGCATGAGCAGGCGCTTAAGTTAAAGGAAGGCGTAGTCGCCAACTATATTCCAGCTCTGGCCGAGGTAGACCCAAACCAGTGTGCGCTCACAGTGGCAACCCTGGACGGGCAAATTATCTCCCAGGGCGACTCCCAAACGCAGTTCTCAATCCAATCTATTGCGAAAATATTTGGCTTGATGTTGGCCATGGAGAGGGTTGGCGATGATTTATGGCAGCGCGTGCAAATGGAGCCATCCGGTCAGCCGTTTAACTCTATTGTGCAATTGGAATGGGAAAAAGGTATTCCGCGCAATCCAATGATTAATGCCGGTGCTATTCTGGTCAGCGATGTGCTGGTGAGTCATTACTCCGCCAGTAAATCGGCCGTACTCAGCATGGTTCGTAATCTTTGTGGTAATGACTATGTGCAGGCCGATAACCGGGTTCACCAATCGGAACTTGAGCACGGCAGCCGCAATGCCGCCTTGGCCTATCTGATGAAGAGCTTTGGCAATATCGAAGCCGACGTGACAGAAGTATTAGATCATTACTTTTGGCAATGTTCGTTAACCATGTCCACGGAGGGCCTGGCCCGCAGTCTGGCTTTTCTGGCCAACCGTGGTACATGTCCGTTTAGTGGCAAACGTATTACCAGCCATCGCGAAGCCCAGCGTATTAATGCGCTGATGAGCACCAGCGGTATGTACGATCAATCCGGCCACTTTGCCTTTACTGTTGGTTTACCAGCCAAAAGTGGTGTTGGTGGCGGTATTGTGGCGATAGTTCCGGACTATGGTGTGATTGCGTCCTGGAGCCCGCCGTTAAATAGTTACGGGAACTCGGTGCGGGGTATGGAAATGATTCGCAAGGTAGCTACCGAATTGGGCTTAAGTGTTTATTAATTCAGTAGTGCTGGTTGGTACCAAAGAAGTGGGTGCTAACTATCAGTATTCTGAAACGGTGCCTGAATTTGAAACGACATTAAATTAAAGCTGCGGAACAAAGCATCCAGTTCACCCTCCGAATTCAGTTGCTTTAACAAGTCACTCATAATGTGTACATCAATAGCTTTGTCATTATTTACCAGCATAGACAGCATATAGCTATTGTCTGGTTCAGGAGCGAAGGCTAATTTTTTGTAGTACTCGGTGTTTTTTAACGAAGCAATAAATTCATCGGTTAGCATGATCATATCTAGGCGATCATTCATCAACATCCGGATATTCGTCATGTGAGAATTTGACAGGTACATACCGTACTCACTTTCGAGTAACTCAGTGGTCGTGCGTTTGCCGGTAAACCCATAATGATAGCCAGCAATACCGCCAATTCGCTTGTTCCGATAGTCGGAAAAGTCAATATCCTTAATACCTTCACGCTTGCGCATCACAAAACGCTCACTCCCACGCGTGATAGGGGTAGTAACACCTAAATCAATACTATGCCGCGTAGCGCCCTGTGACCAACCCCACTCGGGTGTTTCAAAAAACATGACATCACAGCAGCCATCAGTAGCTAACGCTTGATAACGGGCTGTTACGGGCACTTCCCGTAGGATAAAGCGATAGTTGCTTTGCATAAAGTTTAACGAGGTGATCATTTCACCAACTAAATGCGTGGGCATTTCTTTCGAATAGAACGGCGGGAACTCGTAGGCGGCCACATAAACATCAATGGGTTCGTCTGCAATAGCTTTTGCTGACCCTAGAATTAAGATCAATAACACCAAGGTTCTACTAAGAATCGCCACAGTGCCTCTCGTCTGAAATTGGGACTTCACATACTTGTCCGATGAGCGCTAAAAGTCAACTAGAATGCGGCCAACTGCGACGTTGGGTGTCGTTCCCTTTTGCCAAACAGACAAAAAAAAGGCTCCCAATTGGGAGCCTTTCCTAAAATCAATCAGCAATTAAGCGAT